>NZ_CP177314.1:0-2090448 GCF_051122535.1 Pediococcus sp. M21F004
AGTAGACCTTTGAAAACTGAACAAAGTTTCGACAAAGTAAAATGTGTAGGGTCTTCAAATGAAAATTTTGAAGCAAACATTTGCGAAGTCAATTCGTTTTAAACAATGAAACAACAAATGAGCTTGTAAAAACTCAAGTATAATATGAGAGTTTGATCTTGGCTCAGGATGAACGCTGGCGGCGTGCCTAATACATGCAAGTCGGACGCACTTTCGTTGAATGATTTAGAGATGCTTGCATCGAAGATGATTTTAACTATAAAGTGAGTGGCGAACGGGTGAGTAACACGTGGGTAACCTGCCCAGAAGTGGGGGATAACACCTGGAAACAGATGCTAATACCGCATAATAAAGTAAACCGCATGGTTTTCTTTTAAAAGATGGCTTCGGCTATCACTTCTGGATGGACCCGCGGCGTATTAGCTAGTTGGTGAGATAAAGGCCCACCAAGGCTGTGATACGTAGCCGACCTGAGAGGGTAATCGGCCACATTGGGACTGAGACACGGCCCAGACTCCTACGGGAGGCAGCAGTAGGGAATCTTCCACAATGGACGAAAGTCTGATGGAGCAACGCCGCGTGAGTGATGAAGGCTTTAGGGTCGTAAAACTCTGTTGTTGGAGAAGAACGTGTGTGAGAGTAACTGCTCATGCAGTGACGGTATCCAACCAGAAAGCCACGGCTAACTACGTGCCAGCAGCCGCGGTAATACGTAGGTGGCAAGCGTTATCCGGATTTATTGGGCGTAAAGCGAGCGCAGGCGGTTTCTTAAGTCTAATGTGAAAGCCTTCGGCTTAACCGAAGAAGTGCATTGGAAACTGGGAAACTTGAGTGCAGAAGAGGACAGTGGAACTCCATGTGTAGCGGTGAAATGCGTAGATATATGGAAGAACACCAGTGGCGAAGGCGGCTGTCTGGTCTGTAACTGACGCTGAGGCTCGAAAGCATGGGTAGCGAACAGGATTAGATACCCTGGTAGTCCATGCCGTAAACGATGAATGCTAAGTGTTGGAGGGTTTCCGCCCTTCAGTGCTGCAGCTAACGCATTAAGCATTCCGCCTGGGGAGTACGACCGCAAGGTTGAAACTCAAAAGAATTGACGGGGGCCCGCACAAGCGGTGGAGCATGTGGTTTAATTCGAAGCTACGCGAAGAACCTTACCAGGTCTTGACATCTTCTGCTAACCTAAGAGATTAGGCGTTCCCTTCGGGGACAGAATGACAGGTGGTGCATGGTTGTCGTCAGCTCGTGTCGTGAGATGTTGGGTTAAGTCCCGCAACGAGCGCAACCCCTATTATTAGTTGCCAGCATTAAGTTGGGCACTCTAGTGAGACTGCCGGTGATAAACCGGAGGAAGGTGGGGACGACGTCAAATCATCATGCCCCTTATGACCTGGGCTACACACGTGCTACAATGGACGGTACAACGAGTTGCGAGACCGCGAGGTTAAGCTAATCTCTTAAAACCGTTCTCAGTTCGGACTGCAGGCTGCAACTCGCCTGCACGAAGTTGGAATCGCTAGTAATCGCGGATCAGCATGCCGCGGTGAATACGTTCCCGGGCCTTGTACACACCGCCCGTCACACCATGAGAGTTTGTAACACCCAAAGCCGGTGGAGTAACCTTCGGGAGCTAGCCGTCTAAGGTGGGACAGATGATTGGGGTGAAGTCGTAACAAGGTAGCCGTAGGAGAACCTGCGGCTGGATCACCTCCTTTCTAAGGATATTTAGAAACGGAAACCTACACATATGTCGAAACTTTGTTTAGTTTTGAGAGGTCTACTCTCAAATGTATACCGCGCGAAACGGGCCTATAGCTCAGCTGGTTTAGAGCGCACGCCTGATAAGCGTGAGGTCGATGGTTCAAGTCCATTTAGGCCCATTGATACATTTTTGGGGAATTAGCTCAGCTGGGAGAGCGCCTGCCTTGCACGCAGGAGGTCAGCGGTTCGATCCCGCTATTCTCCATTGACGGCTTAGCCGTCGAATTTGTTCTTTGAAAACTAAATAATATCGAAAAATTTTCTAATTTTAATTATCAGATAATTAAACCGAGAACATTGCGTTTTATAGAGTTTTACAACAAGATTAGTTCTTAAAATAATCGCTAAACTCAAAACCACTTTATCTTCGATAAAGTTAGGTTAAGTTATAAAGGGCGCATGGTGAATGCCTTGGCACTAGGAGCCGATGAAGGACGGGACTAACACCGATATGCTTCGGGGAGCTGTAAGTAAGCTTTGATCCGGAGATTTCCGAATGGGGAAACCCAACAACATTAATCCGTTGTTACCACTACGTGAATTCATAGCGTGGCTGGAGGTAGACGTGGGGAACTGAAACATCTCAGTACCCACAGGAAGAGAAAGAAAAATCGATTCCCTGAGTAGCGGCGAGCGAAAGGGGAACAGCCCAAACCAGGAAGCTTGCTTCCTGGGGTTGTAGGACTGAACATTTGAGTTACCAAAGATTTTCATAGCCGAACAGTCTGGGAAGACTGGCCAGAGCGGGTGATAGCCCCGTAGGCAAAATGAAGATCCCTCAGTTCAGGATCCTGAGTACGGCGGAACACGTGTAACTCCGTCGGAATCCGGGAGGACCATCTCCCAAGGCTAAATACTCCCTAGTGACCGATAGTGAACCAGTACCGTGAGGGAAAGGTGAAAAGCACCCCGGAAGGGGAGTGAAACAGTTCTTGAAACCATGTGCCTACAAGAAGTCAGAGCCCGTTAATGGGTGATGGCGTGCCTTTTGTAGAATGAACCGGCGAGTTACGTTTGCATGCCAGGTTAAGTTGAAGAAACGGAGCCGTAGCGAAAGCGAGTCTGAATAGGGCGACTGAGTATGCAGATGTAGACCCGAAACCAAGTGACCTACCCATGTCCAGGTTGAAGGTGCGGTAAAACGCACTGGAGGACCGAACTCGTGTACGTTGAAAAGTGCTGAGATGAGGTGTGGGTAGCGGTGAAATTCCAAACGAACTTGGAGATAGCTGGTTCTCTCCGAAATAGCTTTAGGGCTAGCCTCGGACTTAGGATCATGGAGGTAGAGCCACTGTTTGGACTAGGGGCCCATCTAGGGTTACTGAATTCAGATAAACTCCGAATGCCATTGATTTATGTCCGGGAGTCAGACGGTGAGTGATAAGATCCATCGTCGAAAGGGGAACAGCCCAGACCACCAGTTAAGGTCCCTAAATATATGTTAAGTGGAAAAGGATGTGGAGTTGCATAGACAACTAGGATGTTGGCTCAGAAGCAGCCATCATTTAAAGAGTGCGTAATAGCTCACTAGTCGAGTGATTCTGCGCCGAAAATGTACCGGGGCTTAAACATATTACCGAGACTGTGGATGCCACCGTAAGGTGGCGTGATAGGAGAGCGTTCTAAGGGCGATGAAGGCAGACCGTGAGGACTGTTGGAGCGCTTAGAAGTGAGAATGCCGGTATGAGTAGCGAAAGACAGGTGAGAATCCTGTCCACCGAATGACTAAGGTTTCCTGGGGAAGGCTCGTCCTCCCAGGGTTAGTCGGGACCTAAGTCGAGGCCGAGAGGCGTAGACGATGGATAACAGGTTGAGATTCCTGTACTAGTTAAACTTGTTTGAACAATGGAGGGACGCAGTAGGCTAAGGAAAGCACACAGTTGGATAAGTGTGCCCAAGCAACAAGTCTTAGATAGAGTCAAATGCTTTATCTTTTAAGGACAAGTTGTGATGGGGAGCGAAATTTAAGTAGCGAAGTTCCTGATGTCACACTGCCGAGAAAAGCTTCTAGTTAGAGTTTAACTACCCGTACCGCAAACCGACACAGGTAGTCGAGGAGAGTATCCTAAGGTGTGCGAGAGAACTCTCGTTAAGGAACTCGGCAAAATGACCCCGTAACTTCGGAAGAAGGGGTGCTGATCGCAAGATCAGCCGCAGTGAATAGGCCCAGGCGACTGTTTATCAAAAACACAGGTTTCTGCAAAATCGTAAGATGACGTATAGGGGCTGACACCTGCCCGGTGCTGGAAGGTTAAGTGAATGAGTTAGCTTCGGCGAAGCTTTGAAATGAAGCCCCAGTAAACGGCGGCCGTAACTATAACGGTCCTAAGGTAGCGAAATTCCTTGTCGGGTAAGTTCCGACCCGCACGAAAGGTGTAACGATCTGGGCACTGTCTCAACGAGAGACTCGGTGAAATTATAATACCCGTGAAGATGCGGGTTACCCGCGACAGGACGGAAAGACCCCATGGAGCTTTACTGTAGCTTGATATTGAGTGTTTGTACAACTTGTACAGGATAGGTAGGAGCCGTAGATACCGGAACGCTAGTTTCGGTGGAGGCGTTGGTGGGATACTACCCTCGTTGTGTGAACCCTCTAACCCGCGCCACTAAGCGTGGCGGGAGACAGTGTCAGGTGGGCAGTTTGACTGGGGCGGTCGCCTCCTAAAGAGTAACGGAGGCGCCCAAAGGTTCCCTCAGAATGGTTGGAAATCATTCGCAGAGTGTAAAGGCACAAGGGAGCTTGACTGCGAGACAGACAGGTCGAGCAGGGACGAAAGTCGGGCTTAGTGATCCGGTGGTACCGTATGGAAGGGCCATCGCTCAACGGATAAAAGCTACCCTGGGGATAACAGGCTTATCTCCCCCAAGAGTTCACATCGACGGGGAGGTTTGGCACCTCGATGTCGGCTCATCGCATCCTGGGGCTGTAGTCGGTCCCAAGGGTTGGGCTGTTCGCCCATTAAAGCGGTACGCGAGCTGGGTTCAGAACGTCGTGAGACAGTTCGGTCCCTATCCGTCGCGGGCGTAGGAAATTTGAGAGGATCTGTCCTTAGTACGAGAGGACCGGGATGGACATACCGCTGGTGTACCAGTTGTTCCGCCAGGAGCATCGCTGGGTAGCTACGTATGGATGAGATAAACGCTGAAAGCATCTAAGTGTGAAACTCGCCTCGAGATGAGATTTCCCATTCCATTTATGGAAGTAAGACCCCTGAGAGATGATCAGGTAGATAGGTTGGGAGTGGAAGTGTAGTGATACATGGAGCGGACCAATACTAATCGGTCGAGGACTTAACCACAAAGTGGTGTTCTCAAAGAGAAGATTTCGATATTATTTAGTTTTGAGAGAATAAATTTCTTTCACACGAGCCGCGGAAGTGGATCGGAGAAGTGTGGTGACGATAGTGAGAAGGATACACCTGTTCCCATGTCGAACACAGAAGTTAAGCTTCTTAACGCCGAGAGTAGTTGGGGGATCGCTCCCTGCGAGGGTAGGACGTTGCCATGCGAATATTCCGGCATAGCTCAGTTGGTAGAGCCCCTGACTGTTAATCAGGTTGTCGACGGTTCGAGTCCGCCTGCCGGAGTTTAGTTTTGGATATGGAGAGTTGTCCGAGCTGGCCGAAGGAGCATGACTGGAAATCATGTAGACGGATTTATCCGTCTCAAGGGTTCGAATCCCTTACTCTCCGTTGTAATTAGTATGACCCGTTGGTCAAGTGGTTTAAGACACTGCCCTTTCACGGCAGTAACATGGGTTCGAATCCCGTACGGGTCATTTTTATGGAGAGTTAGCTCAGTTGGGAGAGCGTCTGCCTTACAAGCAGAGGGTCACAGGTTCGAGCCCTGTACTCTCCATTTAAATTATTGGTTCCATGGTCTAGTTGGTTTAGGACGCCTGCCTGTCACGCAGGAGATCACGAGTTCGAGTCTCGTTGGAACCGTTAAATGAATATTATATGTCATTTTTTGGCGCGATAGCTCAGTTGGTAGAGCAACGGATTGAAGCTCCGTGTGTCGGCAGTTCGAATCTGTCTCGCGCCATATATGGAAGGGTAGCGAAGTCTGGCTAAACGCGGCGGACTGTAAATCCGCTCCTTCGGGTTCGGTGGTTCGAATCCACTCCCTTCCATTTTTATAATAGGGATATAGTTTAATGGTAGAACTGCGGTCTCCAAAACCGTCGATGTGGGTTCAACTCCTACTATCCCTGCCATTGTTGGCGGTAGTGGCGAAGTGGTTAACGCACCGGTTTGTGGATCCGGCACGCGTGGGTTCGATTCCCACCTACCGCCCTTAGGATGATTGAGCGATTTTTAATCGTCCGTAGGTTAGAAGCTCATTAAGTTGAACTTAGGAAACCGATTAAATATAAAAAGATGCCGCTGTGGCGGAATTGGCAGACGCGCTGGACTCAAAATCCAGTTCCCTTTACCGGGAGTGTGGGTTCGACCCCCACCGGCGGCATTATTGCTCCCTTGAGGGGCTTTTTTTTTACCCTAAAATCCTATTAAACCGGCATTTGATAGAAACGGCGGGCTCCTAAATTACCCTAAAAAGCCCTAAAAAATCCATTAAGTGTGAACGTTTTGTGTACGCCATGTCTCTTGATTTTTCTCTTATTTCAAGAATGCCTTTATACCGGCGTTTATGAGCCTCTCTAAAATAGGAAATGTACACATAGTATTTATTTTTGTACGTAATTCATTGATCCAATCCCTTGGCGTTGTAGGGGATATATCGGGTCATTCAAAAAACTAAGTCGTACACATTTAAACTACAAGCAAATCAAATCATCAAGTAGAAAAGTTCTCTGTAATCGTGACCTAATTAACGCTTGTCATTTTCTTTAATGTACCTTAGTTTTGTGGATCTTTTACAAAGACATGATCGAGAATTGCAATTGTTTTATTACTTTCTTTATCCGACAAAGAACGCAAGAGGTGCGAGTATGTGTCTAGGGTGACGGATATTGATGCGTGGCCCAATCGTTTGGAGATGTAGTAGATAGATACACCCTCAGAAATAAGGAAACTGGCATGAGTGTGACGTAAAGCATGAAAAGTCACTTTCTTGATACCCAAACCGCCTTGGCTTTTAGGACCAGCTAATTTTTTTAATAAGTTACCAACACCGTTAGATCCAACAATATTTTGTCTATCATTTAAAAAAACTAAATTAGTTGGATTTTCTTCATTATTCTTGAAATGTGTCGATCGATTTTGCTTCAGATCGTAACAATTAGATAACCCGGTTTCTTCAAAATAAGAGCTCTGAATTAATTTCCAACTTTTAAGTTGCTTTACCAATTCCTGATTGATATCGATTGTGCGTTGAGAGCTTTCATTTTTTGTTGGCATGAATCCGCCATGATTTGCATAATCCCAGGCGCGTGAAACAGTTAATCGTTTTTCATTTAGGTCTATTTTATCCCAAGTGAGGGCACCAACTTCTTCAATTCGTAGACCAGTATAAAGAGCAGTAGTGATCATGATCTTTGATGCTGCTGAAATACGCAAGTCCTTACGACAATATGCTAAAAGTTTAAGCATGTCATCTTTTTCGAGATATTTTTCTTCTTCTGTTTTACCAGGCTGACCGTATACCGTGGCCGCCTCTGTAAAGTCCCGATGAAGCTTTCCGGTACGGACAGCTGCACGAATACTTGCTCGTGTCTGCGAATGAACCTTAGACACAGTTGCCTTGGCATGTTTTTCACCGAAATCTTTTAAAAATTTTTGGTATTTATCAAAAGTAATATCTTTTAGTGGTGTGTCCTGCCAGTAGCCTACCAGAACTCGATAGGTTTCTTTATAGCGCTTTTTGGTTGCTGACCGTAGACTAGCTTCTTTATACAAATGAAACCAATTAATAAAGTAGTCTGGTAAAGACTGCATGCTTTGAATGACGGCATCACCATTAAAATCACTTATCTCTTGAGAATTTGCCCAAATTTTAGCTTCCTTTTTTGTTCGAAAGCCTTGTTTACTAATTGGTTTTAAAACACCTCCTTGATTAACTCTCAGACGAGCTTGCCATCCAGTATTTCTTCTTGTAATGCTTGCCATAAAAAGAACCTCCGTTCGCTTTCTAATCGGAGTTCCTCATGCTAGAATGAACTTATAAGGGCACATCTGATTAGGGTGCTCCAATATTTATGATAAAACACACTAAACTTCTTGGCGGGAGAGAGTGTGTTTTTTGTTATACTAAATAATCTTCTAAAGAATAGGGAAGACCTAAATGATCTAGTTTTTCAAAAGGAGTTAGTTGATAGTAACTATCTTCTTCTCGTAACTGTGAATCCAATATTTCCATTGCAAAAGTGCTTGCTTCTTTTTCAGCCCAGTTTATCATTCCACTACTAGGCGTGTTGCGATAAAAAGTAGTGGAGAAGCCATGGTGTAAATAACAATGTCCTAACTCATGCGCAAGAACAAAATTTTTCCACGCAAAATTAATGGTTTGATTCAATGTAATTATATCAGTTCTTTTATAGTGATTTCGAATAGCGTAGGTGATATTCCCCATATCTGCTTCAAGAACAGTGATATTAGCTTTTTTAGCAATCAAAAAAGGATCATGTGTATCGTATTTTTTCATAATACGATCAGCTTCTGAAATTTCGTTTTTTTCAAATGCCATTGTTTATCAACTCACCCTCGAGTTTCATTTGTGCTACCTGTTTTATGTGCATATTGTTCGGAATGAGAAAAAGATAAGATAAAAGTTGAATTAGTTTTTTTTAAGTTTGTCTTTTTCAATCTCTAATAAAGTTATGTCCTCTGGATTCATATCATTGAAATCTGTACATTTACTAAGAATATTCAACACTTCTTGTGCTCTTTTTTTTAATTTTTGTTTATTGTCTTTTTCCATATAGTAACCATCCTTTACTTTCGGTATTTTTTTGGTGTGAATTTTTTCCGAGATTCGATCTGAGCAGCCTGTAAAGCAGCCTGCATAGCAATTCTAAGTTTTTGTTTATCTTCCTCTGTCATTGGTTCTCCATAGAAATTAGTTTCGGACTCGGAATCTAACCCTTCTAGCATACGATCGACTTGAACACCGATATCCACAATATCTTGCTTATTTAAATCGTAGTAATTAGTTTTGTTGGATCTACCAAGGAGGTAATCGGTAGATACATTCAAATAGTCCGCTACTTTTTGTAAACGGTCAGAGGTTGGTTGTTTTTTATCCCAACGATAAATTGTGTTTTCTCCCATACCAAGCTTGATAGAAAGTTGTTTTAGGTTGAGGTTCCTTTTGTTGGCTAATTCTTTAATTCTTGAAACAGTACTCATCGCTGTCACCTTTCTATATAAAAGAAGTATCGTTAATGATAAAAAAATCTTGACAAGTACCACGTGTGGTTCTAAACTGAATTTAGCATAAGAAATAAATCAACAGTTTATATTTCCAGTTTGGTGATATGTCAGGGGTTATTCCTACATTTCAATGAAATATTAAGGAAAAAAATAGAAATTAAATATCACGGCTAGATAGGATATTAACTTTTATTTCTGTATGCTTATATAGTATCACAAGTGATACCAAACGTAAACAAAAATATCAAATAAAGGAGAAAAAAGTGAAAATTGAAAGAATCTTTAGTCAAAAATATTAGAAAAGCCGCTGCATTAAAAAATTTAACACTTGAACAAGTTGGTGAAAAATCGGGAGTGGGTAAAAAGTCTATATATAGATGGGATAGGGTGCAGCCCAAGATTAGTAGTGTTGAAAAAGTTGGTGAATTTTTGAACATGGATTATCGCTTGTTACTACCAAAGGAGGTCAAAAGTTTTGCAAAGTAAAACAATAGCTGTCGAATTTCCAGTTCCTGATTTTTCTGAGTCACTTTATAAAAAGGCAATGGAGTCGGTTGAAGGTCGTTGTTGGAAAATGGCCGACTTAAGAGATTGGACTGGTGGAAAAAAAGAAGAATGGATAAAGAAATACATTATAGAAAATCCAAGATATAGTCGGGAAATAAACAAAATGGAAAAGAATGGACAAATTATTGTTAGTAAGGGAAGTGGTAGTCCTTGGAGATTTAAAGCAACAACAATGGCTTGCTTCCTTGAACGCCATTTTGAAGAGTTACCTTGGGATAAGTCTAAGTAATGGGAGATGGAAAAATGAACGGAGCAGCAACACAAAATGATAGTAATAAAGTCCCAAGTTTAAGTACTGATATTAATGTAATTTCGTCGGAAATTAAGGGATACCAGCAAATGGCAGGACAGTCAATTTTTGAAATTGGGCGTCGGCTTAGTTGGGTAAAAGAAAATGATTTAGTACATGGTGAATGGCTTAACTGGCTTGATTCAATAAATATTGAAAAAACGTTTGCTAAACGTGCCATGAAAATTGCAAAGGAGCTAAATGGTGCCCCGGGGCACCATTTGAATCAGTTAGGTGTGAAAGCTTTGTATGAGATTGCTTCTTTGCCTGAGGAGGAACGTGATAAGGATCAAGTTACGTCCGCTGGTGAAATTAAGAAGCCTGATGAGATGACTGTTCGTGAATTGCGTGATCTTAAGAAAAAGTTGCATGAAGCACAGGGAGATTTACATCAAGTTTCAGCTGAAAATGAACAATTACAAAATCAAATTGAGACTCATGAAGAAACAATCGCGAAACAAAGTCAAAAATTTAATGAACTTTTGAGTAAAAAACAAGAAGTCAAAGAAGTTCCAGGTGATCCAGTTGAAGTTGAACCAGCTGATTATCAAAAAATTAAACAGGATAATCAAAAAATGATTAGTGAAAAGAAACAAATGGCTCGTCAAGTACAGGCCGCTAAGAATTCTGAACAGTTTCAAATGGCAAAGGTTCAGGCCCTTCAAAAGCAATTAGATGACACCAAGGAAGGTACCGAAGAATTTAAAACCATGAAAAAACAGTTGCAAAATCTGCAATCCAAATACTCCGATGCTAGTAACAAATTAACTGGTGTTCAAGATTATCAAAAAGTTTTTGAAGCCGCTACGAAACTTATTTCAACGGTGGCACCAATCATGTATTCCGGAACGCTTAAGTATGTAGATGCTGACTCACTAGCGGCACAGAAGGCCGATGATATTGCTAATTCCATGATTGATTTCGGGAATGCCCTGCATGAAAGGATTCCACACCATGGTGAAAAACAACGTATAAATATCGGTAAAGACAATGTTATCGAAGGTGATATAGATGAACAGTGATTTGAGAGGAGCAAGCAGCATGAATAGTGATAAAGAGGTTTCAGTTAGCAAGAATACGGAACCAGTTAATGAAAAGCTTCCAAAGGTTTTTAAAGAAATTGGTCATAGGTTACGTAACACGGATGAAAAACTGATTGATCATGACTCACGTTTAAAAAAACTAGAAGGTCAGGAAAGTATTAACGCCATTGAGGGTGGTCGCTTGGACAAAACAATTGTTAAGCGGGCTACAAATATTGTTGGTGGCTATCAGTCAAATGCTTATCAAGATGGACACACCTATGCCATGATTTCTCGAGAATTACGTAAAGCCGTTACACGCAGATTCGGGGTTAAAAGTGCCAAAGAAGTATTACGCAAGGACTTAGATAGTGCTAGTGAATTGGTGGAGAGTTGGCAACCATCTTCTGATATTTCTGATGACATCGCGCTTGTAAATGCTGGGCCACGCGTTGAAAAAAAGAAGTCTCCTAAGTTAACTACAAAGCAGCGTAAAACTTTGGAGGTGTTCTTAAATGCATTAAATAAACACACTGCCAGTAGTATGAATCGATTAGATCAGGTCTTGAGTAGTTTAGATAATTTGAGTGGTGTAGAAGACGATAAATTCGATGCGGCAATGGATAAATTTGACAGTTTTGTGGATAGCATTGCACGCTCTGAGAGGCCAAATAAGCACGTTAAAAAGTAGGTGGTGAATTATGGCTGACAAGCGATACTACTGGATCAAGGTTAGTTCTGATTGGTTTCAGAGCCCAGAAGTAAAGGTACTAAGAAAACTTCCGGGTGGTGATACCTATGCATTGATTTACCTTGAAATGATGGTGCTCTCAGCTCCAGATGGCGGTTATATTTATTTCGAACATATCGCTAGTGATTTTGCTGAAGAATTGGCAATTCGATTAGATGAAAAAAAAGAAGCCGTATCAATTTTGCTTAGCTGGCTGGAAGCAAAAAAATTAGTTTCGGAAGGTAAATCAACAGATATTATTCATTTTGATCGAATTGATGAAATGACTGGTTCCGAAACAGATGCAGCACGAAGAATGCGATTAAAACGTATGAGGCATCCAAAACTAGTAAACAATAATACAAATTTGAAACTAAATAATACCAACAGCCTCCCACGTAACAATGTTCAAAAATGTTCGACATCTAGAGTCAGAGATAGAGACAGAGTTAGAGATAAAGATAAACTTAAAAAGCTACAAAATAACTTCGAGCAATTATGGAATCTGTTCCCGGTAACAAGAAGAGTAGGTAAAGAAGACGGTCTTAAAGCATATATCAAAGCGGTAAACGAAGGCATTAAAGAAAACGAGATTAGTCGAGGTACGAAAAATTATTTGAAATTCGTTAAAATTCAAAATTATTCTGAAACATATATTAAGCTAGTCTCCAACTTCTTCATTTACAGAACTTGGAAGCAATATATGTCATTACCTGAAGCAGCTTTAAAAAAACAAGGGGACAAAGTTAAAGAGCACCTTCCTGATTGGGCTCAAGGGGATAGTCAAACAAAACTTACAGAATCTCCAATTAATCCAGAAGCAAAGAAAAAATTAGATCAGCGGTTAGCTCAAATACGTAATTTTAATAACAATGAGGTGAATTAGATGTTACAAAAACGATCAAAAATAGCGGTTCAAAATTTCCGACTGAAAACTAAACGTGAACAAAAGATCGGGATGGCATTGTTGTATTTGATATCGATTTTAGTAGCTTCTGGAATTTTAATCGTTTTACTGAGCACATTGGGAGAATTACAATTTTAAAAATAAGGAGTGGTGAAGATGATTCAAGTAGGAGATCAAGTGAAATGGATAGATCATTTAGTTAAGAATAAAAGAGTATTTTTGAAAGGCAAGGTAGTTCGAATTATTGATCATGGGGCATATTTAACAGGCCAGATTAATCGACATAATCAAGAGGTTCCGTTAGATCAGCTAATTTTAACTTCGAGAGGAGATTAATATCATGAAAAGAAATGAAGAAGATCCTTTATATTTCAATACCGTTGAAGTTCACTTTTTTCAACCAGTTACAGAAATTTTGATTGCACATCCAACTAATGGAAGATTACTTAAGAAAAAAGGGTATGTGTTCCATCTTCCGAAGAGTTTACGTTCTTCAGGAATTGAGAGTGGATCAGTAGTCGTAGTTGCTTCCCAAGGCAGACTTAATCATTCAAACGTCAATTATGATCAGGCAGTAGTAACGAAGGTTTGGCGTGAAGAATTTGAATTGACTGATCGAAAATACAAGCCAGTGGTCGCCAATCTTTATTGTGATTACCGAGGTAAGTTCTAATGACGGGGAGGAGTGGCCTATTGAATTCAGATAAATTATTTTATTTTGAAGAAATGAAAGCGATACTCAAGGAACTAAAAACTGCCAATAAACAAGGCTATCAAACATATGAAGACCAGAAGGTAAACGAGAGCGTTATTAAAATTTTTTTAGACAGCATGGAAAAAAGGTTTGTGCGGGGGACCGGGCGTAAACCAGAGTTGCTCTGGCATTTGATGCGCGTCCATATGCAGGCCGATGCTACTCTTTTTACCGTTTGTGATTTGATGATTGATAATCCTAAGCAAAATGGTGTGGAACTTTGGGGACTTACTTGCGTTGATTTGGCAAAAGAGCTTTGTAATGATTCTGAGAATCGTTATCAACAAATTCTTAAGGCTGCATTTGTAAACGGTAATCTTGGGGTTGAACAAATTGCGGTTCAGGTGTGGTTACAAAATAAGCATTATCTGGTTAGAAAATTAAAAAGATAAGAAGGTAATCATTATGAATATCTATCCAGTAGAAGGTACACATGGAAATTGGAAAGCAAAGACTGAGCATGTTTTTGATTTAAATGATCATGTTAGTTTTCCAAAGCAGATTATTGCGGGACATTTGGTTAATCCAGCAGGTGATGGAATTGTTATTGGACATCATGCACTTAGTGAAGATGATCCAACGATTGTTGATGAGATTCACACCAAAAAAGGAAATATTCGAGTTTTTAATCGAGACTGCAAACTATTCAAAAAAGAGGCCGATATTGATTCCTAATGATGGTTAAAGCAGACGGCAGATTTTGTGGCGAAATTTACGCACTATTTAAAAAAAGAGAACCTAGACGATCCAGTATGATTTAGCAAGCTACGCTAATCTAAGGGATCTTGTTGATAATAAAGAAAAATATAGAATGATTGATAACAATAGTGAAAGACCAATAGTTACTTTAAAACAATTGACAGAGAACAAATAGTATTTTTTAAAGAAAAGAGTGATTAAGTGCTGAAATATATTATTATGAATGCCATTACGAAAGATCCATTAAAAAATGAGTTTGATCAAATTATTGAATTTACGAGTCGAGCTAATGCTAGCAGATGGTTAAAACAGGAATTTCCAACGCTGGTTAAAACCAATAATCACCGTTTTAAATTCGGCCTTAGACCGCCCATTACAGTGCTGCACGATCCGGTCAAAATTGTGAGAGTAACAAAATAAAAAGAGGTTAGTTATGAAAATAAAACAATTATTTACGGAACATTTTAAATTTGTAGTTATTGGATTAGTAATTTTATTCTCGCTTATTGACTTAATGGTATTTGCGATTGTAAAACATCAGCGAGCGGTAGTTTGGCAACAAACACCAAATGTTTCACAATTGTCGAAGGCTTCAACGATGAAATCTGGTAAATATGTAGTGCTGTTTTATCAACGTGGATGTGTTTATTGTCAGAAGGCCATGCCAACGATTCAGAAAGAAAAAAAATTAGCTGCAAAGCATCACGTTAAATATTTACAGGTTAATACCAGATCAAAATTGGGACGTGAGTTAACTGGTGATTACA
Source organism: Pediococcus sp. M21F004 (assembly GCF_051122535.1). NCBI lineage: Bacteria > Bacillati > Bacillota > Bacilli > Lactobacillales > Lactobacillaceae > Pediococcus > Pediococcus sp. M21F004. Next base: position 14,834 of record NZ_CP177314.1, read on the forward strand.
CGATCGAAAGTACACCTACTTTTTTACTGATCAATAAAGAAAAAGGTAAGAAAGTTCAAATTGCCCCGGTTTCTATCACGTACGATAAGAAAAAACAAAATAAAAAAATCAATCCAAAAAATATTGGTGTGAAAACAAAAACGATTAAGTCAGCTATGAAAGGTGATTGGAGTTGGATGAACAACTATTAAACGCCAGAGGTGAAATTTATGTTATTAGTAAAAGGCAAATTTTTAAAAACTCATGGTTTAACAAACTTGGCGTATAGTTTTGAAGTTCCGATTGATCTACCACATGATCAGATTACACTTTTTAGCCCAGGAATAATTTGCTTGGTAGAAATACCCAATCTTGAATTCGTCAGTGCTATCAAAGTTGATACAGGATCGTTATTATCGTGCCAAAAAAAAAGCGATTCACCTGATTCACCTGTTGGCAAAATTTTGTGGGTTTTATCCGCCGATAATAGTGATCAAATTATTCAAGATTTGGCCAATGAACAACAGAAAACAAAATAAGATTTTAAGAAGGGTGGAGGTTTTAATCAAACAACTTCAAGACAGTTCTTTTTTTAAAAAATTAAAAAATAAGTATAGTCGTTTTCAGGATTGGCATGATGAACACGTTTCAGTAATCAGAATATTGACCGTAATTAGTTGTGTTGCAATTATGGGATTATTGTTGCTTGGAACCAAATTTGCTCCCGTGCCACTCCAAGTTAATGTGACCGGAGTTAATAAGACGTTAGATTACGAAAATGAAAGTGGCTCAATTAAATTACTGAGTAAAATGTATAACCCTAAAGAAAATATCATGGTTCTTAGCATTCAAACAACCCGGCAATTGGATGCAGGCAGTACAGTACCGATTCCACAAAATCAGTTGAAATTTAAATTACAAACATATAATCCTGAAAAGGCAACTATGCAAATTATTCCAACAACTTCTGACAAATTCACTTTGGTTGTGCGTCATTTGACACCGAAGTATAGAGCTTTAAAAGTGAAGGTAATCAACAATACTCCAACATCGACTCCATACGTTGATGGAGATGATAGTGATACACCAGCACAAAAAAGAGCCTATAAAAAAGCTGGAAAAACAGTTACTTTGCGAGTGGTTACTAATAAAAAAATGATTAATAGTTCGATTCGTGATAGTGGACGTAAGACGTTTGCTATTCAAACAACAAAACGCGAAATTGACCATCAACAAAATTTAATCACAAGTAACAAAAAGAAAATTATCGCCGCTAAGAAGTTAATTTCAATTGATAAAAATAATATTGCAGCGAAAAAATCTGATGATCAATATAATACAACGGGTGAGAAAAAATCCACGCAAGATACTCTTGATAATTTGCAAAGTGACATCGCTTCTCAAAACGCCACGATCAAAACAAACCAGGATGCTATAAAAATTCATAATCAGAAAATTGAATTGCTACAACAACAGATAGCAGATGTTCAAAGTGGCGTTTACAAATTACCTGGTGAAATTCAAAGTACTCAGAATCAAAACTTCGCTAAATAAGTAGGTGATTGAATGAGTAAGATTTTTAAATTGGTGCAACAAAAAATCACAGAAAAATGTGGCTTGGGTTCGGCACTTATGGCTAATTTAGTGTTTGTTTTGGTGATTATTTTGCTTGAAATTATAGGCAGCCTTTGTTATACAGGCTTTGAATATACAACTGTTGGATTTAGGTCAAGAATCTGGACACATTTTATGTATAATTTAAGCGACTAATTTTTCCTTTTCATTTGGAGTTAAATAATCAATGCTACTGTGAATTCGAGCACTGTTATAAAAGCTCTCAATGTAGCTGAATATTGCAGCATTTGCTTCTTCAAAATCCTGATAATGGTGTTGGTAAACCTCTTCTTTTTTCAAACTGGCGTGAAATGATTCCAAACATGAATTGTCATAGGGACAGCCACGCTTGCTATAAGAATGGCGAATATGGTGTTGCGCTAAGATCTGTTCAAAGCCAGCACTGCGGTACTGGCTACCCAGATCGGTATGCACAATTAAGTTATTAGTCGTCTTTCTAGTTTCAAAGGCTTGTTGAAAAGTGCTGATCACAAGATCAGCAGTCATATGACGGCTGATTTTATGGGCAATGATTTTACGTGAATATAAATCCTGAATGCTTGATAAATAACACCAGCCATTGGCTTTGGTGTGAATATAAGTTATGTCTGCACACCACTTTTGATTTGGACTGGTTGTACGAAAATCTTGCGCGAGTATATTTGAATAATCAGTCGCATCAATATCATTAGTTTGTTGATAATGCCACTTCTTGCGCGTGATTGATTTTAACCCCATTTGGCGCATTAATCGTTGAACTAGCTTAATACTGGCAGTCTTACCTTCTTTTTGTAACGCTTTTAGAATTTTAGTTGCCCCGTAGGTACGTCTAGAATTAAAGTAAATGCGTTTAATCGACTGGCTAAGTGTCTTACGACGCTTGGCTTGTGGCGATACATGATTCTGCTGATGTTCATAGTAAGTTGAGCGTGGAACTGAGAGTACTTTACAGGTTTCTTTGATACTATGGTGCTTCAAATTAATATCAACGGCTGTCTGCCAGTCATCTGGGTTTACTTTTTGGCGAATATGGTTAAGGCTTTTTTTAAGATGTCATTCTCACTTTCTAGCTGTTTCAAACGTTTTTGCAACGCTAAAACATCTGATTTGGAAATTCCACTTCCTTTGTCTTCTTTATATAGATTAATCCATTTGTAAATAGTTACATTTGATACACCATATTCGTCTGTAAGATCAGCTACCGGGGCGCCATCCTGGTACAGCTTGACAATCATTTTTCTAAAATCTACTGAGTACTTTTTCTTGGTCATAAAAACACAATCCTTCCTATTATGGAATTATACTAAATCGTGTCCATGATTTCATACTACCTTCATGTTGACGGCTGCTGGGGTATCTAATGTTTTTGAACTTGATAAAAGTACCATCCTCAAAATTGGAACTATTTTATTATCCAACAAAGGGTTACTTGAATATTGGTTTCTCGCACAAATCGGTATTTTTTTTATGTTAATGCTTTTAATTTTTATAACAATTAGAACTTGGTTTAACGCTTTGAGTGTGGGTAGTAAAGAAATCAATATTGCCAAATGTGATATAGATTATTTAAAGACAGACAACTTGAATAATCAAACGAGTGAACATTTGGACCGAATGAAATTTTTAAGTCAGAAACATTCAATTCGAAAAAAGAAAGAAGTGCATTAAGTGTTGAACATTTTTTTGTAGAATTGCGTTAAGAACTATCCTGAGTCAATTCAGGGTAGTTCTTTTCTAAAAGTGGGAAGAACAAATTGCTTGTGTAAGAATTGAGGTATGCAAATAGGGTGCAAAAAGGTATGCAAACAGGGGGCACCCGCGAAAATTTGTGGGACTCTGGAAACGCCGACACTGTCGGCTCCACTGCGTAGCTGTGGACTGTTTCCCTTATGCTCTTTCTTCAAGACTGAAGAAAAGGGCCCATAAGAACTTATGGGAAAGTAGTTGATGGCGAATTTGCGGTTGGCTCTGGTGAATTAGTTTTAAAAAAAGGAGGACTTTTAAAACAGCATGATCGAAAAAAGTGAAATAAGAATTCGCAATGTTGATATAAACGTGAAGCAAAAATTAAATGAGATGGCAAAAAAAGAAGGCTATCAGAGCTTGAGTCAATTCATTTATGATTTGTTAGATGAGTTTGTTGAAGATCAACAGATGGAGAGTACAAAAAATGTAATGGCGCCAATTTTAAATGAAGTTATAAAGAAATTAAATTTGGCTACTGAAAATCAAACAAGAATCATTGAACAGAATGCAAATATTCAATCAGCTTTAACAGACATGTTCGAATTTTTTGGAATGGGTGGTAGTGATGACTGATAGATTAACAATCAAATTGACGGAAGAAAATCAAGAGAGGTTTAGTGCGATTGAAGCTTATGCAAAATTAAACGGAATGGGATTTGGAAAAACGCCAGCCCATCTTTCGAGAAATAAAATTCTGAACCTAATTATTGAAAACTTTTATGAATTATTTTTAAAATCTGAAAATGATATACAGCATAACTATCGTAAACAACTTGTAAAATATATACGCGTTCGTGATCGTAAGATGGATCCTAATACACAAAAGTTGAATCGATTAGATCTTATAACGACTCAGAATTTATATATGGTGTTGGAATTGTATCGAGCCCTGGTTCTTGACCAAGATCAAATTGATAAGATGGAGAGTATGTTCATTAAAGACTCGGCGGAGTTCAAGATGGTAAAACTGCTAACTAATCAAATTGTTCAGGACAAGAATCGAAACTTTAATCTAAAAGGAAAAAAAGGAGTAATCAAATGAATCAACATTTGATATTGGAAATATTAATAACAATTTTTTTGATCATTTCGGTAATTTTGATTCCTATTTTATATCTTGGAAAGAGGAAAACTGGAAAAGGATTGTGCGTGATTGGGGATATAGCGCTTTGCACAATTTTCCTTTTTACTAACATGTGGTCAGCAGCAATTTTCTTTGGCATATCAGGAATTGCTTGGATGGTTTTGCTATAACAAAAAAGTAAAAACGGGAGAAGAAAATATTATGAGAACACAAGAACAAATTTTAGCAAATTATACAAAAATTACTCGTGTAGAAGAGCTTCTAAGTGATCTAGAAAAATATGACACAGTAAATGATCATTGGTATGAAGAAGTAGGTGAAGATGTGAATGGAAAGTTTTTAAAATATGCCTCCGAACTGCACGATGGTCATGGTAATTTGTTTGATCAAAACAGAATTCATCAAATTCGTATGCAGCGTAAAACGCTGTTGGAAATTCGAAAAATGATTGGCTTTAATGAATATCATCCTCATGAGCAACGAGATAGAATTGTAAGTCTGTTTGGAATTTATAGACGATTTGGAGAGTCATATGAAAAAATTGCGGAATTGACTAATCGAAAAGTTTCTTATTTCAGATCTGCATATTTTAAACAGAGTGACTATTCTTCTTCAGTTCTGTTCACAAAAGAGAATTTAGTTGTTTTGAACGAAAAATTAAAATTAGCCTTTATATAAAAAATGGAGTGTTGCTGAACGGCCAAAAGGAAATCAAGTTATGTTTTTAAAGAAGATATCCGTAAAGATGCGGAAGTTATTTTAACTATGAAGTTTACAAAACCAGGAGCAGGATTTAGTGGATTTGTTGATTACACGCAGCGCGATGGCGCCGTTGATGTTGGAAATGATTATGATCTAAGTGATGAAACTAGTTTTGAAGAAAAAAAAGAGTATGCAGGCTATGTTGATTATATGAAAAGGAATAAGGCAACACAGCTTGAAAGCCAGTTAACTAATCAAGAATTGCTGCCTACGTTCACGGCGACCAAATTAAATATTACTAAAAGTGATGAAAACGAACTACGTAAAAAATTAAGTGAAGCCGAAAAACAAGATCATTTACTTTTCGAAGGCGTGGTTAGTTTTCGAACCGATTTGATGATCAAACAAAAAGTATACGATCCAAATACTGGACATGTTGATCAAAAAAAAATTAAAAAAGCTCTACAAAGTTCTATGCCCGAATTTCTTAAAAAAAATAATTTAGAAAATGCGACCTGGTGGGGTGATATTCATCTTAATACAGATCATTTGCACATTCATTTTGGGATTGCTGAAGATAAAAAATCTAATCGGCCGCTTGTAAAAAATGGGGAAGAAAAGGGAATGCTGAGTGAAGCCAGCATGCGTCAATTACGAGGCCGGTTTTATCGAAACTTATTGCAAGCTGATCAGCAGGCAGTAATTGAAAAAGTACAGGATCATCAAGGAATGCTTCGGAAAAAAATCAAAGAGTCTTCCAAATTAAATACACATAAATTTATAAATGACGAGCTACTAATTAAAGCTTTTCAGAATTTACCAGATAAGAAATATCGATTTAGTTCAAATGCCAAAGATTTGAAGAAATCAAAACAATATTTGAACGAGTATATAAACACTACACTGATTCAAAATCCGGAATATCAAGCGTGGACTAAAGGGCTTCGCTCTGAACGCAATCGGTATAAAAAAATATATGGTGAAAATAATCAAGACTATGCAAATAATCAAATCAAAACTTTAAAAAAACAAGTTGGCAATGAATTATTAAAAAATTTGTATAGTATTTCACCAGAAGATTTAAAGACGACAGAATTAGACACTGCAAATAAGACAACAGTGGCACAAGATAATTTTGCAATTGAGTTGTTAAAACGTCAAATTGCAGATTTGAGAAAAGTACCTAATGCTAATAAAGGGAAATTAGGAAAATTACGCTATGAACTGGGGGTTCGAAGAGGTAAACTTCGAAAGAAAAATATTCAAATTGCAGACAAATTAATATTAAATAATATGGATGTACTTAATTTGGCCGTTGATAACAAGTCCGTTAGTAAAGACGATGAGCTACTAGTTTTTAAAAGCAACGAATTTTCTGGATTATTAAAGTTACACCAGTTTGAGTTGCAACCTAATTATAAATTAGCCACCAAGGAGAAAAATAAGAAACGAGAATTACAACGACTGTTTGTAGACCCTATCGAGATACCTATCAATTCCAGATTGTTAATGGAAGTGGATTTGTACAGTAGAAAAATTAATCGGGAAATTAAAGCACTTCGAAATACGAGAATACAACCAGCAACACTTCAAAAAATATACGGTGAAGCTAGTAAAAGTAAAATTGAACGAAACCTTGATCTAAAATTGCAAAGCTGGTTGTTGAAACGGAAGATTGCTACCAATAATCAAGATATCAAAAATAAACCAAATAAAAAAATGAATCTACAACATAAAAATGGATTGCTTTTTTCTGAGTTGAAAGACTTATATAAACGTATTGGCGTTGATAATAAAAAAATTTCACAGGAAAACAACCAAAAATTTAAACAGATTGAAAAGGGGTATCTTGCTAAGCTTCCTAAACGAAAAAAATCGAGGCCAGAAAACAAGTCCTTGAGGTCTTTAAGCAACATTTCGCAGGCTGCAACAAGTGACAGAGTGCGAGCACTTTTCGAACATGAACAACTTGAAGAGGCCGTAGAACGAGATGTTGAACGTGAAGAACAAGAACGATGAAATAATTATTTTTTCTAATTCTTGGCTGAATTTTATGATTAAGTTAAATTAGGATTGCGGGATAGTGTAACGGCAACATAGCAGGTTCATTCCCTGAATATCTCGGTTCGACTCCGAGTCCCGCAATAATAAATCAACAAGGTAAATAGAGAATTTGAAGAAGGCTTTTGCCTTCTATTTTTTTGTTCTTTTTTTGGTATTAAATATGTTCTTTTGGGTAGGTTATTGACGCCCAGAAAGGATGATAAGTTTAATGACAGAAAAGGCAGTAGTTGAAAACTATGAAGAGGAGGTTAAAGCGAGACTTATCAATGGTACTAAGTTCTATCATGGCAGTGATCAGAAGTTTACAAAGTTTGATCTGGAAAACTATGGAAAAAACGGTGTGGCCGGTGGACGAGGAATCTACATTACCAGCAGCAAAAAGTTTGCGGATCAATATACAGGAAATATTGATAAGACTGGTTATCTTTATCAGGTTGATTTTAAGCCTGGACGGGAACTTTCTGCAAAAAAATTAACACTCACGAAAAGAGAAGTTAGTCGCTATGTCACTATTTTAGATCGCAAATATAATTATCTAGAAAACTGGGGAGATGTTGAATTTGAAGGCCGTCAAGCGGTTAAAAACGAAGCTGTTTCTGGACTGATGGAAGGTAATTCTAACGATGTCGATCTGTATAACGAAGTGATTAATGAAGTTGGTGGTCAGCCAGAAGCACTTCACGCTTTACGGCAAGTTGCTAATTTTACACACTCCATTGTTACGCATGATGAGTCACGGTCAGACTATGACGAGGTTGTGGTGTTAAACCCAAATGATCTTAAAATTCAGAAAATGGAAATTCGAACCCCTAAACAAAATCTAAAACAAGGCTTGAAAGCGGGTATCCAAGGTATTGGCGGTATTAACCCAAAGGATAAGTTAACAAGATAAGGAGATTTCAAATGGAAACACAACTAGCAGATGAGAAAATTAGACAATTGGATAATTACACGTTATATGCTGCCAACACGTTTATGACAGCTACTAGGACAGAAACTAGTGAAATGGCAAACCAAAAATATAATGATCTACTGCAAAATTCACCTTATGATCCGAATAGTGATAAATTTGAAAAGTTGGGGTTGGCTTTGGACGAAGCAGAAGACAGGTCTTCAAATGCATTTTTTCGAAAATCATTAGATAACGAATTAATTGCAAGGTTAGTAACTTACCATAATACAGATCTCGGTACTGGGAAGAATTTAGCACAAGACTATCCAGAGCTAACAGGAAACGATATGCGAGCGTTAAAGGAACAGAAAGGAAGAGACAATGAAATGGTTAAAGAACAGCAATTGAATCAGCGGGAGGTTCGAAGCAAGGCATCAACTGACTTACGGAAAGTGTATGCACAGGCTAAGACTAACCAAGAAACAGCATTTAAATCTGTTGAAAATTTAAAGAGCTATGTACAAATGATTGGTTCATATCAGCAGACCTATAAACAACATTATGATTTAGGCCAAGCAAATGTGCTGGCTGCACAAGGATTAAGTGGTAAACAAATTGTAACCAGTTCTGCCTTAGAAAAGAACTTCATTTCTTATAAAGGTAAGAAACAAGTTGGAGCGGTAAATGTTAGACACAAGGATGAACATGATAACTTTACCGAACATATTGAACCTGTATTTGACTTAAGTGATTTTGATAAAAAGGCACGCGCAAAGATGGCAACCGCTACGATTGATGATTACAAACGATATTCATACGAAGAGAAGAAAGCTGCTAAGGATGCTTTCTATAACCAAGATGGTAATCATCGAAGCTTTAAAGCAACAGGAGATCCCAAAAAGGATTTACAAGTTGCTAAAAATCGAACTGCTGACTATCTTGCCAATGTTCAACTTGGACTTTGGAAAAAGACAACCAAGCCAAATTATGACAAGTTAAACTTTGATCCATCTAAAATAGAAGTTAAGGAACAGTTTGAATTTATGAATAAGGCATTTAAATCATCGCGAATCATCACCGGTGGGGTTCAAAAGCAAATTGATGAGGTTCATCAAGAACGCGCAAAAGAACGTGCGGAGAATGTAAGAAAGCAACGGCAAAATCAACCCAATGTTGGAGTTGAAAAATCTGGATCAACCAGAGTAAGCCGAGTTGGTTTAGACCATTCAAATACAGGAGTTCAACGATAATAAGTAGTTAAGAGGCCTTATCCAGAAATGGATAAGGTTTCTTTAAAAGAAAGGAAGATGCTGATCACAGCTAAAAATACGAATGAAATTCTGGACTTTATGGATTATACTGGCATCAAATATGATCATGATCGAACTGAGGCGTGGCCGGTGGAACATGATTCTCTCAAGATTGCATTAAAACCAGGTAAAGATTATTATAATTGGTATTCTCAAGGTACCTGGGGCCATCTCTATGATTTTGTCCAAGAGTATAATGACTCGACTTTCACACCAGCAAAGAATCGTCGGGAAGCTGCAAAGTTGATCAAGCAATTTCGTAAAGAACGCGGCGTAGGAAAGATTCGCAGTTTTGACGTAGCCAAGGATCGTCAATTTGATCCAAAAGAACTTGTCAAATCACCAAATGCTACGCGTTTGATGAAGTATTTGCATGGTAAGCGCCGTTTGGATTCTGGAATTTTGAATAAACTGATTCAGGCCGGAAAATTAACTGAAACGGTTAGCAAGTACAAAAAAGATGGTAAAGAATATATTTTTCACAACGCGGCCTTTTTATGGCGTGATCACACTAATAAACTGGTAGGAGCAGATATTCAGGGTACTAATCTGAAAAATAATCATCAAGGTAAACATGATAATATCAAGCTAATTCAAACTGGTTCCAAGCATGATTTTGGGTGGAACTTTAAAGCAGGCGATAAAAAGAGTACTGATAAATTGGTAGTCACAGAAGCTCCAATCGATACCATCAGTTACTATCAATTATTCCGTCGTGATATTGGTTTAGTAGGGCAAAATGTTGCTTACACATCACTTTCTGGAGCCAGCACCAAAATTGAAGGTGTTGGGGCAATGACCAAGGATTTAGTTGAGAGTAACGGCAATTTATTAAAAGAACTGCATTTTGCTGTTGATAACGATAAGGCCGGACGCCAGTTTATCAAAAAATGGACGGATGCAGGGTTGCATGATAGCAAAGATTTACGAGTATTTGTGGACATTCCAAAAAAAGGGCATAAAGATTGGAATGAGGAATTAGTGGCTGGTGATCATGGGAAAATACAAATGACTATTGACCAATTTGCTAAACTTCAGGAAAAACCACAAAAGGTACAGATCAATGAGCATCCAAGAACCATCAAACGGGCACAACCATTGGAGCGTAAAGAAACTATCTATCGATAAGGGAATTGTTGTTTTTATTAATGTTGGCTTTGCTTTCTAACGTTCTATAACGATATTTGGTTATTTTACAACTAAATTGTGGTATAATACAGTTGTAGAGGTGATATTATGGATTATACATTACAGCAATATTTAAAAGTGGAAAATGTACCGATGATACAGGTTAGCAAAAAGTTGAGAATGCCAACAAGTACTTTTCAAGCACGAGCTAAAAAGGCATTAGGCAAAGTATCGTTAGAAGAGATTCAAGCAATTGCTGAAATTAAGAATAATGATATTAAAGAGGTCGTAGCTAAGATGGTTGATTTAACAGATAATGAGGATATGTTGGAAACAAGTTTACATGATTTGACTATTTTAGGGGTGAAATTTCCGGATGCCAAAAGCTATTGGGACGTTAGAAACGTTTTGACTAGTAGTATTTGGGAGGGTGGCAACGTTACTAGAGATCAAGTGACAGACTTACGTGATAATGCCCACATGTCTTCTGAAGAACATTTCCAGTATTTGCTAAAAAAAATGCATCTTAATAAGTAAGCGAAGGTGAAGCTATGAATTTTTCAGACACCTTATATTCCAACGGAACCAAAAGAAATAAACTTGGCATTAAAGATAAACAAATTTTAAAAGAGCTAGAGTATCAAGAGGCACAATTTCAAGGGATCAAGATTCTAAAAGATAACCCTGAAATACAGAATTTGAATGATCTTAAAAAAATTCATAAACAATTGTTTGAAAATGTTTATGAGTGGGCAGGAGAGTTTCGTACATATGATATGCAAAAAAATGGTCACACTTTCCAGCCGTATGAAACTTTTCCTGAGGGCATGAATTTTTTAAATAATATGATTAAGCATATTAATCACAAGCAGTATGTGAATAAACATTATTTGGCAGTTGATTTGGGTGGTCTATTATCTGATTTGAATGAATTACATCCTTTTCGAGAGGGTAACGGTAGGAGCCAAAGAATCTTTATGCAGTTGTTGTCTCAACAGAAGGGATATAGATTACATCTGGGCAAAGATAGAAAATCGTACCAGATGTATTTGTCGGCGGCTGTTCATGATGATCGTCAGGAGATGCAACATGCGGTGGAAAAGTCAATGACGCCAATTGTACCGAATGGTGGGAACAGGTCGTTGGATAATTTTATTGGATTAAAACACCATAGAGGACCAATACGGTAATTAAAGAATTAGTTATAATATAAGAAATAAAGGACATCGATCAGTTGGTCGGTGTCCTTTTTCTATATCTTTGCCAGCTAATCGCTTTTGTATATTTTGAAATTATGAAAAATAAAATATAGAAAGTGTGTGGTGAAATGAAAGTTTTATTGGCTGAAAAACCAGATCAAGCGGAGAAATATGCACGAAGTTTTGAGAACGCTAAGAAACAAAAAGGAGTATGGATAGTCAATGATTCACAACTTGGCGAGATCCATATTGTGAATGCGCTGGGACACTTGTTCGAATTGAATGAACCAGAAGCTTACAATCAAAAATGGAAACAATGGAATATGGCAGATTTACCAATTATCCCTCAGGAATTTGTCTGGCATTTGGACACAAAAAAAGCACGTGCATTCAAGACGATCAAACAAGAAGTTGAAAAAGCTGATGGAGTGATTATTGGGACAGATGCAGATCGTGAAGGCGAAAATATTGCCTATTCAATTTTAAGCCATATTCCAAATGGTACTTCTAAAATTACCAAAAGATTGTGGATTAATTCTTTGACGAAAAAGGGTATCAATGATGCTTTTCAAAATTTAAGGAATGCTTCTGAAACCAAAAATTATTATTACGAAGCTCGGGCACGACAGAAATCAGATTGGTTAGTTGGTATGACTATGAGTCGTTTGACTACCATTCAATTGCAGAATCATGGATTCGACATAAAGGGTGGATATCCTGTTGGCCGAGCACAAACGGCAACTGTTGCTTATATTGTTAACAATGATACGTTGATTAAAAATTTTAAGAAACATAAATTCTATGAATTGGAGCTTACTGACAATAATGGTATTGTCTATCAAAATAGTGAACAGAAATTTAAATCATTTGATGAAGCCCAAAAGGCTTTAAGCAGTCTATCTGCTAATTCATTGGTCAAGAGTTTTGAGGAAAAAAAGGACCAACATAAATCAGCACCAAAACTAATGGCTTTAGCACAAATCAGTAAGGTGGCCGCCAATCGTTGGGGATATTCGGCCAAACAAACTTTAAAAATAGTACAAAGTCTATATGATGTCCAAGGTGTTGAAGATGGCTATATGTCATATCCACGAACGCATTGTCGAATGATCACAGAAAATGAGTTTAAATATTTAAGTGAAAATGTTAACCAGTATCAAAATTTATTGAACTTTCATTTTAGCGTTAAAAATCCGCAACCACGAAAAAAGTACGTTGATGGGACTAAAGTTAAGGAACATTATGCCTTAATTCCAACGGCTGCTTTACCCATACTGGATAAATTAAGCGAACCGCAAAGAAATATCTATGAAACGATTGTGAAACACACTCTGCTCATGTTTGCTGGTGACGAAATTTCAAATCAAAGGAAAATTACTTTGCAAAACCAAGGTTATGAGTTTGTAGCTACTGATAAAAGGATCACTGATCCGGGTTTTATGGCTTTAGTAAAAGAGTCTGTTTCGCAATCACGTAAGAATGATTTTCCCGAATATGAGATTGGTCAACAAGTGATGGCTACTGGAAAGATAGTAGAGAAAGAAACGAAACCAGTAAATCGTGTGACTGAAGCAAATTTGTCTGATCCAATTCTTCCCAAATTAGGTATAGGAACACCAGCCACTCGTGCGGACATGATCGAATTGATTAAAAAGCATGGATATGTGACTAAAAATAAGAAAGGTGAACTGCTTCCAACGGTCAAGGCATATGTGCTTTGCCAATATCTGGAAGGAACTATGTTTACTAAGCCAGAATTAACTGCTGGTTGGGAAAAGTATTTGGCAAAAATTTGTGTCGGTAATGGGACAGAAAATAAGTTTGTTGGTGAAACTGAAAATCTAATTACTAAGTTAGTTCAGGAACTCCCTCACCGTCCGCTTCATATTAGCGCAATGGAAAGGCAAAAAGTGATCACACCTACCCGCGATGTCGTAAACGATTTTGGTGAATGTCCTAAGTGTCATAAAGGCCGTGTCAAAGAAATTAACGGGAATAGTCGAAATGGCAAATATCATGGCTATTTTTGTGACAATGAAAAATGTGAATTTGGAATTCCGGGGACTTGGGGTGGTACGATTGTTTCCGAAGAAATGGTTACTCAGTTGTTAGAAAATGGGAGAACTCCAGTTTTAAAATTTAAAAGTAAAAAAGGAACCACTTACCAGGCTAGTCTGAATTTAGATAAATCATTAAAAGTTATTATGAATTTTGTAAATAAGAAATGAGGTGGCTATATGGATAACGATAAAAGTAATTTAAAAGTGGTTGATGAAGTTGTGACTGATCCAGAAAAATTGACCAAGAAAATAAGGATCCCAGAGTTTACGGTGGCGGAGCCGGAAGCAGTAGTTCCAAAACCCAATTTAGAAATTGACCGTAAAAAAACACATGTAAATGAATTTGATTTCAAAGATAACGACGTTAGCGCTGCTAAAACCACAATACCGGAGGAGACCTTTGAAGAAGACTTCGACGCCAGTGAATCGGATTCTGATACTAATGACGATCCATTCTCCTCCGAAAGCGTTGATCCAACTGTGGAAGGGGGACAAGAAGGAGCTGATGATGACGATGGAGACTTCTGAACAAATTCAAACACCATTGTTGGATCAGTATACAACTGATTTGACCGATAAAGTAATGATGGCACCGGATGAATATCAAGCAATTGGACGAGGGCAACAAATAAGGGATCTTATTCATTCATTGACGAGAAAAACAAAAAATAGTCCTTTACTCATTGGTGAGGCAGGAGTTGGAAAAACGGCAACGGTCGAGGGGTTGGCTAAGGAAATCTGGTTAAACAATGTTCCAGATCGTTTACTGAATCACCACATTCTGGTTTTAGAAATGGCTTCAATTCATAGTGATTCAAGTGGGACTTTTTCTGAAAAATTTAATGGTCTAATTCAAGAACTAAAAAAAACTAAAGGCCGTAATATCATGTTTATTGATGAGATTCACGAAATTGTCAATACAGGAGCGTCAAGTAATGGCAGTGCTTTGGATGCCGGCAATATTCTTAAACCTGCATTAGCACGTGGTGAAATTTCAATCATTGGATGTACGACCATTGACGAGTTTCACAAATATCTTGAACAGGATCGTGCTTTGCAGCGACGATTCCAAGTAATTGAATTACCAGAACCAACTACAGATGAAGCAATTCAAATTATTTCAGGAATTAAAAGAAATTACGAAAAGTTTCATGGGGTAAAGTATACAGATCGTGCAATCAAGGAAACAGTCTTGTTATCAAAGCGATATATTACAGATCGTTTTTTACCTGACAAGGCCATTGATTTGTTGGATGAGGCTGGTTCTATTGCTGAAAACAAATCAGATAAAACAATTAGGGCAAGAGAAATTGCTGAAGTTTTGAAAGATTGGACTGGTATTCCGGTCACCACTATCCTCAAAGATGAAGCAACTCGGTTACTTAATATAGAAAAAAAATTAAGTGACCGCGTTAAAGGCCAATCACAGGCAGTGCACGAGGTGGCCGATGCAGTATCTATTGCCAGTGCTGGTTTGCAGGACGTGTCTAAACCGATCGCTTCATTTTTATTTCTGGGGACGACTGGGGTTGGCAAAACAGAAATGGCAAAAGCCCTAACGGAGGCAATGTTTGATCGTGAAGATAACTACATTCGGTTAGACATGTCTGAGTTCTCCGGTAAAGATGGGGTAGAGAAACTGATCGGTAAAGGTGATCATAAAGGTGTACTTACTGAGGCTGTTAAGCATCAGCCATATGCAGTGGTGCTATTTGATGAACTGGAAAAGGCAAGACCAGAGGTTTGGAATTTATTACTGCAAATTCTAGATGATGGAAGATTAACTACTGGTGACAACACCAAACGTTTGATCGATTTTAAAAATACGATCATCATTATGACTACTAATGTTGGTTCTGAGTTTATAAAGGATATTAAGGATTTTAAAGGTACTGAGGAAGCGAAAAATAAAGATCGTCAATTCCAAAAAAATGTGAATGCTGAATTGATTACTGCATTTCATCGTCCAGAATTCATTAACCGAATTGATCATATAATTGTATTCAATGTGCTGGATAAACCGGTTATACGAGTAATTGCTCGTAAACGACTCGCCGAACTACGACAGAAGCTGAACAATCAAGGATATGAATTACATTACCAAGATGAAGATAAACAAGACAGCAAATTAATTGATTATCTGGCAGATATTGGTACTGACGTAGACAATGGTGCTCGGCCTCTAGCTAGGGCAATTTATAATGTGATCACGGCACCCATTGCCCATATTGTTTTGCGATTTGATCGATCTAACCCGCGAAACTTTCACACATTTTTTATTGATATCAAAGGTAAATCGGCTGATGAAATTGAAAACAGTTTGATTGATGAGCGTAAAGTTATTTTCCATGCTCGTCCTTAGTGTTATATAACTTCGACATAGAAAAATAGAAAACAGAAAAGAGGAGTTCATATGAATATCGAAACGCAACTAGCTAAGGCCAAAGAAAAGGTTGCTGAATTAGAAACTAAGCGAAAAAAGTTACAAACTAAGAACTACGAAAGAATTGGTGTTTTAGTTTGTAAGCAACTGAATTTAGATCCATTTGATTTAAAAGAAAGTTTGGCTAAAATTAAGCAAATTAATGAGTCTAATGAAGAAAAAAATCGGGGCACCGAGAATTAGTTTCTAAAACTTGGTGATTAGAACATCATTAAATAAATTAAGAACGATTAATAGTGATGTGCTATTGATGAGTTTAATTGATAGGGGGAATTGCGAATCACAAGTTTTGGGACGATTTTTTTAAGCACTTTTATTAGTAAGACCGCGGAATTGCAATCTAGTGTGTTGCTAGCTAGTAACCCATTAAGCAACTTTGCCACACTATTTAAAGGTTGGAATGGACCAGGAAAACTGTTAGTTTCAGCTGCGGCTGGATTGATGGTCATATTATGGTCAGCTATCCACTCTACTGGTGGTGAGGGTGCAAAACGTAAAGCCAAAGATGGTTGGTTAGCTGCTGGGGTTGCGGTGCTAGTAGCATATGCAGCTGTTTCGGCACTATCTTTCTTGAGTGCTCAAAGTACAAAGAGTTTCTAGTTATATTTACGAGAGCTTCAATCTTGATGATTGAGGCTTTTTCTTTACCTAATTTTCTATAAGTTTGTGAACTCACAGCAATTGATTATTTTGAGAAGGTAAATTTCAGTCAAAAAAATAAGGAGTGAACGTAGAATGAAATTTTTCGATAAGTTTAAGAAAAATAAAGATATTTTCCCTGATGAACTAATAGTTCTTCAAATCGATAATTTAGAGAACGTAAGTAGTAGCACGCTGCAAGATGCAGGAAAAGTATTGACCGAGAAAAATGAACCTAGTATTCAAGAAACACTACCAAAACTAGATTTGATGCAGGCCAATATTTTGATTCAAAGAATTTTTGAGTTGCAGGTAGCACCAAAGGCAACCGCATTTGTTATCCCAGAAGTTGTGGTTCATCGAATGGATAATTCTGACGAATTTACGATCCACAATTTTACGATTGACGTTGATTTTCAAAATATGACCAAGATTATTATTGATGCTTTGTTTAATGAACACGAATTAGAAAATACGGAATATAAAGATAAGGTTGAATTCGCACGCTTTTTTCAAAACGCTTATGAGCAGAAGTTAGGTGTGGACGATCAATCAGTTGCGCAAATTCCTAGTGAATTTGAGGTAGAAAAAGGGAAAGTGTCAACCTCAGTACCTTCATTAAGCTTGGGAAAAGAATTGAATCTGGGCGCAGGTAAAACTGCTGTTCAAAAAGGAGTTTCGAAACTTCCTAAGTCTCCCTTTGTTAAAAAGACAAGTGAGAAAAACTCAAAAGAAAAAAATAATAATTCTACACCAAGCTTTTCACGTGAAGTCATACACGCTAACGAAGCGAATGGCAATATTGTCACACTTGGGGAAGATGTTAATAATCAAGTTGAAAGCAGATATCAGATTATTTTACCTAAATTTGCAACATCTAATATGGAATCTGTTTCTCCAGAAAGCGATCAATATGTGGCTTACCGTCAGAATCAAAAAAAGATTGAGTTTAATCAATTCTTGATTGAAAAAGAAAAGCATCTTAATGCAAAACTCAAACGAGAGATCTTGGCGTTACGTCAACAGCAACAAAACTATTTAAATGAGCAGTTGGCTGAATTTATTAAAAAAAATGATGGTCGCAATCAAGTTCATGATCAAGTTCTGGCAAAAATGAAAACCGTCAGAAAGCAAATGCTAAAGGACAAGCAAAGCGACATTGACAGTGAACGTGATAAAAAAATTACGGCGGAAAACAAGCGACATAACGATATTTTGGTCCAGATCAAAACTAGTGCAGAACAAAATATGGTTACGGCTGAAAAATCTATAACGACGGATATTGCCAATAAGACCAATACGGAAATCGATGCAGAAATTAATAAACAGACAGAAGCATTGGAGAAATCACAAAAGAGCTTTGCAGCTGATTTGGAAAAAGCTCAAGAAACTGATGTTGAAGATTTGGCGCTTTCTGGGCAAACAAAGGGAACAGATTATGGTGGTGAATTATTTAAGAAACTATCAAATTCGTTAGATAGTTTTACAACTCAGCTAGTTAATGAACATAGCAATGCTAACGAATCATTAGCTGCTAAACGACGCGCAGAGAATAATGGAAAAGATATTGATGCTAAATTCAAGGAAAATAGTGTGTTGAGTGAAGAGAACAGGCAGTTGCGTGCGAAAGACGCGACTACGATTACAGAACTAGCTCGCTTGAAAAGCGAAAACGCTGAACTAAAAGCTAATGATCACAGTGCAGACTTTTCCAAATTACTTTTGGCTTCACAGCAAGGCAGTACACAAAAGTCTCCTGAACAAGAACAAATGGCGAGTCTACTTCAGCTGGCTATTGCAAAGCAAATTGGGTCAGCCTCTGAAAAAAACACGGAAGAAAAATCTGATCGTGGCAAGAACAATGGAGTAAAAAATTGGTTAATTGGTGGGCTTGCTGGTCTTATATTATTAGTGGGTGGAGGAACTGGGATCATTGTTCATAATAATGATCAAAATAATATCCGAATGGCAAAAATTGAGGCTAACCAGTCAAGCGAACATTCTCGAAATAATCAATTACAAAGTAAAATTAAAACGGAATCTTCAAAACGAACGGACGCGGAGGCTACTGCTTCTGCTTCAGAACAAAAATACGAAAAACAGAGTGAAAATTTAACAAAGGCCAATAAACAAATTCAAAAACTTGAAAAAGCTGCTAAGAACACCAATACTTCAAGCAGTGAACGGAACGGAGGTTCTAGTGATGCCAATGTCAATTAAAGTATCAAAAGAAGAGCAACAATTTGAATATAATCTTGAGAAGTTATATCTACAGCTGTCGTTGAAACAGAAGCTGTATGTTAATTCATACTGGAGTCAGCAAAAAGCGATGAGAAACCTGTGGCAGATTAAACTTCATCCAAAAATACAAAATACGAGTAATCTAGATGAAGCCCTCACTTTCCATACTTTGTTGAAGAAGAATTCTCAAAAGAGATGGCGTGAACTGTCTAATAAAGAACAAGAAGATATGAATGTTCAAACATTAACTAGCATGATTGATCCTATTCAAGGTAATAGTTTAATCCTGATGGGAAAAGTGATTATTCGAAATTATCAAGAAGTCAAAATATAAAAGCTTGACTAAATAAAGACAGTAAATTGCGAAATAAAAGATCATAAAACTTGATCTTCTATTTTTTTGCCAAAAAATTATTTTTACTTATTCTTACGTCAGTTATTTAAGAAAGGGGAGTTTTGACTGACCAAAAAATTAAAGACAAATTCTGAATTGCATGTTTTAACATTGGATCATCATGGAGGCGAGGCAATATAGAGTGAGAAGAAGAATATTTGCGATTTTTCTAATTATTATCGGAATTGTTTTGTTTGTAGCTGGAAGTAATTGGCGAAAGATTGGTAATGCAGTGGTACGCCATGAAAGTACCAATATTGTAAATAAGCAAAAGTGGCATATTCATAAACCAAGTCAAAAGCAGAGTAAGAGATTGGCGTATGGCAATGAAAAAGATAAGCTTTCTAGTCCATATCAAATTTGGAAGTATGCCCATGCCAATCATTATCCGTTGTACCTAGCAGGATACATTGCAATCCCGTCGAGAGATGTTTTGTTACCTATTAATCATGGTAATTCTAACCGAGTATTGGCGGTTGGTGCTGGAACGTTGAAGGACAGTAATGCGCCAGCTCCATACAATGAAGCAGATGTAATGGGGAAAAGTAACTATGCATTGTGCGGACATAATATGGACGATAAGTATACTTTGTTTTCACCAATCACTCATATGAGTAAGGGAGAGAATATCTATGTAACCAATGGAAAACAAATTTTCGTTTATCGAAAAATCAGTACCCATGTTATTCCACCCACAGATATTCAGGTGATTTTTAATACCAAAGAAACAAATCAACATCCGGTTATAACATTAACAACGTGCAACTGGACAGGTTCTATGCGTTATGAAATTCGTGGAAAGTTAATTAAAAAAATTAGGTGGAGACAAGCCAGTCAATATCAACGAAGCTTGTTCCCACGGAGGAGTGTATAGAATGAAAAATATCAGTAAAACAACAAAATTACGTAATCGGATTACCGGTTTCATCATGTTGGCAGGCTCATTATCTACAATTGTTGTTGCACAAGTAGCAAATGCTGCAACTGGTGCAACGGATGACGGTTGGGGAACCTCATCAGATGATAAGGCGGTAACTACAACAGCCGATTCTAATGGAAAGACTATTAATTTAGTTAATCAATTACATTCAAATTATGGTGATGCAGTTACCTATCCAATGTATTTTACATTTCCAAATAATGAAAAGATGACAACAGCTGGTTTCCTAGATAATCTACCTGACGGAATTACGTATAAAGATGTTAAAATTTATCATCTTAATAAAACTATTTCCTCATCAGATGATCTCAAGGGATTAAATCTTAAAACAGATGCAACGGACGTTACAAGCAGTGGCACTACGGACAAACAGGATAACGGTTTTAAGTTTACCTTCAAAAATGCGTCTGATACTTTCGGCCAAAGCTATGCAGTTATGGTAACAGCAACTATGGATGCTGACGGGACGGCTAATTTAACTAAGTATGCTGATGCAAATGGAGTTATCAAGATCCCTAATACTGCTCATCAGTTCTGGAACGATACAGATAAACCAACACCAACACCAGTTGTGATTCCACCAAAGACCGTTACACCAACTACAGATAAGAAAATTGTTGGAGCAGATGGTAAATTGGTTGATAATTTACAAGTCGATTTTAACAAAACATATCACTATGCGATTACTAATAATGCTGGATCAAATACTCAATTAGATAAAATTGTATCTACTGATGATTTGGAAGACGTAATCAACTTAGAGGGTGTAACGGTACATGATGGTTCCTCAGTTACTGGTAAAGATATTTCTAGTCAATTCGATATTGCAATTGATAAGGATAAAGAAAGCTTTACTATCACGCCAAAAGTTAAAACTGACTGGGCCAACAAGGAATGGACAATTGATGTTAGTGGTAAATTACAAAACACATCTAAGTTAATGGATTACCTTAAAAATGGTATTCCAACTGTACCAAACAAAGCTACTTTAAATATTAATTCAAAAATCTATACGACACCAACCGTTACTGTTACAGTGCCTAAGATTTCTAATAATGCGCAAAAATATATTGAACAATCCACGACATCTAGTTCAACGAGTAAGTCTACTGATTCTAGTTCAAATGCATCGAACAGTTCAAGTAGTAGTTCAAGCTCAGCTAAAACAGTAAGTACATCTAGCTCAAGTAAGTAATTGGAGGTGAATTAAATGAAGAGAGGAATGCGAAGAAAGCTGGCAACTGGAGTTACAGCCGTACTTAGTACGATGATGTTTATGACACCAGTATTTGCGAGCACGTCTAGTGCAACAACAGCTAGTTCAAGTTCATCTTCTGTTGCCACTAGTTCTAGCAGTACTGATTTAAGTAAGGATTTTAGTTTGCCTAAATCTACTAAATTAGTCAAAAGTAAGTTTGCTAATCGTGGGTCAGTTGTGACGTTTGATTTGTTCTTCCAAGTTGGAAACCAGGAAACAAGTAAGTCATTGGAATTAGTCGATCCGTTAAATAGCAACTTTCAATTTTTAAAGACAAAAGTTTTCTATAATAAAATCGATGCTGACGGTAATAGTCAAACAGTTGATGTTACCGACGAAGGCAAAGCAGCCTTTGATTCTAAGACCAATACCACGAATTGGAAAGCTAACAATGCTTCAGATTGGTTTGGTCAAACGCTAGATATGCGTGTCAAAGTAAAGGTAAACAAACAAGTTGATCTTAGTAAGATCCCTAATCAAGGCTACAGCCTTGTTAATGGCAAGAAAATTCCCACTAATACAGTGAATGTTGAAACATTGAAGCCTGCTAATCCTAAACCTGTTGTCAAAACGCCTACGCCAACTGTTACTAAGCAGGCAAAGGTTGCACAACCAGCAAAAGAAGGACTATTACCGCAGACTAAACAGATGATTGAGAATCATCCATGGATCGCAGCTATTGGTGCAGTAATTATTGTGCTTGCTGGCGTAACTCTTTGGCGAAACAAGAAGAGAGGGGGAAAATAGGATGGATTTTTCTAAAAAATCAAAGTTTAAAAGCTTCTTGAAAAGGCCACTGGTGCTGTTAGCAGTTGTAGCAATGGTCGCTAGTAGTTTGGTTGGAAGCTTAGCAGCTTTTACTAATAAAGCCAGCGCAGCCTCCATTACTACTGCACCGAATGCCACAACTATTAAATCGGGTATGATGGCAGACGCAAAATATAACTTTATTGCACAATGGAATGGCTCTGGTAAAAGTACAGTTTCTGTTTTTGGTACTCCAAACAATTATGATGCTAGTGCAATGATTGCTCATTATAATGGTAAAGTGAGCTCAAATGCGACTAGTCTCAAATCGGTTAAAACGGGATTTGTACCCAAAGCATCTTTGAAGGGTAAGGCTGGTTTTACTTTTTCGAATGTTGGCTATGTTGGAACACAAAATGTAGATTTACGGGCAACCATGATGAATTATACTTTGGCAAGTGATATGGGTAGTTACAAACCAAATATCGGTGTCAAACCTAATGAAATTGGTTTTTTTGAATCAGCGCTATTAAATACAAAATGGAAATATGAAATTGTCAAACACGGTACAACAACTTCTGTGACTACAAGTGGTTTTTATACATTTAATGATCTAGACGCAGGTCAGTATATTACCTTTGATAAAGCAACTGTAGCGGGTCTGCAAAATATTTATGTGCCAACGGCAACAATCCCTACCGGTAAATATATGGGCGGGAAAAATACTAACTGGATTAGTTATAGCAAGGGAACTGATGGATCAGAAAAGTTCTACACCAACGTTCCTGTTATTACGTCGGGTGCAAATACAACTCAAGCAAATTCATCTAGCGATATGGATAAATATGCTATGTTTACGGCTACGTATAATAGTTTATCCGCCGTCACATTCACATATGGGGAACTACACAACAACAAAGATGGTTCGGCTGCTAATAAAGCTGTTAATCATGCTGTTTGGTACTTTGGCTATGCTGCTTCAAAGCCATTACCTTCTGCACCAACCCCGCCAAAGAAGTTGGTTAGTGATTCGGATCAGAAAAATGTAACGGATAATACGTTGACGTCTTCAGTAGAGCCATACACATATACTATAAGACAATTGATTAATAAAGAAATTTCAGAAAACTATTACTCAAATGCTGATTTCACTGACAATGTAGACTCACGAGTTAAAGTAACAGGTGTTAAAGTAGTACTTGCAGGTACTTCAACAGATGTTACTTCAAAGTACTTTACAAATAAAACATCTGGAAACAACGTAAAACTATCTGCTACAGCGGCTGCACTAAAGGATAGTACTTTCTATGGTAAAAATTATGATGTTCAAATTAGTGTAAAGCCTAATGGGGGGAATACGACGAAACTTGATATTCCTAATACTGGTAGTTGGAATATTAATAAGCAACCAGTAACTTCTAATAAGGTTATCACCCATATTCCCCCTAAGGTTGATACTGGCATAACCAAGACAGTTTCTACTGATAACGAGACATGGGGCAACACAGCTACAATTGATGATCTTACTAAAGATTATTTTTATAAATCTGAAGTAACGGTTGGTGATCATAATGGTTCTGATGTTGTTAGTTCAGTTGCGGTTCGTGAAAACTTTGAAAATCTTCAGAGCTATTCAAATCTTAAAGTGAGTGATAGTACTGGAACAGATATTACGGCGAATGGTACGGTTACTAAATCAACAAGTGGTAAAACAACTCAAATTACTTGGACGGCAAAAAACCCAGCAACTTTAGTTGGTAAAAAAGTTATCATGACCGTGAATGCTAATCTCAAATCGGCTACAACAAGCCAGTTAGAGGATTACATGACAAGTGGTAAGATTCAAATTCCAAATACTACTGATGCAGTTATTAACGGTACAGCTACTCCTTCGAACAAAACGGAAGTAACACCAAAACTTATTAAAGATTTTCAGGCCAAATATTTGGAAAAATAAATTTTTGGTGAATAAAAAGTCCACTTCAAACGAAGTGAACTTTTTTTGCATATAGTTTTTACTCTTGAATTATAGGGGATAGCCATCCTTTTGGAGTTCCAAAATCAACGACGGCTTCTAACCCATATTTGCTGTTGATAACGCCGACCCCAACATCTTTATAAGGATTTAGCATGATACTTGCATGATTGGGGCTAACTTTCCAGATATCAACAAAGCTTTGTGCTGTTTTGGCATTAGTTTCGCATTGGAATCCCTGGGTTAAAATTTCGGCTGTACCATCACCAGTTGACGCAAATTGAGGGTCTACTGGGTAACCACTCTGATCAATGGCTGTAAAAAACTGTGTACCATCTGGACGCGTGTGAGAATAGCCATTTTCTGTTGCAATTTCTTTAATTCGTACATTTGCGGCCTGATTGAGTTGACTATTTTCAGTAAATGACCAATACTGTTCATTTAAATCTGTGACACCCTCTTGCTTGGCTTGTGCGAAACGATAAGCATTGATGTCTTTAACAATGTCTTTTTTGATTTCAGCAATATTAACATCATCAAAATGTGGTTCTATATAACCATCATTGTCGTCACTAGAGCTGCTAGCACTTGAAGCTTTTGAGGAACTAGAACTTGTAGGCTTGCTAGAACTGCTGGCTTTTGAAGATGAACTAGAAGTTACCGGTTTGCTGGAAGTATTATTAGCATTAGTAGATGACGATCCATTCTTTGGTGGAGTGATTGTGTTACTTGTACTACTTGATTTTTTAGAACTGGATACTTTATTAGCACTGGTAGTATTGCTACTTGAGCTAGTAGTGTTCAAAGCGTTTTGGTGAATCCAACCATAGTTCTTTCCATTATAATAGACACGATAATAGTAGCCCGAAACACCGGATTTTTTAGCTTTCATATCGGTAGTGAACTTTTTTCCATGATAGCTTTCACCAAAATGGATCAAATGGTTGAGATAATTACCGCGGTTTACATGATTATAAAAATCGTTAGTTGCGTTTGTTTTGACAGTTACAGTTGGTTTACCATTAATTGCGGTATAGGTAGTTTTGCTACCCTTATAAGTTACACCGTTCTGATGAATCCAGCCCCATGTTTTACCATTATATTTAACCCGTAAATAATAACCTGAAGTACCACTTTTTTTTGCCAACTTGTTAATTTGCATGCGATGGTTGCGATAATTGTGTCCATAGTGTTTCAGGAATGATTTGTAATCACCCTGATTTACATGATTGTAGAAATTAGTTGTATTTCCATTGACTGTCACGTTCCCGGAACCATTGATATAGCTGGTATTCATACCTAGGTAACCATTCCAGATCCAACCAGTATAGCCTGCTGGGCTTTTAACATAATAATAGGTTTTGCCGCTGATCTTGGCTGACTTAATCAATGTAAATTTAGTGAAATTGTGGATGTAATGCACAGATTTCATTGTGTAGTTATTATGATTTTTTCTAATTAAACTGTACATTCGTTTATTATTGTTATGTGAACGATAATCGTTCAACACCACACGGGCAGAGTGGGCAACGTTCTTCATTCCGGTTACTTTGTGGACAGTGCTTGCTTGAGCAGCAGTTGCACCTAGAGCAATGAATGTTACTGCACCAGTGATGGCTGTGATAATTGTTTTATTCATGGTTTACTTCCTCCTAATTTAATTCAAACTGTTTATTGTTTTTGATTACGTCTTTAGCGTATTCTGAGCCACTTCCGAAACCTGAATCTTCAAAAGCAGAAGAATCAGAAAGTTTTTTAGAAATCATAATTTTACCATTACTATTCACATGGAAAGTATATTCGTCAAAGCTGTAATTGTCATCTTCGCCTTCATCGAGATTTGAATTTGATAAAAGCCCAATTGCAACGGTCGCGTGTGTTGGATGGCTTTTGATACTTAAATAATTACTTGTTTCGGTTCCAAACTTACCACTAGACTTCATATAAGTGTGTGTAATTGGTTTTATAAAGTATTGATGTGCGGTTAATTTAAAAGCTCCAGATCCTGCATAGTTGCCTTTTTGGTTAGCATATACGGTTTTATAAACTGTCGTTTCAGCAGCTTTAGTATTAGTTATCTGAGCCAAGTTTAATAAATGATTTATTTTGAGAGACTTTTTGTGAGAACCTTTGAAAATAATTCCATCTTCACTGTTTCGTAAGGATATTTTTAGATCAACAGTGTCATTATTCTTTAGATTCTTAAACTTAGAAGCTTTAATCTTAATTGCAGGTAGTCCCCTTTTGCTAACATAATATGCTGTCAAAGTTCCTTTACCATTAAATCCAATTGCTTGTACTTTTACTTGTTTGAGAATTTGATTAGTAGAAATCGTTTTTGTTTTCTCTAGTCCTTTAACTGTAACTGTTTTCTTTTCACTTTTTACTAAAGGTTTTGCATTTTTATCTTTTATATAAAGGGAAACCTTATCGCCATTTTTTAAGAGTGTTGATTTATTAAAATCGATACTGATATTTCTGTAATCCTTATCTATGGCGTCAATAGTGGAAGGGGAAACACCATTTTCATCTCCATTTTGTAAGCTAGTTATTTGTGCTTTAGACAATTTTTCTCGTTTTCCAGCTAGTTCAATAACTTCATCTCGTATTTTTCCTTTGGTATCTAAACCATTGGTAACATCTATACTTCCGTTGTCGTTGTAACCGGAAGTGGCATATTTGACGTCTGCAAGCAATGAAACAGGTTGACGAGAATGTATGAGCGCCCCACCGATTATGACAATTGCTATAACAACTGTTGCGGTAATGATTGCATGTTTATTTTTGAACATAGGTATACTCCTTCATTTTTAGTAATATTCAATAACTTCCTACAGCACCGATTATAAGCTTCACATGTTCTATTTAAAAGCAAAAATTAATACTTATGGTGTATTTGCTGAACTACTACATTGGTGTGTTGTTGTTCTTGAATAACTTTTTCACTATGTTGGATTGATGCTCCCAACATTAAAACGACGAATGTGATATTGATCAGAATTGCCAGTCCAATAAATTCTATGAATGATTTGAAATGTAAATTGTGCATAATAAATACCTCATTTCTTTATTTTTGTGATAGTTAGTTCGTAGCCCAGGGCTTTTAATACTTTAATATTTTCAAATGACCAGGTTGTTGTATATCCATCACTATAATTACTAAATTTCAAAACATTTTTTAAGTCTTCAAAATTAAAACTTTGTTGAGTTCGTTTTTTTTGTTTTTTATCCAACAAGTGTTCTGATTGATAATTAAAATTTGTGAATTCTCTTTATAGTCTCTGTAATTATCTGAGACATTAATTGTTTCTTGAAAACATGGTAATTTAATTTCTGTTCTTGATATTTTGTTCAAATCCATCACTCCTAATTTTATTTATGTATTCGCTGCTATCTGTGTTACCCGAAACTTTTTTCTCAACAACTCCTTTGGTTGAGTTTTTATTCTGTTCGGGAATGACTGAGCTGAAGTGAATCATTGGATTCAACCCCTAGTTGACTGCAAGCAAAGTGAGCTAGGAAAACTGTGGGTTGTCAAATGAGAAGCGGAAGCTTTTATGGAATGGACGACAGAAGAAAAATTTAACCAAAGTGGTTTTAGAGTTGAAAAGGGAGCTTTTGCGACCGCCAAGCAGTTGCCGAGAGCTTAGATTTATGGCTCGAAGTAACTGAAAACAGCTTGTGAGACGTCAGGGATATGCGTCGAATGAGATGCTCGAGCAGTCCGGATCGGTGGGGAAGGCACGACTGCGCACAAATAAAAAAATAAACCATACATACGTATGGTTTGTTTTTGTCCGGTAATTATTTGTTGTGTTCTGATATATAACAAACGAGTGATAAAATGATGATCAGCCCAATAATCATAGGAACCCCTCCTTTCAAAAAAACAAACAGCGAATTTATAGCTGTTCGGGAAGAATACAACTTTTCGTTGTCAAAAGTAAATGTTGGCTGACGTTAATTTATTATTTTTTGCATTTCAGCACAGAACGCAAATAAATTACTTCAATATCACAAATCCAATATAAAAAGCACGATAAAGAGTGACGAGGAAGAGATTATAAAATCGTTTTAGTATAAATACGCTTAATTAAAGTGTTGGGCCTTAAAACGAATTTTTATAACGATTAAATAAACCACATTTATTTTAGAAATTTTTCGTTAATTTTGATTGACTTATGCAAACATGTGTTCGTATAATTAAGACATTAGAGAAAGGACAGGTAGATAATATGAATGTAAATGAATTTCAGGATTACATAGAACATTATTCAAGAATAAGTGAACTTTTTTATGAGAAAGTTTTGGGTCATGAAAACGAAAAAAATGATGAGCGTGCCAAGGCTAAGAAAAAAGATGAGGCTGTGATCAAACATGACGTTGATCGAATGTACGATAAAATGGTCGACAATTTGTATGAACAAATAAAAGGTGTCTTAAAGAAAGATGCTTATAAGAAACGAGAAAATTGGATTGAATATTTCGAAAATAGTGACGCCTTATTGGATATTGAGGATTCAATGGCAGAAATGGAATTCGAAGAGTAGGAGATTAGTAATGATAATTGAACGAGTCGATGAGTCGGTAACTGAAAATTTTTTTGAACATGATTATAAAGACCGAGGCATGCTGAAATGGGGAGGCTTTTTTCTTTCTGATCATACGAGTGCTTTAAAGAAAATGAAGGCGGAGGTTGAAGAAAAATTGCTTCCTAAACAAGATCAGAAGACGGTTAGTTCATTATTGTTGTCAGCATGGAAAAGAAAACGCATAGTCCATGTGCAACTGCTAGCTCTTAGGAATGAAGAAGTGGAGTCATACACTGGTTTAGTTATGGGCCATAATGATGAAGGAGTTGTGATTCAAGAAAATAATGAAGCACAGAATAATGTGGTAGTTGAATTAGAGCTGGTACGAAATGTTCATAATTATGTAGATAATCAATCATGGAAAAACTCTTGGAAAAATGATGTAAAAAAATAGTTGTTCATTAATTTCTTTAATGTGAAATTAAAAAATTTGCTCATAAAATAATGATAGCGTTTAAAAGTACAGACTAGATCAGTTAGCTGAAATGCTAGCTGTTTTTTATGCGGCTTTCTATTTTTTTCTGTTCTCAAGCTTATTGCCTATCTTTAACACGAATATCAGAGGATAGGAGAGTTGAAATGAGGAAAGATAAAATTGGAAAAAGTGAAAACCGCGGTATTTTTGAGTTGGCTGGTCCATTCATGCTGTTGGTTTTCTTTGTCATTGGTGCTTTGTTAACATGGGTAGCTACAATGTGGACAGTTCATATGCTGCATACGATTCTACCATGGCTAGCTCCAGGTATTAAACTTGGTCATTGGATTAAGCCACCGACAACTAATGATGTATTTACGATGAAGCTTTTTCATGATACTTATTCACTTAAAAGGTATCAAACCATTTATCGTGGTATGTTGGCGATTGGTGTTGGATTGACGGCTTGGATCGACTTTCGAATTTGGCGTAAATATCATCATATTAATCATAATGAATACGGAAAAGCCTCTTTAGCAACACCACATGAAATTAAGCGTGAGTATCAGGCAATTCCAGACCGAAATAAAAGTTTCCCGGGATATGGTGGTGTACCAATTAGTCATGTGACCAATCATACTCCAGCAGGCCTAGACCTGATGGATAAAATGGATCCAAACAATATTCAAGATTTAAGTACGAAATTAATTTCAAGATTTGGCAAATTAACTACTTTGGATTTGGCTTCTAAAGGGATCCCAGGTAAATATTATATTGATCAATCAACAGTTAACAGCTTAGTTATTGGTATTACTCGATCTGGTAAAGGTGAGATGTTTGTAAATCCTTTGGCAGACATTTTATCGAGGGCTGGTAAAAAATCTTCCATGGTCGTTAATGATCCAAAAGGTGAGCTTTTTCAGATGGCATATGTGGCCTTAAGGAAACGAGATTATAATGTGCAAGTTTTAAATTTACAGGACATGAATAGTTCTATGGCCTATAATCCATTAGCGGTTGCTGTAGATTTTGCCAAACGAGGTTACTACGATAAAGCACAGCAATACATTAACTCAGTAAGTAATGCCATCTATACAAAACCGGGTCACCAAAGTGGTGGCAATGACGACTTTTGGATTAAAAGCTCAATTAGTTTATTAAATGCCTTGATTTTGGCACTGATGGATATTGCGAAGCGGAACGATTCCTGGGAAAAAGTTACCTTGAGAAATGCCCAATTGATGCTTAATGAAATGGGCGGGGATCAAGTTATGGTCAATGCGGATAACGAAATTGTTGATGATCCGCAATTAGCGACGGAACAAAAGTCTAAATTGTCTTTATACTTTGAGAACTTCCAAAAAATGCCCTATGCAGCATTTCGAAAGATGGCTTTTAATGCTTTCCAACAGTCTAACTTTGCTGGTAAAGAAACGGCTGGATCCATCTATTCATCAGCGTTGGAGGGCTTACAGATTTACCAACAGGACAATATTGCCCAATTGACTAGTATGAATTCCATTGATTTAAATACAATCGGATTTCCGCGTCAATTTAGGGTACGAATTGGTGGCAATGATCCTGAACAAAACCCTTATCTATCAAAGATTGCTAAGGTTCATGTCTTAACCAATGAGGGTAAAGAAATTGAAAGCCGACAGGTTAAAATTGATCGTCAGGGTTACGTCGTTTATCCAATTGAAAATAAATGTCCAGATGAATTTGTGGTCAAAATAACTTTTGATAACCCTAATAATCCGTCAGACATGCGTAGTGAATTTGTGACGATTGTTTGCCATAAAAAATATAAAAGACGAGGATTGTCTTCAAAACCAGTAAGAGATCAATATACAGGAAAACCAATTCTTATTGGTGTTACTCCTATAGTTCTTCATGGTAAAACACAGGTTAGAGTTGAAGTTTCTAATGTGGAATGTGAATATTCTGAACAACCAACTGCATTGTTCTTAGTTACACCACCACATAATCCGGCCTATAATGTGTTAGTTTCGTTTCTGGTTGATCAAACTTTTAATTTAAACTATGATATGGCGTTGAGCAGTGGACGTAAAACGTTTAATCGTATTCACTTCCTACTAGATGAGTTTGGTAATTTGCCGCCAATTCCAAATATGCCTACTAAAGTATCTATTGGGCTTGGACAAAATATTTTGTTTGAAATTATTGTTCAGAACTTGGAACAACTTTCTGATAATTATGGTAAAGAAGGTGCAGCTACAATTCAGTCAAATTGTGCAAATATTTTTTACATTCTGACAAACTCAACGACCACTGCGGAAATGATCAGTAAAATTGTAGGAAAACGCACAGTTAACGTGAAGAATCTTTCGGGAGATTTACAAAACTTAAATCGTGGAAATTTATCAGATCAACGAATCGGTCAGAATATTTTTGAACCCAATGAATTAATGGATTTCAAAGATGGTGAAATGCTGGTGTTAAGGGCTACTACAAGACGGGATAAGTATCATCGCCGAGTTAAACCATCACCGATTTACAATGTTTTAAGAAAATATCTAATTCCTTCACGATGGATGTTCTTAAATCATACATTTAATAGCGATATGACAATGGGTGATATTCCAGTAGAAACGCCTCATTTGGGATTGAATTTAGCGGATGTAAGCTTTGACTATAATGAAGTCTTAGAATCACAATTACAGGACATTGATGTGGATAATGCTTATGATGTAGGCACAGATGATGATGCAACGACTGCTATGAACAACGACTTAAATCGACAACCGGTGTTGTTTAATAATGATCAGTTAGATCAAAGTGCATTTATGCAAACTGTTGAGGACGCCTTTGTAGGTACACTGAGTCAAACAGATACTGATACAATAACTTTCAATCAAATTAAACAGAACATTCGAGAAGAACGTGGACGTTTCTTTACGATCTCGCCACATAATCAAATTAATTGGTTGCAGGAACAATTGGGTACTAATTATGAAAGTTTTGTGGACACTGTTAAGGATACTACACAAAAAACAATACAAAAGGACCGTTAAGTTAAAAAAATGAACTAAAAAATTTTAATTTTAACTTGGAAGAACATGCAAATGTTCTTCTATTTTTTTGCCAATTTTTAAATCATGACTACCTTAATAATGAAATTCTTTTAGAAAGGGAGCTGATCTACTGATTAATCAATTATTATTTAAATTCACATCACTACAAAGCCTGCTTGTTGCTATGCCAATAGGGTTGAAGGATGCGAACAACTCAAAAAATGCCATTCAATTCTATACGGAGTGGAACCATTATTTGAACCCAACGACCTCTATCATTGCAAAAATTATCAATTACTTATTGGGTCACTTATTGATTTTTGTATACGGTTTGGTTAGTTCAACCGAGAAAGTTTTTATGGCTACATTTAAACTGATCGGTTTAACTGACACATTTAATGATAAAGGATCAGTGGCGTATAAGTTCTTTGTTGGATTTCATGATTTAGGGCTGGTGATGGCTGGTCTTGCAATTTTGATCCTAACAATTACTAATATATTAAGAGCCAAGTCCAAGTATAAGAGCGCATTAACCAATATAATTTTGGTATTGATGGTTTCTGCTATCTTACCGTGGGGACTATCACAAATTGGTGGTGCATTAAACAAAACGGTTGCTAGTACACAGGGTGTTAGTGCAACGAAAATGAAGCAGACCCTTGCTTCACAACCAATTACTGATAATACTGTGGATTTGATCAAGCTAGCAAGAGGAGGCTTTAATGATTCGCTAACGAAAGATGGAGTACTAAAGGTCGGAAAATCAGGTGGTAGTGCTTTTAACGATCTGACTTCTAGTGGTAATTCTGAAAATTCAATTACGCATGTTGATTTTGGACAGACGATATCCAGTGCAGATACGGATATGGTTAAATCATTGAACAACTACAAAAAGGGATCAGGAGATGTTTTCACGCATGAATTGTATGCCAGCAAAATCAATTCCAAAACCGGAAAAGTTGTTAACGATGTCATTGAAATTTCCAAACATTCATTCTTATTAAAAAGTTTGAATGCTTTCGAACCAGTTTACACTCGTTACCAGGTTAATTGGATCCCGGCATTTGCACAATTACTTATTTTAGGTGTTTTGTTTCTAACCTTAGCCATGCGAATTGTCAAAAGTGTATTTGATATCACCACTATGGGAATCATTTCTCCATATGTTGGCTTAGTTAATTTACGATCATCGCGAAAATATAAAGAATTGTTGACCTCCATTGCTGGTGCTTTTGCTTCAATGGAACTAGAAATTGTGGTAATTCGCATTATGATGTTAATCATGGATTATGTACCAACAGTCATTAGTAAAGCAGGAAATTTGGGCTTAGGTGAACAAGGATTGTTAAATATTGTCGTTTATCTCGGTGCTTTTTATGGATGCTTTTCTGGTGTAGGATTCATTGAGAAATATACAGGTGTATCTCAGGGCCATGGTGATGAAGCACAACAGATTGCAGCTACTGCTGGTCTTGGCATGGCAGCAGGAGCAATGGGTAGCAGTTTGATCAGTGGTGCTAAAGGTGCCAGTCAATGGGCCACTGGTAAAGGCGGTAGTGTTACCGGTCGTGCCGGCAATGGTTCAACTGGATTACCAGGATTGATTGGTAAAGGTGCAAGTGCCATGGGTGCAGTTGGAGAAGCTGTCAGTCATCCAGTACAGTCTGCCAAGGCTGGTGTTTCGGGAATTAAAAATGGCGTTCAGAGTCGTGCACAAGGAATTGCGGATAAATTTCATAGTGGCCAAGATAGCGTAAATAGTCATTTTGATGCAGGAACTGCCGGAAGTAATGGTGTAAATGGATCTGAAGGTGCAGGAACTACAGGAAGCGATGGTAGTTCAGGTACATCTTCAAATGGCGTAAATGGCGCAGCAACCGGTTCAAATGATGGTCAAAATGGCAGTAATGGAAATACTGGTTCTACGACTAATTCGCAAAATGGTCAAAGTGGTATTAATGGCACTGACTGTGCTGGAACAAATGGAGAAAATGGGAACACTGGTATGAGTGGCACGTCTCAAGATGGTCATTCAACCAACGGGATCAATGGTATTGATGGACGATCTGGAGAAAATGGACAAGCTTCTGCGACTGGCTTAACTGGAAGTGAGTATTCCGGAACAGCTGGTAATGATGCTAATGATACAGCAGATTCCCATACAGTAGTTCAGAACAGCGATCATAATGAGAATGGTATTTCTGACACTCCATCTGGTACATCAACCACTAATGGAAAAACAGGCGGAATACCTAGTTCCAGCGATCCAAGAATAAATGGAAACAATCAACCTACTGGATCAACCAGAACAATGCCTGGCGTAAGTACACCTCAAACTAGCAGTGGTAAGAGCAACGGATTGCCTACAGGTAATAATTCTGTCCGTAAGGGGCAGGTACCAAAAGGTAATGCCTATAAGCCTAAACCTGACAGTAAAGTAAGAGGTGGTGTTACTTCAAGTAAGCATGCCACAAAACCTAGTGTTAATAAGAAACCAGAAAGTGGTATCGATAATAAAACAGCAAGACAAAATTCACAGCAAACGGAAAAGCCATTAGCTGGCCCATCCAATGCAAAACAAAGTTTTAATACAAGTGAACAGAAGTTTGCAAATGGTAAGCAACAACTTTCACAAAGTATGCAGAGAATGACACAAAGTTCCCAGAAGGATCATGTTACTGGTCGAGATTTCGAGGACTATGATGATGATCAGGGCTAAATAGTTTTAATTAGATTCTTTGACTAACAATCAAAGAATCTTTTTTTCTAAAAGTTCCGGAACTTTTATTGATTGCTTACAGTAAATATTGTATTTAAGAGTTTATCTTTAAGCGAAAAGAGGTAAAAAAATGGCTTTACAAATT
Organism: Pediococcus sp. M21F004; assembly: GCF_051122535.1. Classification (NCBI taxonomy): domain Bacteria; kingdom Bacillati; phylum Bacillota; class Bacilli; order Lactobacillales; family Lactobacillaceae; genus Pediococcus; species Pediococcus sp. M21F004. Next base: position 50,155 of record NZ_CP177314.1, read on the forward strand.
AATGGAAATTATGGAATTAATCGAGGTATACGGGCTCGTACTAAGATCCTTTTTTTGAACGTTCGTGATGTGGTTGCGTTTGGGATTTGTATGTTGCCATCGATTCAGTTTGGCGGTTCCTTTCCACATTCTCAAATAGATCAAATGCTAGCGTTTTATAGTGTTAATTTTTATTTTTCGTTCTATATGGTACATCATCCATTTACTAATCCAGGCAAAAATATGTTCGAACTAATTTGGGCAAGTCTTGCAAAACGGCGAACCATTTTTAAATCAATTGATCGGTATCAAATTCGCAAGGGGGGTCAACGTCATTCTTAAAAATAAAAAGAAAGTAAATTCACCAGAAACAAGTAACGTCCGTATCGATAATATTTTCCCTTTTCTAAATTATAAGCGTTTTGATGAGAATGGTTATTTAGTATTACCCAACCGTTTTGAAAAAGGAAATTATTATGCTGATATTTTATCAGTCGAAGGTAAGAATTTGGATGCACTGAGCCATGCAGAGCGAATTGAACTGTTGACTAGTTGGGGAAATTTTAATGGTCAATTTCTAGATGATATTCAACTTATATCTTCGAAATTTCCGACCAATACAGAATTACAACAAAGTTATTGGGGAAAGAAATATGCTACGTGGCGAGATCGAGCTGCTAATACATCTGATGAATTGGAGAGAGGCCAATGTAGAATTCGCATGCATCTGTGCATGACTTATATTACACAGGAACAACAAATTGAGACGAAACTGTACAACTATGATTTTTGTATGGTGTTTTTTGCAAACTCGGTAAGTAAGCTAAAAGACCGCGTCCGTACGGCAAAAGAGTTAGGTATGAACTCAGGAAATTCAGGAGTTAATAAGGCAACTTCAGCAGTTATTCTTCATGATATGACGCAATCAGCTAAAGAAGAGGTTTTATTCAAATTAAATAATCCTAATGCAAAAATGAAGTGATTGAGGAGAGATAGCGTGAAAAAATATGATTTACCAACTCTAAATAAAAAGGATATTAGAAGATTAAATGAAAATGGATATGATTTGGGACTGATCGCCAGGACACAACCGCAAGGTAATGTAATTCCGCATGAACGGTACATCGAATACGGCGATGGGTATGCGGCAATACTTACATTATACAGTTATCCAAGCCATGATCTAAGGGACTACTGGCTACGTTACTTGATGTCTAATGACAACACTATTGGCATAGTTTCGCTGGGAACAGAAAATAAAGAGGAAATTTTACAATCATTAAAAAAATCGGTTGATGAAAAAGCTTCACAAATTTCTGATAAGAATCGAACGTCAGATAACTTAGATGCGCAAGATGATTATTTAGATGATGTTAATGTATTGCGTGAGCTTCGAACAACTAATTCTCAAATGAAGCGTCTTTACGTAAGAGTGTTGGTCTATGCCGACACAAGAGCTAAATTAGATGAACGGATTCATAAGATTAAGGAGTCTAGTGGTGAGTTTGGCATGACTGCCTTTCTGGGGGAACAGGAAGAGGAATGGCATAGCACGTTGATGCCGACCATGCAGCAGGAACATTTAAAGTTTCATCGTAAAGGAGTACCAGCTGATTTATCTACAGTTGGGGGTATGTATTATTTTGATCATACTAAATTAGAGGATGAAAAAGGCTCGTACTATGGGTTTACGTCAACTGGTGGCGCTATTAACTTTGATCTTTGGAAACGTGACAATCAGCGGACACGTTCATTTATGTTTGTGACCGGACAGCCTGGTATGGGGAAGTCAACTTTTCTTAAAATGAATACCATGGATGCTTTCGCGAGAGGTCACTATATTAGAAATTTTGATATTTCCAATGAATATGCTGGGTTAACTAATTATTTAGGTGGAGAAACGATTGATTTGGCTAGTTCCGAAAACAAAATTAACCCCTTTGAGATTTTTGCAACGGATACTGATGCTTCTGGAGAACAGGTTGATCAGATTAATTCGTTCAACAATCATATAAATAAATTAAAAACAATTTTTTCAACAATGAATGCAGCAGCAACGGCAGACGACATGTTAGTTCTTGATCAATTGTTAGTTAGTTTCTATATAGATTATTGCCATATGTGGAGTCACAATCCTGATAGGGATCGAGATAAGTTAAAAGTTACTGGGCTGCCTCATAATCAATATCCGTTACTTAGTGATTGGAATACGTATCTTGGACAAATTAAACGAGCAGCATCGCAAGAACAACGATCACCATCAGAGCGACAATCAATTGATCGCATCCGAATGACGTTCGTTACTATGCAGGAAAAAGAAGGTAACATTTTTGAAGGATTCACTAATATACCAGATTTTGAGAAAGAATCATTTGTAACATTTAATACTGGATCACTGAAAAGCCACGGACAGGCAACATATAATGCACAATTACATTCAGTTCTGAGTTTGGTGTCTTCACATATTGTTAACAACGGAAAGTATTGGCGTAAACAGGTCAGTGATGGGAATGCAACTGATGATGATGTTCAGAAATATCTTTTAAATTTGGATGAAGCCGAAGAAATTATCACCCCAAAATTTCCTGAAGGAGCCGACTTATTGGCAGCAACTATGGAGCAAATGCGGAAAAATTACTGTGGCATTGCTTTGGCAGCTCCTACAATTAAAGGAATTGTGATGAATAATAGTGATTCTGAAAAAGATACTCCCTATATGTCAGCAGTTAAGAAGATTTTTAGTTTATGTCAATTTAGAGGCTTCTTCCAATTACCAACAGAAGATATTGATTTATTGTCAACGGCACTCAAAGGTTCAATTACTAAAGAAGAGCTGGAAGCCATCACTAAACTTTCTAAACGTCATATTTTTCTAAACATTAATGGAGTTACGAATTTAACATTTGAGGTGCAAACAACAAACGATATGATCAATTTATTCGGCGGTGGACAAGGCTAAGAAATAGAGGCAATCATGAAAAGAAAACGAGTAAAGAAACATCGTTTAAAAAGAGTTGTCACTAGTCCTAGGAAAAAAATTTCTAAATTTAAGCAAGCAACTCAAGAACGGATCGCAAAAGAATCTAAATATTATGCTAATGGTGGCAAAAATGAGTCTATTGAAAGCACTGAAAAGTTGGTTTTAGTAGTTTCGTTAATCATCGTAGTATTAGGTACCGCAGCAATGCTATTAATGAACTTAATCTAATAAGTAAAGTGGTGAAAATGAATCTCAAAAAAACTTATTTGGTGGTCTGCAGGTGGGCTGTCAGTTTTTGTGGCAACTTTTTTGGTTTTTATTATGTTAATTGCAGCTATAGTAGGGGCTATTCAAAGTCCCCCTAAAACCTGTAGTACAAATGAAGAAAGTAATATTAATGTAACTACTAGTAAAGATATGACGAAAAATGCAAAAAGTATTTATTCTTTTATGCGCTCCAAAGGTGCAACACCACAAGCGGCCTCGGGTATATTGGGTGTTTGGCAATTTGAATCTGGTCTAAGCACAACCGCGCATAACCCAAGTGGAGCGACCGGCTTGGCTCAATGGTTAGGTGGACGATTTACTGCGCTTCAGTCATACGCGAGCAGTCACGGTGGTAAAACATCTGATTTAAATATGCAACTAGGTTATTTTTGGAAAGAGGCTAATTCTGGGTATTATAAAGGTGCAGGAGTTATCAAAGATTTAAAAATAACTGATGTTCACAAAGCCACTTATCGGTTCCTGATGGATTATGAGGGTATGTCACAGAATCCTGAACAATGGTATCTAACGAATAATGGATCTGGAGGACCTGGGAGATATCAAATGGCTGATGCATGGTATGGAAAGCTTGGAGCTGATGATAAAGTGTCTGGATCCATCATTGCTGATACCAGTGATGATTTTAGTAGTAATTCAGGATGTTCCTCAGACGACACAGATAGCATTGGAGGAACTTGGGGCTGGCCATTTAAAGGACATGGAAGTTTTGGGAGTGAACAGGATTTTGGCGCCTCCGCTTCTCGTCAAGGTAATTTCCATGATGGGCTCGACTTTGGCACTGCCAGCTGGCCTGGATCTAATGTTATGGCAGTTCATGCTGGAAAAGTGATTTTTGCTGGTGATCCAGGAACTGTTGGAATTGACAACAGTTTTCCTAACGGTTTAGGAAAATCCGTTGTGGTTACCAAAGATGGCAATATGGAGATTGTTTATCAGGAGTTCAATACTTCAACTGGTGGTATCAAAGTTCATAAGGGTGACACTGTTAAAACAGGTCAAGTGATAGGAACACGAAATACCGATCATCTTCACCTGGGTATCACAAAGAAAATGGGTTGGCAACAAGCTGAGGGACATGCTTTTAAGAATGATGGCACTTGGTTGGATCCTCAAAAGCTAATTACTGAAGGTATGAAGAAAAATAAGTAGCAAAGGAAGCTGAAAATTGAGACGCGATAATGAAAAATATAAAACGCAACGAAATTGGTTGATAGTGTTGGTGCTATTTCTTTCGGTGGGTTTAATTGGTTGGATAATGTATTCTGGACAGCAACTTAATCAAGTAACACATCGAACACGTGAGCAAATTGCTTATGCAAACGCACAAGTAAAGAAAGAACAAAAAAACGAATCTCAAATCAAACAACAGGCTGATCTGAGGGTGGCAACAGCGGAAAATAACAATAGTAACCCAGAAACAGATAGCAACAAACAATTGAATCAGCTATCTAATGACGTTTTTAAAACATTTTATACTTTTACTCCAAGAACATATGTTAACCGTGGTAATAAATTGAAGGGGAAATTGTCTGAATTGTTGTTAAAGAAAATGTTCCCATCTAACATAAAAAAATATGCAGGGACAATAACTGCTAAATTAACAGACTTACAAGTGTTCCCACATATTGTACAAGGATCTACGGATAAGACAGCTGTTGTTCTAGTCAAATATCAAAGCAAGTACAATACTCAAGATGAGATGAAATCTCATCAACATTTATTTAGAATTCATTTTGATAGTAAAAAAAATCAAATTGATGAGATTACTGATTTAGGAGATTTACAACAAGGATCGCAAGGATTTTAAAAAATCTATGGCAAAACAGGTCTTGACAGATAACGAAATTGCAAATATGATTTTTTATAGCTGTTCATTTTAAAATGAAATGTAACAGCTATTTTTGTATACGAGGAGAGAAATGGTGAATGGCATATAGAGTAAAAGATGTACGTAACAATAGATTCGTTTGGACATATTTAGATTTAGTTGAAGTCGATGCTCCGGAAAAAGAAGCAAGTAAGTTTAATTCTTACGATGAAGCACAAGACTATGTTGCAATGGCAAATATCATTACAAAGAAGTCTAATAAAGGGCATTCATTCATTGTTGAAACTATTTAGATTAAAAATTGGAGAAGAATTTTGAAAAAGAGAAGAACTAGTTGGCTAGCTACCCTAGTAATTATTATTGCTGCCTTGTTGGGAGCAAATCGGCAACAAATTGGACAGTATATTGATCAATTCAACAGTAGACCAGCAAGCGAGCAGCAAAAGACAATCAATACCAGTACGCAAAGTGTGAAGGACAGTAATTTGCGTCAATTAACATTTAAGAGTGGGTTTTCTTCGTATATAAATGTTAATCAGGGCAAAAGCATTTTGGATGTTGCTAATTGGAGGTCTAACAAGATAGACTATGGTGATTTGGATCGTTTCAACAGAACAACTACTGTCACTGGATATTTAGAGCATCGTAATTTAGTTCGATCCAGTACACGAACTGGCCAGGATTGGCGACCAACCGGCTGGCATCAAAAGGCAGTAACGATGAACGGCAGAAAAATTGAGATTCTTAATCGTGGACATCTATTGGCGTATTCAATCACTGGGAAATTCAATAAAAACGGTCAATACGATGTTAGTGAATTAGGATCACTAGATAATCCGAAAAATTTAGCAACACAAACGGAATTTAGTAACCAAAAAACAATGCAAATTTTTGAAGAAAAGGTTCGCGATGCTTTGGAAGCTAACAAAAAAGTAATTTACCAAGTATCAACAGTTTTCAAAGGTACTGATTTAATGCCCATTGGTTATCATTTACAGGCGTTGTCTACAGACAAAGCGCTTAACTTTAATGTGTTTGTATGGAATGTAGAACCAGGAGTTAAATTTGACTATAGTACGGGGCGTTCCCGGATTGATCGTTCAATGAAAGTAACTGAGCAGAATAAGTAATTGGAAAATGATGGAAGCGAATGCTTTCTATTTTTTTTGTGTTCTTTTTTTATAAAGCATGATTATGATATTCAGCAAGGGAGGTTGAGCAGCTTGAGTAGTAAGGCTAAAGAAATAAAAAGTTGGTTAAAAAAGCATCCTAATCGAACCACTACCAGTGCCTATTTGATGATGTTTGTTTTACCCATAATTTTTCAAAAGATAATAAATGAAGTTATCGTATGGTATCTATTGGTGCCAATTTTTATATTAACGTTTGATCTTTGGATTAGAAAGTTTCAATTTAAATGGTCAAACATATGGCGAAAAGTTCGAAAATTCTCATATATTAGAGCAACAATTTACGCCATAGTTTTGTATTTCATCAACATTGGAGTTATATATGGTGAAACGTTTTTTTCAGGAGTAAGACTAAATTCTAAAAATACTGTTTCGTTGATGAATACGGTGGGACATGTTCCATTGGTTTTATTGTATATTTTAATAATTGCGCCAATTATTGAGGAATTTACTTTTAGAGAATCCCTTTTTAGTGGTTTGAAAAATAGGCTTGAAGATTTAGATTATCGACCCTTTACTTCAAGAAAATTCGTGATCGCAATATCTGCTTGGGTAGTAGCTCTGACGTTTGCGCTGGTTCATAATGACGTTTATTTAATTAGTTACGAGATTGTGAGTTTGTGGCTTCAATTCATTTACTGTCATGAGAAGAAAATAAGTTATGCAATTTTTGCACATATTGGTAGTAATTTAATTTCGTTTTTAATTCTTTTATTAGCCTAAAACGCCTTTATACCAGTATTTAGTGGTACAATAAGGGTATAAAGAATGAAATTGAAAGAATTATATTCTTATGATTAGTGGAATTATAGTTGGTATTCTGATATTAGGATTTTTTGGTTGGCTTGCTTTGTTTTTCGTGACGCCTATTTTGAAGTTTGCTGTTCCAATTGCTTTCATAATTGGAATTATTTTTTTAATAAAAGTTGCGCTGGCATTATGGATATTTTGGGTACCAATTGTAGTAGGTTTGATTATTTTTCATGAAGTACGCTCAAAATCAAAAAAAGTAAGTAAACCAGGTATAAACAACTAAAAGAAGGTTGTGATAGGTAACCTTTGACCAAACCACACCTTTACAAAAGGCAGTTGCTGTGATAATCTGTTAAACGTTGGTAATTTTGCAATTTACAGCAATGGCGGTATAGCCAAGTGGTAAGGCAGAGGTCTGCAAAACCTTCATCACCGGTTCAAATCCGGTTACCGCCTTAAAAACATATTTAAGAAGATTTAAGAAAAACGATCGCTTCTCGGTAACATGAGAGATTGGTCGTTTTTGTTTTATAAATAAAAAAAGAGGCCTTTCGGTCTCTGGTCTTTAGCATGAGAATTACCAATTTTGTTATAAAATGTCAAAAAACGTTAAGATGTGTGAACGCCTTGTGTACGCCAATCCCCCAGAAAAAGCGTTATACAGGCATTCTTTGAATTACAAAACTCCACCGACGAGCTTCCCATACTAAAATAAACGCAAGGAATGTTGCGCAACTAGAAATATTTCTTTCCGTAAATACATTTATTTTTTTGGCGGGATGAAGTGCTTCATAATTGTTAGACAAACTTTCTAAGGAGTAGGGAAGACCAAGATGATTTAATTTCTCGAAAGGGGTTAATTAATAGTACGTTTCTTCTTCTCTTAATTTTTGCTGAATATGTATGTTAAGTGAACTTGCAGGTTAAAAAAGTACCTTTTGAAAATCTTTTATATTTTGTTCTTAAAAAATAAATGGCGTCATACTAGGGATTAGGGAACGTGGTTCGATCCCCGCAACTCCATTATATATTATACGTGTCAATAGTCTTCTGAATGCCGTTTTCATTATTAGGCAATACTTTTTATTTTTTGTTAATTTCTGCTAATGGAATAATTGGAGATTATCTAAACGAGGTTCGGACCAGTGCGTGTATATCGAGGACATTAATTTTAAATACTTTTAAAACAAAAGCTGTTTGAAATTCTTCAGAGTTAAAGTATGATTTAATTAGTTTGATGGATCACCTTTATTCGAATAAGAGGTGAGTACGTAGGGGATTTTAAAACGATAATTATTTAGGAAAGGGAAAAAATGACAACTATATATGATATTGCAAAATTAGCAGGAACTTCTAAATCAACAGTTTCTCGGGTGGTAAGCGGCAATGGTTATGTAAGTAAAGAAAAAAGAGAAAACGTTTTAAAAGCAATGCATAATTTGAATTATATACCGAATCAAACTGCAAGAAATTTAAGCCAGCAGAAGTCAAATACATTAGGTTTTTTAGTGAGTGATTATTTTCCGCTTATTGGTGAATTTACAAGTGTATTTATACAAGTTGCGCGCAGAAAAGGGTATAACGTAAATCTTTACTATACACAGGATAAACAAGGAGAACGAAATGCGCTAGATTTAATGGCAACTAAAGTACTTGATGGGATTTTTTTAATGACTAGAAATAATTCTTGGTCAGTTATTGAGTCTTATAAAGCCTTCGGTCCACTTGCGACATGGCATCGAGTAACATTACCTGGTGTTTATTCTGCCTACGTTGACCATTATCCGATCTATACAATGATATTGAAGCGATTAACTAAACACGGATATCAACGTATTGGACACGTTTTTTCAAGCTTACGTGACGCGAATACACAGGCTCGTCTTCAAGCATTAAAAGATTTTTCCAGAGATTGCCCAAGGGTTGAAGTAAAATGGCAAAAGCACTTTAAAAAGCAAGCAATGGCAGGCGAGATTGCTGCACAGCAATGGTTGCAGGCAAAACAACCTCCACAAGCTGTTATTTGTTACTCAGATTACGTGGCGGCAGAATTTATTGCAACCTTACGTGATGCTGGTAAAAAGGTACCTGAGGATTGTTTAGTTATTGGTACTGATAATAGTCAGATTGCAAAATTAGTAGGTTTTCCGACTGTTGATTTGTGTTTTCGTGAGCAAGCTCAGAATAGTTTTAACTATTTGTACAATCAATTGCATAATGAAAAATTACCGATCACAAGATTAAATCCACAGTGGGTAGACTGGGGTAGGTTTTCAGATTTAAAAAAATGAATTGAAAACGCTTGACATGGGAACGTTCCCATCAATTAAAATGCATTTGTATTAAAAAATAAAAGTAATTGGGGGAATTAGTATGTCACGCGGAGCGTTAAAAATGGTTACAATTGGTGGAGGTTCTAGTTATACACCAGAATTAATTGAAGGTTATATAAAACGAAAGAAACAACTACCAATTAAAGAAATTTGGTTAGTCGACATTCCGGACGGGGAAAAGAAACTGGCTATTACTGGAGCAATGGCCAAAAGAATGGTGAAATCTGCCGGATTGGATTGGGAGGTGCACACAACACTTAATAGAAGTGCGGCACTAAAAAATGCCGATTTTGTATCTACTCAATTTCGAGTTGGGCTCTTGGAGGCTCGTGTTAAGGATGAGCGGATTCCCGGCAGCTATGGATTTCTGGGACAAGAAACTAATGGTGCAGGTGGTATTTTTAAAGCTTTTCGTACGGTCCCCGTTATTTTGGATATCGTAAAAGATATGAAGAAGTTATGTCCAAATGCATGGTTGATTAATTTTACAAATCCAAGTGGTATGATTACAGAGGCAATTCGGACGTGGGGAAAATGGGATCGAGTTATTGGTTTGTGTAATGTTCCAGTGATGGCGATGATGAATGAACCTGCAACGATTGGAAAGAGGTTAGATGAATTAACTTATAAATTTGCGGGTATTGATCATTTTCATTGGCATCGTGTTTGGGATAATACTGGTCGTGAAGTCACAATGGATATCATTAACAAAATTTATGATGGATCTGACGTTGGGTTACCAAAGAATATTTTTGATGTAAAGTTTTTCCGGGAACAGTTACAGCAAATGAAAATGATTCCATGTGGTTATCATCGTTATTATTATCGCGAACAGGAAATGTTAAGTCATAGTTTAGAAGAATTCAACGATATTGGCACACGAGCACAGCAGGTTATGCAAATTGAACATGAGTTGTTTGCACTATACCAAGATACAAATTTGGATCATAAGCCAAAACAGTTAGCTGAACGTGGTGGTGCGCATTACTCTGATGCTGCCTGTGAAGCAATCGCGTCGATTTATAACGACAAACGAACGCATATGGTTGTTTCAACAATGAATAATGGCTCTATTCCTGATTTACCGGATGATCACGTGGTAGAAGTTTCTGCTAGAGTTGGAGCAACGGGGGCTATTCCGTTGGCGTTCGGTCCTTTACAGCCAGCAGAACGTGGTTGGTTACAGCTAATGAAAAACATGGAATTGGTTATCGATGAAGCAGCTGTTACTGGTGATTACGGGTTAGCGCTTCAGGCATTTATTATGAATCCGCTTATCCCAAGTGGACAAAAATCGAAAAATCTATTAGATGAAATGTTAGTTGCAAACAAGCGGTATTTACCACAGTTTTCAAATAAAATTGCTGAGCTTGAAAGTGCAGGAGTTAAAGTTCAGGATCAGATAGCGGCAACTATTGATGAACATATTGGCCAAATCTAATCAGGTAATATGAACCGGATAAAAGGTTTTTTTTGAGGATTTGAAATTTTCAAGTCCTTTTTTTATTGCTTATAACCTGATTTAAGTTAGCATTTTAATTGTGTGCAATAAAATCCACTCGCTATGAGAGTGAAAAAATTCAACTCACTAAAGAATGTGATATAGATTTAGTAGGTATCGAAAGCAACATCGTAAAAGGACTAAACAATTCTTCTGAATTTTATGGAATGATTGAAAGAAAAAGTGTTTTAAGGATGTTTGGTCAAAATACAAATTTATATTTTGATATTTTTGTTTAAGGGAATGCAATGTCTTGAATATAGTTTTGAATTGACAAATATAAGCAAATCTATTAAACTATTCAATAAAATTGTTGAATTATAGTAAGGAGTACAACTATGGATAAGGAAGCACAAAATTACAAAAATCAGTTGTATAGTGAATTGGCTCGTCTTGGAAAAGGGATATCCAGTGATAAACGGTTGGAAATCCTAGATCTCTTGACACAATCGTCTAAATCTGTCGATAGTATTTCAAAAGAGGCTGGCATAAGTGTTGCTAATACTTCGCGTCACTTACAAGTATTAAAGGGAAGTCACCTTGTAAAGACGGTAAAAGACGGCAACCGAGTTATTTACAGCTTAACCTCAAAAAAAATCGGCAAGCTAATTCATTTGCTAGTTAAAATTGGTGAGGAGGAACTTTCTGAAATGAGGGCCATTGAACAACAAGCTGACCACGAAAAAGGGGTCAAAATAATTTCGTTAGAGCAAGCGTTTAGCTGGCGGAGAAATAGTGTTTTGTTGGATGTGCGCCCGGTTGATGAATATGAGGCGGGCCACGTGGATGGGTCCATAAATATTCCCTTAAGCGAACTTGAAAATAATTATGATAAGTTGCCTAAGGGAAAACGAATTATTGTATATTGTCGGGGAAGACTTTGCGTTAATTCTAACCAAGCTACACGTAGTTTAAATGAGCACGGTTTTGATGCTTCCAGTTTAAATAGTAGCTATCAAGAGTGGAGAGAACTAAGTTATGCCAGATAAATTTAAATTGAGTAGCGTAAGGCTTAAGAATTGACAAAATTCCAAGCTGTGGTAATATTCAACTGTTCAATTAAATAGTTGAATAGTGATCAGCAAAGATATATCTAAAAGATATATCTATAGTATAATTTTATTTGTTTCACTAAAATGAAATTAAAAATGCTAAGAATTTTTGTTGATTAAAATTCCTTAGAGTTGATTGAACAATTGAGCTATAGAACCGTGCTTGGGAGTAGAGAGGAGATAAATATTATGGAAATCAAGTATTGGTCTGACATTGCTTGTCCTTTTTGTTATATTGGTTCGAATAGAATGAAGCGGGCAATGAAAGAAATTGGTATTTACGATAGTACTCAGTTAAAGTTTAAGTCCTTTGAATTGGATCCGAATGCACCAAAAGCAACAAATGATGGGTATATTAAGCATTTTACACATGGCGATAAGACGCTAGAGTCCCAGGCAAAAGAGCAAATGAACTATATTGAATCAATGGCTAAAGGTGATAATTTACCAATGAGAATCAATAGCGTTATTCCAACCAATACGGTTGACGCTCACCGATTAATTAAGTTAGCAGAAAGTAAGAATAATTCAAAGCTAGTTGAACGAGTTATTAGTAAGTTTTATAAGGTATACTTTAGTGAAGGAAAGTCTATCGCTGATCATAGTGTTTTGCTTAATGCTAGTATTGAAGCTGGGCTTGAGCAAAAAGATGTAAAAAGTGTTTTAAATACGGATAAATATCATCAAGATGTGATTAATGATGAGATGGAAGCTCAACAATCAGGAATTCACGCAGCCCCATTTTTTGTGATTAATAATAAATATGCGATTAGTGGAGCTCAACCTTATGAAACTTTTATTAAGGCACTTAAACAGGTTCAAGTAGAGGAGAAATAAAATGGAAAAAAAAGATTTTATTACGATTGAAGCATTCGGTAGTCAGAGTGACGCCGGCGTGTGCGGTCCCGATGGCTGTAGTATTGTGGAACATAAAAAAAAGGACAAAATTAAAAAAAATGATACAGAGAAGAAAGAGCATCAAACTAGATAGTTAGTGTAATAGCTGGTTCAAAATAAAAATCTAAAATCGGTTTTGTTTTCTTGAATTAGAAGAATGCTTAAGATTAAAGATGTGGAGTATTTGTAATGGTGTGAATTTATAGTTGTACATTATTTCTAGTTGGACAGTACCTATGAATACATCGTCATTTTACTAAATATGAAATGCTTTATCCGTTTTATACTCATTACATCCTGTTCTATGAGTATAAAACGGATTTTTTAGATGAAATTAGGTCAAATTGGTTAACCTGATGAATCAATATATATTTGAATTGAAGTGTTAGTTAAATGATATTTAATGTATGCAGGCTGATAGAAACACCGCTCAAAAATATTTCGATATGTGTTTTATGCTCATGATTAAATGTTAATTCGTTTCAGTTGAGTTTGGGAAATCAGTGCTATACGTTTTTTTGAAAGATACTTCCTTAAGTTTCTTACTTATCTGAAACGATTGTGTGCGAACGGTCATTCGTATGGTTACAAAGAAAAAATAAATTTTATGAAAGTGCTTGTTTGGATCACCTGCTGGTGTCTTGCTACGGTCTTTTGGTTGCTTTGATGATTCTAAAATTTGCTGTACCAATTGCTTGTGTTGTTGGAATTATTATTTTAATTAAATTTACGCTGGCGTTATGGATATTCTGGATTTAGATTGCAATTGGTTTGGCTGTATTTCATGGGCTGTGGTCTAGAAAACAAGCAAAACAGACATAAACGTGTTATAAAGCTTGGTGTTTGAATGATCTCCATCTAAACAGATCCTTTACAAAAGGCTGGTGCTGTGATTAAAGCCAAGTGGTAAGGCAGAGGTCTGCAAAACCTTCATCACCGATTCAAATCCGGTTACCGCCTTAAAAATATGTTTAAGAAGATTTAAGAAAAACGATCGATTCTCGGTAGCATGAGAGATTGGGCGTTTTTGTTTTATAAATGAAAAAAAAGAGGCCTTTCGGTCTCTGGTCTTTAGCATGAGAATTACCAATTTTGTTATAAAATGTCAAAAAACGTTAAGATGTGTGAACGCCTTGTGTACGCCAGTCCTCCAGAAAAAGCGTCATACAGGCATTCTTTGAATTACAAAACCCCCACCGGCGGCACTAGTGCCCCCCTGAGGGGCTTTTTTTTTACTCTAAAATGCCGATTTAATAGTTTTTTGCTTTTTTAATTTTTAGCAAAACACTCTAAAACCCCAAAAAATGAATACTTTGTGGACGTTTTGCGTACGCCGGGGTGTCAAATATTTCGATTTTTATTGATTCAATCAGTATCTGCTGGAGTTGATTACTTTCCCTTAAAAGAATTGAAAGAAAATAAAATAACTTTAACATCTGCTTCAGGAATCAATTCTAACAGAAATGCATTGATGGTGTTGACTTATATTTTGATGGATACTCAGGGAGTTCAGCAAAGTATTGTGAATAGACAGTATGAGAGGTGGAAGGAGCCATCCGCTTTAGCTGATTTAACGGAAAAAAGCTACTTGATTTTTGGAACTGGAAATCTGGGCAAGTCTGTGGCTTCAGTTCTTAACTCACATGGAGCTACTAAGATATGGGGGTTAATACAAGCGGTAAGATGCCCGCCAAAAGTCATTTTGTAGCTTCCATGAGTTTAGAAGAGTGTATTAAGTCAAAAAAATTTTCAGCACCAGATTATATAATTAATTGCTTGCCTGACACCATTATGACTCATGGATTGTTTACGTATGATTTACTCAAGAGTTTTAATAAAGGGATGGTTTTTATTAATGTTGGTCGGGGTGCAGTTGTTAAATCTGATGATCTTTTACGTCTGTTAAAAGAAAAGTATATAAGGCTAGCAATGCTAGATGTTTTTGAAGAAGAACCATTACCTCAAAGTTCTGAGATGTGGATAAATGAAAGGATAATTATTACTCCTCATATTGCTGGAATTATGCCACATTTTAGAAAATCAATATATGCACTTTTTATTGAAAATTTTGAGCGCTACTTGAATGACAAACAACTCATAAATATTGTCAATTTAGATAGGGGGTGTTGAATCGTGAAAATTGAAATACCATTAAATATACCCGGGCATATAGCAAAACTTAGGTTAGCGGAGCAACAAGATGCGGATGCACTTTTTCAAATTATTGATCACGATAGGCAAGAATTAAAGAAATGGATGCCCTGGGCGTATACAACATTATCAAAAAAAGATGAATTAGTTTTTCTTCAATACGTTGAACGACAAAATGTTGCGCATAAACTATTAATGTTCACAATATTGTTTGATGAAAAAAAGGTTGGAATGATTGACCTTCATGAATTAGACAATATTAATAAGCACGCCGAATTTGGATACTGGTTGGGGGGGAATTTCACGGCTTAGGAATTATGACTAAATCGGTAAAGGCAGTATCCACTTATGCTTTTGAAAATTTACATTTTAAAAAAGTCATGTCTTATATTGATGTGAACAATACGGCGAGCTTGGCAATACCTAAACGTTTGGGGATGTTATTAGAAGGACATTTTCATAATCAAGTTGTGTTAGATGGTGTTATGAAAGATATGCTTGTTTTTTCGATTTTTCCATCGAAATAATCACTTTTTGTGGGGGAAAACAGTTAAGTCTGTTAATTTTGGGTAGAATTTGAAGAAATTGCAAAAAAACTATATTTTTCATAAAATATCGTGACTGTTTAAACAAAATTTGACGTATTATGAAAATTGGCAATTATCACTGTATCAATTCGGATAGCTAAGCATGAATGCAATCAGTAAGTTGTAATCACATGCTAGAATTCAAAGAAAAATAGAGGTTCATCATCATCGGAGAAGACGAGCTTTAGTTACTGGCATGTTAGTAGCAGTAGATAGCTGAAATGTTTAGAAAGCTTGGATTTTATGACTTGGTGTTCATAACTAAAGGGTAGCATTTGGTTGAATGTAGTATGAATTCATGGACACGATTTAGTATAATTCCATTATAGGAAGGATCGTGTTTTTATGACCAAAGCAGAAATACTCAGTTGATTTCAAGAAAATGATTGTCAAACTCTATCAGGATGGAATCCTAAAATTCTAAAAGAACTCCATAAAGAAGGTAAAAGCGTCAGTATTAAATTAGTGCAACGTTTGATGCGAAGAATGGAACTCAAATTAATTACGCGTAAAAAATGGCATTACCAACAGGCAAATGACCTTGATAACTTTGATTATCCAAATATTCTTTCACAAGATTTTAGTAAAACAGCTCCCAATCAGAAGTGGTGGGCTGATATTACTTATATTCACACCAAAGCTGATGGCTGGTGTTATTTATCAAGCATTCAAGACCTATATTCACGTAAGATTATTGCCCACAAACTGAGTCGCCATATGACTGCCAATCTTGTGAACGATACTTTACAACAAGCTTTTGAAACTAGAACAATCACGGATAAGCTGATTGTGCATACCGATTTAGGGAGCCAATATCGAAGCACCAGCTTTGAAGAACTGCTGACGGAACGTGGTATCCGCCATTCTTATAGCAGGCTTGGTTGTCCATATGACAACTCAGTTTTAGAATCATTTCATGCCAGTCTTAAGAAGAAAGAAGTTTATCAGCATCATTATCAAAACTTTAAAGCAGCAACTTATGCCTTATTTAGCTACATTGAGGGCTTTTATAATAGCAATTGGACTCATAGCAGCATCGATTATTTAACCCCAAATGAAAAAGAAAAATTAGTTGCTTAAATTATACATAAACGTGTCCAGATTCTTGACTTAAATCCAGTGTACTCACTGTCCTGAGTCCTTTTAAATTTAATCATGTTTATAATTTCACTACCATTCATTCAAATAAAAGGCGATAAATTTTTAGTAACAAACCAATTCATCGCCTCAAAGTCTTTTTTTAAATTACCAACTTCAGAATTCTACGGAAATTTTAATTGCCAAAGGTCGGATCCTTCTTCGGCTACTTTTCTGATTGCGGTAAGAGTCTTATACCACCATTTATTTTTGTAGCTCGTTCTACCTTCGATAGTCTTCAAATCATTTTCTGATAATTCTACACCCAGTTTAGAAACTTTATCTAAGCTTTTCATAATATTTATCTCCTGTACTAATTATAGTAAAATCGAGATTATTATTACTAAAAACAGTAAAAGTCTTTGAATGCAAACGATTACATAGACTTCGAAAACACACCAACAAAAATAACGTGCTCTTAAGACGCTCACTACCTTCATCAACCGCGTTATACACTCTTCCACATAAAGATTCACAAGCAATTTTAAATTAATTTAAAATTGCTTTAGCATCAGCATAAAACCAATAAAAACCATAATGAGGCCAAAGAAAGCAGCGCTCCATAAGGATACTAAAATAAATGAAGAGGTCTCCTTTCCGCCATGCTGCTTTAAGTGCCTAAATGTCCTGTAAACAGAATAGAATTGCCATATTGCCAACAATAAAGCCACAACTCCAGTTAATCTTTCAACCAATGAAATCACCTTCCTTTAAAAAGTTAGAACTACCGACCATAATACCACCATCATGTTTGTTATTTTCACTTAATTTGAAATAGTGGCTATTTTGTGAACATTTTGAATTTTTTAATATACTTTTGTGTCAGCAATGTTATTTTGGAGTCTTTAAGTGCGACTTTTAAAATGATACATTTATTTTTCCGTAGAAGGACTTAATAAGTGTCCATTTTTTTGTAAAATGTTTTCGATTTAAATCCTTTTCGAATGATTCCTTATAATATGCGAATATAGGAATAGTTTTTATGAAATTGATTAAAAAACGCCCACATCTTGCAAGAAGTGATGGATAATTTTAAATTGCGGTCTATACCGCACGGTAATGAATAGGTGATACTCCCATAAAAGGTGCGGACGACTCATTAGTATTACGATACAGTGAACCATTATTAATTGGCGTCATAGCCAATTCCATAGATGATGCCAATAACTTCCAGGCAATGATCAGGAGTCTCGAGCGAGAAGGTAGACCAATGATAAATGCTTGGAGAAATCCAGCGTATACAGTGTTTTGAAAGTGACAGCGGGACAGCAAAGAACTATTACGTTTGTATCCTAGTTCATGGACAAATAACATCATTAAAATTCGATAGTAAAACTGGGATACAAGTGTTTCCTGAATACCGATCAAGATGCTTTTCCAGTTACGAAACACTGTGTGAATCAAAATTTTCTGAATTTTCATCCTATAAAGTTAGCAGCAGGAAGAAGTTTTTGAAGTGGTAAGCGTGAGAAAAAAGTTTTGGATATCTTAATTAAAAAAGTCAAATGGTGATAAGATCATTTTATAAAGATCTTAATTTAAATGTTGAGGGATGAGAAAACGTCATAATTGTTGGTGAATCGGAAGCGTGGAATCGACATTACTGAAAACTTGCGGGATTGATAGCGTGTTCCTGTGAAGGCGACATTAGTTTTCTGAGTAAAAGTTTTACGGAACTAAATTAAAATGAATTATTTTTTCACAACCAAGTAATTGGTTATATTCCGCAAGAGATTGATTTGATACATTAAGGGCTTTTCAAAATATTCAGTTGCTATAGCTGTATAATAAATGGGCTTAAGTCAAGAATCTGGACACGTTTATGTCTAATTTAAGCGGCTAACTTTTTTGTTATTTGGTGTTAAATAATCAATACTACATTCAGTATATTTAGTGAGTTATGAGCCTGTGGCTTCAATTCATTTATTGCAACGAGAAAAAAGTAAGTTACGTAATTTTTGCACATGTTGGTAGTAATTTAATTTCGTTTTTTCTTCTTCTATCGACCTAAAATACCTTTACATCAGTACTTAGTTGTATAATTAAGATATAAAAAATGAAATCGAAAGAAGTGCATTTTTATGGTCAGTGGAATTATAGTTGGTATTCTGGTATTAGGATTTTTCGGTTGGCCTGCTTTATTTTTCGTAATGCATATTTTGCAGTTTCACTTGCTTTTATAATCGGAATTATTTTTTAATAAAATTTCGATAGCATTATGGATATTCTGGGTAACAATTGTAGCAGGTTTGATTATTTTTTATAAAGTATGCTCAAAATCAAAAAGGCAAGTAAACCAGGTAAGGACAACTAAAAGAAGGCTCTGATAGGTAATCTTTGGTCAAACCATACCTTTACAAAAAGCCGTCGCTGTGATAATCTGTTAAGCGTTGGTAATTTTGCAACTGAAAGTAATGGCGGTATAGCCAAGTGGTAAGGCAGAGGTCTGCAAAACCTTCATCACCGGTTCAAATCCGGTTACCGCCTTGGTTTAGACCATACGTTGTAAAACGATTTTTCCTGTTTTAATGGGAGAAATCGTTTTTTTGTTTAGAAATAATTTTATTAACCAAGCATGTACAGACGATACAAAAGAAAAAGAAGTAGAATTCAAGCACTGAATTCTACTTCTTATTTTTTTTATTTTCAAGAATTATTTTCCTAATACTCATAATGATATCCGTAAAATCATAAGCAGCAAATGCAGTAATCAGCCAGCGATATCCGGAAGACGAGCTAACCGTATCGCTTTGCAAGTAATAAATAAAAAAGATACCAAATAATAAATCGAGAATCATATTTATAATAAGCGGGCGACTAATTTTTATTTTCATATTGAACCTTTCTTTGTATATTGTAATGAATTAATCATAGCACAAATAAATAAGTATTTATGAACAACGGCCTTGACATTTTTTGTTTACAAATGTAATCTTATATTTGTAGATTACATTTGTAAACGAAGGAGATATTATGACCGAGGATTTAGCTATTACTACTTCCGAATGGGAAGTAATGCGAATTGTTTGGACCTTAGGAAAAGCAACTAGCAGTGAAATCATTCAATTATTAGTTAGAAAACGTCCATGGAAGGCATCAACGGTCAAGACTTTAATTGGTCGGTTAGTGCAAAAAGGAATGTTGACAGCAACAAAAGATGGACACACAAATACTTATCAGTGTGCAATATCTGAGCGGAACGCTATGCAACAAGAAGCAAATAGACTTTTTCAAAATATGTGTGCTATGAAGAACGGAAAAGTTTTAGCGCAACTTATTCAAGAGATTCAATTAAGTAAAACCGATATCCAGAATCTTCAAAAGGTTCTTAATGATAAATTGCAAACGGCACCTGACCAAGTAGCATGTAACTGTATACCAGAGGAGGAGTTAACAAAATGAATGACGATATGATGGATATGAATATGGATCACGATACCATGAATCATGGTGGACATATGATGCATATGGGTAATTTAAAACAAAAATTCTGGGTGTCACTTATTTTGACGATTCCAATCATTTTAATGAGTCCAATGATGGGAATGGATTTACCTTTTCAATTTAGTTTTACTGGATCCGACTGGATTGTCGCAGGGTTAGCTACGATTTTATTTTTCTATGGAGGAAAACCATTTTTCAGTGGTGCAAAAGGTGAGTTGCAAGAGCGTAAACCGGCAATGATGATGCTGATCGCTTTAGGAATTTCGGTTTCATATATATATAGTATATATGCTTTTATCGCAAACGATATTTTGAATATTCAACCACAAAAAGAGAGTTTCTTTTGGGAATTATCTACGCTAATCGTAATTATGCTTTTAGGTCACTGGATTGAAATGAATACAGTTAGCCGAGCCGGTAGTGCCGTGGATGCCTTAGGAAAGCTATTGCCAGATAAAGCCCATCTTGTCGAAAATGAGAAACTGCGCGATGTCAAGATTATGGATATTCAAAATGGAGAAACTTTACAGGTTCGTGCTGGAGAAAAAGTTCCTGCAGACGGGGTTATCATTTCAGGGAAATCCACGATAAATGAAGCAATGGTTACGGGCGAGGCAAAACAGGTCGAAAAAGTTGCGAAGGATAAAGTCATTGGCGGTTCAATTAATGGTGATGGTACATTTGAGTTTAAAGTCACCGGGACAGGCGAAACGAGTTATCTTGCGCAAGTACAAAAGATGGTTGCCGACGCCCAACAAAATAAATCTAAAATTGAAAATACAGCAGACCGTGTAGCAGGATGGCTATTCTATGCAGCTTTAATCATCGGAATTATTGCTTTTACAGTGTGGACCGCTTTTAATGGGTTATCTGTTGGTCTGTCCATTACTGTGACGGTTCTAATCATCGCCTGTCCACATTCATTAGGTTTAGCAGTTCCACTAGTCACTGCTCGTAGCACGGCACTGGCGGCCAATCATGGCCTTCTAATACGCAATCGAGATGCGATGGAATCAATTAAAAAAATTAAGTACGTTCTGATGGACAAAACTGGCACTTTAACTGAAGGATTATTTAAGGTTCGTCATTTTGAGAGTTATCAAAATGATTTAAGTGACAATCAGATGCTTCAAATTATGGCTAGTTTAGAAAATGGATCTAGTCATCCAATGGCAATTGGTATTTTAAATGAAGCAAAGCAACAGAAATTAACTGTAGCGCAGGCTCAAAATGCGACCCAGCTGACTGGCGTTGGGTTACAGGGGACAGTTGAAGGTCAAACTTATAAAATTGTTTCTGCAATGTATTTGGAAGAACAGAAGTTAAGTTACAACGTAGATTCATTTAAAAAGTGGGCTAGTGAAGGAAATTCAGTCGCCTATCTAATTTCTGAAGAGGTTGTTGTGGGAATGGTTGCTGAAGGAGATCTGATTAAGCCTAGTGCGAAGCAGGCAATTCAAACATTCAAGGATATGCGTATTGAACCGGTTATGTTGACTGGAGATAATGAAGAAACCGCGAAAGTAGTAGCGGATCAGCTAGGAATCACCACTTATCGTGCACAGTTGCATCCAGAAGATAAACAAAAAATAATTGGTGAGTATCAGGGACGAGGAGATCAAGTGATGATGGTCGGAGATGGCGTAAACGACGCGCCAAGTTTAGCAAAGGCCAATATTGGAATTGCTATTGGTTCTGGAACAGATGTCGCCATTGAATCAGCTGATATTATATTAGTGAAGAGCGACCCGATGGATATTGTTAGTTTCATTAAATTAGCTAAAAACACACATAAAAAAATGATGCAAAATTTATGGTGGGGCGCAGGATATAATTTGATTGCATTGCCACTTGCTGCAGGAGTTTTAGCTCCCATTGGGTTTATGCTTGACCCGATGGTTGGGGCAGCTATTATGTCATTAAGCACAATTATCGTAGCAATCAATGCGATGACCTTAAAAGTAAAATAAATAAAAACACTTCGGACACTTGGACTTTTTAAAAAAGCTCGAGTTTACGGAGTGTTTTTATGATTTTATACAAACTAAAGGTACTATGGTTGCAAACTATGCAGCTGGTAGGCACTGTAATTTGTATCGTGATAGTTATAAGCGCCACTATCACTGTATATCTTAAAAGGTTCGTAGCTCTTGGACCGCCGCCAAAATGAGTAGTCAGAGTCCAATTGCCAAATGGTTAGTAAAACGCGTGCATTTGGTTTTTTGTCAGGTTGTAACAAAAATAAATCATTTAAACCTAATGGAAGATGCCCGGATGCCGTAAATCTCATGACTTTAGCATCGAGTACTTTAATTTCCTCTTTTGAAAGGGTCATAAATGCAAAACGATAAAATCCGTTCCAACTGAAATCGCCAACGTGAAATGACACATTATAAATTAGTGGATTAGCAAAAACGGATGGTTTATCGGAAATGTCTAATAATTGAAAATCATTTTTGATTGCTGAACTAGAAAGGGTAATAAATTTATGTTCTGGATTATTTTTTTCGATTTGGTTAAGAACCGGCCAGCTTCCGAAAGTTGATGAAATTGTTTTAAGCATTATAATTCCCTCCTCTTATGTCATACTTAATTATTTAAGCATCAATACTTAACTTACACTTTCATTATACCTTGTTAGCAAAAAAATATGAAAAGGTTTTCTTTTTTTGAGCCTGATATGTTAAATTAAGTATAGGAAACGGTTAATTACTTGCGGGACGCAGGTGAAAAGCATAATCTAAAAGTAAACGAGAGGGGCGTATAAATTGAAATTAACGGTGTTAGGTTATTATGGTGGGTATCCTTGGAACAATGTTGGGACTAGTTCATATTTGATCCAATCTGGAGGCTATAATCTCCTCTTAGACTGTGGAAGTGAAGCTTTACTGACGCTGGAAAAGGTTCTTGATCCCTTACAATTGGACGCTGTTTTGTTATCTCATTATCACCATGACCATACGGCGGATGTTGGTGTTCTTCAGTATTATTGGCAGTTGAAGAACGGTTCAAAAAAGGAAGCAGTTTTACCAATCTATGGACATACTCAGGATCCGTTAAATTTTGGTGCATTAACCTGGCCAAACTCAACGGTTGGAAAGGCTTATAGTGAAGATCAGACCTTAGATTTAGGGCCTTTCGAATTAACTTTTATGAAAACACAGCATCCGGTTCCGGCTTTTGCAATTAAACTTGTTGAAAAAGTTTCGCAGAAAGTGCTCGTTTTTACTTCTGATACAGCTTATTTTTCTGGTTTAGTAAGTTTTGCGCAAAATGCCGATATGTTGATGACAGACACAAATTTTTATGCAGACAAAACAGGAAAAAAATGGCACATGACGTCAGCTGAGTCTGGAGACTTAGCAAAACTAGCACATTCCAAACGCCTTCTCTTAACGCATCTTCCCCAAGAAGGTAGCTTAGACACATTAGTGCAAGAAGCCCAAACTAGTGCGGGAACAAGCGTTCAAGTGGAACGTGCACATAAACTCCGAACATATCAGATTTAGCCGCCTAATTTGCAAATTGGTATAGTTTACATTTAAACGATTTGACCGTTCTTTTATGTGCTTTTTGTTATTATGTATAATTATTGTCTTCAATAAGAATTTAATTAAGAAGACTTATTGAATAAATTAACGTTAAAGATTAATATGTTATATATTAACTAGGTATGAAACAGAATATCCGATAGTGTTCAATAGTAATTTACAAAAAGTAAGAAAAAAGTTTGTAGAAACTATAGCTTTATAAAGCGCGGCGGGTTATAATAGTTTATGTAAAGAGATTGAACTTGCTTATTAAAAGCTTAATTTGGTTCGATTTGTTAAGGAGGAAAAAATATGGTTACTTTATATACTTCACCGAGTTGTACATCTTGCAGAAAAGCGCGTGCATGGCTCAAAGAGAATAACATTCCATTTCAGGAACGTAATATTTTTTCCGAACCATTGACAATGGATGAAATTAAATCCATTCTGAGAATGACAGAAAATGGAACGGAAGAAATTATTTCAAAACGTTCTAAAGTATTTCAAAAACTAAACGTAAATCTTGATGAATTACCATTACAGAAACTTTTTGATTTAATTCAAAAAAATCCTGGCTTACTAAGAAGACCAATTATTTTAGATGAGAAACGTCTTCAAGTTGGGTACAATGAAGATGAGATTCGTCGATTCTTACCACGGGATGTTCGGACATACGAGCTTCGCGAAGCACAACGTTTAGCTGATCTTTAGAATTAAGGGCAGGTTAATTGCAAAAAGTTAGATTTGTGGGATAATATCCATGAATCTATTTTTTTAGTTAGATTCTGTTGTGACACACAGCAGATAAAAGTAACGAGAAGCTGGAGGTGCGACCCATGGAAATGGAACGAATTAATGATGACACAATTCGAGTTGTAATTGGTAATGAGGATCTAAGCGAGCGTGGCATTACCGTTCTTGATTTGTTAGGCAGTCATAAGCAGATAGAAGATTTTTTCTACAGCATTTTACAAGAGGTCGATACGGATCATCAATTTCAAGAAAATGATGCTGTGACTTTCCAGGTGTTACCTAATCAAAATGGGTTAGAACTTTTTATTAGTAAAAATTCTGATATGAAGGGTAATTCAAAGGTAAATGCTGATAGTAATACATTTAATATTAACAATGAAGATGATGTTTCTGAGTTCATTAAGCATCAGTTAATGCAACATGATGACGAAAGCAAAAAGAAGGTAGAGTCCACAAAGGATTCTAGTCCAGCTGATTTGGATCCCTATCTTAATGATCCAGATACGAATACGCAAGAGTTTGTTTTGAAATTACCAAACTTTGAAAGCATGCCTGAGATTGCTCGGGTTTTGCGACTCGAGAGTGCAGCATCTAATCTGTTTAAATATAGGGATGAGTATTATTTAGATTTGATCTTTTTCGTTGACGAATCTAGTCCGAAAACTGTCAAAAATGAACTTGCAATTGCCTATGAATATGCGGATGCTTCTGAGGTTACAGCAGATGTTTTGCATGAACATGGTAAAGAAATCATGAGTCAGAGCGCCCTTGAACTTACGCGCCACTATTTTAAGTAAATATACTGGTCTTAGCTTTTAAGCTTAGATCAGTTTTTTTGTTTTGAAAAAGTTTTACCAGCTTCTTACGTATTTTAAAAGTAGGGGGAGATGGCAAAATGTTTGTTGCAAATAAGAATAATCAAAGCGTGCTGGCAGTTGATGCAAGGCGTAATAGTAAATATACTTGTCCTGGATGTGGGGAGGCTGTGATTTTAAGGCATGGTCAAATGCGGCTGTCGCATTTTGCCCATCACGCAGGATCGAATTGTGAAGTTTTCAGCGAGGGAGAAACCAAGGCTCATTTAGAAGGAAAAACACAAATATTTGATTGGTGTCGAAAAAATCATCTGGCGGTTAAATTAGAAGCTTATTTACCGGAGTTACAACAAAGACCAGATATTTTAGTGAATTGGCATCACCATTGGACGGCAATTGAGTTTCAATGTAGCCCCATTTCTTTGGAAAAGCTTTCCGCAAGAACGCGTGGCTATTATGAGCATGGATATAAAGTTTGGTGGATTTTGGGGCCAACTTATTTGGCGAGAAAACTAACATTAGAAAAAATATCTAAATTCGCTTATTTTCAAAAATCACTTAATCTATTTCTCTCTTTCTATAATCCGCAAACTGAGCAATTTATAGTTAAACATCATCTTACACAAGATTTGTTTGGAAAAATTAAGTGGGCTGACCACGCCTTTTCGCCTAGTAAAACTACTTTTAATGAGTTATTTCATCAAACCCAAAGGTGGACTCGTGAAAATCATTATAATGCCAATCGAGAAGCTTTCGAATTACAAAGGAGATTATTGGGTAGATACACGGATCCGCGGTTGGCGAAGGCACAGAGGTATTGCTACATGCATCATTTAAATTTAGCGGGGTGTCCGTGGTTTGTTCATGGCGAAGATTTTGATTTTCCAACGGGAACCATGATACCTATCGAGGTGAAAGTACGGTTTTTAATTAGATTGATGGAAGCTAAACGAAGTCAACTATTTTCATATCGAATGCTGTTTTCATGGTTTGAGAATTCAACTAGTGAATACAAGTTACAATTTCCAAATATTTCTCGCTCGAAATTCGATGTTGAAATGAATTTTCAACATTTTTTAGATGACTTACTTTCAAATGGAATTATGCAAATTGAGCATGAACACTATCAAATTAAAAAATTACCTTATTGGTACAATGATTTGAACCAAAAATTACATTTCTTACCGGCTTGAGTATGTTAAAGTAAGGTTAATTTAAAATGGGAGGAAAATTAAATGTCGGAAATTAAGCAATTACCAAAACGTAGTGAAGTACCAATTGAATTAACTTGGGATCTTTCAACAATTTTTAAAAATAAAGAGGCTGTTAATAAGGCTATCGCCGAGTTACATCCACGGGTAAATGAGCTAGTGAAGCTTGCTGGTGGTCTGGACAAGGACAGCAATAGTTTGCTAACAGCTATTCGAAGCGAGCTTGAAATTGAAAGCCAACTGGAACGTATTTATGTTTATGCAGAACTAAAAAATGATCAAGATACTTCAAATAATCAAAATCAAGCACTAAAAGATCAAGTCACTAGTTTAGTGGCCAAGGTGTCTGCAAAATTAGCTTGGTTTGAACCAGAAATTTTAGCAATCCCTAAAGCTACTCTGGAAAAATATCAAGAAAATAATACAGAACTAAAACCTTATCAGCATTACTTTGAAGTACTTAACTTAAAGAAAAATCATGTTCTTACAACAAAAGAAGAAGCCATTTTGGCTGGTGCAGGATCCGTTTTTGAAGTTTCTTCTAATGTTTTTGGAATCTTAGATAATTCTGATCTCAAGTTTCCGTTCGTAAAAGATGAGGCCGGAGAAGCGGTCCAATTGTCTCAAGGCGTGTATTCAACCCTGCTGCAGTCAACTGAGCAGTCTGTTCGTAAAGAAGCCTTTGAACAGCTTTACGCAGTGTATGAGCAGTTTAAAAATACGTTTGCCATGACACTTGCCGGAGAAGTCAAGGTTCATAATTTCAAAGCACAAATTAGAGGGTATAAAGATGCCCGTCAGGCTGCTATGAGTGCAAATGCAATTCCAGAATCGGTTTATTCTAATTTGATAACTGAGGTGCATGATCATTTGGATTTACTTCATAGGTATGTCGGTTTACGGAAGAAGATTCTTAATTTAAAAGAATTACATATGTATGATTTATACACACCGATTACAGGAAAATCGCCTTTAAGCTACACGTATCAGGAAGCACAAAAAGAAGCTAAAGCAGCCCTTCAAATTATGGGTAGTGATTATGTGGGCCACGTGGAGGACGCGTTTAAGAACCGGTGGATTGATGTTGTTGAAAATGAAGGTAAAAGAAGTGGTGCTTATTCTTCAGGTGTGTATGGGACCAATCCGTTCATGCTACTTAACTGGCACAATGATTTGGACAATTTATTTACATTGGTCCATGAGATGGGACACAGTATGCACAGCTACTACACAACCCATAATCA
The DNA here is from genome assembly GCF_051122535.1 of Pediococcus sp. M21F004. NCBI lineage: Bacteria > Bacillati > Bacillota > Bacilli > Lactobacillales > Lactobacillaceae > Pediococcus > Pediococcus sp. M21F004. The sequence continues at coordinate 77,828 of NZ_CP177314.1, forward strand.
ACCTTATCAATATGGTGATTATCCGATTTTTGTTGCTGAAATTGCGTCGACAACTAATGAAAATATTTTGACACAGTATCTTTTAGATAAGTATGATGATCCACAAATTAAGTTGTTCGTGCTGAACCATTATCTAGATGGATTTAAAGGGACAGTTTATCGACAAACACAATTTGCCGAATTTGAACAATTTATTCATGAGACAGATGCCCGCGGAGAAGCCCTAACTGCAGAAATGATGTCGGATTATTACGGTAAATTAAATCATCGTTATTATGGGAATGATGTGATAAATGATTCACAAATTAAATCAGAATGGACTCGGATCCCGCACTTTTACTATAATTTTTATGTTTATCAATATGCAACTGGTTTTGCGGCTGCATCAACTTTGGCTAACGGTATTTCATCAAAAGAACCACATGCAAGGGAAAACTATTTAAACTATTTGAAGTCAGGTAGTTCTGATTTTCCTTTGAATGTGATGAAAAAAGCCGGGGTTAATATGGCTGAAAAACAATATTTAGAAGACGCGTTTGCTGTGTTTGAAAAGCGCTTGAATGAATTCGAAGCCTTACTATAAAAAAATAAAGAGCTTCTTAACAACAACGGCAGGTACCGCGATGGTTAAGAAACTCTTTATTTAAATCTATAGAGAAAAATTATAGAACGTGGGGAAATGAAACTGATGCATGTGAAAAACTGATGGCAGAAGAAAGCGGACACTCGTCATCTTGGCAAATCTGTTGCAAAGTTTCATTATTGAAATCTTCCACGAGAATACCACAATTATCATCGTCGTCATTAAAGATAACAGCGGCTGGGGAGATATTGACGTTCATTTCCGAAGCGGTTTTTTGATCGGCCTTAAAGGCATCTTTGGCTAATTGAGAACGCCGGTCGGTTTCAAACATCTCAAGGTCTAGGTTAGCTTGTTCAGCAATTTTAGAGCCCAGTTGTTTAGAATACGAAAGTTGATTGCCATTAATTTCTTGTTGAATTAATTTCAAAAAATTTCGGCCGTGTCTCTTACATTGAAAAAGGGCCGCCTTGTAATCTAAAATCATATTGTACATGTCAGCTGACAATTCATTGTATGAGTCATAAGTTTTATTATTATTATTATGCAAGTAATCTTGAACAATTTGCATATTCAGCATGGGGATGATCTGAAAACCGACTTTTTGATCAACATTATGGACAAAATCCATCATGACCTTTTCAGATTGCATGCACTTTTCGCCCCATGGTGTCACGAATAAATAGACATCAAGCATTAAACTCTCCTCCATCAAAAATTCAAAATTAATTATTTTTTTAAGTTATATTTTGTAGGACAACAATATAGACTTTACCAAACTTTGAAAAAATATCAAATAAAATGTTTTATTAAACTTTGATTCAGCTGTATCTTAGCGCATTTAACCGTTTAAGGTAAAGGAAAGCGAATCAAGAATAAGATGGAATAAATGGAATAGCGTTTGAGAAGAATAAGTGTAGGTTTTATGCTAAAATTAGAGTTAGCGTTTTAAAAAAGTGAGGCAATTTACGTGATTGATAATTGGGAACAATTCTTATTACCATACAAACAAACCGTTGATGAATTAAAAATAAAACTACGGGGAATTCGAAAACAATTTCAAAATGATGATCAACAAAGTCCAATTGAATTTGTAACTGGAAGAGTTAAACCCGTTTCTAGCATTAAAGAAAAAATGGTTCGCCGTCAGGTCCGCGAAGATCGGCTTGAACAAGACATGCAAGATATTGCGGGCGTCCGGGTTATGTGTCAGTTTGTTGAAGATATTTATCAAGTTGTTGATTTGCTTCGTAAGCGAACCGATCTGACAATTATTGAGGAACGTGACTACATTAACAACGAAAAACCAAGTGGTTACCGATCTTATCACATTGTAGTGGAGTATCCAGTCCAGTTAATATCCGGAGAAAAAAAGATTTTGGCTGAAATTCAGATTCGGACTTTGGCAATGAATTTTTGGGCCACGATTGAACATTCTTTAAACTACAAATATCAAGGCGAATTTCCTAAAGAATTAAGTGATCGGCTGCAAAGAGCGTCAGAGGCGGCCTTTTCCTTGGATGAAGAAATGTCGGAAATTCGAGAAGAAATTCAAGAAGCTCAAAAATTATTTTCCAGAGAACGTTCGGATCATAATAATTACGGCTCACATAAGGACTGATATCAGATGAAAGTAGCAGTTTATAATACGAAAGCAAATAATTCTAAAAGCGTTGCTGATCAACTAACAAAAAAATTAAAAGAAAACCAAATTGGTATTGATAATAGGCATCCAGATATTGTCATTACAGTTGGTGGAGATGGCACCTTACTTTCCGCTTTTCAGCATTATAAAGCTCAGTTAGCACATGTCCGCTTTATTGGGGTCCATACAGGCCACCTAGGTTTTTATACTGATTGGCAAGATTATGAGTTAGATGACTTAATCAAAGCGATTAAAGCAGATACAGGTGAGTCCGTTGGTTATCCCATTTTAGACATTGATGTCACCCTAGTCGGGGAGTCTAAGCCAAGGCAATATCAGGCGGTAAATGAGTCTACAATTAAGAAGATATCGTCCACATTGGTTGCCGATGTTTATATTAAGGATCAATTGTTTGAACGTTTTCGAGGGGATGGACTTTGTATTTCAACACCGACTGGATCCACAGCCTATAACCGATCCATTGGTGGTGCGGTTATACATCCGCAACTAGAAGCTTTACAGATGGCAGAAATTGCATCAATAAATAATCGAGTTTTTAGAACCTTGGGCGCATCTGTTATTATGGCTCCAGATGAATGGGTAACCATTCGACCAGCGCATGGCGGTAATTTTAATTTTACGGCTGATCAGGTGGATGTCGTGAATTCACCAATTGAACAAATTGAATATCGTATTGGTAAACAAAAAATTAATTTTGCGAAATATCGGCATATTGGATTCTGGAATCGTGTTCATAACGCGTTTATTGGTGACGGAAATGAAGATTAGTTGGCAGGTAAAAGTCGAAAGTCCGGAGAAGATCCGGACCTTTTTATATCAAAAAGGGGTTTCCCGGACGCTACTAAAAGATGTCAAATTTCATGGGGGCAATATTGAACTTAATCAAAATGAAGTTCGGGCCTCAGAAGAAGTGGTGACTGGGGATGAATTGACCTTAACGTTACCACCTGAAATTACGAATGATCATGTGGCCGTTTCCAGTGAGCCAATTGAAATTTGTTACGAAGATGATCATTTTTTGGTTGTTAATAAACCAGCCTATATGGCGACTGTCCCATCACATGTCTATTCAAACGATACCCTTGTAAACCGCGTGAAGGGTTATTATCAACGACAAAAATATGAAAGCCAAGTTACTCATGTCGTGACTAGGTTAGATCGGGATACTTCTGGATTGGTTATTTTTGCTAAGCATCATTTTGCACATTCTGTTTTGGATAGAGAATTAAAGGAACATCAGATAAAAAAAATCTATACAGCAGTTGTAATGGGACATCTCCCGCAAAAACATGGTTTAATTGACCTGCCAATTTCGCGTGATCCAGGATCTTTTATTCGACGCCAGGTTTCTGCGGAATCTGATGGGCGCCGTTCAGTTACAGAATATTGGGTAGTTAAATCTTTGCGTGATGCTTCATTATTGCGTGTGCAGTTACATACGGGAAGAACGCATCAGATTCGGGTTCATTTTTCAGAACTCGGCCATCCGTTAGTTGGTGATGTGTTGTACGGTGGGAGCTGCAGTGGTTATATGCAACGTCAAGCGTTACATTGTGCCTCCATTTCTTTTTTTAACCCATTTACAAATCGTCAAGTTAAGGTCATGGCTCCTTTACCAAAAGACTTAGCGGCGTATTTGGAACAGGAAACTCGTAAGCTATGAGGCTGAGGAGAATCAGGTATGACAGAAGGATTAGAACAACTTAATAATCAATTAACAACTGCGTTAAACAAAAGAAATCGGAAAAATTTTCGAAAACTTTTTCTAGGACTCCATGGATATGAACAAAGTCAATTATTTGCTGAATTTGATTTTGCACAAAGAAAATTAATTTATACATTTTTATCTCCAGAGGAATTAGCAAATGTTTTTGATGATACGGAAGAAGACCCCGGAGAAATGGGGAAGTATCTTGATGAAATGTCTGATGCATATGTATCACGGTTATTATCTGAAATGTATATGGATAACGTGGTGGATATTTTTACAGATATTCGACCAATAAAACGCAAAAAATATATCGGTTTATTGCCATCAGATGAAGCTGACCAAGTTCGTGAACTCATTCATTATGAAGACGAAACGGCCGGTTCCATAATGACTACGGAGTTTATTAAAGTAGACAAGAATCAAACTGTGGACACGGCCATGCAGCATGTTAAGCAAGAAGCGCAGGAAGCCGAAGTTATTGCTTATATATATGTGACGGATGAAGCAAATAAGTTAGTGGGTGTTTTATCTGTTCGAGATTTAATTACGCATTCTGATGATGAAAAAGTGGCTGATGTCATGGCAACCCGGGTTTTGGCAGTAGACGTTAATGAAGATCAAGAAGCGATTGCCGAACAGGTTCGTGATTATAATTTCGTGGCTATTCCTGTTGTGGATGCTTCTGAAGAGATTGTTGGAATTATTACGGTTGATGATATTATTGATGTTATTGATGAAGAATCTGCCGAAGATTATTCTCATTTGGCTGGTGTTGACACAGAGACCATTTCGCGTAACCCATTCCAAACGGCGTTAAAACGATTACCGTGGTTAATTACTTTACTTTTTTTAGGAATGTTAACAGCAACCTTGATCAATCATTTTGAAGGATTGCTTTCTCAAGTTAGTGTATTGGCTATTTTCATATCCTTAATTACAGGGACGGCTGGTAACGCGGGGACACAAAGTTTGGCTGTGGCAGTGCGCCGATTAGCTACTAATAACCACTTAAAAATTGCCCGTTTAATTTTAAATGAAATAGCAACGGGAATTATAATTGGCGTGATAACTGGTGTTTGTGTGTTTATCATGGTTGGTGTTTGGAAACAAAACTTTTTGCTTGGCGCAGTGGTTGGCACTGCAATGGCAAGCGCAATTTTTGTAGCCAATTTGGCTGGTAGCTTAATTCCAATTGGCATGGAAAAATTAGGCGTGGATCCGGCTGTGGCGAGTGGTCCGTTTATTTCAACTCTCAGTGATCTTACAAGTGTTTTAATTTATTTCAACATTGCTCAATATTTCTTACAACTATTTATAAAATAAAAAAATAGCGGAACAGTCTCAACCAATTTGGTTGTCAGCTATTCCGCTATTTTTAATTTTCAAGTTTACCGACTATTTTACTACCATGAGCTTCAAAAACGCCTAACTCGTTAGTAACTTCAGTTAAATTATCTGATGTAATGCCACCACCTGGTAATATAATTAAACGTTGATGGGCGTTTGCAATGGTTTGCTTTAGATCAGCATAATGACTGGCGAGAGGCGTGTCTAAGGCGCCCCCATGGGTTAAAATCCGATCGATTCCAGCATCAGCAAGCCAGTCAATGGATTCGGCTTGTTTTGCTTTTGGAATGGCATCAAACGCCATATGAAAGGTAATTTGCATGCCACCGGCGGCCGCAATCAGCATTTCAAGAGCATCAGTATCCAAACTACCATCTGCATTTAAAGCTCCAAAGACAACGCCATCCATACCAAGTTCTTGTGCCTGAAATACGTCAGTTTCCATAATCTTTAGTTCCGTGTCCGTATAAACGAAGTCTCCACCACGGGGGCGGATCATCGCCATTACGGGGATGTGATGTTCATTGGCATATTTTTGGGTTTCTGCCATAACGCCTTTGCTGACCGTAGTCCCTCCGACAGCGAGATTATCGCAAAGCTCAATCCGATTGGCGCCAGCATGAATGGCTTTAGGAACATTCGTGAAATTTTCTAAGGCTACTTCTTTAATTATCATAAATAACTCCCGTCTGTTATCAAAATTTAGTTATTCAAACACAACACAAACGCCTTCGGGTAAAGCAACATCTTTTTCAAATAAGGTAAGTTTTCCGTTTTCTTTTGATCGAGAGAACAGGGTTAAATTATCGGTATTTTGGTTAGCACAAACGATGAATTTTTCCGTTGGATCTAAGGCAAAGTCACGCGGAAAATCGCCTTCAACAGAAATATTTTGAATTAGTTTCAAAGAACCATCTGAGCTGATTGCAAAAACTGCCAAGGAATTGTAACCACGATTAGAGACGTACAGAAATTTATCATCTTGACTAATTTTGATTGCAGCTGCCCCGTTATGTGCGTCCCAAGTGGAAGGAATCGTGCTGATTGTTTGCAAATGTGAGAATTTGCCGTTTTGTTGGTCATAAGTTAAAACCTCAACAGCACTGCCGAGTTCTCCAGCTAGATACGCAGTTGAGCCATGTTTTGAAAAAACAATGTGGCGAGGGCCAAAGCCAGCTTTGGTTTTATAGCGGGTCACTTCAGTGAGCTTTCCTTCGTCAGAAACGTCATACGTATATACTTCATCGGTTCCTAAATCACAAACTACTAATCGATTGTCAGGTGTCAAATCGCTAAAATGGACATGGGCACCATCAGCTTGTTCCGGTTTTGGCCCTTTACCAGAATGGGTAACCACATCTGTTTGGCTGAGGGTACCATCGGCTGCAATTTTATAAACAGTCACAGTTGCTAAATGGTAATTTGAACTGTAAAGAAGTTGTCGATGCTCATCAACTGCCACATAAGCCGGTGAATTTCCGGGAGTTACAGCATGTTGAACAACTGTTGCAGGTTTGGTGTTAAGGTCGATGACAGCAACTCCACCATCTGCATTTTTTTGATCGACTGTGTAGAGAAAATTATGTTTAGATTTTGCTAGATAAGTCGGATTGCCAATCTCAGCCACTAAATCAGCTTGGCTTAATGCGTTTGTTTCGGTGTCTAAAGACATTTTATAAACACCATGACTTGTTTTTTTTGTATAAGTACCAACGAAAAATGATTCTTTCAAAATAAAAACCTCCTTCTATTCTCTAAGGTAAAATTATAGCACAAATATGGATATCTCTGTGCACGCTTCCATTTTCTTTATTTGATGAAGCTTGCTATGCTACAATGTAAGCAAGAATTCATTTGAGGAGTGGTATTTATGATGATTACATCTGAGGTTACAGAAATAGGGCCAAATGCTATTGTAGAAAGTGATCCAATCGCCATTTTATTCGGTCCAGAGGCAACGAACAATCTTAAGGATGTTGCTGTGATTCAAAAATTTGATGTGCGTCATCCTGAATTTAATTTAAGACGTGGTTCACAAATTAGTATTCGCAACCATACTTATACAGTTACCTTCTGTGGTAAATTGGTTAATGCAAATTTGCAGGGAGTGGGTCACGTCACACTTTGTTTTTCCGCAATTCCCGAAACGCCTCTTGAAAGCGCAATTTATCTGTCGCCTGAGAAATTTCCTGGATTTACAGTTGGCGATAAAATAATTTATACATTTAAATGATTGAGTGGTGATTTTTTGAAGACAGAAAAGGATTCGTGGCGCTCATGGTTCACAAAACTAGTTTTAAATAACCGACTTATTGTTAATCTCATGATTGTGTTACTATTTTTATTAATTATTTTCGTATTTTCAAAAGTCACTTGGTTTTTCCAACCAATCAGTGATTTTGTTGATATTGTAGGTTTTCCGGTTGTGTTAGCAGGTGTATTATTCTATTTATTTAATCCGCTTGTTGATCGTCTAGAACGAAAGTATCATGTTAACCGGGTATGGACGATTACTGGTTTATTTGTGATTGTGGTGTTACTCATCGTTTTAGCTGTGGTTTCCTTGATTCCAGTTATTCGAAATCAAGCAACCGATTTTTTGAAAAACTGGCCAGATTATTGGAATCATTTGGTTAATCAGATGGATAAGTGGTTGAATGATCCCCGTTTTGGGCAGTTTCAAAAGGAACTCGAAGAATTAAGTAAATCGGCGGTAAGTTCTTTTTCCAGCTGGTTTAGTAATGCCGCTAATCATACATTTACATCGGTAGGCGGTGTGATTAGTTCTGTTACAAAAATTGTCGTTGGTCTGATTACCATGCCATTTATTTTGTTTTATCTCTTAAAAGATGGTCATCGGTTGCCCAAGTACTTAGCTCATTTTTTACCGATTCGAAAAAGAACTGGGTTTATTCAGATTCTTGATGAAGTTAACGGCAAAGTGAGTGGTTATATCCGTGGACAATTGATTGTGGCTTTTTGCGTAGCAATTATGTTTTTTATTGGGTATTTAGTAATTGGCTTAAAATTTGCTTTAACTTTGGGGATTGCAGCGGGCGTTTTGAACTTAATTCCGTATCTTGGCTCATTCTTGGCCATGATTCCGTCTCTTGTATTGGCGGCGTTCATATCGCCTTGGATGCTTGTTAAGGTCCTGATAGTATTTGCGATTGAACAAACAATTGAAGGACGAATCCTTTCTCCATTAATTTTGGGAACCAATTTGGCTATTCATCCGGTCACAATTCTGATCGTTTTACTGGCATCTGGAAGGATGTTCGGCGTACTAGGAGTTATCTTTGGAATCCCGGTTTATGCAGTTTCTAAAGTCCTGTTAACGCATCTATTCCATTGGTACAAGCAGCAAAATGGTGGCTACGAAAAATCCGATTAGGTTAAATTATCAATCCTAAGTGTACTAAGAGAATTTCTTAGATAGACTTGGGATTTTTTGCTTTTTGGATACTACCCTAAACGCTGCCATGTTATGCTTAACTACGTGGATTTATGAATAATTTTAATGAGGATGATTAAAAGTTGAAAAAAAGAGAAAAAGGCATTCAGTTTATTGAAAATAATTTAACCTTATTCCGCTGTCCCGTTTGTCATGAAACTTATGATCACGTGGATTCGGGGAGTATTGTCTGTCCAAATCAACATGCAATCGACATTTCAAAAAAGGGGACGCTATATTTTTTGAATCATGCTGTCTCAAGTGAATATGATGACGCGATGTTAGCCTCAAGAAGACGGGTATTAACGGCGGGGTTGTTTGATCCAATTTGTCGAGAGTTTGCACAACATTTGACGAAAAAAGAAGTTATTTTGGATGTTGGGTCTGGCGAGGGAACTCCGTTGAAAAAAACACTCTCGATGGTAGATGATGCAACAGCAATTGGGTTTGACATTTCAACGGCGGGCATTAATCTAGCCACTCAACTGGATAGTGAGGCGTTTTTTTGTATTGCTGACTTGGCAAACCTGCCATTTACTGAAGATAAATTTACTACCATTTTGGATTTATTTTCACCATCTGCCTATGCCGAATTTCAGCGTGTTTTGAAACCTGGTGGGCAAGTTCTAAAAATCGTGCCTAATTCCAATTACTTAGGTGAATTACGCCATTTGTTGTATGACGAAAAAAGTCAACATGCTGACTATCAAAATGATCAGGTTGTCCAGTTATTTGAAAAGCATTTTGCTAATTCACAGGCTAAACGACTTACCTACACGTTTAATTTTGCGGAATCTTTGTTGCCGGATCTGATCCAAATGACGCCTTTGCATTGGGGAGCAAGTCCAGAAATGATTCAGCACGCAAAAGACTCCCATTTAGATCATATTACGGTGGATGTAACTTTGTTGAAGGGCACGATTGCTTGAACACTAGGCCTAGTAGAGGTTGCACATCTTTAGTTATGGTGTTAACATTTATAAGAAATCGGTTGCTAATCAACATCGAGAAATCGTTGGTGGTCAGCAAGTTGTACTTCACCTAACGTAGAAGCTCGCCGTGCCTACACCGAGTGTCTACGCTTTTTTTGTTGTTTGAAAAAAATTGTAGCAGTATGATAGCTTTTAGATAACGATTTAATTTAATTTATGAGAGTGAGAATAAAAATGACAAATCATATAGTACTTTTTGAACCTTTAATGCCTGCAAATACGGGTAATATTGCCCGAACTTGTGCAGGGACGGATACTGTTTTACACCTGATCAAACCCCTTGGTTTCTCTGTTGATGACAAACATCTTAAGCGAGCTGGGCTTGATTACTGGAAAGATGTTGAACTTGTCTATCATGAAAATTTACCGGAATTCATTGCTTCCGTGCCAGATTTGAATTATCTTTATCTAGTTTCCAAATTTGCGGATCACGATTATACCGATGTGGACTATACAGATAATGATCAGGATCATTATTTTTTGTTCGGTAAAGAAACGACGGGTTTACCAGAGCCTTTTATGCGTCAATATCCTGAAAAAGCCATCCGAATTCCACAAGATGATGACCATATTCGGGCGCTTAACTTATCTAATAGTGTGGCAATTGTGATTTATGAAGCACTCCGTCAACAAGCCTTTCCTGGGCTTCAACGAGTCCATCGCTATGAAAATGACAAGCTTAAATAAAGTTATTTGAGCGATTTATAAATTTGTTGAAAGGAGGACACATAATGGCAACGAAAAGAAAAACCACAACCAAACGAAAGCGAAAACGCACTAAGAAAAGTAATTGGCAGCATTTTCTGCAATCCAAACACTTCTATGGCGGAATTTTTGTTTTATTAGCTTTATTAGGATATTTTTCTTTGGGATACATTGGTGTTTTATTTGCGAATGTTTTTCGCTTGTTTGTCGGGGATGCCTTCCAAATTTTGATTTTAGTGTTTGGCTTGTATGGGGCAATTTTGTTGTTTACTGGCAAAGAACCAAAGCTAAAAGGACGTTTACGATTTTTGGTTGGAACTGCCTTGGTTTATGTTGGCGCACTATTAATAATTACAACACGTTTTTTTGAACAAATGAATCAACACAATCATTTTATCGCTACAACTTGGCAATCACTCTCGGATGCATTTAAGTATGCTTCGATTGGCGAGCCAGTTGGTGGTGGCATGATCGGAAGTATTCTGTATTCTGCAACGGAGTTTTGTTTTTCTGAAATTGGTAGCCTTATTTTAGGGTGGTTAGTGGTTATTCTTGGCGCAGCAATCTTCTTTGGAATCCCAATGGATAAAGTTCTTCAGACGACGGCTGTCGCGCTCAGAAAGCTAATCATTTCAATTCGAGAGGCTAGTGAGCGTTTTGGACAACAACTAAAACTGAAGTGGCAGCAAAGAGAAAAGGGTAATTCCACCGGACAAAAGGAAGAAAAACAAGTATCTTTGAAAAAAGATGTGGAAGCAACTGTTACGGGCAAAGATTTGATGGATGATCAGATGAAAAAATCAAACCCAGCCGGACAGCCTGCAATCAGAATTGCTTCAGAACACGAGCAAGCGCAAACCAAAGAACGGCCTGAAAAGGTAACTCACACAGAATCTGCTTTTCAAAATACTGAAGAGCTTGAAAATCCTAATTATCAGTTGCCATCTACGGAACTTTTAACAACTATTCCTAAGACAGATCAGAGCCAAGAATATAAGACAATTCAAAAAAACACCAAAATTTTGCAGCAAACGTTGACTAGCTTTGGTGTCAAAGCCACAGTTAAAAGTGTTAATTTAGGGCCATCAGTGACTGAATACGAGTTACACCCCGATATTGGTGTGAAAGTAAGTAAAATTGTGGGGCTTTCAGATGATATCGCTTTGGCATTGGCTGCAAAAGATATTCGAATTGAGGCGCCAATTCCGGGAAAATCTTTAATTGGTATTGAAGTACCCAACACGGAAGTTTCAACGGTTTCTTTTCGAGATGTCGTTGAAGCACAAACGGAGCATCCAGACGCAATTCTCCAAGTGCCAATTGGAAGAGACGTTTCTGGAAATTTGGTTTTAGCAGACTTGGTCAAAATGCAACATTTACTAATTGCGGGAGCGACGGGTAGTGGGAAATCTGTCATGATTAATGTCATTATTACAAGTTTGTTGATGAATGCCAGACCAGACCAAGTGAAATTTATTTTAATTGATCCGAAAAAAGTTGAGTTGGGTGTTTATAAAGATATTCCGCATCTTTTGACGCCAGTGGTCACTGAGCCTAAAAAGGCAGCGAGAGCTTTACATAAAGTTGTTGCTGAAATGCAGCATCGCTATGACTTGTTTGCAGAAAGCAATCAACGAAATATTAAAACTTATAATCAATATATCAGTGAAGAAAATAAAAAAGACGGTAAGAATCGTCCTCATTTGCCATATATTGTTGTGGTTGTTGATGAACTAGCGGATTTGATGATGGTGGCACAAAATGCTGTGGAAGACGCAATTATCAGATTGGCTCAATTGGCTCGGGCGGCTGGAATTCACATGATCATCGCCACCCAGCGACCATCTGTGGATGTGGTAACTGGACTAATTAAAGCTAATGTTCCTTCACGAATCGCTTTTGCGGTAGCGAGTGGAACAGATTCGCGGACCATTATTGATTCAAATGGGGCTGAGAAGCTTTTAGGCCGTGGAGATATGCTTTACTATCCTATGGGTAAAAGTAAACCAGAACGAGTTCAGGGTGCTTTTATTTCGGATAAAGATGTGAAAACTGTCGTTGAATATGTCAAAAATCAACAAAAGGTGTCTTACGATGAAGCGTTAGTTGTAACGGATGAAGAAGCGGCAGCTGATGATCAATCAAATAATGATGAAAAAGATGAGTTATATGATCAAGCGGTTGCTTTAGTGACTGAAATGCAGAAAGCTAGTACGTCAATGTTGCAACGTCGTTTTAGGATTGGTTATAACCGCGCTGCAAGAATTGTAGATCAGTTGGAAGCAAATGGCGTGGTTGGCCCCCAGGAGGGTAGCAAGCCACGACAGGTGTTTACCAAAAAAGAGTAAAGTTTGATAAAGTAGAAAAATAGCTATGACGATTTAGGAGGATAATCCTATTAAGTCATAGCTATTTTTGTTTTATTAGAATGTTGTGAACTATGGTGTCCGGCTGTTTAAGAAACTTAAAGAGTGAATTACCACAATAATAAAAAAGAAACGCCAATTAACAATTGGAGTTCCTTTTTTATCCCAAGAGATTTAAGGATGATAGGGCAGTTAAAACAACTGAACCAACCATACTAATAATCATGATCCAAACAACGACCATTGTAACTTTTTGAAATGTACTTTTCTTTTTTTTCATAGGTGCACCACTTTCCGAAATATTACTCACTATTCTAACGTGTAAGTTTTAACAATTCAAATTTTTTTATGAAGCTGTCAGGATTTCAGTGGATTTTAAGACAAATTAAACAAAAACTAAAAATAATCCCCACCATCCTTCCACTAATTAATGAAATCGATTTAAAATACTGATATACTAGTGTTTATAAAGAATCCGGAGTGGAAAATAAAGTGATTAAATTATCACTTTTATAATAATTTGTAAGCATTTTAAAAATGTTTTATAAATTGGTGGTAGGTAGTGGGACAAAGTGGTAAACTAAGTTTGTGATTGAGAAGGAAAGGGGCAATTAGTATGTTCATGGGCGAATATCAGCATTCACTTGACACTAAGGGACGACTAATTGTTCCGGCCAAATTTAGAGAAGATTTAGGATCTGATTTTGTGATCACTCGTGGGTTGGACGGTTGTTTGTTTGGCTATCCACTTGAAGAGTGGCAAAGGGTTCAAGACAAATTAAAAGCATTGCCGTTAAATAAGCGAAATAACCGGGCCTTTGTCCGATTCTTGTTCGCAGATGCAACGCAATGTAATTTTGATAAACAAGGTCGTATTAATATTCCTAAACAGTTACGTGAACATGCAAAACTTACTAAGAAGTGTGTGTTGGTTGGTGTTTCAAGCCGATTCGAAATTTGGGATGAAGCACAATGGAATGCGGTAACGGCGGATACGGAAGAGAATTTTGATGATATTGCTGAAAATTTAATTGATTTTGGCTTATAGGAGTAGAAAAATGAGTGAGTTTCAACATACAACTGTTTTATTAAACCAAGCAATTGATGAATTAAATCTTAATCCAGACGGTGTTTATGTGGATTGTACGCTTGGCGGCGGTGGTCATAGTCAACTGATTTTGAGCCAACTGAGTCAAAAGGGTCATTTATATGCGTTTGATCAAGATATTGCAGCAATTGAATACAATCAAACTCATTTAAAGAAATATTTGGATAGTCATCAGGTTACGTTCATTGAAGATAACTTTAAAAATATTAAAAAAGATTTGGAAGAACAAGGAATTCAAAAGGTTGATGGCATTGTCTATGATTTAGGTGTTTCATCACCACAGTTGGATGACGCTAAGCGAGGGTTTAGTTATCAACACGATGCGCCACTGGACATGCGCATGGATCAATCCGCGGAATTAACGGCGCAAACGGTGGTGAACCAGTGGTCATATGAAGCATTGGTCAGAATCTTTTTCCGTTACGGGGAAGAACGCTATTCAAAACAAGTTGCACGTGAAATTGAACGGGAGCGTGAAGTAGCACCCATTCAAACGACTGGACAATTAGTTGAAATCATAAAAAAAGCAATTCCTGCTGCCGCACGAAGAACCGGTGGTCATCCAGCAAAACGAGTTTTCCAGGCTGTTCGAATTGCTGTTAACAATGAGTTAGGCGTTTTAGAAACTTCGCTAGAACAGGCTTTAGATATATTAGAGGTTGGTGGCCGAATTAGTGTGATTACATTCCAATCTTTAGAAGACCGACTGGTCAAAAACATTTTTAAAGAAAATGCAAATCTTCCGGATCTTCCACAGGGACTACCCGTTATTCCTAAAGAACTCGAACCACATTTTAAATTGGCAACACGCAAACCCATTTTACCTAGTAAGGACGAATTAGAAAATAATCATCGCGCACATAGCGCAAGACTCCGAGTTATTGAAAAAATAAAATAGGGACTGATTTATAATGGCACAAAATAATTTAGCAGAAGCATTTCCAGCTACCAAACCGGTTAAACGACGAATACCGGATATAAAAGAAGGCACTTTACATAAAGCAAAAGCAGTCGTTATTCCGAATTCTTTACCATTTTCAAAATTTGAGAAAATTTTAATGACATTCTGCGGTATAATCTTGACAGGCTTAATGATTTTTGTGATTTCTGGTAAAATATCATTATCAAGTGCTGAACATGAACTTTCTAGTTCACAAGGACAGGTGACAAAGGTAACTTCCAGCAATAGTAATCTCAAGCAGGAAGTGAACCAACTCTCCAGTCGCTCACGCTTGGACAAAATTGCAAAACAATATGGTTTAAGCCTGACAACTCAGAATATAAGGAATGTTAATAAATGAACAACAAAGAAAAACGTTCAAAAAAGGACAACAACAAATCAAGCCAAAATCGAAGAGCGTTCGGTCAATGGCTTTTTTTCATAGCGATTGCCTTATTCGTAATTTTAATTCTACGTTTTTCCTATATTGCAATTGGCGGGACTGTAGAACACATTAATTTGAGTTCGCAGGCCCGCCGTTTGTATACGGATAATAAAGTCTTGAAAGCGCAACGGGGGTCAATATTGGATGCTTCTGGGCAGCCAATTGCAGAAGATACCAGTACGTATTCAGTTTATGCTGTTTTGAACAAAACACAGGTTGGTGCAAATAAAAAGGCACTCTATGTGACTAATAAAGAAAAAACGGCTAAAATTCTCGCAAAATATTTACCAATTAGTGAGACAAAAGCTTTGAAGGCTCTGAATCCTAGTAATAAAAATACTTTTCAGGTTGAATTCGGTACTGCAGGGAAAAATATCTCTGTTGCAACAAAAGAAAAAATTGAATCATATAAGTTAACGGGAATTAATTTTGTTCAATCCGAGGCACGTCTGTATCCGAATGGGACTTTTGCGTCTAATTTGATCGGAATTACCTCTCAAGTACAGAAAAAGAATTCCGATGTAACTCAATTAAAGGGTGTCATGGGAATTGAAAGTGCATTTAACAAAAAGTTAACCGGAACAGATGGTGAGCGTTCCATTCAAAAAGATAAGTTTGGTTATCAACTGCCGTCTTCTCAAGAGAAAAAAGCGGCTGTAGATGGAAAAAACATTTATACTACTTTAGATACAAGGCTTCAAACGTTGTTAGAATCCGAAATGACGAAGGTTCAGTCTCAGGTTCATGCCAAGTCAATGACAGCGACAATTATTAACGCAAAAACAGGAGCCATTTTGGCGACTTCCCAACGACCATCATTTAATCCCACAACTAAAAGTGGAATAAGCAAGGCTTGGAGCAATTCCTTGGTACAGGATACTTTTGAACCTGGATCAACAATGAAGGTCTTTACAACTGCTGCCGCGATTGATAGTGGTCACTTCAATGCAAAGGAAAAATATAAGTCAGGAACATATAAAATTGGAACTCAAGTGGTACCTGATTGGCAGACGTCAGGTTGGGGATTAATTACCTATGAAGAAGGATTCGCACGTTCTAGTAATGTGGCAATGGCCCATTTGGAACGAAAAATGGGAGCAAAAACGTGGAAAAAGTATATTAAGAAGTTTAACTTTTTAAAGAGTACTAATTCAGGGCTGTCCGGAGAAGCTAGTGGAAGCATGCAATTTACCTATCCAATTGATCAAGCAGACACGGCGTTTGGTCAGGGAATTGATGTGACTGATATGCAGATGCTCCAAGGATTTACGGCGATTGCTAATAACGGTAAAATGGTCAAACCACAATACATCAAAAAAATTTTGGATAGTCAAACTGGTAAAGTGACGTATCGAATGAAAACTAAGAGTCTTGGAAAACCAGTTAAAAGTTCGACGGCCAAAAAGGTTCGAAAACTGATGGAAGACGTTGTTTATAAGAGTTATGGAATTGGTCAGGAATTCAAAATTTCGGGCTATAAAGTTGCTGCTAAAACTGGTACAGCACAAGTTGTTGGTTCCGGTGGCACGTACTTGAATGGTAACGATAGTTATTTGTATTCTGTTGTGGGGATGGTACCTGCCGATAATCCGAAGTATATTATGTACATCACCATGAAACAGCCAACATTGCCAGCCACCAAAACGGCCACCCAGCTCTTAAATGAAATTTTTGGCCCAGTTATGAAACAAGCACTTGGTGAGAATGCCTCAACTGCCAAAAATCAGGTATCTGGGAAAGTTAAGATTGCCAACATGGTTGGTGAATCGGCTGATACTGCTGCTAAAGATTTAGGTAAACAAAATATTGCGGCAACGGTTGTCGGAACAGGCAGTATTGTTACCCAGCAGTCACCTCTAGCAAATACAGAAATGCTGGCAGGCCAGCGAGTTATTTTAATGACAAGTGGTCAGATGAAAATGCCTAATCTATCTGGATGGTCACGAAACGATGTCCTTAAGTTAACCGATCTAGTAGGAATACAAGCGAAATTTTCTGGGACTGGGTTTGTAAAATCACAATCAATGAAGAGTGGCGCGGTTATTCAAAGCGGTCAAACACTCACAGTTAAACTAAAACAAAAGTAAAAAGAATGGAGTTTATTATGAATTGGATAGCGCAAATTGGGACGGCGGTTGTTAGCTTTTTAATTACTGTAGTTGCCATGCCATCATTTATTAATTATTTTCGTAATCGTAACGAGGGACAAATGATTCGCGAAGAGGGTCCTAAATGGCATGAAAAGAAGTCTGGCACCCCAACAATGGGTGGTTTGATTTTTATTATTGCTATTAGTTTAAGTAGCCTTTTATTTGATCTTGTTACTCATCAAATGAATGCTACGGGATTGATCCTAATCTTCATTCTGATTATGTATGGAATTTTAGGCTTTTGGGATGATAGTATTAAGTTGATGAAGAAACAAAACGAAGGCCTGAAAGCTTGGCAAAAATTTCTTGGACAAATCGTGGGAGCAGTTATTTTCTTCCTTGTCTACCAAAATGAAGGTTTTTCCCAATCACTAAATGTTCCTTTCTTGGGCACTTGGCATATGGGAGCCTGGTTCGTTATTTTTGTAGCTTTTTGGTTAGTGGGCTTTTCCAACGCCGTCAACTTGTCTGATGGTTTAGATGGCTTGGTCAGTGGACTGGCTATTATTGCCTTTGGTGCCTATGCAATTATTGCTGGGGTGCAACATCAATTTGATGTTCTAATCTTTTGTTTAGCGGTGATTGGCGGGCTGGTCGGATTTTTAATTTTTAATCATAAACCGGCCAAAATATTTATGGGTGATATGGGCTCACTTGCCTTAGGTGGCGCATTAGCTGCCGTTTCAATTTTAGTGCATCATGAATTGGCTTTATTACTAATTGGAATCGTGTTTGTGTGTGAAACGGCGAGCGTTATTCTCCAGGTATTGTCATTCAAGTTAACTGGCCATCGAATTTTTAAGATGAGTCCCATTCATCATCATTTTGAAATGATGGGTTGGAGCGAGTGGAAAGTTGATATTGTTTTCTGGGTTGTTGGACTAATTGGTGCTGCAATTGCGTTAATCGGTATTTTAGGATAATTAAAGTTTAGGTGAAGGGAAAAATCATGAAAGATATTACGAATTATCGGGATAAAAAGGTCTTAGTATTAGGGTTGGCCAAAAGTGGTGTAAGTGCAGCAAAGCTCTTACAAAAATTAGGAGCTTTAGTGACAGTAAACGATGCAAAACCGTTTGATGAGAATCCTGATGCACAGGAATTATTAGAAAATGGTATTAAGGTTGTTACAGGGGGACACCCGTTGACACTTTTGGATGAGGGGTTTGAGCTTATTGTAAAAAATCCCGGGATCCCATATACTAATCCGATTGTGAAGGGCGCCCTTGAAAAAGAAATTCCCATTATTTCAGAACCAGAGCTTGCCTATCAAGCTTTGAGTGGTGAAATGATTGGAATTACTGGAAGTAATGGAAAGACCACCACAACCACGCTTATTCAGTTAATGTTAGATAAAGACCGTCAAGCTGGGCACGCTTTTCTTGCTGGTAACATTGGGATTCCTGCAACAACAGTTGTTCAAAAGTTGCATGCAGAAGATACAATGGTGACGGAACTATCCAGCTTTATGTTAGCAAGTGTGACAACCCTGAAACCACATATCGCAGTAATTACAAATATTTTTTCTAACCATTTAGATTGGCATGGAAGTCGCGAAAATTATGTTCGTGACAAAATGCACATCACCAAAAACCAAACGGCCGATGATTATTTTGTCATCAATTGGGATAATCCTGAATGGCAACAATTAAGTAAGCAGACGAAGGCTCAGGTTGTACCATTCTCACGAAAAGATTTGAGCGAAAAAGGTGCTTACCAACGCGGTGAATTTTTGTATTTTCGCGACGAAAAAATTATGGCCGCTGAAGATATTAAAGTGCCAGGAGTTCAAAATATTGAGAATGCATTAGCAGCCATTGCAGTTGCTAAAGTAAGTGGCTGTTCTACTGAAGCGATTATCGAAGTTTTGAAAACATTCTCAGGTGTGAAACATCGTGTGCAATATGTCACCACTTTTGAAAAACGTGTCTTTTATAATGATTCAAAAGCAACCGATATTGAAGCGACTCAGGTGGCATTGCGTTCTTTCAAACAGCCGATCGTTTTGATTGCGGGTGGTTTAGACAGAGGATACACGTTTGAAAAGTTGGTACCCGATTTTAAAGATCATGTAAAAGCCATAGTTCTGATTGGCGAAACAGCTCATTTATTAGCAGATGCTGCCAAAAAAGCTGAGGTACCAGTGATAAAATCTGCCAATAAAGTGGCTGACGCGGTACCACTTGCGTATCAATTGAGTAATCCCGGTGATATCGTATTGTTGTCGCCGGCAAATGCAAGTTGGGATCAGTACAAAAATTTCGAAATTCGTGGTGATGAATTTATCACCGCGGTTAATAAGCTCCAAAACGGAAAGAAGGCTTAATTATGCGTTTAATGATTTCAGGTGGTGGAACCGGTGGCCATATTTATCCAGCTTTGGCCCTTATTGAAGCTTTGAAAAAACGTGAGCCCAATTCCGAAATATTATATGTGGGGACCGAAAAGGGACTAGAAAGTCGGATTGTCCCTGAACAAAACATTGAATTTAAAACAATTCGAATCCAAGGGTTTAAGCGGTCACTGTCCTTAGAAAACCTCAAAACAATTGGTTTGTTTTTGAAGAGTGTTGGTGATGCACACAAAATGATAAAAGATTTTCGTCCAGATGTTGTGGTTGGAACCGGTGGGTACGTCAGTGGAGCAGTGGTCTTTGCTGCGAGTCTTCAACATATTCCAACGGTTATTCACGAGCAAAATAGTGTGGTGGGTGTGACCAACAAATTTCTCAGTCATTTTGTGACAAAAATTGGCATTTCGTTTGAAGATGCTCGTAAAGATTTTCCGGCCAAAAAAGTTGTTTTTACAGGAAATCCAAGAGCCACTCAAGTTGCTCAAATGCAACCTAATAGTGCCCTTTCTGAATATGGCTTAAAAAGCGATGTTCCAACGTTATTAATTTTCGGTGGCAGTCGCGGGGCAGAAAAAATTAATTCTGCAATGGTTGCGGCACTCCCCGAGCTAAAGAAAAGGGATTACCAGGTTTTGTTTGTGACTGGAAATGTGCACTATAAAAAAATCATGGCGCAGCTTGATCCTGAAACACTTGGTAAAAATTGTGTTGTGCGACCATATATTTCAGAAATGCCAAGATTATTGCCAGATTTTGAAGCCATCCTCGGGCGTGCTGGGGCAACTAGTTTGGCGGAAATTACGGCTTTGGGGATTCCTTCAATATTAGTGCCAAGTCCCTATGTAACCAATGATCACCAAACCAAGAATGCAAATAGTTTGGTTAGAAAAGGGGCAGCAAAGCTTTTACCAGAATCAGAGCTGACTGGTAAAACTTTGTTAAAAGCGACTGACGCATTAATGAATGATCAAAGTTTAAGACAACAAATGGGTGATGCTGCAAGAAAAATGGGTCGTCCACATGCTGCCGAAGATCTTTTAAACGTGCTTGAATCTGTGGTTAAAAAATAGAAAACGGGGTGGCGATCGTGTTTGGAAAAAAGAAAACGAAAACTCCTCAAGTTAATCGTGACTTAACACCGTGGGAAAAAGCTCAACAAAAACAAAAAGCAGCTGAAAAGATAACCGAAAAGAAATCTAAAGAAAAGCATTCATCTTCGCCTAAGTTTCTAAATTCACGCAAAAAACGAATTTATTTATTTAGCGGATTATTACTTATTCTGATCGGAGCAGGCTATTTGAGTTCACCACTGAGTCGTGTTCAGACAGTTAAGGTAGCCGGAAATACCCATTTTTCCAAAGAAGAAATTCAAAAAATTGGAAATGTTCATCATAACGATTGGATTTTTCCATATTTGTTAGGCAATCGAGACAAATCAGAGCAAGTCTATAAAAAGAATCCTGAACTGATGAGTTACAAAATTAGCCGCCAAGGAGTAAATAAACTTAAGATTACCGTCAAAGAAAATATGATTGCCGGAGTTGTGCTTCGAAATAAAAAATATTACACAATTTTAGATAACGGGAAGGTTGTTAAAAAATCAAAAACACAACCGTCTGGAGATTATCCGATCTTTAAAAATTTTCATACAACAAAGGTTTTGAATGCTTTGCTAACTCAGTTTAAACAATTACCAGCTGTTGTGCGGAATGGAATTTCTGAAATTGATTATGTGCCAAGCAAAAACAATCCGAACCGCATCCATTTGTATATGAACGATGGGAACGAGGTTTACGCAATTTTATCCACGTTTGCAGCTAAAATGAAATATTATCCACAAATGGCAGCAGATATGAAACAAAAAGGCATTATTGATTTAGAAGTGGGTGCGTATTCCTATCCCTTTAAAAACAAGTCTTCAGAGTTAACTAGTAAGACAGCCTCTAGCAGTTCTGGTTTGGTCACTAGTTCAAGTAGTTCTTCTTCTACGGTTCCAAGTAGTTCGAATTCAACTGCAAATTCTTCGTCGACAAATAGTTCTAGTTCAGTAAGCGTTTCTAGCAGTTCTACAAGTACAGTGCAGGCAACAAATTAATAAAAATGAGAAATAATGGAATTTAATTCGATTTTTTAGCATATTTTCTCATTTTTTTAAAAGAATGCACTATTTAAATGTATTGAAGTTATGGTAAACTTGAGAGTATATACAAGAGTCTAAAATAGGGTATGTTTAGGAGGTTCCTTTATTATGGATAATTCAGGGATTTATGTTGGACTTGATATAGGGACCACCTCAATAAAAGTCATTGTCGCTGAACATGTAAATGGGCAAATGAGTGTTATTGGAGTGGGAAGCGAACGCTCTGATGGAATGAATCGTGGCGTGATTGTCGATATTGACAAGGCGTCAGCAGCTATCAAGAGAGCAATATCAGTTGCAGAAAATAAAGCAAATTTAAAGATTCACGAAGTAGTCGCTGGAATTCCAGCAAATTTATTAAAAATTGAGCCTTGTCGTGGTATGATTGCGATTGCAGAGACGTCTCGGGAAATCACGAATCAAGATGTGGTTAACGTGGCTAATGCGGCTTCTGTACACAGTCTGCCTCCAGAACAAGAAGTAATCGATGTTTTGCCTGATGAATTTGTTGTTGATGGTTTTGATGGCATTAAGGATCCTCGGGGAATGGTTGGCGTTCGTCTAGAAATGAACGGAACTGTTTTAACCGGTCCTAAGACCATTATTCACAACACAAAACGGGCAATTCAGCAAGCCGGATTACATTTGACAGATCTCGTCTTGAATCCGTTAGCATTAGGAAAAACCGTTCTAAACGACGGTGAGCAGGATTTCGGAACTGTCTTAATTGATTTGGGCGCGGGCCAAACGACAACGGCAATTATTCATGACCATCATTTGAAGTATACATATGTTGATCAAGAAGGCGGTCAGTTTGTTACAAAAGATATTTCCGTTGTTTTAAATACCTCACTGAGTAATGCTGAAAAGCTTAAACGTGAATATGGTTATGCTTTTGCTGAAGGTGCCAGTGATGATGGCTTTCCAGTGGAAGTGGTGGGGCAATCAGCACCTACCCAGGTCACTGAGAAGTATTTAGCGGAAGTTATTGAAGCAAGACTAGAACAAATCTTAACCAACGCTTATAATCATCTTGACAGCATTGATGCATTAGATATGCCAGGTGGTGTTGTAATTACCGGAGGCGCAGCTGCAATTCCTGGAATTCAGAGTTTAGCAGCCGACATTTTTGGAACAAATGTAAAAATATATGTTCCAGAACCAATGGGATTGAGACACCCGGCTTTCTCACAGGCGTTTGCATTACTTAATTATGAAGCTTCCTTGAGTGAAGTGGATTTCTTGGCTAAAAGTGCAATGGTTTCGGGCACACGGCCAGTACCTGAGCAACAGACGTTTGATGATACAGAGGATGTTGACCAAGCAGAGTCAGAGCCTAATACGCAGTCAGCTCCTAAACGAGTTAAAAAAACCAAACCAAAGAAAGAGACATCTTTTTCTTTTAGCAACATGTTTGCTAGTTTGAAACGTTGGTTTAGCGAATTCTTTGATTAACTTTTAAAATAATGGAGGAAAACGGGATGGAATTTACAATGGATGATGAACAAAATGCTGGCGCAAATATCAAGGTAATTGGTGTCGGTGGCGGAGGTAGTAATGCCGTTAATCGGATGATTGCTGAAGGTGTAAAGGGCGTTGAATTTATCGTCGCAAACACTGATGTCCAAGCTTTGAAACAATCTAAAGCAGATACTAAAATTCAATTAGGACCGAAATTAACTAAAGGACTAGGTGCTGGTTCAACTCCTGAAGTTGGGAGTAAAGCGGCACAAGAAAGTGAACAAACTATTTCTTCTGCACTTGAAGGCGCCGACATGGTGTTTGTAACTGCCGGAATGGGTGGTGGTACCGGTACTGGTGCTGCACCATTAGTTTCTAAGATTGCTAAAGAAACAGGTGCTTTAACTGTTGGAGTTGTAACACGACCATTCAGTTTCGAAGGACCTAAGCGAGCTCGTTTTGCGGCCGAAGGGGTTGCCAAAATGAAGGAGCAAGTGGACACTTTAATCATTATTGCTAATAATCGTTTATTAGAAATGGTCGATAAGAAGACTCCAATGATGGAAGCATTTGGTGAAGCAGATAACGTTCTTCGCCAAGGTGTTCAAGGAATTTCTGATTTAATTACCTCTCCAGGTTATGTCAACCTTGATTTTGCCGATGTTAAAACAGTTATGTCTAATCAAGGCTCAGCTCTAATGGGAATTGGTTCTGCAAACGGTGAAAACCGGACTGAAGAAGCAACTAAGAAAGCTATTTCTTCACCATTATTAGAAGTTTCAATCGATGGTGCAGAACAAGTTCTGTTAAATATTACTGGTGGACCAGATCTTTCCTTATTTGAAGCACAAGCTGCTTCAGAAATTGTTGCCAAAGCTGCTACTGATGACGTTAATATCATCTTCGGTACATCAATTGACGAAAACATGAAAGATGAAGTTCGAGTTACAATTATCGCAACTGGAATTGATAAGAAGAACGAGCGTCCACTTCATCGAGCAACACCAAGAACAAGTTTTGATACACCCGCAAGCACAAACTCTACGGTATCAACACCATCGTTCAGTGAACCAACGACTAACAATGCGGCACCAAAACAAGAAGAGAAAGAAACTAAAAAAGACGATCCGTTTGGAGACTGGCAGTTACGTCAATCTAATTCAAATGGTGTACGTCCAACATCTGTCGAGGATGATAGCGAATTTAAAGATATTGAAAAGAAAGATTTCAACGTTTTTAATGATTCTGATAATGACGATGATAAAGGTATGGACACACCTCCATTTTTCAAACGTCGTCGCAAGTAATTAAATAGTAATTTGGAACTGGGAACAAGACAGCTGTTTTGTCCCAGTTCTTTGATACAGCGTCAATTTAGGAGGCGTTCTGTATGGCATTAAGCGATCGATTTAATAAGTTGTTTGGCATAGACGATCCAGATCATGCGTCAGATGAAGATCCTGATCTCAATGTGGCAACAACGACAGATAATAGGGTGGAAACAATGGACAATATTTCGGGTTCTAAAAGTCAAATTGCGTTATTTGAGCCACGTATTTTTAGTGATGCCAAAGAGGCGGCTAAACAATTAATCTCAGGGCAAGCCGTAATTTTAAATTTTGAACGAATTGATGATAGTCAAACGAAGCGGATTGTTGATTTCCTTTCAGGTACATTATTTGCCATCGATGGCTCAATCGAAGAAGTGGGAACACAAATCTTTTTGTGCACCCCAAATAGTTTCGAAATAAATGGTAGTTTGTATACAAATATTCAAAATGGAGATCTAAGCAAAAACGATCTAAATAAGGAGTAAACATTTGGTCTTTATATTTACAATTTTAAGTAAACTTATTCAGTTATATATGTTATTGATTTTTGTCTTTGTCTTAATGTCATGGTTTCCAGGAGCTTATCAGACCAAGTTAGGACAATGGCTAATAAAGTTATGTATGCCATATCTAAAAATATTCCGATTTATTCCTCCGTTTTTTGGATTGGACTTTTCTCCAATTGTGGCTATTCTGTTACTTGAAATGGCACAATATGGAATTGCTGCGCTTAGTAGTTTTTTCTATTAGGGATAAATTTGAATGCTCCTTAATGAGGATATATTTAGATTAGGTACTTTCTAAGAGGTAAGTTAAAAATGGACAATATTATGCAACATTTTCGTTCTGAAGAAGCTCCATTTGTTGAAGAAGCGACAGGATGGATTCAGGAAGTCCGTGATCAAAATCGTTTTATCTTAACCAATTTTCTTAATCCACGAGAGAAGTTTATCTTAACGACTTTAGTAAATCGTCTAGATGAAATTAAGATTCAGAGTTTTGGGGGATATCCGGGTGCCGAAATGAGTCGTTCACTCATTTTTCCGGACTATTTTGTTCCTGAACAACAAGATTTTAATGTCACGTTATTGGAAATTCAGTATCCTATTAAATTTGCCAGAATTCACCATCGAAATGTACTTGGAACGATCGCAAACATGGGGATCGAAAGAAATACGTTTGGTGATATTATTTCTAATGGTGAAGATTGGCAGTTTTTTGTGAAGTCAGAAATGGTTGATTTTTTCCTCTCTCAGGTTGGAAAAATTGGAAATATTAAGGTTCGTTTAATCGAAAAAGAGTTAAATGAAGCTATTGAACCAGATAATGATTGGGAATCTGGAACCACAACTGTTGCTTCAGTTAGAGTTGATGCAATCGTGGCGGAAGGTTTTCATATTTCACGAAATCATGCCAAGGAACTGATTGAAGAACGAAAAGTGCAGTTGAACTGGAAACTGCATCAACGTCCAGACTTTGAACTGGTTGAAAATGATTTATTATCGGTTCGTGGTTATGGTCGAATTCGTCTTGATAGTATTGAAGGTAAAACTAAGAAAGACAAAATTCGAGTTTTGCTTTCAATCATAAGTAGCAAAAAGAAAAAATAATGGAGGAATCAGTATGACTTTAGATCCAGTTGATATTCAGAATAAACAATTTTCGAATAAAATGCGCGGATATAATCCAATTGAAGTTGATGAATTCATACAACATGTTGCCATTGAATATCGGCAGGCTCTAGATAAAATTTCAAATTTGGAAAAGCAAGTTGAGAATGCAGAAACAAAGCTTGAATATTTTGATGATATGAAAGAAGCACTCAATAAATCTATTTTAGTAGCTCAGGATGCGGCTGATAAAGTCAAGAGCAGCTCAAAACGAGAAGCGGAACTAACTATGGAAGAAGCCCAAAAAGAAGCAGATGGAGCTGTTCAGAAAGCAAAAGTTAGTGCCGAGGCTGTCATTGATGAGCAAGCTGAAAAAGCGAAAAAATTAATTATGGCTACCAATGAATTGAGAAAGAACGCGCGCTTGTATCGCCAAAGAGTGCAGGTTTTGGTTGATTCACAACTTCAGATGATTAATGGTAGTGAGTGGGATAGTATCTTAAAAGAGGACCAAGACGTGCAAGTTAGTGATTTAAAAGAGGCAATGTTGCATACAGGAACGCTTGACAAGATTAAATCTGCAAGTGTAAACTCAGTTGATGAGGAAGACGCTGGTGACATTACACCTGCTGTAGAGCCAACTACTGAAAGTAATTCTTTGGTTGAGAATCCACAAACGTCTACCGAGTCAAAAGATAAAGACAAAGCTGAAGAATCTGATGAAAAATCGGAAGAAACGGACCGTTCTCAGAGAGAGACAGTCGTTGTTTTCCCTGATGAAGAAATTACGTCTTCTCATCAGAATTCTGGCTTACATGTCAGTGCTAAAAATAAATAATTTTTCTATGAAGAGAACACATTGAAAGTGGGTTCCTGTCAGCGAGCTAGCGAATTGATGAGAGGCTAGCCAGGAACTACTTTACGATATCATCTCTGAGTTATCGAATCGATTTTTGTAGATGCGATCGGTTGAAAGGCCGTTATTTAATTAAGAAAAACTGTTAAGGTTTTTAAAATTGGGTGGTACCACGAAGACTTCGTCCCTTGTGACGAGGTCTTTTTATATTCAAAAAAATAGAGGAGTGACAAACTTATGCGTATAAAAGAAACCCTTAATTTAGGGAAAACAAAGTTTAAAATGCGGGGAAATTTACCTGTTAATGAAGCCAAGCGTGAAGAGGTTTGGGCAGAAAACAAGATTTATGAAACACGGCAAAAATTAAATGAGGGCAAGCCTTCGTTTGTTTTACATGATGGACCTCCATATGCAAATGGAAATATCCACATGGGTCACGCAATGAATAAGATTTCTAAAGATATCATTGTCCGGTATAAATCGATGTCTGGCTACCGTGCTCCTTATGTGCCAGGATGGGATACTCATGGTTTGCCAATCGAACAACAATTGACCAAAGAAGGCTATGATCGCAAGAAGATGTCGACAAGTGAATTCCGCAAACTTTGTCGTGAATATGCCTTAAAGCAAGTTGATATGCAAAGAGAAGACTTCAAACGCTTGGGTGTAGCTGGCGAATGGGATAATCCTTATTTGACTTTGAAACCAGAATTTGAAGCGCAAGAAATCCGTACCTTTGGGAAAATGGCTGAAAAGGGCCTGATTTTTAAAGGTAAGAAGCCGGTATTTTGGTCATGGTCCTCTGAATCTGCGATGGCAGAAGCGGAAGTTGAATATCATGATGTAACTTCGCCATCAGCATTCTTTGCTGAACAAGTGGTTGATGGCAAAGGTGTTTTAGATACTGATACGTATTTGGTTGTTTGGACAACCACGCCGTGGACAATTCCAGCTTCTGAAGGGGTAACAATTGATGCTAGTTTTGATTATTCAGTTGTACAACCAGCAGGTGATGATCGTAAGTTTGTGATTGCATCTGAATTAGTTGATAATGTGGTTGAAAAATTTGGCTGGGAAAACGTCAAAGTTCTTAAAACTGTTAAAGGTAAGGAGCTAGATCGGGTTCTTACCCAACATCCTTTCTACCCAGATCGTAAATTGGTTGTTATGTTAGGCGACTTTGTCACATTAGATGCCGGAACTGGATTAGTTCATACTGCTCCTGGATTTGGGGAAGATGATTTCCGAGTTGGTAAAGAATACGGACTAGATATTCTAGTACCAGTCAATGATCAGGGCTACATGACTGAAGAAGCCGGTAAAGATTTCGAAGGTGTCTTCTATGAAGATGCGAACCAAATCGCATTAGATAAACTGAAAGATGCTAATCTTTTACTAGATTACATGCCATACAAGCATAGCTATCCTTTCGATTGGCGGACTAAGAAGCCAGTGATTTTCCGAGCAACACCACAGTGGTTTGCTTCTGTTGATAAAATTCGAGACCAAATTTTAAGTGCCATTGATGATGTAAAATTCTCACCAGATTGGGGTAAGAAGCGTCTTTACAACATGATTCGTGATCGTGGCGATTGGGTTATCTCACGTCAGCGTGTTTGGGGTGTGCCATTGCCAATTTTCTATGGCGAAGATGGTGAAGCAATCATGACCCAAGAGACGATTAATCATGTTGCCGATTTATTCGAAGAACATGGATCTGATATCTGGTTTGATTGGGATGCTAAGGATCTTCTTCCAGAAGGGTTTACTAGTGAGCATTCACCAAAGGGCACATTCACTAAAGAAACTGATATTATGGATGTTTGGTTCGATTCTGGTTCGTCACATCAAGGTGTGCTGGCAGAACGTGATTACCTTACTTATCCAGCTGATCTGTATTTAGAAGGATCTGATCAGTATCGGGGATGGTTTAACTCTAGTTTGATTACTAGTGTGGCCGTTTCGGGTCATGCACCATACAAGCAAGTTGTTTCCCAAGGATTTACCCTTGATGGTCAAGGCCATAAGATGAGTAAGTCACTTGGCAATACAATTGTGCCAAGTGAAGTGATTAAACGAATGGGTGCTGAGATTGTTCGTTGGTGGGTTGCTTCTGTGGATTCTTCGTCAGATGTACGCGTTTCGATGGATAACTTTGTCAAGACTTCTGATAGTTATAAGAAGTTGCGGAATACGTTACGCTACTTACTTGCCAACACGACAGATTATGAACCAGCAACTGATAAAGTAACCTTTAAAGATTTAGAATCTGCAGACCAATACATGTTGATTAAGTATAATAAATTGGTTCAAGCTTTACTGGATGATTATGAAGCTTATGACTCCTTAAATATTTACAAACGGGTTATGAACTTTGTGATTACTGATCTGTCTGCTTTTTATCTCGATTTTGCTAAGGATGTTGTGTATATTGATCCTGAAAAGAGTCAATCACGGCGATCAATGCAAACAGTTTTCTATGAAATCTTGGTTGGTTTAACAAAACTGTTAACCCCAATCTTGCCACATACCATGGAAGAAATCTGGGAGTACTTGAAAGAACCTGAAGACTTTGCTCAATTATCAGAAATGCCAGTTGTTCAAAAATTCGATAATCAAGATCAGATTTTTGAGGATTGGGAACAATTCAAAACTGTCCGTTCTAATGTGTTAAAAGCGTTAGAAGAAGCACGGGATAGTAAGATGATTGGGAAATCAATGGAAGCACAAGTTAATCTGTATGCTGACGCCGACACAAAGAAGCTTTTGGATGAATTAAATACAAATGTGCGTTTAATTCTGATTGTGTCAAAATTAGAAATTCATGACTTGAAAGATGCTCCTGATGATGCTGAACAATTCAAAGGAATGGCCGTTAAGGTCCTTGTTGCAGAAGGTTCTGTTTGTGCCCGTTGTCGAATGACAAAGACGGATGTTGGAGCCGATGATGCCTATCCTGAACTTTGTGCACGTTGTGCTAAAATTGTTCGTGAGAATTATCCAGAAAGTATTGAAACAGGCCTAGAAGAATAGGCTGTTCAAAAAAATCCGATTTAAATTTTGTTTGAGTTTGACTCTGACAGAATTTTGATCGGATTTTTTGTTCAGTTTTAGTAAATGTGCACGGTAATCAATTTACTTTTTTCAAAATAATCAGTATGATGTTAGAAGGAGTAGGTCGTAGCCTAGATTTTAAAATTAGGCTAATGGGAGGTTTCGTATGGAACACGGCACAGTAAAAAGTTTTGATAAAGACAAGGGCTTTGGATTCATTAATTTGGACGATGGTACAGAAGTGTTCGTCCACTATTCAGCTATCGAAGGTGAAGGGTTCCGTTATTTGCACGAAGGCGATGAGGTTAGTTTACTAGTTGTTCAAGGTGCTAAGGGATTACAAGCAGTCAAAGTTAGTGTGCTTCCCCTTGATACTGATTCGGAATCGTCAGTAGAATAATTAAGCGAAAGAGAAGTTATTTATGGAATTAGAAGAGAAAGTTGTAAAAAATGAGCCCCGATATAACGGAGAAATTATTGATGTTTATCAACAAACGGTGAAATTACCAAATGGCGATTTAGCTAATCGAGATGTTGTTTTGCATCAAGATGCAATTGCAGTTCTAGCAATTACAGATGATAATAAAGCCCTTTTTGAAAAACAATGGCGGGCACCAATAAAAAAAGTTACAATCGAAATTCCGGCTGGCAAAGTTGAATCTGGTGAAACTGCCGAGGTCACTGCTGTTCGAGAATTAAATGAAGAAACTCGTTATCAAGCTGGTGAGCTTAAACGAATTTCAGGGTTTTATTCAACTCCTGGTTTTGCAGATGAATACATGACGCTTTATATGGCTACGAATTTAGAACCTGTAAAAACTGAATTGCCACAAGATAAAGATGAAAACTTGCAATTACTTGAGCTTTCGTT
This sequence comes from Pediococcus sp. M21F004, assembly GCF_051122535.1. Classification (NCBI taxonomy): domain Bacteria; kingdom Bacillati; phylum Bacillota; class Bacilli; order Lactobacillales; family Lactobacillaceae; genus Pediococcus; species Pediococcus sp. M21F004. The sequence continues at coordinate 108,968 of NZ_CP177314.1, forward strand.
AAAAGAAGCATTAGCAGGTGTTGCAGATGGTTCTATTGAAGATGCAAAAACCGTTTTGGCAATTTACTATTGGCAAAGTTTGAATAAGTAGGTGAAGTCTGTGAAGGATGATGAACAACAAGAAAATCTCACACGTGAAGATTATCAACGCCAAAAGCAAGCAGAAGAAGAAAAGTTTAGCCAACGAGATCGAAAACGGGTCCAAGTAGAAAAAGAGTATGCCTGGACACATGATGAAAATATTGATGAAGAAACGGTTGTAGAACCAAATGTACGAAATACCGCGGAACGTAAAAGTCGTAATCTCGGAAGAAAACTGAATTGGGTTATTTTCGCGCTGGTTGTGGCCATTGTGATTGTTTATTTAATACTATTTTTTGTGAAATGAGGATGAATAATGAAGTATGGTGTAATTTGTGCAATGGAAGAAGAAATTAAGAGTTTGCACAGCGCGTTAGATATTGAAAAAGAAACAGAAATTAATGGCATTATTTTTTATGAGGGCACGATTAACAATAATGAAGTTGTCTTGGTGCGTTCTGGAATTGGTAAAGTGGAGGCCGGTATTACAGCCGCTCTATTAGTAACTAATTTTAAAGTTGATGCCTTAATCCATTCTGGCTCAGCTGGTGGGATTGGTAGTGGTTTATCAGTAGGCGACGTGGTTATTTCAACCCAAACCCTGTACCATGACGTGGATGCAAGAGCCTTTGGTTATGAATTAGGCCAATTACCAGGTCAACCTGCACGCTTTGATGCAGACCAAAATTTGATTAGTGAATTATCACTAGCGGGTGAAAAAACAGGCCTAAATATCAAAACAGGTCTGATTGTAACTGGGGATCAGTTTATTAGTAGCTCTGAAAAAATTCAAGAAATTTTAAAGAACTTTCCTGATGCACTCTGTTGTGAAATGGAAGGTAGTGCGATTGGACAAGTCGCCCATCAATTTAAGGTACCTTTTGTAGTTATCCGTGCAATGTCTGATGTTGGTGACGAAAATGCGGGAGTCTCATTTGACGACTTTATTATTGAAGCTGGCAAACAGTCCGCAAAAATGTTATTGGCATTGTTTAATAAGTAAGAAAGGCGATCATTAATTTTTAGTTGAGACATAAAGGAGAGTGGAATTAGCATGAAACAAGTTTATTTTGATAATGCCGCAACTACGCCGATGGCTCCTGAAGTGGTCGAGAAAATGACTGAAGAAATGAGTCACGATTTCGGTAATGCTTCAAGTACCCATGCGTTTGGACGCAAAGCACGAATGACTTTAGACCAAAGTCGGCAAATTATTGCAGACAGTATCAATGCTAATGAAGACGAAATTGTTTTTACTAGCGGTGGGACTGAAAGTGATAATACTGCGATTATGGAAACGGCGATTGCACGCAAGAATTTAGGCAAACATATTATCACGACCGCGATTGAACATCCTGCAGTTTTAAAGACCCTGGCTGCTTTAGAAAAAACGGGTTATGAGGTAACCTATTTGCCAGTTGATAAAAATGGTCTAATTAGCTTAGATGATTTTAAGGCGGCTTTGCGGGATGACACCATTTTAGTGACAATTATGATGGGAAATAATGAAGTTGGCAGTCATATGCCAATCCACGAGATTGGTGAGATTCTAAAGGACCACCAGGCTTGGTTTCATACAGATGCGGTTCAGACTTATGGCTTGTTGGATATTGATGTTAAACGCGACCATATTGATTTACTATCAACATCTGCCCATAAACTGAATGGACCAAAGTTTCTCGGTTTCTTGTACAAACGTGACGGTGTGAACTTTCCAAGCTTTTTAAAGGGCGGCGAACAAGAAGACAAACGACGTGCGGGAACTGAAAATGTACCTGGAATCGCTGGATTTGCAAAAGCTGTTTCTTTATTAACTCCTGATGTTAAAGCAGCGATGCAACAAAAATACATGGGTTTTAAGCAACAAATTATAAAGGGACTAACCGATGCTAACGTTGATTTTGAAATTAATGGGTCGCTTGATCCTAATAATTTGCAGCATGTTTTTAATATTTGGATTAAAGGTGTTTCAACATATGTGATGCAGACTAATCTCGACTTAAATGGGATCGCAGTATCAGGCGGGTCTGCTTGTACAGCTGGGAGCTTAGAGCCTTCGCATGTGCTGATTGCAATGTTTGGCGAAGACTCTCCACGAACCGGTGAATCAATCCGAATAAGTTTCGGGAAATATAATACGAGCGATGACGTAGATTATTTGATAAGTAATCTGGTTCAAATTATTCAGCGTTTGAAATTAAAGGAGGCTGTAAAATAATGGCATTTACGACAGAAGTAAAAGTTGATGGGGATAGTGATACGTATCAAATGAGTCCTGAGGTAAAGAAGTATACTTTACGGGATGTCGGTTTTACTGTATCAAATGGGGGAAACTTTATTTATGAGCGATCCTTAGATCCAACTTCACCATATAAACAAGGTAATAAATTAAAAGTGACGTTTGCTAAAGATTTAAGTGGTTTTAAAATGTCAGTCACAACTGCTAATGGGTTAAAACGGGTTAATATTTTCAACAAAGAAAACGACAAACCCTTAGTAGAACAATATCATTACATTTTGGATGATATGGTTGAACGGCAGATTTTTGTTAAAGCTTAATTTGGCGCATAAATAAGATAGTAACTCATAAACTGGGTTACTATTTTTTGCTTTTTATAATAAAAAATCGATTAGCTGGCTAAATACTTGCTCAATTTGCTTACTTTGATATAATAAGCGTTACTGGATGTTGCGACCTTCAATCGTAGATTCTCCAGAATCTGATAGAAATGATGGTGATTTTTGATGACAGACAATAGCAAGACCCGTGTCGTTGTCGGCATGAGTGGTGGTGTTGATTCATCAGTAGTAGCTTATTTGCTCAAGCAACAGGGCTACGATGTCGTTGGTGTGTTCATGAAGAATTGGGATGACACTGACGAAAATGGTTTTTGTACGGCAACTGAGGATTATAAGGATGTAGCGAAAGTGGCTGCAAAAATTGGGATTCCTTATTACTCAGTTAATTTTGAAAAAGAGTACTGGGATCGTGTGTTCACGTACTTTTTGGATGAGTACAAGAAGGGTCGGACTCCAAACCCAGACGTAATTTGCAATAATGAAATTAAGTTCAAAGCCTTTTTAGACTATTCAATTAGTTTAGGTGCAGATTATGTAGCAACTGGACATTATGCAAAGCTTGAGCGTGATGCTCAGGGTAACCAGCATTTATTACGTTCAGAGGATATGAATAAGGACCAAACGTATTTCTTAAATCAATTAACTCATGAGCAATTAGACCATGTTATGTTTCCATTGGGTGGTATGGTAAAAGCTAAGGTTCGTAAGATTGCTGAGAAGGCTGGATTGGCCGTAGCAAATAAGAAGGATTCTGTTGGAATCTGTTTTATTGGCGAGAAGAATTTCAAGGAGTTTCTTGGCAATTACTTACCTGCAAAAGCGGGTAAGATGATGACTGTTGATGGTGAAGTTAAGGGCGATCATGCTGGCCTAATGTATTACACCATTGGTCAGCGTCGTGGCCTTGGCATTGGTGGCGGCAGTCAGAACAATGATCCTTGGTTTGTAATTGGCAAGGATTTAAAGAAGAATATCTTGTATGTTGGTCAGGGTTACCATAATGAGCATTTATATGCTGATCGTTTGGTTGCATCTGATTTACATTTCGTAAACGATATTGCTGATCGTGGCGATTCATTCCGTTGTACAGCTAAGTTCCGTTACCGCGCAATGGATGTGGACGTTACCGTTCATTTCAATGAAGACCGCACACGGATGACCGTTGATTTTGACGATCCTGCGCGTGCAATCACACCTGGTCAGGCCGTTGTTTTGTATGACGGCGAGGAGTGCTTGGGCGGCGGAATTATTGATGCTGCTTACAGCAAGGACCGTGAGTTACAGTATATCTAAACATTAAACTTGCATAGGCGTTGGTTATCCGAATTCGTTTGGACGACTGGCGCTTTTTTAATTCTAAAAAATAGTTTAATGGCTGATTTTAGGACAGCTGCATGAGACAAGCCAAAAAATATAAGCACACTTCCAGCAGGATGCGATCCCGCCTCCAATGTGCTTATACCTTTTTGACTTATGCGGTCTCATTCCGCTCACTTTTTAGGACAGCTACATGAGACAAGCCAAAAGATATAAGCACACTTCCAGCGGGATGCGATCCCGCCTCCCATGTGCTTATATCTTTTGACTTATGCGTCTCACTCCGCTCACTTTTCTTTTACTATTTTTTGAATTTTTCTCCTGACACTGGCATAATAGTTTTAGCTATAGAGATGAGAAGGAAGATAAACGTGACCAAATTATATTTTATTCGCCATGGAAAAACACAGTGGAACCTAGAAGGCCGTTATCAAGGCGCAAGAGGCGATTCACCACTACTCAAAGACAGTTATTTAGAAATTGACGCATTAGCGCATCACTTAAGTCCAATTACGTTTCAGCACATGTATGTGAGTCCTGTACGCCGAGCTCGTGTGACTGGAAATACGTTGCAACATGATATGGATGAACTTCAAGGTTATCCAATTCCGTTGACCATCGCAAGTCGCCTCCGGGAGTTCAACTTAGGAAAAATGGAAGGCATGAAGTTTACGGACGTTCAAAAAAGGTATCCGCAAGAATTTGATGATTTTCGCAATCATCCTGATCATTATGATCCCAGCACAATTCAAGGGGAGTCGTTTCCACAATTGATTCAGCGGATGACCCCTACCATTAAACGCATTACAGATATTTATCGAAATCCAACTGATAATATCTTAATTGTGAGTCATGGAGCTGCTTTGAATGCGTTAGTTAACACGCTTTTGGGGACTGATCTCCACGATTTAAGAAAACGGGGCGGATTGTCAAACACAAGCACAACGATTCTAGAAACTAACGATGTGGGACGGACTTTTTCATTAATAAAATGGAATGATACTAGTTATATCAAACGTCAACCAGATGCCACAGATATGATTTGAGGGAAAACATGACTGAAAAGGAAGATTCACAAAGAAAACAAGCAAAACAAAACGCTCAAGAAGCCGCTTCAGCGCTGGTAAAAGCTATTGATAGTGACCCTAATGATTTTCATCGGTATTATAACCTAGGTGCTTTTCTAACGACTTCTAACAATTTTGAACAAGCTGAGGAATTATATATGAAGGCCCTTGGTCTCTTTCAAAAAAATGATAAAGCCAAGAACTTGCTACATTATGGACTGGGCAACGCATATTATGAAGCGGGCGAGTTTCAAAAAGCATTCGCCCAATTCAAGGTGGTAGAAGATACCGAACTTAAAAGTTCTGCTTATTTGATGATTGCCCAAACCTATATGGCACAAGATGATTATAAAAATGCGCTCGTGTTTGCGCTCACCGCTCAAGATAAGCACAAACAAGATCCTACGATTAATGGGCTAATTGGAGAAATATTCTTGGCGATGGGTGATTTCACACATGCCGCGACTTATTATGATGAGGCCCTGAAGGCTGATCCTAAAAACGGTAAATATCAGTTTGAACGGGGCATTATTGCACTTGTTTTAGATGAAGATGAAACGGAATACTTTAAACAAGCCCAAAAATTAGATCCCGCTTATTTTGAAAAGGGTCAACAACGATTAGTAGATATTGAAAAATTTATTCAAACTCGTAACGAGTCAAAGGATGAGAAGTAATGCAAAACGAGTCGCTTAACTTATTTGATGAAGATGCTAAAGCTACAGGGAAACCCACAGAACAATTTGTGGTCGGAAAAGTCTCTGCAATTTTTTTTGAAAGCCCAGATAGTTTTTATAAAGTTGTCTTAGTAAAAATCAGTGAAACCAATATTGACTGGCATGAAGATGAAATTGTGGTAACTGGCAGTTTTGGTGATATTAAAGAAGAACAAGCCTATCGATTTGTTGGAAAATCAGTGACCCATCCCAAATACGGGATGCAGTTTCAAGCAACCAATTATGAAAATGCAACGCCAACGACTAAAGAGGGACTGGTGACCTATTTATCTGGTTCTGATTTTAAAGGCGTCGGCAAAAAAACAGCCGAGCGGGTTGTTGCCCTTCTCGGCACGGATGCCATCAATAAAATTATCCGCGATCCAAAGGTATTGGACCCGCTAAAACTAAAAGATGCGCTGAAAACTGAATTAGTGACTAAACTCAATGAAAATAATGGTATGGAACAAATCATTATTGGGCTTAATGGCTATGGGTTCGGAAGTCAGCTAGCTGCTAGTATTTATAACAAATATCGAGAACAGACACTAGATATTATCCACAAGAATCCGTATCAACTTATTGAAGATATTGACGGGATTGGATTTAAAAAAGCAGATCAAATTGCTGAAGCTACCGGCATTGAGTTTGACGCGCCCGCAAGAATTGGCGGGGCCATTTTAACTTCTTTAAGTGACTTGAGCAATTCAAATGGGGATACATATACGGATGCCCAATCCTTGTTGAAAGCCACTTTGTCCTTATTAGAGAATAGCCGTAATGCAGCGGTTGATCCTCAAAAAGTTGCTGATGAATTGTTAGTATTGGCGAAGGACAGTAAAATTGTTGGTGATGAGAATCGGATTTATTTACGGGCGCTATATGAGGCGGAATGGCGAATCTCTGAACATCTTAAGAGATTACAAGATGCAAAAGAAACCCATCATTTTGAAGACGATGAGATTGATGGTGCCATTGATTTAGCAGAGAAACAATTTAAGATCACGTATGATGACTCACAACGGCAGGCTTTAAGAGAGGCTATGCAAGCCAAAATGTTTTTGCTGACGGGTGGCCCGGGGACGGGGAAAACGACCATTATTAATGGAATTGTTAAAACGTATGCGGCGTTGAATGAGTTATCGTTAGATGTCAATGACTATCATGATACGCCGTTTCCAATTTTATTAGCAGCGCCCACTGGTCGGGCAGCCAAACGGATGAGTGAAGTGACTGGACTACCAGCTGGGACCATTCATCGATTATTGGGATTAACGGGTCGCGAGAACGATCCAGATAAAGAAACGAAAGATTTAGAGGGCGGTTTGTTGATTGTGGACGAAATGTCCATGGTGGATACGTATTTATTTAAAACCCTTGTCCGGGCCATTCCAAATAATATGAAAGTTATTCTGGTGGGTGATAAGGATCAATTACCATCTGTTGGTGCCGGTCAAATATTCAACGACTTGCTCCAAAGCCAAGTAATTCCTAAAATTGAATTATCGAAAATTTATCGCCAGGATGATCAGTCTTCGATAATTCCCTTGGCACATGCAATTAAAGAGGGACGTTTACCAGATGACTTCAGTCAAAATCAAAAGGATCGTTCTTTTATAGCGTGTCCAACTAATCAGGTTGATAGCGTGATTACGCAAGTTGTAAAAAAAGCTGAGGAAAAAGGCTTTACTTCCCAAGATATTCAGGTTTTAGCACCAATGTATCGCGGAATTGCGGGGATTGACCGGTTAAATAGTTCTTTACAACAAATCTTAAATCCTAAGAAAAATGAGCGAACGAAAGAAGTAGAGTTTCGCGGTCAACTTTTTCGAATTGGGGATAAAGTCTTACAATTAGTTAATGTTCCGGAGAATAATGTTTTTAATGGGGACATGGGAATTGTTAAGGGGATAATTTTAGCAAAAGATAAAGGAAACACTGACAAACAGGACAAATTGGTTATCGACTTTGATGAAACTGAAGTTACTTATGGGCGAAAAGATTGGATTCAGATTACTTTAGCTTACTGTACATCAATTCACAAATCGCAAGGTAGTGAGTTTAAAATGGTGATTTTACCAATGGTTCAGCAATATTCCCGTATGCTCCAACGGAATTTGTTATATACAGCCGTTTCGCGAGCTGAGTCTCTTTTAATTCTTTTAGGTGATCGGCAGGCTTTTGAAAGATGTGTTCAAAATCTGGCCGCCAATCGAAAAACGACCTTAAAAAAACGATTAATAACAGTTTTCAAAGGTGAACAAACTGAGAAAAATCCGGCTCCGGCGATTGACAAAGATAATGAAAAGCCTGTAATGACGCCTGAAAAACAGATGACAGAAACAGAAGGTGTCTTAACGCTAGCTAAGGTACAAAGCCAAGCAATAGACCCGATGATTGGTATGAATGGCATTACACCTCAAAGTTTTATGCCAGCTTAGGGTATTGCGCTTTTAAACGAGGACTGCAATAATAGTAATGAGATTAATTTGAGAGTTTTTAATGGAGGATGTCATGACAGCAGAAACTGCTAAACAACGAATGAAAATTTTTGCGCTAAATTCGAACTACCCATTAGCTGAAAAGATTGCTCAAGAGGTGGGAGTTCCCTTAGGTAAGGCAACCGTCAAACATTTTAGTGATGGTGAAATTCAAGTAAATATTGACGAAAGTATTCGTGGCGCACAAGTTTACGTTATCCAGTCCATTTCGGATCCGGTAAATGATATGTTACTCGAATTGGTGATTATGGTAGATGCGCTCAGGCGTGCTAGTGCCAGCCAAATTACAGTCGTTATTCCTTACTATGGATATTCACGGCAGGATCGTAAGGCCCGTTCAAGAGAGCCAATTACGGCTAAGTTGATCGCAGATTTATTGGAAATGGATAAAATTACGCGCGTGGTCACAATTGATCTTCATGCCGCCCAAATCCAAGGCTTCTTCGATGTTCCAGTTGATCATTTAGTAGCCGCACCATTACTGGCAAGCTACTTTACAGATCATAATATTACGGAAAACTTGGTCGTTGTTTCCCCTGATCATGCAGGGGTTTCTCGAGCACGGACAATGGCAGACTTGTTGGGAACGCCAATCGCTATTATTGATAATCGTAATGTGGAGTCGAGCGAATCACTCGATGAAATTCCAACCGAAATAATTGGCGAGGTTGCAGGCAAGACCTGTGTCGTCGTGGATGATATGATTGATACAGGAACGCGAATTACAATTTCGGCAACAGCATTAAAAAATGCGGGCGCGACAAAAGTGTATGGATGCGCAACCCATGCCATTTTCTCCAAACAAGCACCAGAAATTTTGCAAAACTCTCAATTAGAAAAAGTCGTTGTGACTGATACAATTCGAATTGGTGAAGAAAAACAATTTGATAAATTAGTTGAAATGTCAGTTGGTCCCTTGGTGGGAAATGCCATTAAGATGATCTTTAATAATGAACCTTTGGAGCCACTGTTTAGAAGTTCCATTAAGGATTAGTGAACTAGCGTCACCAAAAACGAATTTAAAACATCTTTTCTATAATCAGCGTTTTTAAAGTGAACTGGTGAAAGAAAGGATGTTATTTTTTTTAGCTTAAACAAATTAAGCGACGGTTTAATTCTGTTGGATTTCATGCTATGTTAATAACAAACGCTGGTTGGAGGGATGCATTTTGGAACAAATTATTCATTTTTTAAAACGTGAAGATGTCGAATTGTATGGCACTTTATTAGGAATTATCATCGTCTTATTTTTATTAAAACCATTTCTTTCTTTAATTTTATTTGTCATAATTTTTTCGTTTCTCGGACACGTAGGCACAAAAAAGATCAAAAAATTATTGCCCCTGAATCAGGCCGTAGCAACGGTTTTATTGTACATAGTTGTGATTGGCTTGTTTGTCACCATTGTCGTGGTGGCGGCACCGTTACTGGCAGATCAATTCAGTGGATTGCCGAAATTGATAGAAGCGACCATTAATAAGCATCCCGTATTTGATAAACAAGCGTATACATGGGCACAAAAAGCGATTCACAATTCTTCGATATTGAAACATGGCTCTAACCTTGCCATTACCGGATTGGTCAAATTAGGCCACATTGGGCAAGGAATAGAACACGTGCTGATCGCGATTTTTCTTAGCTTTATTTTTAATTTAACTTATAATCATCTGCGTAATTTTGGACACGCATTTTTGAATAGCCGTTATAAACATTTCTTTAATAATATCTATAAATTGGCCGCAATGTTCATTCATATTTTTGGAACAGTCATTGAAACACAATTAGTGATTTGCTCTATCAATACCGTTTTAATGACAATTGGTCTTTGGATTATTGGTATGCCAAGTCTGCTAGTTTTAGGGTTAGTTGTCTTTATTCTGGGGTTAATCCCGGTGGCAGGAGTCTTGATTTCGTTGATTCCGTTATCAGTAATTGGCTTTTCAGTAAATGGGTTTGTGACGGTCTTAGAAGTTTTGATTCTGGTGGTTTTGATTCATGCTTTTGAATCGTATTTTCTGCATCCACGGCTGATGGCAAACGCGACGGCTTTACCAATTTTTGTCACCTTTGTGACTCTGATTGTGAGTGGTGAATTATTTGGCACATGGGGATTAATTGTGGGGATCCCGATTGTCGCCTTTTTCATTGAAGTTTTGGGTGTGAATATTCGAAAACGACGTCCTAAGAACTTAAAACAAAGTATTGATTCAGAAATTGATGAATAATTTTAAATGATGACCTTTTGTGGTTGAATTTGAATGATTTTAGTGGTATATTATCAAAGGTGGGTGTGTTGAAAGTGCTTACAGAAGAAAGACAAGCAAAGATCTTAGCGCAGTTGGCTAGGGATGGCGTTATCAAGTTACAAGATCTTGTCAAAGATTTAGATAGCTCAACCTCAACAATTAGACGGGATTTACAGGAGTTAGAAGACCAAGGTAAACTAGTACGGGTGCACGGCGGAGCTAAGGCAATATCGACGTTGCAATCTGAACCAGGTGTGGTCGAGAAATCAACCAAAAACGTTCATGCAAAACGTCAAATTGCAAAATTGGCCGTTCAACAAATTAGAGCGGGTGAGGTTGTGTACTTAGATGCGGGAACGTCTACCGAAGCAATGATTCCATTTATGAGTAACTTAGATACTGTGCTAGTTGTGACAAACGGCGTTCAACTGGCTTCTGAACTGGCAGATATTAATGTTAAAACGTATCTGGTTGGTGGTGAGTTAAAAAACACAACTAAAGCTATCATTGGTGCAGATGTCGTTGAAACCATCAAAAAATTTCGATTTAATCGGGTTTTTATGGGCGTCAACGGTGTGCATCCAAAATTTGGAATTACCACCCCGGATCCAAATGAAGCGGCCGTAAAACGGGCTGTTTTGGCCCAAAGTGAAGTTAGTTACTTTCTAGCGGATGCTAGTAAGCTGAACGAAGTCTCGTTTGCAAAAGTGGCTGATTTAGAGGCTGGGGTGCTTTTGACAGATGAAGATGATCAAGATATTTTAAAAGATTTTGAACATTTAAAACAAATTATGGAGGCGGAAAAATGATTTATACAGTGACCCTAAACCCTTCAATTGATTATGTGGTTCAGCTTCCACAATTGGAACTGGGCGAAGTTAATCGGTTGAAAACTAGTTATAAATTTCCAGGGGGCAAAGGGATTAACGTTTCTAGAATTTTAAGTGAGTTAGGTTATGCCAATCAGGCTTGGGGATTTTTAGGCGGTTTTACCGGAGAGTTTGTCAGCCAAAGTTTGCAACGATTAAAGGTGGATGCGAATTTTACCAAAATTGCAGCCGATACCCGCATAAATGTCAAATTAAAGGCCGATCAGGAAACTGAGTTAAATGCGCCAGGCCCAGAAATCACAACGTCTGAAAAACAAGCTTTTGTGGATCAATTCGATGATTTAAAAGCGGGTGATATGGTGATTTTTTCTGGTAGTGTTCCAAGTAGCTTGCCAGAAACCTTTTATTTTGACTTAATTCAAAAGGTAAAGGCCTGCCAAGCGGAATATGCTGTGGATACAACTGGAGAAGCGCTTAAGAAAACATTGGCGACCCATCCAGTTGTGGTAAAGCCTAATAATCATGAATTAGCGGACTTATTTGGCGTTGAGTTGAATAGTTTAGCTGAAATTAAACATTATGGGCAAGAGCTTATTAAGATGGGTGCTCAAAATGTGATGATTTCGATGGCTGGAGATGGTGGCATGTTGGTCACACCAAATGGCTGTTATCGAAGCGCGGCTCCTAAAGGCACTGTTCAAAACTCAGTTGGCGCTGGTGATTCAATGCTTGCTGGCTTTACCGGAACGTTTGATGCGACACATGATCCAGTGGAAAGTTTCCGCTATGGGCTTGCGTCAGGAAGCGCCACAGCTTTTTCAGCTGACATTGCCACGAAAGCAAAAATTGAAGAAATTTTACCACAAATTAAGATAGAGAACTTTTAGAAGGGAAGGACACACATGGATATCCGTGAATTACTGCTTAAAGATGTTATGATCATGGATTTGAAGGCGCAGAATAAAAATGACGCAATTGATGAAATGGTCCATAAGTATTTTGAACAAGGCGTGATTGATGATGAATCAATCTACAAAGCCGATATTATCAAACGAGAAGCAGAGTCAACGACCGGAATTGGGGACGGCATTGCGATGCCCCATGCCAAAGATAAAGCTGTCAAACGCGCAACGGTGTTATTTGCCAAGAGTGAACAAGGCCTTGATTTTGATGCTTTGGACGGTCAACCGGTTCAATTGTTCTTTATGATTGCGGCTCCAGAAGGGGCTAATAATACTCATTTGCAGGCATTAGCCGCATTATCAAGTTTATTAATTAATCCAGATTTGGTAGCGAGCCTAAAACAGGCTAAAACACCAGATGAGGTGCAACAATTATTTGCAGATGCGCAATCAGCAAAAGAAGCTGAGGAAGCAGCAGATGCAAAAGCAGAGGCCGAAAAAAAGGAGACTGAGGTTGAAACAACCGGTAAACGTCCATACATCGTGGCCGTTTCGGCTTGTCCAAATGGAATTGCACATACGTATATGGCCGAAGCAGCTTTGATTAAATCGGCTAAAGAAAAAAATATTGAAATTAAAGTAGAAACAAATGGCTCTGAAGGGGTCAAACATCGTTTAACGGCAGACGACATTGCGCGTGCTGACGGAGTAGTCGTTACAGCTGATAAAAAAGTTGAAATGGGTCGTTTCGATGGTAAGAAGCTTTTAAATCGGCCAGTAATTGATGGCATTAACAAATCAGATGAATTATTGGATAAAATTGAAGCTGGGGATGTCTCAATCTATCATGCAGCGGTGGGTGATGAACCAGCTTCTGATGATGGTGAACAAAAAGGCGGCCTCTGGAACGAAATATATAAAGATTTGATGAACGGTGTTTCCCACATGTTACCTTTCGTTGTGGGTGGCGGGATTATCATGGCATTCTCATTCATTTTGGAACGCTTTGTTGGTTCAGGAAGTATGTACTTCACATTCTTTAATCAATTAGGAAATTGGGCATTTGCTTTCTTAGTTCCAATTTTAGCTGGATATATTGCGGAATCAATTGGTGATTTACCTGCGTTAATGCCTGGGGTTGTTGGTGGATTTATGGCCAATACCGCCGCAGCTAATGTTTTGAAAACGACTAGTGTTTCTGGATTTATCGGTGGATTATTAGCTGGTTTCTTAGCCGGTATTGTGATCAATTGGTTAAAGAAAGTCTTCAAGAATGTGCCCAAGAGTTTGGAAGGTCTCAAACCGATGTTGCTATATCCAATTCTGAGTTTACTCATTGTTGGGGTAGCGATGTTCTTCATCATTAATCCTGTGTTTGCGGCAGTTAACGCGTGGATTACTCATGTCTTAAACGGAATGGGAACCGGGAATGCAGTTCTTCTGGGGACGATTATTGCCGGAATGATGGCAATCGATATGGGCGGTCCTTTCAATAAGGCCGCTTATACCTTTGCAATTGCAGCGTATACGTCAACAGGTAATGGTAAATTGATGGCAGCTGTTATGGTTGGTGGGATGGTTCCACCACTAGCTACAGCGATTGCGACCACTTTATGGCCAAAGAAGTTTACGGAACAAGAACGGCAAGCCGGTATTTCAAACTGGGTACTGGGAATTTCCTTCATTACAGAAGGTGCAATCCCATTTGCGACAGCCGATCCGCTTCATGTAATTGTTTCTAGTGTCATTGGTGCCGCTATTGGTGGTGGATTGACCCAATTCTGGCGGGTAAGTGTTCCAGCGCCTCATGGTGGCCTCTGGGTAACGCCATTAGCCTCACACTGGTACTTCTACATTTTGTCAGTTGTAATTGGCGCGATCATTGCGGGAGTTATTCTTGGAATTTGGCGACCAGCAAAGAAACAAACAGAAAAAGCATAGTTTTACAATAAAAATAAGCCATTGGGAAATTAATCCTAATGGCTTATTTTTGTGCTCACTGATTAGTTTAGTTTTTTAAGGTTTTTGATGGATAACATGCTGATGAAACTGATGATGTACAAGATAGATAACATCAAAATAACAATGGTGATTGAGAAGTGATCAAGCAAGATCCCAATCAATACAGATGAGAAGCCACCAACGCAACGGCCGACGTTCATAATGATGTTATTGGCAGTAGCCCGTATTTCGGTGGGATACAGCTGGCTGATGACTGCTCCGTAGCCGCCGAACATCCCGTTTGAGAAGAAACCGACGATGGTTCCAAATAGAACTAAGGTCTGCATATTTTGCGCTGCTAAGAGTAAGTATACGGACACCGCAGCCATAAGGAGAAAAATGCCAAAGGTTAGCCGAGGTCCAAATTTATCTAGGAGAAGTCCAAATGCGGCCATGCCTAAACTCATACCAACGATTGTTGAGATCATCCATAAAGAAGAACTACCGACCGTTAAATGTAGCCGAGTTTGCATAATTGAGGGTAACCAAGTCATGAGACCGAAGTAGCCTGCAATTTGAACAATGGTCATGATCATCAAGCTAAGTGTTTGGCGGGTTGCTTGTGGGGAGTTAAAAAGAATTTTCAAGGCATGTCCAAGGCCATTATGGGTAGTTTTCTTGGTTGGCAGGGTTTTAAGAAAACTAGGGCTTTCTTTCAAGTGTCGTCTAACAAAGTAGGTTAAAATGACGGGGACAATGCCGAAGAGAAAAAGGGCATGCCAACCAAAACTTGGAAGAATCCAGGCGGCCAAAAAGGCAGCTACTAGCGCGCCTACCTGGCCACCAATGGACGCAATGGAAGTGATTTTACCAACTTGATGACGAGGAAAGCTTTCGGCAATGATGGCCATGCCAATTCCATATTCGCCCCCAGCACCGATGCCAGCAAGAAACCGGCAAACGTAGATTAAAGTTAGGTTGTTAGCAAAATACATCGCGGCAGTTGCCAGGGCAAAAATAAAGATCGTATGGGAGAAAGTCTTAATTCTCCCGATACGATCTGCTAAAATTCCAAATATTACGCCACCAACTAACATGCCAAAGTTAGTGATCGTCCCAATCCATCCAGCTGCGGCACTAGAAATATGTAACTCGCTAATGATGGAGGATAAGGTGAATGATAAGAACATAATGTCCATATTTTCAAGGACAAAACCAGAGGCTGTTGAAGCCACCACCTGTTTTTGATAAGTTGTTGTGCTTTGGTGCTCAAAAGTAGATTCCATAATAATTCCTCCAAAATGATTGATCGCTGCCAATCTTTATTTTTTCAAGAGTTGATTATGCACGTCTTTAAAATAAATTACAAGGCCTTTCGTAAATTGTTTTGAGTGGTTGACAGGTACCGTAGAAATGTTTAGGCTTAATAAAAATTGCAATTTCGGTCCTTAATTAATCTAGAAGAGCACATGGAAATTGAAAAAGTTTCTGGTTGTTTTGTCTGGATGAGGATCTTTAAAGTGAAAGGGGTTATCAGCATGAGTCCAATAATTATCGCTTTAGATTTTCAAACCTGTCAAGAGGCACTAGCGTTTGTCGATCAATTTTCCACCTCTCAGCAATTATTCGTAAAAGTGGGAATGGAACTATTCTATCGAGAAGGTACCCAGATTTTAACGCAATTAAAAAGGCGGGGATGTCAGATCTTCTTAGATTTGAAACTACACGATATTCCCAATACTGTGTTTCAGTCCATGAAGATTTTAAGTCAATTAGGCATCGATATGGTGACGATTCATGCAGCCGGGGGCTCCAAAATGATTCGGGCTGCTCACGATGGGCTAATTGCCGGAACGACCACTGGACAAACTCCAAAGCTATTAGCGGTCACTCAACTCACTTCAATATCTGAAACGGATTTGCATGAGGAACTACATATTGGGCTTAGTTTGGAAGAGTCAGTCCTTGATTTGGCAAAGTTGGCTAAAAACAATGGTGTCGACGGAGTTATTTGTGCCGCAACCGAAGTGAATGCAATCCATCAAGCAGTTGGTCGTGACTTTTTGTGTGTGACCCCTGGTATTCGGCTGCCAGGTCAAGATCATCAAGATCAGAAACGAGTGGTGTCACCTAGCCAAGCGCATACATATGGTGCCAATTACATCGTTGTGGGTCGGGCTATTACGAAGGCACCAGATAAACTGACCGCTTTTAAAGAGGTTCAGCGTAACTGGGATGAGGGATAAATAATAGCTCAATCCTAAAAATCGGCTAAATTAGCGCATGCTAGTTAATGAATTTATACACATAATATCGTCTAAAAAGGAATATTTATACATAAAATGTTCTTTATAGTTTAGCGAATAAATTTGGCAATGTTACAACTATCTGTAACAATCCCAGAAATCTGTAATGTGTTTGTAACAGTGAACGAAACAGGCGTTCTGTTTAGGACTAAGCCGAAAAAAAGTTTAAGATTTTTTTAAGGAAAACGGATACCTTAACAACTTTGGTGGTAAGCTTTCATGTGTTGCTTCCAAAAACAACTAAGAAATATGCGCATAAAAAGGCTATTTTTTTTTAGAATATCATGCTACAATACACCTAGTAATTCGAATAAGATTTTTCTGAATGTATAAAAACAAATATTTAATGATTTAGAAACTAACTTGAAGGAGTTGTGCTTATGGTTAAGTCAATTGGTAATTCTACAAAAACAAAAATAGTTCTCGCAGGTGTTGCTGGAGCAGCTGGTTTGTTTGTTGCTGGAGCTACACAAAGTGTTAATGCTGATTCTGTTAAGGTCGCTCAAAACGATACAGTTTGGGGTATTTCGCAAAAGTATAATGTTTCAATTAAAAGTATCGAAACATTAAACAAGATTAATCAAAAATCGCATATCATTTTAGTTGGTCAAAAAGTTGAGATTCCTGGAACAACTGATCACAAAGCAGTTAAAGCCAGTTCGCAAGAATACATAAAAGTTACCGTTAAATCTGGTGACAGCCTCTGGCAAATTGCTCAAGATAAGGGCGTTTCAGTTGCATCAATTAAGAATGCTAACAACCTTAGCAGTAATTTGATTTTGGTTGGTCAAACACTAAAGGTTCCTGTTGCAGGGAGCACAGCAGCTAAGGCTTCAAGTTCTGCAGCTACTGTTCAATACAGTGCAGCTACATCAGCAACTACTGCAAGTTCTTCAGCAGCAAGCTCTGTAGAAAGTACACCATCATCAGCTTCAGTTTCTAGTTCAAGCAAGGCTGAGACTGCTGTTTCAAGTTCTACATCAGCAGCAAGTGACAGCGTTTCTTCTACACAAAGCAGTTCTCAAGCAACTACTTCAGCTAGCAGCACAACAGCTGTTAGTTCAGCAAGTAGCAGTGTAGCTTCATCATCAGCTGTTTCTAGCGTAGCTTCAGAGAGCTCAAATTCTGTTTCACAAGCTTCATCTAGTGCAGCTTCTTCTACAACACCAAGTGGTGCTGTATCAAGTGCTCCTGTACAATCTGTTGCTTCAACAGTAAGTACTAGCGTAGCTGCAAGTTCAGCTGCTAAGCCAGTAAGCACAGCTTCAGTTGCTAAACCAGCATATTCTGCAGCTACTTCATCAACTTCAACAAGCAATACAGCTAGTTCAGCATTAACATCTGGTTCAGTTGTTAGCTTGGCTGTTAAACTTGCTAATGCAAACATTCCATACGTATGGGGTGGTTCTAGCTTAAGCGGTATGGATTGTTCTGGATTAGTTGCTTATGTCTTTGAACATGCTGAAGGGGTAAGTTTACCTCATTACACAGTTTCACTTGAAAGCTCAGTAACTCAAAAATCTGTTTCAGCTGCTCAACCTGGTGATCTCTTATTCTGGGGTGCTAAGGGCGCAACTTATCACGTGGCCATCTACATTGGTAACAACCAATATGTAGCTGCACCACAACCTGGACAAAACGTAGATATTGAAACAATCAGTAGCTACTTTGCACCAAGCTTTGCTGGTACTGTTAAATAAATTGAAATCAAGTAAAGACTCAGACATTTTGGGGTCTCTGTCAAACTGTATTGGTAGAGATTTTTGAAGGCATGTTCACTTCGGTGAATGTGCTTTTTGTTTACTCATGAATTAAACTGATACGAATGAAGAAGTTATGAATATTTCGAAAACCAAAACAGCTACGCTTTAATACCTTGATTTTGCGATTAAGTCCTTCAATAGGACCGTTAGAATACGGATAACGACAACTGTTGAGCACTGCTGAGCCGTTCTTAACGAAGGTTGAAATGGTGACGTCCATTTGATTACCAGCTACTTGGTAGTTGGTAATCAAATTTTTAAATTCCGTGGCATTCTTTTGGTGGATAGCAGTTAGAATGCCTTGATAAGTTTGATACACAGTTTTGAATTCTGGAAATTCATCTAAGGCAAGGTCGATGGCGTTCTGTTGGGTCATATACTCGTTAATGCCTCGTAAATAGATAAGCTTAGTGTCATTGATTTTCTCTTCCGCCAAATGAAATAAACGCCATTGAGATTTAAGAATGCGGTAAATGCGTGAATGCTTATCTTGAAAAGTACGGATAATGCGTGTACGTTCATTGTCTAGTGCGCGACCAGCAAGCTGAATAATGTGGAAACGGTCAATAATCGTGACAGCATTCGGGAATAAACGATGAATAAAGCTAGCATATTCGGCGTTCATATCAATAGTAATTGTTTGAACTTTCGCACGTTCTTGAACTGAATAACGAGCTTCAAAGTAATCAATGATATCCTTACTGAGACGATCTTTGAGGGTCACAATGCGGCGATGACTAACGGCATCGCAACAGTTAAAGGACATTAGATGATTACAGGACCGAAATTCATCGAAACAAAGATTTGGCGGAAGTTGCTTAACACGGTAAGCCAAGTGAATATTTGCATTTAAAATACGTTGAACACTACTTGGTGAAATGCCACAAATTTTAGCGATTTCTTTACTGGTCAGCATGTCACGAGCTAGCACAATGACCTGATGTTTAACATTGTGGGTAAAAGTTTCATTACGTCTAACGAGGTTAGTTTTAGCTCCACAGGTTTTTAAACAATGTTGGCATTGATATCTTTGTCGTCTTAGCTGCATTTCATAACGTCCGCCTGATAAGGTTCCCAACCTTAGATGACTAACGTGGGTACCGTTTTTAATTAGACTTTTATGGCCACAATGGGGACATTTCACAAGCTGATAAGAAAGGTTGGCGTGAACGACATGAATTCGTTGTCCATTTGGGCAACGTTTCTTGGTAACACCAGTTACGGTTATATTTGGGTCTGTCATTTCAAACAAGCTTAAGATAGAATTAGTTAGGGACATCTGTTTTTCCTCTTTTCGATTTTGTTTGGCGATTAAATCGTAGCACAAAGAGGACAGATGTCCTTTTAATTTTCAAAATAAAAACTGGTATCAGTTATTCACCAATACCAGAAAGTGTAGACCCACATTTTGTCTGAGCCTTTTTTTATTGCACAAAAAAGGATTCATAAGTAGCTGGCTACTCATGAATCCTTTTTGAATGGTTCTAGAAGGTTGTTAACTTGTAATCTGGGTTTTGTTGTTCGTACTCCAAAGATTTGCCTTCAAGTGGTTCTACAAATTCAATATGATAATCTGTGTGCGTTTCAACTAGCTGAATGGCATCTTCTTTAGTTGGAACTTCAAGATAGATTGACTCAGTTGTTTCACGTTTTGGAGTTGCTTCTACTGCTGTCTGAAATAACACTTTAAAAACCATTTTTGTGTGCTCCTTTAAAAAAGTTTAATATTTCGCTGGCCTGTTGTTTAAATGCAGGTGTCACTAATAACTATCAAGCTAATTCTATCATATTGGCCTTCATAAGTATAGAATTGGTGGGCGACATTACGTTGTTTGAATTAAACTTATGCTAAAATGAGGGTAACAAATTAAGGGAGCCTGATTATGAACATATTGATTGGTTTACTTATTATCATCGTGATCGGATTATTAATCTGGGTAGCGATGCGTCGCTCTAAACGCAAACGCGCGCTGACAATGTTACAAGCGACTAGTCAAAGAAATGTCAGCTCTGCCATGGTCAGTGTGGCGGCCATGTTAATGGCCAAAAAAATGATTCAGCCCGGACAACCTGAAGCAACGCCCAAGTTAGTGGCAGATATTTGGGGACGTGGGGTGCTAGCTTTTGAATTTTCATTTGGCAAAACGGTATTACAAAAAGATCAGTTAAAAGATTTGCGCCATCAAATTAATGAATTAGTTGAAAAATATGCTCAAGAACATGATATCCACAGTGACTACGAATTTCCGGTATTTTGCGTCACGGACATTTGGTTATACCAAGAGAATTTGCATGTTGATGTGGCCAATGTGATTAATGACCCAACTAGAGAATATATTGAAGATTTACATCGGGTAGAATAAAAAATAGCCTTAAAACTGAGATTTTCAGTTTTAAAGCTATTTTTAATTTAACCGATCAGGACAGCATCATCATCAATTTTAAGTGGTTCTTTTTGATTGATGTGATCGTAGAAAAGGGTGCCTTTTAAATGATCAATTTCGTGTTGACAAACAATGGCTGGATAATCTTTTAAGCGGATCTTTTTATTTTCACCATCGACTGTTTGGTATTTAATGGTGATGCGATCGTGTCTAGGCACGTATCCGGGAATTTCTTTATCTACAGACAGGCAACCTTCTCCTTCTTCCAAAGCAGCAATCTGGACAGATTCACTAACGATTACTGGATTAACAAGAATCTCTTTGAACAAAGGAGGCTTATCCTTGGCACCTGGTACAAGAACGGCGGCCATTTGCAAGGAAACACCAACTTGAGGTGCCGCCAGTCCAACGCCAGCTCGTAGTTTATATTTTTCGGCAATTTCTGGATCTTGACTATTAATCAAATATTCCATCATTTTGTTGCCAAGTTCTTTGTGATCCGCAGAGAGCGGAAAAGTAGCTTTTTCAGCCCGTTTACGTAAAACGGGATTCCCATCGCGGGTAATATCATTCATTTTAATCACTATTAAAACCTCCAAATGTTTCTTCAAAATAATTTTACCATACTTAATAAGCATTAAAAGGGGAAGAATGTTTTTAAATTGGTCTATTTTGCGGTAGAATGGAAATAATCTAGATTCACGAGAGGCAGAGCCGGTAATGAGCGAAAATTATGCGTACCCATTAGAGCCAGAATGGCAGATCGAAGAAATAACTACGGTTGTGACGTTGTATACGGCCGTTGAAACAGCCTACTTAAATGGGATTGATCGGCAGCTTTTACTCGATCAATATCATGATTTTAAAAAAGTCGTGAAAAGTAAATCTGAAGAAAAACAATTAACCAAGAAATTTTTGGAATCTTCAGGGTTTGACATTTATGTAGCCATCAAAACAGCACAAACTTCCAACAAAAAAAGGGTTGGACCATTAACAAATAGGTGATTAAAATGAAAAAAGTACAAGAGACCGACCGGGTCATTCGTGGTTGGCTTGAAGAGGTTCGGATGGATGTATTAAAGGAGATGCAAGATCCGTTAGCCATTTCTGAAAAATCAAGCCGTAAGGACTTAGTGACAAATATTGATAAGAGCAATGAAAAAAAGTTGGTGAACTTTATTCGCCAGTTTGATCCAGAAGCGCGAATCTTAGGCGAAGAGGGCTCAGGCGATGTGGTTCAAGACATGAAGGGGCACGTGTGGATAATTGATCCCCTGGATGGCACCCTGAATTTTGTCAAACAGCGCGATAATTTCGCCATTATGATTGCTTTGTATATTGACGGCAAGGGGATCTTGGGCTACATTATGGATGTGATGCATGACATTATTTATGGTGGGGGACCAGAAATCGGCGTGTTTACCGATACCCAAAAATTGAGAACTCCGGATAATCTTACTTTACGAGAAGGTTTGTTAGGGGTAAGCGGTCCAATGCTGGTTCATGATCGTTATCATTTGCAGGCCATCGATGAGGCTAGTTCCGGTGTGAGAATTATCGGAAGTGCCGGAATCGAATTTATTCAGGTATTGACTGGAAAGCAAAACGGTTACATTTCCCATTTGATGCCATGGGATTTTGCAGCTGGAAAAATATTGAGCGAAACGCTTGAACTTTCGGTAACAAAGGTTGACGGCACACCGGTTGATATGCTATCATCAAATGATGTATTAGTATCAACCAGAAATACACAAAAAGATATAATCAATATGATTAGGTAGTCTGACTGTGACAGCTAGTTGCAGTTTTTTTATGGAGACACCAGGAAAAGGAGAAACACTTTTGAAACGACGAGATGATATTCGAAACATCGCAATTATTGCCCATGTTGACCACGGTAAGACAACTTTGGTGAACGAAATGCTTAAACAATCAGATACATTGGATGAACATACCCAGATTGCAGATCGGGCTATGGATACTAATGTGATCGAACGTGAGCGAGGCATTACGATTCTTTCTAAGAATACAGCCGTTAAGTATGGCGACAGACAAATTAATATTTTGGACACCCCAGGACATGCGGATTTTGGTGGTGAAGTTGAACGGATTATGCGCATGGTTGATGGTGTGTTGTTGGTTGTTGATGCGCTTGAAGGAACAATGCCACAAACACGTTTTGTTCTTAAAAAAGCCCTTGAACAACATTTAACACCAATTGTTGTGATCAATAAAATTGATCGCCCAGGTGCACGTCCTTCTGAAGTTGTTGATGAAGTGTTAGATCTCTTTATCGAATTAGGCGCTGATGAAGAACAACTTGATTTCCCAGTTGTTTACGCTAGTGCTTTAAACGGAACTTCTAGTTACTCAGATGATCCTGCTGATCAAGAGCATACTATGAAACCTTTATTTGACACAATTGTTAAAACGATTCCAGCACCTGTTGATAACAGTGAGGAACCATTACAATTCCAAGTTGCTTTATTGGATTACAATGATTTCGTTGGTCGTGTGGGTATTGGCCGTATTTTCCGGGGCACAATCAAAGTTGGAGACCAAGTTACAGTTTTAAAGCTTGATGGCTCCACTAAGAACTTCCGGGTTACGAAGTTATTTGGTTTCTTTGGTTTGCAACGTTTGGAAATTAACGAAGCTAAAGCTGGTGATTTGATTGCCGTTTCAGGGATGGAAGATATTTTCGTCGGTGAAACTGTGACTGATCCAGCTCATCAAGAAGCTTTACCATTACTTCGTATTGACGAACCAACCTTGCAGATGACTTTCAGAACTAATGATTCACCATTTGCCGGACGTGAAGGTAAGTTTGTGACTTCTCGTCAGTTGGAACAACGATTGAAGTTGGAATTGCATACAGATGTTTCATTACGAGTTGAAGATACTGATGATCCTGGTGCTTGGGTTGTTTCAGGCCGTGGGGAATTACATTTATCAATCTTGATTGAAACTTTACGTCGTGAAGGCTATGAATTACAAGCTTCACGTCCAGAAGTTATCTATAAGGAAGTTGATGGCAAGCTTTGCGAACCATACGAATCCGTTCAAATTGATACTCCCGATGAATATACTGGCTCAATTATTGATAGCTTGTCACAACGAAAAGGCGAAATGAAGAACATGGAATCCACAGATAATGGACAGACACGTTTGACATTCTTAGCTCCTTCTCGTGGCTTGATTGGTTACTCAACTTACTTCCTATCAATGACTCGTGGATACGGAATTATGAACCATACATTCTCACAATACTTACCAGTTATCAGAAACTGGAATCCTGGCCGTCGTAATGGGGCTTTGGTTTCAATTAATACTGGTAAAGTTACAACATATGCCATCATGGGTGTTGAACACCGTGGAACGATCTTCGTAGATCCCGGTTTAGATGTTTATGAAGGTATGATTGTTGGTCAAAACAGTCGTGAAAACGATATTTCAGTTAATATCACCCGTGGTAAGAACTTAACCAACGTTCGTGCTGCTGGTTCTGATGATATGGCTAAAATTAAAACACCAACGCATATGACACTTGAAGAATCACTAGAATTCATCGATGAAGATGAGTACTGTGAAATTACGCCAGAACATGTTCGTCTTCGTAAACAAATTTTGAATACGAATGAACGTGAAAAAGACGCAAAACGTCGTAAGACTGCTTCAAAGAAATAAATAAGGTATAATAAAGGAAACTCAAGTCTGAGTTTCCTTTTTTGTATCTTAGGAGGGATTAATGAATGCGTAAAATATACTTCTTATGTACTGGCAATTCATGCCGTAGCCAAATGGCAGAGGGGTTTGCCAAACAGATACTAGGATCAGATTGGCAAGTAGAAAGCGCCGGAATTGAAAAACATGGTTTAAATCCATTAGCAGTTCAGGTCATGGCCGAGAAGGGGATTGATATCTCTAAGCAAACTTCGAAGTTGATTGATATGGATTATTTAATGCATGCCGATTTGGTCGTCACCCTGTGTGGGGACGCCCGCGATCGCTGTCCAATCACACCGCCTTCCGTGAGAAAACTTCATTGGCCATTACAAGATCCGGCCCAAGCAACAGGCGATAAAGAAGCCGTTTTGAATGTTTTTCGCGAAGTTCGTGATGAGATTCAGGAACGTATTATACAGTTATATCAATTAGAAAAATAGTTAAAAATGCCGAAATGAAACAGTTAGCTTAAGAAAGCTAGCTGTTTTTTTGTGTCTTCAAAAATGCTTACTAATCCGATTCAACTTCTTGATTTTAATCTTAAAAAATACAATTTAAAATGGCCGTTAATTATGGCTGAAATTAATTTTCGCGATTGTGGTTCTTTATTCGTTTACATACACTATTTTTAAACAATTATGTATGAGGTTTCAGAAAGTAAACGGTATTTTTATGAAATACAGCTTCAAATATAACTATAAAAATATAATTTTCACAGAATGCTGTAATTTTTAGTCAAAAAATGAATAATTTTAATTTTTCGTCAAGTGTTATATACTACTTCGGGTTTAATGGTGCTATAATGAAATTGGTTACATTTAGGGTTAATTAATATCCTTTATAAATAGGAGATGTGCGATATGGACAATCGTCAAAGAAAATTGAAACGTTTGAAACTATTACAAGATATGGGGCAATCTAAAGAGCATTTTAAAATGTATAAAGTACGAAAAAGTTGGTTGTTTGCCGGGATAACCGTCCTGTTTTTTGGTACGGGTATTTTCTTCGGTCATCCAATGGCTTATGCGGACACTACAGCAGAAGTGCCGACAACTGAGGTCGCAAGCAGTGCCGCTTCTTCAGCGAGTTCTGGTAGTAAAGCGGCTGCCAGCAGTGCAACTTCTAGTGCTGCTAGTGAAAGTAGCACGGTAAGTTCTGCAAGTAGTAGCAGCGCAAGTAGTGCAGTTAGTTCAACTTCGAGTTCTGCAAGTTCCACTAGCAGTTCTGCAAACTTAGCTTCAAATAATACATCGAGCGAAATAACTAATAAAAACCAGAAAAGTACTTCGAGTATTGCAAATTCAGCAGATGCCGTAAGCTCATCTGCTGACAGTGAGAATTCAATTGCTTCAGAAAATAGCAAAGCAAGTTCTTCTGCAGCTATCTCTAGCGCGAGTGCATCAACAACGAGTTCGGCAGATAGTGCAACGAGTGGTGTTGCTGAAACTAACAATTCAAGTGCAGCAAGTAACAGTTCTGAGAATAGCAGTAGCGCAAGTTTAAATGGTTTGGAAACTGATGTTGCAAGTAGCAGTTCTGTTACGAGTTCAGCTACCTTGGTTAACCCAACTTCAGCCGAGCTTAATCAAGCAAAAAAAGAAGCAGCAGAAGTCTATGCTAAAACAGGAGTGGCACAGACAATCACGATTGCTGCAGCCTCTTCGACTTTTAATGGACATACAATTCCGGATGGGTATACGGTAATTTATGCCAAAGATGGAGTTATTGTTGCGGTTAACGGAGTTGTTGGTGGAGTCCCAGCCGCAGCTACGAATAATGCCATTGCTTTTTTAGATGATCGTACTGATGTGACTGGTTTGTATATTGGGAGAACTAATCCAAATAGTGCTACTCCGAGTGGTTATATTTAAAAGCTAGTACAACTGGTTCCCCAAATGAAGATGGAAGCTACAGTTTTACAAAGGTCATTGCTATACCTGCAGAAGGAATTACAGAGTTTGCTGTGGGAATTAAGACTACTAGTGATAGTGCGCCTAAATGGAGTCATTATGAGGTACAAGGTGGTCAGGTTGTTGATGATAACGGTAATCCCGCCGTTACAGTACCCGAAGTAGCCGCACAAGTAACCGTCAGCTCAAACCAAAGTGGAACTTTCACTTACACCGTCAATGGTGGCGAGTCACAGACTGGAACCTATGGCACTGCACTCACTGGAATCAATGTTGGTGATGCAGTTGTCGTGACTCCGGGAACGGTAGCTGGATATGCTGCAACACAAAGTCATGCTTCATTTACAGCAACCGATTCTGCAGCAGATAATGCCGATGTGGTGACGTACACAGTAAATCAGACGTCAATTGTCGTTCATTATCAAGATTACTTTGGCAATACACTTGCACCTGATAGTTCGCTAAACGGTGACTACACAGCAACAGTTGATGCTCCAACCGCTACTGGTTACACATTTAACGCAGCAGATGCTAAGAACAGTCCTGCCAAGACAATTACTTTCTCAAAACCAGATGCGGACGGTAACGTAGTTGTGACAGACGCAGCTGGTGCTGCCGTTACGGAAATCACATTATATTACAAGACGAATATTAATTTAACAGTTACGGGCACTAAAGTTTACAACGGTATGGACTATGATTATGGTAATGATGACTTTCCTGACGACCCGGTCAACATTGGGTATCTTATCTTTACGGATGGTGCTGGTAACATTTTCAAGCTTGACACTTCAGGCATAAATAGTTCTAACATTTACTATACTTCTCCAGACGTAGGAGTCTACCCTGGTAGTATTCTAGTCAATACTGGCATGATAAATAGTAAAAATCCCGAATATCAAGTGTCATCAGTGACGGATGGAGACTTTACTATTACGGCTGCACCAGTGAACGCAACCATCGAGTCAGATGATACGGCCACAAAGGCCTATGATGGACAACCGATTTCTTATGTGCCGACTGTTGACTTTTCACGGACTGATACGGATGACACAAGTGCAATAGTGCCGAATACAGGAACTAATCCTAAAGACAAAATTACCTGGGATGCTGCAGACTTTGAGTATTTACAAGACGGTGTTGTGGTTACTAATCCTAAAGATGTTGGTACGTATTCTATTCAATTTAGTGCTGCAGGTAAGGCCAAATTAGCTGCTGCAACGAACTTTGCTATTACTCCTGTTTATGATGGAACGTATACGATTACCGCAGCGGATACGACAGTTACCTTAAGTGGTGGTGAAACTGAAACGTACAATGGCGCACAACAAAAGCCTGACGCTAGTCACTACAGTGTCACTTTGCCAACCGGTGTTACGTACACTTTAACTGATGCAGACGTTGAATTAGCTAGTGGTGGCATTAATGAAGGAACATATGGTGTCGTTTTAAGTGAAACGGGTAAGACGAATATTGAAGCCGCAGTCACGAAAGCCACTGGGACAAACTATACCGTTAAGTATGGTGACGCAACGGGAACGTTTACGATTACCCCAGCAGATACGAAAGTTACCTTAAGTGGTAGTGAAAATGAAACGTACAATGGCGCACAACAAAAGCCCGATGCAAGTCACTATAGTGTCACTTTGCCAACTGGTGTTAAGTACACCTTAACCAATGATGACATTCAATTGGTCAGTGGTGGCAAGGATCATGGCACATATGATGTTGTCCTAAGTGATAAAGGTAAAACAGACATTCAAGCAGCAATTACTGCCAAAACTGGCACTAACTATACTGTTACTTTTGGTACACCAACTGAATCAACTTTCACTATTGATAAAGCTAAAGCTATCATTACGGTTGAAGATGGTGGATCTCAATATGATGGCAGCAGTCACTCACTTCCAAATAGTAACGTTACCATTACGGGTGTAATTGGTGATGAGCAACTTGGTTACAGTCTAACGAACAATGCCAGAACAGATGCTGGATCACAGACAGTTTCTATTGTCTTAACGGATAGTGCTGTAAATGATAATTACAATATTGATGCAACTGATACAGCACAATTAACAATTACCCCAGCAGATACAACAGTTACCTTAAGTGGTAGTGAAAGCGAAATATACAATGGCTCACAACAAAAGCCTGACGCTAGTCACTACAGTGTTACTTTGCCAACTGGTGTTAAGTACACGTTAACCAATGATGATATTCAGTTAGCCAGCGGTGGTACCGATGTTGACACCTATCAAGTTCAGTTGAGTACGGCTGGTGAAAAAAATATTCAAGCCGCCATTACCGCTGCAACCGGTACTAACTACAAGGTTATATTTGGTGAGCCAACAGGTTCGTTTGAAATCACTCCTGCTGCAGGCTCAGTAACTTTAAATGGTGGTTCAAAAACTTATGATGGTGTAACAGTACCAGATTTAACCATAGATGCACCCGTTAAAGTTGCTCTTGAACAAGGCGATTACACAGTTACACCAGTCACGGGAACTGCTGACTTAAAAGGAGCCGGTACTTATACCTATCAACTAACCCAAGCTGGAATTGACAAAATCACAAAGGTCAATAGCAATTACACGCTGAATGATTTGACCAAATTAACATCGACTTACACGATTAACAAAATGAAAGTTACACTAACAGCTAATAATAGCGGCAAAATTTTTGGAGCAGACGATCCAGAATTAACTGCTTCAACGGACGTTCCAATTGTTGCTGGAGATACCCTTGACTATACAATAGCTAGAGTTTCTGGCGAAGATGCTGGTACTTACGATATCACTGTAACCGCCGGAACAAACGCAAACTATGACATTACAGTTGGTAAAACTGGAACTTTCACAATTACGCCTGCTACTGTTACCAATATTAGGATTGAAAATGGGACAAAGGTTTATGACAGCAAGGCAATCAATGCTTGGCCTGATGTTTATGCTACTTTAAGCAATGGAAAAGAAATTCAGCTTATTTGGTCATCTAAGACCCTAAATGTTGATTTCGTTTTTACACCAACGACAGGAACAGCTGATTTAACTGGGGTTGGTTCATATACCAGTCAACTAAGCGCAATTGGCGTTACAAATCTTCTTAGCGTGAACACCAATTACTACTTACCAGGGTTAGCAGCGGCGACTGGAACGTATATAATTACACCCGCCACGGCTTCAATTAACGTCAATGATGGATCAAAATTTTATGACGGTAAAATAATTAGTGATGCACCAACTGTTAGTTTGATTGATTCCGCTGATGGAATTGCGGTTCCGAAAGATGTCACACTTGGAACTGGCGATTATACAATTGAAAATAATGCAAAAGATGCTGGTGAATACACAATTGTATTAACTGAACAAGGAGTTAATACGATTGCCAAGGCATTTAGTAACTTCAGTTTAGGCGATATTAGTGGTAAAACAGCCACTTATACCATTAAGAAACAACCAGTCACAATTACGGTTACTGGTGGTACGTATGAGTACGATGAAGCTAACCCAATTACGCATAGCCCAACTGTTGCTGTTTCTGGCGCCGTTGAAGGTGAAACTCTAGCGTATACGATAAGCACCAAAGGCTTAACATATCCTGGGAGTAAAACTGTCACCGTTACGTTTGATGCAGCAAATGCAGTTAATAAAAATTACGATATTAATGTTGTTTCAGATGCGTTAACAATTACAGGGGATGCTTTCAAAGCGTTTAACCGAGCAATCCATTTTGAGGGTGCTGGTGATCAAACGCCACAAGATGTTGACCAGACGTTAACTTATAGCGTAACCGAAGATGCAGATGGCATCTTACATTACTCGTTAATGGACGCTTTACCAGAAGTTGTGATTCCTTTAATCACAGGATACACACCTTCAAGCGCGGATGTTACCCTTGCTAAAGATTCGGATGGAAATTATTTGCCAATCAAGATGGACAACGCTGGAACCAATTTCGATGGTGTAGATCCAACTAATGGTGACATTACCATTACGTACAGTGCTGATGAAGAACCAGTAACTGTAAATGCAACGGGTAATAAAGTTGGAACTGGGTTTACTTACACCGTAAATGGTGGGGATGCTCAGACGGGATCTTATGGCACAGCTTTAACCGGTATCCACTATGGTGATACTGTTGCGATTACTCCTAACGCGCAAGATGGATATATGATTCATTCAGATACGAATACAATTGTCGTTAGTGAAATTGCTGATAACAACGTGGCAAATGTGACCTACGAAGCTGATGCTCAATATGTGGATGTTCAGGTAATCGAGAAGAATACCGGAAAGATTATTGGAAGTGTTCGACTAAATGGACACACAGATGATAATTACACGATTGCCACTCCACCAGCAAGCTTTAACATCCATTACATGGAGGGAATGGCCAACGATGGCACTCTTGTTAATGAAATTAATGATGCTGTTTTACTGACCTATGCTGGTCTAAAATATGGGGATTCTCTCAGCGGGACTTATAAGGCCGGTGACGGAATCCCAACAATCGTCATTTACTATGAAATGCAGCCATATACGTTAAAGACAGATTTTCTTGTAGCTAATGACGATGGCACGTACAAAACTGTTGGAACAGGAACGGTCACGTATACGCCAGCTATTCCAGCTACAGGAACATCAGCAGAAGTTCCTGAACAAATTACCTACACTGGAATTCCGGCTGGATATGATGCAACACCAGTTGATTCAGCAATTAAATATGTCGATGATAAGACGTATATTCCGTTAGGATCTGTTGATGGCGCTATTATAACCTCTGATGATTTGGCACTCAGAGTTTCTGATGATGGGACAATTAGCACGGCATTGGATGAAACCTTCAATCCATCTTTCGTGCTAACTCCATTAGCTCAGGATGTTAACGTGACAGCAGTTGGTAACAGTGCGGAAAACAACACGTTTACCTATACCGTAAACGGTGGCGAAAAGTTGACTGGCACGTATGGGACGAGTTTGCCGGATATTGTAACTGGTGATGTTATCGCGGTTGCACCTAATGTACAAGATGGTCGTGCATTCACGCAAAGTAGTGCTTCAATCACTGCCAGCGGTGCTGATCCAGAAACAACGGACACTGACACAGTTACGTATAGTACAATTGCACTTTCCGCTCCAGATATAATTTATGGTGATACACCAAGTTATTCTTTCGATATTCAAACTGATAGTGGTGTTAAAACCGTTGAGCTAACTGCCGATGATGTTACAGTAGCCGATGGTAATCTCAATGCTGGTACGCATACAGTTAGTTTAAATGCTGATGGTTTAAAGAAATTACAGGACGCAAATCCAGATTACACGTTTGGGTTAATTACAGGTACGATTACAGTTAATCAAAAACAGATTACAGTGACCGCCAATGGTGATACAAAAGTTTACGGGACTGATGATCCAACATTCACCGCAAACTATGACAAGAGTCAATTAGTTGGTAATGATACTTTGAACTACACAGTCAGCCGCGAAGCTGGTGAAGATGTAGGTGGCTACTTCGTAACCGTCACAGTTGGCAATAACGCTAACTACGCGATTAAACCAGTAGCAGGTCGATTCACAATTACCCCAGCATCAACGACTGGTAATGAAGATGCATCTGTAAAAACGGATGACAAGACCATAACCTACGGTGATACCACACCAACGTTGAGTGTCATAGTTGGCAAGAATTTGACAACCAAGGATGCCGGTTTAACTAATGCGGACTTTACGATTACGGATGCAAAATACACGAATGATGGTAAAGATCTCGCGGCAGGTAAGTATCAAGTTACGTTAAATGCGGATGGCATCAAGAAGTTAGAAGCGGTCAACAAGAACTTCACAATTGATGATGTCACCGCAGGTACACTTACAGTTAATCCAAAACAGATTACAGTGACCGCCAATGATAATAAAAAAGTTTACGGGACTGATGATCCAACGTTTACCGCAAGCTATGATAAGAGCCAATTAGTTGGTAATGATACTTTGAACTACACAGTCAGCCGCGAAGCTGGTGGAGATGTAGGTGACTACTTCGTAACCGTCACGGTTGGCAATAACGCTAACTACGTGATTAAACCAGTAGATGGCCGGTTCACAATTACCCCAGCATCAACGACCGGTAATGAAGATGCACAAATTAAAGTAAATGACGCTTCATCAAATTATGGCGCAAGTTCACCAGACTTTAGTATCACAATTGGGTCAGATCTTAAGAAACCAGGCAACTTAACAAACGCTGACTTTGTCTTTGTAGATAAAGCCACAGGTAAAGAGACTGACGGGGTTCCAACAAATGTCGGTGATTATCAAGTTAGTTTGAACGACAGTGGTAAAGCTAAAGTATCTGCTGCTAATCCAAATTATGATCTTACCGATGGCGACTTTGTAGCCGGAACTTATGTCATTAAACCTGTTGAAACAGCTTTGGGGGATCAAAACAAACAATTTGTCATTAGTGATGCAACTGCAATTTATGGTAATCCAACACCTACATTTGTGGTGACGCCTGGAAAAGATGTTGTAAATCCAGGAAATATCACAAATGATGATTTCACGTTTATCAATAAAGATACTGGTGAGGTTGTAGTTGGAATTCCGTCAGATGTTGGTAATTACGAAGTGGTCTTGAACGAAGGTAGCAAAGATAAGCTTACTGCCGCAAATCCAAATTACGTATTTAGTGATGATGATTTTGTGAGTGGGACTTATACAATCAAACCAAAAGTGACAGATCCAAAAGACGAGACTACGCAAGTAACTGTTAATCCACCTGAGATTACGTATGGGGACGCACCGAGTTTTACGATTAGCGTGGGTAGTAATTTAACTACTGATGGTGTGAAATTAACCAATGATGATTACATGATTACTGATGCAATTTACACGAATGATGGAAAATATTTGGCATCTGGTAGCTATAAAGTTACGTTGAATGAATCGGGTTTAGCTAAGTTGCAGGCAGTTAATCCAAATTACACAATCAGCAAAGATTCGGTTATCAGTACAACATTAGTTGTTAATAAGAAGACAATTACTGTATCTGCCAATAATTCTGGCAAAGTGTTCGGAGAAGCTGATCCTGATCTGACTGGTACCGTTACTGGTTTGGTAGGCAATGACAATGTGGCCTATGTCGTTAATCGTGTTGAAGGCGAAAGTGCCGGAAATTATGATGAGACGGTAACGGCCGAAGAAAGTGCAAATTATAATGTGAAGGTCAGTGGTGGTACGTTTACGATCAAACCCGCGGGAACAAGTACTGGTGATGCAGACAAAGAAATCTTTGTTAATGATGTGACATCAAACTTTGGAGATAAAACACCTAATTTTGGTGTTACAGCTGGCAAAGATGTTGTAGATCCTGGAAATCTTACGAATGATGATTTCATATTTATTGATAAAGACACAGGTAAAACAGTAGATGGTATTCCAACCAATGTGGGTCATTATGAAGTTAAATTGAATGCAAGCGGGCAAGCAAAAGTTAAAAATGCAAATCTAAATTATGTGTTTAATGATGGCGACTTTATCAGTGGCACTTACACGATTAATGATGTCATTACCCACAGTAAAATTACTGTGAGCCAGACCGTTCATTATACCGGGACTGGAGTAAGGACACCTGCTGATAAAACTCAGTCAATCGTTTACGATGTCGCAACAAGCAAGGCGACTGGTGAATCAGTTTACACACCAGAATCTGGCTATGCCACAGTTAAGACGCCTAACATTAACGGGTTCACCAACAGCGGTGATGTGGCTGGATATACACCGGCCACAACGACTAATAAACCAACTGATTCAACCGTGACGGTTACCTACAAGCCAACCAATAACCTAGAATATAGTGAAATTACGGTTACTCGAACCGTTCACTATGAGGGGGCTGGTAAGCAGACACCACACGATGTGATTGAAAACGTTGTTTACAAGGTAGTTACAAACAAGACAACTGGTGAGGTTTCATATACACCTCAAGGAGTTTATGAGGCTGTTGCAACGCCAGACTTGTCTGGATACACGAACAGTGGTGATGTAGCTGAGTCCATTCCAGAAGCGACAACCAACAAACCAGAAGATAGTTTAGTGGTTGTTCAGTACAAGAAGGTTTCTGATGGCAACGGAACGAACCCTGGAAATCCTTCTAACCCTGGCGAAGGTGGAAATAACCCAGGTACACCTTCCAATCCAGGCGAAGGCGGTAACAACTCTGGCAATGGAAATAATAATAAACCAGGTAATGGTGGTACAACACATAACACGCCAACTACTCCTGGTTCAGGCTCCAATTCTGGAACGGGTAATTCAGGTGTAAGTACAGAAGGTATTAAGAACTCTGCAGGTTCACAAGTAAAATTGGAAACCTTGGAGAGTTCAAACACTAAAGGCAAGGCTAATAAGAATATCGCAGTTGTGAAAGCTGGGATATTGCCACAAACTGGTGAACAGCATGAAAATGTTGCTTCCTTGATTGGCATGGCAATTTTAGGTGGATTCACGGCGTTGTTTGGTTTGAAACGTCGGAAACACGAAGATGAAGAATAAAAAGTTTGAAATTTGAGCTTTTGTAGATGATGTCAGTGATGGCATCATCTATTTTTTTAGAATTATAAGAAATATTTTTCGAAAATAAAATAAAATTCGAGGATGCCAACAATTTACTGTAATCTGCGCAGTTTCTTAATTTTTGCCAGCGGTTACGTATGCTATAATATGCAGAGTTAGCACTGTAATTTTTTACAATCAAGGTGGGTTCTTTTTAATGAAGAAGTTGAGAAATTTAGATTATTTTATTTTAGTTCCGTACATCGTTCTATGCGTCTTTGGGATTATCATGGTGTATTCTTCAAGTGCTGATTACTATATTATTAATGGTATTCGCGCGACCAGTTATCTTTTTCGGCAGATGGCTTATACAATGGTAGGAATATTAGTGGCTGGAATTGTGTTTAGCTTAAAACTAAGCAAATTGCGAAGCCCGACTTTCCTTAAAATATTTGCGGTCCTCATGCTGTTTTCATTTATTTATTTGATCTTTTTTGGAACCGAAATTAATGGTGCCAAAGGGTGGATTTCGCTTGGACCAGTTAACATCCAGCCAGCCGAAGTGGCCAAGGTCTTTTTGACCCTTTATTTAGCTGATATGCTTTCCAAACATAATGACAGACTAACGGCGGATCCTAAGAAATACTATCGCGCTCCGTTAACAATGGTTTTTGTGTTTGTACTGGCCATTTTCCTACAACACGATATGGGTGGGGCCACGATCAATTTTGCGATTGCTCTAATCATCTTCTTTGCCAGTGGCATTGATTATCGCAAGGGAATTGGCACAATTTTGTTAGGTGTTTCCGGATTTATGTTTGTGATTTTACCCTTACTATCGCGGATTAATGTCAATACAAAAAATTATATGCTCCAAAGAATTGTTGGTTTTGCGCATCCATTTGAATTAGCGAAAGGTGCCGGCAATCAACTGGTGAATTCCTATTATGCTTTGGGTAACGGGGGCGTTTTTGGAGTTGGACTAGGAAATAGTATCCAAAAAAAGGGGTACTTACCAGAAGCTAATACCGACTTTATTATGGCGGTAGTTTCTGAAGAACTCGGGTTGGTTACCGTTAGTTTGATTCTAATTTTGTTGCTGGTGATTGTAGGCCGGACAATCTGGCTTGGTATTCATGCGCAGCAGATGTATGAAACGCTCGTTTGTTACGGAATTGCAACTTATTTGACAGTCCAAACGGTCTTCAATATCGGTGGGGTTACCGGAATTTTACCGATTACCGGAGTCACTTTTCCCTTCATTAGCTATGGGGGATCAAGTATGTTGGTCTTGTCAGTAGCGATGGGGATTATTCTAAATATTAGTGCAAGTGTTCAAAGAGAACGCGTTGCAACTTTACAATTAATTAAAGAAAATTAGTTTGGAGGGGTACTCATGAAAAAAGTTTTGGTAGCTAATCGCGGCGAAATTGCCACGCGAATTTTTCGTGCTTGTAAGGAACTATCTCTACAAACAGTGGCCATTTTTGCCAAGGAAGATGCGCTTTCGGTGCATCGTTTCAAAGCGGATGAAGCTTATCTGGTAGGCGCTGGTAAAAAGCCAGTTGAAGCCTATTTAGATATTGAAGATATTATTCGAATTGCGAAAGAAAATGACGTGGATGCCATTCATCCCGGTTATGGTTTTTTATCGGAAAATGAAGAGTTTGCGCGTCGTTGTGAAGAAGAAGGATTAACTTTTGTCGGGCCGAAAGTGGCCCATTTACATATGTTTGGCGATAAACTAGAAGCTAAATCAGTTGCAGAAAAAGCGGAAATTGCTACGATCCCTGGGACTAAAGATCCAGTGGCTAGTTTTGCACAAGTCCAAGCTTTTGCTAAGAAACACGGCTATCCGATTATGTTGAAGGCCGCTTTGGGTGGCGGTGGCCGCGGCATGCGAATTGTCCGTGAGCCATCAGAGCTGAAAGAAAGCTATGAGCGTGCCAAAAGTGAAGCCATGCAGTCATTTGGTAGCGATGAGATGTACTTAGAAAAATATTTACAATCACCCAAACACATTGAAGTGCAAATTCTAGCTGATCAATTTGGCAATGTTTTGCATTTATTTGAGCGCGATTGCTCAGTACAACGCCGTAATCAAAAAGTCGTAGAAATTGCCCCAAGTGTGACGTTACCTGAAGCTTTACGAAAACGCATTTGTGATGCTGCGGTCCGATTAATGCAGTCGGTTAATTATGTAAACGCGGCGACGGTGGAGTTTTTAGTGGAGAAGGATCAGTTTTACTTTGTGGAAGTGAACCCCCGGGTGCAGGTAGAACATACTGTGACGGAATTGATTACCGATCGTGATATTGTTCAATCTCAAATTTTAATTGCGCAAGGCAAAAACTTATTTACAGATCTTCATTTTCCTCAACAAAAAGATTTAACGTATCAAGGGGCTGCCATTCAATGCCGGATCACGACT
This sequence comes from Pediococcus sp. M21F004, assembly GCF_051122535.1. Taxonomy (NCBI): domain Bacteria; kingdom Bacillati; phylum Bacillota; class Bacilli; order Lactobacillales; family Lactobacillaceae; genus Pediococcus; species Pediococcus sp. M21F004. The sequence goes on from NZ_CP177314.1 coordinate 146,221, forward strand.
GAAGATCCGACTAAGAATTTTATGCCGGATACCGGAACAATTGAAACCTATCGTTCTCCCGGTGGTAATGGGGTCCGCTTGGATGTCGGAAATGCCTATACCGGTGCGGTTATCACACCATTCTTTGATTCTTTATTAGTGAAAGTTTGTGTCCATGACAGCAATTTTAAGAATACGGCTAAAAAAATGCTCCGAGTTTTAGACGAATTCATGATTAGCGGTGTTCACACAAACATTGGCTTTTTAAAAAATGTGATCAGTCATCCTGTTTTCCAATCTGGAGAAGCAACGACCACGTTTATTGATGAAACACCAGAGCTTTTTGAAGTTGCTAGTGACATGAACCCAACCAATAAATTGCTTACCTACATTAGTAAGGTAACTGTGAATGGCACGGATGGTGTCCAACGGCACGAAAAGAAATATTATCCGGAGGCTTTAGAAAAAATTCAGCTTATCCCGCAAACTGTGGAAACCGGCAAAGATATTTTGGACTCAAAAGGGGCTGTGGGGCTTCAAAATTGGATTGCGGATCAGGAACAATTATTGTTGACTGATACCACATTGCGAGATGCTCATCAGAGTCTATTTGCAACGCGTATGCGAACGCACGATATGTTGCCGATTGCCAATCAGATTGACCGGGGAATTCCCCAGTTGTTTTCTGCTGAAGCTTGGGGTGGCGCAACTTTCGATGTTGCCTACAGATTCTTGCATGAAGATCCCTGGGTTCGGCTCCATGAATTAAGAAAACGGATGCCTCACACACTGTTACAAATGCTTTTCCGTGGGAGTAATGCGGTCGGTTATCAAAACTATCCGGATAATGTTATTCAGGAATTTATTCAACTGGCTGCCAAAAATGGCATTGATGTTTTTCGGATTTTTGATAGTTTAAACTGGGTACCGCAGCTGGAAACAAGTATTCAGGCGGTCCGGGACACTGAAAAAATTGCAGAAGCAACGATGTGTTATACCGGCGATATTTTGGATGGTCACCAGCAAACGTACACGTTAAAATACTACACCGATTTGGCAAAAGAATTAGAACAAGCTGGTGCACAGATGCTAGCAATCAAAGATATGGCAGGGGTATTAAAGCCAGAAGCTGCCTATCGCTTAATTAGCACGTTGAAAGAAACTCTGACAATTCCCATTCATTTGCACACCCATGACACAACGGGGAACGGCATTGCAACCTACTTGAGGGCTGCTAAGGCTGGTGTCGATATTGTTGATGTTGCCGCAAGTAGTTTGTCAGGAACAACTAGTCAACCAAGTATGAGCAGTCTGTACTATGCAATGGCTGGAACGAAACGCCAGCCAACGATTAATAGCCAAAACGTGGAAGAAATTAATCGCTACTGGAAAGGGGTTCGACCGTTTTATCAAGATTTTGAAAACGGGATGACCGGTTCTCAGACTGATATTTATCAAACGCAAATGCCAGGTGGCCAGTATTCTAATTTACAACAACAAGCGCAGGCCTTCGGATTAAAAGGGCGCTTTGAAGACGTTAAACGTGCGTATCGTCAGGTTAATCAGCTATTTGGTGATATTATCAAGGTAACGCCTAGCTCTAAAGTTGTGGGTGATATGGCGCTCTTCATGGTTGAAAATGGACTTACACCAGATGCAATTCTGGAACAGGGTGAGCACCTTGATTTTCCTAAATCGGTCGTTGATTTCTTTGCGGGCAATTTAGGCCAACCTGTAAATGGGTTTCCTAAACAACTGCAAAAATTAGTTTTGAAAAATCAGCTTGCCATTAGCGTGCGCCCAGGTAGTTTAGCGAAACCAGTTGATTTTGTGGCGTTTAAAAAAGTGTTAGATGAAAAATTGAAACGAGAGACTACTCCAGAAGAGGTAATTAGTGCGATTCTTTACCCGAAAGTTTTCGAAGACTTTGATAAGTTTGAAGAGACCTCGGGGCCTGTGACGCAACTAGATACACCAACGTTTTTCCAAGGAATTCGGCGTGGGGAAACAGTTGACGTGGAAGTGCATCACGGCGTGCATTTGATTATCAAACTTAATCAAATCGGTGAAGTAGATGAACAAGGGCGCCGGACGTTGTATTTCGAAGTCAATGGGCGTAAACAAGATATTGTGGTGCGCGATTTAAGTATTCACGAAACAGCGATCACCAAACGAAAAGCTGAACCAACCAATAGTAATGAAATTGGGGCGACGATGAGTGGCTCCGTACTGAGTGTGAGCGTGGCAGCAGGAGATAAAATCAGTAAAGGGACTAATTTATTGGTTACTGAAGCCATGAAAATGGAAACGACAATTCAAGCGCCGTTTGACTGTGTGATTAAACACATTTATGTGTCGGCCGGTGACGTTGTGGACACAAATGATTTATTGATTGAAATTGCGCCACAAAAATTGTAATCTAGGAGGCTTTTTGATGGAATTTAAACTTCAGCCGCGAGAAAGCATTATCGTTACTTTAGGTAATATGCGCCAAGTAAAGCAGTTAAAAAAATTTGGTATTTTATATTTCGTTTCAAAGAGCATGAAGTATGCCGTATTGTATACAGATCAAGATAAGGCAGAGCAAGCTTGTACAGCGATTGGCAAGCTCTCTAGTGTGAAACGCGCCGAAATTTCACCGCGCGCAGCCTTGAGAACCAACTATGATGATGCCGAAAGTACAGACTATAAACGAACAAACGAAGATTAGGTGAGATAAATGCGAGTTGTATCTGGAGATTTTGGGGGCCGCCGACTAAAGGCAGTTCCAGGAGTAAAGACGCGTCCAACTACGGATAAAGTGAAGGAATCCATTTTTAATATGATTGGACCCTATTTTGATGGGGGGATGTCATTAGACTTGTTTGCTGGAAGTGGTGGATTAAGTATTGAGGCTGTTTCTCGCGGAATTGATACTGCCGTGCTGGTTGATAAGCAGTGGCAGGCCATCCAAACAATTGAAGAAAATGTCAAGGTGACGAAGGCTGATGACCAGTTCAGAATTATTCGCCAGGATGCCAAAATTGCTCTGAATATTTTAGCAGACCAAGGGAAAAAATTTGATTTAGTATTTTTAGATCCGCCTTATAAATTACAAAAAATTACCCAAAATATGGCAAAAATGGTAAGCCTAAGCTTGCTAAACGCCGGTGCCATTTTGGTTTGCGAAACTGATCAATTTGCGAAGCTGCCAGAGACGTTGCCAAACTTTAAACTTTGGAAGCGCCAGGATTATGGCATTACAGAAGTGAGCATTTACCAATTTGACGAAGTGGGTGAGTAAATGAAAATTGCAATTTTTCCCGGGAGTTTTGATCCCCTGACAAATGGCCATCTTGATATCATTAAACGCGGAAGTCAGCTATTTGATGAATTAGTAGTCGCAGTGGGCATTAATACCAGTAAAACGGCGTTGTTTAGTACAGACGAAAAAGTTACTCTGATTAAAGAAGCGGTTGACTCACTGCCCAATGTTCGGGTAGTGACGATGCAAGGGCTGACTGTGAATTTATTTAAAAAGTTAGGTGCCACCACCCTTGTTCGGGGATTGCGGGATGAAGCTGATTATCGGTATGAACGTCAGATTGCCCAAATGAATCATCAGATGGATAAAAAAGTCGAGACGATTTTTTTGATGGCCCGGCCTCAGGATACGTATGTTGCTTCAAGTATTATCAAAGAAATTGCCAAAATGGGTGGCGACGTTTCGCAGTTTGTTCCCCAAAATGTCAGTGAACCATTAAAAGCTAAATTTAAGTAGGGATGATGTCGTTTGCAGAAATTACGTAAATTTTTAAAAAGGATTTGGCCCTTTCTTGTCGGAGTCGTTGTTTTATTAGTCCTTTTGTTCTTACCGTTACCTTTTTATGTAGAGGGTCCCGGAACGGCGGACCAATTGAGCCCGTATGTGCGGGTCAATCATCAAAAAGATACCCAAAAAGGTAGTTTCCGGATGACGACAGTTTCGATTGCGCAAGGCACACCGGCACTATATATTTATGCCAAACTGATGCCAAATTATGAAGTGGCCTCCGTTAGTGAAATAACGGGTAATCAAAATAATGCAACGTATAATAAAGTCCAAACTTTTTATATGAAGAGTGCGGTAAACCAAGCGATTTATGTGGCGTATAAACAGGCCCATCAGGAAGTTAAGGTTCAGTTTAAAGGAATTTATGTGCTTGAAATCGAGAAAAATTCGCAGTTTAAAAATGCCCTAAAAGTTGGTGACACGATTACTAAAGTTAATGGCCAACGGTTGGTTAGCGCTGAGGATGCCGTGAAAAAAATTAGTAGTCAAAAAGTTGGAGATCGACTGACAATCACTTATCAGCATAATGGTAAGATAAAGACTACTTCTGGAAAGCTCGTTAAATTATCAACGGGGAAACCTGGGATCGGCATTGGCTTAACTGATAATAACAAAGTTACCACTAAAGTTCCTGTTTCCATTGATTCCCATGGTGTTGAAGGCCCCTCGGCTGGCTTGATGTTCACTTTACAAATATATAGTCAGTTAACTCAGAAAAATTTGCGTAAAGGGCGTAACATTGCTGGAACCGGAACAATTGCCACAGATGGGACCGTGGGTGAAATTGGTGGGATTGATAAGAAAATTGTTGCTGCCAAAAAGGCAGGTGCCACAATTTTCTTTGCGCCTTATGTGAAACCGACGAAATTAGTGGAAAAGTATGAACCAGATCATCTCACAAATTATCAATTAGCTAAAAAGACCGCTAAAAAAGTTGCACCAAATTTAAAAGTGGTGCCTGTAAAAAACTTTAGCGATGCGGTAAAGTATCTAGAAACGCATAATTAAATAGGTTATGAAGAGATTTTTTTAAAAGTTATCGAAAAGCGATAATAAATAAAAAAAATCTCTTTTTTTGTCGTATCTTCTTAAAGAGGGGGATGAACGACTGTGATCGAAGAAATTTGGGAGAATTATAAAAAATATATTATTATTGGTGCTGGCGTGGCAGTGATTGCGATCGGAGCTTTTATCTTATTAGGAAAAAGAACCTCAACAGGCCAATCAGATGCGATGACCATGAATAGCAGCCAAGAGTCATCAGGCACGCAAAGTTTTTCAAGTAGTGCTAGTAGTTCGGAAGTAGCGCCGGCAACGACAAATACAGGATCAACTGTGGCTTCTAGTAGCCAAGTAATTTATGTGGACGTTAAAGGAGCAGTTAAACATCCTGGCATTTTTAAAGTAAAAACTTCTATGCGGGTAGATGATGCGATTAATTTAGCAGGTGGGATGCAAAAAACTGCAGATCGAAAGCACATTAATTTGGCACAGCGGTTAACAGATCAGCAAGTAATCTATGTCCCAATTCGCGGTGAGATCAAAGGGGCAGCTACAGGAACGGTTGATACGGAAGTAGTTGAAGAATCCGCGGGAAGCGCCTCATCTGGTGCGGCTAACAGTGCTGGGGAAATAAGTGATAGTTCGACGTCTGCAACAAGTGCAGGAGGAGCAGCTGCCGGCAACGGGACAGTGAATTTGAATAGTGCCACTAAAGAACAATTACAAACATTGACTGGAGTCGGCGAAAAGAAGGCAGACCAGATTATTCAGTATCGAGAAGCACATGGTAAATTTAAAGGTGTTGAGGAATTAAAAGAAGTGCAGGGAATTGGCGATAAAACATTTGAGGCTTTAAAGCCTCAATTGAGTGTGTAGGTTATAATAGGGTATTGTATATTTTACTAAAAGGGAGGAAAAATCATTATGAGTGATAAAAGAATTCCGTGGGATCAATATTTCATGACGCAAGCTGCATTACTATCCTTAAGAAGTACTTGTAATCGACTTTCTGTTGGAGCAACCATTGTGCGAGACAAACGCATCATTGCCGGGGGATACAACGGATCCGTTGCTGGAGACACACATTGTATTGATGAAGGATGTTATTTAGTAGATGGGCATTGTGTTAGGACGATCCATGCGGAAATGAATGCTATCTTGCAGTGTGCCAAATTTGGCGCGGCTACTGAAGGTGCTGAAATTTATGTGACTGATTTTCCTTGTCTACAATGTACCAAAATGATCCTTCAAGCAGGGATTAAAAAAATTCATTATTTACGTAATTATCATAATGATCCCTATGCCATGAGCCTTTTAAAACGAATGCACATTGAAGTACAACACGTTAAATTTACTGATGACGAAATAGCTGCCATTTCGATGGAAAAAGTTCTTAATCAAGACTAATCGCGAACCTTTCCCGTGGATTTTTATTGCGGTTTTAGCTATTCTTCTCGATGCTGTAATTACTAGTAAATTATGGTTTTTCTTAATTTTTACGAGTTATTGGATTTTTCGGATTTTTTGTTTGCATAGTAAGCGAATTGCCGTTTACACGATTTTAGCAGGAATTGGAATGAGCTTACTTTTTGTAGGCCATAAGGTTGTGCTGACTAATAGAATTCAGCTCAATCAAGCAGACTGGCGAGGAACAATCTTAGTTCAACCGGACGAGATCAAATGTCAGGGTGACTATTTTCAATTTACAGGAGCTGATGCTAACAAGCATCATTTACAAGTTTCAGGCTATTTAAAATCGGCTGCAGAAAAAAAGCGGCTCGAAAAAATTAACCGACCGATTCAGCTGGCAGTTAACGGCCAGCTACAAACGATCGATCAACCAGGCAATCTCAATCAATTTAATTATCGGACTTATTGCTATTCCAAGGGAATTACTAATTTATTAGGCAAGACCACTATTATAGGATGGCAGGAATACAAGGCTACCAATCCGTTAACTTGGGTGCTAAATTGGTTACATATTCTACGCAATAACATGCGGAAATATTGTGAGCAATTGCCTAAATTAATGAAAACTTACGCGCTAAGTCTTTTGATTGGCTTTAAAGACGAGGAATTTTCAGAGGATATGGAGGGTGTGACAACGCTTGGCCTGTTGCATTTATTTAGTTTATCAGGCCTCCATGTTTTCTATTTTTGCTGGTTATTACGGCGCCTCTTCTTACGAATGTATATAACAAAAGAAACAACATCCTTGTTACTTTTGTTATTGCTCCCTGCGTTTTTAGTGATTGGGGGTGGATCAGGCAGTCTGTTTCGTTCCATTATGATGGCGGAATTGGGGATGCTTGGAACAAAGCTCGGCAGACAACGTGTCCAACTAAACGTGTGGAGTGTGACCCTGTTAGTAAATCTTATGTTTGATCCGTATGTAATTTTAAGTATGGGTGGTCAGCTTAGTTACCTATTGTCCTTTTTGCTTATTTTCATTGGTAATTATTCGTCCTTTAAACGGGCCTGGGTTCTAAATATCGCGAGTTTACCCATTATCTTATTTCATACGTATCAATGGCATTTACTGACGTCGTTTGCTAATTTCTTGATCATTCCCATTTTCTCGAATTTTGTGATGCCGCTTGTGATATTAAGTGCCGCTACTTATTGGTTTATTCCTCAATTAACGAAAGTGCTTAATCTAGGATTGAGTCTGTTTCATTACTTAGTGACGGCATTGAGTCATGTGCCGGGACAAATTGTTTTTGGAAAATTGTCACTGGAGTTTACGGTTATTTTATTGGTGGTGTCATTAGGCTGGATTGCTTTTCCACGTTTAAAAAAATATTTTACTTTTACTCTAATAACCTGTTACCTTGGTGGATTTATTTGGATTCATTTTCCGTTGCATGGTGAAGTAACATTTGTGGATGTAGGACAAGGTGATAGTATTATGATTCGGACGCCGTTTAATCGATCAGTGACGGTTATTGATACCGGCGGGAAAGTAGGATTTCTAAAACCAGATTGGGCGCAGGGCCCGCCTAAAAGGCATCTGCCACCGGTTTTAAATTATTTACATAGTCTGGGCATAGCTAGAATTAATACGCTATGTTTGTCACATCAAGACGCGGACCATGTGGGAGATTCCGGAGTTTTGCTCTCAAAAATGACCGTAGAACAGGTAGTTATTCCAAAAGGAATGGAGAATTCCCGTGGGTTTCAATCAAAAGTTCAGCCTTTTCTAGGGCGGGCTAAAGTAACGCCAGTTCTAGCAGGGCAAAAAATAAAAAACTTACCTTTAGAGATTGTCCATCCGTTTGTGGCAGGAAAAGGTGAGAACCATGATTCGCTGACTCTGTGGGGGAAGCTAGGATCTGACACTTTTATTTTTAGTGGCGATTTGGACCAGGCGGGAGAAAAAGATATTATTGCTACTTATCCTAATCTACAGGCAACCATTGCTAAATTGGGACATCATGGCAGTAAAACTGCTTCTGCAGAAGAATATTTAAAGCAAATTCATGTTAAAATTGGAGTTATATCAGCGGGGAAAAATAATCATTATGGTCATCCCAACCCTGAAACGCTAACTACGCTAAAGAAGTTAGATATTCAATCGTTATCAACAATTGAAGAAGGGATGATCAGTTATCGGTTTACAAACCGAGGATTTACAAACTGGCGTTTCGTACGGAGGAATTATGAAAAAGATCCAATACACTGAACTTTTAAAAAGATTGACTGCACACAAAGTGGATTCCATGTATTTAATTTTGGGAAAGGAAAACTATCTTGAACAGCAAATTCAAGAAGCCTTCCAAAAACTTGTGCCTGAAGAAGAACGAGAGATGAATGTGGCTAGTTACGACATGGAAGTCACACCCTTGGGAGCTGCTTTGGATGATGCAACTTCCGCGCCTTTTTTTGGAGAGCGACGCATTATTTTTGTTAAGAATCCGTATTTCTTAACTGGTGAGCGACATAAGGGTGGTCCGGTTCATGATGTTGATGGTTTACAGGCTTATTTAGATCGGCCAGTTGAAACCTCTGTTTTAGTCTTTCTTGCGAGTTATGAGAAGTTGGATGGGCGAAAGAAAATTGTCAAAACCCTCAACAATCAAGCCATAACAATCCAAATCGGCAATCTAAATCAAAACCAAGTCAGTCAATTAGTGACAGCTAAACTTGAAGAAAATCAATATTCGATTGCTTCAGAAGCCTTGGAACAGTTGTTGTTTCGAACCGATTCTGATCTAAGCAAGATGATGAATGAGTTGCCTAAATTGATGTTATATAATGTCAAGGAACGAACAATTACAGTTGAATCAGTTGATGCACTTGTTTCAAAAAGTTTGGACCAAAATGTTTTTGATTTGAGCAATGCAGTTTTGCAGAAAAATTCAAAGCAAGCTATTGATATCTATCAAAGCTTGATCACCCAACAGGAACAACCACTTCGAATCAATGCTGTATTGGTTAGTCAATTTCGCTTATTATTACAGGTCAAAATTTTGCAGAATCAGGGATCCTCTCAAGGAGACATTGCCGGAACTTTAAAAGTTCATCCATATCGAGTTAAATTAGCAATGCAGACTAGTCGGCATTTTTCAATGAATGATCTGACGATGGGATACACCGGTTTGATAGATTTAGATTTACAGTTAAAATCTACTCAAAAAGATCCCGAATTGTTGTTTGAGCTGTTTTTACTCCAATTTGTTGATCAAAAGATTGCATAAAAATAGGTATTATAAAAGCCCGGAGATAAAATATCCCTGGGCTTTTATAATATTCATAAATTATTTAGCAAGTTGTTTTGTTAAACGTGATTTTGTACGTGCGGCTTTGTTAGCCTTGATTAAGCCTTTTGTTTTGGCTTGGTCAAGTTTGCTAATTGCTGAAAGGTATAAATCTTGTTTATCGTCAGCGCCATTAACAGCAGCTGCTTCGAACTTCTTAACGGCTGAACGTAAATTACTTACTTGTGATTGGTTACGTAAAGCTGCTTTTTCATTAGTCTTTACACGCTTCATTGCGGATTTAATAACTGGCATTTGATTCACCTCCACTAATCTGAAATTAATACTACAACAAGTGTTATTATACAGAAGACAGCAATTGAATGCAATAACAAATCGTCAAGTAATTTTACTTGATAGGTAAAACTTGGATTTTTGCGGGCTTTACAGACCTAAATTAAGGTAAAACTTGTATTTTGGATTTGAATTAGGTATGATATAACATGTGCCTAGCGCACGAACCCATACTTGGTTTTTCGAAACACCAACGAATTACCCAGTTTCGGGCAATATATAAAAAGGGGTGAAAAAAATGGCAATTTCACAAGAAAAGAAAACTGAAATCATTAAGAAATATGCTCGTAAAGATGGTGACACTGGTTCTACAGAGGTCCAGGTTGCAGTTTTAACAGCAGATATTAATGAAATCAATGCACATTTAAGTGTTCATAAAAAAGATTTTCATTCACAACGTGGTTTGATGAAGAAGATCGGTCATCGTCGTAATTTATTAGCATACTTACGTCGTACAGATATCAAACGTTATCGTGACTTGATCCAATCATTAGGTTTACGTCGTTAAAAAGAAAAAAGTGGGAGCTTCGGCGCCCACTTTTTTTGTACCCAAAATTTCGAAGCATTTCAATAAAAAATCAAAATATAGACTAAAATCATTTGTTTCTCTCATGTTTAAATACTTGAAACGCAACTCTTACTATAAAATGTGGTAAACTTAAAACAGTTTATACGTCGAGACAGAAAAAAGTTTAAAAACACAATAAGCGTGTGTTTCGTTAGGTAGATAGAATTTATAAGTTCAAACAAGTTACAAATAGAGTTTGATTGAATTTGTACTTGGCAACCGAAAATTCATCTAAAATGACACTCTAGGGTTTTAATTTAACTATGAGATTTTATGAATTTCATAGGCTATTAAGAAATCAGAGTATTTTGATAGATAGACAAGTAAAATAATGAAAGTAATTAAAATTTTGAGGTGGAATAAATGAGTAATAGTATTAAAATAATCCCATTCAGTGGGGTTCGTGAGAATGGCAAAAATATGTATGCCGTTGAAGTTAATGATGCCATTTATATTTTGGATTGTGGCTTGAAGTACCCGGAAAACGAGTTATTAGGAATTGATGTCGTCATTCCTGATTTTTCGTATTTGGAAGATCATAGTGACAAAATTGTGGGTGTTTTCCTTACCCACGGTCACGCAGATGCGATTGGAGCATTGCCTTACTTTTTAGACAAATTTCCAGTGCCTGTATTTGGGTCAGAAATGACGATTGCACTAGCTAAATTAAACGTTGAAAAAGATCCTAAATTAAAGCAATTTAGTGATTTCCATATTGTTACCGAGAAAATGGAAATTGATTTTGGTGACGTGACAGTTGGTTTCTTTAGGACAACCCATTCAATCCCTGAGTCTTTAGGCATTGTTTTAAAAACACCAGAAGGGCAGATTGTCTACACGGGTGACTTTAAATTTGATCAGACGGCCTCACCAGAATATGCAACAGATTTTGGTCGTTTAGGTCAAATTGGAGCAAATGGTGTCCTCGCTTTATTGAGCGAATCTGCAAATGATGAGAATCCCAAGCCTTCAACTAATGAACGAGATATCGCGAATTATATTCTGGAAACTTTTAAGTACCATCAAGGACGTATTGTGGTGGCCTCAGTAGCTTCGAATATTTTACGGATTCAACAGGTTTTAGACGCTGCTGCGCAATCTGATCGGAAAGTTGTTTTGACTGGTCACGATTTGGAAAAAATTGTAAACACAGCTCTAAGCTTAAATAAATTGCATTTGCCTGATGAAAATATTATTGTGCCGTTCAATAAACTTGCTAGTTTAGACAAAGACCGGACGGTTATTTTAGAGACTGGCAAAATGGGCGAACCAATTAAAGCTCTGCAAAAAATGTCTAACGATCCTGGCAAAGGTGTTCATATTGAAGCCGGAGATTTAGTGTTTATCACAACGACGCCATCCCATGCAATGGAAACCACTGTTGCGAAAACGAAAAATATGATTTATCGTGCTGGCGGTGAAGTTAAGGCGATTTCTGATGATTTGAATGCTTCTGGTCATGCTAGCAAAAATGATTTACAACTGATGATTAATCTTTTGAATCCAAAATACTTAATCCCAATTCAAGGAGAGTATCGGCTTTTAAATACTCATGCGCAGCTTGCTCGTGAAGTTGGTATGGCAGATGACCATATATTCTTAACCCAAAAGGGCGATGTCTTAGAATATAAGAATAATGAAATGCATTTAGGTGAGGGAATTGAAGTTGGTGACACCATGATTGATGGTATCGGTGTCGGTGACATTGGTAACATTGTATTAAGAGACCGAAAGATTCTTTCAGATGACGGGATATTTATCGCGGTTGTAACCATCGATCGCAAAAAGAAACTGATTATTGGCGAACCAAAAGTGACGTCTCGGGGGTTTGTTTACGTTAATAATACCGACCAAGATATTTTGAAGAAGAGTGGCAGCATTGTTACTGAAGTTGTGCAAAATAACCTTGATAACAAAGAATTTGATTGGGGTCACTTGAAACAAGATATTCGAGAAAAAATAAGTCGTTATTTGTTTGAACAAACAAAACGACACCCAGTGATTCTTCCTGTAATTATGGAAGTTAATCAACATCATCATAAAATAGTAAAAAAAGCTCCTGCAAAAGAAGCGTAGAGAATTAACGAAACTGGTAATGCTAGGATAGATGGCATTGCCAGTTTCTTGGTTTAGGATAATTATAGGAGATGAAAATGTGATTGAGAGTGAGCAAATAAAGCAGGCCGTGGCAGATGAAAACTGGCAAAAGGTCCTTAATCTAATTGAGCCAAATCTAGATGAAATTCAAACCAATTCAAAATTAAATTATTTTTTTGTGCTTAGTTTATTTCAAACGAAACACTATGTGGAAGGCTTGAAATATGCAAATGATGCCGTGGATTTTTATATGCAGGATGAACAGGGAAGAGAGCTGTACTTTTCTTTAATGTTGGCTTGCCAAGATTTTTTAGATGCTCATCGTTTTTTAGGAGTTCTTCACAAACATCATTTTGAAGATTTACAAGAATTTGAGGCTAAACTAATGACCGCGGAAAGTGAAGCTCGAGAGCAAAGTCAAACGTTGAACCAAAGATTGAAAAAATTCTATCATATAGGAGATTTAGCTATAGTAGCAGCCAACAAAGCACTTGAAGCGGCTAAACAACTACCGGCGACTGAATATTTTCAAGCTGCTCAGTTCATTTTCGTGGATCCTTTTGTGCACCCATTAATTCGAGCGACGGTTTTGGAGAATGTCGTGTTGATGGGACAGCAGGGGACGGTTAGCTATTATTGGTTGGATAAACAAAATCACGATGTGGTCCTCGATGATCTAAAGGGAATTTTGGATAATCCTGCCAATCAAAAATTAACTGATTCTTTACAAAAAAAATTGGCTAATCTAGATCCAATTATGTTGACCGGAATTTCAAAAGAAAAAGATTTGTATTTAAGCTATGTTTATCCGTTTGCAGACCAGGTCTTTTCGGATCCGGATCGTTGGGTGGAATACTGGCTGGACGAGTATTACGGACGGATTCATCAAGATGGAGAAGCCACCCAATCAATAGAAAAATGGCAAAGAAAATTCAAAGATTTTACCCAACAAATTTTAGATGGTACCGATTACAATAAGTAAAAAGCTATAAATAATAAAACTTTTTTAGCTTAATTGGTTTACAAATAACGTTGTTCTTTATATAATGTTTAAGGATTCTCTTAGGTGAGACTTGGCCTTTTTATGAGGATGTAGTATAATAGTTTTTAAAGAATCCAGCCACGTCAAGGGCTGAGTAATTCTTACGAAAAATACAGGAGGTTCGTATTAATGGCAAAAGAACATTACGAAAGAACAAAACCCCATGTAAATATTGGTACAATTGGCCATATTGATCATGGAAAAACTACTTTAACGGCAGCAATTACAAAGGTTTTAGCTGCAAAAGGTTTAGCTAAGGCTGAAGATTATGCTGATATTGATGCTGCTCCAGAGGAACGTGAACGTGGTATCACAATCAACACTGCTCATGTTGAATATGAGACAGAAAAACGTCATTATGCACATATTGATGCCCCAGGACATGCTGATTACATCAAGAACATGATCACTGGTGCTGCACAAATGGATGGTGCCATCTTAGTTGTTGCTGCAACTGATGGTCCTATGCCACAAACTCGTGAACATATTTTACTTGCTCACCAAGTTGGTGTTGACTACATTATTGTCTTCTTAAACAAGACTGATTTAGTTGATGATGACGAATTAGTTGACTTAGTTGAGATGGAAGTCCGCGAATTATTATCAGAATACGATTATCCTGGTGATGATATTCCTGTAATCCGTGGTTCAGCTTTGAAGGCTCTTGAAGGCGATCCAGAACAAGAAAAAGTTATCCTTCACTTAATGGATGTTGTTGATGAATATATCCCAACACCAAAACGTGAAAATGACAAGCCTTTATTGATGCCTGTTGAAGATGTCTTCACAATTACTGGTCGTGGAACTGTTGCTTCTGGTCGTATTGATCGTGGTGAAGTTAAAGTCGGTGATGAAGTTGAAATCGTTGGTTTGAATGACGAACCTTTGAAGTCAACTGTTACTGGTCTTGAAATGTTCCGTAAGACTCTTGATTTAGGTGAGGCCGGCGATAACGTTGGTGTCTTGCTTCGTGGTATTAACCGTGATCAAGTTGTCCGTGGACAAGTTCTTGCAGCTCCTGGTTCAATCCAGACTCACAAGAAGTTCAAGTCTGAGGTCTATATCTTAACAAAAGAAGAAGGTGGCCGTCATACGCCATTCTTCTCAAACTATCGTCCTCAATTCTACTTCCATACAACTGATGTTACAGGTGTAATTGAATTACCTGAAAACGTTGAAATGGTAATGCCTGGTGATAACGTTACATTTACTGTAGAACTTATCGAACCAGTTGCTATTGAAAAAGGCCTCAAGTTCACTGTTCGTGAAGGTGGACATACTGTTGGTGCTGGTGTCGTTTCTGAAGTTGATGACTAATTAATTTCAAATTCACACAGAAAAAAGATTCGGGATTCGTTCCGAGTCTTTTTTTGTAACCAAAATTCCGGATATATTTGTAATTTATTGAGAGTTTACGGGTGATATAGGAACATAAGCATTTACAATTAGCAACGGTTACGGTAAACTAGTACACGTATGCAATAGTAATTGTTAAACTACTTTTTTATTGTCGGAGGGAAAAATTAATGACTGCAAAATGGGAAAAAAAGGGTGCTAATGATGGCGAATTAACTTTCGAAATTAGTACTGATAAAATTAGTGAAGGTTTAGATAAAGCCTTTATAAAAACACGGAAACAATTAAATGTACCTGGATTCCGTAAGGGACGTGTTCCACGCCAAATTTTCAACCAAATGTATGGTGAAGAAGCATTATACGAAGACGCTTTAAATATCGTTTTACCAGATGCTTATGAAGCTGCAATTGAAGAAGCAAAAATTGAACCAGTAGACCAACCTAAAATCGATGTTGATAGCATGGAAAAAGGCAAGGCTTGGGTTTTGAAGGCTGTTGTGACCGTTAAACCTGATGTTAAGCTTGGCGACTACAAGGGTGTAACTGTAGCCAAACAAGCTCATCGTGTAACTTCAAAAGAAGTTGACGCTGACATTGAAAAGAAACGTGAACAACAAGCTGAACTTGTCTTAAAAGAAGACAAACCAGCTGAAAATGGCGACACTGTTACAATCGACTTTGAAGGTTCTGTTGATGGCAAACCATTTGATGGCGGTAAAGCTGATAACTATGACTTGGAGCTTGGCTCAAACTCATTCATTCCTGGTTTTGAGGAACAATTAGTTGGTCATAAATCTGATGAAAAAGTAGATGTTAAAGTTACTTTCCCAGATGACTACAATGCTGAAGACCTTCAAGGCAAAGCAGCTGATTTTGCTGTTACAATCCATGAAATTAAAACAAAAGAGCTTCCTGATTTAGATGATGAATTTGCTAAAGATGTTGACGAAGAAGTTGATTCTTTGGAAGAATTAAAAGCAAAGACACATGACGAATTGAAAGCACAAAAAGACGAAGCTGCTGCACAAGCTAAAGAAGACGAAGCTATTCAAAAGGCTGTTGATAATGCTGAAGTCAAAGAAATTCCTCAATCAATGATTGATGAAGACGTTCAACGTCAACTTGATCAATACCTTGCAAACATGCAACAACAAGGAATCGATCCTAAGACCTACTACAAGATCACAGGTACATCTGAAGACGATCTTAAGAAGCAATTAGCAGATGGCGCTGCAAACCGAGTTAAGACTAACTTGGTTTTGGAAGCAATCGTTGATGCTGAAAAGATTGTCCCAACTGAAGATGAAGTTGCTGCAGAAGTTAAAGATTTGGCTTCACAATATGGAACGGAAGAAAGTGCCATTAAGAAGGCTCTTTCAGAAGACATGTTGAAGCATGATATCGCAGTTAAAAAGGCTGTTTCCGTAATTACGGATTCTGCTGTAGAAGAAAGCAAAGCTAAGGCTGCAAAAGAAACAAAAGATGCAGACAAAACTGACGATGCTGAAACTAAATAAAGCAAATTAAGTTTGCTTAAAGAAAGAATCCATTCAGTTTATTTGATTGGGTTCTTTTTTAAAACGAGTTGTTAGCTTAATATGACGGATTTTGGTATGATAACCGTATAAATAATAGAGAGGTGAGTTGGTTGTTAGATAACACTGATACCACAGGGACAATTACATGTTCATTTTGTGGCAAGACTCAAGATCAGGTTAAGAAAATTGTCGCTGGTCCTGGAGTCTACATTTGTAATGAATGTATTGACTTATGTAAAGAAATTATTGATGAAGAAGTTTCTAGAGAAAGCGCAGAAGAGTTCTCCGATGTACCAACTCCTGCAGAGATTGTTGCTAAATTAAATGATTATGTAATTGGCCAAACAGAGGCTAAACGAACTTTATCAGTAGCTGTATATAATCACTACAAGCGAATTAATCAAATGGAGAATGCTGACGAAGGTGACGCTGAATTACAAAAAAGTAATATCAGTATTATTGGACCAACCGGATCCGGAAAAACATTTTTAGCACAAAGTTTAGCACGAATTTTAAATGTACCTTTTGCGATTGCTGACGCGACCACTTTGACAGAGGCCGGATATGTTGGTGAAGATGTTGAAAATATTCTTTTGAAGCTATTACAAAATGCCGATTATGACGTTGAAAAAGCTGAAAAGGGAATTATCTACATTGATGAAATTGATAAAATTGCCAAGAAAAGTGAAAATGTCTCAATTACACGTGATGTTTCCGGTGAAGGTGTGCAACAAGCACTTTTGAAAATCTTGGAAGGCACGATTGCCAACGTCCCACCTCAAGGCGGACGGAAACATCCACAACAAGAGTTCATTCAAATCGACACAACTAACATTTTGTTTATTGTTGGGGGTGCGTTTGATGGAATCGAAGAAATTGTCAAAAGTCGTTTAGGTGATAAGGTCATTGGATTTGGAACAGACTCTACAAAAGTGATTGATGAATCTAAGAGTTTAATGCAGCAAGTTATTCCAGAAGATTTGTTACGTTTTGGGTTAATTCCAGAATTTATTGGTCGTTTGCCAATCTTGTCAGCACTTGAAAAACTGACCACAGACGACTTGGTACACATTTTGACAGAGCCAAAAAATGCCTTAGTTAAGCAGTATAAGACGTTATTGTCCTTGGATGATGTCAAACTGCACTTTACTCCTCAGGCTTTACGAGCAATTGCCGAGGAAGCCATTACTCGAAATACAGGGGCTCGTGGTTTGCGATCAATTATTGAAGAAGTGATGCGTGACATTATGTTTGACATTCCATCTCGTGATGATGTGGAACAAGTAACAGTTACGAAACGAACGGTGATTGATAACGCAGAACCAGAATTAATTTTAAAAGATAAAAAAGCTTCTTAACCCGAGATTGAGACGAAAGATGATTTCTAGAACTTAGAAACCATCTTTTTTTTAATCTTTGTGTGTTAAAATTAAACAAGATTAAAAAGGTGGTTCAAGAAATGGAAGTTCATAATGTAGAGCTCGTCATGAGTGCTGTAGCTCCAGCACAATATCCTACAACTGGTTATCCTGAAATAGCGCTGGTGGGACGCTCGAATGTGGGGAAATCTTCTCTAACAAATGTTTTAATTAACCGGAAGAGTTATGCGCGGACCTCGTCTCAACCTGGCAAAACGCAAACATTGAATTTTTATAATGTGGAAGATCAATTATATTTTGTGGACGTGCCAGGTTATGGTTACGCAAAAGTATCTCGTTCAGAACGAGAAAAATGGGGAAAAATGATTGAAACTTATCTGAGTACACGTCCCCAATTAAAAGGCGTGATCTCCCTGGTTGATGCCCGTCATGAACCTAGCGACGATGATGTTTCTATGTATAACTGGTTGCATTACTATAAAATTCCGATTCTAGTAGTTGCCACCAAAAGTGATAAAGTAGCTCGGGGAAAATGGAATAAGACAGAAAGTGTTGTTAAGAAGGGCCTTCAGCTTAGCGATCCTGATGAATTTCAGTTATTCTCAGCACAAACTAAGATGGGTAAAGATGAAGTTTGGAATTGGATCGAAAAGCGAATTGGGGAGGACTAGACATGGAGTTTAATGATTATCAAAAAAAAGCAAACCGAACATTATTTGGTAATGAGCAGGTTTTGACAAACTGCGCATTGGGATTAGCAAGTGAAAGTGGACAAGTTGTTGATCTTGTCAAAAATTACACGTTTCATGGCAAAGACCTCAATCATGAAGAACTAACAAAAGAAATGGGCGATGTGTTATGGTACTTATCTCAAATTGCCGAGTGGGCAGACATTCCCTTTGAACAAATCGCACAAGAAAATATTGAGACTTTAAATAAACGGTATCCAGCCAGTAATGAATAAATAAAAAAATGAGTGAAACGACAGTTTAGTCGGTTCACTCATTTTTTTGATGATTTTTGTTTCGTATCAGTGTCGTCACGTTTTAAAAACTTGTTTTTCTTGTCCGTAGCTTTTTTATCTTCCACGGGGGCAACGAACTTATCCAACATTTTTTCTAAATTAATTTCTTGTTTTACTTTTAAACTCATTTAGTATTCTCCCTCCGGCGCATATGACCAAGTTTCTTACAGCTTCCATACTATGCGCTTATCATACCAGATTTCATTTTATCTGTCAGGTAATCAAGCAGCAGATTCGGATAAACTTAATAAATGGCCTGAATCAGAATTTAGGCAATTAACTCTTTAACACTCTATTGTTTAGGAAATTATTTAAATGAAAACGATATTATATACATTTTATAATGAATATTCCTATTAAAAATGAATAAAACACATTATTTTACAAAAAAGCTTGCATAAAAAACCAAAAGCGCTTATACTTCATATATTCTATTTGACGTAGGGAGTTGCAGTTATGAAGAAAAAATTTATTGAAATTATCGCAATTATCGGTTTGCTGGTTACAATGATTCCATTTGGGAATGCCCAGGCAGCCGATTCCAAGACAAGCTCAAATGATCAATCACTAGCTGAGATCCAAAAGAAAGGTGTTTTAGTATTAGGGACTAGTCCTGATTATGCCCCGTATGAATTCCAAACCACCAAAAATGGTAAGAGCGTGGATGTTGGGATGGATATTAGTATTGCTAAGCAAATTGCAAAAGATTTAGGCGTAAAGCTAAAAATCAAAAATATGGATTTCGATTCTTTACTGGTGGCTTTACAGACCGGAAAAGTTGACATGGTCATGGCGGGGATGAATCCAACACCAGCTCGTCGTAAAAATGTGACATTTTCTAATATCTACTATCAAGGTGGACAGGATATTGTCATTAATAAAAAAGATAACAAGATTTACAAAAACAAAGATTCGTTTGCAAATAAAACGGTTGGTGCGCAAACGGGGACAATGCAATATAATATGGCCAAGAAACAAATCTCAAATGTAAAAGTTAAGGGATTTGATAAAGGGGCCGACTTAATCCTTGCTTTGCAAACCAATAAAATTGACGGGATTGTCATGGAAAAACCTAGTGCTGAAGCCTACGTGAAAAATAATCCCCAACTTAGTTTAGTTAAGGGCGGCTTTACACTAAGCAAAGATGAGAGTAGTTCAGCAATTGCCTTTCAAAAGGGTTCTAACACATTAGCTGCTGCTGTAAATAAGAGTCTTGCTAAGATTAAGAAAAAAGATTTAATTAACAAAGAGTATTTAAAAGATGCTGGTAGTCATATGAAGACCAATACGGTTGATACTTCGATGACTCATTACTGGAAGTACTTTGCTAAAGGAATTGGCTATACGTTGCTAATTTCAGTGTTCTCAGTATTCTTTGGATTTATTTTAGGAACCATTCTGGCATTTATGCGTTTGAGTCGTAATAAATTGTTTAAAGCAATTTCTACTGCTTATATCGAATTTGTGCGAGGCACGCCTTTGATGGTTCAGATTATGTTTGTCTACTTTGGAATTGGACTGATCGTGAATATTCCTGCTTTAACATCTGGGATCATCGCGGTTTCGTTAAATAGTGGTGCGTATGTGGCAGAAGTCATTCGAGGCGGAATTAATTCGGTTGATAAAGGACAAACGGAAGCTGCTCGTAGTTTGGGGCTTTCTAAGAACGGGACCATGCGCTATGTTATTTTGCCACAAGCGATTAAAAACATCTGGCCGGCACTAGGTAACGAATTTATCTCACTTATTAAGGAAAGCTCAATTGTGTCGATTATCGGAGTTACGGATCTTATTTACCAACTTAAGATTGTGCAATCAGATACTTACCGAGGGGTAGCACCAATCGTTGTTGCAATGGTCCTCTATTTCGTCGTTACTTTCGGGCTTTCAAAAGTTTTAGCTTACTTTGAAGGGAGAATGAAACATGCCAACTAATATTTTAGACATTCAAAATTTAAATAAAAAATATCATGAAACAGAAGTTCTGAAAGATATTTCAGAAACAGTGAAAAAGGGCCAAGTAATTTGTGTGATTGGACCCTCAGGAGCCGGGAAAAGTACCTTCCTGCGTTGCTTAACGTTATTGGAACATCCTAGTGATGGGCATATTTTGTTTGAAGGAACTGATTTGACCACATTGAAAGAAAAACAGCTAGATGAATTGCGTGAAAAAATGGGAATGGTTTTTCAAAGCTTTAATTTATTTCCCAATATGACGGTTTTAGACAACCTCAAATTAGCACCCATGAAAGTTAAAAATTTAACTGATGAACAAGCTACAGAAACTGCACAGAAGCTCTTGGCACAGGTTGGACTGTCCGACAAAGGTTCTGTCTACCCAAGTAGTTTATCAGGTGGTCAGCAGCAACGAGTGGCCATTGCACGTGCTTTAGCAATGGAACCTGAAGTTATGCTCTTCGATGAGCCAACTTCCGCGCTAGATCCTGAAATGGTTGGTGACGTTTTACAAGTTATGAAGGATTTGGCTAAAGCCGGCATGACGATGGTAGTAGTTACCCATGAAATGGGATTTGCTCGTTCCGTTGCCGACCAAGTTTGGTTTATGGATGGGGGCTACATTCAAGAAAAAGGCACTCCAGAAGATTTCTTTGACCATCCACAAACAGAACGTGCTCAAGATTTTCTTTCAAAGGTTCTTATGCAGTAAACTTAATAGATTTAAAAAAGCATCCGCACAAAACAAAAATTGCTGCGGATGTTTTTATAATTAGAGTCCGAATGTACGTTTGCTTTTTGTTTGCGACTGCCTCTAAAAGGCGGTATAATGTTACAAGTTATTTACATTATCCGGGGAGGTGAAACCAGTTGGCGTCAGAACATATTGAACATAAGTTAGCTTTGTTACCAGATTTACCGGGCTGTTATCAGATGAAGAATATTAATAGTCAGATTATTTATGTCGGAAAGGCTAAAAATCTAAAGAACCGGGTGCGCTCTTATTTTAAGAGTTCGCATGATGGCAAGACTGCGCGGCTGGTTTCCGAAATTGCGGATTTTGATTATATTGTGACTTCTAGTGATAAAGAAGCATTTTTGCTAGAAATTACCTTAATTCAAAAGTATCAACCTTATTTTAATATCAAATTAAAACGAGGCACTGGGTATCCGTATATAAAAATTACTAATGAGCGGGATCCCCAAATGATTATCTCTGGAGATCTAAAAAAAGATGGGGCTTATTATTTTGGACCATATCCTAATGTTTATGCTGCCGAAGAAACTTTGAACTTCTTACAAAAGGTTTATCCACTGCGGCGTTGCAATGGATTTCAGCACCGTCCGTGTTTGTACTATCATATGGGTCAATGTTTGGGAGCCTGTTTTAAAACAGTGCCTGAAGAAGCTTATGCTAAGCAAATTACCCGGATTAAGTCATTTCTAAATGGCAATGTGAAAACTGTTAAGAAACAGTTGACTACCAAAATGAATGAAGCAGCTCAAGATTTAGAGTTTGAAAGAGCTGCGGATATTCGGGATCAGATTCACTACATTGAAGTAACAGTCGAGAAGCAAAAAATCATTTCTAATGATCATACGCCTAGAGATCTGTTTAATTTCTACATTGATAAAGGGTGGTTATCAATTCAGGTATTTTTTATTCGCCAAGCACGACTCATGAAACGAGAAAAACGACTTTTTCCCGTTGTTAGCACGGCAACAGAAGAATTGACGACATTTATCTTGCAATTTTATAATCAAAAGAATAATTTATTACCTAACGAGGTTCTTGTGCCGGCCGGGTTGGACAATCAAGTGATGAGCGATATTTTAAAAATCCCGGTTCGAACACCACAACGAGGACAAAAACGTGATTTAATGCATCTTGCCAAAGAGAATGCCAAAATTACCTTAGAAGAGAAATTTCGTTTGTTGGAGTTAGACGATTCTAAAACAGTTGGTGCTATGAAAGAGATTACCGACGCATTGGGAATTCCAGAGGGTCATCGGATTGAAGCTTTTGACCATTCACATATTCAAGGAACTGATTTAGTCTCAGCTTTGGTCGTTTTTACGGATGGGCAACCAGATAAAAAGATGTATCGTAAATATAAACTTGCTACCGTAGATCATGCGGACGAAGCGGCAAGTACCAGAGAAGTGATTCGTCGCCGTTATACGAGGTTATTAAAAGAGCATCAACCAATGCCGGACTTGATCTTAATGGATGGCGGGGAGATTCAGCTCAATGCTGTGAAAGACATTTTAGTAAATGAACTAAACTTACAAATTCCAGTTGCTGGAATGGTTAAAAATGATAAACATAAGACTGCAGATTTATTGTTTGGACCAGATGATCGGCATGTTGCACTGGATCCTAAGAGCCAGGGATTTTATTTGGTTCAACGAATTCAAGATGAAGTGCATCGGTTTGCGATTACATTTCATCGTCAAGTACACACAAAGCACTCCTTAAGTTCCCGACTAGATGATATTGCGGGGGTAGGGCCAAAGACGCGCAACAAGTTATTACGTAAATTTGGCTCAATGAAACACATTTCTGAGGCAACGATTGCTGATCTTCAGAAATTAGGGATTCCAGAAAATGTTGCTAAAACAATCAAAATTTCACTGAATGGAGCAGCAAAAACTAAGTAATTTTAGACCTTAATTCAAAATAAGTAGACGGGTTTAATAAATAGTATAATTTAGGGCGATTCTCTGCTAAAATAAGAGTATTCGTAACAACAAGTCAAGCTAGATAGCATTGGAGAAAAATATGTTTGTTGATCAAGTTAAAATTAATATAAAGGCTGGGAACGGTGGAAACGGAATCGTTGCTTTCCGTCGTGAAAAGTTTGTGCCTAATGGTGGACCAGCCGGTGGTGATGGCGGCCGCGGTGGCGATGTCATTTTAAAAGTTGATTCAGGAATGAGAACGTTAATGGATTTTCGTTACCAACGTAAGTTTAAAGCGCCTTCTGGTAGTAACGGAATGAATAAACAAATGACCGGCCGTAGTGCTAGAGATTATGTGATTAATGTCCCAGGGGGAACCATCGTTAAAGATACAGAAACCGGTGAAGTAATTGGCGATTTAGTAGATAACGATGAAGAACTTGTCATTGCAAAAGGTGGTCGTGGTGGTCGTGGTAACATTCATTTTGCAAGTCCCAAAAATCCGGCTCCTGAAATTGCAGAAAATGGGGAACCAGGGCAAGAAAGAAGTATTCAGTTAGAACTTAGAGTTCTTGCTGATGTTGGGCTCCTTGGTTTTCCATCTGTTGGAAAATCAACCTTATTGTCAGTAGTTACAAGTGCTAAGCCTAAAATTGCCGAATATCATTTTACAACCTTAGTTCCTAACCTTGGCATGGTCCGATTAGATGATGGACGAGACTTCGTAATTGCTGATATTCCTGGATTAATTGAAGGTGCTTCACAAGGAATTGGCCTAGGCTTCGAATTTCTTCGTCACGTAGAACGAACAAAAGTTTTATTGCACTTAGTAGATATGAGTGGTGTTGAAGAAGAAGATCCGTTTGACAGCTATCAAAAAATTAATCAAGAGCTGAGTAAATATGATCCAGATTTGATTAACCGCCGTCAGATCATTGTGCCAACTAAGATGGATATGCCCAATGCTGAAGATAATTTAAAGAAATTTGAAAAGAAAATTCGCGAATCAACCAAAGAAACTGACTCACCAGATATTTTTCCGATTTCTGCTGTTACGCATAAAGGACTTGAGCCTTTAATGCAACATACAGCAGACGTGCTTGAAAGCACACCAGATCCAATTCCGGCACCAGTTGTTTCCGATGGTTCTGTTACGTACGCTTACGAGCCAAAACAACCATTTACAGTTGAACAAGATGAGGATGGCACATGGGTTCTCGCTGGTGAGAAGCTTGAAAAGTTATTTAAGATGACGAATACGGAACATGATGACAGCATCGTTAGATTTGCTCGTCAGATGCGCGGGATGGGTGTTGATGATGCACTCCGTAAGGCTGGCATAAAGAATGGTGATTCAGTTCGTATTCTAGATTTCACATTTGAATTCGTTGATTAAACGATTATAGAGGGATGCATATGGATTTAGAAAAGACAACTTCTGTGGGGAAATCCAGATCAAAAATAAGTGCACTTCAAAAGAATGAAAAACCAGTAAATGAAACTCATGGAAAACGGCTGAAACATAGCCGATACATATCTGGGTTTGATGGACTGCGAGTCCTTGCGCTACTTGGCGTTATTTTGTATCATTTACTCCCTTATGACATGAAGGGTGGCTATTTGGGAGTTCCGATTTTTTTCGCGATTTCGGGATACTTAATTACCGATTTATTTGTTCAAGAATGGGATCAAAATGGCTCAATTAAAATATGGTCATTTTACGGACGTCGGTTGAAAAGACTTTATCCGACTTTGGTAGTTATCTTAGTTGCAAGTACGGCATACATGACTTTGTTTGCACAAAACTTGCTGACGCATATTAAGAGTATTTTATGGACCAATCTTCTATTTGTTTATAATTGGTGGCAGATTGGAAACGGACAATCGTATTTTGATCGCTATAATGGCGAATCACCGTTTACCCATTTATGGTATTTGTCTGTTATCGGTCAATACTACTTTATTTGGCCAATTGTGATGATTGCGTTGTTATTTACTTTCAGAAATCGTAGTCACATTTTGGGTATTTTAGCTGGACTAGCAATTGTGTCTGCTTTGCTAATGATGATTCTTTATGATCCAAGCAATACCAATCGTGTCTATTATGGGTCTGATACGCGGATGACACCTTACCTATTAGGAGCAGCATTGGCGTTCTTTTGGCCTTCAACGCATCTTAATCCCAATTTGAATAACCGGGGGCGGTGGTTCTTAAATCTGCTTGGTTTGGTTTCGCTAGGGGTTATTGTCTGGATGGCGTTTGAGTTAAGCGGGACTGAGAGTTTTGCTTATCGCGGTGGAATGCTTATCTTTTCTATTTTTTCTATAATCTTAGTTGCCGTTATTGCCCACCCAGGTGCAAGTTTTAATAAATGGTTTACTAACCCAGTCTTTGCTTGGATTGGAAAACGGAGTTACGGTATTTATCTGTATCAATTTCCGGTAATGATTTTTTATGAAAAAGCCATTGTGAACATTGCTGCTCATCCGTTATGGAATGCACTAGCAGAGGCAGCCATTATTGTGGTAATTAGTGACTTGTCCTATCGATTTATTGAAACACCGTTAGCTCATTTTGATTACATGCATCCATTACGGGGGTTAGGGATTATGTTTAAAAAGCACAAAAAAGGACGCCTTTTAGTTATTCCAGTTGTGGCAGTGCTTGCAATTGCGGTTGTTGGAATTGTGAATGGCTCAAATAACAATGGTAGTCAACACAGTGCCTTACAGCTTAATATTACGAAAAACAATAAAAAATCAAAAAAGCAAAATGATAAAGCTTTGAAAGCTCAAAAGGAAGCTGCAGAAAAGAAAAAGCAGCACGCTGAAGAAGTAGAAAAATTAAAAAAAGAAAAATCAATTAAATTGAATGACAAGGAAACAGCAATTAAAACGAAATATGGCCTACAGCCTTCAGAAGTTAAAATTGCTGAAAAGATGTCTGTTACTGGAATTGGTGATTCAATTATGGCGGATACTTCTGATGATTTACAAGAAGTCTTTCCAACAGCTTATATTTCAGCCAAGGTTGGTCGTCAAGTGTACCAAGCCGCTGATATATTGAATCAGATGAAGTCACAAGGAACGTTGAGCAGTAATGT
This sequence comes from Pediococcus sp. M21F004, assembly GCF_051122535.1. Classification (NCBI taxonomy): domain Bacteria; kingdom Bacillati; phylum Bacillota; class Bacilli; order Lactobacillales; family Lactobacillaceae; genus Pediococcus; species Pediococcus sp. M21F004. Next base: position 172,810 of record NZ_CP177314.1, read on the forward strand.
TTTGCTTAATTTAGGAACAAACGGTCCTTTTACTAGTGAACAAGTGAAATCGATTGTTTCTATTATTGGAACTAAGCGCCAGATATTCTGGGTAAATGTCCATGTGCCAACTCAAAATTGGGAGTCGCAAGTTAATGATGAAATAGCAGATGCAGCTAAAAAGTATAAAAATGTTCATATAGTTGATTGGTATGGAGCTAGTCAGAATAATGCTGATTGGTTCTATGAAGATCATGTGCATCCAAATATCGAAGGAAGCAAAGAATATACCTCATTGATTACTAAAGCAATCGTGGGTTACGGAAGTACAAATTAAATAAAAAGTCCAGTTTACAAACTATCTCGTTGTGTTGCACTGCAACATATGAGAAGTGGTAAATTGGACTTTTTTAATTATTTAAAAAGTGATTTTTGAATCGAGTGAATCTTTTGAAAGACTCTTACCATTTACGCTATAGGCGCTAGAAAATTGAATGGTGCAATTATTTAGCGTATGAACTAGAGACGCCGGGACAAGGACGACGACATTGGTACTTAGGGTTTTGCCCGCGGCCAGTTTTTTACCGGCAGCGCTATCTACCATATTACTGAGTGGGGTTCCCGCATAGCTATTAGAAAGCTTTACGTAATTTAGACCACCAATAATGACTGTTTGGCTACTTTCGTTTTTAATCGTGTATTTTAACTGCAAGGTATAATAAGGATTGGTGATATCTGTATTGTTAAAAGCCGTAGCGACTACTTGTTTTGCTTTCTTGGTTTTGGCCTCATTTTTCAATAGACGTACTTGGCTAATTTGATAACGCAATGGCCGGTTGATAATGACTTGGTCTGATTTTTTATATTTATCCAAGGTTAATTTTGTTCCGAAGCTATCATAAGAGAACTGCTTAGGCTTAGTAAGATAACCATGGGAAATATAGTTGGCGCTTTTCTTTATCTTCGTTGGCACGCGATAGCTGGAAGATTTTTTGGCGCTACTGGCGCTACTACTACTTTCAGTCGAGCTCAAGTCTGTAGAACTTTTTTTGGAACTTGCTGAGCTAGATTTTTTATGCACGTCCTTGTTTTGATTGGTAAAAGTTGTTTTTCCCTTGCTTTGATAATGGGAATCTGTGCCTTGCGAGGCGCATCCACCTAAAAATAAAGTTGCAAGGAAAAGAAATACGATGGTTTTTTTCATTGTTTTTATTCACACTTATCCTAAAATTATTTTTTGTTCTCGTAATTGATAACCAAATAATTTAACTTGGTTAGTGTCCGAATAGGCAAGCTGACGAGAACCACCAGCAGCTTGGACACGGGTTTCAAATTGATCTAGCGTTAAAGGGGTTGTTCCAGGTTCGACAATTAGCCAATGGTCGAGTAATTTCAAAGAAGACACAGGCAGAGCTGGGTGATTAGCCGGTTTGAAATAAAGTTTTAATTGTGGATCCAATTCAGCAACCGAAAGATTAAAATCAATTAAACGCATTTGACTTCTCCATTATATCCTGTGAATTTAGTTTGTAGATTACAATATCAATTATAATTGATTACAGATCGCATTTGAAGTGTAAACTAAGATAGTTTACATAGCAAATTAGAGCGAATTTGTGGTATGGTATTTAGGGTAGTATTTAAAAAACAAGAGTAAATGGGGAACGATGCGTTATGGATTTAGAATTTTTAGGAACCGGAGCAGGAGTTCCCGGTAAATTTAGAAATGTTTCAAGTGTAGCATTGAAGTTATTAGATGAGCGCAACTCGATTTGGTTGTTTGATGTCGGAGAAGGCACTCAGCAGCAAATCTTGCGTACCACAATCAAGCCTCGAAAAATCGACAAAATTTTCATCACCCATCTTCATGGTGATCACTTATTTGGCCTTCCTGGCTTACTAAGCAGTCGTTCGTTTCAAGGTGGCGAGTCAGAGCTTGTGATATATGGCCCCAAGGGAATCCGTCAGTTTGTCCAAACGGCGATGCGGGTTTCTGATTCACATCTCTCTTACCCCATTCGTTTTGTTGAATTAGGTGATGAGGGCGTTATCTTTGAAGATGAAAAATTTAAGGTATCCTTCATGAGATTGGATCATCGAATTGAAAGTGTTGGTTATCGAATTGTCGAAAAAGATCATGCCGGTCAACTCCAAGTTGATAAGCTAAAAGACCTGCACGTGCCGTCAGGGCCTCTCTACGGTCTTTTGAAACAGGGACAAGTTGTGACGTTAGATGACGGCCGTAAAATCGATGGCAAAGAGTACTTGGGAAAACCCCAACCAGGACGGATTGTGACCATTTTGGGAGATACCCGAAAAACTAAGAACAGTCCGATTCTTGCACAAGACGCGGATGTCCTTGTGCATGAAAGTACTTTTGCCAAGAATGAAAGCAAGCTGGCACGTAATTATTATCATTCTACTAATGTTCAAGCAGCTGGAATTGCGAAAGAAGCCAATGTAAAACGGTTGATTTTGACGCATATTTCGGCTCGTTACACTGGTAAAATGGCTAATGAGCTACAAAAACAAGCTCAGTCAGTGTTTAAAGCGACAAAAGTTGTTCATGATTTTGATGTGATTCATATTCCGCTCAAATAGATGAGGAGTGATCAAATGCTAGAAAAATTACGAGAACTACGTGATTTGAATGGTAAATTGGTTTTAATTACCGGTGCATCAAGTGGGTTAGGTAAATTAGTTGCTTATGAAATGGCTATGCGCGGGGCTAATGTTGTTTTATGTGCCCGCAATCTAACTGCTTTGCGTAAAGTAGCAGATAAGTGTAAAGAGATTTCTCAAACTAATTCTTATGTTGTAGAACTTGACGTTTCAGATCCAGATGCAATTGACCGGCAATTGAGCCACATTTTGCAGGACATTGGTCCAGTAGATGTTTTGATTAACAGTGCTGGATTTGGTATTTTTGAACCCTTTCAAAACTTTGAGATGGATAAAGCAGAAAACATGTTTCGGGTAAATGTTTTAGGCCTCATGTATGTAACGCAAAGAATTGCGCAACAAATGATCAAAAGTGGCAGGGGACATATTTTTAATATTGCCTCTGTAGCTGGGAAAATTGCTACACCCAAATCTTCAATTTATTCGGCAACCAAGTTTGCGGTTATTGGTTTCTCTAATGCCCTAAGGTTAGAATTACGACCCCTTGGTGTTCAAGTGACCACCGTAAATCCTGGACCGATGGATACCAATTTCTTTAGAAGGACACCTGAAAGCAGTAAATACTTTGATAGCGTCAAGTTCTTGGCGTTGTCACCTGAAAAAGTGGCCCATCAAATTACGAATGCAGTTGGTTATACACGGCGCGAAATCAATGCGCCTCTGTATATGGAAGCTATTCATCGCGGATACGAATGGTTTCCAACCCTTGGGGATCGCTTAGCAAGTAGTCCATTATTTAATCGAAAGTAAGGCATTTGAAACATGAAAAATCAATGGCGAGTTATTATAATTTTAATCTTGGTCTTATTAGTGGCTGCTTTTGCAGTGGTTAATGTGAGTGAAGTGCCCATCAGTCTTTTATTCACAACAGTTCACTGGCCACTAGTCCTGGTCATTTTGGTGTCGTTAGTTGCGGGCGCCTTAATTACATTCCTGGTTTCGATGGGAACAATTATGACTCAAAAACGTGAACATCGTAATGAAATTGATGTTGCAACTAAAGAGATTGATGAACTTCGCGAAGAAAACGCCGCATTAAAACGACGGGTCAATAATGTTAGCAGCGAAAATGGTCAGCAGAATCAAAAAATCGAAGAATTATAATGAGTTGTTTGATAAAATTAAATGATTAAGAGTTGGACGAAAGATCGAAAATCTCATTTGAGGAACGATTTTCGTCCATTCTGTTTTTATGAATTAGGAAGTGAAGTAGTGCTGAAATCAAAGTATAGTTGGCAAATGCCAAAAAATAAAATCGATTCAGAAAAAGTGACGGCGATTGCACAAGCTTGTGAGTTGAGTGAAGTTGCGGCAACTGTTCTAGTTGGTCGTGGTTATGATACGGTGGATAAAGCCACCCAATTTTTAAAAATGGATCCCGAAATGATTCACGATCCATTTTTATTACATGATATGCAAAAAGCGGTCGATCGCATCCAGGCTGCTATCGTAGCCGATGAAAAGATTGTGGTTTATGGTGATTATGATGCTGATGGGGTGACGAGTACAACGATTATGTTTGAAACCCTTAATGAGTTAGGGGCTAATGTCGATTACTTTGTGCCTGACCGTTTCAAAGATGGTTACGGGCCTAACATGGCTGAATATCAGGAATTTATTGATAACGGCGTTAATTTGATGATCACTGTTGATAACGGCGTGGCGGGTAATGAGCCCATTAATTACGCAGTAACCCATGGAATGGATGTGATTGTGACTGATCATCATGAAATGCCAGATGAGCTTCCAAATGCAACGGCCATTGTGCACCCTCGTTATCCAGGTAGTCATTATCCATTTTCTGATCTTTCTGGGGTTGGGGTGGCTTTTAAAGTAGCTTCAGCGCTGTTGGATGAAGTGCCGGAAGAATTCTTAGATTTGGTCGCCATTGGCACAATTGGAGATCTAGTTTCCTTAACAGATGAAAATCGGTTCTTGGTTACGAGTGGGTTAAAGCTCATGAGCGAGGGGCAACGAGTTGGTCTTAATGCGTTGTTAAAAGTGTGCGGATTAGACGGGCATGAAATTAACGAACAAGATATTGGATTTACGGTTGCACCACGTTTGAACGCCGTTGGACGAATTGGAAATGCTGGGGAAGCAGTGGAGTTATTAACCACTTTTGATGAGGATAAAGCTGATCAGATTGCCAAGCATATCGATTCTGTCAATGAACAACGAAAACAGTTAGTTGCGGATATTTATGATGAAGCAATCATGCAGGCGCAGACACCTGAGAATGCCGCGAAAAAAACTTTGGTTATAACGGGCACTGGTTGGCATCAGGGCGTTTTAGGAATTGTTGCTAGTCGACTTGTTGAAACGACCGGGAAACCAACCATCGTCCTTAGTGCTGCTGAAACAGAGCCCAATTTAAAAGGGTCTGGACGAAGTGTTGAGGCTCTAAATTTGTTTGAGGCTTTGAATAGCCAACGCGATTTGTATGTAAACTTTGGTGGGCATCATATGGCAGTTGGATTAACCATTGCCAAAACTAATGTTGAGACACTTAGACAGCTGTTGGAATCAGCCGCCGAGGCCAATCATTTGAATCTCAATCAAGTTACGCCCTTACAAATTGATGGACGGCTTAAGGTTGATCAGATTAGTTTAAAAGTTATTCAAGATTTACAACATCTAGGACCGTTCGGGACGGACAATCCAATGCCGGAATTTGAGATTGATCCAAAACAAGTTACGGACGCTAAACAAATCGGGGCGGATAAAAGCCATTTGAAATTTCAATTGGTTGGTGAAAAACAACAAATCGACACCATCGCTTTTCAGCAGGGTGCATTGTTACCTTATTTACAGGCTGTTCCGGATCATATCAAAGTAGTGGGAACATTAGAGTCTAATACTTGGCGAAATCAAACCAAACCACAAGTGATGGTCAAAGATTTGATAATTGATGCTATTCCAGTTATTGACAAACGAACAACGCATCTTAGTGTTCAATTGTTTTCTGAGCCAGCAACTTACGTATTTTTTCATGAAGCCACCTATAAACGGGTCAAACCGTATTTGGCAGATAATGTAAAATCGGTTGTTTTAGATGCAAATAAACCTGACGAGACTTTGCTGACGGGCAATGTGACCTTGGTGGATTGTCCTGATTCGATTTCCGCATTCACCAATTGGTTGAACGAACAGGAACCGGACACACTGACGGTGTACTTTTATCAGCGGAATAACGCTTATCTGGACGGGATGCCAAGTCGCGAGCAAAGCGGTAAGGTATTTAAATTTTTCGCCAATCATCCGGTTATTGATTTAAAAACTCAGTTACCGGCCGTAGTTAAATATCTGCATATCGCGCAAAGTTTATTAGTTTTTCTAATTGAGGTGTTTTCTGAGCTAGAATTTGTTAAAATAGAAACCGGTCGTGTTTCCTTTATTCAGAATCCAGAACCCCATAAATTGAGTGAAGCACCAGCTTACAGCTTAAGAGAACAACAAATAAAAACACAAGAAAAATTATTATACAGTAAATCTGCTACTCTGAAAATTTGGATTCAAGAGCAGTTAGCGGATAAAAATGAAGGAGTTGCTGATTAAATGGCATTAGATTTACATGATTACGTTGCAAGTATTCCTGACTATCCAGAAAAAGGCGTTATTTTTCGTGATATTTCTCCTTTAATGGGTGATGGAAATGCTTATAAGGAAGCGACAAACCAGATTGTGGATTATGCTCGAAACAAGGGCGTTGAAATGATTGTTGGACCAGAAGCACGGGGATTCATCGTTGGATGCCCAGTTGCTTACGAATTGGGGATTGGCTTTGCACCAGCTCGTAAAAAAGGGAAGCTGCCTCGTGAAACAATCAAAGCAACTTATGACTTGGAATACGGTACTTCTTCACTTTATCTGCATAAAGATGCTGTAAAACCAGGACAAAGAGTTTTGGTGACTGATGATTTACTAGCAACAGGTGGCACTATTTCGGCTACGATCGACTTAGTTGAAGAACTTGGCGGGATTGTAGTTGGAACAGCGTTTATCATCGAATTAAAAGATATGCATGGTCGCGATAAGATTAAAGACTATGATATGCTTTCATTAATGCAATATTAAGTAATCAAAAAGCGTGAACAAATTTAACTTTGTTCGCGCTTTTTGATTACTCATTATTATGCTGTTCATGCCATTTCTTTATATATTCAAGGCGTTGTTTAAATCGTTTTTCGTTGCCTTCTTCAGTAGGTAAGTAGTATTCGTGTCCTTCTAAATCTGGGGGCATGGTTTTCATGTCGGTTAATTTATCTTTTTTCGAATGAGCGTATTGGTAATCTTTGCCATAACCGAGATCGCCCATGAGTTTAGTAGGAGCATTTCTAATTTGGAGTGGGACAGGTTCGTTACCCTTTTTCTTGACGTCTTTTTTTGCATTTAAACGCGCTTTATAAACGGCGTTGGATTTCGGTGCCAGTGATAAATAGATAACGGCTTCCGTTAAATGGACATCGCATTCTGGCATTCCTAAGAATTGACAGGCTTGAAAAACGTTAATCGTCAATTCAAGCGCCTTGGTGTCAGCCACGCCGATGTCTTCACTGGCAAAACGTACCAGTCTGCGAGCAATATACAAAGGATCTTCGCCACCATCTAACATCCGAGATAACCAATAAATCGCGGCATTAACATCACTATTGCGCATGGATTTATGCAATGCCGAAATTATATTGTAGTGTTCTTCGCCGTGTTTATCATAGCGTAGAGACTTGGTGTTAATAAATTGATTCAAATTAGTTTCTGTAATTGTAACCAGATTATCTTTATGATCGGCATTTAAGACGGCCATTTCGAGAGTGTTCAGCGCAATTCGTGCGTCGCCGTTCGCAAATTGAGAAATCAACGATAAGACATCATCAGAGATTTTAACTTGCCATTTTGGAAAGGCATTTGGATTATTGAGAGCTTTGTGTAAAAGCTCGACAATTTCGGTTGGTTGTAATTCTTTTAAAACAAAGACTTTGCAACGGGAAAGCAGCGCCGAATTGATTTCAAATGACGGATTTTCGGTTGTAGCGCCAATTAAAGTAATGCTGCCACGTTCAACAAAGGGCAGAAAAGCGTCCTGTTGGGCTTTATTAAAACGGTGAATTTCATCAACAAAGACAATTGTTTTTTCACCAAGTTCACGATTTTCCTCGGCTTCTTCCATGATCTTGCGAATGTCTTTGATGCCACTGGTTACCGCGCTAAAGGTAATAAAATGTGATTTAGTTTTATTGGCAATAATTTGTGCCAGAGTCGTTTTACCAACCCCAGGTGGTCCCCAGAAGATAATTGAGGGTAACTGATCTTGATCGATAATCTCACGTAGCACTTTTCCCTTAGCTAATAAATGAGTTTGTCCGGTAAACTCGTCAAGGGTTTGTGGACGGACGCGATTAGCTAAAGGACTGTTTTGGCTGTTTTCACTAGCAAATAGCGATTCTTGTTTCAAAATAAGCTCCTTTCACAAAAAAATTGGACTCCTTAATTTAAAGTTACCACCATTATGATGTTTAGACTAACTAAAACGCGTTAGATAATTTAACTGCCGAATAAAAACGCTTGCATTTTTAATAGCCGATGCTTAGAGTGTAGGTATCAAATGGAATTCTTGAAATGAGGTGTTGTATTTGCAGATTGAGATTAAACGAGACGTAACCTATGCACCAGATTTAACGTTGGATGAATATCGGCCAAAGATTGATAAGTTAAAAGGTCTTTTAATTATTATCCATGGTGGCGGTTGGTTTCGGGGCGACAAGGCTAAAGATGAAGATATATCTACATGGCTTGCACAACAGGGTTATTTGGTTGTCACGCCAAATTATCATTTAACACCAGAAGGATATTATCCGCAGCCCTTGGTTGATATGGATCACTTATATCAACAGGTCAAAAAGTATGCACCGAAGCTACCAGTTGCGGTGATCGGTTCATCCGTTGGTGGCAACATGGCGGTTGAAATGGGAATTAAATATCAGATTCCAGCTGTATCACTTTCTGGAATTCTTGATATCGAAGTGTGGTTGAATAATCATCAAGACGTAGTGCCAAAACAGGATCAAAAACAGAAGTTTACAACCGGAGCTAGCTCTACAATTAATCAGAGTGGTAAGGATGATAGCTTTTATAAATGGTTTATCCTTAATTATTTACATGATCCTAAACTAGCCAAAGAAGCGACCCCTTATTATCGCGTTCAGGGTAAAACGGGACCGATGTTACTGATTAATTCCCTGGATGAATTTGTACCAGTTTCCGGGATTTTTGAATTAAGTAAACGGTTAGGACAGTATCAAACACCGGTAGAAATTTCCTTACTACCGGGGACGCACCACGCGAAAGGTTATCTAGACCAAGTAAAGCCAAACATTTTGTATTTTTTGACACGTTATTTAAAATTAAGGAGCGATGAAGATGACAAGTGAAGCAAGAAGAGATCCAGTTGCAGATAAATTGTTAACGCCTGAAAATTCAGCCTTTTTATTAATTGATTATCAACCAACCCAGATTAATTCGATTAATTCCATGAATCGCGCACAACTCATTAAAAATGTGGTGAACGTGATCGGATTAATGAACACATTTAAGATTCCGGTTATTTTATCAACGGTTAATGTAAAAAATGGCCGGAATAAAGATACCATTGCACCGATTAAAGATTTATTACCTGATGTACCGAGTTATGATCGCACCACAATTAATGCATGGGAAGATACAGAGTTTAAGGCAGCAGTCAAACAGACAGGGCGACATAACCTGATTATTGCCGCGTTATGGACGGAAGCGTGTTTAACATTTCCAACCTTAGATGCGTTAGATGAAGGCTACGATGTTTTTCCGGTGGTTGATTCTGTTGGTGGCACCTCGGTCATTGCCCATGAGGCAGCCTTACGGCGGGTCGAACAAGCAGGAGCTAAACCAACCAGCATTCCCCAATTGGCTTGCGAATTACAACGGGATTGGCAACGAACCGATACTGTCCCTGGTTTTACGAAAGAACTAGTCGATGCTGGCATCTTTTTACATTTATAGACTAAAAATGGATCTCCACTAAAAGATGGCGATCCATTTTGCGATTTAAATTAACTTTTTTTAGGTTGTTTCTTTATTGCTTGCCGAGATGCGTAACCAACGACAAAAATATTAATGAAAATTGCGTACATCATGGCCGGTGGGTAAACGGTTAGGGTGATTAGAAGACCAATGAGTTTGATCACGACATCTAAAATAATTGAGGTATTTGGTAACGCATATAGCCAGCCAAAGTGGACGGAAGGGTTAACTTGTTTTAAAGAATGGGAGATAGCCATGTTACTAAACGAAACGCCTAAAACGACCAGGCCATAAAAAGTTTGTGCAGTCACATTATTAAAATTTGTGGCTACCAAACTGGTCGTGTATGGAAATAGTGATGCAATAAATAACATGAGTAATGAATAAGACACAGTTGCGTTGGAAACCTTTGTAATTGAGTGCCAGTTATTATGATGGGTAGTCCACATTAAACCTAGCCAAAAAAACGAAAGCGTATAAGCAAAAAAGTTAGCGCGCAAATCCCATAATCCAGCTAAATTAACTGTTTTAGGTTTTTCTAGTTCCAAAACTAGGATCGTCATAATAATGGCGAGAACGGCGTCAGTGAAGGCTGCTAAACGTTCTTTGTTCAAAATAATTCCTTCTTTCTATTCAGTTTTTTAGTATAGCATGTTTTTGAAAATAATTGATTTAAAAAAATGCTTGCCTTGGAGTCCACACCAGGGTTTATCATAGGTCTTGTAAATATGAAAGGAAGTTTTTAATGATGACAGTTCCAACTTTTAAATTAAATAATGGTATTGAGATGCCTGCAGTCGGATTTGGTGTTTTCCAAATTGAAAATGGTGGCACAAAACAAGCAGTTTTAAACGCAATTGATGCAGGGTATCGATTGCTTGATACAGCTCAAGCATACGGGAACGAAGCTGAAGTTGGGGAAGCAATCAAAGAGACTAGTGTTGATCGTAATGACTTGTTTATTACAACAAAAGTCTGGGTTAGCTCAACTGGCTACGACGCAACGAAGCAAGCATTTCAAGAATCTTTGGACAAACTTCAATTAGATTATCTTGATTTGTATCTTATTCATCAACCTTATGGAGACGTGTATGGCTCATGGAGAGCAATGGAAGATTTGCAAAAAGAAGGAAAAGTTCGCGCAATCGGAATTTCAAATTTCAGTGCAGACCGTTTTGTCGATTTGAATTTGCATAATACTGTGACACCTGCAGTTAATCAAATTGAACTTAATCCATGGAATCAACAAAAAAATGAAATGACATGGCATGAAAAATTAGGTATTCAGCCAGAAGCTTGGGCACCATTTGCAGAGGGACGACACAATTTATTTACGAATGAAGTCTTAGAAAAAATTGGATCTGATCATAATAAAGGTGTAGGTCAAGTTGTTTTACGGTGGCTATATCAACGTGGCATTGTTAGTCTGGCCAAATCGGTTCATAAAAACCGAATGGAAGAAAATATTAATATCTTTGATTTTGAATTAAGTGATCCGGAAATGAAACAAATTGCGGCATTAGATATGAAGGAGTCGGCTTTCTTTGATCATCGTGATCCAGAGCAAGTCAATCGACTGGGCGGCGGTCAATAGACTTAGTTTGAGTAGAAAGAAGTATATGACATGGCAAAAGAGTTAATTATCTATTTTTCACTATCGGGAACTACAAAGAAAGCTGCATTAAACTTACAAAAAAAGTTGAACGCAGATATTTATCAGTTACAAGCAAAAAAAACTTATCCAAGCGATTATGATGGGATTGTAGCCGTTGCTCAAAATGAAAAAGATAAGCAAGTTCATCCGGAATTGAAAAAACCGCTCCCAGATTTAACACGTTATGATAAAGTTTATGTGGGATATCCCACATGGTGGTCACAACCACCAATGATCATTCACAGTTTATTTGATCAAGTTGATTTTGCAGGTAAAAAAGTCGTGGCTTTTGCAACTAGTGCCTCGACGCCTTTAACAGATACGCTTGAAACATTTTCAGATCTTGCAGAAAATGCGGGAGCTATCTTATTCGAAAAATAGAAAAACGGTGTTAAATTCCGAAAGAGATTTAGCGCCGTTTTAATGTTTGAGAGAAAAATTTATTTTTTCCTTGCCTTGAAGTGAGGACCAAGGTTTAGAATAATAAAGTAAGTAAAAGATAAACATGAAAAAGAGGTTGAATCAAATGAACATAAACGGCGTCAGTAAAAAGTTTGAGTTAACAAAAGACACGCTCCGCTACTGGGAACGGCTTGGACTGTTACCGGAAATTAAACGGAATGAAAGTGGCTATCGTGAATATAGTGAACACGATATGAACTGGGTTTTCTATATTAAAGCTTTGCGAAAGGCAGGGATGTCAATTGAAGCGCTGATCGAATTTGTAAAATTATATCGTGAAGGCAGTCAAACGGAACAAACTCGTAAATCATTATTGATGGATCAACGCCAGGAATTGAAAGAGAAACGCGCCGAAATCGACAAAACAATCAAATATTTAGACTATAAAATTGTTAATTTTGAAGATCATACCTTAAACTACGAAAAAGAAAAGTTGGCGTATGATGCAAAAGATTAAGTTGAATAAGGGATAAAAAAATAAAATGACCGTTAGTCATTGTTTTTAAGGCGTAAATGTTGTATACTTCTTTTTGAGGTGAGACCAGTGGGAAAAAGAGAAGATAATGCAATCGCAACTCGGCAAAGTTTGATTGAAGCAGCAGATCATTTAATTGTGCAAAAGGGTTATGAAAATATTTCCGTGGATGATATCGTGAAAACCAGCGGGATCGCTAAAGGCACTTTTTATAATTATTTTGAACGTAAAGAAGATTTGATCTTTGAATTAAGTAAAGAGCACTTTGCTAAGCTAAATACGCAAACCATTTTAAGCGAACAAGATGACCCAATCATTATTATAAAGAAATATTTAATTGATTTTATGTCCGTTATTTTTAATTCAAAAATCGAATTGGCTCGTCAGTGGGTACGCTACATTAGCTTTTCCGAGACGAATAGCAATAAATGGCAATTTGATGTTCAGTCTTTTGAACAGCTTTTGATGAAATTAATTGATGCAGATAAATTAAAGGTGAACACGCCGGTGCACCAACTCGCACAACTTTTTTTAACGGAAATGTATGGCGTTATTTTTACCTGGTGTATATCTCCTAAAACAGTTGATCCAATCGCGACTGTAAAACGGTTCTGTGATTTGCAACTAAGTGCTTTGTTACAGCCATACCTAATTAATGCGTAACGTGATCGTCACTATTTAATAAGTGACGATGTTTTTAAAAAAAAATATGACCGGTAGTCACATATGGAGGAACTACAAAATGCAAAACACCAAACGTTCTTTAATAAAATTATCTATCCTGCTGGTGTCGGTTGTGACGGCATCTGCACCGGCAATTAATGCTAACATCCCAGTTTTGGCAAAAGCATTTCCTAATGTCGCTTTGGCTCAAATTGAACTTCTCACAACCATTCCATCTTTATTCTTGCTAATTGCAATTCTATTGAGTAATTGGATTGCCAAACGAATTGGATTAAAACAAACTGTACTGGTTGGGGTTTTTATCACCGTTATTGCTGGGTTGTCCCCAGTGATAATCAATAGTTTTCTGTTCCTGATGATTTCACGGGCCGCATTTGGCTTTGGAATTGGCTTGTTTAATTCGTTACTAGTTAGTATTATTAGTTACTTTTTCAAGGGTAGCGAACGATCACAAACACTTGGTTTTCAAAGTACCTTTGAAGGTCTGGGGTGTTAGTCACATTTATTGCTGGCCAACTTGTAAGGTTTAATTGGCATATGTCATTTTGGGCATATTTAATCACGATCCCTGCATTAATAATGTTTGCTTTATTCGTACCTAAAATACCAAAAACAGAATTAACAACGGGCTCTAAAGTTAAAGGTTCAACAAAAAAATCAAAATTACCTAATGCAATTTTTGGCTACATGATCCTAACCTTTATTGTGATTACCTTTTATATGATTATGGGAATTAAAGTGCCAACCTTAATGGTTAATGCGGGATATGGAACAGCTACGTCTGCAAGTTACGTTATTTTAGGTCTGAGTTTAGGAGCAATGCTTGGTGGCATTCTCTTTGGACGCGTTTTTACCTGGTTGAAAGATTACATTTTAGTGGCTGCCTTTTTATCTCTAGGCTTAGCAATGTTTTTAATTGCCATTTCAAATACAACTTGGTTAACCGCTTTGGGCGGATTCTTGACTGGAATTGGTGCGCGTTTGTTTTTCCCATGGATTTTAAATGCTGTTAATTTAGGCGGGAGTGGAAACATAATGGCAACTTCATTAATCCTGATTGCTTACAATTTGGCCGGCTCTCTATCACCATATACCGCATTGCTAATTCAAAATGTTTTGCACATCGATAATATTCGAAACTTGTTTTGGATTAATATGATTGTTTTTGTCATATTAGCCGTTGTGATGAGTTTAGTGAATAAGCTTAAAAATGTGAGAACGACCGATTAGCGCGATTAGTCTGTAAAAGCATGAAACTTTAAGAGAGTTTGAACAAAGAATTTATTAGTTAAGAAGGTACGTAGAAGTCATGTTATTTCTAATGTTAAGTGTGGCTATGAGTCACGGCGATAAGATTGCAATTGTAACGGGCATCATTGTCTTAATGAGCTTGTTTTCTAATTTAATAATAAGCTTTATTAAATTCTGTTTTCAACATCCCTATATTTTTATATTAATGCTCCTATTTAGTGGATTAGGATTTTCTTTTAACCTTTTGTTAGGTTACTTATTGGCCTTTGCAGCGGTCATCATTGGGATTACGTTTTTTATGCGTGACATATTTTGAGAGAAAGTGCTTGCCTTGAAGTACAGACCATAGTTTACAGTGACTTTATTGAATAAGTTTAAAGGACAAAAAGAAAATGAAAAAGATTAAGTTAATAGCAGTGATCATGGGATGTCTAATCCTTGGAATTGGAGGAATTATAATTATGAATTTTAATAACGATTCAGTATCAAACAAAAATCAGCAGGCTAACTATAAAATTGCTGGCCAGTCAATTTCAGCACCACAACTCAGTAAAAACGACCGGGAATGGCAAAATGGATATGGCACAAGATCAGATGGTCAAGATACCAATAGTCAAAATAAGCCCACACGCAAAATTACAAAAACTGCTAAAAGTTTAATTATTTATTTTTCTCGGTCGGGTAGTACCGAATTGCTGGCTAGTAAAATTGCCAATCAAACCAATCCGGATATTTTAGAAATTGTCGTAAAGGATCCTTACGCCGGAAATTATCAAAAGACCCTTTCAAGAGCCAATTCAGAAAGAGAAAATCAAGATTATCCTGAACTTAACATGCAAGTTCCCGATTTAAAGCAATACGACACCATCTATTTGGGCTATCCGATCTGGGCGATGACTTTATCTCACCCAATGACAGCTTTTTTGAAAACATACGGGGGTCGCTTGACTGATAAAATCATTGCACCTTTTATGACTGAAGGCGGTTATGGTCAAGGAGATAGCGTCCAGCGAGTTCGAGAAATTATCCGTGAACAAGGTGGCGAGCGCGATACCTTTACGAAGGCTTTAGTAGTTGACGGTAATAAAGTTGATCAGGCTGATAAGCGAGTGACCCAGTGGGTGAGCCAGGTTCACGCAGATAATAATTGATTTAAAAAAAGGCTTGCCATGGAGTGCAGACGAAGGTTTAAGCTTCGAGATGAAGTAATCGAAAAGGGATGGAAGAAATGAAAAAAAGACTATTGATTGTCATTGGAGTTATTGTAATTATCTTGGCTGGTGGATTTACGGTCTTTCGTTTTCAGCATAAATCGACAGGTATGAAAATAAGTCATACAACGGATATTGTCCAGAAGAAACAAACGAATTCTAAAAAGCGTTTAATTATCTATTTCTCACTGTCTGGTTCAACTGAGGAAGCGGCTAAGCAAATTAAGGCAGACACCGGAGCAGATATTATCCGGCTTCAGCCTCAAAAAGCTTACCCTAGTGGCTATGATGCTTATGTGAAAGTTGCCCAAAAACAGTTGGCTGATAAGATTCATCCAGCAATTCGAACTAAGATCACTAACTTGGATCAATACGACACAATCTTCGTTGGGTATCCCACCTGGTGGCATCAACCGCCAATGATTATCCATTCGTTGTTTGAGAAGTTTGATTTTTCTGGAAAAACAATCGTGCCATTTACGACAAGTATGAGTGATCCAGTTAGTCGTTCAATGCCTGATATGCGGAAACTTGCAAAAGGGGATAACGCAAAAATTATCAATGGTTTTCGCTATGATGATAATAAAAAAGCATTAGCTAAGTTTTTAAATGAAAATGATCTGAATTAGGAAAGGTGGACTTATGAATATTATTTTAATGTTACTACCGGCAGTTGCATGGGGAATTCTACCATTAGCTGTTGAACGTATAAATGGCCGACCGGTTAATCAAATTTTTGGTACAGCAGTTGGCACCCTTTTAGTTAGTTTTATTGTCTACGCGGTTATTCATCCAACAATTTCTTTAGCAAGCTTTATTCTGGCAGCTTTTGCCGGTGGTTTTTGGATTATTGGTCAATTGGGACAATATACCGCTTATCATGAAATTGGTGTTTCTCAGACAATGCCAATTTCTACAGGTCTACAGCTAATTGGGACTTCGTTAATTGGGGTATTTTTGTTTGGTGAATGGGCATCAAGTAATGCCAAAATATTTGGTGTAATTGGTATTTTACTTTTAATTATTGGCATTTCACTAACGGCTGTTCATGATAGAAAAATGCAACAGAGCAAAAATAGCAGTCAAACGAAAACTCTAATTATGTTGTTTCTGACAACGTTTGGATTTCTGGTTTATAACGCAATTCCAAAAGCCATGGCTACGTCAGGATTAGCTATTTTCTTGCCTGAATCTGTTGGGATGGTCATTGCGGTACTGATTTATATTTCCGCAACCCATCAACCTAAAGTGTTACGTGAAAAAGCAAGCTGGCAAAGTCTGCTTGCAGGAATAATCTTTTCATTTGCTGCAATCACGTACATATTGTCGGTCCGTGATAACGGAGTGAACTCAGCATTTGTGGTCTCTCAACTTTCTGTCGTGATCTCCACGATTGGCGGGATGGTATTTCTACATGAAAAGAAGAGTCATCGTGAGTTAAGCTTCACATTAATTGGGTTATTTTTGATTGTAATTGGGGCAATTACGACAACTATTATTTAAGGAGGAAATTCATTATGTACACAGATTTATATGGAAAAGTAGCAGTTATTACCGGGGGTTCAAAAGGGATTGGCAATGTAATTGCTAATCGTTTTGGGCAAGAACACATGTCTGTTGTGATCAATTACAATAGTGACCAAGTTGGTGCTCAAACAGCTGCCGATAAAGTGACAAAAAATGGCGGTAAGGCGGTTATTGTGCAAGCAAATGTCTCAACGGAAAAAGGAAATCATGACTTACTTCAAGCAGCACTAGATAACTTTGGTGATTTAGATGTTTGGGTAAATAACGCAGGGATGGAAATTAAATCACCAACCCATGAATTATCATTGGATGACTGGAATAAAGTAGTTTCCATCGATCAAACGGGAGTTTTCTAGGGTTCTAAAACAGCTTTGGCTTATTTTAAAGCTCATAGTAAAAAAGGAAATATTATCAATATGTCTTCTGTTCATGAACAGATCCCTTGGCCAACTTTTGCAAGTTATGCAGCTGCTAAGGGTGGCGTAAAACTATTCACGCAAACCATTGCTATGGAATATGCCAAAGAGGGTGTTCGTGTAAATGCAATTGGACCTGGTGCGATTAATACACCCATTAACGCTAAAAAATTTGCTGATCAAGCACAGTATGATCAGACAGTTTCTATGGTTCCCATGAATCGGATTGGCACACCTGAAGAGGTCGCAGCTGGCGCCGCATGGTTAGCCTCAGATGAATCGAGTTATGTAACTGGCATTACGCTGTTTATTGACGGTGGAATGACGTTGTATCCTGCGTTTAAAGATGGTCAAGGATAGGCGATAATTCGAAACTTAACTTATTGAAGGGTGATAATTTTGCAAAAAAGAAATCTTGGTAGTATGCAGGTTGATGCGCTGGGTTTAGGTTGCATGGGAATGAATTTTGCCTATGGAAATCCGCCTGATCAACAAGAAATGATTAAGCTTTTGCAAGCATCGGTTGAAATGGGTGAAACATTTTTCGATACGGCAGAAGTCTATGGACCGTTCACCAATGAAAGTCTGTTAGGAAAAGCGTTGGCCCCGTATAAAGATAAGGTCACAATTTCCACGAAGTGCGGGATTCGAATTGAAAATGGTAAACAGGTTGTAGATGCTAATCTAGACGGGATTCGTCAATCTGTAGAAGGATCACTTAAGCGTTTAAACGTAGATGCCATTGACTTGTATTATCTTCACCGTGTTGATCCGAAAATTCCCATTGAAGATGTGGCTTATACAATGGGACAACTAAAAAAAGCCGGGAAAATTAAGCATTGGGGATTGTCCGAAGCTGGAATTGAAACAATCAAAAAAGCTAATGCAGTCGAGCCTTTAACAGCAGTTGAAAGTGAATACTCATTGTGGACCAGAGAACCAGAAAATGAATTGTTGCCGCTATTGGAAAAATTAGGGATCGGTTTTATGCCATTTAGTCCTTTAGGAAAAGGTTTCTTAACGGGAAAAATTAATACGAATACAACCTTTGCCAAAAATGATGGCCGAAGTAAATTACCCCGATTTACTAAAGAGGCGCTTGAAGCAAATCAAAAATTATTAGACCTTATAAAAGAATTTGCCATTAAAAAACAAGCAACCCCTGCACAAATCGCTTTGGCCTGGTTATTGGCACAGAAGCCTTGGATCGTTCCAATTCCGGGAACAACCAAATTAACAAGATTACAAGAAAATTTGGGTGCTTTAAATGTGGCATTCTCTTCTGAAGAATTAGCCCGCATTGATCAATTGTCTAAAAATATTAAAATTGTGGGTAATCGCTATACACCAGAATTGGCTAAACGGGCCGGATTGTAAAACTAATTATCAGTATGATTTACATTGAAGTACGGACGAAGGTTTAGACTTTGGTTGTTAAAGAATTTTAAATAAATATATGTAATGAAGGAGAAAATTATTGTGAGTGAAGAAAGTAAAGTAGTTGTTATTACAGGAGCTTCCAGCGGAATTGGCGAAGCAACAGCCAAACTACTAGCAGCAAAGGGGAATAAATTAGTTATTGCCGCTCGTCGTGAAAAGAAGTTACAAGAAATTGTTGCAGATATTGAAAAAGAGAATGGACAGGCTGTTTATGCTGTTACAGATGTAACTGATCTTGATTCAGTAAAAGCCCTTGCTCAGTTAGCATTAGATAAATTTGGCAGGATTGACGTTTGGATGAATAATGCGGGTTTAATGCCTCATTCTGAGTTTATTAAGGGCCGTGTGGAAGATTGGAATCGCATGATTGATGTTAATCTTCGTGGTGTTTTATATGGAATTAATGCCGCTTTACCAGCTATGCGTGATCAAAAGGCAGGTCAATTTATTAATGTAGCTTCCGTTGCGGCCCATGCCGTTCATTCTGGTGGTGGTGTTTATAGTGCCACAAAGGCTGGTGTTTGGATGATTAGTGAAGCACTTCGTCAAGAGGAAGCAGCTGCTGGGAGTAATGTCCGTGTGACGGTTATTTCACCTGGTGCGATTGCAACCGAATTGGTCGATCATGTCACCGATTCTGATCAGAAAAAAGCGATGGATTCATATTATGATCAATTTGCAATTACGCCCGATCGGATCGCGACAACGATTGCAACGGCGATTGATTTACCTAGTGATACCGCAATCAATGAAATTGTTGTGCGGCCTTCACGGCAAGGATAATAAATATAAAAGTCTGTAAATGTAAAGGCTTGCATTAAAGTGTACTTCAGGGTATATGATAAAAGCGAATTTAAAAAATGGAGGAATTAACTATGAAATTATTAATTGCAGCAGCAAATGGTCAAATTGCCCGAATTGTTGAGGATCGTATTTTAAACGAATCGACGTTTGATGATGTTGAATTGACTTTATTATTACGTAACAGTCAACGGTTGAGCAATTTGGCTAAAGATAACCGCGTTACAGTTGTAGAAGGAAGTTTGGACAATGAGAGTGTTCTAAACAAAGCGGTTGCTGGCCAGGATATGGTATTTGTAGCCGTTGTGGATCATACTTCTAACAATGCATGGACAAAAAATGTGATCACAGCGATGAAAGAAAACGGTGTTCAGCGAGTTATTTTCACAAATATCTTAGGCTTGTATGATGAAGTACCTGGTGAATTTGGCCGTTGGAACAAACAAAGTGTCATGAGTGGGTTACAAGCTGCCATTAATTCTGACAAATTACTTGAGGAGTCTGGTTTAGATTACACAACTTTAAGGCTCCCATGGTTAAATGATCGTGATGAAGTTAAGTACGTGCTCACCCATAGAAATGATCAATACAATGGTGTGTCCGGTTCACGTCAAAGTATTGCGGACGTTGTTTTAAAGATTGTGGCCGATCCTACTGTTGGTTCAAAGGATAGCTTGGGAATTGCTGATCCCGCAACTCAAGGTGAAGATCGTCCCGTATATTAAAAATAAAATTAGTCAAGAATATTTATAGAGGTGTTTTTTAATGGCATATGCAACAATTAATCCTTATACAAATGAGGTTGTTAAAGAGTACTCTAACGCCACAACTGGTGAAATTCAGGATGCTCTTGAAAAAGGGAATAGTTTATTTAAGCAAATGGAAAAAGAGCCACCGATTCAACGTGCAGCCCAATTGCATGACATTGCCGATCGTTTCCGGAAAAATCGGGATCAATTAGCCAAAGCAATGGTTACCGATATGGGCAAACTATATCGAGAAGCACAGGGTGAAGCCGAACTTTGTGCGCTGATTGCAGATTATTTTGCTGATCATGGGGCAGATTTATTAGCTCCTACCAAGATTGAGACAGTTGCGACTGGTGATGCGCAGATTCAAAAGCATCCCTTAGGAATTTTAATGATGGTTGAACCATGGAATTTTCCGATGTATCAAATTATGCGTGTTTTTGCGCCTAACTTTATGGTGGGAAATCCTATGATTTTGAAACACGCTTCTAATACACCAGGATCTGCGG
This sequence comes from Pediococcus sp. M21F004, assembly GCF_051122535.1. Classification (NCBI taxonomy): domain Bacteria; kingdom Bacillati; phylum Bacillota; class Bacilli; order Lactobacillales; family Lactobacillaceae; genus Pediococcus; species Pediococcus sp. M21F004. Next base: position 193,706 of record NZ_CP177314.1, read on the forward strand.
TTGCGTTTGAAGATATTATCAAGGCCTCTTCGGCTCCTGATGCAAGTTTGCAAAATCTATTTTTAAGTTATGATCAAGTTTCTGAAATTATTGCTGATTCACGTGTCCAAGGGGTGGCGCTCACGGGTTCTGAACGTGGTGGCCGCAGTGTTGCTAAAGCGGCTGGTGAGAATCTAAAGAAAAATACGATGGAGCTTGGTGGAACCGATGCTTTCGTTGTTTTGGATGATGCAGATATTGAAAGTGTAGCTAATATTGCTTGGCGGGCTCGACTATATAATGCGGGACAAGTTTGCACGTCATCGAAACGTTTTATTGTGGCAGCTAACGTATATGACCAATTTTTAGCGAAACTTAAGGAAAATTTTGCCAATGCAAAGCCTGGTGATCCTATGGATAGTCAAACTACTTTGGCACCGATGAATTCTAAGCGAGCTAAAGAAAAATTGCAGGCCCAAGTTGATGAAGCAATCGCAAAAGGGGCAACCTTGTATTATGGCAATGAAAAAATCGATTTACCTGGTCAATTTTTCCAACCAACGATTTTAACAGATATTCATAAGGATAATCCGGCTTATGCAGAAGAAATGTTTGGCCCGGTTGCCCAAGTTTATAAAGTTAATAGTGAACAAGAAGCAATTGATTTGGCTAATGATTCTGACTTAGGTTTAGGGGGCATTGTTTTCAGTGGCGATCCTAAACGGGGGACAAAAGTTGCCAGTCAAATTGAGACTGGAATGGTGTTTGTCAATAACTTTATGACTTCATTACCTGATTTACCATTTGGTGGTGTGAAAAATTCTGGTTATGGTCGTGAAATGAGTAATTTAGGATTGAATGCTTTTGTAAATGAGCAACTTATTGTGACTGCTAATAAGCCAGATATGACTAATTTGGCAGGCGGTTTGGTTGCAACAGATCCTGAATAGCTAATCTAATAAGAGGAGAATCTTAAAATGAAAGCAACAGTATTTATTAAGCCCGGTAAAGTCGAAATTCAAGAGGTTGATAAGCCAACCATTCAAAACTCAACTGACGCGATTATCAAAGTAGTAAGAGCTAGTGTGTGTGGATCAGATCTATGGTGGTTCCGAGGAATCAATGATATGCCAGCTAACTCACTCGTTGGTCATGAAGCCATTGGGATTGTGGATGAGATTGGCGAAGATGTGCATAGCGTGAAAGTGGGCGATTTTGTTATTGCGCCATTTACACATGGTTGTGGGCATTGTGCTGCATGTCTTGCAGGATTTGATGGTAATTGCTTGAATCAAAAAGAGATGGGTAGTTCTGGTTATCAAGCCGAATACTTACGTTTTAGAAGTGCTGATTGGGCATTAGTTAAGGTTCCTGGTCAACCAAGTGATTATTCCGATGATCAATTGAATTCGTTTGTTGCATTGGCTGATGTCATGGCAACTGGCTATCATGCTGCTGTTAGCGCCGAAGTTTCTGAAGGTGATACGGTGGTTGTGATGGGTGATGGTGCTGTTGGTCTTAGTGGTGTAATTGCTGCTAAGTTGCTTGGTGCTAAACGAATTATTGCGATGAGTCGTCATGAAGATCGCCAAAAATTAGCTCGTGAATTTGGAGCTACAGACATTATCGCGGAACGTGGTGATGAAGCTGTTGCCAAAGTTATGGCGCTCACAGGTGATGGGGCAGACGCTGTTCTTGAATGTGTTGGAACCGAACAATCTGTTGATACTGCGGTTAAAGTTGGTCGGCCTGGTGCCGTTGTTGGCCGGGTTGGCGTACCTCAAAAAGAGACCATGAATACGAATAATTTATTCTGGAAGAATATTGGTCTTCGCGGTGGAATTGCATCTGTGACAACTTATGATAAGGCGACATTATTAAAAGCTGTTTTAGATGGCAAAATTAATCCTGGCAAAGTCTTTACCCAACAGTTTAAGCTTGACGATGTTCAAAAGGCTTATGATGCTATGGATCAGCGAAAAGCAATTAAATCACTATTGATTGTTAACGAATAGAATTTTATGAGAAATCAGGATTGGGTAACAAGGTTTCAGATAGTATTCTTTAAATAAAAACAGGATTAAAAATCTCGGAAATGAGATTTTAATCCTGTTTTTTTGCTAACCCTTAAAGGATCCAACGGTAGCAACAAATGATTTTTAAATTACTACAAAAAGGCGTCACATTGTTAACCGTTCATCGATTAATTGGTTTGCGCTAACCCCCAAGTGTCGGAGAACTTTTTCGGTACTTAAAACACCATTGGCAGGACCGACGATGAAAAATAAGGCGGACGTTAATTCTTGCTCAGTTAATTTATTTTGGTAGTCAAGGGTGGTAAATCTAGTGATATGTTGGTCAAAAGTAATTAGAGATTCTAGGGAATCAAATGCTTGTTGATAATAAAAATCAGAAGCTTCATGAACACTCCAGAGCACATGAATTTTTCGACTACTTGCATATTGCTGTGTCAGGCTCAAAAGAGGGGCAATTCCGGTTCCCATACCGATCAAAATTAAAGGAATTTTTGGGTTGGCATTTTCAATTAAAGGTGCAAAACGTCCAAATGGACCTTCCAATTTGACATCGCTACCAGTAGGGATGCTGGATAGCTGGCTGGTAAAATCACCAGTATTTTGAATGGTAAAAGTGATTATGTTTGGTGAACTTATTGGGGCAGTGGTGACAGAGAACGGATGTGATTCATTAGTTAAGCCGGTAACATGTTGAAATGATAAGAAGTAAAAATCCCCAGCCTGATACTTAGGGGCTTTACGACCTAATTTAATTTTCACCTGCCGAACATGTTGATTTAATTCGGTGTTATCAATTAATTGTCCATTCAGACGTTCAGCAGAGCTGGCAACAAATTTTTTCCAAGCATATAAGCCGAGATTAACAATAGTGTAGACATCAAACAAAATTATAAAATCAGTAATTTGACTGACCCGACCAATTAAGTGAACGTGTAACCAGATTAAGCCGATAACCACAAAATTCAGGCGATGAATCCATAAAGAAAGTTGATGTTTGAAAATAAATTGCAATTTTCGCTTAAGTGAAGCAGCAATTGGAAATCGATCTACCAGCCAGCCTGACAGGAAAAAGCTAGCATAAAGAACCCCAAAAATTGCGAGGTACCAAGCAAAATGACCGGTATTTTTGATAAGTTGATCCATTGAAAAAGCATTTAAAACGTGATAAGTTGCCAAACCTAATGCCAAAACACCAAGTAGGCCGTGAACAAAATACATAGCAGGTAACCCAATCCGCCATTCTAACCATTGTGGCCGTGTCGATAATAAGACAATGCTTAACCACCAGACATAGGCGACAATTCCGGCGTCATAGATTATTAGATGTTGAATTGAGTCGGATAAACCGGTGTTCAACAGAATAACTAATGGTAATGGGACGATCAAAATAATAACTAACCAAGTTATATATAGGGATACTGGATGATTTTTTAGCATGGATACTCCTCCATTCTTGTTGATAACTGTAATATACAGCATGGTGTGCACACCAAGGCAAGTTTTTTTAAAAAAAGACTTGCCTTGGTCTGGACTCCATAGTTTATGCTAAGCAAGAATCAAGCGTAAATGAGGTGAGACTAGTGAAGAAAAAAGTTATTTTAATTGCTTTAGGGCTAATAATAAGCTTGGGAATAATTAGTATGTATTTGGTTTATACAAATCAATCTGTTACAGACCAAAGTAATCGGAAGGTTACTGTTAACAGCTCAAAAAAGAAGCGGAGGAAGCAGATGGAAAAAATACCTGCTAGTTATCGGAAACGTGCTTTAGACGCACAACGAGGTAAAGTTGAGAGAATTACTTATCAAACAACTTACCAGAATAAAAGATATCAAAAAAAGGCTTTGGTTTATTTACCGGTTGGGTATAATCCAAACGATTCTCAGCGTTATAACATTTTATATTTATTACATGGGGCCATGATGAGTGAAGCCAGTTTTCTTGGTGGTGCTGGAACAAATTCTGGCAGTGCTTTTAAAATGTTACTGGACCACGAAATTGCCGCAAAAGAAATGAAGCCGACAATTGTCGTTACCCCTAGTTATTATCCAAATAATAGTTTTAAGACTAGTGATTATGTGGAAGATGATCCATTGAATCTAGCATTTGCACGCAATGAGTTGCCCAACGATTTAATGCCGGCGGTTGAGAAGCGTTATCGGACTTATGCGCGAACTGCAGATAAAAAAGGTTTTGTAGATTCACGTGACCATCGTGCGTTTGGTGGATTCTCGATGGGGGCCATTACGACCTGGTACGTTTTTGAACACGATCTGAACCTTTTTAAATATTATGTTCCAATGGCTGGAGACAGTTGGACGGTGGAAGCAAATGGTGGGGGAACAGAACCAAAAAAAACTGCAATAAAGCTGGCTAAACACGTTCAAAATAGTGACTATCAAGCAAATGATTTCTTGATTCTGGCCTCTGTTGGTGGTACGGATGGCACAAGCAGTTCAATGGCTCCACAGATTAAGCAAATGCGACAACATCCACAGCAGTTTACTAAGGAGAATCTAATTTATCACATCGATAGTGGTGGTGGTCACGATATAGATTCGGCGGCAAATCAAGCTTATAATGCATTTTCACAACTTTTTGAAACTAAATAGAACAATGTTTCTTATCAATGATGATAAATATAAAAAGGAGAGTACAAATTATGAAAACGAGAATTACGATCTTTATCGTTGCAGTGGTGGCGATAGTTGGTGTACTGATTGGATATAATGTTTATAACCAACGCCAAAGTCGGTCAACAAATCAAAATGATCAGTCGGCAGCAACTTCGGGTAATAAAAAAACACAATCAAGTAGTTCGAAAGGTAAAGTAGCTAAAAAGAATGGTAAAACATTAATTGTTTATTTTTAGCGTAAAGACGGTGTTTACGGTGGAAACTTAAAAGTTGGTAATACAAAACGAATTGCCGATTTTATTCAAACCAAAACCAAAGGTGACGAATATGAGATAGTGCCAGCTAAGGAGTATCCAAAAAGTTATAAGAAAACGACTGAGGTTGCCCAAAAAGAACAAGAAGATAATGCCCGACCAAAAATAAAGAATAAGCTACCAGATGTTAGCAAGTACGATACCATTTTTATTGGTTCGCCAATCTGGTGGAGTGAATATCCAATGGTTGTCCGTACTTTTCTAGATGGCGTTAACTTGAATAATAAAAATGTTGTGCCATTTACCACGCATGAAGGGTCTGGTCTAGGGAATACAACAGAAACATTGAAAAAGCAATACACTCGCGCTAAAGTATTGAAAGGTTTTTCAGTTTCAGGCAGCGATGCAGCAGATGCTAGAAGTGATGTTAATAGTTGGTTAAATGGTCTGGGTTACTAAGATCTAACCTCGGGAACATCAAGTTAGGCATAAAAGAGAGGAAGTTTTCGATGAAATTTATCATGTTAGCTACAGGCTTGAGTACTAATACCAGACTAGCTGTCGTAATTGGTTTAATTATTTTCGCTGTGCTGTTCTTTAAATTAATCGTTGGATTTATTAAATTTTGCCTTCGTCATCCTATTATTTTTTTAGTATTATTGTTTGGTGGTGGGTTAGGGCTAATATTCAATTTGTTTTTAGGTGGCATCGTAATTGCGGCGGTTATCGTGGGTGGAATTGCATTCTGGCTGCTCAGCGAGTTTGATGGTTTCAATTGATTATTTTCAGTCAAATAAAGTTATAGTGTAGGAGATAGTATATATGAATAGTAAAAAAGGTTGCTGAGACTTTAAATGTTTCTGTTATACTTCACGATATTATGAACGAGTTGGTGATCCCACGAGTAGTTCAAGATGAAAAATGGGTTATGATGGCATGAATAATAAAAAAATGATCATTTGCTCCTTGTTATCAGGTGATACTAAGGTTGCGGCAAAAAAAATTGCCAAGAAGATTGAGGGCTCTATCATTTACACATAAAAATTTGACATGCTCATATGATCAAGTATTATTTTTAGACTTTACGTCTGGTTTGGTTTGTTATAATATGATGTACAATAAAATCTTTGATAATTCTTTTATTTGAATTATAAAAGATTGATACTGTTAGTTGTGTTTAACTAGGAAATGTCTTTAAACAAATTACTGCGCTTTTTGAGGAATTGAGGGTGTAATTATGTATAGTATTCGTGATGTTAGCGATATTATGGAGATTAGTATCTACACGCTAAGATACTATGAGAAAATTGGTTTGTTGTCCTTTGTAAAGCGAAATGAGAATGGTGTTCGCGAATTTAGTAAAGAGGATATTGTGACACTAAATACAGTTTATCGGCTTAAGCAAACAGGTATGTCTTTGAAAGATATTAAAAACTACTTAGAATTAGTGGATAAAGGTATAGAATCAATATCGGAAAGAAAAGAAATGTTTCGGGAACAGAAAATAAAGGTTCAGCAGCAGATTATTGACTTACAAAATGCATTGAAAACAATCAACGGAAAACTTCATTACTATGAAGAGGCAAGTAAACAAGGGTCATTAGCAGTTTGTCATGATGAACGGGAAGTATTTATGCAAAAGATTTTGAATGGCGAAATGAATTAAATAAAAAAATCAACAGACATAATCAAGATGTCTGTTGATTTTTTTTACATAAGCATAGCTATAAACTGCTGTTTAATGGAGATTAGCGGACAATCAAAATAATTTAAAAAAACTTTTTAAAAAGCACTTGCTAAAGTGCAACACAAAAGTTAGACAAAATTGAATATTTTTAAACTGCTAAGGCATGTTCCCTGTATTCGCAGGGAGTCATGCCTTTTGTTTTCTGTGATATTCGTCGATTGTTAAACCAATCGACGTAATTCTTTGTGATTTCCTTGAATTCTCCAATATCTTTACACTGTGGAAATCCATTAAGACATTCTGTTTTAAGAAGATGAAAGAAGCTTTCAATTGGCGCATTATCAAGACAGTTTCCCTTACGAGACATGCTTTGTATAAATTTTTTTTCAGAGAGTTTATCGGTATAGTAATTCAATTGATAATGCCAACCTTGATCTGAATGAATTATTGGTTTTATTCCTTCCGGAATATTTTCTGTGAGTTCATCGAGTGTATCCATAATTAGTTTACTGTTAGGACTATTACTTACTTGAAATGCTAAAACTTCCTTGCTTGCTTCGTCAGTAATAGCTGAAACGTAAGCCCACTTAGTATCGGCCAAGCGTACTTGTGTAACATCGGTATGTAATACTTTGAAAGGTACGGTTTCATTAAAATGCTGATGTAGAACGTTACGGGCCACTTTTCCAACTGTACCTTTATAAGATGAATATCTACCATTTCTGTGGCGGTTATAAAGGCTTACTTGAACATTTAATTCATCCATCAAACGACGCACTACGGCGTCTGATAGATGGATATCTAATTTAATGAGCTCTTCTTGAACGCGACGATAACCGTAGGTTAGACGTCCGCGATATCTTCCGCTTTCGGCAATTTTTAGTATCTCTACTTTTACATCTTCATACTTATCTACATAATTTTTGATACGTTTACGTTCATCATGATAAGTCGCTTTCTTAAGTCCAATGGTCTTAAGAATATCGCCGACTTTATACCGGTTAGATTTCGGAAGAGACTCTTGTTCGACCCTGATCTGATCAACTATTTGTGTTTTCTTTCGTCCTTTGAGGTTCCGAACAGGGTCATTGATTTTTTTAAGATTTCGTTCTCCAATTTTGCATCATATAATTCTTGATTCTTTTTCGTCAATTCTTCACGAAGTTGATCGATTTCGTTCTTGTTTACTAACTTACGTAATTTCTTCTTATTATGTTTCACTTTGGTTTTTCTGCCTTTCGGATGAGGCTTCAAGGCTTCTATACCATACTGATTGAAGGCTGTCCTCCAAAGACTGATTTGACAAGAATTAACATCAAATTTTGCGGATACTTCGGCTAAAGTTTCATCATGAGTTTGATAGTAGTTTATCACATCAACTTTAAACTCAACTGAGAAACTTCGTTTAACTCTTCTTCGTTTAAGAGCGTCTGCGCCGCTCAAACGAAAGTTTTGTATCCATCTACCTACTTGTATTCGAGGCAAGTTACGTTTCTTTGAAAGAAGACTGATACTAATGTCACCTTGAAGATATTCACTAACGACTTCTGCTTTTAATTCTGAACTATATTTGACCATAGAAAAAGGTGCTCCATAACTGTTAGATTTCTTGTCTAACAATTATGGAGCACTTTATGCGCTGGAGTGCGGTCTAGCGGATACAATAGTAATTGTTGTGAAGGAGGAATAAATTTGAAGATCCTTAAAAAGGTAAATAACCAAGGTTTTGGTAATAATGTATTGTTTATCAATGCAAGCGAAAACGTAACTGGCAATACAAGTAAACTAGGCAACAAATTACTCAAAGGTAATAAGTATCGACAATTAAATCTTGTGGATTATAAAATCTATCAAATAGGCCAGAAATTTTCAGATGATCAATTTAACGATGTACTTGGTGTAATTGAGCAGTCTGAAACTGTCATACTGGGAACACCAGTTTACTGGCATACGATGAGTGGCTATTTAAAAACGCTGTTAGAAAGACTTTCACAGGATTCGGATAAAGATGCATTGCATGATAAATCGATTGGTGTATTTGTTCAAGGTTCTAGTCCAAGTGACACTATTGAACCGACCAACAGCATCATTAAAACTTTTGCAAGAGTTGCAGGGATGAAATATATAGAAATGAGATATTAAGAATGGAAAATCAATTTGGTTTAGTTTATAAAGGGGCATTGACTCAAAATGTTGCAGGTGAGGTCAATATTCGTACAGTTGAATATGAGGCAAATGGTGTAAAAATTGGGGCCAATGTTTATACACCTGCCAACTATGATGAAGACAGTGATCAATTATATTCAGCAGTAACGGTTGCGCATCCAAATGGTGGTGTTAAAGAACAAGTTGCCGGGTTATTTGCTCAAAAATTGGCAGATAATGGGTATATTACAGTTGTGGCTGATGCGGCTTATCAAGGAGCTAGTGATGGATTACCACGTAATACGGACAACCCAGCTTATCGAACAGAAGATATTCGGGCTATGGCAGACTTCTTAGAGAGTTTTCCTGGTGTTGATATTAACAAAATTGGCGCATTAGGGATTTGCGGTGGTGGTGGTTACACGATTGAGGCAGCAAAAACTGATAAGCGTTTAAAAGCTATCGTGACTATTAGTATGTTTAATAGTGGCCGTGTTCGACGAAATGGTTTCCACGATTCACAACTTGATTCAATCCAGCAACGATTACAAGACGCCGCTCAAGCACGTACTAATGAGAAACGGGGTAATGAAGTTGAGTATATTGGTGAACTATTTACTCAACCTGTAGTTCTCACAACAGAACAGCTTGAAAAAATTCCTGCTGGTCTTTATCGGGACGGTATGGTCTATTACGGTAATACTCATTTTCATCCTAGATCTACGGGTCGATATACTAAAAGCAGCCTGATTAACTTAATGGCCTTTGACGTCGAAGATCACGTTGAATTAATTAATCAACCATTGCTAATGATGGCAGGATCTGATGCAGATACGCGCTATATGACCGATGACGTCTATAAAAAATTAACTACTGAAGATAAAGATCTTTTCTTATTGGAAGGCGCTTCACATATTGATACCTACTGGAAAGAACCATATGTTACGCAGGAAATAGATAAATTGGTCACTTTTTTTAATCGAAAGCTATAGTTGAAATTATAAAGGCTGTTAATTTGTGTAGTGTGAAAATAATCATTACTAAGTTCTTTTAATTGTTTTTGAAACCACACTGAGGTTTATAGTGAGATTAGCAAGTTAAGCTGTCAAGGAGGCAATCAAATGAAAGTAATTATTTTAGGCGCTACAGGACAAATATCAGGTTTTTTGATTGAACGTTTGTTAAGAGAAACTGATGCCGAGTTGACTTTATTTGGCCATAACGTAACTAATCGCGTTCAATTAAGTGTACCAGAGCGAGAGAATATCGTTGATGGTGATATTTTGGATATTGCCACGTTAGTACATGCCCTCAAAGGTCAAGATATAGTGTTCTTGAATGTGCCAACTGCGGACGCAATGAATGGGACTGCTACGGCTATGCAACAAGCTAGTATTCGTCGATTAATAGTTTCTGGAACCATAGGACTTTATGACGAAGTTGGGGGTAAGTTCGGTGAATGGGGAAAATCTTCTATGGGGGCCTATTTTTCAAACCGACAACCAGAGCGGAATGCAATCGATGCGTTGGATTCTGATTCTAATATTGACTACACTTATGTACGGATGTCAATGCTATACAACAATTCGAAGAATGACGATTATACATTGATTCCATTTGGAGAAATGGTCACAGGAGCGCAAGTCTCACGGCAAGCAGTCGCACGTTTTATTACTGATATGGTAAAAACGCCGACACTGCAAATTAATAAAAATGTCGCAATTATTGAAAAGGGTTCTGAAAATATGAGTAAACCATCGTTCTATTAAGAAATAAATGATTGATATAAAACACATTTTTTAAAATAATTAGAACAAAAAGCTTGCTATAGTGTGCAGACTAAGGTTTATATTAAGCAATGAAAACAGATAAGAAGTGTTTATTTTATGACAAAAAAAGTTATTGTGATTACAGGTGCATCAAGTGGTATTGGTGAAGCAACGGCAAAATTATTGGCCGCACAGGGCAATCAATTAGTTTTAGGCGCCCGTCGTGAAGCTCGTTTACAAGAAATTGTCAGAGATATCGAAGCTGCAGATGGTGAAGCAACTTACATGGTGACTGACGTGACGGATCTTGCTTCTGTAAAGAAATTAGCTCAACAGGCAATCGACACGTATGGTCGAATTGATGTTTGGCTGAATAATGCTGGCCTAATGCCACAATCTGTGCTAGCAGAAGGAAAAGTTGAAGACTGGGAACGAATGATCGATGTCAACGAAAAGGGTGTCCTTTACGGTATTAATGCAGCACTTGGTATTATGCGTGAGCAGAAGTCTGGTCATTTCATTAATACTTCTTCTATTGCAGGACATATTGTTGGACCTGGTTCTGCTGTTTATAGCGCTACTAAACAGGCTGTTTTAGCTATTAGTGAGGGCTTACGCCAAGAAGAGGCACAGGCTGGTAGTAACATTCGGGTTACGGTTGTGTCACCAGGTGCATTTGCAACTGAACTAACAAACTCGATTACGGATGAAGCGGTCAAAAAAGGGACTGAACAATTTTATGATCAATTTGCAATTTCGCCAGATCGTGTTGCGGAATCGATTGCTTTTGCAATCAATGCACCAGAAGATACAGCAATTAATGAAATTATTATTCGTCCAAGCAAACAAGTGATGTAATAATCGCATAATTACAAGTGTTAAATCGGTTGATTATAGCTATAATCTTAATTAAAGTTATAGCTATTTTCATACATAACCTAATTTATAGATCAGCAGGGTAAAGTATACAGTCGCAATGTTTTTGCTAGTACTTTTTTTCTATAGAGGTTTAATTAGCGAATAATAATGATGCCAGATACTTTAAAAATTGTTGAAAATATAGCAAGAGAAATAAAATATTGCTCTGTCTCGATTTACTTTCCCGATGTAGCTATTTTGAAATTAATACGATAAAATATATGAAAAGGTTTAAACGTTTTAACGGAGGAACGTTAATATGAAAAAAACAGAAGACTTTCAAATGATTGAACGTGGGTTTGTACAAAGCCAAGCGATTTTTGTTGCATTAGGGGATGAAAACCGGCAGTCAATTATCATTTCGTTATTGAAGGCTGGTTGCGATGGTCTGCGAGTTGGTCAACTAACCGAGCAAACTCACTTATCACGGCCTGCAGTTTCACATCATTTGAAAATTTTAAAAGAGGCTCAGCTAGTTTCAATTCGAAAGGATGGCACTAAGCACTATTATGCAGTTCAGCCAAGTAAAAACTTTGCGATTATGCAACAAACTGCAGCAATCATTGAGCGATTAGCAGAGGAGAATGAGAGTAAATGAATGTAACAATGCGCGCAATGCAAATTAACAAATACGGTCACGCTAAACTTGTTTTAAAACAAGTACCAATTCTTGAAATTGGAGCCACTGATGTACTTGTAGCAATCAAAACTGCCAGTGTGAATCCAATTGATTCTAAGACTCGTGATGGAGAAGTTAAGTTACTGGTGAAGCATACCATGCCACTCACTTTAGGCCAGGATTTTGCTGGCATAATTGTAAAGATTGGTGCACAGGTGGCTAAATTTAAAGTGGGTGATGAGGTCTATGGTCGGCCACGCGATACAAGAATTGGTACTTTTGCAGATTATTTGGCAGTCGATGAAGCTGATATTGCACTTAAACCAGCTAATTTATCATTCGAGCAAGCAGCTGCGATTCCTTTAGTTGGGTTGACCAGTTACCAAGCATTAGTTGATATCCCAAGGTGGAACCCGGCCAAAAAGTATTTATTCAGGCTGGTGCTGGTGGCGTCGGTTCAATTGCAATTCAACTGGCAAAAAATTTAGGAGCATATGTAACAACTACTGCAAGTGCTAAAAATGAACAACGAGTTAGAGAATTAGGTGCGGATCAAGTAATTGATTACCACACTACGCAGTTTGAAGACGTTTTGAGCGACTACGATATAGTCTTTGACACATTGGGTGGCAATCAACTTGATAAATCATTTAAAATCTTAAAACCAGGTGGCAGGATTGTCTCAGTATCGGGATTACCAAATGCAAAATTTGGTCGTGAACGAAAATTAGGGTGGCTAAAAACATGGTTATTTGGACTAGCAACGCTTAAGTTATCGCGGTTGGAGCGCAAATATCATGTGTCGTATCATTTTTTATTTATGCAACCTAGTGGAAAAGAACTTGAGCAATTGACAAAGTTGATTGAACAGGAAAAATTAATACCGATTATCGATCGGATATTTTCACTCCCAGATGCGCAAGCGGCGTTAGAATATTCCGAAACTGGTCACGCTCATGGTAAAATAATTATTAAAGTTGATGAATAACAGATAAAGCAAAGACACAGTTATGTAATCATTAAGTTTAAATTGGGCACCTGTCCAATCCTACTGATAGCTAATTTTTGGACAGAACTAGAAGTTACATAACTTCTAGTTCTGTTTTTTTATTTGGTTTGGTTCGCAGCTGTTGTGACTTGATTCGGGAAACTGAATGATGGTAATTACGGAAGCCAAAAGCTATTCGCTGATTCTGTTTGCTTATGCGTTTAATGCTTCAATTGTCCCTTAAAGGGTGTTTATACTGAACTGCGCTAAAAATAATAATTCGTTCAGAAAATTTTTTTGATTAAAAAGCTTGCCATAGAGTTCAGTCTAGGGCTTAAACTACGGTTATTGAAGACAGAGCAATCAACTTTGTCTATAATTTTGAGGTGAGCGTATGCAACGAACATTATTTATTAATACAAGTAATTATCACGGTAGCCTGGTTCTTAAATTAGCTAAAATAGTTGTTTCAAAGCAGATGAGTCAAACGATTAGTTTAGCTAAACATCTCGTTTTAGCTGATCTTGGGGAAGAGGATGAGGATGAATTTTTAGGTATTTGTGAGTCGGTTCGTGACGCAGATGTTTTGACTGTCGGTGTGCCGCCAGATTGGCAAAGTAGATCATCAATGACCGCATTTATTAAGCGAATGGCTGAGGTGCAGGGAATTGATAATCCGTTTAGACGAAAAAAATTGGTTTTAGTAATGCCGGCTGGAGCTAGTACTGAAACCGTGATTAATATTTGGAGTGATGTTGCTGTCCGGTTTGATATGGATTTAGTGGAAGTAGTTACTGATATCGATTCAGCGAGAGCCGTGCCGCACAATATCTCTTTACAGGTACTGATTCACCGACTACGATGAGGATTATTTATCGACTAACTTCAAATTGACTAGAATGACACGTGGCAAATAATAAAAAAGTAAGAATTAAAGCTTGCTATAGAGTCCAGACCGTAGTTTACACTAGTATTGTATTAAAGAAGTGGTCATTGAGGAGATAAAATTAGCATAAAAAAAGGAATGTGAACTGAACCCCATAATTTGGAGTGGATTTTAAGCAACCAACTGGTCGGATAGGTTTCGGTATTGTACCGGAGTTTTTCCGGCCAGTTTTGTTCTAATTCTTTTATTATTATAATAACTAACGTATTCAGTTATGGCTATTCTTAATTCTTCGTAGGAGGAATAGTGGTTATTATGACCGTTCCAACTTTTAAAATATGGAAACAACTCTCAGCAATCGCTTTATCCAGACAAGTCACTTTGCGACTCATACTCTGGATAATGTGGTTTTTCTTTAACTTGGAAACATACTGATAATTCTGATATTGAAAACCTTGATCTGAATGAATTGTCATCTTATAAGGTAATTGTGGTTTTGAACGAATTAAATCCATTAAAGGTTTTGTGACAAACGCTACATTAGGGCTAAGACCAATATTCCATGACATATCTCGTTACTGTAAAGATCAACAAATGAAGTAAAATAAGTCCGCTCAGAAATCGAACCAGAACCCCAGCGAACTTCAGTCACATTGGTCACTACTTTTTGATAAGGTCGATCCGTATTGAATCTGCGATTCAGTTTGTTTTTAGCAAGTTTACCAACAGTGCCTCGATAAGAATTATATTTTCTATTTTTTCGATCAAAAGCATGACAAAGCGCGTCATTTTGTTTCATAGTCTTTAATACCACTTTATGGTTAATAATTTTACCGTTGTTTCTTAATGCATCGGTAACCGTACGATATCCGAAATCTGGATTATCTTATCTAATTTGAAGAATTTCATCCACTAAGTCCTGGGAATAATTAGTTTTATATTGTAGGTTAAGTGCATCATGATAACTACTATTTGACATACCGACAACTTTTAAAACAAAGCTAATCACTTCGTTCAAATCACGCCTTAATTCAGCAACTATTTGTGCTTTTTCCTGGTTTTTAATGCTTTCTTTTTCTGAACCAAGGCGTGCAATTTTTCCAAATAAGCTAATTTAACTCTCAATTTACGGTTTTCTTCTTCTAACTCTTTTTTAGACTTTTCATTATTACTATCTGACATGGTATTTGACCGCCTTTGATTAGGATTAAGGTGTCCTTGTTCAAGAGCTCGTTCCCATTGCCAAATTACAGCTGGATGTTTAATTCGAAACTGCTTAGCAGTTATCGGCAAGGATGCATTTTGATCTAAACGCCATTTAATTACTTTCATTTTAAACGAATAATCAAAGTAAGTCTTTCTATGGTTTAAACTGAGACCTTCAACACCGAACTGTTCTAACCTGCGTTTCCACTCATACAAAATGGCAGAGCCCTTGATACTGTACTTTTTCATGATGATACTTTGAGGCAGGCCACTAGTTAATTCTAGAACTGCATTTATTTTATTTTCCTTTGAGAACATAACAAACCCCGATAATTGGAGTAATTCAAATTATCGGGGTTCAGTTC
Organism: Pediococcus sp. M21F004; assembly: GCF_051122535.1. Classification (NCBI taxonomy): domain Bacteria; kingdom Bacillati; phylum Bacillota; class Bacilli; order Lactobacillales; family Lactobacillaceae; genus Pediococcus; species Pediococcus sp. M21F004. Next base: position 209,194 of record NZ_CP177314.1, read on the forward strand.
AGATGATAATTTTCATTTAGTTCATATGACCGGCATGGTCCAAACTAAGGCCGAATGGTTGGGACAAATTGATAGCAAACAAATGAATTATTTCTCTTCAACTGGAGAACATGTGGAAATCAAAGAAGAGGGTAATGATAAGTCGGTCTTAAGTGGGCAGAGCCAGGTAGATGCCAGTATTCATGGTGGTCGAAATACGTGGCCTTTACAATTGAATTTACACGTAGAAAAGTTAGCTGATTGGCTGGAAAATTATGAATATTGATGCCAAGATGTACTAAAAGAAATAATTTAAATTCTATTGTCGGCAAAATAAGCCTGCGATAGAATTTTTTTGAGGATCGTAAAGCATTCTGATTTTATGTAAATATTGGAGTACACTGATAACGATCGACAAAACAAATTTTTGCAAAGGAGATCTTTGGACATGAAAGCAGATGTAGTGATAGTTGGGGCCGGCGCATCAGGAATTGGTGCGGGACTCACTTTAGCTGAAGCAGGCAAACAGGTTATCTTACTTGAAAAGGGAGATAAGTTTGGGGGTGCCGGAATGTTTGGTGCTCAAGGCTTGTTTGCAGTTGGCAGTAGCCAGCAAGAAGCGGAAGGTAATTCTTTCACTTTAAAACAGGCTTACCAAGAGCTGGTAGGATACACGCATTACCGTTCTAATTCTGCCTTAACAAAAGCAATTCTGTCCAAATCAGCTTCTACGATTGATTGGTTGAGTGAACGCGGATTAAAAACCGAGTTAGTCAACAATACTCAAGAAGTGCATCAAGATCATCCTAAAGTCTATCACCAATATATTGATAAATTTGCCGGATTTGATCGATTAATGCAAAATTTCAAAGATCAAGGTGGACGGTTGCTGTTACAAACTGCTGGAGTTGAAATTATCCGTGATCAGGATCAAGTTACAGGGATTAAAGTTATCCAAAACAAGAAAGATTTTGTGATTGATTGTTCGATAGTTATCGCAGCTGATGGTGGATTTATTGGCAACTCAGATTTGGTCAAAGAACATTTAGCAATTGATTCAAATAACCTGTATAGCATGGGCGAGCGCAAAGCAACTGGAGACGGTATTAAAATGTTGGCACAATTGGGCGCAGACACCAGCCATATTGGGGTGTTTGAAAATCACGCAGCTTCTGTCATTTCACCACATGACGCTAAATGGCACAACGACACAATTTTTACCCTAACCAATTTGCCGTTTCTGTGGGTTGATCAAAGTGGCAAACGATTTGTTGATGAAAGTGTTTGTTATGACTTTGCGCTGTGGGGGAATATTACTTACACAATTGGCGGAGCGTACTACTTCATTTTGGATCAAGCCCTCGTGGATAAATTGTCTGATCAAGAACTTAATTGGACCAATTCATTTGAGCGAACGTTTGTCAGTTTGGCGCACAAACCAATGACACATAAGGTTGGACCATTTCCCCAAATTGATGTTGATTTAGAAGAAGCCGTTGCCAAAGGGGCCGCTTGGAAGGCCGAAAACTTAAAAGAATTAGCAGAGCAACTTCAGGTCTCAAAAGAAACTCTTGGACAAACGGTGAACCGATACAATATGCAGGTTGCCCAAAAAGAAGATTCTGATTTCTATAAGCCAAGTGAATTCATGCGCTTTTCAGTAGCGCAAGGACCATTTTATGCAGTTAAGGCTCGCTCGACTTCTTTAGGAACCATTGGCGGCATTGAAACTAATGAAAGGATGGAAGTTTTGAAGACGAACAAAAAGCCTGTGCAAGGAACGTTTGTGGCCGGCAACAATGCCAGTGGGATGTATGATACTTCATATCCAACTCTAGAAGGAATTAGCTGTGCGTTTGCTTGGAACTCAGGTCGGATTGCTGGTGAATCAGCAATCAAACTTTTGGATGTGGGAACAGAAACCTATTATGACTAATTTTTTGATAATGTGAGTTAAGTCAAAGAGAATATGAAGTAAAAAAATTGGCGAAATCTTCATACCGATGATTCACTACTTTTTTTGATTGCCTTGGCGTTTAAAATAATTTGAATTTATATAATTCGAAAAAATAAACGTATGAAATAATAGTGTAATGAATATCTAATTTTGATATAATAATACATAAATATGAGCCTTGTGGTAATAAGTCAAGTATGTAAAAAGCTTTGTTTTTATTATTAATCAGTTCTTGAGAGTATAGCTTCCCCAGCCCACTAAAACAGTTAATTTAGCGGGTTAAGAAGGGACTCAGTATCGTAAACTCGAAAGCTATACCACTTTGGGTGGTATATAAAATTGATGGTTTCTAAGCAAGACTTCCACCAATCTTACAAGCTTTCGTGCCGTCAAGACAATAGCTCGACGATGACGATACTTGGGTACCTCTTCATATTTTTTGTGGTAATAGCGTTGGTAAGTAACATCATAACGTCTTATCGAGTTGGCAGCTTCAACTAGATAATAACGAAGATATTGATTACCCTTACGAGTTCGTGGTGTAGCTTGACGAACGCTTGTGCCTGATTCATGTGGTAACCAAGCCAGGCCAGCATACTTGGCAATATGACTTTCATCGGGAAAACGTTCAATTTGACCAATTTCTGCCACAATACCAGCCGCATAAACTGGGCCAATACCGGGAACACTAGTTAAACAATTGATATCTGTGATTTGAGTAGATATCTATGTAGTTGTTTTATCCAAAACTTGGATTTGTTTTTTTAACATCCGAATTTCATTCGCATAGACCGCCAAAATTTCATCAACAGAATCTGTTACGACTTTTGATAGGCGATAAGAAGAACGGGTTGCTTTCTTAATAGCTTTAGCAACGGCTTCGGCATCACCAAACTTACCGTGAGCTAACTGTTGAAGATGGGTGACTAATTCATCAAGAGGTAGCGCCGCTGCCTCGTCCAAGGTTAACTCTTCATCAGTAATTAGGGTCATCATAGTTGAACCAAAAACGGATGTTGGCAGCTCCCGTTCTAACGTATTACAACGATAATAAAGATTATTCAAAAAATGATTTTTAGAATCAGTCATTTGTTTAACCAAGTGATAACGTTCCCGTGTTAGACGTTGCAAAGCCACATAGTTTTCTTGGCGAGCAACTGAAGTTCCCAGTGGTTTGATCCGTAACAAATCAGCTAATTGTTTGGCATCAATCGCATCCGTCTTACCATCATCAAATAACTGGCTAAAATGATGTGACGTATAGGGGTTAATGGTGATAACCGATAAGCCTAAGGCTTGTAACTCGCTATCTTCGGCGAAAAAAGTCATCGGATGAAAATTATAGACCGAGGTGGCTTCCATACCAACAGTTATCTTTTCATAATGGTGGGTTTTAGTCTCAGTTAAGATTACCTGTTTAATTTTAACGGCACCATTAAGATCATTAGTAGTTTCATCTTGAAAACGGCAATGTTGATCAGAATCTAAAGCACAAAAGTCTAATTTATTTTTACCAACATCAATACCTAAATATAAATTCATAGGATAGGACCTCCTTTCACTTTGAATTAATTGGATAAGCTTAGGTGCTGCGTGATGTTCCCTAATTCCAACTCTAACGGGCATCCTCGCAATATAAGAAGACTAGATTAAAAGATTCAGCTGCGTGTCACGCGAGTGAACACGAATCAAATTAATCGCTACAGCTTGTGGTTTGCGGTGTTTCGAATTGTCTGGGCGGCGCGCTTATAACGTAGATAATCTACAGGAGATGAAAGCCTATACCAGTTGGACCTAAATCCAATGAACAATTAGAGAATATCACGCAACATCTAAGTAGGGAATAGTAAATAACAAAGTTTCAAATTATATAATACGAGGAGATGGTGTAATGACGATTACGGTGAAAAATTTAAGTAAAAGTTACGGTAGTATTAAAGCATTAGACATTGACCAACTTACAATTGCTCCCGGGCATGCTTATGGTTTGGTCGGGGCCAACGGGGCTGGTAAAACAACGTTCTTTAAATGCTTAACGAATATTATTACGGATTATTCTGGAGAAATTATATTTGATGGCCATAATCCACGCAAAGAAACTGCCATTTTAACCAAAATGGGAATTGTCCTAGATGACCTTTCTGTTTACAAAGATTATAGTGCCCGATTTAATATTCAATATTTTGCTGGGTTGCGAGGTCATTATGATGCCGTTGCTGCTGAAAAGTTGGCTGACGAGTTGGGACTATTAGCAGCCCTTGATCGCCCAGTTAAGACTTTTTCCTACGGGATGCAAAAGAAATTGGTGTTATTGATTGCACTGATTAATTCTGCAGAAGTTTTAATTTTGGATGAACCATTCCGTGGTTTGGACCAAAAAACGGTTAAGTGGTTTCAGGATTACTTACGAGAGTGGGCGAGTGCGGAACACACATTAATTATTTCCAGTCATGTCCAAACTGACTTGGAAAGTTTATGCGATACAGTTTTCATGATTGACCAGGGTCGCTTAGTTAAAACTGTCGACTTGACTAGCGTGAATGACCAAGCTTTTCGCCTTATTTCCACTGATAATGACGCGCTTTTTGCTGATTTACTTGCTTCAGCAGAAGTTTCTTTTGATAAAACAGCCACTGGGTTTAAAATAGATATTAATTCTGAACAGTGGCAGACCCTATATCCACAGCTCGGCGAACACGCGATTGCGATTACCGCGATGTCCAAAGTTTCGGTGCTAGATCAGCAGGAGGTTAACTAATGAATGCAAGATTGATTTTTAAAATGGAATTATTTAAATATCTGCGTGATAAATTTTATTTGATTGCAGCCTTAGTTTTACTGATCTTAAACATTTTGACAACTGTCCTATTTGTTAATTTTGAGCATCTTTCTTCAGGTCTTTTAGGGACAGCAATTCTCCTGGGGATCATATTACTATTTAGTAATATGATATTCTTGGGAATTATTTATCCCTTCCACTTGCTGGCAATTGATTATAAAAACCGGGTATTAGCTTTGATGGTAGCTTCCGGCGTTAATCGAAGCAAATTGTTCTTTTCAAAAATTGGGGCAACTATCTTGGCAACGGTAGTCATGTCCATTATTTTAACCATTGTGCCAATCGGGACAATTTTCTTTGAGGTTGGTGCTAATGGTGGCTGGGATGAGCTCTTTCAAAATATTGGTGTAATCATGGCACCTGAAATGGTCCCACTTAGTATTTATAGTGTTTTGGGTTATATCGCGGGACTAGTCATGTTAATGACTGCTGTAATTCTTTTAAAAGGAAAAGCACTGAGCATTTTACTATACTTTGGGTTTAGCTTCATAGTCAGTATGGTAGTAGCAGGGCCACTTATGAGCAGTTCAGCTTTTGATTCAGGTGCGACAGCAAGTAGTTGGATCAACGTTGGGATTGAGGCGGTTGTCATTTTGGTGTTTGGGTTTATAGCGCTACAAAGTCTCAGGCACCAAAATCTATAATTAATTGGCTATTGACTTAGCGTTGGTGATCGTCCATACTAATCACTAACAGAAATGATCTTTAATTTAGTCCCGTGAGGCTAAGAATGATCTCGGTAGAAAGTATGAGGAGATCTCTTAACCAAAACGGTTGAGAGATCTTTTATTGTGTATCTAACTAAATATAAAGTAACTGAACCATTTAATTGTTTCCTGAGAGAGCAAAACGGTGCAGTAAAGTCTTTGCAGAACTAGGCAAAGAGTCTACCCGCAGACTAAGTGCACTTGATTGATCGGAAAACGATTAACCAAGTGCTTTTTTTGTATAAGAAAGGATGATCGACATGACAACTACTGATCGGAAACAAGCAAACTTAGTGACGATTGATCAAATCGATGCGGATGATGCACTAGCTTTAATTGATGAAGCTCAAGCTTTCAAAGCTGGTAAACAGGTAACCTTAAAAAAGCCGACGTATGCGATGAATTTATTTTTTGAAAACTCAACGCGCACGAAAACAAGCTTTCAAATGGCCGAAATGAAATTAGGAATGCAGGTTTTGAATTTCAATGCGTCAACCAGTTCCGTAACAAAGGGTGAAAGTTTATATGACACCTTAAAAACAGTAGAATCGATCGGCGTTAATGTGGCGGTTGTCCGCCATCCGCAAACTGGTTACTATCAAGATTTACTCAACCATAAAAATCTGAACATAGGATTAGTCAATGCCGGTGATGGCACAGGTCAGCATCCCTCTCAATGCTTACTTGATATGATGACCATTTACGAGCAATTCAATCATTTCAAAGGATTGAAAGTTATGATCATCGGTGATATTCGCCATTCACGAGTTGCCCGTTCGAATGCAGAGATGCTCTGGAAACTGGGTGCCGACGTATATTTCTCCGGTCCAAAAGATTGGGCTGATCCGAAACTAGAGAAGTATGGGCAACATGGCGGTTTTGAGGAACTTTTACCAAAGATGGATGTCATTAATTTATTGCGGGTGCAGCATGAACGGATTAGTGGGGATGCCAATGCCAGTTTTAATGCGGCAACATACCGTCAGCAATTTGGGTTAACGGATGAGCGGGTAAACCAATTAAAGAAAGATGCCATCATCTTGCATCCAGGTCCCGTCAATCGCGGTGTTGAGATTGATGATGATCTGGTTGAAAGTGAACATTCTCGTATCTTTACCCAAATGCAAAACGGTGTGTTTGTGCGGATGGCAATCTTGAGTCGAATGCTTCGTTTCCAGAACTTCTTATAGGAGGTGTCCCAATGTCAATGTTACTTAAAAATGGTCAAGGTTATGTCGATAAGAAATTGCAACAGTTGAACGTGTTAATTGAAGGCGAGCACATCAGTGATCTGCATAGTACCGCCCAAACTGCCGACACGGTCATTGATTTACACCAAGCCTTGGTTACGCCAGGATTAATCGATGTGCACGTGCATTTACGCGAACCAGGATTCACAAACAAAGAAACGATTAAAACCGGAAGCGCGGCTGCAGCCCACGGAGGCTTTACGACAATCGGCGCAATGGCGAATCTAAATCCTACGCCAAACACACCTGAACGTTTCAAAAAGCAACTTGAGTTAAATCAAAAGAGTTCCGTGAAGATAAAGCAATATGCACCGGTAACTCAGGATCGAAAAGGACAAGCTACAGTTGATTTTGCAGCATTGCGAGGTGCAGGGGCGTTTGCGTTTAGTGATGATGGTTCTGGCATTGCAAACAGTCAGGTCATGTGGACGGCCATGCAAAAACTTGCGGCCTTAAACATGGTGCTTTGTGATCATGCCCAAGATATGCAACTTACTAACGGCGGGGTGATCAATGCTGGAGCTACAGCTGAACGATTGAAAATGCCTGGTGTGAATAAGGTCAGTGAAAGTTCGCAAATCGCACGCAACTTAGTTTTAGCGCAGGCTACTGGTGTTCACTACCATGTCTGTCACGTTTCCACAAAAGAAAGCATTGAATTGATTCGGATTGCGAAAAAAGCGAGGGTCAACGTTACCTGCGAAGTTACACCTCATCATTTGTTGTTAGACGACACAATGATTCAAAACGGCGATGCGCAATTCAAAATGAATCCACCGTTGCGAAGTGCCGAAGATCGCATGGCCTGTGTGGCTGGGTTGATGGATGGCACGATCGATCTAATTGCCACAGATCATGCACCCCATACGGATCAAGAAAAACAACAAGGATTGCTGAATTCACCAAATGGGATTGTCGGTTCTGAAACGGCATTTGCCTTACTTTATACAAGATTTGTAAAAACTGGCATTTGGCCATTAAACAAATTGATCGACTGGCTTAGCGAGGCACCTAAACAAGTATTTCAGCTTTCAACTGTGGGGCAACTTAGGGTCGGGGATCTGGCAGATATTGCGGTTTTTGATTTAGCACATCGTGAAAAGATTTCGGCTACTGGTTTTTTATCAAAAGGGCATAATTCACCATTTCTTGGCCAACAAGTTTATGGAAATACGCTTTTCACATTAGTGAACGGTCAAATTGTCTATCGGAGGTATTAAAACATGGCAAAAAGATATTTGGTTTTAGAAGATGGCAGTGTCTATGAGGGAACTGCGTTTGGCGGAGAGCATAGCGGAACTGGCGAACTAGTTTTTAATACCGGTATGACTGGTTATCAAGAGTCGATTACGGACCAGTCCTATAATGGCGAAATTTTGATGTTTACATATCCGCTCATCGGTAATTATGGTGTTAACTTTGATGATAATGAATCGGTCACCCCAACCACTGCAGGAGTGGTGGTCCATGAATTAGCTCGGTTAGCCAGTAACTGGCGAAATCAAATGAGTTTGGACGAATTTTTGAGACAACATGACATTCCCGGAATTTCTGGATTGGACACGCGGGCAATCACCAAAAAAATCCGCGCACGTGGGACGATGAAGTCCGTACTAGTTAATTCTAAGAAGGAAGCTCAATCAGTTTTAGAACAAGGAATGCAAGTTTCTCCAAAGAGTCTGGTGATGGAAAGTACCACCAAAAATGGTTATCCGAATCCCAATACTGGCAAGCGGATTGTGGTTGTTGATTTTGGATTAAAACATAGTATTTTAAGGGAACTTTCAAAACGAAAATGTAATGTGGTTGTCTTGCCTGCAACCGCAACGGCAGCGCAAATTTTGAATTATAAACCTGATGGTGTTCTTTTGAGCAATGGGCCTGGTGATCCAAAAGATGTGCAAGGGGCAGCCACAATGATTCGAACGGTTGAACGGACGGTACCCTTATTCGGAATTTGTCTTGGACATCAACTGTTTGCCTTAGCTAATGGGGCGGATACGTTTAAGATGAAATTTGGTCACCGAGGTTTTAATCATCCTGTTCGTGAAATTGCGACGAACCGAATTGATTTTACCGCACAAAATCATGGTTATGCCGTGGACGCATCTTCAGTGGCAGACACTGATTTACTGGTGACTCATGAAGAAATTAACGATGACACCATTGAGGGGCTACGTCATAAAAAATATCCGGCATTTTCGGTTCAGTTTCATCCTGACGCGGCGCCAGGGCCTCATGATTCAAGCCATTTGTTTGATGAATTTTTAGAATCTATTACAAGCTACCAACGCCAAAAAAGGATAGACATCCGTGGTTGAAGATAAGATTTTGCGAATGCAAAATTGTCATTGATTATGAAAAGGAGCTAGTCCGACTAGCCGCTTTAGCGGTGTAGCGAGGATAGACATCCGTAGTTGAAGATAAGATTTTGCGAATGCAAAATTGTTATTGATTATGAAAAGGAGCTAGTCCGACTAGCCGCTTTAGCGGTGTAGCGAGGATAGACATCCGTAGTTGAGGATAAGATTTTGCATCTGCAAAATCACCATTGATTATGAAAAGGAGCTGGTCAGAATGCCTAAACGTCAAGATATTCATAAAATATTAGTTATTGGGTCGGGTCCAATCATTATTAGTCAAGCTGCCGAATTTGATTATTCTGGTACTCAAGCTTGTTTAGCACTTAAAGAAGAGGGATATGAAGTAATCTTGGTAAACTCCAATCCCGCCACAATCATGACGGATCCAGAGATTGCTGATCGCGTGTACGTAGAGCCTTTAACGTTGGAATTTGTGAGTGGGGTCATTCGCAAAGAACGGCCAGATGCAATTTTACCAACGGTCGGAGGCCAAACTGGGCTTAACATGGCAAAACAATTGGATGAAGCCGGTGTGCTAAAAGACTTCAAGATTGAATTGTTGGGAACTAGTTTAAAATCGATTAACCAGGCCGAGGATCGTGAACAATTCAAGGAATTAATGGCAAAACTAGGAGAACCGGTACCTGAATCAAAGACAGTTTCAACTGTTGAAGAAGCAGAAGCATTTACGAAAGCAATTGGGTTTCCCGTTATTATTCGACCGGCCTATACGCTGGGCGGTACCGGTGGGGGGATTGCCCACGATGCGCAACAACTCGCCGATATTGCGGAAAACGGATTAGACTTGTCACCAATTACACAAGTTTTGATTGAAAGAAGTATTGCCGGATATAAAGAAATTGAATTTGAAGTGATGCGTGACCACAACGATAATACAATGGTCGTGTGCTCAATGGAAAACTTTGATCCAGTGGGTATTCATACGGGCGACTCGATTGTATACGCGCCCGTCCAAACCCTGTCGGATCGGGAATATCAAATGTTAAGGGATGTTTCCTTGCGGTTGATTTCAGCACTTAAGATCGAAGGTGGCTGTAATGTCCAATTAGCACTGGATCCGGATAGTTTCCACTATGACATTATCGAAGTAAATCCACGGGTAAGCCGTTCTTCCGCATTGGCCTCAAAAGCAACCGGTTATCCCATTGCAAAACTCGCTGCCAAAATTGCCGTTGGGCTAACTTTGGACGAAATCAAAAATCCAATTACCCAAATTTCTTATGCAATGTTTGAGCCTGCTTTAGATTACGTAGTCTGCAAGATTCCGCGTTGGCCATTTGATAAATTTAATCACGCGGATCGCTTACTGGGTACACAAATGAAGGCCACCGGAGAAGTGATGGCGATTGGGCGTAACATCGAAGAAGCCACGCAAAAAGCAGTGCGTTCTTTAGAAATCGGAACCCATTCCCTGAGTTTGCCAGAATTAAAATTCATAACTGATCAAGAGTTAACGGATCGTTTGGTTCATGCGCGAGATGATCGCTTGTTTTGTATTTTTGAAGCTTTAAAACGAGGATGGACGACTGATGAAATTCATGAATTTACCAAAATTGATTATTTCTACTTGGATAAATTAGTGCACATTCTTGAAATTAAAACGCAATTACTTCAAAGCCCGAATGACACAGCCATTTTAAAGATAGCCAAAGAAAATGGGTATACGGATGAAGAGATTGGTGTTGCCTGGCAAAAATCCGGTGATGAAATTCGTCAGCTACGACAGGCTAATCACATTTGGCCAGTTTATAAAATGGTCAATACCTGTGCAGCCGAGTTTGACTCACAAACTCCTTATTTTTACAGTACGTATGAAACTGAAAATGAAAGTGTCAGAGATGAGAAACCATCCGTTTTGGTGCTTGGCGCGGGTCCCATTCGAATTGGACAAGGCATTGAATTTGATTATGCACCGTTCATTGTGTGCAAACCTTAAAAGAGGCCGGTTATGAAGCGATTATTATGAATAATAATCCGGAAACAGTTTCGACTGATTTCTCCATTTCGGATAAATTGTATTTTGAGCCGCTGACTTTAGAGGACGTGTTAAATGTGATTGACTTGGAGCAGCCAGTTGGTGTTATTGTTCAATTTGGAGGCCAAACCGCAATTAATTTAGCGCAACCATTATCAGACCATGGCGTCAAAATCTTAGGCACAGCGGTCAAAGATGTTAACCGAGCAGAAGATCGTGATGAATTTGATAAAATTATTCAAGCACTGAAGATCCCGCAACCATACGGAGATACAGCCACTACCAATGAAGAAGCACTAACGGTTGGCGAAAAGGTGGGGTATCCAATGCTGGTGCGCCCAAGTTATGTGTTAGGTGGTCGGGCCATGGAAATTGTTCATAACACGCAGGAGCTGAAACATTATATGCACGCCGCCATTAAAGTTTCGCACGATCATCCCGTTTTGTTAGATCGGTATGTAACTGGTCGCGAGTGTGAAGTTGATGCGATCTGTGATGGTGATACGGTTGTTATTCCTGGAATTATGGAGCATATTGAACGCGCCGGAATTCACTCCGGAGATTCGATGGCGGTTTATCCACCCCAAACTTTCTCACAATCAGTCAAAAATCAGATTGAGAGTGAAACGATCAAGTTAGCGCATGCCTTGAAGTGCTACGGGCTGATGAATGTGCAATTTGTCATTCATAATGAAGAGGCATACGTGATTGAAGTGAATCCACGCGCAAGCCGCACAGTGCCGTTTTTAAGTAAAACGACAAAAATACCGATGACCCAATTAGCCACTCAAGTTATTATGGGTCAAAAGTTGGTCGATTTAGGGTATCAAAACGGTTTACAGCCGGAATCAAAATTAGTACATGTTAAATCGCCAATCTTCTCGTTTAGTAAGTTGAATGATGTTGATAGTTTACTGGGACCGGAAATGAAATCAACTGGTGAAGTGATGGGCACGGATACGACGTTTGCGAAGGCTCTTTATAAAGCCTTCGAAGGGAGCGGGTTGCATCTGCCAGCTCATGGAAACATCTTGATGACCGTAAGTGATGAGGAAAAACCGGAAGCTGGCAAGTTAGCCAAACAATTATCGCAATTAGGGTTTAATTTGTATGCGACTGGTGGGACCGCTAATTATTTACAAGACCAAGGGATCTTTGTGGAGCAGAAGGTAAGTAAACTAAGTGATGATGCCTGTGAAATTACGGATTTACTGGCGAATCAAACGATTCAATTGGTCGTCACCACCATTGATGACAACTCGAGTTCCGTCAATGATGGTGCGAAGATTCGTGCGCTGGCAGTGAGTCATGGCATCTTAGTTTTTACATCACTGGACACGTTAGCGGCAGTGGTCACCATGCTAATGAGCCAGACTTATGAAGTTACTGCAATCTAAAAAATGGAGGAATTATCTATGACAATCGCTCAAGAAGTTGCCCAATCGTTGCTTGAAATTAAGGCTGTTGCACTAAGACCAAATGATCCGTTTACATGGGCTAGTGGGATGAAGAGCCCCATTTATTGTGACAATCGATTAACCATCTCATATCCAGAAGTTCGAAACTTGATTTGTAAAGGACTGGCTCAGTTAATTCAAAAAAATTACCCCGAGGCTGAAGTAATTGCGGGGACAGCAACGGCTGGGATTCCGCATGCAGCATGGGTCGCAGATAAGTTGAATTTGCCGTTGATTTACGTCCGTTCTAAGCCAAAGGATCATGGACAAGGCAAGCAGGTTGAAGGTGTTTTAAAGCCTGGTCAAAAAGTTGTAGTGATTGATGATTTAATCTCAACGGGCCAAAGTGTGTTGGGAGCGGTCAAAGCCGTTCAAAATGCAGACGCCAAAGTGGTAGGCGTGGCCGGAATCTTTAGTTATCAGCTTCCAAGTGCCACTAAAAATTTTGCAGATGCGCGAATTGAATTTGATACGGTGACCAATTATTCTATTCTAATTGAAGAAGTTAAAAAACAAAATTATGTTAATGACCAAGAATTAGCTATTTTAAAGAAATGGCGTAGTTAAATAAAAGTAAAAAGAATGAAGCCAAGGATAATATCAAAATTATTATCTTGGCTTCATTCTTTTTTAGTTAATGCTAATTGCACGGGTAATTTGTTCTTCAATAAGATTTAAATCATGATTTAAATCTGTCGTAATTTTTGGAGCATATTTTTGTTGCAAAAGATAAATTATCATTTGTCCAAGAATCGTTCTGATAATCGTTAAAGAATCCAACTCCGGTCGAATCTGTTTTTTAAGTGGATTCTGCATGAATGCTGCTCCGGATATTTTAGGAGCAGAGGCAGTAATAAGTTGCATAAATAAATCCCGAACCTTTTTATTAGTTAGAAATTCAGAAAAAATGATTATAAAGGCATCCATATTCACAGAAACGAAATGATAACGATCTCTTATAAAGAAGTGAATCAGATCTTTGACGGTCGTAAATTTATTTAAAGAATTCAAGAAATCTTTTTGGTAAATGGGAAGCAAGTTCTTGATGATGGGTTGAATAATTGCCAATAATAAGTCTTCCTTCGTTTTGAAGTATTTAAAAATGGTGGCTTGACTAGTTCCGGCTTTTGTAGCTATTTGAGCTGTTGAGGTTCCGTTAAAGCCATACTGCGAAAACAAATCAAGGCCTGCAAGCAAAACGGATCGCTTTCCTTTGGGAATTTTTTGTTCAGCAAGCCATTCGCGATAATTTAAAAATATATTGTTATCCATTTTGAGAGTCCTCCATATATATAGATTACTATACTTTATGATAACGGCGTAAACCAATAATATTTAATAAAGTTAAAACGATCAAGAATCCAAAAAGTATGTCAATGTTTGATCCGAGCGCTGTAATGTGGGTACCACGCATAACAATATCTGAGACGGTATCACCAGAATATTTTATGGGCATAACATAGGAAATACCTTTTACCCAATCCGCCATTGTATCTAACGGAATAATTCCCGAAAAGAAAATTTGAGGAATAATTAAAACAGGAATAAATTGCATCATTTGGAATTCAGAATTGGCAAAAGTAGAAATCAAGATTCCGAAAGCCAGCGCTACTAACGCCAAAATTAAATTGATAAAGACTACGCTACCTAAATTTCCTATGACTTGAAGACCAAGTACCCAAACCGTATACAGCACTATAGTGATAGTTTGAATGGTTGCTAGAATACCATAACTTAACATATAACCAAACACGATTTCTGATCGTTTGACCGGAGTTGCCAACAGGCGATCCAAGGTGCCACTGGTGCGTTCTTTTAATAATGCCATGCCAGAAATTAGAAAGACAAAGAAGAAAACGAAGAAGCTCATTAAAATCGGAATGATTTTAGTGAAGAAACCGGTATCTGAATTCCCGTATACATATTTATTTAACACTTGAGGAGATGAAACATGTTTAACTGACGTCTCTTTTTGTGGTTGATTGGGTAATTTTGTAGATTCATTGATTGATTTTTGCTTATTAGCTTTAGCAGTTTGTACCTGCAATTTTGCCAAGGCAGAAGAAGTTGTCACAAGTTGTTTTTGTACTTTTTTTAGTGCAGTGGTTGAAGTCAGTAAATTGTTTTTAAGATCATTCATATTACTTTCAGTTAAGGCACTTTTAAAAGCCATTTTAACAGCACTTGTTTTGCTAGAATCGGTATTTGCATGCGTTAATGTATACTTATTATGCGCCTTTTGAATAATTGCATCTAGTTTGTTTTGTTTTAAGTCTTTTTTTGCTGAAGCATAATCTGCGTATTTTTGAACGTTAACATGTTTAATCTTATTGAGATCAGAATTTACACTTTTCGAAACTGAAACTGTGCCAATTGAGACTGTTGTGGAAGAATTGCTTGAAAACACGACATTCATCAAAGTTAGGACTAAAATTGGTGCCAAAAACATCAACGCTAAAGTTCGTTTATCTCGGAAAAGCTCTTTTAAAACGCGGTTCATAATTGTAATTGTTCTCATTTTTCTACACCTTCTGCTTTCAAAAATACATCTTCAATTGTGTTGACCTGGTATTGTTGTTTTAATTTTTTTGGAGTGTCAAAAGCCATAATTTTTCCATCCAGGATTAGTGCCACATTATCAACTAGCTCAGCTTCATCCATGACATGGGTTGTGATTAAAATGGCACGACCTTCATTTCTTATTTTCGCTAATTCTCGCCAAATTTGACGACGAAGGGCTGGATCGATACCCACAGTTGGTTCATCTAGAATTAATAATTTGGGATTACCTAGTAGCGCAATTGCCAGTGAAAGGCGACGCATCATACCACCAGAATATCCACTGACTCGTTTATTTAAGTCTTGAGACAAATCCACGACACGAATGACATGTTCAATTTCATTTTGAATCTCTGTTTTATTAAGGCCTTTCATTCTTCCATAAAAAGCTAAGTTTTCTTTAGCAGTTAATGAGTCATAAAGCGCATCAGTTTGAGCCATATAGTCAATTTTAGAAAGCAATTGTCGGTTAGGCATTGTTTTACCAAACACGGTTGCGGAACCACCATCAGCAACTTCCATTCCAAGCGTAGTTTTAATAATTGTTGATTTTCCAGCACCTGATGGGCCAATCAAGCCAACTATTTCGCCTGGTTTAACAGCGAGTGTTACATCTTTTAAAACAGTTTGCGAACTAAATTTTTTCATTAAGTGTGTTAATGAAATTATTGCTTCTTTCATAAAAAAATAATCTCCTCTAATGTTTTTTTAGATAAGTGAGTAATCACTCACTTGTCTAATTTGATTATAAACACTTAAACTTGGATGTCAAGAGGTCTATTTTATGACTACATTTAAATTTTTTATATTGCGACATTTAGAGGAAATCCGTTTCATAAGTTTCTTCTATTCATGTGTAAAAACACTTATACTATGGGTAATTAGTATGAGGACTTAATTAGCCGGAATATTATTTAAAGAAAAGAAACTTATCGATCTAAGAATTAGGAGGAAATTTTATGAATGATTACGCTGAAATTAGTCAATTAGTGGCCAGAGAACGTTTATACCGAGTACGGCACGTTAAGGAATTAGCAGATTGCTACTACCCAGATTCGACGGTGGCAACTAGTTGGCAGGCTGGTAGTTTAGACAGCTTTTTACATGGGGAACCTGCGGAAGTTGATCCTAAGTTTTCAATTTTCGGTAGTATTAGTACTCCTGTTGTGCATCAAAACGGCACTCGAGCTTATGTGGAATTACCTACAACGACCCCATATGCGGATGATTGTCAAAGGTGTTTTAATGGAAATTGAATCTTACCGTCGTTTGATCTATCGGGTGGAAAAACGCGATCAAGATTGGAAGATTGCAAGTATGATTTCAATCAACGAAAGTGATAATTTACGGCCAGTCGTGCCAGGGACAACTTTAAAAATTGATCCTAAAGAACTTGAAGGATTACGTCCTTCATATCAATTTTTGGCTTATGTTCGTCAGGCTGCTGGTGGAAAAATCAGTTCCGATTTACTGGGGATTGATCGTCCGGATGATGTTGCCAAGGTCTATGCGAAAGCAGAGGATTGGCTCACTACTAAAAAGTAAGAAGCCGTTTTCAAACAATGTTGGACAAAAATAAAACCCAGTAGTAGAATTAATTGAGAAATATCGAGTTAATGTAAGAGGTATTAAAACCCCAGGGCAAAGCAACCGGATTCAGGTTACTTTGGCTGGGGATTTTTTTATGGAAGGAGGAAACAATTATGGATATGGATGAATTATTCGCGCATGCGCTAATTCCAAAGGTGTATATGAAGATCGCCTTGCCAGTGGTGTTAGGCATGGTTACTAGTATGATTTACAATTTAGCTGACACATTTTTTGTGGCACAAACTGGTAATGCAGACTTAGTTGCTGGCATTGCATTAGGAACCCCATTATTTTCATTTATGCTGGCAATCGGCGATATCTTTGGGTTAGGTGGGAGCGCAGCAATTTCACGGCTTTTGGGTAAAAAGAAACATGACGAAAGTGCCCGCCTTAGTAGTTTTTGTTTTTACAGTTCCATTGTATTCAGCTTATTTTTAACGGTTTTAATGTTGGTGTTTGAACGGCCAATTTTGGGAGTAATGGGGGTGACTTCACAAACTTATCAATATGCGGCCGATTTTTACCGCATGTTGGCAATGGGGGCAGTCTTTATTATTGTGTCTTTGGTACCCGGTAATATTATTCGGACGGAAGGGTTAGCCACCAAATCAATGATTGCAACGATTTCAGGAACGGTGTTGACAATTATCCTAGATCCAATTTTTCTGTTTAGTTTTCACTGGGGAGCCATTGGCGTTGGTTTGGCAAATGTAATTGGCTATATGTTGAATACTTCTTTGTTGGTTTATTTCATGATTAAAGATTCTCAGGTACTCTCTTTATCCCTTAAAAAGGTGCACGTTTCGAAGACTGCCATGCGTGATGTTTTAAGTATTGGAATTCCAGCTTCGTTGACAAATTTTATGCAAAGCTTCGGAGTCATGATGTTAAATAATTATTTGGCTCCCTATGGGGCGACGGCGATTGCATCAATGGGGATCGTGTTAAAAATATACATGGTCGTGATGTTGATTATGGTTGGTTTTGCCTTTGGTGCACAGCCGTTGATTGGTTATAATTATGGTTCTGGAGATAAACAGCGATTCAAAGATATTGTGAGATTTGATTTTATGGTTGAAGTTGTATACGCCTTAATCTGTGCAGTGATTTTAATGATTTTTGCACCACAAATAATGGCATTATTCATGCGTAACGCTGCTGTTATTTCCATGGGTACCATCATGTTACGGTGGCTTTTGATAACAGCCCCATTCATTGGTGCAATCCTTGTGTTTACGACAATTTTTCAATCCGCTGGCAAAGCACTTGGAGCTTTAGTTATGGCAATTTCTCGGCAACGTGTGATTTTTGCGATTGCAATTATAATTTTGTCGGCCGTGTTTGGCTTTCAGGGTGTTATCGTGGCTCAACCGGTGGCAGATGTTCTAACCTTCTTGATTGGATTTTGGTTGTATAAGCAGCTGTTGGCTTAAACACTCTGAAAACTGAATCAGTTGCCAGAGTGTGGTTAAATAAGTTGCACTTGCTTACATAAAATAAGGAGCGTGATCAAGTTGATTTCAATAAATAGCCAGGATTTAGCAGCTAAAGAAGCCTACAAACTTATTAGTGGCAGCGTGATTCCCCGTCCGATTGCGTGGATCACAACCTATAATCGGGATAAAAGTGTGATTAATCTGGCACCGTTCAGCTTTTTTAGTGGTGTTGCTGGCAAGGAACCGCTTGTTTCCGTTTCAATTTTACGGAAGGAAGATGGCAGCATAAAAGATACTGCCCGTAATTTGATCGATACCAAAGAAGCGGTTGTTCACGTTGTTTCGGAAGGGCTCGTGCATAAAATGAATCAGACTGCGGCCAGTTTGGATGCCAAGGAAACCGAGTTGGCAGACACTAATTTAGAAACAGTTGAAAGTAAACTTGTGGCAGTTCCGGGGTTGCAGGCTGCTAAGGTTCGTTTTGAAGTCCAAGTTTATCAATACGTGCCTATTAAAGATGCTCATGATCAGATCATTACCGATATGTTTATTTTGAAAGTTGTTGAGATGTATTTTGACGAGACAATTTTGAATCAAGAAAAGAATTATATCGATGCGAAGGCTTTAAAGCCGGTTGCTAGATTAGCTGGTCCCCAATACGCAAATCTTGGAAAAACTTATCGAATTACACGACCAAAGTAAAATTGAGACAAAGCTTAGGTAAGATGTTTTGAAAGATTAATAAAATGAAATTAAACTCGTATTCACTCAGAAACAGAATTCTGATTGGGTACGAGTATTTTTGTACGCCGTTTGTAAAATTAAGTTAGAAAAAAACAAAAAAGCCATTTGTGGTAAGCTTTCATTCTACGCTAATAAAATAGAAAGTGATGACCACAAATGACCTACAAACATCTTAGCACAACTGAACTCACAACTATATATGCATTCTGGAAAAATGGTGAAAAAGCTTATAAAGTATCTCAGCACCTTAGGCGCTCAAAACAAACAATTTATCATGTTTATCACGCTTTAGAAGATGGCCTAAGCGTTGTTGATTATCAGGAACGCTACATCAAAAACAAGGCCAAATGTGGGCGCAAACGTATTATTTTGCCCGTTGACGAGACTGACTACATTAACGAACGCATAAAAAGATGGTTGGACGCCTGACACGATCATCGGTCGTTCAGAACACCAGATTAGCTGTAATGCTCGAACACTTTACAGAATGTTCAAACGTGGTTATTTTGATGTCCATCAGTTACCAATGAAAAATACAGCATTTGCTGATTGGCAAGGAATTTCCAACAAACACGATATTAGTACGTACTTTGCTCAAGTTGGTACACCTAATCAGCGAGGACTTAACGAAAATAATAATGGGCTTCTTCGAAAAGAGGGCCTTGAAAAGTTGTTAGATTTTTGTGATTAATCTGACGAATTTGTTCAACAAATCAGTACAAGAAGAAATCATATCTCACGTAAGTCTTTAGGCTATAAAACGCCTATTAAAATTTTTATGAAACATATCACAGATGAGGTATTAACTTCTTTCTAACTTAATTTAACAATTTGGGAAGATAATAGCGATGGTACTTTAAACGTTTAAATAACTTACGTATTAAAATAGAATTGTTTTTTGAGGTTAAGTGATATACAATTAAAGCGTTTTGAAGGTAGTATGAAATCATGGACACGATTTAGTATAATTCCATAATAGGAAGGATTGTGTTTTTATGACCAAGAAAAAGTACTCAGTAGATTTTAGAAAAATGATTGTCAAGCTGTACCAGGATGGCGCCCCGGTAGCTGATCTTACAGACGAATATGGTGTATCAAATGTAACTATTTACAAATGGATTAATCTATATAAAGAAGACAAAGGAAGTGGAATTTCCAAATCAGATGTTTTAGCGTTGCAAAAACGTTTGAAACAGCTAGAAAGTGAGAATGACATCTTAAAAAAAGCCTTAACCATATTCGCCAAAAAGTAAACCCAGATGACTGGCAGACAGCCGTTGATATTAATTTGAAGCACCATAGTATCAAAGAAACCTGTAAAGTACTCTCAGTTCCACGCTCAACTTACTATGAACATCAGCAGAATCATGTATCGCCACAAGCCAAGCGTCGTAAGACACTTAGCCAGTCGATTAAACGCATTTACTTTAATTCTAGACGTATCTACGGGGCACCTAAAATTCTAAAAGCGTTACAAAAAGAAGGTAAGACTGCCAGTATTAAGCTAGTTCAACGATTAATGCGCCAAATGGGGTTAAAATCAATCACGCGCAAGAAGTGGCATTATCAACAAACTAATGATATTGATGCGACTGATTATTCAAATATACTCGCGCAAGATTTTCGTACAACCAGTCCAAATCAAAAGTGGTGTGCAGACATAACTTATATTCACACCAAAGCCAATGGCTGGTGTTATTTATCAAGCATTCAGGATTTATATTCACGTAAAATCATTGCCCATAAAATCAGCCGTCATATGACTGCTGATCTTGTGATCAGCACTTTTCAACAAGCCTTTGAAACTAGAAAGACGACTAATAACTTAATTGTGCATACCGATCTGGGTAGCCAGTACCGCAGTGCTGGCTTTGAACAGATCTTAGCGCAACACCATATTCGCCATTCTTATAGCAAGCGTGGCTGTCCCTATGACAATTCATGTTTGGAATCATTTCACGCCAGTTTGAAAAAAGAAGAGGTTTACCAACACCATTATCAGGATTTTGAAGAAGCAAATGCTGCAATATTCAGCTACATTGAGAGCTTTTATAACAGTGCTCGAATTCACAGTAGCATTGATTATTTAACTCCAAATGAAAAGGAAAAATTAGTCGCTTAAATTATACATAAAATGTGTCCAGATTCTTGACCTAAATCCATTTTAACAAAATAAAATATGGGGGGATTTTTTATGAGAAAGCTAGTAATTAAAATTATTGTAGCTTCAATTTTGTTGTCGTTTGGAGGATCAATTACATCTGCTGAGGCTGCAACAACCGGTGCAGAACAGTTACAGGGGGGGAATGAGAAACAATTTTTGTCGCAGTCAGAAGTTGAAAAAGTAGACAAATTTGTGGTAGTAAAAGATAATCAATTTATTCTTAATACATCGATGGTTACGCCAGATCTGAGAGACATTATCGAAACACAAATTTCTACCACTAACGATACTATCCGAAAAAATGGATACACTATTAATCCAGAAACAAAAGAAATTAACAAGAATACACACACTCCTCAAATTATGGCACGATCAGCTTCTGTTAAGGGACTAAGTCACAAATGGTTCTGGTGGGGAGAAAGAGTTTATTTTAAAACAAATGCAGCAGTGAATTATATTGTGAATAGGTTTTATAGTCATGCTGAAACTCTTACTGGACTTGGAATTGTAAGTACTGTGTTGTCTTCTGGAGTTGCGACCGCCGTTGCAGGATCAGGAGCACTATATTTTCAGCATGTAGCCCGGCGACTAAATGCTTATAATAATTCACACCGCAAGAAACATATTTACATGGATATGAATTATCACGGTGGCGTATCTTTCACACCTTCTAAGGAGGTAAATAAGATATGAATATTGAAACAATCGTAAGTGTTGGGTTACCCGTACTTTTGATTATCAGTAGTTTTATTCCTGGAAAATATAAAAAATGGGTTTTTCTTAAATTTGGCATGTATAGATATATTATCATCGTTCCCGTGTTTGGCATCGTTTTGGCAATGTTCTGGATGGATTTACGTGCGCTCTTTCCTATGGTGATGATTTTTTCGCTGCTTGCACTTTTTTGGGATTGGCGTACGTTGAAAAGAATGAAAGGCTAATTAATAAGGTCTAAAATAGTGGTTATCAATAAAATAATAATGAATCTATACTATCACATTCGAAGTAAAGACCTTTTTTAACGGTTATATTGATCAAAATGTCACGTATGCAAGATTTTAAGAATGAATTATATTTAAAAAGTTATTAAACAAAAAACTCAGCAAACCTAAATTCACAATAGGTTTGCTGAGTTTTTATGTGCATTTAATTTAAATGGGCGGTTACCCATGCCTTAGCACTGACTAATTCAGGTTCGTTAATGTTGTGTGATTGCTCATGTTCAAAAATGGAAATATCAGCATGTGCTGTATCAAGAGTTTGCATCAGTTCATCGAAGTTTGTTTTAGAGACGATCGGATCCTGTGCACCATGTGATGCCCACAAACTAACGTTAGAAAGATCGGGTAGTGTCGTGACTTGGGTCAACACCATCGGATGAAATAACACGGACTTCTTGAAAAGAGGGTGTTTTGCTAACCAAGCATACGCGGCCACATTGGCACCATTGGAGTAACCAACCACAATCATTTTTTCCTGGTTGAGATGATACTGTTCAGAGTAGGTGTCGATAGCTTCCAACAACCAATCGGTTTCAGAATCTAAACTTTCTAGATCAAAACCGCCATCTTCAGTATGGTTGAAATAACGGGTTTGTCCGTTTTCAATCAAGTGTCCGCGAATCCCTAATTGCGGACTAGATGGGGAAAGATAACTGGCAATTTTTGAGAGATCCTCTTCATCACCACCGGTACCATGAAGCATCAGAATAGGGGCGACAGCAGGGTCTCCTGATTTGAAGAAAACATGGGCTTGTTCGTTAGCCATTGTTAATCCTCCGTTTTTTGTTCCGTATTAAAATCTACAAGGTGTCCTTCAATATCTTCACGTTGATCTTCCAAGAAAGGTGGTAATTCCAAATGAACGCCAGCTTCTTCATAAGTTTCATCTAGTAAGAATCCAGGGCCATCGGTAGCAATTTCAAAGAGTACGCCACGACCAGGACGGAAGTATTCTGACTTGAAGTAGAATCGATCCACTAACCCAGATTGGGCAAGGCGTGCTCCTTGAATCCGTTTGATCCACCAATTCAGACTTTCGGCATCCTCAGTTCGAAACGCCATGTGATGCACAGTTCCGAAACCTTGGAATTGATCTGGTAGCACAACGCTTGTTTCTGTGACAATTTGGGCGCCATGGCCGCTGTCGTGTAATTCATAAAGAGTTTTGCCATCTTCAGTATCCAATTTTGTGAAGCCCATCACTTCAGTTAAGACCTTATTTAATTGTTCGGGATAGTCAACCGTGACAAAGGAAGGTCCTAAGCCGCTGATGGCGTATTCTGCAGGTACGGGACTGTGACGATATGGATCGCCAGCCGGAACCCCATGATTAATTTCATCTGATACAAGTTGATATTGCTGATCGTCAAAATCATAGAAATAAAGGTACTTGGCTCCAAAACGCGTTTTAATTTCTTTGTGACGAACATCAAATTCGTCAAAGCGGTCTTGCCACCAGTCAAGGGCCTTGTCATTTGGAACACGGAATCCAATCCGAGTAATACCGTTTTTTCCTTGTTTACCCTTGGAATACCAGGAAAATCAAAGAATGTCAAATCTGTTCCGGCTTTTCCCATATCATCTGTAAAGTATAAATGATAGGTACGAACGTCGTCTTGATTAACCGTTTTTTTGATTAGATGTAACCCAAGAATCTCGGTCATAAATTTAAAGATCTTTGGTGAGCTAGAAGTAATCGCGGTGATGTGGTGAAGTCCCAGTAAATTTGTATTCATAATGATTGCCTCCCTTGGCTAGTGCTTTTATATTTGTTGAGCATAGTATACCAGCTTACAAAAAGTAAGTAAACTATATTTTACTTTTTTTGCCTTATTTTTTGATTTGTATAAAAAAACGCGCCAACCACCGGTGAGGGGGATTAGCGTGTTGTCCGTGATGGAGAGATTAATCATCAACGACGGTGAACTGTTGTTGAACGTGTTTAGGTGTTTCTAACTCATCAACTAAAGCTGCGGCAAAATTACCAAATGAAACTTGAGATTTGCCATTTTTATCGGTCATAATTTCGTTAGTTCCAAGGCGATACTTAGTCTTATCACCAGCAATAAAGTCACTTTGTGGGGTCATAACAGTCCATTTCACATTATCAATCCATTGTAGAAATTGTAGTTCATGAACTTGTTGCAGGGGAGTATCGATCCAAGGTTGTCCAGCAAATGTTTTTAAAATGTCGTTGATCTGGATCGTACCATCAGCTTTGATTAAGGAACTTGCTCCAGAGATGAATAATAAGTGGGTATGCTCATCCTCACGGAAGAAGCTAACTAGTTTTGTTGCAAGATCCAAGTTTAGATAGGCTGGTTGGATCGCAGATGCGTTAACAATCGCATCAAAACCGCTCAGGTCCGCTTTGGTAAGTGAGAGGGCGTCTTTTTCGATGACCTTTATATCATCACCAAGCATTTTTTTAGCCTTAGCTGCATTCCGAACAATGGCCGTGACTTCATGACCACGATCCTGTGCTTCATTAAAAACAACGTTACCAAAGTTACCGGTGGCACCAATAATTCCAATTTTCATAATAGTTCTCCTTATAAGTTTGATATCTCAGTCACAATCGGAAACTCGTTATAATTATATTGATTGATGAATATCAAGATTTTATGATAAACTTAGTTATTAAGTTTAACAAGAATTATAAACTTAGTGACTAAGTTTAGCAAGCCATTCAGCTCGAATTGGAGAAAATAATGAAAAAAAGAATTTTAAATGAAGAACGTGTTGTGGAGGCTGCTACCGAACTTGCAGCAAAAAGCGGTTTTGAAACAGTTACTTTAAGTCGGGTTGCGAAACGTCTAGATATTCAGCCTCAATCCATGTATCGCTATACAAAAAATACCGAAGACCTGCGAGCTAAGGTTTTTGCGAAAAGCATGCAAGAATTGGTGGACCAGCTTTATCAATCTTTAATTGGATTAAGTGGAGCAGCGGCACTTATCCAATTAACATACACTGTGGCATTTGATAAATATAGTGATGTCATTCCCCATGATTTTGCGGCGGTATCCAAGTATTTAAAGTACGTAGATGTCGCGACACAATATCACCGCTTATATGACATGTTACCTTTATACCTGGGACAACTTACGCGTGATGCTGAGACGATTCGGCGTGGGACCGCATTGCTTTCTGACTTCATGCTCGGAGAATCAGTCAATTCGCATGATAATGATGGAAATAGTATTGAAGTGAGACAGGCTGATTTTAAAAAGAGCGTAGCACAAATCTTGATGATGTTAGAAGAATCATAAACAAAGGAGATTAAGAGCTGTCAAAGCAGGAGATGGCTCACTACATAATATGGCAAAAATGTTTTTAGATGCGCAATTTAAAATTGATAAACGCAAACAACAAACGGAATCAAAATTAATTCAAACACTCAAGCAAAAATGGCAAGAGGGCATCGGTTTTGATCAAATTGAAATCAAAGCATTATGTGAAAGTGCAGGAGTTTCAAGAGCGACATTTTACCGACATCATCAAGGAATTGAAGATGTTGTGATGGTTCAGTTTCTAATGGCCATTTCTGAATTTGAACAGAAGATAGATGCGTTAAATCGGGTGAATTTTGAGAACGGCAGTATCACAGTTATTGATGTGATATATGCAAATCTAGATTTGATTAAAATGGTTAAATGGAGTCATATGCAAGCTAAGATTCAGGATTTATTTGGCGGAACAGCGTTGAAAATCCTAATTTCACGTGATTATTCAAAAGAAGCTAAGAATTTTATTAGTGAATATTTGGGTACGGCAATCTTCAATTTTGCGCAACAAATTGCTGACGCAAAAGAACCCATGCCCAAAGCAGAGGCCTTGCGATTGTATCGATTACTATTACCCAACAGGTTGTGAGACATAGGCCCCTTATTTGTTTTATTACACTGGTTATTAAATTCTAAAAATGTGTTAGGATATTTTTGAAAGAATTTTGATTTTAAAAATGGAGGATTTTTAAAGATGGCTGATAACGAAGAAGTATTAACTTTAATTACCGGGGCCGATAAGGGCGTTGGTTTTGAAACGGCTAAGGAACTCGGACAAAAAGGTCAACACATTTTGCTGGGTTCACGCAATATTGAACGTGGAGAAAAAGCAGTAAAAAAGTTGACTGATCTGGGCGTTAAAGCTGATCTCATTCAACTTGATGTGACTGATCAAGAGAGTATCAAAAAAGCAGCAGACAAAATTCAGGCTGAATATGGTCGGTTAAATGTTTTAATTAATAATGCGGGAATGACCAATGATGCCCATCAAAAAGCTTCAGAAATCTCAACAGCAACAATTCGTGAAGAGTTCGATGTTAACTTCTTTGGCTTAATTGATACTACGCAAGCAATGGTGCCACTATTGAAAAAATCTACCTGGGCTAAGATTATTAATCTTTCAAGCAACATGGGCTCTTTGGGATTGGCTAGTGATCCGCAGTCCCGTTTTTATCAAGTTAGTTCAGTCGGTTATCAATCTTCTAAGGCAGCCGTAAACTTTGTAACAATTGACCTCAGCAAAGAATTAAAAGAATTTGGAATCACCGTGAATTCTGTTAATCCTGGTTGGACGGCTACGGGATTTGGTGGTCGTTCAATTGATAGCCCTAAGATACCGGGGATGCAAGATGTTGAAGAAGGGGCAGCTCGCGTTGTTAAACTTGCCTCTGACCCAGATGATAAAACTACCGGTACCTTTACTGAAAACGAAGGAACTTTACCCTGGTAGCTTTGAAGTAGCAATAGCTTATCAAACATGTTTCGATGCTGAAAGATGTTTGATGGCTATTTTTTTAGTTTAGATTTATTATGAAAAGACAAACAATTCTGAAAAGAGGCAACCTAAATGTTTCAAGAGATTCAACCACATATTTTAGATATTCAATATCTGCCTAAAGAAATTACTCCGTTGGATTACGTGGTAATTTTAAATAAAAATAAAATTCTAATGCGGGATGTCGACGGTGTTGCTCAGGTACCGACATTTCAGAAAATACAAGAAAACTATGGCAAAGAGTTCACGCAGGCAGACTACTTGTTATCAATTGAAGGCCGCAGCTTCTTCTTTTTTGATATAGAACTCAAAGAGAAAACCGATTTTAGGTTCCAAAATTTGAATGTGTTGAGAACACTGCAACCCAAATGGTTAGCTTTTGCCACCGCCACAGCAGCCCATTTGGCAAATTGGTATTTACAAACTCGTTTTTGTGGGCATTGTGGGCATCGCTTAGTTAAAGGAACCAATGAGAGAAAGTTAGTTTGTCCATCATGTCACGCAGAAATCTTTCCGAGAATTTCGCCAGCCATTATTGTGGGTGTAAAGAAAAACGACCAATTGTTATTAACTAAATATGCTGTTGGCTATAAACGATACGCGCTAATCGCAGGATTCGTTGAAGTTGGGGAGACCCTTGAAGACACGATCAGACGAGAAGTTTTTGAAGAAACAGGGTTACAAGTTAATCACATTCAATACTATAAAAGTCAGCCGTGGGCATTTTCCCAATCTGTTTTAATGGGATTTTTTGCCGATAATGTGGGTCCGGATGCTTATACAACCGAAGAATACCATTCTGATGAAGCAGAATTGGCAATGGCAAAGTGGTTCGATCGTGATAAGCTTCCGCAAGATGATACAACCCTTAGCTTGACGAAAACGATGATTGAAGCGTTTCGTAAGGGTGAAATTAAGTAATAGTTAAAGCTAATGAGAAAAACAATCCCTTAATTGCTGGACTTAAACCAGAGTCTAAGTGCTAACATGGAATATGAGGTGATATGATGACTGAATTGGAAAAGTTAGAGGCTGGCGAGGAATATTATTTTTTAGACAGTGAGGTAGCTAAGCGAAAGGCACGTGCTGCTCATCTATGCGAGGAGTTTAACCAAATTTCTGCAAATAATCCCGAAGCGCAAACTAAAAAATTAAAGAAATTTTTGGCTCAACTGGTAAGCGAGTGTCAGTCCAAGCAAATTTTAATTGTGACAATGGCAAAAATATTCATGTGGGTGAAGATTTTCTAAGTAATTATAATTTAACGATTTTGGATATTGCACCGGTCACGATGGGTCATAACGTGATGATTGGACCAAATGTAGATATTTACACGGTTAATCATCCCATGACTCCAGAAGGGCGCCGTAAATATTTGGCCCAGGCTTCACCAGTCACAATTGGTAATGATGTGTGGATCGGTGGCAAAGTGTCCATTATGCCGGGGGTGACAATCGGCAATAACGTGGTGATTGCTGCCGGAGCAGTCGTTACGAAAGATATTTCAGATAACACATTAGTTGGTGGTGTACCGGCCCGTAAAATTAAGTCTTTATAGATAGAAAAGTAGCAAACTCCAGATTTGAGTTTGCTACTTTTTTTGCAAATTAATATTTAACGTTATTGGAGGCAAGCCTCAGTTCAACGATCCGAGAGTTCTTTGTTTGTGTACAAACACTGCCGCTGCTTCTGGATCACCGGCTTCGTGATGGGCGCCTTCAGTATTAGCGACAATAAATTGTTTGAATTGCTCGTAGTCTTTAATTTCAGGTAGTACTTTTTCTGAGGAGCGACCGGCCCAGTCGGTTCTAAAACCACTTGGTTCGACCAACATTACTTTGATACCAGAATTTGCAACCTCTTTGGCGATTGCCTCGCTAATGCCTTCAACTGCATACTTGCTTCCATGATAAAACGAAAGGGTAGGAAAAGAGAACAGGCCACCAATTGATGAAAAATTTACAATCACACCCGATTTTTGTTTACGCATGGTGGCTAATACACTACGCGTCATATCCACTAGTCCCCATACGTTGACGTCAAACATATATTTGACGGCATCGCGATTACTTTCTTCAAAAGTCCCAAAATACCCAATACCAGCATTATTAACTAAAACATCAATGGAACCAAAAGATTTTAAAGTTTGTTTGACAACTTCTTCAATTTCCGCTGGCTTGGTGACGTCTAAAGTTAGCTTTTTGATCTGACCCTGGTTAAACTTGTCTAAATAGGCTAGCTTATCAACATTTCGGGCAGTGGCTACTAAGTTTATATTTGGTTTTTTTGCCAGTAAAGTTGCTAAGTTTCGACCAAAGCCTGTTGATGTTCCTGTGATTAACCATGTTTTATTTGCCATAAAAATTATCTCCTCATATTTATAATTTCTTAATTCTCTGTTATCATACGACTTGAACCCGGGTTTAAGTCAAACATGAAATGGAGATAATATTTTGAATTATTCAATTGGAGAAGCAGCAGAAAAAATGGGAACCACCACATCGGCACTTAGGTATTATGATAAAAAAGGATTGCTTCCTTTTGTAGATCGAGATGCCGCTGGCAGACGTAAATTTAAAGATAATGATTTTAATTTTCTTGAAGTGATTAATTGTTTAAAAAAGAGTGGCGTACCTATCAAAGACATCGGGAACTTCATTAGTTTATGTTTGCAAGGGGATGGGACACTCCAGGAGCGATATGATTATTTAGATCAAGAAGAGGGCGCTTTAGAGGATAAAGTTCATGAAATGCAAAGCCAATTGGATTTTTTGAGATTTAAAAAATGGTACTACAAAACTTCTGTAGAAGCAGGAACCGAAGATATTCACTTTACGCCCGGAACAAAATTTGTGGATCCAACCACGCATGATCAGTATCGGGCAAAATTGAAAAATTCTAGTGATATTCGGGAATTAATTGACCTAAGATCAAAAAAAGACTAGCAATATGCTAGTCTGGATAATCGTTAAATTTATTTACGTTCTGAATTACCTAAGGAGAAGACTGCCACACATCCTAAACCAGTGTGGCTAGCAATGGTTGGTCCGATATGCTCAATTAAGACCTGAGCTTCAGGGATGCTTTCATGAATATGATCGCTAACTAGTTGAGCAGCCTCATCAGCTTGACTAGTTGCAATGACGATGCGGGGATTATCCCGGTTTGCCAACGTTTCAAGCGTATTGTCTGCCAGTGCTTTTAGTGATTTTCGTCGCGAGCGGGCTTTGCTAACCACTCGCAAGTAACCCATCGTATCTACATCCATTACTGGTTTGATATGGAGGAGCGACCCAACAGCAGCTGATGCCCGTGAGACTCTACCACCGTGATACAGATAATTCAGATCATCAACTGTAAACCACTGGCGATAACGCAGGCGGTTTGTTTCTAACCAGTCAGCTAGTTCAGTAATGTCCATGCCAGCTTTTTTCTTGTCAATTGCATCAAGTACCATTAATCCTTCGCCACAGCTAGCGGCAAGAGAATCCACTAAAAATATTTGAGCATCGGGATACTCTTGTACTAGCATTTTTTTAGCATTTTTAGCGTTATTAAAGGTGCCACTTAAACCAGATGAGAAACCTAGGTATAAAATAGGAATTTGTTTTTTTACATAAGGCTTGAAAAACTCAACAAACTGACCAATGTTAATTTGGGCTGTTGAAGGCATAACGCCCTTATCAATTTGTTGGTAAAAATGATTAAGATCAAATTTATGTTCTAAATCATCAGTATAGTCCTGGCCGTCGATATCCACATGCATTGATACGAAGCCAACATGATTATCTGCAAGAAGTTGGTAGGGTAAGTCAACGCCTGAATCTGTTAGTAATTGATACATGATATACTCCCTTGTTTTACGTTTATGATTTTCATTTTACGCCAATCCGGATTACTTAGCATTATATTAATGATAGAAATTTAGTTAAAGTGCCGCTTTCTACCATAATGTACAGGCCAATTAAAATATAAACTGCCGCCGTCAACCAACGACCATATTTTTCCAGAATGCCCGCAATTATCGGGACTTTTACTAGGCTGTACCCAGCAATAAAGAATAGGGTTAGCATGACTAAAAAGGTAAGCAATACAATGACTATGGCAGATGGGGAAAGGGTCACAAAAAATGGGACATAAATCCCAATATTGTCTGCACCACAAGTTGCAATTGTAATCGTAGCGACGTTCAACATTAAGCCCCGGTGACTGGATAGGGTTTCATGAACAATGTCATCCGTATCTTCTTCACCTTTTATTAAGAGCTTAAGCCCCATAAGAATTGGAATGATACCCAGTATTCCGAGTACCCATTCGGCTGGTACAAGGTGGAGAATGAAGGCCAATATCAAAGCGGCCAAAACTAAGGTCCCGGTTCCCAACAGATCGCCTAAGTAAACGGCCCATCGCTGTTTGTGAGATCGTACCTGGCTAAAAATAAGCATTAAGATGATCAAGTAATCGATACTTGTCGATATGTAGGCTGTGGCACCAGATAAAATGATTTTTCCCATTGTGGAGATTCCTTTCGTTTGAAGCAGAAAATGATAACAGTATTTCCATTGTAACTTACTTGTGAGAAATTTTTAAATTTGCTTTTTATGGACTTATCAAAAAAACTTTGACAGTTTAAACTGAATTGGAGCCTTTAGTTCTAAATTTAGCTGCAGACTGTGCGATTGCCCGATTGGTCAGAAATCTTTTTTTTAAGTGTGGCCACATATGTGGTAAGTTTGATCAACGAGCCATCTTTTGATACTAGGGCAAGTGGCGGTTTAGATAAAACAGGCAGTGAAGGGAACAAGCCCAGTTTTATTAAAGTAAGTAAAAAAATGTTGTCATAAGATGTCCAATCAGGACAAATTATGGCAACACTTTTCTATTATTTTAAGGAGAGTACAGGAATTGAACCTGCGCGCCGGTATAAGCCGGTTCGCCGGATTTCGAGTCCGGTGCATTACCACTCTGCCAACTCTCCAGAATTTACTAAATAAGTATACCAAAAATCTGGCATATTGGCAAAAAGCGTTTTTTTTAAATCTTCATTTCAAGCTTGTCTTCATACAGGCAACAGCTGCTTAGGTTCAATTCCTGTACTCTCCTTTATAGAATGATATAGAAACTTTTTAAAAATCAGAAATGCCTTTATACCAGCGT
Organism: Pediococcus sp. M21F004; assembly: GCF_051122535.1. NCBI lineage: Bacteria > Bacillati > Bacillota > Bacilli > Lactobacillales > Lactobacillaceae > Pediococcus > Pediococcus sp. M21F004. The sequence continues at coordinate 241,175 of NZ_CP177314.1, forward strand.
TTCTGATTTTTTATTATCATAAGAAAGTACTAGAAAACACTAGAAATTAAAAACATTTTGCACAAATTTTGCACAAGCTGAAACTCTGTAAGGCAGATGGGTGTGCAAGTTTAGCAATTAAAATTTTTGTGTTTTGCACAAAACGGGTATTTTCGTTAATTGATGTCTTTTTTTATTGCTTTTTCTAACGGTAGGATATCTTGAAGAGAGTTAACGATTTGAGTATCCGTTTTAGCTTTGTACTCATCAATCAAATATGCATATATTCGTCCCGTGACTACCATATCGGCATGGCCTAGTCGTTTAGATATGGCGTACAAATCAATGCCTTGTGAGAGCAAGTACGCCACATGTGAGTGACGACATGAGTGGAAATGAAACCCTTGACGCTCAATGTTATTTTCAACCAACGCTTTTTTTAATACAGTGTTGACAGCATTCGAAGTTGGTATGGTGTGATATTGATTTGCAAAGACACGTCCTAACTTGTCATCCTTTGGTAGTTCATTCAGTAAGCCTATTAACCAGTCAGCAATACGAATAGTTCTGTAGGAAGTAGCATTTTTTAACGGCTCAAAATTCTTAGAAGTTTCGTTCCATGACTGTTTTAAAGTAAGAGTTCTAAAATTGAAATTAATATCTTCCCATTTCAAGCCACCAACTTCACCTGGTCGCATGCCTGTTAACAACGCAGTTATAATCATATATTTAGATGTAAAATGAAAATTACGAGTTGTATATAAATATTGCATTAAACGTTTTAGTTCTTCCACGTTTAGATATTGAATTTTGCGTGTACGCTTTTTATCAAAAACTATTGATGTGTGTTCTACAAAATCTTTTTCAATTAATCCATCGTAGACAGCATCTTTAATGCTGGCATGATAGAGTGAATTCATCTTAGAAACTGTTGATTTTGCATGCTTCTTACCATAGTTTTTCATAAATTTTTGATAAATACGACGATCTAACTCATCTAATCGAATGCCAGGTAAGTACTGCTTAAGAATGTTGTATGCTTGCACGTAGGTTGCTCTAGTTCGTTCACGCACACTTGATTCCTTGTATGTTTCGAACCAATCCCAAAAGTAAGTTGTGAAGTAAGGCGAGATATTACCAGTTAGTTCGTCTCGTCCAGACTTGAGCTCATATTCATTTGCAAAATCAATTGCCTCAGCTTTCGTGCGTGACCGTTGCGTTTTTGTTCTATATTTTCCACTGGCGTCCTTATACGAAACCCTAGTTAACCATTTACCATTTTTATCTTTTTTAATACTTGCCATATTGAGAACCTCCGTTCGCTTTAACCGTCTGTCCTCAAGTGCTAAAATGAATAGCGAAAGAGGACTACAGAAATGTAATCTTTGGGTTAAGCACATTCGACTTCTTGGCGGGAGAGAATGTGCTTTTTTAATGTTATAATTGTTAGTGAAAGTAATTCATCAAAGGAGAAATAAAATGAATAATATTATCTATATAGTCCCGGGTTTCATCTCGTACATTTTATTACGCCCATTTGGCTTGTTTAATTTTTATAACGAAACTGATAGACAATTAACGTTGATCATTCTTTCCGTCATTAATTCTGCACTGAGTACAGTAATTAGCAAGTTCTTGTTTAAAGGTAATAGCATTTGGATATTACTGCTAACTTCTCTTGTAATCACCATTTTTTATTTTGGAATATTTACGTTATACAATAAATTTTCACAGGCTATTGCGAACAAGTTAAACATGAGTCTTTACGATAATCAAGGAACAATGGAACATATACTTTCCGAAAATTTCAAAGACGGAAAAGAATTGTTTTTAATTTCTTTTGATTTTGAAGGCAACTTTATTTCATCAGGATATGTTAAGAATATTGACGACAAAGGGAATCATCAAGTTGCTTTAAACGGCCAGGACGAAACAATATACTCCGTAGATGAAGCACGTGATTTATATAAAGAAAATGATTTGAATTCAATCATTGTTGATTATAAAGACAGAGTGAAGTCGTATGTAATTATTTCTTAGGCTTAGGGCTAGGTTTAACCGACTTCGTTTGTGGTTTACTAATGGATCTGTTTTCTGCGTTTGGGACATCTTTTATAGGCATCACACGAGTTTCTTTTTCACTCATTAATATCACTTCCTTTCGTAGCACATCCTTTAAACTTGCCGGCAGGGGATGTGCTTTTTTTATTATGCAGTTTCTTGTTTAGATTTATTTAATGCCATTTTTTCAAAATCATCTAGTGAAATAATTTTAGTCACATCAGATGTCATAGCTTTTAGTTCAGAACTGCTATGTTTGCCATCCACTAAGTTAGTGGCAATTTGAGTTCCGTCTATCAAATAATTAGTTAGCTTAGTGACTGTTTTAGTGTATTTACCACCATGCTCAATTATTTCCTCTGCAATTTCATCACGACCTTTTTCTATAAATTGTCCAGTAATAGAAAAGCGTAACCCAACAAGTGTTTTTTCAAATTTAGAATAATCAGGCTCAACTTGATCCAATCTATCATCACGTAAATTTTGATAAACTATAGCATTAGTCTCACAGTCATTTAACGAATTATGAGATCTATTTACGATTCCATAATATTCTTTTAAAGTTGGCAATTTATGATTTTTTAATTTCGGTAACTTGTTGTTTGACAGCGGGTAAGTATCCAATGCATAAATGTCCTGAACTGAAAATCCTTTAGCTATTAAAAATGGAATATCAAATCTATAGATGTTATGACCGACAAGTGGTAGGTCTTCAATGAAGTCTGTAAATTGTTGAATTACTGTTTCAGTTTCTGGAGCATTTGTGACCATTTCATTTGTTATACCTGTTAAAAAAGTAATATTCTTATCAAGCATTTGGTGAGGATTTACATAAGTATTAAACTTTTCAACTAGTTTATCGTTACGATATTTTACTGCTGAAACTTGTGTAAGTTCATTTTCGTAACGATTTAAACCAGTAGTTTCAATATCAAATACCACAAAGTCAGTTAATTTACGACGTAGTTTGTGCACTGTTGGCACAACTCTTTCTCTGACTGGAATTGAGACAGTATTCTCAGTTTCAGTGTTATTTGATTTTGGAACTTCAATTTTGCTTAAATTATTATCAGTTATTACCTGGTCTTCAGTAGGTTCCTGACTTGAAGAATTAACATCCGGTTGATGAACTTCTTCAAAATTGGCATCCTGTGTTTTATGTACTTCAGGTTTAGAAACATTCGGTTTATTACTCATTTTTTTATCGTATCCATACCAGACAGCAGTTCCTATTGCAACAACAGCAATAAGCCACCAGTATTTCACAGCTAAAGTTATTGCATAGATAATAGCAATAGCTGGTATTACGAATTTTGCCAATCCTCCCAATAATTTATATGCAGCGTAAATCAATATAATAGCAACCAATAAACCCATGTCATAATTCCTCCAAAACATTTTATTTTTAATGGCTTTGAGATTGGCTTTTTTTTAAAAATATCTAGCTAATCCAATAACGCCACAAACGATTCCAACCACTAATAAAGCAAAGCCACTATCTTTGGTAGACTTATATTTATATAGTTGATATCCACAAATAATGCTACCAGCTATAGCAATAGGGCCACCTAAAATTGAAATGGCAGCACAAACATAGCCAACGATTATATATGACCATTTACCATGTTCAGTATAAGTATCATTTTCAAAATCTATTTTTGCTCCACAATTGGGACAGACTTTAGTTGATGGCTCCACAGGTTCGTGGCATTGCGGACATAAATAACTTACTTGTTGTTTCATAATAAACTCCTCCAAATTACATTTAAAATTGACTAACTACATAATCTCCCAGCCAAGCAGGGACACGGTAGAAATCCATGAAATTAATGACACTGGTTGGTTGCTCGATATTTAAAAGTAATTTAACTGCATTATGATGTGCTTTTAATTCTTCACCACGCTTGCCAAGCTCTGAAAAGTTGTAAACACCTTGAAGCTCTTTATCCCCATACAAGATATGACTAATTTCGTGTGCTAATCTATATAAGTAACTAGAACGAGTGTCAAAGTTCGTATTCATAATAATCACATTAATACTGGTAATTGCAGTATCGGGAGTAGCACTTTCTAAATCATCAGCCTTACAGATATCAATACTATTATTTGTAGCTAAGTTAGTTAGATAATCTTCGATTTCATTTTCATCTGAATTATTTATTTTTCTTCGCCTCTCTTTGTGCAAGGACATAGCGGGCATAATCCAATATCTTCTCTTTCTCGCTTTCAGGGATGTCCTTACCATCAAAGGCAAGAATTATATCTTTATCTAATAGATCTGCATGCTTAGCTGTTTTGGTGGAAGCATCATTCGTTTTACCCAATAAGTAATCGACAGACACGTCTAAAACTTTTGCTACTGCCTGCAAGTTATTAAAACTAGGCTCTTTAGTTTTCCATGAATAAATTGTGTTTGTACCTAAATGAGCTTTATTATTCACTTCAGTTAATGAAAAACCTCTTTTTTTAGAAATTTTTTTAATCCTGTCTAACGGCGTCATATCAAGGATTCTCCTTTGGCTGACGAAGCTAAATATTAGACTAAGTATAAAAATCTATTGACTATTTTTAGACTAAGGCTTATATTTAATTCATCAAGTAATTAAGCAATAAAAAACAAGCCTTCAAAAACATTACTTTGGCGAGCAAATGTTGATAGATAAGGGTTTTACTTGCTTATTTATTATGCCTTCATATTAGACTAAGTCTAATTAGTTGTCAATAACTTGATGAATAAATAACAGAAAGGGATGAAATTAAATGACAGAAGAGGCAATGGTGGCAGGTGCTAAAGCAATTAAAAGCAAAATTAAAGTTGCTTTGATCGAACGAGATATGACACAAGTTGAGCTTTCAAATTTGCTTAACGAAAATCAACAAGTGGTCAATCGGGCAATTGCTGGGGATCCAACGCCAAAATCATTAAGTATTAGAAAACGTATTTACAAAATTTTGGATATCAAGTAGCTAGGAAGGGATGAAATAAATGAAGTTAACAATTGAAGGAACACCAGAAGACATAAAAAAAGTACTCAACACTATTAGTGGTAGTGAAGAGCACAAAGAGCTAACTGCTAAAGAAATTTATGAAGCATCCATTAGTCAACGACTTTCAAAAATGAATGATCAGCAGATCAAAGAATGGTTTCAACAAAACGTACTTTAAAAGTTTTGTTTTTCAACCCATTTTAAAGCCTCTGTATAAATCACTTTATATGAATCTAGTAAAGATGGTTTAGCACCAATTTCTTCTCCATAAGATTTAAGACTAGAAAATTTGTCTTTAAGAATTAGCAGAGTTAAATCATGTGCACGTTGTTCATTAGTCATTATTATCACCTCAAATATATTGGAATATTTAAATTATAAACGAAAGAAGGTATAAAAGATGAACGAATTACAACAATTTACAAATGGATCGATTAGTTTACCAGTACGTGTAACTATTGATGGAAATATTGAATTTGATGCTGAACAAGCCGCTGTTGGGCTGGGAATTACTACTTTTGCCACAAGTGGCAAAAAGTATGTTAGATGGGAAAGGGTCAGAAAATACCTATCGTGCCCACAATTGGGCACGGGTGATTTCATCACTGAGCCACAGTTTTACAAATTGGCAATCAAAGCAAACAACGAAACGGCCGAGAAATTTCAGGATTGGGTAACACAAGAGGTTTTACCATCAATTCGTAAACATGGTGCATATATGACCGATGAAAAAATTGAGGAAGCATTGCTTAATCCAGATACAATCATCGAATTGGCCACAAAGTTAAAAACGGAGCGCTCTGGGCGTTTGATCGCTGAACAGCAGGTAAAAGAATTACAGCCTAAGGCCGATTACTATGATCAAATTTTAGCAAATAAAGGTTTAGTAACGACAACTTCAATTGCTAAGAATTATGGAATGACGGCAAATGAGTTAAACAAATTATTGCATGATTTCAAAGTTCAGTTTAATCAATCAGGAAGCTGGTATTTGTACAGCAAGCATCAAAGCAATGGATATACTCATACAATTCCAGTGCCATATACACACAAGGACGGTCGCAAAGATATCAAGCCCCAAACTAAGTGGACACAAAAAGGACATATCTTCATTTACGAGTTGCTTAAAACGCACGATATCTTGCCAATGATTGAACAAGAAACTATCAAGGAGGACTGAAGCATGGAATTTGAGAATGTAAAGGCAGCGTTAAAAGATGCAATTGATATTGCTAGTGGAACGGACCTAAAAGTAAAAACTGATGACGGCGAGTTTCGTGTGGCAACAGTTAAGGATGTTCAGGAATTAATGAATGAACGGCTGTATAACATTGCTGATTTGTTAGGCATGAGTGATCTATATTTGGACGATAAAGTTGGTGATAGTTATGACCGAGCTAACAGTTAAAATCCCAATTCCTGATTTTACCAAGGTGTTGTATGACCAGGCACAACAGTCAATCATTGGTCAGTCCTGGACGATTACCGACTTGCGTAAATGGCTAGGTGGCAAGTCGGTTACATGGATTAAATCAAGCATCTTATACAACCCCAAATATAGCCATGAGATAGCTTCCATGGAGGCTAAGGGACAAATACATGGAAGTAGTGGAAAAGGCAATGCGTGGCGTTTTAAGGCTACTGCAATGGCCGAATTTATTGAAAAGCATTATGAAGAATTGGAGTGGTAATAATGGCAATTTTAGGATGGGTAGTGTTTTGGATGATGATTGTGACCAGCGTTGTAGGTATTAGTTACCGAATTGGTAAGGACGCGGGGATTCAAGCTGAGAAGGATCGACACAATCAAGTGTTTTTCAGTAATAATGAAAAATTCCAGTATGAACAACGAATGAGGTTGAAGTAATGACAATTTGGTTATACGGCATAGTTGTTTTAATTGGGTACATTGCTTTGATTTGTGTGCTGAAGGGAGGTGACAAGAAATGAAATTAGTAAAAATTGAAAATAAATGGATTAATCCGGATGCAATTGAAGTGATTGATAAGCTTGATGGCATAACAGTCCTCGTTATGCGCAGTAACAATACCATTACTATACAACAGCCTATAGAAAAAGTGCTCCAAGCTATTGAAGGTAGCCAGGAACACTTAGATGATAAGCAATATTTACAACTTAAATCTGAAATTGATGAAGCAAAAGGATACATTGCATCCCTTCAAACAGCAATTAACAGTTTTAAAAGTAACTAATGAAATACGAGATGTATACCATCTGCATGCGTTTTAACGTTGTAACCATTTTTAGTGCCTTCATCAATTATTTCTTGAACGCTCATTTCATACTCGTTTGGATTAATTGTTGCACTTGGCTGTTCACCCTTTATCTGAACTTTAAAGGCTGATTGTAAAACATTGTCAAGATCTTTCCAATTTTTTAAATTGTTTTGCTGATTTGATTTTGGACTTAATCCCATTTTATATCACCTCGGTTAATTGAAATTGATTCTTAATACAACCTAATTTTACTATAAAAGCAGATAATACACAACATAATGTGTATTTTAAAAGTTAGTGTCACATATGTAGTAGTGGAGGGAACCATGTGGAAGAAAATTGAACAGGTATTAAACGACAAAGGAATTAGTGCTAACCAACTATCTAAGTTAGCTGGATTTAAAAATAATTCAACAATTTACGCGATTAAAAATGAGCAAATTAAGAATCCAAGTTTTGAATTAATGGAAAGAATAGCTGACGCACTTGATGTTAGTTTAGATGAATTTCGAAGTAAATAAAAAGATGCGATACATGAGGAGAACAAAAAAATGAACAGACCAGGCAAAGAAGAAGTAATGAAAAAATTGCAAAATAAAAATCCCTACAACGTAGAGATTGAAAAAGTGATTCATATTACCACTAGAGCTGGAGACGGATCAGATGAAAATAGGGTTCGGCTAGTTGAACACTACTATGATAAAAACGGTCACTTACTCTTTGAAACCGAATGATGGCCACGTCCGGCCGGTGGATTTGCAATTTTGAGTTGGAGATAAACCGAGTTAATTAATATGTTTAGGTAAATTTTTACTTCATCAAGATTTTGTCGAGCATCAAAATCATCGGGACGGTTCCAGTGAGTGAAATCATTTCCAAATTCTCTAACAACATCAGATGAATTAAATGCTGCAACGTCATTTTTAAAAAAATGAGCAATCGCGTCGTTCAATTTATATCTGGCAATTTTTTCTTTTGATTCGTGAGGATCTGAATATGCCAATGCCCAATCCTTAATAAGCACCTCTAAGGCGCCACGATAGCCCATGCCAGCCAAATCAAAAAAGCCGTTTTGTTCAGCGTTAGATGCGCTGTTGTAGAGCTCTATAAACTTTGGAGAAACATCTTTGATAAGCTTATCAAACTTGTGTTTTGAATTTTGGGGATATGAAGAAAGTAATTTCCAACTGCTAGAATTGCTCGACTCTTTTTTGATTAGAACATAAGACCATCCACCACAAGATGGGCACGTACAAGCGATCATAGCGACATGTTTTCCGTCAGTGTACGTCTGCTTACATTCTAATCTAAATGTTGGATTATTACCTACACTACAAAACGGACACAAGCCGGGAATTTCTATTTTAGATTGATGGCTCCCAAGTTGAGGATTAAAGTAGTTTGCAAATCTCGTTTCCATAAAATTTACCCGCTTTCTTATATTTAATTTAATTGTACTTTAAATGTTTTTAAATGAAAGCTTGAAATTAGATAAATTTCGTGAAGGAAAAGGGATGATTAAATGTTCCGAGCAAAATAAAAAAGTCCGTACTGGCATACGGACTAAGGCAAATAAAATACAACCGAATTATAACACAAAGTGCGAGGAGGACTAACAATGAATAATGTGACACAAGCAGAACGGGATGCTATCCAGCGTATGGACGACCAAGTTTATGGCGACGAAGCTGAATCACACTTCGAAGATGAAGAACGGGAAGAGGACGATGCTGATGAAGATTCCATTTGAATATACTGGTGGCATGGGCAAGGAAGAGTGGTTGTTGCACCGCCGTAAAGGTATTGGTGGTTCGGATGTAGCAGCAATTCTAGGCCTGTCGCCATGGGTATCACCCTATCAAGTCTGGGCGGACAAGACTGGTAGAGTTCCGATTGATCTGAATAGTAACGAGTTTGAGCATTGGGGCACAATTATGGAGCCAATTCTGGCTAATGAATTTGAAGAACAATCTCACAAAAAGGTATTTCGTCAGAATAAGACATTCTACGATCCTAAGCATCCGTTTCTTCGAGCTGATATTGATCGTGATGTGACTGGTGAAGAGGGCTTCCTAGAGATCAAAACGGCCATGGAATATAAATCGGATGCCTGGGCAGATGACCAGATTCCGGCGCCTTATCGATTGCAGGTTCAGCACTATATGTACGTTTTAAATCGACCATATTGTTATTTTGCATATTTGATTGGTGGTCACCGTTTCGGAATTAAGCGGTACGAACGCGATGATGAGCTGATTAATCAGGTTGAACCGCAATTAATCGAATGGTGGGATAAACATATCATTCAGGACGAGGCACCTGATCCAGATGGTAGTAAATCCACTACGGAAATTTTAAAGCTTATCTATCCCAAATCAGAACAAATTCAGGTTGAACTTCCAAGTGGTTGGAATGCAAAACTACAACGACGTCAGGAATTAAAAGACAATATCAAAATTATTGATGAAAACACTAAGAGAACAGAAAACGAGTTGAGAGTGGCAATGGGTGTTGGTGACACTGCTGATACAAAGAATTACCACATCACTTATCGTTCAAACAAGAATGGTAACCGCATGCTACGAATTACTGAAAGGAAGAACTACGATGGCAAACAATAACGATTTAATGAACGCAACCAATGGATCAAGACAGGTACAAAAGGGCAATGTTCAATCTGCAACGATTAAAGGTCTAATGGAATCGCCAGCAATGCAAAAAAAGTTTGGTGAAGTTCTAAAAGGAAAAGCCAAGGGATTTACTACCTCCGTTTTAAATCTGGTTAATTCTGATTCATATCTGGCCGATGCACAACCAATGTCAATCATTACCGGGGCAATGGTAGCTGCTACTTTGGATTTACAAATTGATAAGAATCTTGGTTATGCCTATCTAGTTCCATTTAACACTAAGAATAAGGCAACTGGTAAATGGGAGAAGAAAGCTAATTTTGTACTTGGGTACAAGGGCTACATTCAGTTGGCACAACGTTCCGGACAATACAAATCAATTAACTTGGTTACGGTATACGAAGGACAAGTTAAGTCTTGGAATCCACTCACCGAAGAGCTAGATTATGATCCGGAGGGAAAGGTTAGTGACAAAGTAGTTGGTTATGTGGGTAGATTCCAGCTACTTAATGGTTTTACCAAAACAACCTATTGGACATGGGATGAAGTGGAAGCACACCGAATTGCCAATAATAAAGAACGTGATAAGCAAAAATTGTCTGGCGTTTGGAAAACCAATTATGATGCTATGGCACAAAAAACAGTCCTACGGTCATTACTTTCTAAGTGGGGAATCCTTTCCATTGATATGCAAACGGCAGTTAAAAGTGATGAAACAGCTAGTGTCATTGATGATTCTGATGAATTAGTAAAGGACCCAACGGTTCTAGATAATGTTGAGGAAGAGGATGAACCTGCGAAACAAGAGGATGAGTCAAAAGATGTTCCAGATAATGTCAATGCTGAAACTGGTGAGATTAAGGACGACAAAACTTCTGCTAATTCTACTGTACTAGATGGATTCAACGAAGCAATGAAAGATACTGCAAAGTAGGTGATTGATTATGATAAATCGAACAGTTCTTGTTGGACGCTTAACCAAGGATCCAGATTTACGGTACACCAATAGTGGTACTGCAGTTGCTAGTTTTACATTGGCAGTCAATCGTCAATTTACGAACTCAAAAGGAGAACATGAAGCTGATTTCATTAACTGCGTGATCTGGCAAAAGGCAGCAGAAAACTTCTCAAACTTTACGCATAAAGGCTCATTGGTTGGAATTGATGGACGGATTCAAACTCGTTCTTACGAAAACCAACAAGGTCAACGTGTCTATGTGACTGAAGTTGTAATTGAAAACTTTTCACTGTTGGAACCTAGGTCGCAATCTGACAAAAGCCAACAAGCTAGTAAGAAAAAAACTCCGTCAGCTAATCAAGATCCGTTTGCCGGTAGCAATCCAATTGATATTGATGAAGACGACTTGCCATTCTAAGGATGAGGTGAATTAAATGTCTGACGGAGGTTGGATTAAGCTTTATCGGAAAATTCGTAAGTCCTTCGTTTGGACTAATTCCGATCAATTAAAGCTTTGGCTATTAGTTTTGATGAAGGCAAATCATGAACCAAATAAATTTTTGTTTAATGGAAAAGAAGTGGCAGTGGACAGCGGACAAATGGTCACGGGGCGCGACACATTAACGATTGAGTTCAATGAAGGGGTTCGACGTGGACAACGAATTTCTGCCACTACGCTATGGAGGTGGATAAATGATTTTAAGAATGCTCAAATGTTGGACATCAAATCAAGTCCCCAATATAGCGTCATAACAGTATCGAACTGGACAACCTACCAACAAAGTGAACAACAAGTGGACAACACTTGGACATCAAGTGGACATCAAGTGGACACAAACAAGAATGAGAAGAAGGAAAAGAATGATAAGAATGTAGTAGTAGGTGACTCAAACAATCCAGTCAATATCTGGACAGACCTTTGGGGATTCCCTAATGCAATTGCTCAGCAAGACTTAACAGAATGGCGTAATCAGTTTGGTGATGAATTAGTGAATTATGCTATAAATTATGCGGCCAGAAGGAACGTTCAAAGTTATGGAGCTGATAAATATTTGTTCAAAGTATTTGATGGATGGTCTGACTTAAAAATTACGACAGTAGAACAGGCTAAGAAAGAAGCTGAAAAACATGAACAGCAGCAGTCAAATCGTCGCGGTGGATTTATAAAAAATCAGATTCGAGAAAAAGAATCGTTACCGGATTGGGCTGAGAACCAACCGACTGAAACTAAACCAATGGATCCAGATGCTCAGGCTAAATTGCAAAAACGTTTGGAAGTTTTACGGAGGAGAAATGATGAAAGAACGTAAAGAAATTGGGATTGGTGAACCGGTTATTGTTGATCATGAACTTTGGTTGGCCGTCTCTATTCAAGGGTCACATATGAATCTAGTAAAGATGGAGGAAGAACAGATGAAAATTAACTTAAATGACGAAGATTACATGGAAAGTCATGAAGCAAGTATCATGTGGGGGAAGCAAAAAGATTACGTGCGTACCATTTATAACAAATATCCTCAACGGTTTCCAAAGGGCACAATTCGTAAGTTTGGCAAACAATTGATTGTGACACGTGAAGGTATGGAAGCTGTCACTGGTGTGAAACGGAGTGAGTTATGAAGGGACAAATGTCGGCAATTAACCGAAAAGGACGCAAAGTTGAGATTGATGGCTATAAATTTGATTCTCAATGCGAAGCGGATTTTTATAGTCGCTATGTAAAGAATTGTGGGTTAGATTTTGATGTTCACCCCAGGTTTGATTTAGTAAAGCCGTTTGCATTGAACAGTATGAAGTTTCGAAAAGTGGTGTACACACCGGACTTTGTTGTTTATGACAAAACAGGAAGCATTTTACATGTGTATGATGTTAAGAACGGGTTTTCGGTTTACGACCTAGATACCGGAGTGCAACTTAGATTCAAAATGTTTGCGAAACACTATCGGTTTCCAGTAGAAGTTGTAGTGCCTCGCGTTCATTATTTCAGAACTAAAATTTTTGGAATTACTAAGCAGCATAATGAACCTGTAGAGAAGACAAATCTGAATTACACGGTAGGTGATTTAATTTGACTAAAGATCAAATAACATTTAGAACCGCATTTATTAAGCAATTTGAAGAACATAACAGTGATTTATTTGGCACCATTCTATGGTGGCGTAATCATGGTAAGTATATCTATATGCATCAGAGAGAAGCGTTTGATGCGTACAAGAATCTAAGCGTTAAGGAGATTAATCAAGTAATCCGCGAAATTTTATTACCGTTTTAAAATGGGAGGAATTTAAAATGAATGAGCTAAAAGATAATAGTTTTAATTTGTTTGCCAAGGTCAAGAAGGTAGGATTTGATGACAAAGGTGCACAAGTCACCTTAACGATTGACGAGGAAGATTACTTAGACGTAGTCAATCAGTTAGTTATGACGTCTGGCACTAGTGTAATGGTCAAATTCACGCCTAACCAAACCGAGCTTGATACAGACGGCGAATCCGACGGACAAACGGAATTAATTGAGGGTGAGTAAATGACAGAGAAAATGAATGATAAAAATGCAGTAAAACCTATGAACCGGCAATTGGATGCCGCCACGATAGGAGAAGAAAAAATGTATGTATTAAAAATCAAAAGTAGTGGTGGTTATTATGGTCAAGACAGCTATAATGCCAAAAAAAAGGAAGCCGATCGGTTTTATACAAAAGAAGCCGCTTTGAAAAAAGGGACGTTGCTAGCAGCTAGCTTAGCACCAATGGGTGTACCGTTTGAGTATGCCGCTGAAAAGGTCGATTAGATGGCACAAAAAAGCATCCCTAATATTTAGGCATGCCAATACTCTCACTTAATTATCCAACATCTAATTATATCACGGGAGTTGATGGCATGGGGAAAGTGGAGCAGATTGCTGAAAACAAATTGAAGCAGTGTAGAAGGCTAATGCGTATCGCTGGTAAGCGACTAACCGATTTACAGTCACCAACTATCAGTGATATGCCAAGTACGCCGTCTTATGGCAATCGAGTTGAAGAACGGATTATTGAGCAGACAAATGCACAGTACGAACTGGACGAGATATACAGAGCTATCACGTGGCTTTCCGACACCGAGCAGCAGTTACTAGTGGCCAAATATCTTGACAGAAATAAACCGACAGATCGCATGATTATGATTGATATGAGAATTGATGAGCGAACGTTTTACAGGCTACATAATACGGCATTGAGAGAGTTCTCAGAATCGTATCGAGCCGGTTCGTTATTCAAATGTTTGTAAAAAGTGTCAGTTTTTTGTCAGTAAATTGTCAGACTTTTGTCAGTATTTTGGCAGGGAAGTACAGATTTTACGTAGTATATTGGTATTATCGAAAAGATTAAGAGATGTGCATGAGATAAGTTCATTGGCTAAGTAAACCTCCTTTCTAAATAATTTACAATTTTAAGTTGCTTAATCTTTTCGGGCGCTGTCGTCGTTTAATTGGTAAGACAGAAGATGCGGGTTCGAATCCCGTCGGCAGCATAAATAATTTAAAGGAGTGATGCCGATGAAGAAAGGCAACCATTTTTACGTTAGTTAAATACATTTGAGACCAGGTGGTAATTGTCGAGTATATTGGCCGTATGCTACAGTTGCCTGGTCTTAATTATATCGAGTGGCGGAATAGGTAGACGCAGAGAAAGCGCGGTGCCGCATCATGAAGTTTCGTACTAGGTGACTTGGCTACTGATCATGATAAGCCTTGTGGTAATAAGTCAAGTATGTAAAAAGCTTTGTTTTTATTATTTAATCAGTTCTTGAGAGTATAGCTTCCCCAGCCCACTAAAACAGTTAATTTAGCGGGTTAAGAAGGGACTCAGTATCGTAAACTCGAAAGCTATACCACTTTGGGTGGTATATAAAATTGATGGTTTCTAAGCAAGACTTCCACCAATCTTACAAGCTTTCGTGCCGTCAAGACAATAGCTCGACGATGACGATACTTGGGTACCTCTTCATATTTTTTGTGGTAATAGCGTTGGTAAGTAACATCATAACGTCTTATCGAGTTGGCAGCTTCAACTAGATAATAACGAAGATATTGATTACCCTTACGAGTTCGTGGTGTAGCTTGACGAACGCTTGTGCCTGATTCATGTGGTAACCAAGCCAGGCCAGCATACTTGGCAATATGACTTTCATCGGGAAAACGTTCAATTTGACCAATTTCTGCCACAATACCAGCCGCATAAACTGGGCCAATACCGGGAACACTAGTTAAACAATTGATATCTGTGATTTGAGTAGATATCTGTGTAATTGTTTTATCCAAAACTTGGATTTGTTTTTTTAACATCCGAATTTCATTCGCATAGACCGCCAAAATTTCATCAACAGAATCTGTTACGACTTTTGATAGGCGATAAGAAGAACGGGTTGCTTTCTTAATAGCTTTAGCAACGGCTTCGGCATCACCAAACTTACCGTGAGCTAACTGTTGAAGATGGGTGACTAATTCATCAAGAGGTAGCGCCGCTGCCTCGTCCAAGGTTAACTCTTCATCAGTAATTAGGGTCATCATAGTTGAACCAAAAACGGATGTTGGCAGCTCCCGTTCTAACGTATTACAACGATAATAAAGATTATTCAAAAAATGATTTTTAGAATCAGTCATTTGTTTAACCAAGTGATAACGTTCCCGTGTTAGACGTTGCAAAGCCACATAGTTTTCTTGGCGAGCAACTGAAGTTCCCAGTGGTTTGATCCGTAACAAATCAGCTAATTGTTTGGCATCAATCGCATCCGTCTTACCATCATCAAATAACTGGCTAAAATGATGTGACGTATAGGGGTTAATGGTGATAACCGATAAGCCTAAGGCTTGTAACTCGCTATCTTCGGCGAAAAAAGTCATCGGATGAAAATTATAGACCGAGGTGGCTTCCATACCAACAGTTATCTTTTCATAATGGTGGGTTTTAGTCTCAGTTAAGATTACCTGTTTAATTTTAACGGCACCATTAAGATCATTAGTAGTTTCATCTTGAAAACGGCAATGTTGATCAGAATCTAAAGCACAAAAGTCTAATTTATTTTTACCAACATCAATACCTAAATATAAATTCATAGGATAGGACCTCCTTTCACTTTGAATTAATTGGATAAGCTTAGGTGCTGCGTGATGTTCCCTAATTCCAACTCTAACGGGCATCCTCGCAATATAAGAAGACTAGATTAAAAGATTCAGCTGCGTGTCACGCGAGTGAACACGAATCAAATTAATCGCTACAGCTTGTGGTTTGCGGTGTTTCGAATTGTCTGGGCGGCGCGCTTATAACGTAGATAATCTACAGGAGATGAAAGCCTATACCAGTTGGACCTAAATCCAATGAACAATTAGAGAATATCACGCAACATCTAAGTAGGGAATAGTAAATAACAAAGTTTCAAATTATATAATACGAGTAGTATGTGTGGTGCAAATCCACACCTCGATATCGGTTTAAGACATACAATCATTTGATTGTGTGTCTATTTTATTTGGAGGCAATTGATATGAGAAAATATGCAAGAAGAAATTACAATCATTTGCGAGCAAAAGAAAGTAAACATGTTCAAATTAGCATTGATGACATTAATGAGCCACCTAAAATATTTGTAGATGGCAAAAATATTAGGGGAGCACTCATTTCTATTGATTATAAATATAGGACCAATGATGAAAACATTCAGCCTCATTCTTTCGAAGTAGCTTACTACAAACATGGTGATGATACTTATACTAAGCGAACTATTGTTGAATCGAATTTATATTAATCATGCAAACTAAATTATCGTGGCAAGAACGGCGTGACTTTTACAACTCTGTCAGATGGAAGCAGATGCATGATTACATCTTGGACAGGGATAACCATGAGTGTCAGTGGTGTAAAGCAGATGGCAAGGTAACGACTGATGCAGATAGTATCTTGGAAGTAGACCATATAAAAGAACTTGAGTACTATCCAGAGCTTAGACTTGAGCCAAGTAACTTACGGACACTATGCAAGAACTGTCATAACAAGCGACATCACAGGTTTAATTACTCAAGTCATAAGCATAAGGCCAAACCAAACAAGTGGAGTAAAGATGAGAGGTGGGATTAGTTTGAATGGAATGCTGTGTTTGCTACTACATCATAACTATTTCTATGTTGGCATGATGGGTAAGAATGGCAAGCGGTATAGATGCTATCACTGTGGTAGATGTGGCAAACAAATGATTAAGGAAGTGCTGTTATGAAACTTAAAACAGATAAGACTAAGCAGGTAGTTGTGTACGTGGTCATGAGAGACCAACAAGCCAACGTGCTGTTCGCTCATAGAGTGTACTTTAACGAGAGACGTGCAAAAGCTTATTGTAAACGCATGAATGCAGACGCAACGTTCACCGGTTTCTACTACATTAACAAAGCAATTTTCTTTGATTGGCAAAGTTTTTTAGAAAAATTTTCCAAAAAATAATTTTAAAATGGCCCCCGGGGTCAAAAATTTCCCAAAAAAATTAAAAATGGGAACCGGTGGGTAGGACTCGACTCCGGAAAAAGTGTTAAAAATTTATCTCACGAGGGGGTGGGTGTGTGACGCAGTCAAAAATGGAACAATATTTTAAGGAAAATAGCGATAAGAATAATTTATTTCAGCAAGAAAAAATCAGTCGATATTTGGATTTGCGAAAACTTTATAACAAGCTGAACAAGTCGATAAAAGCCGATGGCGCTGTGATTTCTGTGGAAAATGGCAAACAAAAATTTGTGAAAGTTAATCCGGCGGTTTCCGAGAAAGAAAAATTGAATACGCAATTATTAAATCTCGAAAAAGAACTATATTCATCAATCGAAATGAGCAAAATAAAAGCTAGAAAAAGCGTCCATAAAACGCCCCCTAAGGAAGATAAAGGTGGTCTAGTATGATTCATCAAAAGTATGTTGATGATTACGTTAGCGCCTACCGGAGCGGTCAAATAAGGCTCAATAAAGAACGAATCATGCTGATTGATTATCTAAAGAAATATGTGCTTAGTAATGACGACTTATTTTTTAATGAAGAAAAAATTCATGACTGCATTGCCTTTACAGAAAAATGGTTTTTCCCAACTGTTGCTTACCAGAGATTTTTAATAGCATTCGTTTTTTTATATGATTCAAACACGGATGATGTTTATTATGATGAACATTTTTGGGTTCTCGGTCGTGGTGCTGGTAAGAATGGAACGATTAGTTCACTTAGTGCATTTCTTATCAGTCAGTTAAACGGCATTTCTGGTTACAATGGTTCGATCGTGGCTAATTCAGAAGAGCAAGCTAAAACTTCGATTAACGAGATCTACAATGTTATTCAATCAAACGAAAAAATGCAGGAATCATTCAATGCTAATAAGTCCCAGATTGAGGTACCACTTACGCATTCAGTTGTGACTTATCAGACATCGAATGGAAAAACTAAGGATGGATTGCGTGACGGCTTCGATGTTTTTGATGAAATTCATATGTATCCAGATGACAAGGGTGTACAAGTCTATGAATCAGGACTTGGTAAAGTTCCAGAATCAAGACAGTTTGAAATTGGTTCTGACGGTTATGTGCGAGATGGCTATTTAGACGCTAAAAAAGAAATTGCACTGCAGGTTATGCGTGGAGAGCTTCCACCAGATACAATGTTTCCATTTTGGTGCAAATTGGATAATGAAGATGAGATTGATAACCCAGATATGTGGGAAAAAGCCAATCCTATGCTAGCCAAACCCTTGACATCATATGGAAAAACATTGTTTCGAAAAATTAAAAAGCAATATATTAAAATGCAATCTGAACCTAGTATGCGTGAAGAGTTCTTGACCAAGCGAATGGATCTGCCATTGAAAGATCCAGAAAAATCAGTGGCGCCTTATGAGCAGATAAAAGCAACGAATGCTCCCATTCCGTTCGACAAATTAGAAGGACACGAAGCAATTGGATCGGTAGACTTCGCAAGCATTCGCGATTTTACCGCCAATGGCTTAACTTTTAAATTACAAGGTAAACAATATTTTCTATCGCATCAATTTGCACGAAAAGGTTTCGTAGACAAGTATTATGGCTATTCTGCCAATCCTAATGATCGTCCTCGTTCTGCTGCTCCTATTGCTGATTGGGAAAAGCAAGGATGGATAACCGTGTTAAACGAATCAACAATTGATCCACAAAAGGTGGTTGATTGGTTTGTTAAGCAACGAGAAAAATACATCATTAAAAAAATAGTAATTGATAACTTCCGGGCTGATTTGCTTCGGAAGTTTTTTGAAGATGCAGGTTTTGAAGTTGTCATTGTTCGTAATCCAACTGCTATTGATGGTTTGTTAGCACCAAGGATTGAGAACGGTTTTGCTAGCGGAATGTATGTGTGGGGAGATGACGCCCCATTACGTTGGAATATGCAGAATGTCCTGGTTACCATTGATTCTAATGGCAATAAGAAATTCGGAAAGAAAGAAGAAATCAGACGTAAAACGGATGGCTTTAAAGCCTTTGAGTATGGTCAATATCTTGTTGATCAGTTGCCAGATTATGATATCAATGAATCTTTAAACATGCTGGATTCAGTTAATTTCTAGCAAGAAGGGAGGTGTGAAAATATATGAGTATAATTTCAAGCTTCATGGATCTGTTTACTAGGCGTAAAGATTCTAGCTTTATTTATGATATTGATCTATTTCAAGATACGGCGAATCGGGCGTACATGAAACGACTCGCAATTGACGAGGTTTTAAACTTTGTTGCACGTGCAGCGAGCCAAACTGAATTTCAAGTTATTCAAAACAAAGTGCCAGTCAAAAATGATATTTATTATCATTTAAATGTTCGGCCAAACACAGACCAATCAGCCACTGATTTTTGGAAAGATGTTGTTTACAAATTACTTCGTGATAATGAAGTTCTAATTATTCAAGATGACAGTAAGGATTTGCTGGTTGCTGATTATTTTAGTCGTACTGAACGAGCTGTTTATCCAGACACATTTAGCGATGTTCTTGTTAAGGATTACCAGTTTAAACGAACATTTAGCATGGATGAAGTAATTTATCTGACCTATTCAAACGACAAACTGGATAACTACATTACTGGGCTGTGGGGCGATTACGGTAAGCTGATTGGTCGCTTGTACGATATTGAAATGCGTAATAATCAGGTTCGAGCAACGGTGGCAGTTGATACTACTACTGGTACGCAAGAGGAGCAAACGCAAAAGCTTCAAAGCTTTATTAACAAGATCTATAAATCTTTTAACGAAAATTCGGTGGCTATTGTGCCGACCACACGAGGCTTTGAGTATAAGGAAGTTTCAGGCGGCACGGGTGTTAAGAACTTGGCATTCTCGGAAACTGACAGTGTTAAGAATGCGTTCATTGATGATGTTGCTAGTTTGGTTGGTGTTCCATCTGCATTAATTCATGGAAGCAATGTAGAAAATAAGGAAAATATGCAGCTGTTTAATACCTATTGTTTACGATATATTCTCAAAATTATCAGGGATGAATTGAACGCTAAATTTGTTGAACCGGAAGATTTGATGAATGAAAAAATGCATATTAAATCTGTCGGGATTGATCGGCCAAGCATTGTGGATATGGCTGAATCAATTGACAAACTTGGATCATCTGGAATGGTCACACAAAATGAAGTTCGTGAAGCAATCGGATTACCGCCAAGAGCTGACGGAGATCAAATTGTGATGACTAAGAATTATACAACGAAGGGAGGTGAGAATGATGACAATGAAAATCAACGTTAAAGGCCCAATTATTAGCAATAATGACAAGTGGATTTATGACATGTTGGGGATGGATAGTACTGCACCCAAAGATGTTTTAGATAATTTACCCGAAGACGGAACAGATGTTGAAGTCGATATAAATTCTGGCGGTGGTTTAGTAGATTCTGGAAATGAAATCTATACGGCGCTTAAAGCATATACTGGTAAAGTGACAGTTAACATTGTTGGTATGGCCGCTAGTGCTGCATCACTGATTGCAATGGCTGGTAACCCAACACGAATTAGTCCAGTCGGTCAAATCATGATTCACAACGTGGCTGGCGGTTGGGTTGGTGACTATCGTGACCAGGCCAAGCTGTCTGAAATTTTAAAGCAGTCCAGCGAAGCGATTGCGAATGCTTATCAATTGAAAACGGGATTATCAATGGAAGACTTGCAAGAAAAGATGGATTACGAAACATACTTAAATGCTGATCAAGCAAAAGAACTAGGCTTTGTAGATGAAATTATGTTTGAAGATCAGGTTCAGTTGGTGGCAGATGGTGGCTCTGGATTATTGCCAAAAACCGCAGTTGATAAAATCAAAGAATTGATTTCTGATAATGCCAAAATTGCAATGGATCAGGCTAACAACACTTTACAAGCAAGCGAGGAAACGTCCAATACAGTTGCACTGGTTAAACGTGTGAATGAATTAGAAAATTTAATCAAGGAAAAAGATAGCGAGCAGCCAACATTTAAGCCGTTCGCTTTTTAAATACAGAAAAGAGGAAGAATTTATGACTATGAATTTTAATAATGATGCGATGACTAATTTTACTGAAAAGCGAAAAGCTTATGCTGAATTGGTTAAATCAAACGCATCTGCTAGCGAACAGCAACAAGGTTTTACAGATATGATGGACGCTTTAAGTACTGATACTTTAGCTGAAATCAAGAAACAAGTGAATGTTCAAACAGAGGATTACTTAAACGCTAAACAGCAAGATCCAAAAATGTCTATGGAGGAAACGAAATTCTTCAATGAAATCTCCACAGATACCGGTTTTAAAGAACCTAAGATTCTACCGCAAACTACAGTTACAGAAGTATTTGATGATATGGTTCAAGATCATCCATTCTTGAAAGCGATTGGTTTGGTAAACCAAGGGGTTAGTTTGAAGATTATTCAATCTGATGCTTCCGGTGTCATTGCTTGGGGCAAGATTTTTGGTGAAATTACCAGTCAATTGGACGCTAAATTTACTGAAACAGAGGCGACTCAATCTAAGGCAACAGCCTTTATGGTATTACCAAAAGATCTTGAGGAATTCGGCCCTGCATGGATCAAGCAATACGTTGTTACTCAGATTTCAGAAGCATTCGCTGTAGGTGCTGAACAAGCATTTCTAACAGGGGATGGTAATGACAAACCAATTGGTTTAAATCGTCAAGTTCAAGAAGGAGTAACCGTTACTGGTGGTGTTTATCCTGAAAAAGCTTCTGCGGGGACTTTGACTTTTGCTAACACCAAAACAGCTGCTAAAGAATTAGCCGGTGTGATTAAGAAATTGTCTGTTAAGGAAAATGGACATCCAGTTGTCGCTAAAGGCAAGACAGTTCTTGTTATGGCTCCTGGAGATTCATTAGATGTTGAAGCACAGTTCATGGTTCAGAATTTAGCTGGTCAATTTGTAACTGCAATGCCTTTTGGCTTAACAACAGTTGAATCTGAATTTGCGCCCGATGGTAAAGTGATTGCATTCTTACCTGATCGTTATGATGCATTTCAAGCTGGTCCATTAAAGATTATGCCATATGACCAAACATTAGCTATTGAAGATATGGACTTATTTACCGCTAAGCAATTCTTCTATGGAAAAGCTAAGGATAATAATGCAGCTGCTGTTTATGATTTGTCACTTACCGGTTCAGGCTCTGGCACTAATCAAACAACAACTGGTGGTAACACAGAAAGTACATTCGATCCTAAAGGCAATGTAAAACCAACTGATACGAATACTATTGCCGAAATCACTGCATGGTTAGACGCACATTCAATTGATCACACAGGTAAGACAGCTAAAGCAGACTTGTTAGCATTAGTTCCTGCTGAATAGGGAGTGATTTGATGAGTGAAGAAACTGGACTACTTGATGAATTTAAAGCACGAAATCATATTTTTCACGATTCAGAAAACGACAACCTAAATGATATTCTTAGCAAGTCACAAGTGGCGATTAAACGGCTTGTTGGCTCTGATGATCTTGCTAAACCACAAATTGCTGAATTAGTCCTGGAGCGTTCACGATATGTTTACAACGATGCTTTGGAATATTTTAACGATAATTTTCAATCCGAATTGATTGGTGTTTCGTTGGATAATTATTCACCAGAAAGCGGTGATGATAATGTTTCAGACTAGCTATAAACGGCCGAGTACAGGTAGTGGAGATTTGAGAACGCCTGTTGGCTTTTATCGTAATGCTCCTAATGATGGACCAGAACCAGGTGAAACAGTTCTAAAGCAACTCTATGAATGCTATGCACAAGTTTATGCGCCAAGTAATAAGGATCGTCAAATCTTAAATGATCATGATACCAGCCGAGCTGTCACTGTTAAGATTCGTGATTCACGTGGTCAGTATGTAGCTGACAATGATGATGTCTGTGTGATTGATGACTATCGTTATATCGACAGTAAAGGCAGCAATATTGTTTGGAATGTCATTGATGTACGTCCTGATTTTGAAGACGACAAATTTGTTGTGATTGTTTTGGGGGTGGTTACGTCTTGAGTGTGGAAATTAAGGGCATGGATGAAGTGCTCAACAAACTATCTGAAAAACTTAGCGATCGTGCTTTAAGCCGTGCCGAAAACGCTGCTTTGAAGCCAGCTGGGGAACTTGTCGAAAAAGAAGTTAAAGGCGCTGTTTCTGCCTTCGCAGATACGGGTGCTGAAACTGATGAAGTTGTTGTGGGTAAGGCGCATAAAGTAGCTGGCGAAAACATCATTCGTGTTGGTTGGAATGGTCCAAAGAAACGCTATGCCATTGTGCATTTGAATGAGTTTGGATACACAAGGAATGGTAAGCATTTTACACCACGTGGTTTTGGTGTTTTGCAAAAGACTTATGATGCCGTTAAGCCACAATATAAATTGGTTATTATGGATGGATTGAGGTCGAAACTGCTATGAATAATAAAGACATGCTATCCATTATTTATAATCAGTTGCTATCAAATGATGAGATTAACAAGATGACGCTTGAAACGAGCGGTCAGCACCGGATCAAATATTATGATTACCCGGACACTGCCAACCAAAATCAAGCGTTTATTGTTATTGAACCGTTAGAGCCACCACAATCAGCTAAGAGCGGTAGTGATCAAGAATTATCTTTGAAATTTACGATTCAAATTAATTGTGAATCTAAGGTTAGATCAGAGGTTAAGCAATTACAGTATTTGATTAAACAAGAAATGAAAAAATTAAATTATGGTCAGATGACCGGTGGACTGGATGAATATTTTCCAGATACCGGTCGTTTTGTAGACGCAAGAAGATACCGTGGGACAACTAGTCTTTACGATGTGAATTATTAGAAAGAAGGAAAATATATGTTTGTTGGATATAAACGATTGAAAATTACACCATTTGATGAAACCGGTAAGGCCGGCACAACCATCATTGTGCAAGGTGATCCACATAAAGGTGCCACTGTTACTGCTGAAATCAGTGGATTAGCAAAAGATCCGGTTAAAGTTGCTGGTTCTGACATTGATTATTACTTGTCTCGTCAAGGTTTAGGGGATGCAAAAGTTGCATTAGGAATTCTTGATTTACCAGAAGAAACAGCTGATTTATTATCTGGATTCAAAACTGATGAAAATAAAATCAGTTATGGTGGTGCAGATACTTTACCACCCTATTGCTCTGTTGAAATGGAATCTGTCGAAGATACTGGAGAAACTGCATTAGTTGGCTTCTATCGTAGTACATTCACACGTGACAAGATTGACATGAATACACTTGATAGTTCTAAATCGTTCACACCAGAAGCAGACTCTTGGACTCTCACTCCAATCAGTTCTACCAGTGAAGGTGTGACTAATGGTGAAGTTATGCAGAAATATGTTGGTAAAGATGCTGCCGCAATTACAGCATTTGAAAAACAGTTGTCAATCACAACGGAGAATTCATCAACCACTAACTCTGGCGCTTCAAGTTCTGCACCTGCATCATCAGGTGCTAGCAGTGCGGCTTCAAGCGCAGCGTCTGGAGCTGAATAGGTAAAGCATTATTAGGCAAGGTTAGGGCCGTTCGTCCAGGCCTTGCCTTTTTTATTTGGAGGGAAAATTATGGCTAAAGAAATTACGATACAAATTCTCAATGAAAAGGGAAATAAACAGACATTTAAGCAGAACTTTATTCCTGCGTCTAAGGTTATTCGAGCTCTGGATTTGATTGAACAAAATAATTCAGAGCGACCAATGAGAGATGTTATCGCAGAACGACTTAACTTTATGGTTGAAGTTTTTGATAATCCAAAAATTACCGAAGAGACGTTGCTGGATGGAATTAACGGTATTGATTTGATGAACACTTTATTCGATTTTATTTGTAACGTTGCAGGTGTGGACCCAAAAGCGATGCTGGCGATGGAAACGGAGTCACAATCCAAGAAGCAAGACGACAAGTCTTAGCGGCAATTGATGCGATTGTTGAAACTCGCCAGGGATATACATTAAGCAGCGTTTTAAACGACGTTGATTTTGACACATTGTCAGAAATTATTGGGGCAAGCCAGACTGATAAGTCACAGCAAACCAAACACGGTGTGTCTGTACGTCCTGGTCATTTTGGAGTTGACCCAGGTAACGCACCAGTAATGAGTTTAAAAGATTTTGCAAAACAATAATTAATGAAAGGAGGATAAAAATATGGCAGATGAACCATTAGGAAGAATGGTTATTGAGTTAGGACTTGATCATTCTGATTTTGGTAAAGGACTACAAGGGGCTAAGAGTGAAGTTAAATATGCCATGGCTGACATGAAGTCAGCTATGTCCGTGATTGGACAATCTGGGAATAAGCTAGATGTTTTGGGTGCCAAAGCTAAGGGCTTAACGTCTGTGATGAGTGCACAGCAGAACGTTGTTCAGAAATTAGGCAAGTCGTATAACGATTCGTTTGTGAATGGTAAAGCTACTGCACAGACAGGAAAATTAGCTACACAGTTGCAAAATGCGAATGCCAAGTTAGCTTCTTTGGCTACTCAATATAAAAACAATGCTGCCGCCATGGCTAAGGCACGAGTTGAAACGACTGGTTTCACAGGTGGTTTAAATAAGATTAGTAAATCCGCAATCACCGTTGGAACGTCAATGAGTAACATTGGTTCTAAGATGACCAGTAAAGTGTCAGTTCCAGTAGTTGCTGGATTGGCACTTGCGACTAAGGCAGCTGTTGACTTTGATTCACAGATTCAACAGATAGGGCCACTACTAACAAATGGTGGTGCTGTTACTGCTAAATTCAAAGCACAATTAGACGAGATGTCGACGGCGTCTAAGAATTGGTCTAAGACTTATGGTGTTTCAACAACCGAAATTAATAACGGCATGGCTGAATTAGTTCGTCGTGGGTATACAACTGCACAGGTACTTGGCTCTATGCCAGCAATTCTTAATGCTACTAAGGCTTCTGGTGAAGACATGGGAACTGTCATGAATGCGACGGCCTCTATTGTTGAACAATTTGGGCTTAAATCTAGTTCAACAGCTGCGACATTGAAGAACACCACTATGGTTACTGATGCATTAACCTATGCTGCTAATGCAACGGCTAGTGGTTTTGGTGATATGTCTGATGCTATGAAGTATGCTGGCCCAGTTGCTTCTAGTTTAGGACTATCTGTTCAACAAACTGCCGCTGCTATTGGTATCTTAAGCAACCGTGGTATTGAAGGGCAGAAAGCTGGTACTGGTTTACGTGGAATTTTAACATCATTGGTTAAACCAACTGCTATGGCTCAAGATGCTTTTAAGAAAATGGGGATCAGCACAAAAGAATTGCAAAACGATTCTCATGATTTGCCACAATTAATTTCTGATATTACTAAAGGAACCAATGGTTGGAGCAAGGCTGAACGTGGTAAAGCTTTAGCACAGGCTTTTGGCAAAGAAAATCAAACAGCTATGAATGCACTGGTTTCAGCTGGTTCGAAGTCACTGCAGGACTTAACTGACAAAACTAATGCCGCTGGTGGTGCAACCAAAAAAGTTGCCGATCAAATGAACAATACATCGGCAAATAACGTTAAGAAATTAACAGCTTCGTTGCAGGTGTTAGGAATTGAGATTGGCGAGAAACTAGTTCCAAAGTTATTACCACTTGTTAATGACGTAACTAAAGCTGTAGATGGATTCTCTAATCTTGATGATTCAACCCAAGACACAATTATTAAGTTTGCGTTGTTAGCTGCAGCTGCCGGACCAGTTTTAAATGTAGTTGGAAAATTAACTTCTGGGTTCGGTTTAGTTGGTAAAGGAATCGTTGGAACTGTAAGTAAGTTTGAACAAATGCGTGCTAAGTCCCAAGCCGCTAATGAAGTGATGACATTGCTACAAGGTGGTACCAAGAGCCTAGGCGGTGAATTAAAACTTGTTCAAGGAAGTGCAGCGAGTGCTACTAGTTCATTGAGTGCTGTAAATGGCACAGTCTCAAGTGTCAACGGGACAGTTGCAACCGCTAAGACTGGAATGAGTTTGTTTGGTACAGCTTTGACAACAACCGAAGCGGGAGCTGGTGTACTTGGCAGTTCATTGACAGTTGCAGGTGCAGCACTTGCTGGTGTTGGAGTAGCTGCTGTCGCTGGTGCTGCAATCTGGTATGGCTATGGAAAATCAGCAAGTGAATCAGCACAAAGAACTAAAGAATGGGGTTCTGATATCGGTGCTACAGCTTCTGATGCTGCCAATGATTTCGGTAGTTTTGAAACTAAAGCTTCTACTGCTTTGACAGATTTTGGGAATGATGCCAAGAGTACAGCTAAAACTGTGCAGACTGCATTTAAAGGCATGGTTACTTCTGCAAGTAAAAATGTAGATAAAACATACAGTAATGCAAAAAAAGAAGCTGATAAAGTTGGTGGTGTTGCTGGTGCGGCTATCTTGAAACAGGCCGAAAAAGAGCATAGTGCTAACGAAAAACGCATTACTGATATGCAAAAAACGGCAAAACAGGTTGATACAATTACTTCTGAATCTGCAAAGACAGGTGTCAAACTGACTTCTGATCAGGTCACCACAATTGGTAATTTGCAACGTAAGATGGCTCAAGATGAAATTGAAACTCTTAATCTTAAGTCAAAGCAAAAGAAAGCCGTGTTAGCTGCTGAACTTGGTGAAACAACCACTATGACCAAGAAACAGCTTGCAAGTACTGAAAAGGCAATTGGTGATGCGTCATATAAAGAAATGGATGCTTATAACAAGCAAACTGGAGAACTTCACAAAGCCCAGAAAAAAGGCAACATTTCAACAGCAGCAATGAATGCCGGCCTAGAAGTCTTACAAAAGAAACATAACGCCACCATGACACAGCTTGGTGAAGATTATATTCGTACAGGTAAAGCTCAAGGCAAGAGCATGTCGCAAATTGTTGAGGATATGGCACAGAATGGCTTCACAGATGTACAAGCACAAAAGTCTATGAAAGCTTATCTTGCTAGTTTGAAGCAAACAGCAGGATCAGCAATTAGGATTACTGGCGATATGAGTAAATCTACTAGATCTGCAGCTGAATCATGGAACAAGATGGTTCTTGATCCTAAGACCGGGAAGGTTAAAACCAATGCACAAGAAGAAGTAGATAAAGCTGCCAAGTCCAAAGACAAATGGAACTCCATGATGTTGCTTCTTAAAAAAGGAGAAATGAGTTCTAACGCAGCTGCTATGGTTGGAGTTGCTGCAGTCCAAACGGGTAAGTGGAATGGCTTAAGTCTCAAGGAAAAGCAAGCGATGATTCGTTCTAAAGGCGGGGACGACCTTGCTAAACTTATCACTGACGGTAAGCAATGGAACAAATTTACACCAACCGAAAAGAAAGCAATCATTAGCGCTAAAGGCGGATCTGAATTACTCCAAGTAATGACTAGTGCCAAAACTTGGAATAAATTAACGCTTACTGAAAAGAAAGCTGTTATTAAAGATAACGCCACGGCAGTCATGAAACAGGCCAATATCAATCTTCAAAAATGGAATGATTTAACGCCACGTATGAAGACGGTTATGGCAACTGCTAAAGGCACCTCTGATGTTGCTAAAGGCATAAAGAGCGTTGAGAATTGGAATAGTCTTCCAACTAAAGAAAAGAGACTGCTAGCTAATGATTCAAATGCAACCGAAGCACTCAAAAGGGCTGGAGTTAATTACAAACAATATCAAAACTTGCCTAAGAATGTCACTAAGAATTTGTTGGCAAAGGACAGTGCGTCCAAAAATGCCAGTAAGGCAAAAATCTCTGTTGGTAAGTATGGTCAGTTAAAGGTTTCTAGCAAGAGTCTTAAAGCGATTGATAAGGCTAGTGGGCCATCAAACAAGGCAACTAATGCTGTTAAAACATTTAGTGGATCGAAAGTAACAACTAAGAGCTTGACTTCTAAAGATAAGACCTCTTCGCCAGTCAATACTGCTCGGGGAAGTTTAACTCGTTTTAATGGAACAAAAGTTTTATCCAAAACTGCTACTGGTCATGATAAAACATCATCACCATTGACGAGTGCTAGAAATTCGCTGACCAGATTTAATGGTACTGGAATGACAGCTAAAACGGCTCTTGGTCATGATAGTGCCAGTCAGTCAATGGGAACAGCACGTACTAGTGTGACACGATTTAATGGAACTCCAATTTCAAGTAAAACTGCTCGTGGTGTTAATGCGGCTAGTGGTCCAATTGGAAGTGCAATTAGTGCAGTAAAGAATTTTATGTCATTGCCTAGTCTAATTTCTAAAACCGTTCAAGTTATTCACAAGGTGATTACTGGTAAAGCTACCGGTTCAATGGGAACTGATGGGAATCCAATCATGGTTAATGACCAGGAAGGACCAGTTTTCCGTGAATTAGTTAAGTATCCGGGAGCTGCTCCCTTTATTCCTCACGGCAGAAATGTAATCCTGAATGCTCCTAAGAATACGAAAGTTATTCCTGCTGGGTTGACGGCGCAAATGTATAAGATACCACAGTATGCGAAAGGAACGATCAGTCCTAGCTCGTCTGTCTTACAAGCAGCTCAATTGGTTAACGACGCAACATCAGTTACTCCAGTTAGCAATCCTGTTTCGATAGATAATGGTAATTTATTGCAGCAGATTATCGCCAGTTCACAACAGCAAAGCGAGTTATTAAAAACTCTGATTAATGCTGTTGGCAGCATTCGCCTAACAGACAAGATGATTGCAAATGCAAATCAAAGGTATACAGCCACAAATTTAAAATTAAGTAATTACGGAAAGGGGATAACCGGTTTATGATAACAGGTCAAGGCGAGTTTATTTTTGATGGGATTAATTCCCGAACCGATTTAAATATTGTTACGGCTCAAATATCAAAGCCGATAAGTCCAGAAATAACTAATTCTTCACAGCCAGTGCCAGCCAGATATGGTGTGATTAATTTAGGTAATTCATATGGAGCCAAGACGGTAAATATCACAATAACAGTGATGGCCAACACTAGAGAAGAATTAGCGGAAAAGTCACACAATTTGGCTAATGCATTTATCAGACCGAACGATGAAGGCGCTGTGTATTCTATGATTTTTCCGGATGAACCAGATGTTGAGTACTATGGAATATTTACAGAAATTCCAGAGTTAACGCCGGTGCAAAAGGGTGTGTGGGATTCCACCACAACACTCAAGTTCTACATGCCTGATCCACGTGGCTATATGCCACAACAGACGGTTCAAGTAACCGAGAATCCATTTGTATTTACACCAGATGGAACGGGAAAAACTGCACCAGTTTATAGATTTACGCTTCACAAAGACATAAACGAAATGGGAATGGCATTATCATCTGATGACAATGAATATGTTGATGTTGGTATGGATCAGTCTGTAGATGACGATGGTAATATTGCTGACAATGAGCCTTTAATGGTTAATGATCCTTGTAATACGTTATCGCAAACTAGCTGGGTAGCAGTTTCAACTGCACCGTTTCCAATTTCTGGAACAGTAGCTGGCAGTTTTATGTCCAATGCAGAATCAATATCCGTCAAACGTAGCCCTAACAATACGAGTGCTATGTTTGATTATGGCAATGTTGCTTACAATGGGTGGACAGGACCAATGATGGTTCATCAGTCGTTAACGAATACGTTAAACGATTTTGATCATGTGTTTCGAATGCACCACGAAAAAAACTATTATCGTGGAATGTCCAAATCAGAAGTGTATTGGATGAACGGTGACCAGAAAAGTGTGGCACGTTTTTTGATTCAAGATCAACAACAAGGAGATGCCACAAAATTATATATTTATTTTGGTCCATCCAATCATGAGAAGAAAATATATGCAGGAACTCTGGAATTAAAAAACAAGAAGAATAAAAAAGATACTGTAACAGTAACTAAAAAAGGAAAAAAGGTCACATATACTGGTAAAGGTAAAAAGAGAAAAAAGAAAACTACGACTATTTATTATCCAAAGAAAATAAAAATTACTGACTATGAAAACACTGATTACTACAATAAGTGTGAATTGCAATTTCATACAAGAAAAATTGGTAGAAGAATTGTCTTGGATGTAAATAAAGTGGATATTAAGACTGGCAAGACCGGTAGTTATATTATCAAACATAAGGTAATCAACTTACCAGCTGACAGTAATTTCAATTATTCAACTATGGCTTATCATCCAGCTAAACATAATATTACAGAGGATAGCACTAACCCTAAGACTAATAAGCCAAATAAATTATATAACTATGGCTGGAATTCAATTAGTTCTTACACGGTCCATGCTATTAATAATGGCGGAAACACTAAAGCCGTACCACATGTGATTGCACATAAAGATGACCAGATAGTGATTGATTGTGAAGAAAATCAAACATATTTGATCAGTGGCGCAAGTGTTACATCTTTAAACAAAGAAATTTCTTGGGGATCAACATACCCGTTATTACAAGGCGGAAAAGCTGAGAGCATTGGTTTCAGTCCTGGAATTGAAGATGCAGATATAGAATTCGACTATAGGCCAACCTATAGATAGGAAAGGAGGTCTATTTTTTGTATGTAATTTTAGACAAAAATTTAAATAGGGTTGGCATGCTGACTGTTAGTGGCGGCTTTGGAACATGTCCTTTTTGGGGGGATTCTGTCGAAGTTCAAATTGCTGATCAGAGTAATAGTCCAACATTAGATGATCAAAGTGAATCTTTCAATACCGTTGATCCCAACGCAAATACAAAGAATTGGAATCACACACTGTCATCAATTTACGTGCCATATGGATATCCAGAAACCGAGGAAATTGTCCAAGGAGCTCATCTTGCTTATAAGGATAAAACCAATAATCATTGGTATGTAATGAGATTGACCGACATTAAAGACGTTATTGACGCTTCTGGTACACATTACAAATCTTGTGTTGGCGTCAATTTGGCGATTTGGGATTTAATCCACACTAAATTAGATGATCTTAAGGCGCCAATGGCAAGCTGTGAAGATGCTTTCCGAGCATTGCTTGCCAAGACAAGCTGGACGATTGGCACAGTTGAAGAGACCGGTGGTACAGCCTCGATTACATTTTCAAAGTCAGAGAACGCACAGGCAAAATTACAGGCATTATGTCAAACATATGACTGTGAAATTGACGCATATATGGAGTTTGATTCTGCTGGGCAACCAACAACTAAAACTTTCGACATCGTGCATGAGCTAGGCGTTGATGATGGTGTTCCGGTAACATATGGCGATGAACTAGTAAGTATGGAGCGAGTAAGCACAGATGAGAACTTGTTTACACGGCTATATCCATATAATTCAAATGGTGATGGTATTGAAGATGTGAATAACGGTGTTCCATATGTAGAAAATGTTGAAGCTAATGATGAATACAATACTCGAATTGTAGGCGTCGATGGCCCGAAATTCCTTGAAGGTTCCATAACTTCTAAGTCGATCGAAAACCATAGTGCTTTAAGAGATTGGGCGAAAGGTATTCTTGCAAAGTTTGATCATCCAAGGATTAATTACTCAATTCAAATTAGCAGTAATTTTCAAGCGGGATTAGGCGATCACATTAGAATTAAAGATATGGAGATGTTACCTAAAGCAGCTGTTGATGCACGTGTTATTCAGAAGACAGTCTCGCAAGCCGACCCAACACAAAATCAAGTGATTGTTGGTGAGTTTGCAACAGTCAATGTCATAACACCGAATCTCATTGCTCGATTGCAAAATCAGATTAATAGTCGGATGCAGAATCTAATTAATGACATTAAAGATGGGAAGAAGGTTGCCGTTATCCATCTGGTCACACCAACCGGTGCTAACTGGACAATGGCAGAGGACTCTAAGACGGTCATTGCTAAGGTGTTTGTGGATTCGACTAACCTGAATGCCTATCTGTCACCGTCTGCATTCATCTGGCAAAAAACTGATCCAATAACTGGTGTGCATGATACGGCATGGGAAGATAAGCATGTTAACGATGGTGCACAGATCACGTTAGATGATGGTGATGTGGGGACAATCACTTGCAAGATTGATGGTGAATTTCTTAAAGCTGAGGCCGAAATAGTAATCGAAGAAAACTATACACAGGTTTGGTCGTATAATTTTAAAAACAGTTTTAAGGATCCATGGGGTGAAGGCATCTATAAAGCACCCCAGTATGTCCACATTGATAATGACAATGGTTTTATGATTTTCTCGTCTGGTTATGACAATGATGCAGCTAGTACAAAACAACGTGGTCCAACGTCTGATACTAAGTATCACCGTTTTAAACTTGATGGTACGTATATGGATTCAATGGTATTACAAGGTGGCGGTCATGGTAGCAGTTTTGGTTATCGTTTTGTGGACGGCATGCCTGAAATATGGACAACCATTCAAACTAAGAGTGACGGCGATTTCTTGGGACGTGTTAAATATCAGCCAAACACGGTTGTTAAACTTGGTGATAAATCAGTCATTAATATGTGTAAACTCAAAAACTTTAAACGAATTTCTGTAGATTTTGAACATGGCTGGGTGCTTGCAGTAGCTGCTTCAAATGGGGCTGTAGAAGTTACATCTATGGATAACGTTAAAGCTAGAAAATGGACACCAACATACAAGTTCAACACATCTGACTATGACTTCAAACAATGGAATGGCGACTATGTTGACGGTGATCATGAATTGCAAAGTAATGATATTTATTTTCCTTATGTATTCCTCAATGCTGGACATTATAACAATAGGGATAAGCGACTATCAATCTGTGTCAATGTGGTTACCGAATCACTAGTCTTTAGGCATACTGACACACCAAAAATGTTACCAGACGGCTTGATTGTTGATCCGGTTACTGATGCATCAATGCCGTTCGAGCCAGAAACAATTGCTTACTATCCGAATAATGGCAGTCCATATTTGTTGCAGGGGTTTGATTATCACAGAACTAATGATACTGGATCAGGAACTAGCGATAGTCTAGCCACACTATGGAAGACGGACTTAATTATGCGTGATGATTCCGGTGATGTTACGGATATAGACGAGACAGCCAATGATGATACCGCTGATGGTGCTGATAGCGTTGATGAAGGAGGTGAGACTTAATGAGTAACCAAATTATTGCCGAGGCTAGTATCGATGTTAATAAAGCACCACGACAAGCTGAAAATGCACAGCAAACCGCTGATAAGGCGTTTTCTGGCGTTGGTAAAATTAACGATCCTAATCAATTGGGCCCAGCTGAAAAGCAAACACTAAGACGCAAGTACCAAACTGATAAGCTTGCCTACGATATGGACATTAAGGTGCTAATGGACGCTGGATTACCAACAGCCGGACTACAGAACACTATGAACGCCTTGGATAGCTTTATCACACCTTACTTTAAAGATATGGGTAAAACAGAAACGGTAGATAGAGACCGGCTTAATCAGGTCTTTAATGACTTTGATACGGCGGATAAAAACTCAAGCAACGCCTTTAACAGCATGGTTTCTAACGCCGCTAAGGGTGCGAAAGAAGCTGGAGCACAAGCAAGTGCTGCTGCTAGTGATGCTAGTGTCCAAGCTAGCGTAGCGGTAAGCAATGCCAATGCCGCACAATCAAGTGCTATGGCAGCAGCTAATCAAGCCGGTTTTGCCAGCGATACAAGTGTACAAGCAAGCCAAGCTGCAAGTAGTGCAGTAGCTAGTGCAATGAATGCTCAAAGTGATGCTAGTTCTGCAGTAACCCAGGCATCGTCCGCCGCAGCTGACTCTAAAGATGCCAAGCAAATTGCTGGAGCAGTTAGTCAGAGTTATAAGATATTAACAGACGGATCGACTATGACCATTGCTGAGTTACAGGGTGGTCTAGCTGCTAAGTTGACTAAGACTGATTTGGATGGATATTCTACCCAGACGTGGACTCAAAATCAGATTAAAATGACTGCCGATGGAATTAATGGCACTATGTCCAGTATTAAGGGTACTGTTGACGGGCAGACAACCAGTATTAATACCTTGCAAGCTGACTCCAATGGGTTTAAAGATCAATTTACGACAGTCAACGATACTATCGGTCAACACACAACTGATATTGGTACTTTGCAAGCATCATCTAAAGAATTGAGTTCTAATTTTAGTTCTTTGAATACTGACAACAACACTAACAAGAATGATATTAGTCAAC
Source organism: Pediococcus sp. M21F004 (assembly GCF_051122535.1). Taxonomy (NCBI): domain Bacteria; kingdom Bacillati; phylum Bacillota; class Bacilli; order Lactobacillales; family Lactobacillaceae; genus Pediococcus; species Pediococcus sp. M21F004. Next base: position 276,675 of record NZ_CP177314.1, read on the forward strand.
TCAAGCAGACTGCCACGAAAGTCAGTAGCACTTTAGAAACTGTTCAGACACAGGTACAAGATAGTTCAGTCGGAACTAACTTGCTAGTTGGAACAAGTAGAGATTTAAAGACCGCACCAGATTCATCTGGTAGCACTTGGGGTGGTAGTCTTCACAATTTTAGTTCAGACGAGCTAAGCATTTTAGCAAGTAACCAAGTCACGGCAAGAGTTTTTATTCACAACACAACGACTCACACTGTTAATTTGGTGATATGGACTGATAAGGGTAACTTTGGCGTCGGAACAGGTGTCCCTGCTGGTACCGATGGATATTCAACAATAACTGCCTATAACGCTACCTCTAGTAGTACATGCGGAGATATTGATATTAGAGCCTATGCAGAAAACGCCGCAATTAGCGGGGTACAATACAAGGAACTTAAATTAGAAAAAGGCAGTTTAGCTACTGATTGGTGTCCTAATCCGGCAGACAATGCAACTGTCACGGCTCTTACGCAGGTTAAACAGACGGCTGACAGTGCACAAACACTAGCAACCAACAACCATGACGATATCACCAAATTACAAGTTACGGCCAAAGGTCTACAATCTACCGTTAGCGACAAGGTATCTAGTGACCAACTAACGCAGCTTAGCGGCCAACTGACCAATAAAATCACCACAGCTAGCAATGACGCCAGCAGTAAGATGGTACAGACGATCAACAGCGCCGGAGTTGGTTTCAAGAATCCGGATGGCACTACGTATACTTTTAGCCTGTCGGCTGGTGGCACGGCTTTACTAGACTTCAACAAAATCATGTTAAATGGCCAGACCAACATCAAGGCCGGTACGATTGGTACCGCCCAGATTGCGGACGCCACCATTACTAACGCTAAGATTGCTAACTTTGATGCCAGCAAGGTTACTACTGGTATCCTAGATGCTAGTCACATCAATGTTGACCAGTTAATTGCTAATGGCATTAATGGTAAAACTATCACTGGTATAACCGTTAATACGCCAACATTAAATCTCGGCTTAAACGGTCAATTCACTGAATCTTATAACTACACACAAGATACCAGTTGGTTTTTACCCAAAAAGGCTAGTGGCGATGTAACATTTAATCATGGCGTCATTGAAGATCAAGGCACTATGCAAAGTTATGTAAATGGTACTTGGGGAGCTATTAATGATAGTTCCGTGTTCACGTCTGGCATGACAAATAATGTTTGGACAGAATATGCGCCGGGTTATTATAAAATTGATATGTATAAGCAAGGTAGTACAAGCAACGTTCTGCAAAGAACCTATGCAGATCCAACTGGATATTACTATACCGACGCTGCTGGAGACAAGTCTTATCTGGGTAATGTTTTACAAACACCTCAGGTCCAAACTGGCAGCTTATTTTCCACAACTTTAAATCAAATGCCAGGTGATTTACGTATGCGTGTTGTTGCTAATGGAAGCGACTGGGGTTTGCAGGTTGGCTCGTATTCAGGCTCCGAAGCCGTTTTAAGTGATTTTATTTACAATTTCACATCGTCACGATCATCTAACGTCTATATCACTGCAAACGGTCATTTATCTAGGTCAACATCTGCAAGCAAATATAAATACAATATTAAGCATGCTATTGATGAGGATAGTTTGGCCGATAAGCTGTTAACTATGCACGTCTCAACTTGGAACGACAAACACGCCGTTGATAGTTATGCACAAACCCTAACAGACAATACCAAAAGTGAAGACATTTCAATCAAGGACAACTATGGTTTGATTGCAGAGGACTTACGTGATGCTGGGCTTGACATGTTTGTTGAGTATGGCAATAACCATACGATCGAAGGAATTGAGTATGATCGTGCATGGCTTCCTTTATTACCAAAGATGCGACAAATGAACGATAAAATTAATGAATACGAGCTAAGAATTTCTAAATTGGAGGCAAAAAAATAATGAATGATTTACAAATTGGTACTATCTCTATTGCAGATAATAATGACCTAGGCAATAGCGGTGTTACTATGCGCCAAATTAATTATCTAGCAACATATGATGATCACACACATCTGGAAGGCTTTATTCTAATCAATGATAATGACTTCACGGCTATGTCAATGAATGATGTTAAAGCTCAAATTAAAAAATCAATTGTCACAAATTTAGGAGGTACCGTAGCCAATGGCTAATAAAAATAATCATGAGCAAATTAAGCAAGAGAACGAGTCACTTAAGCAACAGGTTGCACAGTATCAAAATAAGGAACAGGTTACCAATGTTGAAATCTACAATTTAAATCAGCATATTATGGAGCTTGAACGAACCAAAGCTGATTTACAGGTCACCATTACTATGGCTCAACAGCAACTTAAACAAGCACATGAAACGTCAACTAACAAATAGCTGGCGTTTTTAATACACAAAAATTAGGAGGAAAATATTATGAGTTTAAAAACATCTCAATCAATTCAATTTACAGGCGCTTCCACTGTTGGCGATAAACAGGTTGCTACGTTTGCTACGAATATTGCCGCCGGTCAAACATGCTCAAATGTATCTATGAACATTTCTGATCAGGCAACTTATGATGCCAACAAAGCTGAGGTACGTAGCGATCGTGACGACTTCCAAGATCAAGCTGATAAGTTACAGGATAATTTATATTTGCCTGATGGCACAAATGATTCTAGTGCAGCAACTAGTTCCAGCGCTGCATCATCTGCTAGTTCTGCTGCTGAATAATATATAGGAAGTGACAATATGGGACCACATTATTTTTTCGGACTTTCGTGGGGTGAGTTAAGTGCCATCATTGGCATTATTGTAATCTTAATCGGCTTGTTTATATGGCTAGCCAATATCGCGATAACTAAGCCTATGCAGTGGTCCAATAAGCTGCTACAGAATTCCATTGATCAGTTAACCAAGCAGGTCGAAGGAATTGGGAGCAATGCCAAGAATGTGCACAGGGAGCACGATAGACGGCTGAATGACCAGGATAAGCACTTAACCAGACATGACGAAGAAATCAAAACACTATTCAAAAATCAGAAACTACGGAGGAAATAAGCATGAAGAAAATTAATTGGCGTGATGGAAAATTATGGGCTAGTCTGATCAGCCTGGGAATCGTATTGATTCAACAGTTATTTGTGGCTTTTGGATTTAATTATCCCGTTGACTGGCAAAATGTGATCGGAATTGTTAATACTGTGTTAACGATTCTGGGCATGGTAGGCGTGTTGTCAGACGTTACTACGGTCACTTATCCATCAGATAACCGCGAAAATGCGACAGAATCCACGTCTCAAGCAAGCAAAACGGTTGAAACGCAGCCGAATCGTGATCAGAAATAGGAGGCGTAAAGTTGAAATTAAAAAATAAAATAATTCTTGTGATGGTCACTTTTTTAGCGGCTTTTTCTTTTGGATTAAATTCCAAAGCATCAACTGTGCCAAAACCAGTTGGTGACTTTTCTGAATGGCAAGGAAATTTCACGGCTAGTCAAGTCCAGAAACTCAAATCACAAGTATCATTTGTTATTTTGCGAGTGCAGTACGGTAGCAACTACCGTGATAAGACGTTTGCTCACAATGTGGCGTTAATGACTAAGTACAAGGTGCCATATGGCGTCTATAGTTTCGGTCAATTTACTTCTGTATCTGATGCAGCAACCGAGGCTAAGGACTTGTATAACCGGGCTTCAAAGGCTTTGTTTTACGTCAATGATGCGGAACAGCTGACAACCGCTAGAAGTGTCTATAACCAGGCCAATATTCAATGGTACAAAACTTTAAATAAATTGACCAATAAACACATCATCTTTTATTCATATCGTGGTTTCCAGCAAAGCTATGCTCCAACCGCTTATAAGTATTATGACGCTTACTGGTTGGCCGCTTACCAGAGTTCCGTACCAAGTCCACAAAACTATCACTTGTGGCAATATACAGATGCACATTATTTTAGTTCTATTGCCAAATCAACTGACGCAAGTACGATTATGCGATCTCTAAAACCATTGAGTTGGTGGATTGGATCAACTAATGCTTCTAAGCAATCGACCAAGATTTATAAGTATGGTGGTATTCAAAAGAACTGGCAAGTTATGATTAAGTCGTCTGCTACTCACTGGTACAATCCAAGGACTAAGATTCCAGCGTCTGTCAAAAGTCCTACTTATCGAGTACAATCAACTCAAAAGATTACGTACTCTAAGTCTAATGAGGCTGTGTTGCTATATCGCAATGGCAAAGCAGTAGGTTGGGCGTTAGCTCAAGATATTAGCTCCTATTATAATGCCAAGAGTGTTAAGGCACTTAAGTTTAAGACTAATGATTACAGCTATAGCAAGCCTAATTTGACAGGCAGGAAATGGTATCACAAAAAGGGCACTGTCCTTCGAGGTAACACCTACTTCAACGGTCGTTTCTGGGTATTCAAAACTGCAAGTGGCGTTTACACTAGTTCCAACAAGTCTCTAAAAAGCTATGTGTCTGTAAAGACCCCTGCTAAGAAGACTACTGCCAAGAAATCTAAAGCTAAGGCTACCTATTACACAGTTAAACGTGGTGATACGGTAAGTGCTATTGCAACTAGATATGGTACGACGCCCGCTAAAATAAAATCTCTAAGCAAACTATCAAACGTAAATTATATTTATGTAGGACAAAAACTTAGAGTTAAATAGCAACAATTTCCATTTTGGAAATAGTGGTTAGTGCAAAATCTGCACTAACCACTAACTATAGCCTCACTGTCTTAATTGGTGGTGAGGCTTTTTCAATATATAGAAGAACATAATTCTTTATGACAACATCTAGTGATTGACAGACTGTGATAGAATTAAAATAGAAAGACGATTTGGGGGTTAAAAATATGAAAACATATTCTGTTTTTGAGGTTGCTGATTGGTTTTTGACCAAAAGTTCAATGACTCCAAAGAAATTGCAAAAACTGACTTATTACGCGGAAGCGTGGAGCCAAGCATTAATGAAGCAAAGTTTGATGAGCAATACAGCATTTGAGGCATGGGCGCATGGCCCAGTTTCACCAGAGTTGTGGCAAGAATACCATTCTTATGGATGGACTGAGATACCGAAAAAGAAGAAAAGTATCATTGATGATCCACAAGCAAAGGATTTGCTTGAATCGGTTTGGGTAACCTATGGGAAGAAATCTGCTAATGAATTAGAAGCGTTGACACACCAAGAATTACCGTGGAAAAATGCTCGAATCGGTTTAGATGATGGTATGCCTTCAAATACAAAAATTAGTCCAAAAGACATGGCCAACTACTACCTGAGCATTTATAATGGTGATTAAAATGTCACATAAACTAACAGCATATAACTCTACCACTTCGAAAGTTAGTGAATTAACTTTACCAAAGAGTGCAAAAGCAAAAGCAATGCCTCTAACCAGTGATAAAAGATCATCGGTAAAATTTAAGCTGGTAATTGATCACACTCTTGAGAATGGTTATACTTTCAAGAAATTAAGCCCGGCAGGTCTTAAAAATTTTAGCAAGTTTCTAATAGATACCGTGGGTAAGGGATTAAGCATTACAGAGACCGAAAAACTTTATTTAAGAACTGATGGACCAAATGGTGCAAAAAATGAGGAAAAAATAAATTCGGTTTTACGAACCACTTATCATTTTGGTAATGGTGGACATAATGAGTTTAGAATTCATGGGTATTATGAAAATGATTGCTTTGTGGTCCATCGAATAGATCCGAAGCATAAGTTTAGATTTGATAATTAGAACTAAATTTACAAGAAGCCCCGCTACCTTAATTGGTGGCGAGGCTTTTTTGATGTTAAGGAACTACTTTTAAAAATTGTCTACTTAATAAAATAAGCGTAAAATTGTAATATGCTTAATTTGATTTGGAAAAGCTGATATTATGCAAAATAAAATGGCTATTGCATTATGTGTGATAACCACTAGCTATAGCCTCACTGCCTATATGGTGGTGGGGCTTTTTATGTGTGTAAAAAAACAAGTTTGAATTATCAAACCTGCTTTTATTCATTTTAGTCTTGGGGACATTTTGCACAAATTTTGCACAGTATTCATTTATCCTTACAGCCACGTGGGGTGTTAATCCTGTACTCTCCTTATTTATCCTGTTTGTGCCTGTTTTATGAAATTTTGAAAACCAGCATGAAAATAACGTTCTTTTCAGAAACCAAAAATTTTGGTAAACTATTAACTATGATTTTAAACGGTTTAGAAAAGAGATGTCCTAAATGGATGAACTAGTTATTGGGATTTTTGCGTTTGCAGGTGGTATTTTACGTTATGGGCTCGATCAACTGATTCCATTTGGAGATTATTTTCCTGTGCCGACACTATTTATTAATATCATCGGTAGTTTTCTATTGGCTTTAATAACAACCGCGTGGAGTTTGAATGAACGTATTTCAGCGAGGTTAACTTTGGGAATCGGAACCGGGTTGATTGGGGCATTTACCACTTTTTCATCATTTTCATTAGAAATCTTTGATCTATTAGCTAATCATCAATACTTATTGGGATTTGGCTATGCAGCCTTGAGCTTGATTAGTGGCATCATTGGTGCGTGGCTGGGAATTCTTCTTGGTGAGAAGTTACATCCAAGGGAGGACAAATCAGAATGGTGACAGTGAGCTTGGTTGGAATCGGTGCAAGTTTTGGGGCAATTTTGCGTTATGAGATGACAAAATATATAAAAAAACGGGTCCCGTCTTATTTTCCTTTTGGAACCTTAATAATTAATGTTTTAGCCTGTTTAATATTGGGCATGTTTGCAACATTAACGTTAGAAACTGGCAATCTGTATGCGTTGGGTGGCGTTGGCTTTTGTGGGGGCCTTTCAACATTTTCAACCTTGAGTTTTGAAACGATAATTTTAATTCAAGAGCGGCGTTATTGGATTGCAGTAGAGTATGTCTTAGGTTCTTTAATTGTGGGAATTACTGCAATTAGTTTTGGTGCTTTCATTTTTAACATTTAAATTTGCAAAATTAAAAAACCTGAACTATACTGATCTTGTAAAAACTTAAACGCGATGACGTTCGCGTTAATATTATTTTCGGATAATTGATGACGTCTGCCAAGCTTATTTAGCTATGGCAGACGTCCTTTTTTTCGAGGTAAAATATGAGGAGGATTTTTTATATGTCAGTATATATTGATCAGGTTAAAGCAAGAGAGATTTTTGATTCTCGAGGCAATCCAACTGTTGAAGCAGATGTCATTTTATCAGATGGCACACTCGGCCGTGCCGAAGTACCATCAGGTGCCTCAACTGGTGAACTTGAAGCTGTTGAATTACGTGATGGCGGCGATCGTCTTCAGGGTAAAGGTGTCAGCAAAGCTGTTAACAATGTAAATACTGAGATCAACAAAGCCTTGAAAGGTGTTTCACCATTTAACCAAGGCAATGTTGACCAAATTATGATTGATCTTGATGGAACTAAGAATAAGGCTCGTTTAGGTGCTAATGCTATTCTCGGTGTTTCAATGGCAACTGCCCGTGCTGCTGCCAATTTCGAAAAGATTCCTTTGTACCGTTATCTTGGCGGTGCAGACCTTGAATTACCACAAACATTCCATAATGTTATCAACGGTGGAGAACATGCTGATAATGGTATTGATATGCAAGAATTCATGATCACTCCAGTTGAACGAACAAGCTTCCGTGATGGTTTTGAAAAGATTGCTAACACATATCACACATTGAAAAAAGTTATTGAAGATGCTGGTTATCAATCAGGACTAGGTGACGAAGGTGGATTTGCACCTGACTTGAAGTCTTCTGAAGAAGCATTGACAATGTTACATGAAGCGATTCAAAAAGCAGGTTACACACCTGGTAAAGAAATCGCGATTGCCTTTGACGCTGCAGCTTCATATTTCTACAACACAAAGACAAAACAATATGATTTTGAAGGAACTCATAAATCAGCTGACGAAATGGGTCAGTATTACGAAGGTCTTCTTAAGAAGTTCCCTGAAATTATTTCTATTGAAGATCCATTCAGTGAAGATGACTGGGATAATTTTGAGAAGTTTACTGCTAAAATGGGTGACAAAGTTCAAATCGTTGCTGATGATCCTGTCTGCACCAACCCTGAATTAATCACTAAAGCTATCAAGAATGGCTTGGCTAACTCAATTTTAATTAAGCTTAACCAAATCGGTACTGTTACTGAAACTCTTGAAGCTGTTCGTTTATCACGTAAGAATGGTTACACAACAATGATTTCACATCGTTCTGGTGAAACTGGTGATACCTTCGTTGCTGACTTTACAGTTGCTACCAACTCAGCTCAATTAAAGGCTGGTGCTCCTGCACGTTCAGAACGTGTTGAAAAGTACAACGAATTATTACGAATTGAAGAAGACTTAGGCAAGAGTACAAGAATTGCTCGCTTCCCTAATGACGTTGATTTTGACTAATCATTAAGTAATCAATGCCAAATTTATCTTAAATTAGTATCTCCTCCTGAAAAAGATACGTGCATAAATATCAGTAATAAGAGGGACGGTAGCACCTTGGTGACAAGCTTTTAAGTGCTAACAGAGTCTTTTGGACTCGAGTAAATTTGGCGGCTACCGAAAAAAGGCGATACAAATATTTTATATTTGTATCGCCTTTTTTATAAATTAAAATCAATTCATATGCGGCGATGATGTTCACCTTAACCATTATCAGCAATGATAATTAATAACGTCTACTGAATTAAATTTTGGTAGGCGTTTTTTTAGAATGATGAGAGGTTATATGATGATTGAAAAACAAACTGCGGTAGTTTCCAATTTTGAAAAAGCATTTAAAATTGAGTCTGGTCTTTCTTCAAAACAAGTTGCCCAACGATTGAAACAGTATGGTTCCAATGAAGTGACCGAAAAAGAGGATGGCGTTGTTGTTGGAACCTTAAAAAGAATGTGGGACCCAATTTCATGGCTCCTCGAGGCAGCAATAATTTTTGAGTTTCTTTTAGGGAAACAGTTTCAAGCACTAGTTATTGTTTTATTGTTACTGTTCTCAGCCATTGATGGTGAGATTCAGGAAAGAAGAGCTAAAAATGCGGTCGGTTATTTGCATAAAAAGTTAAGCATTTCAGTGCGAGCATGTCGAAATGGCACTTGGCAATTTATTTCTTCAAAGCAACTGGTTCCGGGAGATATTGTGCATCAACGAGTCGGTGATATTGTTTCCGCCGATTTGCAGGTGCTTCAGGGCACGGTTAGTGTTAACCAGGGAGCGCTCACTGGTGAATCTGCTGATGTGACGGTGGCAGTTGATGAAAAAGTTCCCTCCGGCTCCACAATTACGCACGGAGAAATAATTGCAGAAGTCAGTGCTACAGGGGCAAAAAGTTCGTATGGTAAAACTGTAGAGCTTTCACAAAAGTCAGAGGCACCTGGTCGGCTTCAGGTTCTGCTATTTAATATTGTGCGTTATCTTACCTATTTAGATGTTGTTCTTGCTGTAATTTTAGTGATTGCGGCGATTGCAAAGGGGACAGCTTGGCAACAATTACTTCCATTTTTGGTAATTCTTTTCATTGCTACGATTCCAATTTCAATGCCATCTAGTTTCACAGTTGCAAATTCTTTGGAGGCAAAGGAACTCACTAAACAACAGGTCCTAGTGACCGGATTGACGGGAATTCAAGAAGCAGCGAGTTTAGATGTATTGTTGATTGATAAGACTGGGACGTTAACGAAAAATCAATCCCAAGTTTCCGAAACGATTATTTATGATCCAAAATATGATGAAGATCATTTAATAGCCCTAGCAAACACCGCTACTGATGAGACGGCTACGGACGCGATCAATCTGGCAATTCGAAATGAATTTGCAAAACGAAAATTACAAGAAATTCCTCGAACCAGTTTTACGGGATTTGATCCGTCTGTAAAATACTCAACTGCAACGATTACGGTGGATAATCATACAGAAGACATAGTGATGGGATCACCCAATGCTTTACAGAAAATAAGCAGTGTACCTGAAAGTTATATGCAGGACATTAAAAAAATTAGTGCTAATGGTGCGCGGGTTTTGGCAGTTGGAATTCGGAATGAGCAAAAACTTAATATTGTGGGATTGCTTGGGTTGACAGATGTTCCTAAAGAAGATGCGCAAGAAGCAATCCAAAAGATCCGTAATCGTGGGATCAAAGTGATTATGTTGACCGGTGATACGCGAGAAACTGCAACGGTAATTGCCTCAAAAGTTGGGATTGGTAATCGCATTTCTGATATTAATGAAGCATTAAAGAATCCGCTTGACTATGATGGATACGCCAATGTTTTTCCTGAAGATAAGTTTAAAGTTGTTAAGGCCTTACAGAAACAAGGAAAGGTCGTCGGAATGACCGGCGATGGTATTAATGATGCGCCAGCTCTAAAACAAGCTGACGTGGGAATAGCGGTGTCCACGGCAACTGATGTGGCCAAAAATGCGGCGAAAGTAGTGTTAACCAATGATAGTTTGTTAGACATTATGAAAGTCATTGACAGTGGTCATCGTGTTTATCGTCGAATGATGACTTGGACGATTACTAAATTAGCGCGGACGGCTGAGCTTGCTGCACTGCTAACTTTTGGATTTATTTTTACAGGGTTCTTTCCGGTATCTTTAAGCCTAATCGTTTTTATCGTGGTGATGAATGATATGGTTACCTTAGTTTTGGGTACAGATCAAGCTGTGCCATCGAAAACCCCTGAGCATTGGGATTTACCGAAGCTGTCAAAAATTGCTGCGATTTTCACAATTGGCTGGTTAGTGGTTGGATTGGGACTTTTGTGGTATTTCGTTTCAAAAACATTTTTATCGCAGGCTGGAATTAGCTCAATTATGTTTCTTTATTTAATTTATTCAGCGATGACAACAATTTTAATGACGCGAACTGAGGGCACCTTTTGGCACTCACGACCAAGTAACTGGGTTGCATCAATGGTTGCGTTGGATATTATTGTAGCCACATGTTTAGTTGGTTTTGGCTGGATTACAGTATCAGTTTCGTGGACTTGGATTGCGCTAGTTATCATTCTCATTATCATTGCTACCTTAATCCTTGATTGCTTAAAAGTTCGCTATTATCAACATGAAAAAAGGTAATTAAAAAGCTTATTCAGAATAAATTTCTGAATAAGCTTTTTGTGATTATTAAGTTATTTTAATTTTATTTTTCTTCTGATTTATCATTTATTGTAAATGATAGCAAGAAAGCAATGATTGCTAGTGCCAAGGTGAAAAATAATCCAAAGTGGACACCATTTGTAAAAGCATTTTGTGAATTCAAAGGTGAAGAAGAAGCATGTTGTCCTAAGCCAAGGAGACTTGTAGCAACAGCTGTTGAGATTGCACCAATAATTTGTTGGAAAGTATTCATGATTGTACTTCCGTCACCAGCAGTATGTGCATCCAAAGCATTTAATCCAAATGTTTGAGTAGGTGACATGGCAACGGGGGCTCCAATCATAATAACGATATGGGCCAAAATAACGTACCAAACTGCAGAATGTGAAGTTGCAAATAATAGCATAATGACACCAATAATCACAATTAAGAAACCAATAACTGCTAATAGGCGAGCTCCGAAACGGTCATACAGACGTCCAGAAACTGCAGAGAATATTGCGTTTGCAACACCACCAGGCAACATAACAATACCAGTTAATGCAACGGCAATTGCTAAACCGTTTTGCCAGAACATTGGTAGTAGATACATTGATGAAAGAATAATACCAAAGTCTAGCATCACCAAAATGGCGCCGATTCTGAAATTAGGACGTTCGAAAACATGGAAATTTAAGATAGGAGCTTTCGAATGTAGTTGACGATAGATGTATGCGAAGAGGATTAGCAAAGAAACTACTAAAGTTATTAAAACCGCGGCTGATCCCCAACCATAGTTACTTGCCATACTTACGGCTGTGACCAGGCCACCAAAACCGATTGTGGATAGCAAAATTGAGAGAACATCAACTTTGGGTTTTGTGAGCTTGTTTACATTAGGTAGGTACTTAATGGCAAAAAATGTTGCAACAAGCAAAAAAGGTACGAAAAGCCAGAAGATCCAGCGCCATGAAAGTGTACCTAAAATAATTCCTGACAATGTGGGTCCAATTGCGGGAGCAAACATAATAACCAAACCGATTAAGCCCATTGCTGTGCCTAATTTATATGGTGGAAAAATTAATGTAGCTACAGTGAACATGAGTGGCAAGATCAGGCCAGTTGCAATTCCTTGAATCATTCGTCCAATCAACAAAATTGTAAAACTGGGTGCAATGGCTGAAATAATAGCACCAACGATAAAATCAACTAATCCAAAAATAATAAGTTGGCGGGTTGAAAACCACTTTGTAAGCAAGCTTGAAAGTGGAAGGACAATCCCAATGATTAACATATATCCAGTTACTAACCATTGAATTGTACCAACACTAACATTTAGCTTCACCATTAGGCTTGGAAGGGCAATGTTAAGCGAAGTTTCACTTAACATTCCCACAAATCCTCCAATTAACATTCCCATCATGGCTAGCATAGGGTGCTTAACGGGGACAGTGGCAGTATACGCCGCTGATTTTTGTTCTTGACTTTCTGACATAATTCTACTTCCTTCTATCTATTTACCAAACAGGTATTTACATTAGCATAAATTTCTGACTATCGTAAGTTTTTTCTCTTTAAAAGCCAGTGAAAACGCTTTATTTAGGCCTGACGTGGTGGTTAGCTTTTAGATTTTACATCTTAATGTTTGTTTGAAAAATTTTGCTAAATTGTAAAAGAGGAATGAGGTGAGCTGTTTGCGTAACGAAAAAGAAAATATATTTATCATTTTTTGTCTTCTGTAACCAAAATGGCAGACGACGGGACCATTCGTTTATAAATGCGAATTAAATCTGTTTTGTTTGTATTCGGATATTTTATTAGGACCTGCGCAAAACTAATTATACTGCGAGCCATCAATTCGGCAATGAAAGGTTTATGGGTTTTGTGAATGTCTTCGAAACTGTAAGCACGCAGAATATCGCCAGTCATCAACTGTATGACCGCGTCTTCTTCATTACTCCAAAACATCATTTCCAATAATGTTTGATGGTTAAGCAGTGCATCTACAATTAATTGTGCAGAAATATGACTGGAATTGGATGCTTGATCAATTTTCTGGAGAAATTGGTTGATCATTCTGACACAGCTAACTGTAATAATTTCACCGATGCTACCGTAATGACGGTAAAATGTTTGGCGTGTGATTTTTGCATCTTTGCATAGGGTTCCTACTCGGATTGTAGAGAATGGCTGGTTAGTTGAAAAATAGGTTTTCAAAGTTACGAACAACTTATTTTGAGTGGCCCGTAAGCGTTTGTCAATATGCTGATCATGTGCAAGTGGCATTTTAACAATTTTCATATTCATCACCCTTTTATGTGACATTTTAACTCTTTTGACAACAAAATAGGCTATTAATTATTTTTGGCAATCATTATTATGGGTCTCGTAAAGTAAATACTAAATAAATAGAAAACGAGGAGAAATTAAAATGAAATTTATTACATTAGAAGAACACTGGGAATCAGAACGTGTCAATGCAGCAGCTAAACCTTATATGCCAGCTCCAGTCAGCCCACATAAAAATCCAGAGGATCACAGTATTGAAGAATTTATGGCAAAATCCAAAAGAGACAATACAGAGTTGACGAGCGTGGGTAATAAACGTTTGGTATTTATGGATAAAAATCACATTGAAATGCAAATTATGGGCTATGGTGATAATTCACCATAAAACCCTGATCCAAAGGTGGCTATTGATCTGAGCCGAATGGCTAACGATGATTTGGCTGATGCAATTGCCACAAATCCTGATCGTTTCGGTGGTTGGGCTGTGCTGCCAGTTGGGGATCCGAAAGCCACTGCTGCAGAGCTTGAGCGGGCCGTGAAAGAAAAAGGGCTCCAAGGGGCAATGATTCACGGCTATTATGATGGTAAGTTTTTTGATGATCCATTCTACGAGCCAATTTTTGCTAAGGCTGAGGAACTAGATGTGCCATTGTATTTTCATCCTGCGGTAATTCCTAATGACGTTAAGGAACATTATTATGATGGTGATAGTTGGTCAGAATTAACTGCGTTCACCTTTGCTGGTGCTGGCTGGGGTTGGCATGAAGATCTTGGCGTTCAAATGGTTCGATTGATTTTATCTGGATTGTTTGATCGTCATCCTAATTTGCACATTATAACTGGTCATTGGGGTGAAATGGTGCCTAACTTCCTAGAACGGATGGATCAAACAATTGGGCTAACGGTTCAACTCAAACGGAGTATTAGCCAGACGTATAAAGACAATTTTTATATTACGCCCAGCGGTATGTTTTTTGACACTCAATTACAATTAGATATGACAGAAATGGGTAGCGATCATTTGATGTATTCAGTAGATTACCCATACAATCATCCCACTGGTGTAGCGACATTTTTAGCTGACGCCGGCTTAAGCGCCAAGGATCAAGAAAAAATTGCCTATACTAATGCTGCAAAATTATTACATTTAAACAAATAATAGGTATTGTTAAATTAAGGAAGATCGATAAACATGGATGATTTATATGCATTTCCACCAGCCGTTTTAAGCATGATTGAAAATAATATTATAGATTAATTGGAACAATGCTTAGGTTTTAGTTAAAAGGTTTTCTGAATCGTTTGGCAGTTAAATTGAGTATGATAAAATAACTATAGCAAGAACTTAACGGAAAACGGAGGCTGGTTGCGGTGAAAGTTGGAATAGATCGAATTAGATTTTACACACCTAGATGGTATGTGGACATGGCGAAGTTGGCAAAAGCCCGTCATGAAGAACCTGGAAAGTATTTGATTGGGATTGGTCAGAGTAAACAGGCGGTTATTCCAAATACACAAGACGCGGTCACAATGGCGGCCAATGCTGCTGACCAAATTATTAATGACAATAACCGCGATCAGATTGATCTAGTTTTGTTTGGAACGGAGTCTGGTATCGACAATTCGAAATCTGCAGCAATCTATCTGCAGCATTTGTTGCAATTGCGCGCCGATATTCAAAGTGTAGAACTTAAACAAGCTTGCTATGCAATGACGGCGGGAATTCAGCTTGCTAAAGATCATGTCCTTGCACATCCAGCCAGTAAAGTTTTGGTCGTTGGTTCTGATATTGCGCGATACGGCTTGCATACGGCCGGTGAACCAACTCAGGGTGGCGGTGCGGTAGCCATGATCATTAGTGCAGATCCTAAAATTTTGGCAATCGAAGAGCCATCCGCCCATTACACGGCAGATATCATGGATTTTTGGCGGCCATTATATGCAACAGAGGCCGTAGTGGATGGTAAGTATTCTTCTCAAGAATACATCGATTTTTTTGATCGGACATTAACCGAATACCAAACTAAAACCAAATCTTCACTTGCCGATTTACAGGCAGTTATTTTTCATCTTCCTTACACAAAGATGGGATTAAAGGCCCTGAAATCTGTCTTAAATAGGACCGATGAACGGCATGCAAACCAACTATTAAGAGAATTTGAATATTCACGTATTTTTAGCCGTGAGGTTGGGAATCTATATACGGGTTCCTTATACTTAAGCTTACTTTCTCTCCTAGTTAATAGTGAGAACCTGAAAAGTGGACAAAAAATTGGCCTATTCAGTTATGGATCTGGAGCGGAAGGCGAGTTTTATGTGGCAACTCTTCAAACAAATTTTCAAACTGCAATTGAAAGTGGATCAATCAAAAAAGTGCTAGAAGATCGGGAAGAACTTTCAATTTCTGAGTATGAAACTATGTTTAATTCACAGATGCCTTTGACTAACGATAATTTTGTGACTAATGATAAATTGGATTCTGCTAAGTTTTATCTAGCGGGTCAAAAAGATCAGCAGCGTTTATATCGACGGCGAGAAGTTTAAAAAAACAAAAGGGACCGTGCATCGGATGGATGCGCGGCCCCTTTTAGTTAACTGATTATTTGAAATAGTTATAAGTAATGACACCATCTTTAGCTGTTAAGATTGGCTGATCTTCTTTGTTGGGATTCATCAATGAAACTGAATAGCCACTTCCTAAATTCTTTTTAATGGATAAGGAAAGTTTTTTAAAGTTTGTGACTACTTGATCGAAGTTAGCTTCTTTTGCATTAGCTGGTGTTTTTATTAAAGCCTTTAACGAGCTGACAAAATCTTTGTTAGTTGGTTTAACCCGATATTCCTTAGTTCCTTTAACGAAAGTAACTGTTCCTGTACCGTTGTAATTTTTTTGAAGAGAGGTAAGAATATTGTGGGCTTTAACAGACTGAGCCGCGTTTTTCTGCTTGTCTGAACCATCTGGAAAGGCATTTGTACCAGCACTTGAAAAGTCTTTGGAAGATTTGGAAACTAGCGCAGTAGAAGTATTATTTGTGGTGCTATTTGATTTAGAGTTATGCCAGAAAGGTAGGTTAATCCCACTATAGATAATGAGCCCAGCACAAACTAAAATAAGTAAAATTGGTGAAATTAAATTTTCGCCATTTTGAATGACCATTGAAAGTCTAAGAATGGATAAAATGAGTGCAAAAATTGCCATGATGAACAAAAATAACATAATTATTCCCCTTGTATGGATGTTTTCTTATATTATCGCGCAAAAAAACTGAAAGTACAATCGAGAAAATACGTTATGACGAAGGTTATAGATTGTATTATGAGTATTCTTATTGTTATTATATAGTTAAACTAATGATTGGCGGTGATTAAATGCTGTCTGAACTCAAGATTGGAATGTTGATAAAATGTGTGAATTGTGATGATTTAGATTATCCTTTTGTTGGCAAAATAATAAACATATTAAGCACTAAGCTCGTAGTTGAAATTTTACAAATTGATCGTCGTGACCGTTACAAAGCGACATTAATTCAGTATAATACGGTTGTAGAAGTAAAGGATTGTAAGCATGTTCAAATTGTCCGAGTAGAATTAGATGAGGAAAAGCAGCAGTGAAATGAAGGTTTAAATGATGAAAATTATTGTGGCACCAGATTCTTTTAAAAATAGTATGACGGCTAAACTGGCAACTAAACAGATTGTGGCTGGGTTGAAACAAGCCAAGCAGCAAATTGACATTGTGTCCTTGCCCATGGCAGATGGTGGGGAAGGCACAATGTCAGTGCTTATGGACCACTTGAAGGGAGAACTATATTCTCGTGAAGTTTTGGACGCAATAGGTCGTCCTATTCAAGCCCAATTTGGAATCACAAATAGTGGTGTGGCTGTGATTGATATGGCATCGGCGAGTGGAATTGAACATTTGAATAGTTCTGAGCTTAACCCATTTAGCGCCACAACTTATGGAACTGGGCAACTCATTAAAGCCTGTCTTACTTATCACCCCAAAAAGATTTATTTAGGGGTCGGCGGCAGTGCCACAAATGATGGTGGTGCAGGTGTTGCTATGGCACTTGGGTACCAGTTGTTGAACAAATTTGGAGAACCAATTCCTCTAGGAAATATCGGCTTGGGTGAACTTAAAACGATTGTGACACCTGAAAAAGACGTCCTATCAGTACCGGTAACTGTTTTAAATGATGTGGCGAATTCTCTTTTAGGTCCAGAGGGCGCAACTAATATATTTGGAACACAAAAAGGAGCTTCATCAGATGATAAAAAAATCCTTGAAGAAAATCTCCACCACTTTTCCTTAATAGTTCAGCAAGATTTGAATCTAGATTTTGCAGACGATTGGGGAACTGGTGGTGCAGGTGGTTTGAGCTATGGCTTGAAAACATTTTTTAGCGCACAGCTGACATCCGGTATTAAAACAATCTTGGAATTACTAGATTT
Source organism: Pediococcus sp. M21F004 (assembly GCF_051122535.1). Classification (NCBI taxonomy): domain Bacteria; kingdom Bacillati; phylum Bacillota; class Bacilli; order Lactobacillales; family Lactobacillaceae; genus Pediococcus; species Pediococcus sp. M21F004. The sequence continues at coordinate 294,529 of NZ_CP177314.1, forward strand.
CAAAAAAGATTGTGAAGACGCAGATTTTATAATTACCGGGGAAGGGTCATTTGATACGCAGTCAAAAAATGGAAAAGTTCCATTTGGAATTGCTGAAATGGCTTTGCAAATAAATCCTAAGTGTCAGGTAATTATTTTAGCAGGGAAAGTTTCCTCGAATTTAGGTGACTTACCTAAAAATATCACACTGGTTAAAAATATAAATGACGGTCAAAAGTTGGTTGATCAGACGTTAAGTAGGGGACCTGAAAACATTCGTCAGGCAAGTGAATGGTTAGCTAAAAACTTTCTCTTTTGATCTAAATTAAATGGGCTTCAATAAAGATAGAAAAAACTAACTTTATTGAAGCCCATTATTTATTTTAATAAATTTGATCTCTGTATAAGCCAACGACGCGACCAAGAATACTGACGTTATCTAAAATAATTGGTGCCATCGTATCATTTTCAGGTTGTAAACGAATATGATCTGATTCTTTAAAGAATCGTTTGCAAGTGGCTTCATTTTCTTCAGTCATTGCAATCACAATGTCGCCATTATCTGCAGAAGTTTGTTTGCGCACAATTACTTGGTCACCATTTAGAATACCAGCCTGAATCATACTTTCACCACGGATATTTAGCATGAACAAGTCCCCGTCCTCATGCTCAAATTCTGGTGGTAAGGGAAAAAAGTCAGTGGCTTCTTCAACTGCTAAGATAGGTTCTCCGGCAGTGACAGTTCCTAATACTGGGATTTTGTTAGGTGTTACACTAACGCCCAGTTCTTCTAAACCAGCAGGTGTAATTTCTAAAGCCCGTGGTTTTGTAGGATCCTTTTGTAGAAGCCCTTTTTTTTGCAATCTTTCAATATGGCCATGTACAGTAGAAGTAGAGGATAAGGAAACAGCTTCGCCAATTTCTCGGACGGTCGGAGGATATCCTTTTTCGTTTACTTTATCATATATGAACCGAAGCACAGCAAATTGCTTGCTTTCAGATGTTTTTGACATTGTGAGCACCTCGCGTTTTCTTGCTTTCATTTTACCATATGTAAATTTAGTATTCAAACAAACGTTCGGGTTTGTTTTTTTGAAAAAAAGTCATTAACAGTGTAGAATTATGTATAAAGAAATCGGGAGTGATTAAATTGACTAAATCAGATGAAGAATTTCAGAAGTTAATCAAACGGATTAATGAACTAGCACATAAAGCAAAAAGTGACGGATTAACAGATTTGGAAATTATTGAGCGAAAAGATCTGCGTCAAAGGTATTTAAAACGGTTTAGAGAAGGCTTTAAGAGCCAAGTTGAAATGATGCAGGTTTTTGACAAGAGCGGTAAGGAAGTTACACCCGAAAAGGTGAAAGAAGTTCAACGTAAAAAGGGTCTTCGTGATGATTAAAATTTATCATTTAGTTTTGTAATAATCATTTAATCTTTTCTTATTTAAATTTAATGATAGAATAAGAGGTACTGATAGATAAATCAGATCGACCTCTTTTATTTTACGAAGTTTTTGTGTACTATAGAGTAGTATACATAATTGATAGGAGGTTAGGACATTGTCAACAGGAATTTGGATTTTAATCGTCGTTATTGCGGTATTAGTCGGAGCAGTAGGTGGTTTCTTTGCTGCTCGTAAATATATGGAAAGCTATCTTAAGAATAATCCTCCAATCAATGAAGATATGTTACGAACTATGATGTTGCAAATGGGACAAAAACCATCACAAAAGAAGTTACATCAAATGATGACTTCTATGCAGAACCAATCTAAACATCAAAAATAGTTTTAGACAGATTTTATGAATGATAAAGGACAAAGATTATTTTTTGTCCTTTTTTTGTTGCCAAAAAATGCGCAGATTTTATAATCAAGTTAGCCACCTTGTAAAAATGGTCAAATAAAAAGACGCCAAGACGAAAAAATCAGGTATCATTGAAGTTCCTACACTAAACAATGAAAGAGGTTTTCGTCTTGGCGCAAGAACAGCTTACCATATCTCACTCAAAGGGTCATCATTTAACACCAATTGAACGTGGAAAAATTGCGGGATTGCTTGCTGCAGGCAAATCTGCTCGTCAAATTGCGACGGAACTTGGTGTTTGCCATCAAACTATCAATAACGAACTCAAACGTGGCTGTGTTCAACAGGTAAAGAAGATTAATGGTAAAGAACAGTACTTCAATATCTATGCTCCTGATACAGCTCAAATTCGTTATGAAATGAATCGTCAGCACTGTCATCGACCATTAAAATTCAAACACATTACTAATTTTTTGGCCTACTTTGATGATCATTTCCATCAAGATCATTGGTCACCTGATGCAGCAGTTGGCTTCGCCCACAAACATCATTTATTTAAGCGTACAGAGATGGTCTGCACTAAGACCCTCTATAACTATATTGATGCGCAATTATTAGAAATCCGCAATCTTGATTTGCTTGAGAAAACCAGACGGCGTACGAAACATCACTGGTCGCATAAACATCGACGTTTGATTGGTAAAAGTATTGAAGAACGACCTAAGCGTGTCGACAAGCGCAATGAATTTGGCCACTTTGAAATTGATACCGTGGTTGGTAAACGTAGTGGCCATGAAAGTGTCCTATTGACCTTCACTGAACGTAAAACTCGTTTTGACTTTATTCGTTTGATTGAAGGCAAAGATGCTGACTCCGTAGCCTATGCCATTAAAGGGATTTGTGCTGAATTTGGTGATCTGATCAAATCCGTTACCGCTGACAATGGAACGGAGTTCACAACCTTGGAAGAAGCTTTAACTGGCATTGCTGATATCTATTATGCCCATCCGTATAGTTCTTCTGAACGAGGAACCAATGAAACTCATAACCGCATGATTAGACGTTATTTACCTAAAGGATATTCATTAGATACAATTAGTCCTAAGACTGTTGCCCTGGTTGAAGCACGTCTCAACCAACTACCACGACGTATCTTAAAGTACCAAACACCTGAAAAAGCTTTTCAGATTGAAGCAGCGCGCGCTCGCAAAACTCGCATTGCTTAATCATTTATTCCAATCTTCAATAGATATTCTGACATGCCCCGCAACTTCGCCTGCGGGGTGGCTAACTTGTTCTTGCAATTTGCGTTGCCAAAAAATGGACAAATTATAGAAGATAGTAATATTAGGAGGAGTAACTCGTGTCAATCTTTCATAAATTAGCTTGGTTTTTTAAGATAGAAAAATGGAATTACCTTATTGGAGTCATCTTTCTCCTGCTTGTTGCTGTCTTAAACATTTTACCGCCTAAGATTATTGGTAATTTAGTGCAAGTAATTAGCACAAGAAAATTGAGTGCGTCAACGCTAGTTTTTTCGTTAATCATTTTGGCGACTGTTGGTATTCTCCAGTATCTTTTTCGGTTTGTTTGGCGTTCAAGAATATTTGGTGGGGCAGCTCGCCTTGAAAAAACATTACGAAGTCGCCTTTTTACCCACTACATGCAGATGGACCAAACCTTCTATCAAGAACATCGAACTGGTGATTTAATGGCTCATGCTACGAATGATTTGCAGGCGATTCAACAGGTTGCGGGTTCTGGAATTCTTTCGTTTGCCGATTCAATTATTACAGGGATTACAACAATTATTGCCATGATGGCCCTTGTTGACTGGCGATTGACACTTCTGGCAATGATTCCGTTCCCAATTCTTGCGGTAACTGCTGGTTATTTGGGGACTAAAATTCATATTGCCTTTCGAAAATCACAAGCGGCATTTTCTAAGCTAAATAATAAAGCGCAGGAAAGTATTATGGGGATCAAAGTCATCAAATCCCTTGGACAAGATAAAGAAGATACAGTTGATTTTGAAAAACTAATTGATCAGACCATAAAAATTAATCGAAAAGTAAATGCTTTGGATGCTCTGTTTAACCCGATGACCACAATTTTGATTGGAATTTCTTACATGATTACCCTTGTTGTTGGGGGATCGTTTGTTGTGCATAATGTAATCAATATTGGACAACTAGTTTCGTTTATTTCTTATATTACAATGTTAATTTGGCCAATGTTTGCGATTGGAAATCTATTTAACATTATGGAACGTGGTAATGCTAGTTACGACCGGGTTAATTTGTTACTCCACGCCAAATCCAGCATTATTGACGATAAACACGCTGTGAAGAAACGGGCGACTGGCGATTTAGATTTTGCAATTCAATCCTTTACTTATCCGGGTGATGAAAAAAGTAGTTTGGATAACGTTAATTTTAAATTATCTGCAGGAAATACCATTGGGTTGGTTGGAAAAGTTGGAACTGGAAAATCAACAATTATGAAGCTTGTTTTGCGTGAATTTGATGAGTATAAAGGTGCGATAACTGTCGGTGGAATTAATATTAAGGATTATGCGTTGAATTCATATTTGCCTTCACTTGGTTACGTTCCAGAAGAAAGTTTTCTATTCTCTGACACAATTAAAAACAACATTAAATTTGGGGACTTTTCTGCAACCGATGAAGAAGTAGAAGAAGCTGCAAAAAAAAGTGATCTGTATGAAGATATTTTAGAGCAACCTGCTCAATTTGATACTGAGGTTGGCGAACAAGGCGTTTCCTTATCTGGTGGTCAGCGGCAGCGGCTTGCTATTGCACGGGCGCTCATTATCAACCCGGAAGTACTTCTTTTAGATGATGCACTCTCCGCAGTTGATGGTGAAACAGAACATGAGATTCTACAGGAATTGCGCCAAGAACGGAAAGGAAAAACGACCATTATTGCTGCTCACCGATTGAGCAGTGTCATGAATGCAAATGAAATCCTGGTCCTGGATGATGGCAAAATTATTCAGCGAGGAACGCATGAACAATTATTGGCACAAGATGGTTGGTATCAAGATATGTTCCATAGGCAGCAAATGGAAACCAAAATTGCGAAGGAGGGTGAACTAGATGCAGAATAAAAAAGAATCAATTTGGTCGCATACTATGACCGTTAAAGAGCAATTTCACACAATTAAACGGATGCTACCGTTTACGAAACCTTTTTGGAAACAATTTGTGGTTGCCATTATCTTTGCAGGAATTGTGAGTGTAATCAATATTTTGCTTCCAAGATTGATTCAATACTATATGGATCATTTCTTGGTTCATAGTTCAACGCCGCTTTCCATAATGTTCTTGTTTGCCGGCTTGTATTTTATGGGCGCAATTTTGCAGGCTATTTTTCAGTTTGGTCAAACCTTTTTGTACGCCATGGGAGCCGAAAGGACATTAGAAAGAGTGCGTGTCCTGCTATTTAGAAAGTTGCATAAATTAGGTATGAGTTATTTTGATGCAACGCCGGCAGGCTCAATTGTTTCTAGGGTTACAAACGATACGATGAGTTTGCAGGACTTTTGGACTTTATTTTTGACTCTTATTGTGGGAGTTTTCGGAATGGCATCTGCCCTAGTGGCGATGTTTACAACCAATGTCAAAATTACCTGGGCAACATTAGTATTACTGCCATTTTTGGTTTTCATAATTTGGTTCTACCAAAAATATAGTTCAACGGTATACAGAAGAATGCGGGAAAACTTGAGTCAGTTAAATACAAAAATTAGTGAATCATTAGTTGGAATTGGTGTTATTCAACAATTTCGGCAGGAGAAAAGGATTGAAACGGAATTTGAAAAAACCAATAATGATTATCTGTTTGCTAGGTTTTCGATGATTCGGATGAATTCTTTATTACTAAATCCTATCATTAATTTAATGTATGCCCTTGGTGTCGTTATTGCCTTAGGACTGTTTGGAATTAATGCGTTTAAGGAACCAGTAGCTGCGGGGGTTATCTATGCGTTTGTAAGTTATATTGACAGCTTTTATAATCCAATGTCTTCAATGATGGATTATCTATCGACTTTTCAGGATGGTCTTGTAGCAAGTACCCGAATTTTGCGGATTTTTGATAATGAAAATTATCAGCCTAAGCAAAATGAAAAGTCGAATCTTGAAATTACAGAAGGAAAAATTGAATTTAAACACGTTACTTTTTCATATGACGGTAAAAATAATGTTTTGAATGACATTAATTTTACGGTTAATCCAGGAGAAACAGTTGCGTTAGTTGGATCGACTGGTAGTGGCAAGAGTTCCACAATCAATTTATTAATGCGATTTTATGAATTTCAGTCTGGACAGATTTTGGTTGATGGCCATGATATTCGTGAGTATCCGGCAGCAGAATTGCGCAAGAAGATTGGGTTAGTTTTACAAGAACCATTTTTATTCTATGGAGACATTGCTTCTAATATTCGTATGTATAATGACGAGATTACCGATGATGATATTCGCCGTGCTGCACAATTTGTTCAAGCAGATCATTTCATTGAAGAATTACCAAACGGATACCATAACAAAGTGATTGAACGAGGAGCGGAATACTCTGGTGGTCAGCGTCAATTAATCTCATTTGCCCGTACGGTAGTTGGTGATCCGAAAGTTTTAATCTTGGATGAAGCAACTGCCCATATTGATACTGAAACAGAAGACATGATCCAAGGCAGTTTGAGAAAAATGAGTCAGAGCCGAACGTCACTTGTGATTGCTCATCGTCTTTCAACAATTCAGGATGCTAATCAAATTTTAGTGTTGAAACATGGACGAATTATTGAACGGGGAACGCATGATGAATTACTTGCTAAGCATGGCATGTACTTTGACATGTATCAGTTACAAGGAAATACCAAGACAGTACCTTCATAAAAAAAGCTGAAAACTAGCATTGCTAGTTTTCGGCTTTATTTTTTTGAAATATCGATATAATGGAAGTTAGGGTCAACTTCTTTGTCTAAATGATCAAAGGCGCTTTGTAATTGCTGGTCAAGTGCATCTCTACCAGCATCGTCCATTCGTTGTTTACGATCAATTAAAATCGGTTCACCAAACGCAACGGTAATTTTTTTTCGAGAAAAAAGTGCTTTAAAAGATAATGGTCCCTGATACACAGTTGGGATAAGTGGCACATTTGCCATTTTTGCGATGACAACAGCGCCTCCTTTTAAATGTTGGGAATGACGCGAACCAGAGGGAAAAATAATGGTTGAAAGTTCTCCTTGACGCAAAATTTTTACTGGTGTTTTAATAGCAGAAGGACCCGGATTTTTCCGATTTACAGAAAAAGCGTAACATTTAACCAAAATCCAACGAATAATTGGATTCTTGAATAGTTCTTCTTTAGCCATGAACGAAAACTTCTTAGGGCTAGCCGCTAATGCAAATAGAATTGGATCAAACCAAGTGCGGTGAGGACCAACTAAGATGTACGAACCTTTTGGAAGATTCTTTCGGTTTAAGTAACGAGGACGACCATTGATAATGTATAATAATATTCGGATTAAAATTCTTAAAAATGAATAAAGCACTGTACGATTCTCCTATCATGCTAATTTATAAGTTTAGTATGACCAAAAAAAGAGATTGTTGCAAGTGATGATGAAGGGGAAAAATGAAAGAATCTGTAAAAATATATAATAATGAAAGAATTGACCAACTTTATAGTCAAGATATTAAAATTATTCAAAGCCCAGACGTCTTTTCCTTTTCATTAGATGCTGTTCTTTTAGCGGATTTTGCAAATCTAAAAATATCTTCAAAAATTAAAATTATGGATTTATGTGCTGGAAATGGGGCTGTTGGGCTTTTTGCCAGTCAAAAAACAAAGGGCCAAATCTTTCAAATTGAATTGCAAGAGAGGCTTGCTGATATGGGCCAACGGAGTATTCAACTAAATGGTCTGCAAAACCAGGTTCATATGGTTAACCTGGATTTAGCAAATACGTTTAATAAATTTGAAAAAGATTCGTTTGATTATGTGCTTTGCAATCCGCCATATTTCAAAGACCAAACAACGAGTAAAAAAAATCCGAACCCCTATTTAGCAATAGCGCGGCATGAGATCAAAACATCACTGGACCAAGTTTTAGAAGTGGCCTCTGGATTGCTAAAAATGAACGGAAAATTATACCTCGTGCATCGACCGGAACGGTTTTCAGAGATTTTGTCAGTCATGACAAGATATCGGTTAGCACCAAAAAAAGTTCGGCTAGTTTATCCACGGAAAAATGGAGAGGCTAATATGGTTTTAATTGAAGCAATAAAAGATGGTCGAGCAGGCGGTATGCGATTTGTGGAACCATTGTATACTTATGAAGGGAAAGAATACTCAACAGAAGTGAAGGGATTGCTTTATGGTGGAGAAAAAGCGTGAGTTCTTCTTTTATGTACTTTTTTGCGCAGATGGTACGTTATATGGTGGTTTTACAGTAGATTTGGCACAACGGGTTGCTACACATAATGCAGGAAATGGTGCCAAATATACACGTGTCAAGAGTAGGCGACCTGTACGACTGATTTATTCTGAAAGCTATGAAAAAAAACACGATGCGTTAAGTGCTGAATATCACTTTAAGCATCAAACTAGGGCAGCAAAAATTGTCTTTTTGAAATTGCATGATGTGCAACTTCCAAAAATGTGAAAGTCTTTTCATGATTTTGTTTTCAGTGTTATACTAAAGTCACATTTGTTAAGGAGGAATTTTTGTAATGAAAATTATTGCTTATGGTATTCGTGATGATGAAAAACCATATTTAGATGAATGGGTTAAAGATAATAGTGTTGAGGTTAAGGCTGTTGCCGAACTTTTGACTGAAGACAATATTGACCTAGCTAAAGGTTATGACGGGGTTGTTGCTTATCAGCAAAAACCTTATACTGACGGCATCTTTAAGAAGATGGATGAATTTGGAATCCACGCATTCTCCTTACGAAATGTTGGCGTTGACAACGTTCCAGTTGAATCCGTTAAGAAATACAATATTAAGGTTTCTAACGTTCCTGCATATTCACCAAGTGCAATTGCCGAATTATCAGTCACTGCATTGATGGCTTTGTTACGCCGGTTACCACGCTTTGAAAACAAAATGGCTAAAGGCGATTTCCGTTGGGCACCAGATATTGCTCAAGAACTTAACGAATTAACCGTTGGTGTTGTTGGTACTGGTCGTATCGGTCGTGCAGCAATGGATATTTTCAAGGGCTTTGGAGCCAAGGTAATTGGTTATGATGTTTTCCGCAATCCTGAATTGGAAAAAGAAGGCATTTACGTAGATAGTTTGGACGACATCTACAAACAAGCAGACGTAATTACTTTGCATGTGCCTGCTTTGAAGGACAACTATCACATGTTAAATGACGATGCTTTTGGCAAGATGAAAGATGGCGTCTACATTCTCAATTATGCTCGTGGCACACTCATCGATACAGATGCATTGATTCGGGCCCTCGACAACGGAAAAGTTGCTGGTGCCGGACTTGATACTTACGAAAATGAAGTTGGAATTTTTGATGTTGATCATAAGGGTGAAAAGATTAATGATGATGCATTCAACAATCTTTATGCTCGTGACAACGTTTTAATTACACCACATGCAGCTTTCTATACAACCAAAGCTGTTAAGAACATGGTTCAAATTTCATTAAATAATAACAAGAGCTTTATCGAAAATGGCAAAGCTGATAATGAAGTTAGCTTTGATTAATTTAGATAGCGATTAGATGAAGAGGATTTACACAGTCGTGTAAATCCTTTTTTTGTTATTTTTTAACAATTATTTATACAGAAACAGAATTTCTAAAGTAATACTTGCAGTGTGACAATATTTTCGGTATACTTATTGCTGGTGTTAAACCAAATTCACACCCAATCGGATGACTTGACCAGTGCTCATTGAGTTCTCAAGTCGCTTGAAAGTTGGGAAGGAAAAACTATTGGAGGTATTTTTATTATGGCAGTAATTTCTATGAAACAATTGCTCGAATCTGGAGTTCATTTTGGTCACCAAACACGTCGTTGGAATCCAAAAATGAAACCATACATTTTTACAGAACGTAACGGTATTTACATCATTGACTTACAAAAAACAGTCAAGATGATTGATTCTGCTTACAATTTTGTAAAAGATATTGCAGCTGATAATGGTGTTGTTTTGTTTGTGGGAACAAAGAAACAAGCACAAACTGCAATTGAAGAAGAAGCAACTCGTGCAGGCCAGTTTTATGTTAACCATCGTTGGTTAGGTGGAACTTTGACTAACTGGAACACAATCCAAACACGTATCAAACGTCTTAAAGATCTTAAAAAGATGAATGAAGACGGTACTTTCGAACGTTTGCCAAAGAAGGAAGTTTCACTTCTTAACAAACAAAAAGACAAGTTGGAGAAGTTCTTAGGTGGTATTGAAGATATGCCACATCTTCCAGATGCTATGTTTATCGTTGATCCTCGTAAGGAACAAATCGCGGTAAAAGAAGCTCGTAAGTTGAACATTCCAATTATTGCTATGGTTGATACGAATACAGATCCTGACCAAATTGATGTTATTATTCCATCAAATGATGATGCTATTCGTGCCGTTCGTTTGATTACTTCAAAAATGGCTGATGCTGTTATCGAAGGACGTCAAGGCGAAGACCAAGATGTTGCTGACCAATCAGCAGCTGAAAGCGCAGCACCTGCTAAAGAAAGTGCTGCTTCTAGCGAAGTTTCTACAGATTCTCTTGAAAGTCTCAAGAAAACTGTTGAAGGCGGAGCAGATTCTGCAAAATAGTTTTTGTTTTAGGCTGTCGTAAGTCTCGACCTTTTTGGCCTGAGATTGAGATGGCCTTTTTAATGAAATTCTGAATTTTTTAAGGAGGACATAATTATGGCAAGTATTTCTGCATCACAAGTTAAGGAATTACGTGATAAAATCGGCGTTGGTATGATGGATGCAAAAAAGGCATTAGTTGCAACCGATGGTGACATGGATAAGGCAATCGACTTTCTTCGTGAAAAAGGTATTGCAAAGGCTGAAAAGAAAAGTAGTCGTGTGGCTGCTGAAGGCTTAGCAGACGTTGAAATTCATGACGATCAGGCCGCAATTGCTGAAGTTAATTCAGAAACTGACTTTGTTGCTTCTAATGATCAATTTATCGATTTAGTAAAGGGCGTTACCGCACAGTTGGCATTGAGTGCCCCTAAAACAGTTGAAGAAGCCTTGGCTCTCAAAACTACTAAGGGAACTGTCAACGATGACATTATCGAAACAACCCAAACGACTGGCGAAAAAATTACCCTTCGTCGTTTTGATACGATCAAGAAGACTGATGATGAGCATTTTGGTGCATATTTACACATGGGCGGCAAGATTGCTACGTTAGTAGTTTTAGAAGGCGCCGATGATGATACAGCTAAAGATATTGCTATGCATGTAGCTGCTATTAATCCTAAATACGTCAATCGTGATCAAGTTCCTTCAGAGGTTTTGGATCACGAACGTGAAGTTTTATCTAAAGAAGCTGAAGAAGAAGGCAAACCTGCAAAGATTATCGCTAAGATGGTTGAAGGTCGTCTTAATAAATTCTTGGCTGAAATTAGTTTAGATGATCAAGACTTTGTTAAGGATCCTGACCAAACTGTTGCAAAATATGTTGCTTCAAAAGGTGGAAAAGTGAAAACATTTATCCGCTATGAAGTTGGCGAAGGTATTGAAAAGAAAACAGTCGATTTTGCTGAAGAAGTAAAAAAGGAAATCGGTGACTAATTTAATATTTTCAAAATTGAGGTGCATCGTGTAGACGGTGCACTTTTTTTATCAAAATAGGTATAAAATTAAACATAATTTTGGTTACTGGAAAATTATGTCTAAAGTTTATGAAGTAATTAAACATCCATTCTTTTTATGAATTCTTATTCGTTTAATTACTGGATAGATGGCTCTTCACCCCTATTTTATGATAAACTAGAACGGAAGAAGTACGAGGAAAACCAATTTGACTAGCCGGTTCAATGTTGCTGGAAAAATGGTCACCCGTAATAAAAATGAAGATCTATGAAACACTGTTCATTATAATTCGAGGAGGAAACACCATGACAAAAGTTAAATATAAACGGGTAATCATGAAGCTTAGCGGTGAAGCACTTGCAGGAGATAAAGGATCAGGAATTAATCCGCCTGTTATCAAAACAGTAGCTGAGGAATTAAAAGAAGTGCATGATATGGGTGTTCAAATTGCCATTGTTTGTGGTGGTGGTAACATGTGGCGTGGCGAAACTGGTGAGCAAATGGGCATGCAGCGTGTCCAGGCTGATTATATTGGTATGTTGGCGACAGTTATGAATGCTCTAGCTTTGCAAGACAGCCTTGAATCAATAGGGGTTCCAACACGCGTTCAAACAGCGATTGAAATGCGTCAGATTGCAGAACCTTACATTCGTCGTAAAGCTGTTCGGCATCTTGAGAAAAACAGAATTGTGATTTTTGCAGCTGGAACAGGCAGTCCATACTTTTCGACAGATACAACAGCCGCTTTACGTGGTGCCGAAATTGATGCAGATGCAATCTTGATGGCTAAAAACGGTGTTGATGGAATTTATTCGGCTGATCCTAATATCGATTCCTCGGCAGTTAAGTATGAAGAATTAACGCATTTGGATATTATTGATAAGGGCTTGAAGGTTATGGATACAACGGCGAGCTCATTGTCTATGGAAAATAATATTCCACTCGTCGTTTTCAATTTGAATCAACCGGGTAATATTAAAAAAGTTGTTGAAGGGCAAAACATCGGAACTACAGTGAGGGGAAAATAAAATGGCAGCTGAAAATACAATTATAAAAAAAGCACAGGATCGAATGGAAAAAGCAGAACAGTCACTGGGACATGAGCTAGGAAATATTCGTGCGGGTCGGGCAAACGCCAGCTTATTAGATCGAATTATGGTTGATTACTATGGATCACCTACACCAATCAATCAAATGGCATCGATCACAATTCCAGAAGCTCGTGTTATTATGGTCACCCCATACGATAAAACGGCTTTGAAAAATTTGGAACAAGCCATTATGATTTCTGATTTGGGTATCAACCCTTCTAATGATGGGAGTGCTATTCGGTTAGTTATTCCTCAACTTACAGAGGAACGTCGAAAAGAATTAGCGAAAGATGTAAAAGCTGAAGGAGAACGTGCGAAAGTAGCTGTTCGAAATGTTCGTCGCGATGCCATGGATGAGCTTAAGAAGGGCGAAAAGGCCAACACTTATACTGAAGATGAACTTCATGATTTAGAAACACAAACTCAAAAAGTTACAGATAAGGCTATCAAATCAATTGATGAAATTGTGGCTAGCAAGGAAAAAGAGATTTTATCTGAATAAAAATGTTCGTGAATATATTTAAAACGCAAAGAGCCTGATAATCAGTGCTGTTTACGTTTTTTTTATTCAAGTAAGCGATGATTTGCACGATACTTATATTTTATTGCGAATTTTTATTTACTAGAATATCAACTTTACGAGTTTTCTGCTAAAATAGAGTTTATGTATGTATATAAATTGGAGTGATAATGTGTTTTCAAAATCTGATAAAACTAATCGTACAGAGTTAGATACAGCCAAGCAGCTGAATGAGCACATTCCTGAACACGTTGCTATTATTATGGATGGCAACGGAAGATGGGCCCAGAAGCGACATTTACCAAGAGTTGCTGGTCATCGTGAAGGAATGAACACTGTAAAAAAAATCACAATGAGTGCTAACAATTTAGGTGTTAAAGTCTTAACTTTATATGCTTTTTCAACGGAAAATTGGAAACGTCCCTCAAGTGAAGTAAACTTTTTAATGCGCCTGCCGGGTGATTTTTTTGATACATTTGTGCCAGATCTTATCAAAGCTAATGTACGGGTTAATGTGATGGGGTATATTGATCAATTGCCTGATTACACTCAGAAGGCTGTAAAAAATGCAATTGCCAACACTGCACAATGCACTGGCATGGTTTTAAACTTCGCGTTGAATTATGGTGGACGTGCAGAGTTAGTAACGGCGGTCAGAAAAATTGCACAGCAAGTTTCAGATCATAAACTGAATTCGGATGAGATCACCGATGAAACGATTGACGAAAACTTAATGACTGCTTCGCTGAAACCCAATGCGGATCCGGATTTATTAATTCGCACAAGTGGGGAAGAACGGATATCTAATTTTTTGCTTTGGCAAATTGCCTATAGTGAATTAGTGTTTACGGATGTCCTTTGGCCAGATTTTTCTGATCAGACACTTAAAGATTGTATTTACCAATACCAACAAAGAAACCGTCGTTTTGGCGGCCTAAAATAAGGGAGTTTGAATTATGAAACAACGAGTTACAACAGCTGTTATTGCATTGATTATCTTCATTCCAGTGATTGTCTATGGAAAATGGTTAATTGATATTGCCGGAATTGTGCTTGGACTGATCGCTGTGAACGAAGTCTTGATGATGAAAAAGTTACTTTTGGTTTCGCCGGAAGCAATTATTGCAGATATTGGTGTCTTTTCACTCATTGCACCACTATCCTGGTTTGGTTGGTTGCCACCCCAAATTGATCAAACTTTTATTTTCTTTTTGTGCGTCCTTGGGCTTCTGATTAGAACTGTATTCAGTCGTAATCGCTTTTCTTTCGATGACGCTGGTGCAATCACTCTTGCAGTCGCGTACATAGGATTTGGATTTAATTATTTCATTGCTGCAAGAGGTGTGGGGCTTTCAATGCTGCTATACATTCTGTTTGTGATTTGGTCTACAGATAGTGGCGCATATATGCTTGGCAAACGGTTTGGAAAGCATAAGTTAGCACCTGCAATTAGTCCCAACAAAACTTGGGAAGGTTCCATTGGTGGTACAATCGTTGCCACGGTCATTGGGACAATTTTCTTGGCCTTTTTCCCAACCCAATATAATTTCATTGTGATGATCTTGTTGACATTAATCTTTTCAATCACAGGTCAATTCGGTGATTTAATTGAATCGGCTCTGAAACGATACTTCTCAGTAAAAGATTCTGGAAATATCCTTCCCGGTCATGGTGGTATTTTTGACCGGTTTGACAGTATGTTGTTAGTTTTACCTATTGTCCATCTTTTTGGATTAATCTAATTAAGTGAGGTTTGCCATTGATACAGACGATTATTACATTCATAATTGTATTTGGAATTCTGGTTATTGTTCATGAATTTGGTCATTTTTATTTTGCTAAAAAATCTGGGATCTTAGTCCGTGAATTTTCAATCGGAATGGGACCTAAAATTTATGCATATTCTAAAAACGCAACAACGTATACAATTCGAATTTTGCCGGTAGGTGGTTATGTCCGTATGGCGGGACTGGAAGATGCAGATGAAGAATTAAAACCTGGAATGCCAGTCAGTTTAATCACTGGTGATAATGGCAAAGTTGAAACAATCAACACAAGTCATGACACAACGCTTCTCAATGGTATTCCAGTTGAAATAACCGAAAGTGATTTAGAAAAGGAGCTTTGGATTGAAGGCTATGAAAATGGCGATGAGGAGACCCTCAAACGTTATGAAGTTGATCATGACGCGTCAATTATTGAAGCTGATGGCACAAAGGTAAGAATTGCCCCAAAAGATGTTCAATTTCAGTCAGCCAAATTATGGCAACGAATTTTGACTAATTTTGCAGGGCCGATGAATAATTTTATTCTGGCGATTGTGGTGTTTGCGCTTGTTGGTATTTTGCAAGGACAGGTTCCTACTAATTCTAATCAGATTACTGTTATTCAGGATTCCGTTGCTGCTAAAGCCGGTTTAAAATCGCAGGATCGGATTATTTCCGTGAATGATAAAAGCACAAAAGATTGGTCAGATTTACAGGATGCTGTTTCTAGCCGTCCTGGTAAAAAAACTAAAATGACCATCAAACGAAATTCTAAGAAAATCACTCTGCAGATTACGCCCAAATCGGTTAAGCAAAATGGAACAAAGACCGGACAAATCGGGATTGAAAGTACCATGACCAAAAGTATCACTGCCAGAATTGCTTATGGATTTACGGAAACCTGGAAGTTAACGACCATGATTTTCGCACTCCTAGGTCATATGATTACACATGGAGTAAGTGTGAATGATTTTGGAGGTCCAGTCGCTATTTATGCGCAAACTTCTGCTGCAGCTAAATTAGGTTTTACTTCTGTGTTAACAATGTTAGCTTATTTATCACTGAACTTAGGGATTGTTAATTTAATCCCAATTCCCGCGTTGGATGGTGGTAAAATTTTGCTTAATTTCATCGAAGGGATCAGACGAAAACCACTAAAACCAGAGACGGAAGGAATCATCACTCTGATTGGGTTTGGACTCCTGATGCTTTTAATGATTCTTGTAACTTGGAATGACATTCAACGCTATTTCTTAAAATAATATTTATTTACGGAGGAAAACATGAAACAATCAAAAATATTAATTCCTACTTTGAAAGAGGTACCAAATGACGCCGAGGCAAAAAGCCATCAAATGATGCTTCGTGCTGGATATATTCGACAGGTATCAGCCGGAATGTACGCATATTTACCACTTGCTTTCCGGACAATCGAGAAAATTAAAAAAATTATTCGGACTGAAATGGAAAAAATCGATGCTGTGGAAATGCTGGTACCAGCGGTTCTTCCAGCGGAATTATGGGAAAAATCTGGCCGTCTTGAAACATATGGTCCAGAATTATTCAAATTTAAAAATCGTCACGATCGCGATTTTATTCTTGGCCCTACGCATGAGGAAACCTTTACAACCCTTATTCGTGATGAGGTGAAATCGTATAAACGGTTACCTTTGACGTTGTATCAAATTCAAATGAAATATCGAGATGAGGATCGGCCTCGCTACGGATTGCTCCGTGGACGGGAATTTTTGATGAAGGATGCTTACTCTTTCCATGCTGAAACAGACAGTTTGGACCAAACTTTCCGTGATATGGAAAAAGCTTACCAAAATATTTTTGACGCTTGCGGTTTGAACTATCGTGAAATTGTGGGTGATGCTGGTGCAATGGGTGGTAATGATTCAAAAGAATTCTCTGCAATTGCGCCTGTAGGGGAAGACACTATTGCTTACTCTGAAGAAAGCGACTATGCCGCAAATCTTGAGATGGCAAGCAGTAAATATATTGAGTCAAAGGCTGCGCCTGAGACACCAAAAGATCTTGAAAAAGTGGAGACACCAAATGCCAAAACGATCGATGAAGTTGCAGATTTTCTCCATGTTGAAACAAACAAACTAATTAAGACCCTTTTGTTTATTGCGGACGACAAGCCTGTTATGGTTTTAGTGCGTGGTGATGATCAGGTTAATGAAGTTAAGGTTAAAAACTTCCTCAAAGCGGATGAATTAGTAGCTGCGACAGACGATCAAGCGGAACAATATTTAAATGCTAATTTTGGTTCATTAGGGCCAGTTGGAATTGATTCCGACAAGATTACAATTCTTGCTGATCTTTATGTCAAGATGATGAGCAATTCAATCGTCGGTGCTAACCAAAATGGTTATCACTATAAAAACGTGAATTTGGATCGGGATTTGAAAGTAACTCAATTTGGTGATTTTCGGACTGCTCAAGAAGGCGAACTGGCTCCAGATGGTAAAGGAAAATTACAATTTACTAAAGGAATCGAAATTGGTCACATTTTCAAAATAGGCACACGTTATTCTGATTCCCTTGGAGCTACTATTTTAGATGAAAACGGCCGTGCTAAGCCAGTCATCATGGGTTGTTACGGAATCGGCGTTAGTCGTTTATTATCCGCAATTGCTGAACAAAAGGCAGATGATCATGGGTTAGTTTGGCCACGTAACATTGCGCCATTTGACGTACATGTAATTCCTGTGAATGGTAAAAATAAAGAACAAATGGAGATGGCTAATCAAATCGCTCAAACAATGACTGCAGCCGGTTATGAAGTGCTTGTTGATGATCGTAAGGAGCGAGCTGGTGTTAAGTTTGCTGATTCAGATTTAATTGGGATTCCGGTCCGAATTACAGTGGGTAAAAAATCCTCAGAAGGTATCGTAGAAGTTAAATTACGTGAGACCGGTGAAACTCTTGAAGTCAAAATTGAGGAATTACAAAATTCGGTTGGGATTCTCTTAAAAAGCGATAAATAATATTTTTAAGTGATCGTTAACTTCATAATAAATTAAAAATAACGGCAGATTGATGATGGGTTGACTTGAATCTCAATTTGTCGTTATATTCATGAATTTAAAAATAATTTGTGTAGTTTTCTAAAAAGGGAAGGAATTAAATTTTGAGTTTAAATACTAGTGAGCAATTTCAAAAACTTCTCGAACAAATTGACTATCCTCAACCAAATGAGCCAAGTTTTGCTGAGGCTGAAATCAAAAAAGTTGTTGTGCATAAAAAATCAAAAACGTGGGCTTTTTCGTTTCGGTTTAAAGAATGTTTGCCATTCCCAATTTTCCAAGAGTTTTACAATCATTTACAAGTAGCTTTTAGCTCAATTGCTACTGTCTCGTTTGAAATTGAAACTCAAAGTTCAAAATTGGATAGTCATCTAATTGCAAATTATTGGGATTGGATTGTTAAGAACAGTCATATTTCTTCGCCGCTTACGCAAGAATTGTGTGGCCATAACTTACCATATATGAACGACGGACGGGTAATCTTTGCGGCACAAAACGAAGTTGTTCAAGGTTTTTTGACTTCGACGGCGCTAGGACCAATCGAAAGTACTTATAAACAATATGGGTTTCCTGAATTTTCGATTCATACAATTGTTGATGATTCAGATTCACAAAGCATGATTAAGGAATTAAAGGCGAAAAAGGAAAAAAGTGATGCCGCATTAGCTCAAAAAGCTTCGCAGGCGATTCTAAAACAGACTGAAAAACGGCAAAAAAAGGCAGCTAACGGGATTCCTGATGGCGGGCCTGTACGGATTGGTAAACAAATTAATCCAGATGCCGAAGTCACACGTTTGGAACAGATTACACAAGAAGAACGTTCAGTTGTTGTTGAAGGATATATTTTTGATGCAGAAGTTAGAACGTTGCGGTCAAAAAGACAATTACTGATTTTTAAAGTTACCGATTACAGTTCTTCGATCACCGTTAAAAAATTCTCAAAGAATGAATCCGAAGAACAATTGTTTTCTACCATTCAAAAAGGGCTTTGGGTAAAAGTACGTGGGAGTATTCAAGAAGATACTTTCATGAGAGATCTTACGCTGAACGCTTATGATGTAATGGAAGTAAGTCATCCCACACGACAAGATACAGCTCCTGCAGATAAGAAACGTGCAGAGCTGCATTTACATACTAATATGAGTCAAATGGATGCGACAAATAATATTACGGATTTTGTGAAGCAGGCGGCTAAGTGGGGACAAAAGGCGATTGCAGTGACGGATCACTCTGGCCTACAGGCTTTTCCGGATGCATATGCTGCGGGTAAGAAAAATAATGTCAAAATTTTATATGGTGTAGAAGCTAACCTGGTTGATGATGGGGTGCCAATTGGTTATAACGATAAAAAAGTGGCGTTAAAAGGTGCAACCTATGTGGTATTTGATACTGAAACGACGGGGCTTTCTGCAATTTATGATAAGGTAATTGAACTTTCTGCCGTTAAAATGCAGGATGGAAATGTGATTGATCAATTTGAAGAATTTATTGATCCCGGTTTTCATTTATCTGATGTCACAACTAATTTAACAAGTATTACAGACCAAATGGTTCATGGATCTAAATCCGAGAAAGAAGTTTTTTCTCTGTTTCGGGATTTTTATAAAGATGCCATTATCGTTGGCCATAACGTTACATTTGATATTGGTTTTATGGATACTGGCTATGCACGTTATGATATGCCACCCATCACTAATCCAATTATTGATACATTGACGTTGGCGCGTTTCTTGTATCCAACCCTTAAAAGTTATCGTTTAAATACACTTGCTAAAAAATTCGGCGTCAGCCTAGAACATCATCATCGTGCGATTTATGATGCGGAATCAACCGGTCACTTGTGTCATCTTTTCCTAAAAGATGCAGAAGATCGCTATCATATTAATTATCATAGCCAGTTGAATGAACATATGACTGAAAATGACGCGTATAAACATGCACGTCCAGCGCATGCAGTTTTGATTGCGCAAACCCAGGCCGGATTAAAAAATCTGTTTCGATTAGTTTCGCTTTCCAATGTAAAATATTATTATCGCGTGCCAAGAATACCTAAGTCTGAGTTGGAACGGCTGCGAGATGGTATTTTAGTTGGGTCGGCATGCAGTACCGGTGAAGTCTTTACAGCCATGATGCAAAAAGGTAAAGAAGAAGCCAAACAAAAGGCGAAGTTTTACGATTATTTAGAAGTAATGGCAAAACCGGTTTACCAGCCAGAAATTGAGCAAGGATTGATCCAAGATAATCGGCATCTAGAAGAAATTATCTCTAACATCGTTGATCTTGGAAAAGAATTGAAAAAACCTGTTGTCGCAACAGGCGATGTTCATTACCTAAATCCAGAAGACTATATTTATCGAAAAATTTTGATCAATTCTCAAGGCGGGGCCAATCCGCTCAATCGGTCTAAATTACCTGATGTGCATTTTCGAACGACTAATGAAATGTTAGACGAATTTGCGTTCTTAGGGAAAGAAAAGGCAGAAGAGCTTGTCGTCACAAACCCGGGCAAAATTGTTGATATGGTGACTGATGTGAAACCTGTCAAAGATAAGCTTTATACGCCTAAAATGCCCGGGGCTGAAGATCAAATCGAAAAGCTTACTATGGATAAAGCGCATGAGTTATACGGAGACCCGTTACCACAGTTGGTTAAAGAGCGTTTGGATAAAGAATTAAAAAGTATTATCGGAAATGGTTTTTCTGTTATTTATTTAATTGCCCAACGACTTGTTCATAAAAGTAATAAAGATGGGTATTTAGTTGGTTCACGAGGGTCCGTCGGCTCAAGTTTGGTAGCGACAATGTCTGGAATTACTGAAGTAAATCCATTACCACCGCATTATCGCTGTCCAAATTGCCAATACACCAAGTTTTATACCAAAGGAGAATATGGTTCTGGATTTGATTTACCTGATGAAGTTTGCCCAAATTGCCAAACACCTTTAGTTGGTGACGGCCAGGATATTCCCTTTGAAACATTCTTAGGTTTTAAGGGAGACAAAGTTCCTGATATTGATTTGAATTTCTCAGGCGATTATCAACCAATTGCCCATAATTATATGCAGGTTTTATTTGGAAAGAAGAACGTTTTTAGAGCTGGAACAATTGGAACGGTGGCTGATAAAACGGCTTATGGGTATGTTAAGGCATACGAGCGTGATACCGAACAAACCTTCCGAAACGCTGAAATTGATCGACTTTCGAGTGGTGCCACTGGTGTTAAACGAACAACCGGGCAACATCCTGCCGGAATTCTAATCGTGCCAGACTATATGGATATTTATGATTTCACACCCATCCAGTATCCTGCTGATGATCAGTCGGCAGCTTGGGAAACAACTCATTTTGACTTCCATTCAATTCATGACAACATTTTGAAGATGGATATTTTGGGACATGATGATCCGACCATGATTCGTGCTTTACAAGATCTTTCTGGGATTGATCCAAAAACAATTCCAACTGATGATCCTGGAGTAATGAAATTATTTACTGGTCCAGAAATTCTGGGAGTTACAGCCGAACAAATTCAATCAAAAACAGGAACCTTTGGTGTGCCTGAATTTGGGACGAGATTTGTGCGGGGCATGTTGGAGGAAACCCATCCCACAACTTATGCTGAATTGCTCCAAATTTCTGGTTTATCCCATGGGACGGATGTTTGGTTGGGCAATGCAGAAGAATTAATTAAAGCGGGGACTGTAACCCTGAAAGATGTCATTGGTTGTCGTGATAATATTATGACCGATTTAATTCATTACGGAATGGATTCACAAACTTCTTTTCAAATTATGGAAAGTGTTCGTCATGGACGAGGAATTCCTGATGGTGACGAAGATAAAATGCGTAACTCAAACGTGCCAGAATGGTACATTGATTCTTGTGGAAAGATTAAATATATGTTTCCACGAGCGCATGCTTCAGCCTATGTGTTAATGGCACTTAGAATTGCCTATTTCAAGGTCTATTTCCCAATTCTTTATTACAGTGCATACTTTAGTGTTCGTGCTGATGATTTTGACTTAGTTTCTATGTCACATGGCAAGGACGCGGTTAAAAAAGCAATGAAAGATATCAATGATAAAGGAATGGATGCTTCGACAAAAGAAAAAAATCTTTTGACGGTGTTGGAATTAGCCAATGAGATGATCGAACGTGGATTCACGTTTAAGATGGTTGATGTCAATAAATCTGATGCTTCCCAATGGTTAATCGATGGTAACTCTTTATTAGCACCTTTTAACGCTGTTCCAGGTTTAGGCTTAAACGTTGCTAAACAAATTGTTGCAGCTCGTGAAGATAAGCCGTTTCTTTCAAAAGAAGACCTTTCCAAACGTGGTAAAGTTTCGAAGACGTTAATTGACTTTATGACAGAGAATGGTGTTTTAGCTGATTTGCCTGATGAAAATCAATTATCTTTGTTCGACATGTAGCTAATTTGAACGGTGTCAAGGGATATGTTATAATTATTATTGAATCTAAGTGTAGCAAGTGAGTGAGCAGATAATGCTCACTCTTTTTCTTGAGAATATTTGAAATTTATTGGAGGTTTGAGTTTGGCAAGTGTTGTAGAAACTGTACAAAAAGAAGTGAAGCCCCTCATCGAATCACATCATTTTGATTTGGTGGATATTGAGTTTGTGAAGGAAGGAAAAAGCTGGTATCTTCGCGTTTATATTGATAAACCGGGTGGCGTTACAATTGAAGATTGCGCTGAGGCTAGCGATCAAATTAGTGAAAAATTAGATAGTTTGGATCCCGATCCGTTTCCGGAGGCTTATTTCTTAGAGGTTTCTTCTCCAGGCGCTGAACGGCCAATTAAGACCTCTGATGACTGGCAACGAGCAGTTGGCCAGTACATTCATATTTCTTTATATGCGCCAGTTGATGGTCAAAAAGTTTTTGAAGGAACACTTGATGACTATTCCGGTACTGATTTAACGCTGACGTATATGGCTAAAACTAGAAAAATCAGCAAACAATTTGATGTGAAACAAATTGGGTTTGCCCGTTTCGCTATCAAATTCTAAAAAGGAGAATCTAAAATGAGCAAAGAAATGGTTAGTGCCCTTAATACTTTGGAAGAGGAAAAGGGGATTAAAAAAGAAGTCGTTATTGAGGCTTTGGAGGCTGCATTAGTTTCTGCTTACAAACGGAATTATGACCAGGCTCAAAATGTGGAAGTAGACTTTGATGAAAAAAAAGGCGATATCCACGTGTACGCAGTTAAAGAAGTCGTTGAAGATGTTGAAGATAGTCAACAACAAGTAAGTTTAACTGATGCTTTGGCGATCAATAAAGATTATGAACTTGAAGATCACATTAAGTTTGAAGTGACCCCTAAAAACTTTGGCCGGATTGCTGCCCAAACAGCTAAACAAGTCATTTTACAGCGGGTTCGTGAAGCTGAACGCGAAATCGTTTATAATAAGTATAGTGAGTATGAAAACGAAATTGTGACTGGCGAAGTCGCTCGACGAGATAATCGCTTTGTCTATGTAGATCTAAACGGTGTTGAGGCTGTAATGTCTAAGGCAGACCAGATCCCAACCGAACGTTATGAACCACATGATCATATTAAGGTTTATGTGACAAAGGTTGAAAATAGTGGTAAAGGTGCTCAGGTTTTTGTCAGTCGGAGCACTCCAGATCTATTGAAACGATTATTCGAGCAAGAAGTTCCAGAAATCTTTGATGGAACTGTCGAAATTGTTTCGGTAGCACGTGAAGCTGGTGATCGTGCCAAAGTTGCTGTTCGATCTAACGACCCTGATATTGATGCGGTAGGTACTTGTGTTGGTCCTCGTGGACAGCGAGTCCAAACCATCGTTAATGAGCTAAACGGCGAGAATATGGACATTGTTGAATGGGAAGATGACGCTGCAAAATACATCTCAAACGCATTAAACCCCGCTGAAGTTGTGGATGTTTTGTTTGATGAAGAAAATGAGCGTGCATGCATGGTGATCGTTCCAGATTATCAGTTATCCTTAGCAATCGGTAAACGCGGCCAAAATGCTCGTTTAGCTGCCAAATTAACTGGTTATAAAATTGATATTAAATCAGAGACTGACGCCAGTGATTTGGTTGAAGAACCAGATGAAGAGGATACTACAGATTCAGAATCAGACGCTGAGTAAGCAGATTTAATTGGAGGCCCATTAGTTATGAAAAAAAGAAAAATTCCGCTACGCAAGGATATTGTAACGGGTGAAATGTTTCCAAAAAAGGAGCTTGTTCGGGTTGTAAAAAACAAGGAAGATGAAGTTTCTTTGGATCCAACTGGGAAAAAGCCTGGTCGTGGTGCTTACATTGGTTTAGACGTCAAAATTGCCGAACGTGCTAAGGCAGAACGAACTTTTGATAAAGCTTTTAAAATCAAGGTAGAAGATGATTTTTATGATGAATTGATTGCTTATGTTGATCATCAACAAGCCCGGAAAGAACTTTTTAAAGATGAATGATCAAGAACGCTTTTCTAACCTGCTTGGTTTAGCACGAAGAGCGGGAAAGTTGATTTCAGGTGAACAACAAGTGTTACAATCAATTCGAAGCCAAAAAGCTAAAATCGTGGTTGCTAGTACAGACTTAGGGGCTGCAACGCAAAAGAAAATTTCTGATAAATGCACCACATATGAAATCCCCTTAATTTCATTTATGGATCGCATTGAAATTAGCCAGGCAATTGGTCAAGCCAGAACAGTGGTGGCAATCGAAGATCATGGATTTGCCAAAGCACTATTAAAATTAAATATTGAAGAAGGAGCGTGAAGATATGGGGAAAAAACGCATATATGAAATAGCTAAGGAAATTAATGTTTCCAGTAAGGACATCATCTCTAAGGCTAAAGAAGATGGATTTGATGTTAAAAACCACATGTCCACACTGGATGAAGGCGAAGAACGTAAAATTCGCTCTTCATTTGTGAAAAATAACAGTAAACAAGAAGGTACAACTGCCAAAAAACCAACCATGTACAGATCAGCCAAAACTGGAAAAACAGTTGTAGAACGATCTGACAATAAAGATAATAAAGCTGGCTCGCATCAACAACCAGCACAAGCACACACATCTCAGACTGCCAAACCAGTTCGTCATGATCAGGCTCAATCACATAATCGCCCTGCAGCAAATGGGACGACAAATGTTAACCATTCACAAAACAAGAGTGGCAATACAGCCCGTCCTCAACAACATTCTGGACAAAATCAGACGAGAAGCAATTCACAAAATACGCAGAATCGTAGTTCACAGAATAGTCGTCCAAATCAATCTACTTCGACAAGCAATAGTGGTAATCGGACATCGAACTCTAATCGATCAAATACCAGTTCAAATCGATCAAGCTCAAACACGAACCACTCAAATACTAGTTCGAACAGAACAACAAATTCGACGCGTTCAAATTCGAACTACAATAAGCCTAGTTCTAATTCAAATCGCACTAGTTCAAATTCGAACCGTTCGACCGGCAATAGTAACAGTCAAGGCTCTTCTAACTCAAGAAATAATCGTGGTTCTAGCTTTGGCGGCCGTAATCGTTTCAATAATCGAAATCGATATACTAAAAAAGTTAAGAAGAATGGCCGTTTGCGTGAAGTGAACAACAAACCAGCGCCAGTCCGTAAGGATAAGCCATTACCAAGTGTATTTGAGTACAATGATGGCACTAACGTTGCAGAAATCGCTAAAAAAATTCATCGTGAACCAGCAGAAATTATCAAAAAATTATTTATGCTTGGTGTTATGGTGAACCAAAATCAAACGTTAGATAAAGATATTATTGAAATTCTAGCAGATGATTACGGAATTAAGGCTGAGGAAAAACAAGAGGTCAACGTTTCAGATATTGATAAGATGTTTGAAGAAGAAGAAACAAATACTGACCATCTTGTTAGCCGACCACCAGTTGTTACAATCATGGGACACGTTGATCATGGGAAAACAACTTTATTAGATAATCTTCGTCACAGTCACATTACTGCTGGTGAAGCTGGTGGAATTACCCAAGCAATTGGTGCTTATCAACTAAAACATGATGGTAAATTAATTACTTTCTTAGATACTCCAGGACATGCTGCGTTTACTGAAATGCGGGCACGTGGTGCTGATATTACTGATATTACAATTTTGGTAGTTGCTGCTGATGATGGTGTTATGCCACAGACAATCGAAGCAATTAATCATGCTAAGGCTGCAAATGTACCAATTATCGTGGCGGTTAATAAAATTGATAAACCAGGTGCTAATCCTAAACATGTTATGGAACAGTTAACAGAATATGGTTTGGTTTCTGAAGATTGGGGTGGTGATACCATCTTTGTAGAGATTTCTGCGAAGTTTGGTAAAAATATTGATGAATTACTTGATATGATCATTCTCCAATCTGAAGTTATGGAACTAAAGGCCAACCCAGATCAAAATGGTGCTGGTTCAGTTATTGAAGCTAGCCTAGATCCTGGTAAGGGATCCATTGCTACCGTTCTTGTGCAACAAGGAACCGTGCGGATTGGTGATCCAATTGTCGTTGGAAATACATTTGGTAGAATTCGTACCATGACCAACGAATTAGGTCGTCGGGTTAAAGAAGCTACGCCATCAACTCCAGTTGAAATCACTGGGTTAAGTGATGTACCAGAAGCTGGGGATCGATTTGTGGTGTTTGACGATGAAAAATCTGCTCGTGCAGCTGGTGAGGAACGTGCTAAAGAAGCATTGATGGAAGAGCGTCGTGCAGACAACCATGTTACCTTAGATAACTTATTCGATTCTCTTAAAGAAGGAGAAATGAAGGAAGTCAACATCATCATTAAAGCTGACGTTCAAGGTTCTGTTGAAGCCCTTTCTGGTAGTTTGAAGAAAATTGACGTTAAAGGTGTTCGAGTTAACATCATTCATACTGCCGTTGGTGCCATTAACGAAAGTGATGTTGCTTTAGCCGAAGCCAGTGATGCCATTATTATTGGTTTCAATGTGCGCCCAACAAACCAAGCTAAACAGCTTGCAGATTCTTCGAGTGTTGATATTCGTTTACATCGAGTTATTTATAACGCTATTGATGAAGTTGAATCAGCAATGAAGGGAATGCTTGAACCAACCTATGTTGAACAGGTCACAGGTCAGGTTGAAGTTCGTCAGATCTATAAAGTTTCTCATGTTGGAACCGTTGTGGGTGGTTATGTTACAGAAGGCTTCATTCAAAAAGATAGCGGCGTTCGTTTGGTTCGTGATGGGGTCGTTATTTATGAAGGTAAATTAGCCAGTCTGAAACGTTTCAAAGATGATGCTAAACAGGTTAAACAGGGATTTGAGTTAGGTCTTACAATTGATGGCTATAACGATATCAAAGTTGACGATGTGATTGAGGCCTATATCATGAAAGAAGTTCCTGTAGAATAGGAGGTTCCAAATGGCAAGAATGTATCGTTCCGATCGCCTTGGGCAAGAGATAGAAAAAGAAATTAGTGATATTATGCGTAAACGAGTTCGTGATCCTCGTGTTCAGGGAATCACAATTACGGGTGTAAATGTCACTGGAGATTTGCAACAGGCCACCGTTTACTACAGTATTTTGTCAGATAAGGCTTCTGATGGACAAAAAGTTGCCCAAGGGCTTGAAAAAGCAAAAGGCTTAATCCGTAGTGAGCTTGGGTCCCGGTTATCGATTTATAAAACACCAGAGTTAATTTTTGAACGTGATGCATCTGTTCAATATGGTAGCCGAATCGATCAATTGATCAATAAACTTAATACAAAAGAATAGTTTTCTATTTATTACGCAAAAGAATGGTCAGAATTTTAATGACCATTCTTTTTTTATCGTCATTTATCCATCTATGATATAATTTAACAGGAAAAATAGGAGGCATTTACATGAATGGAATTGTTCCTTTGTACAAACCACGTGGTATGACAAGTTTTGATTGTGTATCCAAAATTCGTGGTATCTTACACCAAAAAAAAGTTGGACACAGTGGGACTCTAGATCCTAATGTAGATGGTGTTTTACCAATTTGCGTGGGGAAAGCCACTAAGGTTGTCCCTTATTTGATGGCTTCAGGAAAAGTTTATGAGGGATCCGTCACATTGGGATTTTCCACGACTACCGAGGATCTTGATGGGGATATCGTCGAACAACAAACAATAACCCAAGCTTTTTTAGATGGTGAAATTGATGAGGCAATGTTCAGTTTGACCGGCGAGATAACGCAAATTCCTCCCATGTATTCGGCTATAAAGATTAACGGAAAAAAATTATACGAATATGCTCGGGAAGGCATCGAAATAGACAGGCCGGCAAGAAAAGTAACGATTAAATCCTTTGAGCGGATCGGTGATCCCAAATTTGACCCTCAAAAAGGAACTCAAACTATTAATTTTAAAGTCCAATGCAGCAAAGGAACTTATGTACGGACCCTAGCAGTCGATTTGGGGAGAAAACTTGGTGTTCCAGCCGTTATGTCTCAATTAACGAGAACTCAAAGTGGGGGTTTTCAAATTGAAGATACGATTACTTTCTCAAAACTAGAAGAAGCGGTTGAAAATGGAACTATTGAAACTTTGTTAACACCGCTAGATCATGCTTTGGAAAAATATCCCCACTTTGCATTAAATGAAGACTTATGGACCAGAGTTCAAAATGGGGCAGTTTTAAAACGTAGCAATTTTGATCAACCAAAAGATGCGGAACCAGTGCTTGTCTTAACGCATGCAGATCGAGTTCAGGCTTTATATCAATATGATCAAGAAAGGGCAGCATATCGGCCATTAACTATGCTGCTAACGGAATAGGAGAATTTGTATGAAAATCATTTATTTACATCATCCGTATGACGTTAACCAAATTACGGATGATAAAGTCGTTATGGCAATGGGATTTTTCGGTGGTGTGCATCTAGGACATCAAGCTGTATTGAAACAGGCTCGAAAAGTAGCTGATCAACGGAAGTTACCTCTTGCAGCTATGACGTTTGATCACCACCCGTCTGTTGTGTTTCCAAAGCCAGAGTTAGACGGCACACTGTATTTAAGCTCGGTTAAGCGAAAGGCCGAATTAATGCAGAAATTTGGGGTAGATTTACTATATGTGGTGAGTTTTACATCTAAGCTGGCCAATTTGACCCCTCAGGATTTTGTCGACCAGTATATGGTTGACCTTTGCGCTCAGGTGATTGTGGCCGGCTTTGATTATACTTATGGCCCCCGCAAAATTGCCGATATGGCGCATTTATCAACGTATGCTAAAAACAGATTTGAAATTGTGACTGTTCCAGAATTTCTCTTAGACGGTGAAAAAGTGAGCTCAACGCGAATCAGAACAGATTTAAAACAAGGTGATGTAGATCACGCCAACCTATTTCTTGGGTACATCTACCAAACTAGTGGCTTAGTGGTTCATGGCGAAGCTCGTGGTCGCACATTAGGGTTTCCAACTGCTAATATCTTATCCGATCCTAAAGCTAGGATTCCTGGGATCGGGATTTACGCCGTCCGAATCAAAATCGGATCTAAATGGTATTTAGGCATGGCATCGGTTGGGCGCAACGTTACTTTTGGTGAACATCGTCCAATCACGTTAGAAATTAATATTTTTGATTTTGACCAGGAGATTTATGGAGAAATGGTTCGGGTTGATTGGTATCACTATGTTCGTGGTGAAATTAAATTTGACGGTGCAGAGGGATTAATCGATCAATTAAAGGCAGACGAAAAGAATATTCGGCAGTATTTTGCGAATTTGACTATATAATGCAAAAAAATGTTTGACTATTGTTGACTTTTAGAAAAACATTTGGTATCTTTAATAGTGTCTTAGCACTCCAATGTGCTAAGTGCTAAAAGAGGTGATGGTTTTGCTGACAGATAGAGAGTTACTGATTTTAAAAGCAATCGTTCAAATATACACGGACGATGGGCAACCGGTTGGCTCAAAAGCATTGGTTAGTCAATTACCGATCCACGTTAGTTCGGCAACGATTCGAAACGAAATGGCAACATTAGAAGAAAAAGGTTTGCTTAAAAAGACACATTCTTCTTCTGGACGGGTGCCTTCAATTAAGGGGTACCGTTATTATGTGGATCATTTGTTGAAGCCTGATAAGGTTCAATCAAGTGATTTACGTCGCATTCGTTCTTCATTCAATCAACAGTTTCAAGAGATTGATGATATCGTAGCTGAATCTGCAGATATGCTTTCTAAATTGACTAGTTATACTGCTTTCACAGTGAAACCGGAGCTTAAGGATGCTAAGCTTGAAGGCTTTCGATTAGTTCCGCTTGGGAATCATCGGGTGATGGCGATCTTGGTTACTGATAATGGTGATGTTCAAAATCGCACGTTTAAGGTTCCTAGCAGCGTTAACCCAGAGGCGTTAGAATCCGTAATTCGAATTATTAATGATCAGCTAGTGGGATTAACATTAGGTGAGGTATTCAAACGACTGGAAACAGATATTCCGATGCAAATCGGAAAATATATAGAAACTCCAGATGGATTCTTAGATATCTTTGAAGATGTTTTGAAGAAATCGGCTACAGAACGTTTCTTTGTTGGTGGCCGTTTGAACCTTTTAGATTTTTCAAAGCAGCCTGATGTAAGTTCGCTTCGGTCGTTATATTCATTGATGGGACGGTCAACAGATCTCGCTGATGTATTAGGCGGATCACTTGATCAGAATATCCAGGTTCAAATTGGCAATGAAATTACCAATAATTTGTTGAAAAATTATAGTCTGATTACAGCCACGTATGACGTTGATCAGCATGGTAAGGGTGTCATTGCGATCTTAGGCCCGACTAGTATGCCATATTCTAGAATGATTGGATTGGTTGGTGCGTTTCGAACAGAATTAGCGCAGCGATTAATAGATTATTACCACGATATTGATGATATTTGAGAGGTGTGAATGTAGTGTCTGAAGATAAAAAAGTTGAAGAAATTGAAAAAACGGCAGAGGAGACGAACGAAAAGTCTAAACCAGCCAAAGAAACAACAACTAAATCAGAAAAAAAAGCTAAAAAGCATGGCAAGTCAAATAAACAAATTGAAGAGTTACAAACGCAGATTAGTGAATTAACTGGTAAGGTTGATGCTATAACTGATCAATATATTCGTGCTAAGGCTGAAATTGCTAATATTCAAAAGCGCAACGAAAAAGAGCAGGCTAACCTAGTTAAATATGATGGTCAACATTTAGCCAAAGATATTCTTCCGGTTATTGATAACTTGGAACGAGCTTTATCCATTGAGGTTTCAGATGAGAGCGGTGTTCAGCTCAAAAAGGGAATCCAGATGGTGTATGATCATATGAGTAAGGCGCTTAAAGACAATAACGTGACTGAGATTGAGGCTGAGGGCCAATCCTTTGATCCTCAAATTCATCAAGCAGTCCAAACAGTGCCTGTTGAAGATGGTAAAGAAGCAGACCAGATTGTTAGTGTTTTACAAAAAGGTTATATGTTAAAAGACCGTGTTTTACGACCAGCAATGGTTGTCGTGGCACAATAAAAAATATATAAAGAGGGATAATAAAAATGGCAAGCAATAAAATTATTGGAATTGATTTAGGAACCACAAATTCTGCAGTTGCAGTGCTCGAAGGCGACAAGCCAAAGATTATTACAAACCCAGAAGGTAACCGTACTACACCTTCAGTGGTTGCATTTAAGAATGGTGAAACACAAGTTGGGGAAGTTGCAAAACGACAAGCAATTACAAATCCTGATACAATTGTTTCCATCAAACGTCATATTGGCGAAAGTGGCTACACCGTTTCAGCAAACGGTAAATCATACACACCTCAAGAAATTTCAGCAATGATTCTTGAATATTTAAAACATTATGCAGAAGACTATCTTGGTGACACAGTTGAAAAAGCTGTTATTACCGTTCCTGCATACTTTGACGATTCTCAACGTCAAGCTACTAAAGATGCTGGTAAGATTGCTGGATTAGATGTTGAACGAATTATTAACGAACCAACAGCTTCCGCGTTAGCTTATGGCCTAGACAAACAAGATAAAGATGAAAAAGTCTTAGTTTATGATCTTGGTGGAGGAACTTTTGATGTTTCGATTCTTGAATTAGGCGATGGTGTTTTCCAAGTTCTTTCTACTAATGGTGATACTCATCTTGGTGGTGATGATTTTGACCAAAAGATCATCGATTGGCTTGTTGCTGAGTTCAAGAAGGACAATGGTGTTGACCTTTCTCAAGATAAGATGGCCTTACAACGTTTGAAGGATGCAGCTGAAAAAGCTAAGAAAGATCTTTCTGGCGTAAATGAAGCTCAAATTAGCTTACCATTTATCTCTGCTGGGGCTAATGGTCCTTTACATTTGGAAAAGACCTTAACACGTGCACAATTTGATCAAATGACATCAGACCTTGTTGCACGCACTAAGACACCTGTAGATAATGCGTTACGTGATGCTGGCCTTTCAACCAGTGAAATTGATGAGGTTATCCTTAATGGTGGGTCAACTCGAATCCCTGCAGTTCAAGAAGCTGTTAAGAATTGGACAGGCAAAGAACCTAACCATTCAATTAACCCTGATGAAGCTGTTGCCATTGGTGCTGCAGTCCAAGGTGGTGTTTTGACTGGTGATGTTAAAGACGTCGTTTTGCTTGATGTCACACCACTTTCATTAGGAATTGAAACAATGGGTGGGGTCTTCACTAAGTTGATTGACCGCAATACAACCATTCCAACAAGTAAATCACAAGTATTCTCCACTGCTGCTGATAGTCAACCAGCTGTTGATATTCACGTCCTTCAAGGCGAACGACCAATGGCTGCCGATGACAAAACACTTGGAAGATTCCAATTAACGGACATTCCACCGGCACCTCGTGGCGTTCCCCAAATCGAAGTTAAATTCGATATCGATAAAAACGGAATTGTTAATGTTTCCGCAACCGATAAGGGAACTGGTAAGAATCAGAAGATTACAATTAAGAGTTCTTCGGGTCTTTCAGACGAAGAAATTGATCGGATGATGAAAGAAGCTAAAGAAAACGCCGATGCTGATGAGAAACGTAAAGAGGAAGTTGATCTTAAAAACGAAGTTGAACAATTAATCTTTACAACTGACAAGACGCTTAAAGAGCTTGATGGCAAAGTATCCAAAGAAGAAATTCAAAAAGCTAAGGATGCTGAAGATGCTTTGAAGAAAGCACAAAAAGATAATAACGTTGAGGATATGAAGACTAAGAAAGATGACTTGAATAAGATTGTTCAAGATCTTTCAGTTAAACTCTATCAACAAGCTCAAGAACAGGAGAAAGCTAAGGGCGGTAAAGATGATTCTGCAGCATCTGATAAAAAAGATGATAAAGGAACCGTTGATGGCGACTTTGAAGAAGTAGATCCTGACAAAGACAAAAACAAGTAATTAATTACTTGATAGTTAATAAAAAGTCAAAGTCAAAACGGACTTTGGCTTTTTATTGCATATAGTCTATGATATTCTAAGTTTATTGATAAAAATGGAGGTTCATAATGGCGGAGAATAAAGATTACTATGAAATCCTGGGAGTATCCAAAGACGCATCTGCCGATGAAATTAAAAAGGCATACCGTAAGCTGTCAAAAAAATACCATCCTGATTTAAATAAGGCACCTGGCGCAGAGCAAAAGTTTAAGGACGTTAATGAAGCTTATGAAGTTTTAAATGATGAACAAAAGCGTGCTCGCTATGATCAATACGGCTCTGCTGATGCAAACGCCGGATTTGGGGGCGGAGGCGGCTTTAATTCCTCTGACTTCGGTGGCTTTGGCGGTGGTAACAGTGGCGGTTTCGATGATATCTTTAGCCAATTCTTTGGTGGCGGAGGCGGTCGAACCCGTAGTGCTCAACCTAACCAGCCTCAACAAGGAGAAGATCTGCAGTATCAAATGGATCTGACTTTTGAAGAGGGTGTGTTTGGTAAAAAAACAACCATCAAGTACAATCGTGAAGCAACGTGTGGGACGTGTAACGGTTCCGGAGCTAAACCAGGAACTACCCCTGAGACTTGTTCGAAGTGTCATGGGGCTGGTTACATTCAAGTTACGCAAAACACCCCATTGGGTCGAATGGTTTCTCAACAGGTCTGTGATGTTTGTCACGGAACTGGAAAAGAAATTAAAGAGAAATGTCCTACTTGTGCCGGTTCGGGTCATGTAAACGAACGTCATGAAGTTAAAGTTACTGTTCCAGCAGGTGTTGAAGATGGACAACAAATGCGTCTTCAAGGACAAGGAGAAGCTGGCACTAATCAAGGCGGATATGGTGATTTATTTATAATTTTCCGAGTATCTCCAAGTAAAGTCTTCAAACGAGATGGAGCGGAAATTTATTTAGACCAACCGATAACCTTTG
The DNA here is from genome assembly GCF_051122535.1 of Pediococcus sp. M21F004. Lineage (NCBI taxonomy): Bacteria > Bacillati > Bacillota > Bacilli > Lactobacillales > Lactobacillaceae > Pediococcus > Pediococcus sp. M21F004. The sequence goes on from NZ_CP177314.1 coordinate 328,909, forward strand.
TACAGGCTGCTCTTGGTGATGAAATTACCGTTAAGACGGTTCACGGCGATGTTAAGATGAAGGTTCCTGCTGGTACCCAGACCGGAACAACTTTCCGTCTGAGAGGCAAAGGAGCACCACGCTTACGCGGCAATGGCAACGGTGACCAACAAGTTACTGTGAATGTCACAACCCCTAAGAGCTTGAATCACGAACAACGAGAAGCTATGCGGTCATTCGCAAAGGCTAGCGGAGAAACAGTTTCAGGCAGCGGTAAAGCAGGTTTTTTCGATAAATTTAAATAGTAAATTCAAAACACGACTCCTAATGTGAGACGTGTTTTTGTTTATATAATTTTGGGTGAACCGTTTGGCTTCAGAAATCCAATAATTGAGATTGTCATAAAACGTTGCTATAATAGGATGAATGAAGTTAGATGAAAGTAGGAATAAAATGCCAGAATACAAAGACTTAAAAGATCGTCAGCGGCATATTAGAAATTTTTCGATCGTTGCCCATATTGATCATGGTAAATCAACTTTGGCTGATCGAATTTTGGAATTAACAGATACTGTGGCTAAGCGAGATATGCAAGATCAATTATTAGATTCAATGGATCTTGAACGTGAACGTGGAATCACAATTAAATTAAACGCGGTAGAACTTCACTATACAGCTAAGAATGGGGAAGTATACATCTTTCATTTAATTGATACTCCTGGACACGTTGATTTTTCGTATGAAGTTTCAAGAAGTTTAGCTGCCTGTGAAGGAGCAGTTTTAGTTGTGGATGCTGCTCAAGGCGTGGAAGCCCAAACACTTGCCAACGTCTATTTAGCTTTAGATGATAATCTTGAAATTGTCCCTGTAATTAATAAAATTGATCTACCATCTGCAGATCCAGAACGGGTACGTCAAGAAATTGAAGACGTGATTGGACTTGATGCTTCTGATGCCGTTTTAGCGAGCGCAAAAAAGGGAATTGGAATTTCGGAGCTTTTAGAGCAGATTGTGGCCAAAGTTCCTGCTCCAGATGGTGATTTAAATGCACCATTAAAGGCTTTGATCTTCGATTCTAAATATGATGATTATCGAGGCGTTGTTTTAAGTGTCCGTCTGTTTGATGGTATGGTTAAGCCTGGAGATCATATTCGATTGATGAATGGTGGTACTGAGTACGAAGTGACTGAAGTGGGCGTTAACTCACCTAAACCTATCAAACGAGACTATTTAATGTCTGGTGACGTGGGTTATTTGACGGCTAGCATCAAAGATATCAAAGATACACGAGTTGGTGATACGGTAACAAGTAGTAAATCACCTGCCAAAGATGCCTTGCATGGTTATCGCGAAATGAGTCCCATGGTATACGCTGGGTTGTATCCTACTGACAATGCGAAGTTCAACGATTTACGGGAGGCTTTGGAAAAACTACAATTAAATGATGCGGCACTTGAATTTGAGCCTGAATCATCACAGGCATTAGGGTTTGGTTTCCGATGTGGATTTCTCGGTCTATTACACATGGACGTGATTCAGGAACGTTTGGAACGAGAATTTAATTTAGATCTCATTACTACCGCGCCTTCCGTAACGTACCATGTAGAGTTAACAGATGGTGGAGAAAAAGTAGTGGAAAATCCATCTGACATGCCAGATGCTGCAAATATCAAAGATGTTAAAGAACCATTCGTTAAGGCCTCAATTATGGTGCCTAATGACTATGTGGGAGCAGTTATGGAACTGTGCCAACATCGACGCGGAGTTTTTGATACGATGGACTATTTAGATACCTATCGGGTAAATGTGGTTTACTATCTACCGTTATCTGAAATTATTTTTGACTTTTTTGATAAACTTAAATCTGGTACTCACGGGTATGCATCGCTAGATTACGAATTGGAAGACTATCGGCCAAGCGATTTGGTTAAAATCGATATTCTTTTGAATAGTAAAAAAGTTGATGCGCTTAGTTTTATTGCCCATCGTGATTTTGCTAAACAGCGGGCAATTGAAATTACGGGTCGGCTGAAGAAAATTATTCCCCGACAGAATTTTGAGATTCCTATCCAGGCTGCAATTGGAGTTAAGATAATTTCTCGGACTAACATTAAAGCATATCGAAAAGATGTGACCTCCAAGATTCATACTGGTGATCCTGATCGAAGAGCTAAACTTCTAGACAAACAAAAACGTGGAAAAAAACGGATGAAATCAGTTGGAACAGTAGAAATCCCACAAGAAGCTTTCATGGCAGTTTTACAGACTGATACTGAACAAAATGATAATAAGTAAAATCTATTAGCATTTACAAATCGTTAACATTAGGATATGAATATCATACTAGTGAAAAAGTTAGCGAGATAAACTCATCAAATTGGTTTACTTTTTGCTAATAATAGCTTAATATAATGATTAACAAGAACGTGATTAAGGCGCTTTGAACAATTTTTTGGAGGTGTTATTATTTTAAAGCGAACGAAACAGTTCATGAACTCCAATAAATATAAATATGAAAAACGTTATTTCAGACCATTAATGACCCCTGAAAATGTTTATGTGTTTAAATTTGGAAAAGAAGAATTGAATAACCGTTTAATTATCAAGTATACACATACTTGGACTGGGCGAATTAAGATTAGGGAGATCGATTTAAGGCTGCATAAACAGCAGCATCCCCGTATCTTTAAACGTGAATCTGAGTTGATCAAGTATTTGAAAAAGCACGTTGATGTTAAAGAGCAATCAACGGCTAAACGAAACGGCGTAGCTTCGAAAAAAGTTACAACAAAATAATAGTTAAATGAACAGCTAACTGGTTTGGAAAAACAAACGGCTCTTTGTCAAATCCTGTTGATAGATGAATTTGGGACACTGTTAGAAGTTATGCAACTTCTAACAGTGTCTTTTTGTTTGGTTTGGTTCTCATTTGTTGTAATTTAACTCTTGAAACTAAGTGGTGATAATTTCGGAAACCGAAGGCAGTTCTTTGAATTTGCTTAATCATTCTATTGATCCCTTCAATTGGACCATTAGAATACTTTGATTCACTGGCATTGAGGACTATTTCAAGATTCTTTTTAAATGTGGTTAAAACATCTTTCATTTGCGAGCTAAGCTTATCGTTGTTATATAAATATTGAACAAGACCATCTTTGTCGTGATTTTTAAGACATATCATAATGCCTTGCATGGCGTTATAAGTATTTAACAGTCTTTCATCAACATCTAGACCTAACTGAACTCTTTCGAGTTGAGTTACTTGTTTCCTAAGGTGTCGATCGAAAAATGTTTTTTTAATCTCAAGCTCATCGAAGTGTTTTAAATAAAGTTTCCAGGAGAATTTAAGCATCCGATATTCCTTGGATTGTTTCTTGTATTCTTTCATAATTTGAACGCGACTTTGGTTAAAAGATCTAGTCATCATCGCAACAATATGAAAACGATCGACAATTATTTTGGCATTTGGAAATACCAATCTGGCGATATCTTGATAGTAACTATTAAGGTCCAGAGAAACTGTCTTTACTTGCTTTCTAGCGGTGCTGTCAAACTTATTAAAGTAATCAATAATAGTTTGTTTAAAGCGATCCGGTAGGATCTGTTGAATTTCATGATCACCATCACCGTTAATACAAAGAAAGTGGAAATCGCCGCCAACACCACGAAATTCATCCATAGATAAGTGCTCAGGTAAAGAATGATAATTTCTCCGAAATAGATCATCATAGTTGTCTAAATAGCGACAAACGGTACTGGGAGAAACACTATTGTCTAAAGCAATACTAGTCTGAGTACGATCATCCTGAAGATGCATGAATATTTTTTGTCTGGTAGCTTTGGAAATATTACAATACTTATTGACGAGGTCTGTTGTTGCCATTACCGAGTTTCCACAATTTTTACAGATTAATCGTTCTTTATGAAGTTCAAGATAGACGGGCTCACTAGCGTTGGCCGACGGATATGAAACGCGTGACACATAGTGTCCGTTATGACTAAAGTTTTCAAAACCACATTGAGGACACCTTGTATAAGTGGCTTTTACATTGGCAACATAGACTTTAGCAGGTTTTGATTTTATGAATTGATGCTTATAACTGAAAAAAATAACATTTGGGTCTTTAATACTGAGTGAAAATTTTATATTATTATCTATAGGGTTCATGGTTTCTCACATCCTTTGATGATGCTGTAGTGGGTGGATTTTTTTGTGTGTGGGGACCTGTGGGCCTCTTTTTTTTTCAAAAAAATCCTGTTAATAGATTACCACATTGGTAGTTCATCAACAGGAAAAAGTATAGAGCCAAACAAACTAGTTAGCTGTTTTCGTCACAAATCAATCTTTTCTCTATCGTTAAATTTGACGTTTTCTAAAATTAAGTGTATCTTAACTTTAGCAAATCCTTTAAAGATGTCCTGTGAGACTTCAAAGGTAGTCTAGAATAAAGTTAAATCAATCCGCTTATTCTAAACCCCTTTGAGTGTGCCCATAGCTCAGAGGGGTTTTAATATTATAGGAGGGTTTTACATGGCAAAAGAAAAAGAATTTCATAATGATGATGTCGTCTTAGACATTCATGATCGGCCAACTTTAGGTCATTGGATAGGTCTGTCTATTCAACATATGTTCGCAATGTTTGGCTCAACCGTGTTAGTCCCAATTTTAGTAGGTTTGAATCCTGGAATTGCCTTATTCAGTTCCGGAGTTGGGACTTTAATTTACATATTAATTACTAAAGGAAAGATTCCGGCATATATGGGATCAAGTTTTTCTTTTATCGTGCCAATGGTCGCTTTGATGAAAACGACCGGATATCCTGGAATCGCACAAGGAACGGTTGCCGTCGGTTTAGTTTACTTAATTGTTGCCTTGATGGTCAGCGTTGTAGGATCTGATTGGATAAATAAAATTCTTCCGCCCATTGTTGTGGGGCCAATTGTGATGGTTATTGGGCTTTCTTTGGCAGGAACTGCGGCAACAGATGCCACCATGCGGACCTTAGCATCTGGGAAAACAACGTATGACTGGCGCTACTTTGTCGTTGCTCTGATAACTTTATTGGTTACGATCGGATTTAACATGTATTTGAAGGGCTTTATTAGTCTTATCCCAATTCTCCTTGGAATAGTTGTAGGTTATGTAGTGGCGGCCTTAATGGGAATTGTTGATTTTAGTGGAGTAGCTTCAGCAGCCTGGTTCTCACTTCCTAAATTTCAAGTACCATTTTTAACTTATCACTTTCATTTTTATTGGGGCGCAGTTTTAAGTTTGGCGCCAATCGCCTTTGTCACGATGACCGAACATACGGGACATATTATGGTACTAAACAAGCTAACTAAGCGGAATTTCTTTGTTGACCCTGGATTGAATCATACCTTAGCTGGTGATGGGACAGCTTCAATTATTGCCGGCCTTGTAGGTGGACCTCCAGTAACTAGTTATGGTGAAAATATCGGTGTATTAGCCATCACGAAAGTGCACAGTGTGTACGTTTTGGCCGGAGCAGGCGTATTTGCGATTATCTTTAGTTTCATTGGGAAATTAAGTGCTTTAATTCAAAGCATTCCATCCCCGGTAATTGGTGGTATAAGTTTCTTGTTGTTCGGAACCATTGCTTCAAACGGGTTACGAGTGCTAATTGATGAAAAAATTGATTTTAACATCAAACGAAATTTGATGATTGCATCCGCAATTCTGGTTATCGGAATTGGAAATGCTTATTTAAAACTTGGGCAATACCGGTTTTCTGGTTTAGCAGTTGCAACTGTTTTAGGAATTGGATTAAATCTAGTTCTTCCTCAAAAGGCAGCTAGTGAGCGGGAATTCTATGAAAAAAGAACCCAAGCAAAGAAATAGCTCAACTAAATTATTTACAGTTAAAAATTGAATTAATCATATTAATCTGGAAAGAATTTGAATGGTGCCTTGATTCAAATTCTTTTTGCTTTATCTGAATTCAAAGCTGTAAAATAAAGGAAGCAATAACTTAATAGATGAATTGGATGATTAAGATGCAAACTAGTTTTGATGAAGCACAAATTTTTTTATCAGGGAGACCAACTTCTGAAATTGCTCAAGATTTGTTGGGAAAACGCCTCGTTTTTCAAAACTCAACAGGGTTAATGAGTGCTTATATTGTTGAAGATGAAGCATATATCGGACCAATGGATCAAGCAGCACACGCTTTTCAAAGTCATCGCACACCTAAAAATGAACCTTTATATCACGAGGCAGGAACAATTTACATTTATCAGATGCGGACCCAATTACTCCTTAATCTGATTACCCAAGGTGAAAATGACCCGCAAGGAGTTTTAATTAGAGCGGTGCAACCGGTTGAAGGACTTGTGAATTTTCAAAAAAATCGGCCAGTTCAACCTATTTATGAATTAACGAGTGGTCCTGGAAAACTGATGCAAGCTTTCGGAATCCCTAAATCACTAAAGGGAACTTTGTTAAATACAGGATCTCTGTGGTTAGATTTAAACGATTTTTTAGTTCCAACAGCTATTGGACAAAGTGGCAGAATTGGCGTGCCTAATAAAGGAAAATGGACAAATGAACCTTTGCGCTATTTCGTGAAAGGTAATCCATATGTTTCACGAATGCCCAAACGTGATGTAGACTACAAACAACTAGGCTGGAAAAATGTGAATAAATAAGGAGTTTTGAAAATGAAATGGACTGAATTAAGCGTACAAACCACAAATGAAGCTGTGGATGCTGTTAGTGTTATTCTTGAAGATGCTGGATCTGATGGCGTTAAAATTGAAGATGCAGATGATTACAAAAATTTACGAGCTGGCAAGTTCGGTGAAATTTTAGACTTAGAAGATATTCCCCACATTGAAAATGGGGCCTTGGTCACCGGCTATTATGTGTCTTCAAGCGATATTAAAGCATTAGTCTCTAAAATTGAATCTCAAGTATTAGCTTTAAAAAAATTTGGTCTAAATCCTGGATCTGGGAAAGTTATTCAAAAGCCACTAGAAGAAACCGAATGGCAAACCGAATGGGAGAAATATTATCATCCAGTTAGAGTAACTCGCTATTTGACGGTGGTGCCCAGTTGGGAAAGCTATCAAAAAACTTCTCCTGAAGAAAAAATCTTAAAGTTAGATCCTGGAATGGCATTTGGAACAGGAACCCACCCGACTACCCAGTTATGTTTGCAGGCTCTAGAGATGTATCTACGCGGTGGTGAAAAGGTAATTGACGTGGGAACAGGTTCAGGAGTTTTAAGTATTGCTGCGAGCAAAATGGGAGCAAGTGAAATTAAAGCTTATGACCTTGATCAGGTTGCCGTTAATTCAGCAGTAGAAAATTTAAAGTTGAATCCGGATGTGAAAAATGTTCAACTGGGAACAAATGATTTATTGGCAGGTATTCAAGCCCAAGCTGATATTGTCGTGGCCAATATTTTGGCCGAGATTATTGTCCCTCTAGTTCCGCAGGCGAAGGCTTGTCTGAAACCTAATGGAATCTTCATTACTTCAGGGATTATAAAAGAAAAACTACCAACCGTTCTTTCGGCGCTACAGGACCAAAAATTTAAAATAATTGAAATTCTCCAAATGAAAGATTGGCGAGCAGTAGTTGCACAAATACCCACAGATTAGCACTAAAAATGATAGGATAAACATTTAAAAAACTACCAATAAAATTAGAGGCGAAATTAAATGCAACGATATTTTACAGACCAACCAATTCAACTACAAGAAGTTTTTTCTGTAACGGGAGATACTTTTCACCACTTGGTTCGAGTAATGCGTGCCAAGGAGAATGAGCAGGCCGAATTTGTAGCTGCTAATCATCAAGTCTTTCTTGGAAAAATTAAAAGTATTGATGAAAAATCAGCAGAGATTTTGCCAGTTAAACAACTTGAACATGCTGTTGAAATGCCAATAGAAGTTACTATTGCATGTGGCTTATCAAAAGGTGAAAAAAGCGAAAAGATTGTCCAAAAGGGAACTGAGATGGGTGCTCGTCATTTTATATTTTTGCCAACAGAATTTTCAGTTGTCAAATGGCCAGCAGCAAAAATCGCCCGTAAGATTGATCGTTTACAAAAAATTGCCGTTGGAGCCGCTGAGCAATCACACCGTGCTTATATCCCTACAATCTCTTATTGTGGCAGTTTACGAGAACTTATGCAGTGGCCTGGTAAGTTTAAAATTGTTGCGTATGAAGAATCTGCAAAACAAGGGGAACATACGCAGTTGCATCATCAAATTGCTCAAATGCAGGCAAATGATGAGGTGCTCGCGCTTTTTGGCCCAGAAGGTGGTCTATCCACCCAAGAGATTAAAAAATTGACCGATGCTGCTTTTATTAGCGTCGGGTTAGGTCCTCGTATTTTGAGAGCTGAAACGGCCCCATTATATTTCTTAACAGCTATTTCCGTTTTCACCGAAATGAGGTAGAATTAGGCAATATACTTTGAGAGTCTCTACTGGAGGAATTAATTTGAATAAAACATTAGGCTTTTTTGTCCAGATAAAGTGGCGATACTGGGTTTCAGCTATAGTGCTTGGGGTTTTGTTACCTTTTATTTTACATATTACGAGTGCTTCGCATGTGTTTGTTGATCTTTGGTTTCTCATGATTATTAATACGTTGGCGGCCATCATTTTAGGTTCTTTGATTAAGGCTAACCGAGCACACTGGTTACTTTTGTGGTTATTTCCAATCTTCTTTCTAATTGGTGCTTATTTCTTCTTACCGAAGTATGGGTATTATTTTGTAATCATTTATTTAAGCACAAGTTATATTGCTTACGGGTTAACAAGCTAAGCAGGATTATTTCGTTAATTATTATATAAATCAAGTTATCATGCACAATCAGAGCATTTTATGTTCTTCTAAATTGTAGAGTCAAAGGAGGCTAAATTATGTCACAAGAACCCGTACTTTCCGCCCAAGATGTTTTAAATATGTGTCGTAAATACATGAATGCAGATCATGTGGCCTTTGTCCAAAAAGCTTGCGACTTTTCGACTTACGTTCATAAGGATCAATATCGGCAATCTGGGGAACCTTACATTATGCATCCCATTCAAGTTGCCGGTATTTTAGCAGATTTAAAAATGGATCCGGCCACAATTTGTGCTGGGTTTCTTCATGATACCGTTGAAGATACATTAATTACGCTTGGCGATATTGAAGAGCTTTTCGGTCATGATGTTGCGGTTATTGTAGACGGCGTCTCCAAAATCAGCAAAATCCGTTATAAGTCTAATCAGGAACAGCTAGCAGAAAATCACCGGAAGTTGTTGCTTGCCATGTCAAAAGATATTCGCGTAATCATTGTCAAACTAGCGGATCGCTTGCACAACATGCGCACTTTGGAACATTTACGACCTGATAAACAACGGCGAATTGCCAATGAAACATTGGAAATTTATGCACCCCTTGCAGACCGTTTAGGTATTAGTACGATTAAGTGGGAATTGGAAGATATTTCCCTCCGCTATTTAAATCCTCAGCAATATTACCGAATTGCTCATTTGATGAATTCACGGCGTGACCAACGGGAAGAATATATTGCCTTGGCGATTAGTGATATCCAAAAGGCTTTGGATGATTTAAAGGTTACAGAAGTAGATATCTACGGACGACCAAAACATATTTATTCGATTTATCGGAAGATGGTTGATCAACACAAACAGTTTAGCCAGATTTATGATTTGTTGGCTATTCGGGTGATCACCAAGTCTATCAAGGACTGCTATGCCGTTTTGGGAGCAATTCATACCCGGTGGAAACCAATGCCAGGTCGATTCAAAGATTATATTGCCATGCCTAAAGCCAATATGTATCAGTCTTTGCATACGACAGTCGTTGGCCCAGAAGGTAAACCCCTAGAAGTTCAGATTCGAACTGAAGAGATGCATCGGGTTGCTGAATATGGTGTTGCAGCTCACTGGGCTTATAAAGAAGGAAAGACCGACAAGGTTGCGGCAAGTGAAACAGGCAACAAGCTAAACTGGTTTAAAGAAATCGTTGAACTTCAGGATGAAAGCAAAGATGCGGCTGATTTTATGGATTCTGTTAAAGGGGATCTATTCGGTGATCGAGTTTATGCGTTTACGCCTAAAGGTGATGTGTTTGAACTTGCGAAGGGTTCCGGCCCACTTGACATGGCCTACACTATTCATACCGAAGTGGGTAATCATACCACGGGAGCTAAAGTAAATGGCAAAATTGTTCCATTGGATTACAAGATTAAAAATGGAGATATTGTTGATATTTTAACTTCTACAAATTCTGCCGGTCCGAGTCGTGATTGGATTAACTTAGTATCTACTAGGCGGGCTAGAAATAAAATCAAACAATTCTTCCGTCAAGAAGATCGGTCTGAAAATGTTGATAAAGGCCATGAAATTATTGAACATCAATTGCGTCAGACTGGTTTTGATCCAGTGGAGATTTTAGAGCCCGCTAAGCTGGAAAAAGTAGCGAATAAGTTACACTATACGTCAGTCAATGATATGTATGCAGCGATTGGGTTTGGTGATTTAGCACCTACAGGAGTTGCTAACCGATTAACTGATGACGTCCGTGCTAAGCAAGAAGAGGATCGAAAGCGACGAGAAGAAAAAGAGCTGCTTGAAGATCATCAAACAATTTCTAATGAAAATGAAACAGAAAAAGAACGCAAAAAGAAAAGTTCATCCAGCGGGATTATTATTGAAGGGGCAGATAACCTTCTAGTTCGCTTAAGTCATTGTTGTAATCCTGTTCCAGGTGACCCGATTGTAGGATATATTACAAAAGGCCGTGGTGTTTCAGTCCATCGAGAAGATTGTCCCAATGTCGTCAACGCGGAAGAACACGACGAACGGCTAATCGGAGTGGAATGGGCAGACCCCAATGATTCACATAATAATTATGCGGCGGACTTGGAAGTCCAAGGGTATAATCGTAACGGAATGTTGAACGACATTTTGAAAAAAGTGAATAACACAACCCGTTATTTGAATTCTGTAAACGGAAAAGTTGATCATAATCGGATGGTTACGATCAGTTTAACTGTGGGGGTTCGAAACTTGGATCATTTGAATCATATTATGGATAATTTAAAAATAGTGAAAGACGTTTATGTTGTGGAACGGCCATCGCATTAAAAATAAAACCTGAAATTCAAATGGAATTCGACTTTGATGAGATCGAACAACTTTGGTTTTCGGGTTTTTTTGATAAAAATTAGGCATGGATGGAGAGATTAAAAATGAAAGTTGTTTTACAGCGGGTTAAACAGGCGCAGGTTTCCATTGAACACAAGGTAGTGGGAAAAATTGGCCAAGGCTATTTATTGCTGGTTGGTTTTGAGAATCAAGATACGGAACAAGAACTTGATTATCTAGTTCATAAAATAATTAATTTACGAGTTTTTGAAGATCAAAATCAGAAAATGAATTTAAATATCAAACAGGTGGAAGGTCAGATTCTTTCTGTTTCCCAATTCACACTTTATGCAAATACTAGACATGGCAACCGGCCAAGTTTCACTGAGGCAGGGGACCCACAAAAAGCTGCAGATTTGTACCAAGCCTTTAACAAAAAGCTTTCGGAAACTGGCTTAAAAGTTGGCACAGGTGAGTTTGGCGCTGATATGCAAGTTGAACTATGTAACGATGGACCAGTGACAATTATTTTTGATACTGATCAGTTACAGAAATAAAGGAGGTTAACGATGGATTTATTCTGGGATTTTGACGGCACACTATTTGATACGTATCCGATCATGGTTAAAAGTCTCAAACAAGCATTAGAAGTCAACGGGATCACTGACCAGAAGGCACACGACCTATATTGGCAAATGCGTCAGGGCTCATTAGGGGAAACTTTAAAAAGTTTGGCATCGACCTATAATTTAAATTACACAACTTTAGAAAGTACCTACCGGACCAACGAAGCTCAGCTATTAGAGAAAGCACAACCTTTTGATCGGGCCTATGAAGTTTGTCAAAAAAATATTCAAAAAAATGGCCGTAATTTTTTATTAACACATCGAGATATTCAGGCAAAAGGGTTAATGCAGCACCATGGGTTTGACTCTCTTTTTAGTGGGGGAGTTACTGGTACGGATAAGTTCCCAAGAAAACCAGATCCTGCTTCCTTAAATTTCTTGATCAAAAAATTTCAGACAGAAAAAAAGACTGCCATCATGATTGGTGATCGCAATCTTGATATTTTGGCAGCCCATAATGCTGATATAAAGGGAATTCTATTTGATCCTGATCATTTAATTCAGGTTACTAGTCAGCCAGAGAAAAGGGTTAAAAATTTAGCTGAATTATTGCCTCTTATTATTTCTCACTAAAGAAATTTGTTAAACCACTTGTCACCGCAGAAGCCACTTGTTTGCGATAAGTTTCCGTTCTAATTTGTTTAAAATCTTTGGCGGTATTGATATAGCCACCTTCAATAAGTAAGGCAGGTTGGGTATTGTCCCGTGTAACTTCGAAATCACCAAATTGGACGCCACGATTATTTAAGCTAATTTTAGTTTTGAGCTGGGTGTTTACCATCTCGGCCAGTTTCAATGATGTTTCTTTATGATAATAATAAGTGGTATCGCCAGAGCCTGAATCATTTTCAGGTGCTGAATCGTAATGAAAACTAATGAACGCATCTGCTTTCTTTTCATTAGACAAATTTGCTCTTGCCGCTAATCCGACATAAGTATCAGTAGATCGAGTCAGGAAAACGCGAGCACCTTGGTCTTCTAAGGATTTTTTTACCACCTTTGCGGTTTTTAGAGTGTAGGTTTTTTCTTCATTTTTTTGGTTAATACCTAAAGCACCGGAATCATTGCCGCCATGGCCGGGATCAAGGACAATGGTCGCTTCAGATAGCTTAGTTGCCTGTTTGAAACCAAATTTCCGATTCGTAAGCCAACTAGGAATCCAGCCAAGTTTCTGGTCATTATAACGAACGCGCAGCCACCCGTTTTTCTTTTTTAAAACAGTTACGCGTTTACCAGAGTTTAAGGTGCCCATTTGCGAATAGGATAGCGATGGCCCATTGCGTACTGCAACATTATCTAAGCCTACACGTACGGTTTTACTAGAAAAAAGTGCGTGTGTAAAAGTAATTGTTGCAATGAGAAAAACTAAAATGAGTAAAATTTGAAGTCGATTGTTTTTAACTGAGGTACGAATATTTGTGTACATAGGTTCCTCTCCTAAATGAAATTCTTCTCATTATTATATACCAGATAGCCCACAAAAAGGGATATTTCTGGAAGAACCCTTGACAGGACAAAGATAGTTTAGTAATTTTAATGGTAGTTTAATATTAAAACCAAAGACAAAGAATAGTAGGTGTTTTTCCTTTTCAGAGAGCCCAAGGTTGCTGCGATTGGGTAAAGGAATCATTCGAAGACACTTTCGAGGTGAATCTAATTTTAGATTCCGTTGCAAAACGTTAACTATAATGAGTAAATAATTAAGGTGGTACCGCGCCGCGCGCCCTTGTAAATAACAAGGGCGTTTTTTATTGTTTTCAGATCGGATTTACATATCTAGGAGGAATTTAACATGAAATATCAACGTCCAAAAGGTACAGCGGACATCTTACCTGATGAAGCTGTGGCATGGAGCTACATCGAAACTACCGCAAAGAAATTATTTGATAACTATCGATTCCACGAAATTCGCACCCCAATTTTTGAAAACTTTGAAGTGTTTTCAAGAAGTGCTGGAGATACATCTGATATTGTGACTAAAGAGATGTATGATTTCCGTGACAAAGGGGATCGCCATATTACCTTACGTCCAGAAGGCACTGCCGGGGTTGTACGTGCATTTGTTGAAAACAAACTTTATGGGCCAGAACACATCAAACCAGTTAAACTCTATTATACGGGGCCAATGTTCCGTTACGAACGTCCACAATCAGGGCGGTTACGTGAATTTCACCAAATTGGAGTTGAAGCGTTTGGTAGTGAAAGTCCTAATTTGGATGTTGAAGTTATTTCAATGGGAATGCAACTTCTCAAAAAACTTGGCATTCATAATTTGAAACTAGTTATTAATACGTTAGGCGACCAGGCGACCCGCGAAGCTTATCGTGCCGCTTTGATTGCTTATTTAGAACCACATTTTGACGAGTTAAGTGACGATTCTAAGGTCCGCTTACACAAAAATCCTTTGCGTGTACTTGATAGTAAAGATAAGGATGATCAAAAACTTGTGGCAGATGCGCCTTCAATTTTGGATTATCTATCACCTGAATCTGCGAGCCATTTCGAAACCGTTAAAAATCTTTTAAAAGCTTTGAATATTGATTATACCGTTGACGCATCCATGGTTCGCGGCTTGGATTATTACAATCACACAATCTTTGAAATCATGGCTAACGATAAGGCTCTTGGAAAAGGCGATGTGACCGTTTGTGCTGGTGGCCGTTATAATGGCCTCGTTGAAGAGCTTGGTGGCCCTGAGACACCAGGAATTGGGTTTGGATTGGGCGTTGAACGTTTGTTGTTACTTATGCAGGCTCAAAATGCTCCATTACCAGCAATTAATCCTTTAGATGTATACGTTGTTGGCATTGGTGACGAAACAAAAGCTGAAACTTTAAAAATTGTCGAAAAGATTCGCAGCAATGGTTTTAGTGCTGATCAGGATTATTTAGATCGAAAACCTAAGGCGCAGTTTAAAACGGCTGATCGTCTAAATACCAAAATTGTCATCACCATTGGAAACGATGAATTAACAAACAAAGTCGTTAACTTAAAAGTGATGGCAACAGGTGATGAACAAAAAGTTAAATTAGAAGATGTTTACAAGAACTTTCCAGAATTATTTGGTAAGTTTTTAGAAAAGTAGGGAGATCATAAAATGAAACGAACAACATATGCCGGATTGGTTAATAAGCAGTATTTAGATCAAAAAATTGTTTTGAAGGGCTGGGTCCAGAAACGTCGGGATCTAGGAAATTTGATTTTTATTGATTTGCGGGACCGGGAAGGCATCGTCCAGTTGGTTTTTAGCAAGGAATTTTCTGAATCAGCCTTGGCCGTTGCAGATCAATTACGAAGCGAGTATGTTATTGAGATTAACGGTAAAGTTGTTCCACGTTCTGAAAAAGAAATTAATCCCAAAATGAAGACTGGCGAGGTTGAAGTCGAGGTATATGAAGCCAAGATTTTAAACAAGGCTAAAACACCACCTTTTTACATTCAAGATAACATCAATGTCTCTGATGAATTACGCCTAAAATATCGTTATTTAGACTTACGCCGTCCCGAAATGCAACGTGGATTAATGATCCGTAACCGCATCACACAGGCCGTTCATAGTTATTTTGATTCAGAAGGCTTCGTTGACATTGAAACCCCAGATTTAACAAAATCTACTCCAGAAGGAGCCCGCGATTACTTAGTTCCTTCACGATTATATGCTGGTCATTTTTATGCGTTACCTCAATCTCCTCAACTATTTAAGCAGTTACTGATGGGAGCTGGTTTTGACCGCTACTATCAAATTGCCCGTTGTTTCCGTGACGAAGATCTTCGTGGTGATCGTCAACCCGAATTTACCCAGATTGATATGGAAACGAGTTTCTTAGATGCTGAAGAAATCCAGGACTTAACTGAAGGCTTAATTGCTAAAGTTATGAAGGATACTTTAAACATCGATGTCAAACTCCCATTTGATCGGATTACTTGGAATGAGTCAATGGCCCGTTTTGGAACTGACCAACCTGATTTACGATTTGGAATGGAATTGAAAGATCTTTCAGATATTATGAAAGATTCTGAATTTAAAGTATTTTCTGGTGCTGTCGAAAAAGGCGGTCAAGTTAAAGCAATTGCAGTTCCAGGTGGAGCAGACCTCTATTCTCGTAAAGCAATCGATAAGTATACAGAATACATCGAACGCTTTGGTGCTAAAGGTTTAGCCTGGCTTAAAGTTACAGATGATAGCTTTTCTGGCCCAATTGCGAAGTTTTTCAAAGATGATGCTATTCGGGATCAAATTTTGACTGCCACTGAGGCTAAAGTAGGCGACTTACTCCTGTTTGTCGCTGACCGGACAAAAGTTTTAGCAGATACTTTGTCATACTTGCGCGTAGCAATTGCCAAAGAACAGAACATGATTCCCAAGAATAAGTTTGCCTATGTTTGGGTTGTAGATTGGCCACTGTTTGAATACGATGAAGGGGATAAACGTTGGGTACCAGCTCATCATCCTTTCACTATGCCAAACGAAGAAGACGTGCATTATTTGATGAATGACGATGAAGATGCCCATAAGGCCCACGCCCAAAGCTATGATATTATTTTAAATGGTTTGGAATTAGGTGGTGGCTCAATTCGTATTCACCAACACGATCTTCAAGAAAAAATGTTGGAAGCCCTTGGATTTACTAAAGAACGTGCGGAACAAAGTTTTGGTTACTTATTAGAAGCTTTGGATACTGGTTTCCCACCTCATGGCGGTTTAGCAATCGGCTTAGATCGTTTTGCCCGCTTATTGGCTGACCGTGATAATATTCGTGATGTTATCGCCTTTCCAAAGAATTCCAAAGCCATTGAACCAATGACATCAGCTCCTCGTCCAGTTGCCGAAAAACAGTTACAAGAATTACATTTATTTTCTGTTAACGAAAATGATCAAAATAAATAATTAAAATGATTATCAGCCGCGTAATGGAGGACGTTACCGGCTGATTTTAGGTTTAAAGCCAAAACAACAGAAATAGCTTGGCGATTATGATACGATATAAGCTAAAAGAAACAATTTCTTATTAAATTTAAAATGGAGATGGCTATTATGAGTGAAGAAGAAACCGCAATATTTGCAGGTGGTTGTTTTTGGTGCATGGTTCAGCCATTTGACTCTTTACCAGGCATCAGTAAGGTAGTTTCAGGTTACACAGGTGGACATACCGTCAATCCTACTTATGAAGAAGTAAAATCTCACCAAACCGGACACACAGAGGCTGTTAAAATTTCTTTTGATCCAAAAGTGATGTCTTATCAAAAACTGGTTCAAATTTATTGGCAGCAAACGGATCCTACAGATGCAATGGGGCAGTTTCAAGATCGCGGAGATAATTATCGCCCGGTCATTTTTGTGAATAGTCCCAAACAACGTAAAATTGCTGAACAATCTAAAAAAGATTTACAAAATCGAGAACAATTTGATAAACCAATTGTGACTACAATTGAAGATGTCGTTCCATTTTATCCAGCGGAAGAAGCTCATCAGGACTTTTACCAAAAAAATCCTGATGCTTATAAGCAACAAGAAGCTGGTGGGCGAGAAGCATTTAAAAAAGCAAATTGGGAAAAGGAGAATTAATTACCTTTCATGGATAAACAGTTTAAAAAGATTGCCA
The DNA here is from genome assembly GCF_051122535.1 of Pediococcus sp. M21F004. NCBI lineage: Bacteria > Bacillati > Bacillota > Bacilli > Lactobacillales > Lactobacillaceae > Pediococcus > Pediococcus sp. M21F004. The sequence goes on from NZ_CP177314.1 coordinate 346,247, forward strand.
AACGTCATCAGTATTCAACTTTAGCTGGAACTGCTTTTATTTACGCTATTTTGGTCTCTATTGCGATGAATTTCTTTTGGACTCCGGGTAAAATTTACGCCTCAGGAATTACTGGATTTGCACAACTGGTTTCAACATTAAGTGGTCGTTATCTATCATTTAACTTATCAACCGCCCTAATGCTTTTTGTGCTAAATGTACCTCTGTTCTTTCTAGCTTGGCGTCAAATTGGTCATCGATTTACATTATTTACCATTCTTTCTGTTGGTTTGGCTAGTATCATGATCAAAGTTTTGCATCCCATGACCTTAACAACGGATCCCATTATTTGCGCTATTTTTGGAGGTGCTGTAAATGGTTACGGAACCGGATTAGCCTTAAAAAATGGGCTTTCCACTGGTGGGTTAGATATTTTAGGAATGGTCATTCGCAAGCGGACAGGTAAGAGTATTGGCACAATCAATATTGTTTTTAATGCCATGATTGTTTGTGCAGCTGGTTTTATCTACGGTTGGCCATTTGCGTTTTATTCTGCAATTGGGTTAATTGTAAATGCCAAGATTATGGACATGACCTATACGCGACAACAAAAAATGCAGGTAATGATCGTGACTGATCGTCCTAAGAGTGTGATTGATAGCGTTCAGAACCATATGCGGCGGGGGATTACCATTGTTCACGGTGCTGAGGGTGCCTACAATCATAATCAAAAAACGATTTTGTTCACCATAATTTCTCGGTACGAAATGAGTGATCTGGAGATGGCAATGAAAGAATCGGATCCAAAGGCGTTTGTAAGTATCTCAGGAAGTGTCACTATTCTGGGGCATTTTTACGAACCTTCACTTTAAACAAAGAGGAAAGAAACATGAAAATAATTTATACATTTCTTGTTCGACTCTGTTCATTACTCTTTATATGGCAAAAAAAATCACAAATTAGCTATCTAATGAGTTTTGGGAATAATCAAGATTTTGTCCGTCAACTCGCAAAACAAGTGAATCCAAGAACGCTTCATGTTTATTATCAAAAAGAAGTAAGCCAAAGCATTGTCCCACTGAAAAATGTGGCTAACATTCGATTTTCTGTTCTTGATAACGGTCCGCAATTATTTTTAAAAGTAATCCCCGGGTTGATGCGCAGTAAATTGATTGTTATTGATAATTATTTTCCTTTTTTGGGGTCTTTGTCTAAAACCAAAAATATAAGAATTTCACAAATATGGCATGCAAATGGCGCCATTAAGGAATTCGGTTTTAATGATCCAATGACAAGTCAACGAACCGCGTCTGATCAAATCCGTTTTCAACGCGTTTATAACGCTATGGATGATATTGTGGTTGGCTCAGAAAAGATGGCGGATACATTTCAACTGAATTATCGTTTGAATGGGGAACAGATTCGCCGACTTGGATATCCACGTTCGGATAAATTCTTAAACGAGAAATGGATTCATAAAGTACAAGCAACTTTTTTTGAAAACTATCCTGAATTAAAAAATAAACATTTAATTTTATATGCACCTACATACCGGAAAGATAGTCAATTTGCGTTTGCACCTGATTTTAAGAATCTGCAGCTACCGAAAAATACAATTTTAATTTTACGGTTACATCCACATTTGCAAGCCATGGAAAAGTCATGGGAAGAACGAATGCCTTTTATAACCTCCATTGATGCAAAGATTACCACTGATGAACTATTAACCGTAGTTGAAACGTTGATTACAGACTATTCTTCGATTTTATTTGATTATACCTTGCTGAAAAATGCTCGAAAAATTGGTCTTTTTACGTTCGACCAACTCGAGTTTTCCAAAACTGTTGGCTTACGATCAGATTTTTCAACGGAATTTCAGTCTATTGTAATCAAGGATGTCAATCAATTAACGGATTTTTTGGCCAAATCGGACAATAATCAAGCCATGATTGAGAAATTAAATTATGACTGGAATCAATTCAACGATGGTGCTGCTACAAAACGAACAATAAATTTTTTGTTGAAACGGAGCGACCTTTAAAATGCGTCATTTCATTACCCAACCCATAAAACTTTTGAGTCGTTATATTTTGATAGTCATTAATGAATTGCTGATTCGGTTACCGATTAAAAAGAATTTGATTATTTTTGAAAGCTTCAATGGCCAGTCCGTAAATGATAATCCAGCTGCTATTTATAAAGAAATTAAAATTCTTCATCCGGAACTTGCTTCAAATTTATTTTTTGGCATAAAGGGGAACTGTTTTTCTCAAGTTCAAAAAGATAATCCTGATGTGCAATTACTTAAGCGTTGGTCACTAAAATGGATTTTGGTCATGGCAAGAGCCAATTACTGGATTTTTAATTCGCGATTGCCATTATGGTGGCACAAAAACGCCCAGACTGTTTATGTTCAAACATGGCACGGAACGCCGCTTAAAAAATTGGGCTTGGACATTAAAAATGTTGAAATTCCGGGAACCTCTACAGAAAAATATCATCAGGATTTCAAAAAAGAAGCGGCCCGGTGGAATTATTTGATTGCACCTAACGCTTATTCTGAAACAATTTTCAAACGGGCTTTTGGGTTTAAAAATAAATTTATTCGGTCTGGATATCCCAGAAATGATGTCTTATTTACAACAAAACAAACAGAAATAAATAGTCTTAAGAAACGCCTTGTTGGTGAGAAGGTTGCACAAGTTGTTCTTTATGCACCAACTTGGCGAGATGATAATTTTATCTATAAAGGTCGCTATCGGTTTAACTTACCTTTTGATTTAAAAGAATTTTTTGAAGCTGTGCCATCGCATACAATGTTAATCATTCGTCCTCATTACTTGGTGAAGGATCACATTGATATACGGGGATTTGAAGATCGTGTCAAAATTTTGGCAGAAACCGACATTAGTCAGTTATATCTAATTAGTGATTTGTTGATTACAGATTATTCTTCTGTAATGTTTGATTTTGCTAATTTGAAACGGCCCATATTGTTTTTCCCATATGACTTAAAACATTATGCAGGCGAGCTCCGCGGCTTCTACTTTGATTATTTACGTCAGTGTCCAGGTCCCATCGTGACAAAAAGATCAGAACTGTATTCACAACTAAGAATTTTTTCAGAAAATAAAAGTTTTCCAAATTATCAAGAACAAATTAATGACTTCGAAGAAAATTTTTTGACTTGGGAACATGGGAATGCTGCAAAACAGGTTATTGAAGCGATTGGAATTTAGGAGGTAAATAAAATGTTATTAGGATCTCACGTTAGTATGAAAGCGCCAAAAATGTTTCTCGGATCTGTTGAAACCGCGGTTAGTTATCGTGCTAACATCTTCATGATTTATACAGGAGCTCCTCAAAACACCCGACGCAAGCCCATTTCTGAGCTTAATATTCCAAAAGGCCAGCAACTTATGGCCGATCATCAGATTTCAGATTTAATCATTCATGCCCCATACATTGTGAATTTGGGAAATACCAAAAAACCAGAAAGTTTTGAGTTTGGTGTAAATTTTTTGAAAGAAGAAATTAAACGTGCAGACGCCTTGGGTGCGAGCAATATTGTTTTACATCCAGGTGCCCATGTTGGCGCTGGCCCTGATTTAGCGATTGCTCAAATTGTGAAAGGGTTAAACGAAATCTTATCCGAAACTCAGCAAGTTAACATTGCCATTGAAACAATGGCTGGTAAGGGAACCGAGGTCGGAAAGACATTTGAAGAAATTGGCTCAATTGTCCACCAAGTTAAACTTCAAAGTAAAATTTCTGTTTGTTTAGATACTTGCCATACAAATGATGCGGGATACGCTATCCGTGAAGATTTTGATGGGGTACTTGAAGAGTTTGACCAAAAAATTGGTTTGGCCTATTTAAAGGTCATTCATTTAAATGATTCTAAAAATGAGCAGGGTAGTCACAAAGATCGTCACGAAAACATCGGATTAGGGACAATCGGCTTTAATGCTTTGAACACCATTGCCCATCATCCGCAACTAACGAATATTCCCAAAATCATGGAAACACCATGGGTTAAAGATCCATCAAACGCAAAGGTAAAATATGCCCCGTATGGATACGAAATTGCGATGTTAGAGCATCAAGTTTTTAATCCAAACCTGGTGTCAGACATTCTTTCTCAAAAATCAGTTGATACCTTTTTAAAATAAATAAAAAGCACTAGTGAAAGTGACCAGTTTTGGGTCAATGAACTGAACCCCGATAATTGGAGTAATCCAAATTATCGGGGTTTTGTTATGTTCTCAAAGGAAAATAAAATAAATGCAGTTTTAGAATTAACTAGTGGCCTGCCGCAAAGTATTATCATGAAAAAGTACGGTATCAAGGGCTCTGCCACTTTATATGAATGGAAACGCAGGTTAGAACAGTTCGGTGTTGAAGGTCTAAGTTTAAACCATAAGAAGACTTACTTTGATTATTCGTTTAAAATGAAAGTAATTAAATGGCGTTTAGATCAAAATGCATCCTTGCCGATAACTGCTAAGCAGTTTCGAATTAAACATCCAGCTGTAATTTGGCAATGGGAACGAGCTCTTGAACAAGGACGCCTTAATCCTAATCAAAGGCGGTCAAATACCATGTCAGATAGTAATAATGAAAAGTCTAAAAAGGAATTAGAAGAAGAAAACCGTGAATTGAGAGTTAAATTAGCTTATTTGGAAAAATTACACGCCTTGGTTCAGAAAAAGAAAGCATTAAAAACCAGGAAAAAGCACAAATAGTTGCTGAATTAAGGCGTGATTTGAACGAAGTGCTTAGCTTTATTTTAAAAGTTGTCGGTATGTCAAGTAGTAGTTATCATGATGCACTTAACCGACAATATAAAACTAATTATTCCCAGGACTTAGTGGATGAAATTCTTCAAATTAGACAAGATAATCCAGATTTCGGGTATCGTACGGTTACCGATGCATTAAGGAACAACGGTAAAATTGTTAACCATAAAGTGGTATTAAAGATCATGAAACAAAATGACGTGCTTTGTCATGCTTTTGATCGAAAAACTAGAAAATATAATTCTTATCGAGGTACTGTTGGTAAACTTGCTAAAAACAAACTGAATCGCAGATTCAATACGGATCGACCTTATCAAAAAGTAGTGACCGATGTGACTGAAGTTCGCTGGGGTTCTGGTTCGATTTCTGAGCGTGCTTATTTTACTTCATTTGTTGATCTTTACAGTAACGAGATATTGTCATGGAATATTGGTCTTAGCCCTAATGTAGCGTTTGTCACAAAACCTTTAATGGATTTAATTCGTTCAAAACCACAATTACCTTATAAGATGACAATTCATTCAGATCAAGGTTTTCAATATCAGAATTATCAGTATGTTTCCAAGCTAAAGAAAAACCACATTATGCAGAGTATGAGTCGCAAAGCGACTTGTCTGGATAATGCGGTTGCTGAGAGTTGTTTCCATATTTTAAAAGTTGGAACGGTGCATAATAACCACTATTCCTCCTACGAAGAATTAAGAATAGCCATAACTGAATACGTTAGTTATTATAATAATAAAAGAATTAGAACAAAACTGGCCGGAAAAACTCCGGTACAATACCGAAACCTATCCGACCAGTTGGTTGCTTAAAATTCACTCCAAATTATGGGGTTCAGTTCACAATCTCACTAGTGCTTCTTTTTTAATTAAATTATTTATTCGTCGCTCACATCAACTTCTAGGCTTTCCATAATTAAAGTTGCTGTTTCTTCAATAGATTTGTTTGCTGTATTAATCACTAAACAGCCGATTTTTTTGAAAACGTCATCGGCGTATCCTAATTCTCGTTTAATGCCTTCAGTATTTGAATAAGATGACTCAGGATTTAAACCGTAGGAAATCATTCGCTGACGTCGAATATCATTTAAAACATCTGCCGTCGTGGTTAAACCAAAGACCTTTTTAGGATCAACCTTCCAAATTTCATCTGGAATGGACGCCTGAGGTACGAGTGGTAAATTAGCTACCTTCAATCCCTTGTTTGCGAGATAGAGCGAAAGGGGAGTTTTAGATGTTCTTGAAACTCCTAGAAGCACAATATCAGCTTTTAAGAAACCGGTTGGATCTTTGCCATCATCATAAGTGACTGCAAATTCCATGGCCGCAATCTTGTCAAAATAGCCCTCTGTTAAATTATGGACAGTCCCTGGCTCATTAGCTGCTTCAACACCTGTTTGTTGCTTAAACAACGAAATAGCAGGGGTTAAAACATCATAATAGTAAATCTTGGCCTGTTCACATTTTGATTTAGCAAATTGATTTAATGCTGGATTGACGAAAGTAGAGAAAACAATAGCTCCTTGACGTTTGGCACGCTTTAAAATACCGTCAAGTAAAGACTCTGTTTGTGTAAATGGATAACGATCAAATTCAAAGTCTTCACTAGGAAACTGAGCAGATGCAGCCTTGGCGACAGACTCAGCAGTTTCACCTACTGAATCGGAAATTACAAATATTTTTGTAGACATAATCAATCACCCTCATCCTTTTAGGGTAAGTTTACCATAGGAAATAAGGAATGAAAACGGTTTTATGCATTTTAAAATGAATTTAAGAAAACTGTGATTGATGTATTGACGGGAAAATCTATGTTATGTATAATAATAAAGAACAACGGATTTACATTAGTTAGATTCGTCTGTTACTTTAGAGCTCGGAGGGAGGGATTCAAAATGGCAAAAACAGTCGTTCGTAAAAACGAGTCACTTGATGACGCTCTTCGCCGCTTTAAACGTACAGTTTCTAAATCAGGTACTTTACAAGAATATCGCAAACGGGAATTCTACGAAAAGCCAAGTGTTAAAAAGAAGTTAAAATCAGAAGCTGCTAGAAAACGCAAAAACAAGAAGCACTTCTAAATTTTTAACGCTCCTGAGAATATCAGGAGCTTTTTTTGTACAAAAAATAAAATTTCAACAAGGAGAATACTTATGAGTTTAGTAGATACAATTACGGATGATATGAAAACAGCCATGAAAGCTCGTGATAAAGAGACATTGAGCGTTATACGAATGCTTAAGGCTGCCTTAATGAACGAAAAAGTTAAAGTTAACCATGAGCTTAGTGATGAAGAAGCCCAGGCTGTCATTGGTCGTGAATATAAACAACGAAAAGAATCTGTAGAAGAGTTTGCAAAAGGTAATCGTGACGATTTAGTTCAATCAACTGAAGCCGAGATTAAAATCGTTGAAAAATATTTACCTAAGCAACTATCCAAAGACGAAATCGAAAAAATTGTTGCTGATACAATTTCGGCAGTTGGTGCAACCAGCAGCTCTGATTTTGGTAAGGTAATGGGTGCCGTTATGCCAAAGGTTAAAGGAATAGCGGACGGAAAATTGGTAAATCAAGCAGTTAAAAGTCAACTTAGTTAATAACTTAAAATAAAAAATATTTTGCGAAAGCATGTAGTTGAGAAGGAGACAATGCGACTTGGCTGAACAAAAAACAATTGAAAAAGAATTTTTGTTGTCCAAACAAAGTGATGAGTTATCACTTCTAGGCAATCAAGATCGATTCGTACAAATCCTTGAAGAAGGAATGAGTGTTTCCATTCATCCATTTGGAGAAAAAATTACGGTCACCGGTGAATCAGAGGCTGTTGATCGAACAATCAACGTTTTTAAGAGCCTTTTATCTTTAGTCCAGCAAGGTATTCAGCTTAACACCGCAGATGTTGTGAGTGCGATGAAAATGGCGGATAAGGGTACCTTGAATTATTTTCAGGACTTGTATAAAGAAACACTTATAAAGGATAATAAAGGCAAAGCAGTCCGCGTCAAAAATTACGGTCAGCGCCAATATGTAGACTCGGTTAAACGAAATGATGTTACCTTTGGAATTGGTCCTGCCGGAACAGGGAAGACCTACTTAGCAGTTGTTATGGCAATTGCTTCTTTAAAACGCGGTGAAGTAGACAAGCTAATTTTAACTCGACCTGCTGTAGAAGCGGGGGAGAGCCTTGGGTTTCTACCGGGAGATTTAAAAGAAAAAGTTGACCCTTACTTACGACCTATTTATGATGCTTTGTATCAAATTATTGGAGCAGAACATACAACACGTTTAATGGATCGTGGTGTCATTGAGATTGCTCCTTTGGCATATATGCGGGGACGAACTTTGGATAGTGCTTTTGTGATTTTAGATGAAGCTCAAAATACAACCAGTGCGCAAATGAAGATGTTTTTGACTCGTTTGGGATTTGGGTCCAAAATGATTGTAAATGGGGATAAGACACAAATTGATTTACCACACGGGGTTCGTAGTGGGCTTGTAGAAGCTCAACGCATTTTACAAGATCTTCGTCATGTGGGCTTTGTTAATTTCAGTGCGGAAGATGTGGTTCGCCACCCGGTTGTAGCGGAAATCATAAATGCCTATGAAGGGCATAAATCAAATTAAGTTGGAGTAGATTATGGACATTCAAATTTATGATCACACAAATGAAGAACCAAAAGCTAATATTGAACTTGTTCAAAATGTTTTAAATTTTGCTGGTGATTACCTCAAATTAGCAGAAAATACAGAAATGTCCGTAACTTTGATGCATAATGATGAAATTCATGAAATCAATAAAACTTATCGGCAAGTTGATCGTGCGACCGATGTGATTAGCTTTGCAATTGAAGATGATGAAGATTCAGATCCAATCATTATGGATGAGGAGTTAGCAGAAGAGATTGCACCTAATATTGGTGATTTGATGGTTTCGGTGGATAAGGTAAAGGAACAGGCTGAGTATTTAGGCCATTCTTATCAACGGGAATTAGGATTTCTTTGTGTTCATGGCTTTTTACATTTAAACGGCTATGACCATATGGAACCCCAAGATCAAAAAGTGATGTTTCCTCTTCAGAAAGAAATTTTAAACGCTTATGGCCTTAAAAGATAAAAGACAAACTGAAAAAAATCATACTTTTATACAATCCTTAGCACATGCCAGCCATGGTGTTGCGCGTATGTTTAAACAAGAAAAAAATATGCGCGTTCATGGCGGATTAGCAATCTTAGTAATTTTACTAGCCATAGTGCTCCAAATTTCTATTTTTGAGTGGTATTGGGTTTTAGCTTGTATTGGTGGTATGTTAGTTACGGAGACTTTTAATACAATTTCTGAAAATTTAGTAGATTTAATTACTGGAAAAACCTATAGTGAACTAGGAAAACACATAAAAGACATGGCAGCAGGCGGTGTCTTGATTTGCGCCATTTTTTCAGCGATGATCGGACTGTGCATTTTTATACCCAAGATTTGGAATCTCATTATCCATTAGAATAGGAGAATTAACTTGGAAAATTCAAGTAGTAAATTTCGTTCAGGCTTCGTGGCCATTGTTGGCCGCCCCAATGTTGGAAAATCAACATTTATGAACTATGTAATCGGACAAAAAATTGCCATCATGAGTAACGTTCCTCAAACCACTAGAAACAAGATTCGCGGTATTTATACAACTGATGAAGAACAAATTATTTTCATTGATACACCAGGAATTCATAAAGCACATAATAAACTTGGTGATTACATGGTACAGTCGTCTTTATCAACTTTAAATGAAGTTGATGCGATCATGTTTATGGTTGCTGCCAATGAAGAACGAGGTGCTGGTGATAACTTTATTATTGAACATTTAAAACAGGTTAATAAACCCGTTTATTTAATCATTAATAAGATTGATTTAATCAATCCTAATAAAATGCTTGAAATTATGGATACGTATAAAGATGCCCTAGATTGGAAAGAAGTTGTTCCAATTTCTGCTACCCAAGGAAATAATGTTTCTGAATTGATGGATACTTTGTCAAAGCAGCTTCCTGAGGGACCTCAGTACTACCCAGAGGATCAGGTGACAGATCATCCGGAACGTTTCATTGTCGCTGAATTAATTCGTGAAAAAGTCTTAATGTTAACGAGACAGGAGGTTCCACATTCTGTAGCCGTTGTTATTGATTCTTTGAAACGTCAAGATAAGCGTAAGATTCATGTGCAGGCCACAATTATCGTTGACCGTCCTACTCAAAAGGGAATTGTTATTGGGCATGGCGGCCAAATGTTGAAAAAAATTGGAACGCTGGCAAGAGAAGACATTGAACGACTCCTTGGTGACCAAGTTTATCTTGAATTGTGGGTGAAAGTTTCTGAAGGTTGGCGTGATAAACAATCACTGTTACAGTCTTATGGCTATCGGAAAGATAATTAATAGGTAATTACTATGGCAACACAAACAACTGCGCAATTTGACGGGATTATCATGTTTCGTAAAGATTATCGTGAGCGTGATCAATTAGTTAAAATCTTTACGCGTCAGTTTGGAAAGAAAATGTTTTATATTCGGGGCGCGCGAAAAAGAGGCTTTAAGCTTGCTGCTGCTATTTTACCGTTTACTAAGGGCGTGTACGTCGGCTTAATCCGAGAAAAGGGATTATGTTATCTAAATGCAGAAAAATCTCTGACTCAGTTCGAAAAAATTAATGAAGATATTGAACGTAATGCATATATTACGTATATTTTAAATTTAATTGACTCCGCCTTTGATGATAGTGTGCCAATACCAATATGGTTCGATATGGCTTCAGCAGCCTTGGAAAAGATTAATGCGGGGTTTGATCCTCAAATTATTGCCCATATTTTTGAACTGCAATTACTACCAACTTTTGGTGTTCAACAAGAATGGCAACAATGTATCGTCTGTCATCGAAACGATCTTCCCCTTGACTATTCAGAATCCTCCGGTGGTGTCTTGTGTCAGGACCATTGGCATCTGGACCCCAACCGTTCACATCTTGATCGCCGAACTATCTATTATTTGCAGCAATTAAGTTCGGTGAATTTACAAAATGTTCAATCTATTCAGGTGTATACAGAAACCAAAATTAGATTAAAAACAATTATTGATACGATCTATGAAGATGAAGTGGGCTTAAAACTAAAAAGTAAACACTTTATTGATACAATGCCTTCATGGAATTGAGTACTTTAGATATTGACTTTAGTGCCTATTTAAACTACTATAAAAGAGAATTTAATACTGAACTGTGATGAAAAGAATTTTTAAATATTTTTTTAGAAAGCTTAGGGTTGATGAGACTAGGTAATTTATTTAGAAATTGGCGTTTCGGAGTTTACAAATTAAGCTGCTGGTTGTTTAACCAGAAGTAGGGTGGAACCGCGAGTAATTCGTCCCTACGTAGATATTTGTCTACGTAGGTTTTTTTGTGTTCATAAATAAACTTAAATTATCTATTTTTGAAAGGAAGACACACAATGGTTAATAAGTTAGCTGTACAAGACATAATTTTGACCTTGCAGCACTACTGGTCCGAACAGGGCTGTATGTTGATGGAAGCGTACGATACGGAAAAAGGAGCAGGGACTATGAGCCCTTATACATTCCTACGGGCAATTGGACCCGAACCATGGAACGCTGCTTATGTAGAGCCTTCACGTCGTCCTGCTGATGGTCGCTATGGAGAAAATCCTAATCGTCTTTATCAACATCACCAATTTCAAGTTGTAATGAAACCCTCCCCAGAAAACATCCAAGAACTTTATTTAGGCAGTTTGAAGGCCTTAGGAATTGAGCCTTTAGAACATGACATTCGTTTTGTTGAAGATAACTGGGAAAATCCTTCTATGGGCTGTGCCGGTGTTGGTTGGGAAGTTTGGCTTGATGGAATGGAAATCACTCAATTTACCTATTTCCAGCAGGTTGGGGGCTTGGAAGTTTCACCTGTCACTAGTGAAGTCACATATGGACTAGAACGACTAGCTTCATATATTCAAAACGTGGACTCCGTTTTTGATTTAGAATGGGGCCACGGTGTCAAGTATGGTGAAATTTTCAAAGAACCTGAATATGAAAATTCTAAATACTCTTTTGAAGAGAGCAATCAAGAAATGTTGTTGCATCTTTTTGATGATTATGAAAAAGAGGCTAAAGCACAAATTAAAAATGGGTTAGTTCATCCTGCTTACGATTATATTTTGAAGTGTAGCCATACTTTTAATTTGTTAGATGCTCGTGGAGCAGTTTCTGTGACAGAACGAGCAGGGTATTTGGCGCGAATTCGAAATATGGCTAAATCAGTTGCCAAAGCCTTTGTTCAGGAACGTGAAGAACTTGGTTTTCCACTATTAAAAGATGAAGACCGTAAAAAGGAGGTTACAAAATAATGGCACATTCCTATTTACTAGAAATTGGTTTGGAAGAAATTCCAGCTCACGTGGTTACTCCAAGTATTGACCAACTAAAAAAACGGGTTAATGATTTTTTGACTGAAAACCGGGTTTCTTTTGAAACGATAACAACTTTTTCTACCCCTCGCCGTTTGACTGTCTTGGTTGAAGGCTTGGCAGATCGTCAAGAAGATATTGAAAAAGAGGTTAAAGGTCCAGCTAAAAAGATCGCTTTGGATGAAAATGGTAATTGGTCTAAGGCTGCAATTGGATTCACTCGCGGTCAGGGCGCCACTACAGATGATATTACTTTTAAAGAGCTTAAAGGTACTGAGTATGTCTATGTGACCAAAAAAACAACGGGCCAGGCAATCGCGGATGTGCTACCTAATTTAAAGGCAGTCATTGAAAAGATGAATTTCCCAACAATGATGAAATGGGCTAACTTTAGTTTTAAATATATCCGCCCAATTCGTTGGATTGTATCACTATTAGATGATCAAGTAATTCCCATTAATATTTTGGATGTTCGAGCAGGAAATGTTTCTCAAGGGCACCGCTTTTTAGGGAAACCAGTCACCATCGCTAACGCAACGGACTATGAGACTCAATTAAATGCAGCCTTTGTGATTGTTGACGCTCAAAAACGTAAACAGTTGATCACCGAACAAATCCAAAAGATTGCAATGGATAAAAATTGGGATATTCAATTAGATAAAGACCTGTTAGAAGAGGTTAACAACTTGGTTGAATGGCCAACCGCATTTGCTGGTCATTTTGATGAGAAATACTTGGAAATTCCAGAGGAAGTTCTGATTACATCAATGCGCGATCACCAACGTTTCTTCTACGTTCGTGATCAAGCTGGTAAACTATTACCAAACTTTATTTCGGTTCGTAATGGGAATCGGGAACATTTAGACAATGTGGTAAAAGGTAATGAAAAGGTTTTAACAGCGCGTTTGGAAGATGCAGCCTTTTTCTACCATGAGGATCAGAAGCACGACATTGACTATTACGTCGAAAAGCTGAAAAATGTTAGTTTCCACGATAAAATCGGGTCAATGTATGAAAAAATGGAACGAGTTCAAGTGATTGCACAAGAATTAGGTAAGTTTGTCGGCTTAGATTCACAAGCCTTAATTGATCTCAAACGAGCTAGCCAGATTTATAAATTTGATCTTGTTACGGGAATGGTTGGCGAGTTTCCTGAGTTACAGGGTGTAATGGGTGAAAAATATGCTTTATTAGCCAAAGAAAGTCCAGCAGTCGCAACTGCAATTCGTGAACATTATATGCCGATTAGTGCAGATGGTGCTCTTCCAAAAACAAAAGTAGGTGCTGTTTTAGCACTTGCAGACAAGTTTGACGACATTGGCAGTTTCTTTGCTGTTGATCTGATTCCAACGGGTTCAAACGATCCGTATGCACTCAGACGGCAAGCTCTTGGAATTGTACGTATTACACGAGATCAGAACTGGCACTTCCCGATTCAAGAACTACAAACAAAATTCCTGAAGGATCTTCATGATCACGAGGCTACTTTTAATTTAGATTTCAAACAACACGAAAATGCGGTTCGTGATTTCATAAAAGATCGTGTCCGGCAATGGTTTAGCCAAAAAAATGCCCGTTATGATATCGTTGAAGCTGTTACTAAGGGGACCGACTCGGATATTTTAGATATGCTGGATGCTGCTAAAGTTCTTGAAGAACATAAAAATGATGATAACTTTAAAGAAAATATTGAAGCTTTAACGCGGGTTCTTCGGATTTCAGAAAAAGCTGATCTAAAAGCTGGTGAATCAAATGTTGATCCTAAATTATTCGACAACGAATCTGAACAGAAACTGTATGATGCAGTGGAAGATGTTCGAAAAGCAGCCGCAGATCACACAATTAACGAAAATTTCCAGGCTCTACAAGCACTTCGACCTTTGATTGATAATTATTTTGATCAAACTATGATCATGGTTGACGATCAAAACGTGCGCAATAATCGTTTGACTCAATTATCTGTATTAGCTAAAATGATTTTCTCAATCGGAAACCTAAAAGAATTGATTGTGAAATAGACAAACTACTTAGGATTAGTTTGCCAAATTAAATAATCTTCATTCTCGATTGCAGCAAGGCATTCGAATGAAGATTATTTTTAGTTTAGGTTATTTGTCTTTCCAAACTAAGCATTTCAATTGCTTTTTATAGAATAGGGCGGTATTATTTGTTATGTGTCGATATCGTGGGTTAGTGTGCACTTGAGAGGAGGTAATTGAATTTGGCAAAAGCTATTCCAGAAGATCTTATTGATCAAATTCGTACCTCAGTGAACATTGTTGACGTGGTTGGACAATACGTACAATTAAAAAAACAAGGGAAGAACTTTTTTGGATTATGTCCTTTTCATGAAGAGAAAACTGCTTCTTTTTCGGTTTCAGAGTCAAAACAAATTTTTCATTGTTTCAGTTGCGGACGTGGCGGGAATGTTTTTAAGTTTCTAATGGAAATTAGTAACATTGAATTTCCTGCTGCCATTCATCAGGTTGCTGATTTGGCGAATGTTGAAATCCCGGCTGAATATTCTGAAACAGGACGTGTGTCTAAAGAAAGTAGTGAACAAAGCCAGCTGATCGGATTGTATGATCAGGCTGCAGAGCTATACACGCATGTACTGTTAAATACTGAAATGGGACAAGAAGCGCTCACTTATTTACACGGGCGCGGATTAACAGATGATATTATTACGAAATTTCAATTGGGTTTTGCTCCTGGAGACCAACTTTTAAAAGAGTTCTTTGCTGAAAAAAAGATAGATTATCAGCTTTTACGGCAATCAGGCCTTTTTATAGAGGATCAAGAAGGGCAACTTCGCGATCGTTTTCGTGGTCGCGTGATGTATGCCATTAAAAATCCGCAAGGCCATGTGATTGCA
Source organism: Pediococcus sp. M21F004 (assembly GCF_051122535.1). Taxonomy (NCBI): domain Bacteria; kingdom Bacillati; phylum Bacillota; class Bacilli; order Lactobacillales; family Lactobacillaceae; genus Pediococcus; species Pediococcus sp. M21F004. The sequence goes on from NZ_CP177314.1 coordinate 361,355, forward strand.
TTTTCAGGAAGAATTTTAAATAAAGCAGACTCTCAGGCTAAATACATTAACAGCCCAGAAACACGAATTTTCAGTAAGAGCAACGTCCTCTATAATTTTGATGTTGCAAGATCAGCAATTAGACATGAAAAACGTGCAATCCTATTTGAAGGCTTTATGGATGTTATTGCGGCTTATCAATCTGGTGTAACCAACGGGATCGCATCCATGGGAACCAGTTTTACAAATGAACAAATTTATTTGTTGCAACGAACTACTTCCCAGTTAGACATTTGTTATGATGGTGATGATCCTGGACAGGCGGCAATTAATCGTGCTTTGGATGCTTTTGGGGCGAACAGTCAACTCAAATTGAGTGTTATCGAAATCCCCGATAAGCTGGATCCTGATGAATATGTACGTCAGCATGGAGCAAAACAGTTCAATGAAATCGTGCACTCTGCACGATTAACACCTACTGCTTTTAAGTTAACCTATTTGAAACGAAACTATAACTTAAATAATGAAGCAGATCAGCTAGCTTATATTGAACAAGCTTTAAAAGAAGTTGCAACCATAGATTCAAGTGTAGAACAAGATCTATATCTAAATCAATTGGCAAAAGAATTCGGTGTTCAGCCACAAGATTTGAGCAAACAGCTGCGCCAGGTTCGCTCACAAACCAGTGTTGCAAATCATCAACAACAACCAGTCAAAACCGTGTCCACAGTTAGACAAGAATATCATCGGCAACAAGTAAAACTAGATAAAGTGGAAACTGCAGAAGCTCGCTTGTTAAACTATTTGCTTTATGATCATAATGTCTGGCTTAAACTTGCTGAATTGCCAAATTTTCATTTTATTCATGAAAAATATCAGACAATTTATATGCTAGCAACAGGTTTCTTCGAAAACCATGACGGTTATGATTCAGCTGCATTTATGGATTTTGTTCATGATAGTGAACTCCAAAATGTGATCGCCGAGCTTGATTTACAGGATCTTGATGAAGAAAATGTTGACCAAGCTGTTGACGACTACATTAAGGTGATTACTTCAGAGGCGCCACTTAGTCTACAAATTACAACAAAGAAAAAATCACTAAATGAAGCTAAAAGAATGGGTAACACTGAATTGCAACAAAAGTTGGCTATTGAATTAATTGATTTATATCGACAGCGTCAAGACGCTTAATACGTTCATGGGAGGATTTAACTATGGCAGACAAAGAGACTACAACGAAAGCAACAAAAAAAACGACGACTACAAAAAAGGTAACAGCTAAAAAAGCCGTAAAAAAGACAACGACGAAAAAAAGGGCTCCCGCTAAGAAAAAAGTTGCTCCTAAAAATAGCGCAACAAGTGTATTTAATACAGCTGATTATAAGAAAAAAGTTAATGCACTTATTAAAACTAATAAACCCAGCAAACAAATTAAATATGACGAATTAGCAGACAAGATTTCAATTCCCTTTAAATTGGATGAACGTCAAATCGATGATCTTATTCAAAAAGTTGAAGATGCCGGAATTAGTGTGGTTGATGAAAAAGGCAACCCAAGTGCCCATGCTTTAAAAGCACAAAAAATCAGTAAAAAAGAATTAGACGATACAAAGGCTCCAGCTGGTGTCAAAATTAATGATCCAGTTCGTATGTACTTGAAAGAAATTGGGCGTGTATCTTTATTAACAGCCAAACAAGAAGTTGAACTAGCACTTCGTATCGAAAAAGGTGAAGAATCAGCTAAACAAGAACTTGCGGAGGCCAATCTACGGTTAGTTGTTTCCATTGCTAAACGTTATGTTGGGCGTGGTATGCAATTCTTGGATTTAATTCAAGAGGGTAACATGGGATTAATGAAGGCAGTTGAAAAATTTGATTACCGTAAGGGGTTCAAGTTCTCAACCTATGCAACTTGGTGGATTCGTCAAGCAATTACGCGTGCAATCGCTGATCAAGCTCGGACCATTCGGATTCCTGTTCACATGGTTGAAACAATCAACAAGTTAATCAGAATTCAACGTCAATTACTTCAAGACCTTGGTCGTGAACCAACCCCTGAAGAAATTGGAGCCGAAATGGACATGCCTACTGAGAAAGTCCGTGAAATTCTAAAAATTGCTCAAGAACCGGTTTCATTGGAAACTCCAATTGGTGAAGAGGACGATTCCCATCTGGGTGACTTCATTGAAGATCAGGATGCAACTAGTCCTGCAGACCATGCTGCTTATGAGCTCTTAAAAGAACAATTAGAAGGCGTTTTAGACACGTTAACTGATCGTGAGGAGAATGTTCTACGTCTTAGATTTGGGCTTGATGACGGACGTACACGGACTCTAGAAGAAGTTGGAAAAGTATTTGGTGTTACACGAGAAAGAATTCGCCAGATTGAAGCAAAGGCTTTAAGAAAATTACGCCATCCATCTCGTTCAAAACAACTTAAAGATTTCTTGGAATAAGTATTATTTTCTATTTAAGGATTCGAAGTAAAAGTACGTATTTTACTTCGAATTCTTTTTTTGTTTTTAAAATTCAGTTTTTTTAAGCAAAATTATCTTGCATGATATAATAAAGAAAAATCAAAAAAGGACTGTCTTAATGAATGCAAATAAACTTTCAGAGCGACTTCAAACTGTTGCTAGTTTTGTAAAATTAAATGCCAGAATTGCTGATATTGGCTCCGATCATGCTTACCTTCCGGTGTCTTTGGCCAAAAATAATCAAATTAGTTTTGCCATTGCTGGAGAAGTAGCGAAGGGACCTCACCAAAATGCCACTCATGAAATTATTGCTGAGGGTGTTCAAAAAATAGTATCTTCTCGTTTAGGTGACGGACTGGATGTCATTTCACCTGAAGATCAAATTGACACAGTTGTCATTGCTGGAATGGGCGGGACACTGATTACTCAAATCCTTGAACGCCAAAAAAATAAGTTAAAAGGTGTAACGGATTTAATTTTGCAACCTAACGTAGGAGAACAAAGTGTTCGTAATTGGTTAATGCACCATGATTATCAAATAAAAGCCGAGCGGATCCTCAAAGAAGATCATCACATTTATGAAATCATTGTGGCAGAACAAGGAAAAACACCAACGTACTCTGAAAAAGAACTCCTTTTCGGCCCGCAAATCTTACAAACTTTACCCAATAATATTTTTGAAGAAAAGTGGCAAGCTGAATTGCAGCGGGTTAAAAACGCAATGAGCCAAATGCAACGATCTCAAGTAGTACCGGAAGAGCGAATCATTAAATTAAACCACAAAGCAACCTTGATTAAGGAGGTTTTAACTCTTGAAGATTAGAACTTTTATTAATGAATTTGAAAAATTTGCTCCTAAAGAATTGGCTGAACCTGGCGATCCAATTGGATTACAAATTGGTGATTTGAATGCGGAGTTTTCCAAAGTCTTGGTTACTTTAGATGTTCGCCCTGAAGTCGTTACCGAGGCTATTGAACAACACTGTGATTTAATTTTTGCGCATCATCCTGCAATGTTCCGTTCAGCGCATAACTTAGATCTACCCGTTCCACAAAATAAAATGTATGCCGAAATCCTTAAACATAATATTACTGTTTATGCGGCACATTCCAATTTAGATGCAGCTGACAATGGAATGAACGATTGGCTAGCAGAGAAAATTGGGCTTCAACACACAGAACGACTATTAGACGGTTACGTGGATCAAAATCACCACCAGTTTGGTATGGGCCGGATTGGGCTTCTTGATCAAGCAATGAGCGTATTGACTTTTGCAAGGTTAATTAAACAAAGATTTGAACTGCAAGGACTTCGGATCATTACCCAAGATCCCCAACAAGAGATTTCACGCGTAGCTGTACTGGGTGGCGATGGCGGTAAATATTTCAAGCAGGCCCTAAAAAAAGGTGCTGATGTTTATGTGACTGGTGATGTTTATTATCATACGGGACACGACATGTTGGCAGCTGGCCTCACAGCCATTGACCCAGGGCATAATGTTGAAAAAATTTGCATTCCTAAATTGGCAACACTGTTCCGTTCGTGGCAACTAACAACTGACAATCAAATTCAAGTTTTCGAATCACAAGTGGATACAAATCCGTTTACCTTTATTTAAGGATTATTATTTTTTAGAATGGGGGATAAATTAATATGAATCCAGATAATCTTACAACTGCTGTGCAAGAAGCTGTTGCAGAAGCGCAAAAAGTTGCTGTCAACCGAAAACACCAAGCAATTGGCGTGCCAGAGCTATTTAAATTTTTAAGTCAACCGGATCAAATAGCTGGTGGTTTGTTTACGGAACTCGGGGTGAAAAATCAACAACTGCAACAAGAGATTGATGATGAATTGGATGCAGTGTCTATTGTTGAAGGCGAAAATATTCAATATGGACAAAGCATGAGTGGTGCTTTATTTAATTTGTTCCAAAAAGCGGATGAATTAAAAAAGAAAATGGGTGACGATTACATTTCAACGGAAGTCGTTGTCCTCGCTTTGTTGGCTATTGATGATCCGTTAACTAGTTTTTTGAAAGCAAACGGGGTTACTACTTCAAAACTAACAAAAGAAATCGAAAAAATGAGAGGAGGAGAAAGAGTGACTTCCAAAGATCAAGAGACCCAATATAAAGCACTAGAAAAATACGGTGTTGACATGGTAAAACAAGTTCATGATGGGCACCAAGATCCAATTATTGGCCGTGATGAAGAAATCCTGGACGTGATGCGTATCTTGTCAAGAAAAACTAAAAATAATCCTGTTTTAATTGGGGAACCTGGGGTAGGTAAAACTGCCATCGTTGAGGGTTTAGCACAACGAATTGCGCGAAAAGACGTCCCGGATAATCTAAAAGACAAAACCATTTTTTCCTTGGACATGGGCTCACTAATTGCCGGTGCGAAGTATCGAGGAGAATTTGAAGAACGTTTAAAAGGTGTTTTAAAGGCTGTAAAAAAGGCTGATGGTAAAATTATTCTGTTTATCGACGAAATTCATAATATTGTCGGTGCCGGAAAAACCGAGGGAAGTATGGATGCTGGTAATTTGTTAAAGCCAATGCTTGCTCGTGGCGAATTACATTTAATTGGGGCAACCACACTTGATGAATATCGAGAATATATGGAAAAAGATAAAGCCCTTGAGCGCCGTTTCCAAAGAGTTTTGGTCAAAGAACCTTCTATTCAGGATACAATTAGCATTTTACGAGGTTTAAAAGAAAGCTTTGAAATTCATCATGGCGTAAAAATTCATGATAATGCAATTGTGGCGGCCGCTAATTTATCGAATCGTTACATTACGGATCGCTATTTGCCAGACAAAGCAATCGATCTCATTGATGAAGCTTCTGCTACAATTCGGGTGGAAATGAATTCTAGTCCAACCGAACTGGATCAGACCAAGCGCCAGTTGATGCGGATGGAAGTTGAAGAAACTGCTCTAAAAAACGAAACTGATAGCGCATCTAAAAAAAGATTAGTTGAATTAAAATCCGAACTTGCAAATACGCGTGAAAAGAAAAATGCGCTTCAAAAACGATGGGAGTCTGAAAAACAGTCGATTCAAGTCGTTAATAATAAAAGAACTGAACTGGAACAAGCCAAACATAAATTAGAAGAAGCTGAAAATAATTATAATTTAGAGCAAGCCGCAAAGCTACAGCATGGCACAATTCCCAAATTGGAAGCTGAGTTAAAGAATCTCCAACAAAAAGAAGAACAGGAATCCGGCGGTTGGTTAGTGGAGCAATCCGTTACCGAGTCAGAAATTGCCACAGTGGTTAGTAAAATGACCGGCATTCCCGTTAATAAGTTAGTTAAAGGTGAACGAGAAAAGCTTTTACATTTGGCTGAAAGTTTGCATAAAAGAGTTATTGGCCAAAATGAAGCTGTTGATGCCGTTTCAGACGCTGTTCTTCGCTCGCGAGCGGGCTTACAAGACCCTAAACGACCACTTGGATCATTTATGTTTCTTGGTCCCACAGGGGTTGGAAAAACTGAATTGGCCAAAGCTTTGGCCGAAAATCTATTTGACTCTGAACAACATATGGTCAGAATCGACATGTCAGAATATATGGAAAAAGAATCAGTTTCTCGTTTGGTGGGGGCAGCCCCGGGATATATCGGTTATGAAGAAGGCGGCCAATTGACAGAAGCTGTCCGGCGCAACCCATATACCATTGTCCTTTTTGACGAAATTGAAAAAGCTCATCCTGATGTTTTTAACATCTTATTACAGGTATTAGATGATGGTCGTTTAACAGATGGTCAGGGGCGAACATTTGATTTTAAAAACACAATTCTAATTATGACATCTAACTTAGGTTCTGATATATTGTTACACGGCGTTGATGACCAGGGAAGAATATCTGAACAGACCAAACAGGCAGTCCAGCAACTTACTCAAACAAAATTTAAGCCAGAATTTTTAAACCGAATTGACGATATTATCTTATTTGCACCACTTAATTTACACGATATTGAACAAATCGTTGGAAAAATGATTACCCAGCTTTCCGATCGCTTAGCGGCCCAAGAAATTCAACTCGAAATTTCTGAACCTGCTGAAAAATGGATAGCTCGGCAAGGATACGACCCAGCGTACGGGGCACGGCCATTACGGCGTTTCATTTCAAATGAGGTGGAAACGCCTTTAGCTAGAGAAATTATTGCTGATCATGTTAAGCCACATACGATCGTAAAAATTAACCTTGAAGACGAAAAATTAGTTTTTCAAACTAAACCAACAATAACAAATGAAAAAAATTAAAAAATAAAAAACGAAGGCATTAAATTGTCTTCGTTTTTTATTAAGGTTTAAGTTTATTTTACTGAATCACTTTTAGATAATAAGCTAATTCCATTAGCGGTAATCAGGGCTACAAGTGCTGCGACGATCCCGATTGTTAATGGCTTGTACGTCATAACTTCCAAGGCACCACCGATAGCTCCAATTACTTCTCCAAAAATAAAAGCCCAAAAAATAATTACTACTTGTTTCATCATACTTGGACACCTCACAATCAAAAATAGTTTAGCACAATTTCTATAAAAATCAACTAGGATAGAAGTTAACTAGTTCATTATAAGCGATTCTTTTGTATAATGAAACTAACAAGTTAATTTGAACAGGAGGTGACAATATGGCTTTTGTACCACTACAAGTAACCAGTAGCTTTAGTTTACTGCAAAGTACCACCAGAATTACTGAACTTGCCGAAGAGGCAAAAAAACGGGGTTTTGAAGCTCTGGCCCTTACAGATAATAATATCATGTATGGCCTTGTTGATTTCTATAATGCCTGTCGAAAAGAAGGTATCAAACCAATCTTAGGTTTGAAACTGAATTTATTTGGCTGCATAGATTCCGATAATCATTTTCCGATTTTATTATTGGCTAAGGATCAGATCGGTTACCAACACCTTATGAAAATTAGCACCATTAAAAATACCCAAGCGTCAGGCGCAGATTTATATTACAAACAAATTAATGAATTTCTGACCCATTTAATCGTTATTTTCCCAGGCAAAGATTCAGAACTGGTAACGCTTGTTGGCCGTGGAGATACCGATTCTGCTCAACAGTTAATTAGACAGATCCAGGCCCAAGCTGATGACAACAGTGTTTTAATTGGTCTTAATGCGCAACAATCAACTGTTTTACAAAATACGCTTCAGCAATTGGGTAAAACTAGTAAAGCACGGACCATTGTTGTCCCCGAAGTCAATTATTTAAATGCTACTGATCATTTTGCTACTCAAGTTCTTAGAGATATCGACAAAGGCGAATCCATTCGCAATCCGGAACAGTTTGAAAATTATCAAGGCAATAATTGGCTTCGACCGGAAAAAGATTACGAGGCTATTTATAAAGAAAATGATTTAACAGACGCAATGGAGATGACTGCAACTGTTGCAAAACAATGCAACGTTACTTTGAATTTTAGGAAACCGGAATTACCAGAGTTTAAAGTCCCTGATGGTTTAGATTCCAAAACTTATTTAACAAAATTAACTCAAGTCGGTTTAGAAAAGCGATTGAAAAATCAATCGGTTGATAAAGCAACTTATCAAAAACGCTTAGATCATGAATTATCAGTAATTGATCAAATGGGCTTTAACGATTATTTCTTAATTGTTTGGGACGTTATGAATTTCGCTCATCATAACGACATCACAACTGGTCCGGGGAGAGGATCAGCAGCTGGATCACTTGTCGCATACGCATTACAAATTACAGATGTTGACCCGCTTCAGTATGATTTGTTATTTGAACGTTTTTTAAATTCAGAACGTTCACAAATGCCAGATATTGATTTGGATATTCCAGACAATAAACGTGATGAAATTTTAAACTATGTTCACGATAAGTACGGGCACAGTCACGTTTCACAAATTATTACCTTTGGAACGCTTGCTGCCAAACAAGCATTGCGTGATGTCGGACGTGTTTTTGGAATGGCACCTTACGAAATTAACGATCTCAGTAAATTAGTACCAAATGTCCTCAAAATTACCTTAAAAGAGGCTTTAAAACAATCACAAAAGCTCCAAAACTGGATCGCCGACAGTTCTAAAAATAAATTATTGTTCGAAATTGCCCAACAAATTGAAGGACTTCCAAGACACTATTCAACACATGCGGCTGGTGTTGTGTTGAGCGCCCAAAATTTAAGTGATGTTGTTCCACTTCAGTCTGGAAGTGATGCATTGTTGCTCACTCAATATCCAAAAGACACGGTCGAAGCACTTGGTCTCCTTAAAATGGATTTTCTTGGGTTACGTAATTTGAGTATTATGGCAAACGCCATCCGGATTATCACAAGAAATGGCCATCCAGATTTTAAAATTTCAGACGTTAAACTGGATGATCCACAAACGCTGGCCCTTTTTCAAAATGCAGATACAACGGGTGTTTTTCAGTTTGAATCAAGCGGTATCCGCAATGTTTTGCGCCAATTACACCCAGAAACATTTGAACTGGTTGCTGCAGTTGATGCGCTGTACCGGCCGGGTCCAATGGAAAACATCGATACTTTTATTAAACGAAAAAAAGGGATTGAGTCAGTTCAATATCCAGACCCCAGTCTAGAACCAATTTTGAAGAGTACCTATGGCATTCTTGTTTACCAAGAACAAGTTATGCAAGTGGCATCTGTAATGGGGGGCTTTTCACTTGGAGAAGCTGATTTATTACGTCGGGCTATGAGCAAAAAGAAACGGGCTGTTATTGATGATATGCAAACAAAATTCATCTCAGGAGCTGCTCGTAAAGGATATTCAAAAGATACGGCCATTCAGGTATACGATTATATTGAAAGATTTGCTAATTATGGTTTCAATAAGTCTCATGCGGTTGCCTATTCAAAAATGGCATTTGAACTAGCTTATCTAAAAGCTCATTATCCGGCCGCATTCTTTGCTGCTTTATTGAACTCTGTTTTAAATAATCCAAGTCAGATAAAGCGATACTTGATGGAGGCCAAACAACATGGTGTACAGGTTTCTGCCCCCAATGTAAATTTGAGCCAAGGTTATTTCATTTTAAAAAATGGACAAATAATTTTTGGATTAGCCAGTATAAAAGGTGCGCGTCGCGATTTTATTGCTGATGTTTTGGATGAGCGCAAACAAAATGGGCCGTTTAAAGATTTACAAGCATTTTTGCAACGAATTCCGGCGAAATGGTTGAAACAAGATTTGATGGAATCTTTGATTTATGCTGGAGCATTTGACTCATTTGGATATAACCGTGCAGAACTTCTGCAAGTATTGCCAGATTTATTAAATGGTGTTGCATTAAGTGGCAGTAGTATGAGTTTATTTGAAAAATTGACTCCAAAAATTATAAAGAAACCTGATTTGTCTCTCGAAGAAAAGCTCCAAAAGGAAAACGAGATATTAGGTGCTTACCTTTCTGGGCACCCAGTTGAACAATACGACCAATTACGTACTAAATATCGCATTACAGATATTATTGATTTGACAGTTAATCAATCTGTAACTTGCCTAATCTACATGACTAAGATTCGGGTTATTCGTACCAAACGCGGGTCACAAATGGCTTTTATTACAGGTAGTGATTTAACCGGTGAAATTGATATCACAGTTTTCCCCGAGCAATATCAACAAACAACTGAAATTCTTCAAAAGGGAAAAGTCCTCCTAATTCAAGGAAAGGTTGATGAACGCAATGGGCTACAAGTTATTGCTAATCACATTCAGCTCGCAAGCCAACTACTGCTAAATCATCCAAACCAGCGGTGGGTTTTACGATTTACCGAAACTGATAACATAACTACTGTTGAAAATCGATTACGGTCAATTCTGCAGTCCCATCCCGGTTCGATTCCGGTTTTACTTTTCTACCCAGCAACCGATAAAAAAGTTCTTTTGGAAAAACGATTTTGGACGACAAATTCAGAAGAAATCAATTCAGCGCTTACAAACCTGTTAGGTAAGGAAAATGTGGTCTTGCAATCGGTCAAAAGTACCGATATCTAGGGATTTGTTCCAGATGTTTTTTGTTAAGATTGAAGACATTCAAATTCAAAAGTGTTAAAATTATAAGTGAAGTTTAGATATTTAAATAATTTTTTGCTTGAGGTGAAGAAATGAAACGCATTGGTATTTTAACCAGTGGTGGTGATGCTCCAGCTATGAACGCTGCTATTCGTGCTGTTGCACGGAAAGCAATTAGTAATGGTTTGGAAGCATATGGTATTAACTATGGTTTCGCTGGATTAGTTGCTGGCGATATTCATAAGTTTTCTGCTACTGATTTGGACGATTCGATCGATGAGGGTGGTACAATGTTGTACTCAGCTCGTTATCCCGAATTTGCCCAAGTAGAAGGTCAATTAAAAGGAATTGAACAACTAAAGAAGTTTGGTATTGATGCTTTAGTTGTTATTGGTGGCGATGGCTCTTATCACGGAGCTCTTCGTTTAACTGAACACGGCTATAACACGATTGGTTTGCCAGGAACTATTGATAATGATATTCCTTACACAGACTTTACAATTGGGTTTGATACTGCTTTAAACACAGCTGTTGACGCCATTGATAAAATTCGTGATACAGCTAAAAGTCATCAGCGTGTCTTTGCAGTCCAAGTAATGGGCCGTGCAGCAGCTGACATTGCACTTTGGGCTGGTGTTGCCACAGGCGCAGATGCAATTGTGGCTCCAGGGTACGATACAGACGTCAAGGAAATTGCTGAGAAGTTGAAGAAGAATCGTGTAGATGGTAAGGACTATGGTATTGTAGTTATTGCTGAAGGCGATGCAAATTCTGATGCTGCACCAACATTTCTTGAAGAACTCAAGAAATATGGTGACTTTGATGCCCGTGCAGTTGTTTTAGGTCATATTCAACGTGGTGGCCGACCAACTGCTCGTGATCGAGTTCTTGCTAGCAAGATGGGTGCTTATGCTGTTGACTTGTTACTTGAGGGTAAAGGCGGTTTGGCCGTTGGAATTCTTGACAACAAAGTTCAGGCTCATGATATTACCGACTTGTTTAACTCAAAGCATCAACCAGATACAACTTTATTTGATTTAAACAACGATTTATCGTTCAAATAATTTCAAGTCACATGTTTTATAAATTTAGGTAAAAACGACGTTAAAGTCTTTTTATAAACTAATCAAGGGAGAGATATAGTTATGAAGAAAACCAAGATTGTTTCAACACTTGGTCCTGCAAGTACATCAGTAGATACGATTGTTAAATTAATTGAGGCTGGTGCAAATATTTTCCGTTTCAACTTTTCACATGGTGATCACGCAGAGCATTTAGACCGCTACAACAAAGTTATGGAAGCAGAAAAGGTCACTGGTAAAACTGTTGGTATCTTATTAGATACAAAGGGTGCTGAAATCCGTACAACAGTTCAAAAAGATGGCAATCAAGAATATCATACTGGCGATAAAGCACGCATCTCAATGGATGATTCATTAGATACAACCAAAGATAAGATTGCGGTTACTTACGCTGGCTTATACGATGATGTCCATGTTGGTGGCCATGTGTTGTTTGATGACGGTTTACTTGATTTTAAAGTCGACGAAAAAGACGAAGCAAACAAAGAATTAGTTGTTCACGCAATGAACAACGGTGTTCTTGGTTCACGTAAGGGAACTAACGCACCTGGCGTTTCAATTAACCTTCCCGGGATTACTGAAAAAGACTCAAGTGATATTCGTTTCGGTTGTGAAAACATGAATATCAACTTTATTGCTGCAAGTTTTGTCCGTAAACCTCAAGACGTTCTTGATATTCGTCAACTTTTAGAAGAAGAGAACATGACAGATGTTCAAATCTTCCCTAAGATCGAGTCACAAGAAGGTATTGATAATGCTGATGAAATTTTGAAAGTTGCTGATGGAATTATGGTTGCTCGTGGTGACATGGGTGTCGAAATTCCAGCAGAAAATGTACCTTTGGTTCAAAAATCATTAATCAAGAAATGTAACTCACTTGGTATGCCTGTAATTACAGCTACTCAAATGTTAGATTCAATGATTGAAAACCCACGTCCTACACGTGCTGAAGCATCAGATGTTGCTAATGCTGTTTGGGATGGTACTGATGCAACAATGCTTTCAGGTGAAAGTGCTAATGGTGCTTACCCTGTTGAAGCTGTTTCAACAATGGCTAAGATCAACGAAAAAGCTGAAAATGCTATGGCTGAAGATGGAAACTTACAAATCAACAAGTTTGATCAAAGTGATGTTACAGAAACAATTGGCGCTGCTGTTGCGCGTGCTGCAAAGAACTTAGGTGTTAAAACAATTGTTGCTGCTACAGAATCTGGTTACACTGCTAAAATGATTTCTAAGTATCGTCCAAATGCTGATATCTTAGCTATTACATTTGACGAACGTACTCGTCGTGGATTGACAGTTGAATGGGGTGTTCATCCAATCGTTGCTGACAAACCAGCAACTACAGATGACATGTTTGACTTAGCTGCCAACAAAGCCGTTGACTTAGGCTTTGCTAAAGAAGGCGACTTGATCCTTATCACTGCTGGTGTTCCAGTTGGTGAACGTGGAACAACTAACATGATGAAATTACAATTAATTGGTTCTAAGTTAGCAGCTGGACAAGGTGTTGGCGATGAAACAGTTATTGGCAAAGCAGTCATCGCAACTTCTGCAAAAGAAGCTAATGATAAAGCTGTTGAAGGTGGCATCCTTGTTACAAAGACAACTGACAAAGATTACTTACCTGCAATTGAAAAATCTAGTGCTCTTGTAGTTGAAAATGGTGGTTTAACTTCTCATGCTGCTGTAGTTGGTATCTCAATGGGAATTCCTGTTATTGTTGGGGTACAAAACGCAACATCAATTCTTTCAGATGATGAATTAATTACTGTTGATTCACGTCGTGGAGTTATCTATCATGGTGCTTCAAACGCTATCTAAAGCTTATTTATAAAGTAGTTTCTTTACTGGAAAGACCGCTGTTTATAGACAGCGGTCTTTTTAATACATAGTACACAACGAAAGGAACAGTCAAAATGGAAAGCTGGCTATTTTTAATTGGTATTTTGCTAATTGCAATCTGGGGGAAAAACCAATCCCTAATCTTCGCAACTGTTGCGGTACTCGTTCTTAAAGGCATTCCTAATTCAGAAAAGATTTTGCAAGTCGTTGAAAAGCAAGGAATTAACTGGGGAGTTACAATTATTTCGATTGCTATTTTAATTCCTATTGCAACTGGCAGAATTAGTTTTCAAGATCTTTTAAATGCTTTTAAATCACCAGTTGGCTGGATTGCGGTTCTTTGTGGTATATTAGTGTCAATTCTTTCAGCACGAGGGGTAGGGTTTCTGGCAGTATCACCTGAAGTCACAGTTGCGTTGGTTTTTGGAACTATTCTAGGTGTTGTTTTCCTAAAAGGAATTGCTGCTGGGCCAATTATTGCCTCTGGAATTGCTTTTTGTATCATTCAATTACTAAACATAAAAATTTAAAATATTAAATATTTAAGGAGCTAAACATGAACAATTTATTAGGACGCGTTATTGATACCAAAATGACCGATGAAAATGAAAATTATTACTTTTTGCAAAATTCCGGTGCTGTTTTTCAATTGGATAAGGAAGAACAAGTAGAACCTTTACATATTGGAGGCCATTTTAAAGGATTTGCTTATGAAAACGAGGACCACAAGTTGCAAATCACTTCAAAAATTCCCAAGATTCAAATTGGCCGTATGGGATTCGGAACTGTCGTACAAAGTCGACGAGATTTGGGTGTTTTTGTAAATATCGGCTTGCCAAACAAAGATATTGTTGTTTCACTAGATGAGTTACCAACAATTAAAAGCCTATGGCCTCAAAAAGGTGACCGGTTAATGGTAAGCCTCAGTTTAGATAATAAAAATAGACTTTGGGCTAATCTGGCTGACGAGACCACCTTTCAAGAAATTTCTCAAGCAGCACCAAAAACATTAAAAAATCAAAATTTAAAAGCCACTGTTTATCGACTGAAATTAGTGGGAACTCTGGTTATCACAAGTGATTACTATCTAGGCTTCATTCATCCAAACGAACGTGAACAAGAACCACGTTTAGGGGAAGAAGTCTCTGCTCGTGTAATTGGTGTTCACCCTGACGGCACATTAAATCTTTCGTTGAAACCTCGTAGTTATGAAGCTATCGGTGACGATGCGGCCATGTTATTAGCTATGTTACAGCACAATGATACGCACACATTACCATTTACTGATAAAAGTGATCCGGTTGCAATAAAAACCGAGTTTGGCATAAGTAAAGGGCAATTCAAACGTGCGGTGGGCCACTTACTAAAGGCTGGAGTTGTTACAGAGACAAAAACCGAATTACAATTAAAACCTGAAGACGAAGACTAGAGTTGAACAATAATGAACAATGACCTTCAAGATTATTTGCATACGCTGGTTGTAGAACAAGGACTCGCAAAAAACACAGTTCTTTCTTATCGACAGGAGTTAACTGAATTTTTCAGTTTTTTAAAGACGCAAAAAATTGAAGAATTTAATCAAATTGATCGTTATACTATTTTAAATTACTTGAAATATTGTGATGAACAAAATAAATCGCGAAATTCCGTCATTCACACGGTTACAAGTTTGCGCCAATTTTTCCATTATTTACTCATGCAAAACAAAATATCAACAGACCCAATGTTAAAAATTGACACCCCAAAAGCAGCTCATCATTTGCCACAGGTCCTTAGCAGTAAGGAGGTGGAAGATCTTTTGCAGGTGCCAGACACTAATAAGCCACTAGGAGTGCGCGACCGAACCTTATTGGAGGTCATGTACGCAACTGGTTTACGGGTAAGCGAGGCAGTAAATCTAAAGCTAGATGATTTGCGGTTGGAAATGGGACTTATTTCAACAATTGGTAAAGGTGATAAACAACGGATTATCCCAATTGGTGACGTAGCCATTCATTGGCTGTCCATCTATTTGGAAGGCGCTCGGGAACAATTATTACGGGGGAAGAACAATCCTTTTGTTTTTTTGAATAATCACGGAGAACAATTAACCCGACAAGGAATTTGGAAAAATTTAAAAATGATTGTGAAAAAAGCAGGCATTACAAAAGACGTCACTCCGCATACCCTTCGTCACTCGTTTGCAACCACGCTGTTGGAAAATGGAGCGGATTTGCGAACCGTACAGGAACTATTAGGTCACGCAGATATTTCAACAACGCAGATTTATACACATGTAACAAAAAAACATTTAACGGAAGTTTACAATAAATATCATCCAAGAGCCTAGGACAAAATTGTCCCATTCTTTAAAATATGGTAAAGTTGTTAGTAACGTTTATGAATTTTGAATTGAAACAGACCCTTAGGAGGCTGAGTTCAACTTGTTAGTAAAATATAGAGATTCTTTCCAAAAAATTGTCATGGGCTTGTTGTCTTTTATCCCAGGTCTAAAAGATATCGATCGAATTAATCAAGAATTGGATTGGTATGCAGCAAGTGACGATCGTAATTTGTATCTTCAAAAAAATGAGGCTGGTGATTTTATTGGCTTGGTAGGTGTAGAAAAGCAAGATCAATATTTGATGGTGCATCACCTGGCTTTTATTCCTCAACAACAAACACAAGCTAATGAACAAGAAATTTTTGACTCACTAGCTAAAAACTTCCCCGATTTACAAATGATGGGGACACTAGAAACCACCCCTGCATTAGCCCGATGGGAAAAAGGAAAGCCTGATCAACATGGAGAATGACACTTCGGGAAAATTACCGAACGTAAAAATCAATGATTTTGAGGGCCCTTTAGACCTATTATTGCACCTTATCAAACAGGCCAAAATGGATATTTACGATATCCAAATTTCAGAAATCACAGCGCAATATTTAGCTTATTTACACATAAATCAACAGCTCAAATTAGATATTGCAGGTGAATATTTAATTATGGCTGCCACTTTAATGCGGATTAAAAGTAAATTACTCTTACCAAGTGAACCTAGTATTGATGAGGAAACAACAGAAGAGGATGACCCACGATTGGATCTGGTCACGCAATTGGTAGAATACCAAAAGTACCAAGAAGCTGCTCAAAATTTGCAAATTCAGGAAACTAATCGCCAGCAGGCTTATACTAGAGAAGAAGCTGCTGTCCCAGATGGAATGCAACTAGCACATCTTGCACCTGGGTTAACAATAGAGACTCTCAAACAGGCTTTTGAACAGGTCTTAATTAAACAAGACCAGTCACAGCCGATTTATCGGACGATCACCGATGATCCTGTTTCAGTTACAGAACAAATCCAAATGATTAAAAATAGTTTAATTCAACATCCACAAGGAATGACATTCAATTCCTTATTTACAGACACGATTAGTTCCACAAAAATTGTGGTTACTTTTATGGCCATGCTGGAGTTAGTAAAAAAACAACAAATTAATTTTCAGCAGTCCACACGACTAGGAGCCATCAAATTATTTAATTCAGGTGATGAAGCAAATGACCAGTAATATTCAAAAAATTGAAGCTCTTTTATTTGTGAGCGGGGAAGATGGCCTGAGTTTAAACGATCTTTCTGAAATGACTGGATTTATGAAACCGGCGATTACGGCGATGTTGGACAAATTATCAAGAAAGTATCAAATGGATTCCGACTCATCACTATCAGTTTTACATTTTGGGGAAACTTTTCGATTGGCCGCCAAATCAGAAGTAGCTGATGTTATAAAAAATTATTTTGACGCACCACAATTAACGAAACTGTCCCCAGCTTCTCTAGAAGTTCTTGCAATTATTGCGTACAAACAACCGATTACAAGACTGGAAATTGACGAGATTAGAGGCGTTCAGAGTGGCACAATGCTTCAAAAATTAACAATTCGTGATTTGATTGGTGAAGCCGGGCGGTTAGAAGAACCTGGAAGACCAATTCTTTACAAAACAACAAATTACTTTTTAGATTATTTTGGTCTAAAAACAATTGATCAATTACCGGCTTTACCAAACATTCAGCCTGATAATTCATCTAGTTCAAAAGATCTTTATTTAAAACAATTTAATGAAAAACTACATGAAAACGAGGATGAATAGCATGGCAAGTGAACGCTTACAAAAAGTTATGGCAGAAGCTGGTGTTGCATCACGAAGAAAATCAGAAACTTTAATTACTGCCGGTAATGTGACCGTTAATGGTAAGCAGGTCAAAACGTTAGGCACAAAAGTAGATGAGGACGATCGCATTGAAGTGAATGGAATCCCTCTACAGAGAGAAAAATTAGTTTATCTTTTGTTCTATAAGCCTCGAGGTGTTATCTCAAGTGTTAAGGATGAAAAAAATCGTAAAACTGTTATGAGTTACTTTCCAGATGTTCAACAAAGAATTTATCCTGTTGGACGCCTTGATTACGACACCTCTGGCATTTTATTGATGACTAATGATGGACAACTGGCTAACAAACTGACTCATCCTAAATATAAGTTTGAAAAAACCTATGTTGCAAAAGTTGAGGGGATTCCTACGAATGACCAGATGGAAAAGTTGCGTCACGGTGTGCGAATTGACAAAAAGGCGACTGCTCCCGCAAAAACCAATGTTATTAGTACGGATCCAGCAAAGAAGACTGCTGTTATTGAGCTTACTATTCATGAGGGCCGTAACCATCAGGTTAAAAAAATGTTCGAAAAAATTGATCACCCAGTCATTAAGCTAAAACGAGAGAAATATGGTTTTCTTACTTTGGACGGTTTGCAATCAGGCGAATGGCGTTCTCTGAAGCTAAATGAAATCACACGTTTAATAAAGCGGTAGATAATATGGAAAAAGATTTTGATTTCGCAGACTTTTTATTGCAGTTTTATTCACGTTCTGAATGGCGACGCTCAAAAGTTATTTTAAACAATTTAATCGGGAGAAGAACCGTTTCCAATCTTTTTTGGGGAATGCAATACGGTCTTCTGCCTTTTTTTAATTTGTTCCCTAAACTAAAGCAAGATACCTTTGATCATTATCAAAAATATCTTGCGCAAACTAATTTAATTCAGATCCATGATACAGAAGCTCAGCTTACTCAAGCGGGGCAACAACGTAAAGAGGCTAAGCAAAAAGCTTTTCTTCGATATAAATTCAGCGGAATTGGTCTGTATACAAATTTAACAGTTATTCAAGACTGTCTAAATCTAAGTGTGCAAATCACTTCTGAATTTGCGTATCAAAACAATCGTTATTACCCGTTGCAGTATTCGGGACGTGTGATGAATTTTTGTAAACGCTGGTTTCATATAAATAGTACTCAAAAATTTCCTGATGAATTTCACGCGGAACTCACGGAATTCTTGGAAACTCTTAATTCAAAAGATGCTGACGTCTTTGTAGCCGGCTTTGTTGGTCATAATACTTTTGGACTTACAGATCAACAGATTGAAACTAATTTAAACCTAACCTCGTTTGAATGGCAGTTAAAAACCTTGGACCTTATTACCCAATTTATCCGGTGGTCCTCTGATGGACACCAGATAAATCATCCTCTCTGTACTCAGTTAATTACACCCTGGCTTAACGACTCACCACTTTCTATGAGTAGTGCAACAACCTATCAGCAGTTTTTGAATAATTATACTATTGAGATGATTGCTCAAAAGCGTAAGGTTAAGGTTAATACTATAAGAGAACACTTGCTGGAAGCTGCCATTTTAAAGAACAATTTTCCTTTTCAATCGTTTTTATCAAAGCCGCTTCCAGATAAGTTACATAAATATTTACAGGATAACGCGAGTGGAAAATGGCAATTTACAGATGTTACAGAATTAGCACCAGAAATTTCTTTTTTTGAATTTCGTTTATTACAAATTCGAGAGGTTAAATCCAAAAATGATGATTAATAACGAGCACATTTACCAAAAGCTTCAACAAAAATTTGGATTCACAGAATTTAAATCCGGACAATTAGAAATTATTCAACGACTTTGTGAACAAGAAAATGTGCTTGCTGTTTTGCCTACAGGTACTGGTAAATCTTTAATTTATCAATTATTTGGTTATTTAATTGAACGACCTGTTATTGTAATCTCACCATTAATTTCTTTAATTGATGATCAAGTTGCTCGTTTAAATCGGCTAGGTGAAAAACGAGTTATAGGGCTAACTTCAAAGCTCGACCATAATCAACGGCAATTTGCTTTGAACCATCTTCGAAATTATCGATTCATCTATGTTTCCCCTGAAATGGCAGATCAACCGGATGTACAACTACAACTGAGCAAAATTAATTGTGGTTTGTTTGTTGTGGACGAAGCCCATTGTCTGTCTCAGTGGGGACCTGATTTTCGGCCAGCCTACTTAAAATTAAAGGATCTCGTTCGCCAAGTCGGATCTCCAACTACTTTAATGTTAACTGCCACTGCTAAAGCTACAGTTAGAGAAGATATTATTAAAAAAATGGGGTTTGCTTCGACAGAGGTTAGTCAAGTTGTTCATTCAGTTGATCGACCAAACATTTTTTTAGAAATTGAACATTGTACATCTTCTTCAGAAAAAAATGAAAAATTATTAGATTTAGTTTCTTTACTCAAGGGACCCGGAATTATTTATTTTTCTAGCAAAAAAGTCGCTAATCAGATCTCTGAGTTAATTGCACAAAAAACTGATCGGGAAGTTGCTGCGTATCATGCGGACATTGATCTCCAGGATCGCTACCGAATTCAACAACAATTTATGCATGGAAATATTGATTTAATATGTGCCACTAGTGCTTTTGGAATGGGAATTGATAAAAACAATGTACGGTTCGTTATTCATTACCACATGCCCGGAAACTTGGAAAACTATCTACAAGAAATTGGTCGTGCTGGCCGTGATCAAAAAGCTAGTATCGCAATCTTACTTTATGCTCCTGGAGATGAATATATCCCAAGCACTTTAAACTTGGCAGGAACTCCAAGTGCAGCAAATATTCAAACTTTCTTTGCCAGACCAGAAAGTCGTGCTTCTTTTGATGAGGATCAACGACAGTTGCTTGACTATTATCGTGATCAAAACAACACTTCGGAAGAAGTTACACAAATTTTCCAGACACGACAACTAGCAAAACAGGTTAGTTTAACCAGTATGTTAGATTTCGTTAATGAAACAGGTTGTCTACGCACAAAACTGCTTGCCTATTTTGATGAACAGTTTGGCGACCATTCTTCAAGTTGTTGTGGCATTGATAATGCTTCGGAAAAGGTTAGTCAGCTTAAATTGGACTGGGAACCTGTCAAAAAGGATTCGAAAAACTCAAAAACTGGATTAATACCATGGAAAATAAGGCTTGAAAACTTATTCCCGTCAAAAAAATGAACACGTTTTTTTATCAATATGTTACAATTGTTCTGGTAGTTTTTTCTAGGAGGAATAAAAATGAATCAAAATAATGGTAATGATTCTGAAAACGAGCACAAAGACAGTAAACAACCTGATACAGAGCACTTTACAACTGATAAGCCTTCAAGAAGTGCAAGTCGAAAATCACATCGATACACAAAGCTAATAATTACTTTAGTAGGTATCGTAATTGTTTTACTATTTATTTCACCAATTGTGGTTTATAAATACAATCAGAATAATTTTAATCGACCACAAACTGATGCTCAAATTGCTTCCTCCAAAAAAAAGGCTAGTGCTTCTAGCCAAAAAATTGCAGATGCATCTGCCGAAAAAGCATCAAAAAAGGCAGCAAGTTCTGTTAGTGAAAGTAAATCGAAGGCACAAAGTACTTCAAGTGAAAAGGCCAAAAGTAGTTCTTTAGCTGAATCTAGTTCTAAAGCCAAAGCTAGTTCTAAAGCATCAGAATCTAGTTCGAGTTCAAGCAGTTCAAGTTCAAGTAGTTCAAGCTCAAGCAGTTCAAGCGGCACAAATAAAAAATATGTCACAGTTCCGGCTGGAGAAGGATTATACAGAATCGCTGTCAACAATGGGATTACGCAACAAAAATTAATGGAACTAAATGGCTTAACAAGTAGTTCCGAATTAACACCTGGTCAACGTTTGCGCGTAAAATAATTAAATAAGGGGTCGTTTTATAACATGGAAATGCAAAATATCCAGGTTGCAATTGATGGACCAGCATCTGCTGGAAAAAGTACGGTTGCCAAACTAGTAGCAACCGCGTTTGGCTATATCTACTGTGATACTGGTGCCATGTATCGAGCAGTAACATTACAAGCTATGCATGACAAAATTGAACTCACCAATGAGTCCGCAATCTTAGCAATGCTAAAACAGATAGAAATAGTTTTTAAACCTGGTGATCCAGTCCAGCATGTTTTTGTAAATGATTCAGAAGTTACGGAAGCCATCCGGCAACCTGAAATTACAAATGCAGTTTCAACAGTTGCCAGTTTACCCAGCATTAGAACTGAATTGGTTGCCCGTCAACGAGACATTGCATCTCAAAGTAACATTGTGATGGACGGACGTGATATTGGGACCGCAGTTTTGCCTAACGCACAAGTGAAGATTTTTTTGATTGCCAGCGTTGATGAACGTGCGGAGCGTCGATATAAAGAAAATATCGCCAAAGGAATTAATACATCTTTGTCAAAATTAAAAGATGAGATTGAAACGCGGGATCGAAAAGATTCAACTAGAAAAACATCTCCGCTGACTAAAGCCGCTGATGCCATTGAAGTTGATACAACCTCAATGAACATTGAACAGGTTGTAAAAGAGATTACTAAAATTATTAATAAAAAAATAAAATAAGGATTCTAATTTATTTAACTAGCTTTTATTGTCAATTTCAGCTATGATAGATTAGTATAGTGTTCTTAAGGAGGAAATTCGTAATGAGCGAAAACGAATCAGGTCAAAATAATGATTTATTAAACGCACTTAATAGTGTGGAAGAAGTAAAAATTGGTGATGTCGTAACTGGAGAGGTTTTAGACATTGACGATGACAAACAAGCTATTGTAGGTATTGAAGGTACCGGTGTTGAAGGTGTTGTTCCATTGCGTGAGCTTTCAACTGCTCATATCGATGATATTAACGATGCTGTTAAAATTGGTGACAAGTTGGATCTTGTTGTTGTTTCAAAAATTGGAAACGACAAAGAGGGCGGCAGTTACTTACTTTCTCACAAACGTATCGAAGCCCGCAAAGTTTGGGACGATATTCAGAAAAAAGCTGACGATGGTGAAGAAATTGAAGCACCTGTTACACAAGTTGTAAAGGGTGGTTTAGTGGTTGACGCTGGCGTTCGTGGATTTATTCCTGCTTCAATGATTGAAGATCGTTACGTTGAAGATCTTAACGTTTATAAAGGTCAGACTTTAAAACTAAAAATTGTTGAAGTCGATCCAGCAGAAAACCGATTGATCTTATCCCATAAAGCTATTGTCCAAGCAGAGAATGCAGCTAAACGACAAGAATTAATGGAACATTTACAGGCTGGAGATATCGTTGAAGGTACTGTGGCTCGTTTAACTAACTTTGGTGCTTTTGTGGACCTTGGCGGTGTTGATGGATTAGTTCATGTATCTGAAATTGCTTACGAGCATGTAAACAAGCCTTCAGATAAGTTAAAAGTTGGCGAAAAGATTAATGTTAAAGTTCTTTCAATCGATGAAGATCGTGGACGAATTTCATTATCATTAAAACAAACTTTGGCTGGTCCTTGGGATGACATTGAGGAAAAAGCTGCTGCTGGTTCCGTTCTTGAAGGTACAGTACGTCGCTTAACTGACTTTGGTGCTTTTGTTGAAGTATTCCCAGGTGTTGAAGGTTTAGTTCACATTTCTCAGATTTCTCATGAACATATCGAGAATCCAAGTGATGTGTTAAAAACTGGCGACAAAATTAAAGTTAAGGTTTTGGAAGTTCATCCAGATGCTCATCGTTTGGCACTTTCGATTAAGGCTTTGGAAGAAGCTCCTAAGTCTGCTGAACCAAAACGTAGCTCTAATAATAACAGTAAACCTCGTAGCAAACGTCCAGCAGCAAATAACTACCGGAATGATGCTCCAGAGGAAAGTACTGGATTTACATTAGGCGACTTAATTGGTAAAGCACTCCAAGATAGCCAAGACGATAATGACGAAAAGTAATTTAAAATAACAATTACTGAGGCTGTGATTATTTCACAGCCTTTTTTATAAACAAGAAAGTGAGGTTTTACTATGGCAAACCCTGTTGTTGCCATTGTTGGCCGTCCCAATGTGGGAAAATCAACAATTTTTAATCGGGTTGTTGGCGATCGAATTTCGATTGTTGAAGATACTCCCGGTGTTACGCGTGACCGAATTTATGCACATAGTGAATGGATTGGACACGAATTTAGTGTGATTGATACTGGTGGTATTGACATCAGTGATGAACCATTTGTTAACCAGATTCAAGACCAGGCCGAAATTGCAATTGATGAAGCTGATGTTATTGTCTTTTTGGTAAGTGTTAAAGAAGGAATAACTGACGCTGATGAAAAAGTAGCGCGAATTCTATATAAGGCTGATAAACCTGTTATTCTGGCCGTTAATAAGGCCGATAATGCAGAATTAAGACAACAAATTTATGATTTTTACAGCCTTGGCTTTGGGGATCCTTACCCAATTTCTGGTAGTCATGGACTTGGTTTGGGTGATTTATTAGACGCGGTTGTTAAAGAGTTTCCAGATGTACCAAAAGAGGAAGACGACGATTCAATTCGTTTCAGTTTGATTGGTCGCCCTAACGTAGGGAAGTCTTCACTTGTAAATGCAATTTTGGGTGAAGACCGTGTTATTGTATCTGATATTGCTGGGACAACCCGTGATGCCATCGATACTAAATTTACAACGCCTGAGGGTCATGAATTTACCATGGTAGATACGGCCGGAATGCGTAAAAAAGGAAAAGTTTACGAAAACACCGAAAGATATAGTGTTATGCGTGCGATGAAGGCCATTGATAATAGCAATGTGGTTCTAGTCGTTTTAAATGCTGAGGAGGGGATTCGTGAGCAAGATAAACGAATTGCCGGATACGCACATGAAGCTGGCCGAGGGATTATCATTGTTGTCAATAAATGGGACACTTTAAAGAAAGATAATCATACGCTTCATGAATTTGAAATGGGGATTCGTGAACAATTCGCTTATCTTAGCTATGCGCCAATAATCTTTGTTTCGGCGATTACTAACCAGCGACTTTCGCAACTTCCTGAACTCATTGAAAAGGTTGATCAAAACCATCGTCGCCGTGTGCAATCTTCTACACTTAACGACGTGTTAATGGACGCAATCGCCATTAATCCAACCCCTAGTGACAACGGCAAGCGTCTCCGAGTATACTATGGTACGCAGGTAAGTACTGAGCCTCCTACATTTGTCATTTTTGTAAATGATCCAGAAATGATGCATTTTTCATACGAACGTTTCTTAGAAAATCGAATTCGTGAGGCTTTCGACTTTTCTGGAACGCCTGTGCACTTAATTGAGCGACGACGTAAGTAATTCTTAAAAATCTCGTTATTTTTTAAGAAAATGGTTACTTATTTTGACGAATCACACTAAAAGCCTTGTCATATCAGTCTTCCTGTGATATCTTTGAAATTGAAATAATACCGTTCAGGGTTATTGTTTCGTCATTTTTGGACCACTCAAAAATGACAAATTGATGACTAGTTCATCAATTCAATTTTACCTAGGAGGTGAATTCATAATGGCAAACAAAGCTCAATTAGTAGATGATGTTGCATCAAAAACTGGTTTAACTAAAAAGGACGCTGCTGCAGCTGTTGACGCTGTCTTCGGTTCAGTACAATCCACTTTAGCTAAAGGTGAAAAGGTACAATTGATCGGTTTTGGTAACTTCGAGGTACGTCAGCGTGCTGCTCGTAAGGGCCGTAACCCACAAACTGGTAAGGAGATTCAAATTCCTGCTAGCAAAGTTCCTGCATTTAAGCCAGGAAAAGCATTGAAGGATGCTGTTAAATAATCTTTCAAACATTTTTATTTAGAAATCCAACATAGCGTAAGTTATGTTGGATTTTTTTGATAAAAACGCATAGTATGAAGATACTTATTTTTTGTTGAAAGGTGGATACCATGAGCTATTCAGAACAAGTTTTAGAGAAATTTGAGGCCGGCAATATTGAAGAAGGTAATCGTCTATACGGATGGGCATTGAGAAAAGATGATGACGACACCCTAAATAGTCTAGCTGAAGAATTATATGGTCTCGGTTTTGATGGAAAAGCTAAGCGTATATATGAGAATCTATTAAAAAAATATCCCCAAGAAGACACTCTGCGCGTTAATTTAGCTGATATTGAAATTGGACAGGGGAATACGGATGCTGCACTGCAACAACTTGCGCAGGTTAAGCCAGATTCGGATGCTTATCTGCAATCCTTGCTTGTTTCCGCAGATCTATATCAAACTGAGGAGCTTTACGAGGTAAGTGAACAAAAGCTCTTAGAAGCCGAAAAATTGGCTCCTGACGAGCAGGTTGTTTTATTTGCGCTCGCAGAATTCTACAACATGATGCAAAATTACAAAAAAGCGACTGTTTATTACTTAACTTTAGTTAAACAAGGGGTCTTACGTCTGTCCTCAGTAAATTTAGTTGCCCGCTTAGCAGCTGCCTATGCTGGAATGGGAAAATTTGAAACAAGTATGGCCTATTTTGAGCAAATTAAAGATATCGATAAGACTCCTGATATCTTATTCCAACAAGGATTTGTTTATTTGCAATTAAAAAATTACCCGGAAGCTATTGATATGCTAACCCAGCTTCGTGATACCAATCAAGATTATGTTTCATTGTATCCGGTCTTGGCAGAAGCTCAAGAAAACAATGGGGACAATGAAGCTGCCTATAAAACGATTCAAGAGGGTATTAGCTTTGACGAGTATAACGAAGATCTTTTTTCTCAGGCAGCACGTTTGGCCACACAATTACAAAAATATGATGATGCAGAACACTATCTAAAAGAAGCCATTAAAATCAACCCTGAACAGATGCGTGCGGTTGTTCAACTTAGCAACTTATTTATTCAACAACAACGCTATCAAGATAATGATGATTTGTTACAACCTTATATTCAAGAAAATGACTTGGACCCTCAGATTTATTGGAATATCGCTGTTTCTGAAGAACATCTAGAAAACTTTAAAGAGGCCCAAAATGCCTATCAAAATGCATTTCCATTTTTCACAAACAATTCTGACTTTTTGCATGCCGCAATTTATTTTTTCCGCCAAATTGGTTTAGAAGATTGGACTGTTAAATCTTTAAGAGCCTACCTAAAACTTGTCCCTGATGATCAGGAGCTCAGTTTGATGTTAGAAGATTATGAGGAAAATGGCTTTTGAGTATTGCAAGTGTTTTGTGCTAAGATAGAAGCCGTTAATTAAATTCATAAACTTTATTGAGGTAAAAAACATGTCTACTGAGCAATATAAAATAAAAACCTATTCACCAAAATTCGCGAAAAAAACAGTTACCGTTATGCGCAAAGTTTCACAACGTACTTTTGGAAGCCTTGGGACTGATAATTTTGACGACCAGGTTAGCCATTTTAAAAATGTCTTGGCTAAAAAGTATGAAATGCGCATTGTGACAAGCTTTAATGAACGGGTCATTTACGGAGTAGCTATTTTTAGCAAAACTGAGCTAATTGATCTGCTTGTGGATCCTATGAAAAAAGGACTCGGCATATCTACTGAGCTTATCGATATTGTAAAAAACCAAAGCAACGGGACACTTAGCTGTACAACAAAGAGTCGGCAATTAGCAGACTTTTTACAGAAGAATGGATTTAAACCTACGACCCATAACCAATTTGTTTGGCAAGAAAATTAGTTTCATAAAAGGAGATCCCGATGAGCAATCAAATTTACCTAGCAGCACCTTTTTTTAGTCCTGTTCAAAAAGAACATATTCAAACTGTCCAAAAACTTTTGGGACAGAATCCAACCTTAAACGCTGAAAAAATATTCATTCCCATGGAACATCAAATGGAAAGCGAAGAGTTCGGGTCATTCCGTTGGCAAACAGGTGTTTTTGGAAGCGATATGCGCCAGGTTCATCGAGCTGATGCGGTAGTTGCCATTTTGGATTATAAAAAAGACACTGATGGCATTAATCAACCTGACAGTGGGACTATTTTTGAAATTGGGGCAGCTTTTGAAGCAAACATTCCTGTAATCATGGTTCAATTTGAACATGATCAAGAATTAAACTTAATGCTTTCCAGAAGTTATACGGCATTTTTTAATGGGAACGACGAGATAAAAAAATTAGCAACTTACAATTTTAATGACCTACCAACCATTTTTAGCGACGTTAAAGTCTTTTAATAAAAATATACGAAACCTTCAAAATTTTTTTGAAGAGTTTCGTATATTTTTTTAGGTATTATTTAACTAATTTTCTTTCCAGTGGGTGAATCATAAGTAAAGCCTTCACCAATTACCTCATGAACGTCTACGACCGAGATAAAAGCATGTGGGTCAAGATCATCTACAATTCTTTTTGCTTCACTTAATTCATTTGGTGCTAAGACACAAAAAAACATTTTCTTTTTATCTTTTGAATAAGCTCCTTGGACATGCACAAAACTAGCGCCTCTTTGTAATTGCTCCATTAACTCATCCGCAATTAACTGATAGTTATCACTAATGACTAAGATTCCACGGGCAGCATAAGAGCCAACCTGAGTAAATGTAACAATTCTAGAAAATACAAACGCGGCCAAAAGGGTATACATCATCTGACGGATATCAATATAGCAAAGAGAAATCGTCAACACCACCGCATCCAGTGCAAAAAGGGTTTGTCCCATTGGTACACCACGTTTTTGCTCAATGATTCTAGCAATTACGTCCGTTCCGCCAGTAGTCCCGCCAAATCGGTAGACAAGACCACTTCCAAAACCGCCAGCGAGACCAGCTAAAATACCCGCAATAAACATATCATGACCAATATCGATATTAATTGGCACTCTTTGCCAGATCCAAAGACACATAGATAACATCAAAGTACCAAAGATTGTATAGTACAGGGCTCGTTTCCCTAAAAAACGATAGCCAATTGCCAACAAAGGAATATTAATTAAAATGGTCGAATAGGCTGGATCAATACGAAATAACGCTCTAAAAATAAGCGTAATTCCAGTTGCGCCACCCTCGGCTAAATGGTTGGGAATATTAATAGCCGCCAGACCAAGTCCATATAGACAGCAACCAAGAAAAATCATAAATAAATCTTTAAATTGAATCGATTCTTTTTTTGCCATATTTTTCACCTGCTTTACCCCAATATCATAACATATTCATTGATCTAACTGATTGCAACTATTTTTAAAAAATACCATATTCTGTTAATATTGAACGTAGGTTTAAATTTAAAATTCTTAAAAGTTTAGGTTGGCGAATTGTGTATGCAAATTAAAGAGTTACCAAAAGAGTTTATTACCGCACGTCCCATTCTTCAAACAATTGAAAAGGCCGGCTATGAGGCTTATTTTGTTGGCGGGAGTGTACGCGACACAATTTTGAATGATCATATTCACGATGTTGATATTGCCACTAGTGCTTATCCCTCGGAGGTCAAAGATCTTTTTAAAAAGACTATCAACACGGGAATTAAACATGGTACCGTCATGATTCTTGATCACCAGCAAAAATATGAAGTCACAACGTTTAGAACAGAAAGTGGCTATCAAGATTTTCGTAGACCAGATAAAGTGACCTTTGTTCGTTCTTTGGAAGAGGACCTTAAGCGACGTGATTTTACAGTTAACGCACTTGCCCTCAAGGAAGATGGCACAATCGTCGATCTTTTTTCGGGCTTACAGGATCTTGAAAAACATATTTTAAGAGCAGTGGGCATCCCTGATGAGCGTTTTCATGAAGACGCTCTGCGCATGATGCGCGCCGTCCGGTTTGCCAGTAAACTTGATTTTGTGATTGAAGATAAAACAGAAGCGGCCATTAAACATAACGCACCATTATTAAAAAAAATTGCAGTTGAAAGAATTCTAGTTGAATTTGAAAAGATGATGCTGGGACAAGCAGTCATTCAAGGAGTGAAATACTTCCTGGATACTGGTTTATATAACTATTGTCCCCAGTTTGAAGGCAAACAAGCACCGCTTAGCAAATTATTAGAATTGAATCCAAATAATCGTCTGACTTCAGAATCGCAAGTTTGGTTATTAATTTGTCATACTCTTGAGTTGTCTCCTGAGCAAAGCCGTTCATTTTTACGTGCTTGGAAAACGTCAAATGAATTAATCAACGAAGTAGAAAGTGGAATTCGTTTATTCGATGCCATTGCCAAAAATACTGTCTCTGAAAAACTACTTTTTCGAACTGGTCGAAACGTTCTCGAAGACACTATCAACGTCCTATTCGCAATTAACAGTAAAATAGACACGCAAATGCTTTTGAGTCGGTACGAACATCTTCCTATCAAGTCAACTCATGAACTTGACGTGAATGGCCACGACCTTTTAACGGCCGGAATCATAACGCCCGGCCCTCAAATGGGTATAATCCTTAACTATTTGCTTGAAGGCGTTCTTGTGGGTCAGTTTAAAAACAATCAATCGGAATTACTTTTGGAAGCTCGAAAATATACTTCCAAAAATCCAGAAAGCTGATTATGAATGCAAACTTTAAAAGCTGAAAACTTAACAGAAACATATGGTACTAAAACTCTGTTTGATGGCATTGATTTTTTGATCAACGCCCACGATCGGATTGGTTTGATTGGGACAAACGGTACAGGGAAGACGAGTCTTTTAAACGTCCTTGCAAACATTGATCCACAAGATAGTGGTGAAATTGAGACTCCCAAAAACTACACCGTTGGTTATTTACGGCAGACACCATCTTTAGATGAAAATATGACCATTCTTGATGCTGTATTTGCCGGTTCCCAGGCCGTTTTCAAAACCATCCGTTTTTATGAAGAAGCGTTAGAAAAATATTCTAAAGAACCTGAAAATTCTGAAACTCAACGACAATTTGATCTGGCTGAACAACGCATGAACCAAGAAGACGCGTGGACCGCTGAAAGTGATGTTAAAACAATTTTAACTCAGCTACATATTACTGATCTTAACCAGAAAATTGGAACCTTATCCGGTGGCCAACAAAAAAGGGTTGATCTTGCCCAAACTTTGATTCAAGCACCGGATTTATTAATGTTAGACGAACCAACCAATCATCTTGACTTTGATTCAATTGCTTGGTTAGAAAAATATCTGACAGCTTACAAGGGAGCGTTATTAATCGTTACCCATGATCGTTATTTTCTAGATCAAGTTGCTAACCAGATCTGGGAGCTATCCTTTGGCAAACTAAACCAATATCCTGGTAATTATCAGGCTTATGTAGCTAAAAAGGCTGTCCAAGAAGAACAAGCAGCTTCTCAGTCACAAAAACAACATCAATTGTACAAACAAGAACTTGCTTGGATGCGTCGTGGCCCTCAGGGAAGGGGAACAAAACAACAGGCACGAATTAATCGCTTTGATACATTAAGTGATTCGGTAAATGCTCCAGCCCAAAATACGGACAATATTGCTGTTCAACTCGGACAGCAACGACTAGGAAAAAAAGTGATTTCTTTAAAAGAGGCTTCATTGCGCCTAGGTTCACATTTAATCTTGGACAAGTTTTCTGATCTCATTCAAGCCGATGAACGAGTGGGGATTACGGGAAATAACGGGACCGGAAAATCCACGTTGCTTAATGTCATTGCTGGTCTTATTCCACTAGATTCAGGTGTGATTGACATCGGAGAAACCGTTAAACTGGGATACTATACTCAAAAAATCGAACCAATTCCAGAGGACAAACGCATAATTAACTATCTCAGTGAAGTCGGCGCCGGCGTATTAAATGCAAATGGTGAACGAATTAGTGTCACAAATTTATTGGAACAGTTTCTTTTTCCACGCGCAATGCATGGTACCCTCATTCGGAAACTATCGGGTGGTGAAAAACGCCGGCTATACTTACTAAAAATTCTAATGCAACAACCAAATGTTTTGTTACTGGATGAACCTACAAACGATCTGGATATTGGAACCTTAACCGTCTTAGAAGACTACTTGAGTGGTTTTCACGGAACAGTTATCACTGTTTCTCATGATCGATACTTCTTAGATAAAGTGGCGGATCATTTATTAATTTTTGAAGGTAATGGAAAAATAACCCATTATTCTGGGCAGTTTACCGATTACCTTAGTCATATCAGTGAAGTTCAATCAGACACAGAGAAAGTTGTACCAGTTACTGTTGATGAGCCCGCTTTATCAAAAAAGCCGGCCGTAAAAGAAAAGACTAAATTGACATACGCGGAACAATTAGAATGGCAAACCATTGAAGCAGATATCGATAAATTAGAAACAAAAAAAGCGGCTTGCCAATCAAAAATGAATGACACTGCAGATGATTATGGAAAATTAGCAGATCTTCAAAAAGAAATTGAAGACCTGGACCACCAAATTGATACAAAGATGGCGCGTTGGGAGTATCTGAGCCAATATACAGCGGATTAATCTGAGGAGGAATCACTAATGTTAGAGCAAGCTTACCTGGACTTAGAAGAATATGTTTTGAAAAATGGAAACTATAAAGATGATCGAACGGGAACTGGTACTTATAGCACTTTTGGTTATCAAATGCGGTTTAACTTGGCAGAAGGCTTTCCAATCCTTTCAACCAAAAAAGTTCCTTTTGGTTTAATTAAAAGTGAACTAATGTGGTTCTTACATGGCGATACAAACATCCGTTATTTATTGCAACATCATAACCATATATGGGATGAGTGGGCATTTAAAAAATGGATCGAAAGTGACGTGTACACTGGTCCAGATATGACCGATTTTGGTCGTCGTTCTCTAAAAGATGACAATTTTTCGGTGGCCTATCAGGAACAAAAAAAGATTTTTGATGACAAAATATTGAACGACGATGCTTTTGCTGATGAATTTGGAAATTTAGGAAATGTGTATGGCAGTCAGTGGCGGGCCTGGAAAACTTCCACCGGCGATACAATTGATCAGATTAGCAATGTCATTCAAACCATCAAAAACAATCCTGATTCACGGCGAATGATCGTCTCTGCATGGAATCCAGAAGACGTTCCCACATCAGCTTTGCCCCCTTGTCATACAATGTTTCAATTTTACGTAGTCGATGGAAAGTTGAGTTGTCAGCTTTATCAACGAAGCGGGGATATTTTCCTTGGAATTCCATTTAACATCGCCAGTTATGCTTTATTAACTTGTTTGATTGCTAAAGAAACTGGGCTGGAGCCTGGTGAGTTTATTCACACGCTTGGAGACGCTCATATCTATGCTAATCATATTGAACAAGTTAAGACGCAGCTTTCACGAACACCACGTCCGGCACCAAAATTAATTATTGATAGTCAGGCTAAAAGTATCTTTGATTACGATGTTAAAGATATTCACCTGGAAGGGTACAATCCATATCCAGCAATTAAGGCCCCTGTAGCCGTTTAAACAATGGAGTTGATCGTATGTTAG
Source organism: Pediococcus sp. M21F004 (assembly GCF_051122535.1). Taxonomy (NCBI): domain Bacteria; kingdom Bacillati; phylum Bacillota; class Bacilli; order Lactobacillales; family Lactobacillaceae; genus Pediococcus; species Pediococcus sp. M21F004. Next base: position 394,325 of record NZ_CP177314.1, read on the forward strand.
CATTTATTTGGGCAGAATCTAAAAATGGCGTCATCGGATCACAGAATAAGTTACCTTGGCGGATTCCAGATGACACACGCTATTTTAAACAACTCACAACTAATCATCCAGTTGTGATGGGACGGAAAACTTTTGAATCTTTTGGTGCAAAGGCTTTACCCAACCGTTTAAACATTGTGTTAACACGTCAAACTGATTTAAAAGAGACGAATAATCTTAAAGTGTATCATTCAGTTTCGGAATTTTTAACTGAGTTTAAATCCGATCAACGTTTAATATTTATTATCGGCGGAAAAGAAATTTACCGGCAACTTTACCCTTACGCAGAAATGTTATATCGGACAAGAATTGACAAAGAATACACAGGCGACACGAAAATGATTAACATTGATTATTCCGAGTGGACTCTCGAAGAATCATTGACGGGGGTGGGACCTAAAAAAAATCCAATTCCGCATTTTTTTGAAGTTTATACACGAAATAACACTAAAAATGAGACTAACGAATAATGAAAATGTCAGAATTCTCTGTTATAATCAATTCATAAATATATATCTGTGTAGAAAGTGTGGATTTCAATGTCAAAAGTCAAAATTGTGACTGATTCTTCTTGTGGAATAACCGATCAGGAAGCTCAAGATTATAACGTTACCATCGTGCCTTTAACGGTCATGATCGACGATACAATTTATGTAGAACGTGAAACGATTACAAACGAAGAATTCTTAAATAAAATGCAACATTCAAAAGCACTCCCAAAAACTAGTCAGCCTCCAATTGGCAAGTTTGTTGAGGTGTTTGATAAACTTGGTGAAGACGGTAGCCAAGTTGTTTGTTTTAACATGCTTGAGGCTATTAGTGGTACTGTGCACGCTGCCGAACAGGCTGCACAACTTTCAAAAACAGATGTTATGGTAGTGGACAGTCAAACAACTGACCGTGCGTTAGCTTTTCAAGTTATCGAGGCTGCTAAATTAGCCGAGGCGGGTAAATCACGTGAAGAGATTGTGGCAGCGGCAGCTAATATTCGCGACCACACAAAATTATATATGGGCGTTATGACCCTTGATAATTTAGTTAAGGGCGGCCGAATTAGTCATATGACCGGAATGATTAGTGGTTTGTTAAACATAAAAATCGTCTTGCAAGTAACTGAGGGCGAATTGAAAGTAGTTGCTAAGGGTCGCGGCATGAAGACCATTAGTAAGTTTTTTGATGGAGTCTACGAAAAAATGGCTAAATCACCAAATATCAAAGCCATTGGGATTTCCCATGTGGGGGCTCTTCAAACCATTGCGCCAATTAAAGAAAAAATTCAAGAAATGTTTCCAGATATTAACATCTTGGTTCGTGAAACGGTTCCAATTATCGCGACTCATGGTGGCCCCGGAGCATTTGCCTTAATGTACTATACTGGTGATTAAAAAAGTTACCAAACTTAGCGGGACAATTGGTAGTAGTTATAAAACTGCCTTTTGCCCCGTGTTTATATCATAAGAACCTTAAGCGAGGAGTCTGAAAAAGAGGTTAATGAAAAAAATTACTGATTTAGTGATCATGTTAATTGTGTTTGTTGTTATTGTGGCCTTAGTTGTACTGGGATTAAATTATTACTTTCCGACACATTCAACACAAGACCAATCATCAAAAACAACACACGTTATTCATAAAATCACAAAAGCAAAGAAAAAACAGATTCATATTACTGCACTCGGAGATTCCCTTACTCAAGGGGTTGGGGACAGTAAAAATGAAGGTGGCTATACAAAACGCCTTCAAAAACAGCTCAAAAACAATTATCAGATTAAAGCTAAAGTCGTGAATTACGGTATTTCCGGTGAACGTAGTGATCAAATTTTAAAACGGGTTAAACAAAGTTCTAAACTCCAAAATTCACTCAAGACTTCTGACGCAATTACAATAACTGTAGGGGGAAATGACCTTTTCCAGGCTCTTCAAAAATATTCCACCTCTTCATCTGGTGAGTTTACACTTGCATTAGAAAAATTAAATATTAAGTACGCGACACAAGTTCAAGATCTTTTAAAACAAGTTCGTCATTACAATAAATCTGCACCAATATACGTTGTGGGAATTTACAATCCCTTCTTTGTGTACTTCCCAAATATTACGCAAATTAATCGGGCGGTTACCAACTTTGACGAAACCACTAAGGCGGCAGTATCACAGACCAAATCAGCCTATTTTATCTCAGTTAATAAGTTACTTTCAAGAGGTCAATATCAAAGTGCCAAGTCACTTACAGAGCTCAAACAAAGCTCGACTGCAACCTCGGTAAATGATATGCAAATTAGTAAGGTGGAAAAGAATCTGGAAAATACTAAAGAGAAAAATATCTACCTTTCTAGTAGTGATCATTTTCATCCCAATCCAGCTGGATACGATCAAATGACACGCCTCTTATTACGTAGTTTACGCACGCATGAACAATGGCTTTATAAGAAATGAGAATAGTATATGAAAAATAAAACGGTCGAAACTAAGAAAACAAAGCTAAATATATGGAAATGGGCTTTTATCATCTTATTAGCAATCATTATTGCTTTTGGTATTTTTTTTAAGATGAGAATTGCAAATACTCCAGTCCCAGATTCACAGAACCAAACCACCACAACAAGTGCTAGTTCAATTAACGTAAATCTCAATAAAAACCAGCTAAATGCCTTAATGGCTGCTTATTTAAAGCCATATCAAACAAACAAAAATTTTTCTTATCAACTAAAAGTAAACAAACAAGTTTTCTTAATTGGTAAAGTTAAGGTTTTAGGCAGCAACGTGAATTATGCACTTTCACTAACGCCAACAGTTCAATCATCTGGAAATATTGTTTTGACGGCCAAGCATCTAGCGGTTGGGGCATTGAGCATCTCTCCCAAGCTAGTTCTATCTTATATTGGGTCTAATTATAATTTACCTAAATGGATTCGTATAAAAAATAAAACTATTACATTAAATTTACAGAAAATAAAAACTACTAATGGCGTTTATTTTAAAGCCAAAAAATTAGACATCAAAAATAACCAATTTATTTTCTCTATTAATATCCCAAAACAATCAGACTAGAGGGTTAACTATGAGTGTAAGTAAAACATTTTATCAATTTTTAATGACCCAACGTGATCCAGAAAGTTACGAACCAATCTCGGAATTTGCTAACAACGCTTTTTATGACCAGGCTTTCCCAAAACAATCGACAGATTTTGATGAACTTTCTAAATATTTAGAACTTAACGGTAACTATTTGCCTTCAATGACTATCTTTGATGAAACCTGGCAAAAATACTTAGAATCCAATGTTCACTAAGGAGATTTAAATGGATAAAAAACAACCGAAAACAGTTAAACGCACAACTTTGATTTGGTCCATTATCATTGCCTTATTAGTGGGCGGGGGGATTGCCTACGGTGTCGCATACGTCCAAACTCGTGCGGTCATTTCTCAAGCAGAAACAACCACGGCTTCAATGCAAAAAATTCAAGCGGTTTACGAAACAATTGAGAATAATTACTACAAGCCAGTTAGTTCAAAAAAAGTAACTAATGGAGCAATTAAGGGTATGATTTCTTCCCTTGATGATCCATTTTCTGAATATATGAACGAAACCGAAGCTACCAGCCTGAATAATCAGATTTCATCCAGTTTTTCTGGAATTGGTGCTGAGGTTCAAAAATCAGGACAATATATTAAAATCATTTCACCAATTAAGGGAACACCTGCCAAAAAGGCCGGATTACAACCAGAAGACATAATTACTGCCGTTAACGGAAAATCCATTGCTGGTAAATCAGTGACTGAAGCCGTTAAATTAATGCGTGGAAAAATTGGGACTAAAGTAACCCTCACTGTTAAACGGAATGAAAAATCCTTTACACAAACCTTAACCCGGGCAAAAATTCCCGTTAATACCGTGAATTCACGAGTAATCAACAAAAAAATTGGTTATATCCAGATTACTTCTGTTTCAGAACACACGGCTTCAGAGCTAAAAACTGCCTTAAAACGTTTGGACAAAAAGGGAGTTAAATCTTACGTTTTAGATGTTCGTGATAATCCAGGTGGTCTAATGGATCAAGCATTAAAAATGTCTTCAATGTTCTTGAAGAACGGCAAAACCATTATGAGGGTTCAAGCTAAAACTGGCCAACAACAGGTTTACAAAGCCGGAAAAAAATATGATGGTGGTTATAAAGTAACTAAACCGGTTGCCGTTTTAATGAACGGTGGGAGTGCAAGTGCCGCTGAAATCTTTGCAGGGGCCTTGCATCAATCTGCAGATGCACCATTAATTGGTACCCAATCTTATGGCAAGGGGACTGTCCAAACTGTCAGTGATTTCAAAGATAAGAGTGAAATGAAGATTACGATTGCTAAATGGCTGACCCCAAATGGAAGTTGGATTAACAAAAAGGGGCTTACACCCACATACAAAGCGGACTATCCAAAGTACGCCTACCTACAGTTAATGAACACCAAAAAGACATATAAACTTGGTGACGTTTCTAGTCAAATCAAAACATTACAAAAGGAGCTAAAAGCTTTAGGTTATTTCGAAGACAAAGCTAATGGTTACTTTGGTAAAACAACTCAGACAGCCGTTAAATCTTATCAACAAAAAAACAAGCTGGAAGCAACGGGCACAACGAACGCTAAAACAATCATAAGTGTTGAAACTAAGCTGCAGGCACAGATTGCTAAAAACGATGAAGCACTAAAAAAAGCTGAATCAATTTTAAAATAACTAGTAAAAATTGGAGAAAAATAATGGCAAATATTCAATGGTATCCAGGGCATATGGCCAAGGCAATCCGTCAAATTGAAGAAAAATTACACTTAGTAGATATCGTCTTTGAATTGGTTGACGCACGAATTCCTGAATCGTCTAGAAATCCGATGGTTAAAGAGGTCATTCAACAAAAGCCACATCTATTAGTTTTGACTAAAAGTGATCTTGCTGACCCAGTAATCACTAAGCAGTGGCTAGATTTCTATCAAAGCCAAGGTCAACCCGCTATTGCGGTGGATTCCCGTGCAAGAACAATCGAACGAAGCATTCAAAAGCAAGCTTCAGAAATGCTTGCTAAACGGCTACAAAATCAAACAGATCGTGGTCTGCAACATCAAACTATTCGAGCTGTTTGTGTTGGTATCCCAAACGTCGGAAAATCAACGCTCCTCAATCATTTAGTTAACAAAAAAATCGCTAAAACTGCTGATCGACCGGGGGTCACAAAAAATCAACAATGGTTAAAATCCAATAATGGGTTAGCCCTTTTGGATACTCCTGGTATCTTGTGGCCTAAGTTTGAGGATCAAACGGTTGGACAACGATTGGCATTTACAGGTGCAATCAAGGAAAATCTTTTTGCGAGTGATGATGTTGCATTAATGGGACTTGAAATTTTCAAGAAATCATATTGGCCAATGTTAAAGGCACGTTACAAGCTTAATGAAGATGATCTTTCTCTGTCCACTCCTGATTTACTCCTAAAAATTACTCAATTTTTAGGAATGGGAGAAGATTATGATCGAGCAAGTAATCGCATTATGCTAGATGCCCGAAAAGGAAAACTTGGGCGTTTTACGTTGGATCAAGTTGAGGAATTTAATCATGAAAAAAAGGATAACGATTAAAGAAATTCAATTGCAATTAGCAAACATCACAGAAGAAACGGATCCTATTTTCAAACAATATCAAGCAGATCCGCGGGCAGGGGTTCAGCGACTGCTCAATCAATGTAAAAAAAGGGTATTAAAACATCAGGTTTTAGTGACCCAGTTTCAAAAACGGCTTACGTTGGAAAAATCAGCTTGGGAAAAGGGACTTAATTTAGTCGCCGGTATTGACGAAGTCGGTCGGGGCTGTTTGGCTGGTCCTGTCGTGACAGCTGCGGTTATCTTGCCTCACGATTTTAATTTGATTGAGGTTAACGACTCAAAACAATTGTCAAAACAAACACGGGAACGACTGTATCCTCAAATTATTGAAAAAGCAGTCTCCGTTTCAATTGGTACAGCTAGTCCAGCAACGATTGATCAGCTCAATATTTTACAGGCAACGCGTCAGGCTATGAAAAATGCTGTCCTTCATTTAGCGGTACGGCCTCAACAATTGTTAGTCGATGCCGTTGATATTCCTGTAAATATTCCTAAACAACGGATGTTTAAGGGCGATTCCAAAAGTGCTAGCATTGCTGCAGCTAGTATTGTGGCTAAAGTTTACCGAGATCATTTAATGACTATCTATGATCAGCTCTATCCAGGTTACGATTTCAGTCAAAATGTCGGGTATGGAACTGCTAAACATTTACAAGGTTTAAAAAATCTGGGTACAACGCCTATTCACCGATTGACTTTTTCGCCTGTAACGCATTACGTTAAAAACTAATTGGTTTGCGTATCTTCCTTTGAGGTGAAGAATATGCAAATCAAAGAATTTTTATTAAAATTACACTTATGTAAAGGGATAGGTTGTCATGGAGAGGCTAAATTTTGGCAATGGTGGCAAACGCATCATTCCCAGGAACAGGCCTGTTCGTTGACGCCAGATCAAATATTAAATTTTGTAAGTAGTCAAAATCAAAAACGATTTCTGGCGGATTTTAGCTCAGAAAACCTACAGAATAAAGTTACTCGACATTTGACACAAACAAAAATATTGGCTATTTGTGATCCGGAATATCCGCAGCAACTGACAGAAGCTTTTATGGCGCCAATTATTCTCTTCTATGAAGGGGAATTGGCGCTTTTGCGTTTACCATTATTAGGCATGGTAGGGGCTCGCTTAGCAAATCAATACGGCGAAAAATGTCTCGCAACACTCATACCAACAGTGGTTGCCCAAAATATTGCTGTCATTAGCGGATTGGCAGCTGGCATCGATGCCATGGCTCATAAAGAAACCTTACGCCGTGGCGGCTACACAATTGGTGTAATTGGAACTGGGTTAAATCGATATTACCCAAAACAAAATGAAGCTTTACAGAAATATATGGCCTCACATCAATTAATTTTAAGTGAATATCCTTTGGATGCGGGACCAAAGCGCCATCACTTTGTCGAACGCAATCGAATCATTGCCGGGCTTTGTGAGACTTTATGTGTAGTCCAGGCTAAACAGCATAGTGGAAGCTTGATTACAGCCAATTTAACGCTACAAAATAATCGTAATGTTATCGCCATTCCGGGACGAATTGATGATGTTCTTTCGATCGGTTGTAACGAATTAATTGCCGCTGGAGCAAAACCAGTTCTGAACTCCCAACATATAGTAGAAGAATTTTTGATTTGACAGAATCCAGAATATGAAATACGATTACTAGGAATTAGGAACCCTTAAGGATTTTAAAACAAGTTCAAGATTAAAGGAGTTTGGTCATGGCAACAAAATCCAAAACAACAAAGTCCAAAAAAAAGCTCGTCATTGTGGAATCACCTTCCAAAGCAAAGACGATTGAAAAATATTTAGGTCGAACTTACAAGGTTGTCGCAAGTCTTGGTCATATCCGAGATTTGCCCAAGAGTAAGATGGGTGTCGATGTCGATAATGACTTCGAACCCCACTACATCTCAATCCGAGGTAAGGGTGATGTCATTAAAAATTTGCGTTCTGAAGCTAAGAAAGCAAAAAAAGTCTATCTGGCATCTGATCCTGATCGTGAGGGAGAGGCCATTGCTTGGCACCTTGCATACTTATTAGGACTAGATACTACTGATAAAAATCGCGTTGTCTTTAATGAAATTACTAAAGATGCTGTTAAGAACGCTTTTAAAGAACCTCGCACAATTGATATGAACCTGGTTGATGCCCAACAAGCCCGACGAATTTTGGATCGGTTAGTTGGCTATTCAATTAGTCCTTTGCTTTGGAAAAAAGTAAAGAAAGGTCTGAGTGCCGGCCGAGTTCAATCCATCGCTTTAAGTTTAATCATTAAACGGGAAGAAGAAATTAAGAGTTTCAAACCCGAGGAATATTGGACCATTGATAGCGAATTTCAAAAGGGCCGTCAAAAGTTTCAAGCAACGTTTTATGGTGAAAGTGGTAAAAAACTTGCTTTACCAAATAATGATGCCGTCCAAAATGTTTTGAAGAAAATTGATAAAAAACAACCCTTTGAGATTACAAAAGTTACAAAGAAAGAACGTAAACGATTTCCAGCACCACCATTTACAACTTCTTCCATGCAACAAGAGGCAAACCGTCGTTTAAACTTTAGAACCCGTAAAACAATGATGGCTGCTCAACAGCTATACGAGGGGATTCATATCGGAAAAGAAGGTACCGTTGGTCTAATCACTTATATGCGGACTGATTCTACCCGAATTTCTTCAATTGCAAAACATGAAGCTTCTGTATTAATTCATGAAAAGTATGGTGCCGATTACGCTGCCACCAAACCGCGTAAGGGAAAAATGCCAGAAGGCGCACAGGACGCGCATGAGGCCATTAGACCTTCTTCAGTTAGTCGTACCCCGGAAGACTTGAAGAAGTACTTGAATAAGGATCAATTTCGCTTATACAGCTTAATCTGGTCCCGCTTCGTTGCTAGTCAGATGACTCCTGAGGTTATGGATACCATGTCAGTCGCTTTAGAACAAAATCATGTGAACTTCAGAGCTAATGGATCAAAAACTAAATTTGATGGTTTTACAATCATTTATAAAAATGGGACAGATAAAGATAATATCTTACCTGACCTCGTTGAAGGCGATGCTGTTAAATTAGCCAAAACAGATCCAGCACAACATTTCACGCAACCACCAGCACGTTACAGTGAAGCTAATTTAATCAAAGCTCTTGAAGAAAATGGGGTTGGACGTCCATCCACATATGCACCGACGCTGGATACTATTCAACGACGTTACTATGTAAAATTAGTTTCTCGGAGATTCGAGCCGACCGAACTTGGTGAAATTGTAAATAAGATCATTCTTGAATTTTTCCCAGACATTGTTAATATTTCCTTTACTGCCGATCTAGAAAGTGAATTAGATGGGATTGAAGAAGGCAAAGAAAACTGGGTAGAAGTCGTGGATGAGTTTTATAAACCTTTTTCCAAGGAAGTCGCTCATGCTGAAGAGAATATGGAATCCGTCCAGATTAAAGATGAACCAGCCGGCTTTGATTGTGATATCTGTGGATCTCCAATGGTAGTAAAGATGGGCCGCTATGGTAAATTCTTTGCCTGCTCCCGTTTTCCTGATTGTCGCAACACAAAAGCTATCGTCAAAGAAATCGGCGTGGTTTGTCCAAAATGTCATAAGGGACAAATTATTGAACGTAAGTCTAAACGTGGGCGTCTCTTTTATGGATGTTCTCGCTATCCTGACTGTGACTTCGTTTCATGGGATAAACCAGTGGGTCGTGATTGTCCAAAAGATGGCCACTTCCTAGTTGAAAAGAAGGTTAAGGGTGGCAAACAGATCTTATGTCCTAATGGCGATTATGAAGAAGCTGTTCAAAAATAAAGATAAATACAAACTTAGATGTTTAATGGGGTTTGTTATTGAGTTTTCCTCCGTACTTTGCTAAAGTGGCAATGTACGGAGGTTTTGTTATGGAACAAGATTATATTAAATTATTCCTTGAGTACCTAAAGGTTGAGCGCCAGTATTCTGTAGATACAATCAAAGCTTACCAAAGCGATTTAGAGGAATTCTGTACTTTTTTAAAAGAAAATGGGGGATTCAAACCATTTAAAGATATTGATCATTTGGATGTTAATGTTTTTATGACAGACTTGTTTGATCGAAAATATAGCCGAACGACGATTTCTCGCAAGTTATCGACCATGCGGTCTTTTTATAGTTTCTTGGCAAAAAATGACCTCGTTACCCGTAACCCGTTTGCAGAAATTAAATTAAAAAAACATCAAAATCATTTACCTCGATTTTTCTATCAAAAAGAAATGACAGCCCTTTTTGAAGCAGCTCAATCAGATTCACCATTAGCATTGCGCAACGTTGCTTTATTAGAGGTTTTATATGGAACTGGAATTCGAGTAAGTGAGTGTGCAAATCTGCGTTGGCAAAATGTTGATCTTTCATTAAAAATGATGTTGATTCGCGGCAAAGGTGACAAGGAACGTTATGTACCATTTGGCCAATACTGTTATGATGCTTTAATTAATTATCATGATCAGTGTCGTAATGAAATCATGGCAAAATATCATAAACAACATGATTTCATTTTTATTAATCATTATGGTGATCAAATCACTTCAACCGGGATCGAATATGTTTTAAATCAAATCATCAAACAAAGTAGTCTCACCAGTAAGATTCATCCCCATATGTTGCGGCACACGTTTGCAACCCAGCTACTAAACAACGGTGCTGATCTTCGAACTGTCCAAGAATTACTCGGACATAGCAGCTTATCAACCACCCAAATATACACACATGTCACTCAGGAAAATTTACAAAGTAATTATCGTAAGTTTTTTCCTCGAGCAACACATGAATAATGAAAACACGCGCTTAACGAACTAAAAAAAAATTGATAACACCACATTATTTCTAAAAGATCTAGGAGGAATTTAAATGGCCGAAATTGATAAAACACCTAAACAAATTGTGAGTGAATTAGATGAATATGTGATCGGGCAAACTGCCGCAAAAAAGGCAATTGCGATTGCTCTACGTAATCGTTACCGGCGTTTACAGCTTTCAGCTTCAATGCAAACAGAAATCACACCCAAAAATATGTTAATGATTGGACCAACTGGTGTGGGGAAAACTGAAATTGCCCGTCGCTTAGCGAAAATCGTCGACGCCCCGTTTGTAAAAGTTGAAGCTTCTAAATTTACTGAAGTCGGACATGCTGGTCGCGACGTAGAATCAATGATCCGTGATCTAGTGGACAGCTCAGTTCAGATGGAACAAAAGAGCCAGTTCAAGGGTATTCGCTCAGATGCCGAACGTCGTGCCGATAACCGAATTGTCAACATTTTGGTGCCCGCAACAACGGCGGATGGCACTCAAAAACAATCCGGAGTCGATTTTCAAAACTTAGTAAGTATGGTTGAGAAAATGCAGCGTGGTGAAACTCCTGAGGTCCCAAATGCTCAATCCGAAGAAATCACTAGTGAAGTTCGTGATAAGCGTTCGGCCACTGCGGATCAATTGAGACGCGGTCTATTAGACGGTAGAGAAATTACCATCACGATGGACGACCCCCAACAAGATTTAGGTATGAATAATATGATGGGGCAAATGGGCATTGATTTTGGCACATCACTCGGACAAATGTTACCAAAAAAGCGAATTCAGCGAACCGTTGACGTTTCTGAAGCTCGTGAAATATTTATCCGTGAAGAATCCGAAAAGTTAATTAGTCATGGTGATTTATACCATGCAGCCATCAAACGGGCTGAAAATACCGGGATTGTTTTTATCGATGAAATCGATAAAATCATCGCCAAAACAAACCAGGGTGGCGAAGACATTTCTCGTGAAGGTGTTCAACGTGATATTTTACCAATCGTTGAAGGCTCTCAAGTTAATACAAAATATGGGCCAATCAATACCGATCACATCCTCTTTATTGCTTCAGGGGCTTTTCAGGACTCTAAGCCAAGTGATTTAATTGCTGAATTACAAGGTCGTTTTCCAATTCGAGTCGAGCTAAATGATTTAACCAAAGAAGATTTTGTTAAGATTCTTACTGAACCAAAAAATGCGTTAGTCAAACAATATATTGCCTTAGTTGGCACAGAAAATATTAAACTAACTTTTACAATTGAAGCCATTAATAAAATTGCCGAAATTGCAACTCAGCTTAATCGTTCTACTGAAAATATTGGTGCTCGTCGTTTGCACACCATTTTAGAAAAACTCTTAGAGGATATTCTCTACGAAGGAGCGGACATGGAAATGGGCGACATCACAATTACAGAACATTATGTAGAAGAAAAAATTGGTGAAATTGCTAGCGATAAGAATCTTAGCCAATATATTTTATAAATGAATGGGGTTTTAATTAATGGTTACTTTAGAAAATGAATATTTGCGCGTTAAAATCAATGAATTAGGGGCTGAACTTTCTAGTGTTGTTTCTTTAGATAATAATCTAGAATATATATGGCAGGCCGATAAAAGTGTATGGGGCCGACATGCACCCGTACTTTTCCCAATTGTTGGCCGTTTAAAGGATGACCAATATGAGTACCAAGAAACAACTTACGAAATGCATCAACATGGTTTTGCCCGTGATAGCAAGTTTGAAGTCGTTGATAGCAGTGACACACACGCGACCTTAAAACTTACTGACAGTAACAAAACGCACAAATTATATCCTTTTGAATTCGAACTAGTAATTAGTTTTGATTTAAAGAATCACGAATTGCATGAAACATACCGAGTTTACAACCCAGATGCAGACAATCATTTATTATTCTCTATAGGTGGGCATCCTGGATTCGATACCAACTTTGAAAAGGACCAGGTATTTGAGGACAGTAATTTAAACGTTGCGCCCAAGCAGACATACACACAAATTCCATTGAAGGCCCCTTACAATGATAAGGATAATTCATTTCCAAACGATTGTAGTAAAGCAACTCACTTAACTCATGACTTGTTTAAAGATGATGCCATCATCCTTGAATTAAATCAGCAAGAAACAACCATTATGTTAGATAATCAGAAAAATGATCATGGGGTTGCATTAACTGTGACAGACGCACCTTATGTCGGTATCTGGTCTCCATATCCAACTACTGGTGACTTTGTCTGTATCGAACCCTGGTGGGGAATTGCAGACAATGTAAATGCGACTGGCAAGCTCGAAGAAAAGATGGGAATCACAGATCTACAGCCACAAAGCGAATCTTCACAAAGCTTTGAAATTTCTTTCTTTTAATGATACAAAAAAAGGAGGTTGTCACAAATGTGATGGCCTCTTTTCCGTTACATATATTTTTTTATACTTACGATTTCTTTTTATGATTATACCAATACCCAAACGGGATCAGACTTTCCGTACCGTTTTTTAACCGTTTTATATTCTCCCGATGACGATAAAAGATAAAAACCGTTAGCACAACGGCGACGGTTGTTAAAATCCAGTCGTGATAAAACAAAGACAACAGACTGATAAGAACTAATGCAGTCATGCTTGCCACACTCACCATACTGGTCAAATACACCAAGCTTGCAAAAATGATACAAGCAACAATAAAAAATGGCGGATTATAAGCTAACAAAATTCCGGCACTAGTAGCTACTGCTTTGCCACCATTGAAGTGATCAAAGATTGAGAAAGTATGTCCTAAAATTGCAGCTAACCCAATTAATAGGGGGTTAACGTTTGGCGTCTGAAACAAGTAAGGCTGGCTAGCAGCTAACGTACCTTTTAAAACATCCATTAGCAAAACTACTGTTCCTGCTTTCGGGCCAAGAACTCGAAAGGTATTGGTTGTTCCGATATTACCACTGCCAGCTTTACGAATATCAACATTAAAGAATTTTTTTCCAATCATGACCCCAGAAGGGATTGACCCCAGTAGATAGGCAATGATCAGCATAATAATAATTTTTAACAAATGGTTGGCCCCTTTTCAATTGAGAATCATTTTCAATTTTAGCATGTTTAAAAATTGATTCCAATGTTTGTTTTTGCGTATGTTATATTAAGGAAGGTAGTATTCAGAAATTTATAAATGATATAATAATAAGGATTATAAGTAGAAAGGGTATTTTGAAATGAGTAAACGTAGTTCAGCAGAATACAATGACTCTTCCATTCAAGTTCTGCACGGTTTAGAGGCTGTGCGTAAACGCCCCGGTATGTATATTGGTTCAACCGATAGCCGTGGGCTGCACCATCTGGTTTATGAGATAGTCGACAATGCCGTTGATGAAGCTCTAGCTGGTTTTGGTAAAGAAATTAACGTTACCATCCATAAAGATAATAGCATTACAATCTCAGATCAGGGACGAGGAATGCCGGTAGGAATGCATTCTTCAGGAATTCCTACGGTCGAAGTTATTTTTACAGTTCTTCATGCCGGTGGAAAATTCGGTCAAGGCGGTTATAAGACCTCTGGTGGATTACACGGTGTTGGAGCCAGTGTTGTTAATGCGCTATCTGAATATCTTAATGTTGAAATTGTCCGTGAAGGGAAAAAATATCGCGAAGAATTCAAAAATGGTGGGCATGCAGTTGGTAGTTTGAAAAAAATCGGCAAAACAAAAGAACCAAATGGGACGGTGGTGACTTTTAAACCAGACCGTGAAATTTTCACAACCACTGTTTTTAACTTTAATACATTGGCCGAGCGCTTGCGAGAATCTGCTTTTCTTCTTAAGGGTGTCACAATCACGTTAACTGATGAACGTGAAAATCAGGCTCAAACGCAAACTTTTCTTTATGAAGAAGGAATTAAAGAATTTGTGAGCTACTTAAATGAAGATAAAGATACCCTCGGTGATATCCTTTATTTTGATGGCACTAAAGAAGGCGTCGAAGTTGAGGTTGCAGCTCAATATAATGACGGCTATTCTGAAAACGTCTTATCCTTCGTTAATAACGTGCGGACAAAAGATGGTGGTACTCATGAAGTCGGTATGCGTTCAGGGTGGACAAAGGCCTTTAATGAATACGCCCATAAAGTCGGATTACTAAAAGAAAAAGATAAAAACCTTGAAGGTAGCGATGTTCGTGAAGGACTGTCAGCTGTTATTTCTTTAAGAATTCCAGAAAAAATTCTTGAGTTTGAAGGTCAGACCAAAGAGAAGCTTGGTACACCTGAAGCACGTCCCATTGTCGACAGTATCGTAAATGAGCAATTACTCTTTTACCTCATGGAAAACGGTGAATTTGCCCAAATGCTTGTGCGTAAATCTTTAAAGGCACGAGAAGCTCGCGAGGCTGCCCGCAAAGCACGAGATGCAAGTCGCAGTGGCAAAAAACGCAAAAAACAAGATCGTCTTTTATCAGGTAAATTAACCCCCGCACAGTCCAAAAATTCGGCCCGTAATGAGCTTTTCTTGGTCGAAGGCGACTCTGCCGGCGGTAGCGCTAAACAGGGCAGAGATCGCAAGTTTCAGGCTATCTTGCCATTGCGAGGAAAAGTTTTAAATACTGAAAAAGCTAAATTACCTGATGTTATGAAAAATGAGGAAATAAGCACAATGATTTATACCATTGGCGCTGGTGTAGGTCCTGAGTTTAAAATTGAAGACAGAAATTACGATAAGATTATTATTATGACTGATGCGGATGATGATGGATCCCATATTCAGATCCTATTGCTGACATTTTTCTATAAATACATGCGTCCAATGCTTGACGATGGTCATATTTACATCGCGCTTCCACCGCTTTACCGTTTGCAAAAGAAAAATGGTAAAAAAATGAAAACTGTTTATGCTTGGACGGATGAAGAATTAGAACAAGCTTCAAAAGAAATCGGGCGCGGATTTGCACTACAACGATACAAAGGACTTGGAGAGATGAACGCGGATCAGCTTTGGGAGACAACAATGAATCCTGAAACCAGAACTTTAGTGCGTGTTCGTATTGACGACGCTGCTTTGGCTGAACGTCGCGTAACCACTTTGATGGGCGATAAAGTTGAACCTCGCCGGAAATGGATTGAAGAAAATGTTGAATTCTCTTTAGAAGAAGAGGGTAGCATTTTAGATAACGAAGCCGTTAATATTGCACATGAAGATGGTATTCTTGAAGATGACGAAAATCAATGAAAGGGGGATATAAAAAATGGCTGATGAAAAAAATCAAAAAAATGATAAAATCCAGGAACTCACATTAGAAGATGTGATGGGAGATCGTTTTGGACGCTATTCTAAATATATTATTCAAGAGCGAGCACTTCCTGATGTCCGTGATGGGTTAAAACCCGTTCAACGGCGAATCTTGTATGCTATGAATCAAGATGGAAATACCTATGATAAGGGATTTCGAAAATCTGCAAAATCTGTCGGAAATGTAATGGGTAATTTCCATCCACATGGGGATAGTTCTATCTATGAGGCCTTGGTACGAATGAGCCAGGATTGGAAACTACGCGCTCCCTTAATTGAAATGCATGGTAACAACGGTTCAATTGATAATGATCCGCCGGCCGCAATGCGGTATACCGAAGCACGTTTAAGCAAAATTTCAAGCGAAATGTTGAAAGATATTGATAAGGAAACTGTTGATTTTGTTTTGAATTTTGATGATACAGAATACGAACCAACTGTTTTACCAAGTCGTTTTCCTAACTTACTTGTTAATGGAGCTACCGGTATTTCAGCTGGTTATGCGACAGATATTCCTCCTCACAATTTAAATGAAGTCATCGATGCCTTGTTATATTTATTACAACATCCCGATGCGTCATTAGAAAAATTAATGACCTTTGTGCAAGGACCAGATTTTCCTACCTCAGGAATTATTCAGGGAATTGACGGCATAAAAAAGGCTTATCAAACTGGAAAAGGGCGAATTATCGTCCGATCGAGAACTAAAATTATTGCTTTACGTGGTAACAAATCACAAATTGAAGTTTCCGAAATTCCCTACGAAGTGAACAAATCTCAATTAGTAAAAAAGATTGATGAAATTCGCATTCTAAAAAAAGTGGATGGCATTGTTGAAGTTCGTGATGAATCTGATCGTAACGGCCTCTCAATTGCAATTGAGCTCAAACGAGATACTGATGCAAAGGGAATTTTGAATTATTTATTCAAAAATACCGATCTACAAGTTTCTTACAATTTCAATATGGTTGCAATTAGCCATAAGCGCCCTGAAACTTTGGGACTAAAAGCATTTTTGCAGGCCTACTTAGCTTTCCAAAAAGAAGTCATTACCAAACGGACTCAATTTAGTTTAACCAAGGCTGAGAAACGTCTTCGAATTGTCCAAGGATTAATTAAAGCCCTCTCTATCCTCGATCAAGTGATTGCCACCATCAGGGGTAGTAAAGACAAAAAAGATTCAAAAAATAATTTAGTTCAAAAATTTAGTTTTACAGAAGAGCAAGCTGAAGCAATTGTTTCCTTACAACTTTATCGACTATCTAACACGGATGTCACTGCCTTAGAAGCGGAATCCGATGATTTAAATAACCACGTCCAGGAATATAATGAAATTCTAAATAGTCCAACAGCATTGGCAAAAGTACTTCGTACGGAACTTACGAGCATCAAAAAACAATATGGCACTCCACGATTAACAGAAATACAAGATGAAATTGAAGAAATTAAAATTGATCGAAAAGTAGTCGTGCCAGAAGAACAGGTGATGGTTTCAGTTAGTCACGATGGCTATCTAAAACGAAGCTCACTGCGGTCATATAGTGCATCCGGTGAAAATGATGATGGCTTAAAGGATGAGGATTATCCGATTTTCTTGAAACAAGTTAGCACCCTAGATCACCTAATGATGTTCACCAACAAAGGAAATCTAATTTCACGTCCCGTACATGAGCTGGCCGATTCTCGTTGGAAAGACACTGGTGAACATATTTCTCAGACCATCGGTTTAGGCGATAATGAGCGAATTATAAAAGCATTTGCTTTTCATTCATTAAAGGAAACCGGCGAATTTCTAATTGCAACTAGCGATGGTTTCATTAAGCGGACGGATTTCTCTAATTTAACCCCTGGTCGTAATTACAAAAAACACGCGGCTGCATTTATCAAATTAAAAAGTGCTGCTTCAGTTGTGGTAAATATTTTCTTTATTGCCCACCAATTAAAACAAGCTGTCATGCTAATTTCAGAACGAGGATATGGCTTGCGCTATGATCTTGCGGAAATTCCAATTATTGGAGCTCGTACTGCTGGAGTGAAATCAATGGATCTGCGTGAAGACCAGGTCACTAACGTGCAACTTGTAGATGACTCAAATCAAGTTGGTCTAATTACGCAGCGAGGTGCTTTTAAACGAATGGCCGTTACCGATATTCCTGTTACAAGTCGTGCAAGAAGAGGAATCTTGGTCCTTAGAGAATTAAAGAAAGATCCGCATCGTGTGATTGATTTTATTAAAACAGATAAAAATTCTATTTTAGAGGTTCGAACTAGTCGGGGCACCTTACATGATATCATTGTAGCTGAACATCCACTGAGCGCACGGTACTCTAACGGCTCATTCGTTGTTGATATTGATTCAGAAGGTATTCCAGTTTCTATGAAACTAAAACCGGTTCCCGTTGTAGCGTCCACACCTGAACATTAAATCTTAAATTAGAATTAACCTCCGGATTTTCCAGTTACAATTTGTTGTGTTTTTTTTCATTAACCATTAGAATAATTATAGTTATTATTTAAGTGACATTATGATGATAAAAAACTTAAGGAGTAAACAGAATGAAATCAAAACAAGAAACGATCTTTTCATCTAAAACTTTAACTTACTTCCTGCAATTGGCAGATACAATGAATTATACGCAAGCTGCCCAAATTTTAGGGATTACACAGCCTGCTTTAACTCAACAAATCAAGAAGCTGGAACATACGGTAGGTGCACCATTATTCTATTCCGTTGGTAAAAAATTACGTTTATCAGATGCTGGATACACGATGCTGAAGGCAACTCATAATATCAATGAGGTTTTAAATCAGGCTACTGATGAAATTCAACAAACAACTTCTGCAACTCACGGTGAAATCAACATTGGCATGTTGGCTTCGATTGAATCCCGTGTGTTTGAAGACTTCATCACAAAATATTATGAAAAACAGCCTGACATTCTGATTTCGTTCCATACCTTAACACGTAAAGAAATTTGGGAACGGTTAGAGAATAATCGTATTGATTTGGCAATTATGTACTTGCCAGACGACAGTATCAAAAATTGGAAACCCTACGAATCACGAAAAATTATTAACGAAGATTTATTTTTCATTCACCATGAAGAAAAGCTTTCTAAACAAAAGAAGATTAAATTAAAGCAAACATTAAACGCTAATTGGGTTACTTATCCGGAAGGTTATTACTTAGAGGGCGTTTTACGTGAGGCATATAAAAATCAATTAGTTGATGTGCCAAATAGCGTTGCGCGTTTTACGACACCAGATCAAATTCGCCGCTTTGCAGAAACTGCAAAAGTAAATACAGCCTTACCTGCTTCGTATGTAATTTCACATCCGGGATCAAGTGAGACATGGATGGCACGTTTTGACCCAGCCATTAACTTTGACTTAAGTTTTGTTTTCCGAAAAGATAAGGATGAAATCCCCAGAATCAATACTTTCTTAGAAGAATTTGATGACTATCTAAGCAAAGAAAGCTACACAGAACGTTTACGTAAAATGATCGGTAACCAAAATTAAATATATAAAAATTAAATATATATAAGGAGTTTTTATTAATCATGAGTAAAGAATTAGTTTTTGGTCATAAGAATCCAGATACAGATGCCATCAGTTGTGCAATTGAATATGCTTATTTAGCAAACAAGTTAGGTGACGAGGTTGAAGCTGTTGCTTTAGGTGAGACTAATAACGAAACAAACTTTGTTTTGAATCACTTTAACGTAAAAGCACCTCGTGTGATTACTAAAGCCAAACCTGAAGTTGATTCAGTTGTTTTAGTTGACCATAACGAAGCTATCCAAAGTGTATCCGATTTGGCAGATGTCACTGTAACAAGCGTTATTGATCATCATAAGATTGACTTTACTTCCGCACAACCTCTTTTTTATCGTGCAGAACCCATTGGCTGTTGTAGCACAATTATCTATAAAATGTATTTAGAAAATGACGTTGAAATTCCTAGCAATATTGCTGGTTTGATGTTATCTTCAATTATTTCAGATACATTACTTTTGAAATCACCTACAACTACTGATGATGAACGCAATGCGGTTCCTGCTTTAGCAAAAATTGCTGGCGTTGCTGATTACGAAGCTTACGGAATTGAAATGCTGAAGGCTGGTAGCGACGTTAACAGTCGTAGTGCTGAAGATATTCTTGAAGGCGACGCTAAATCGTTTGACATGGGTGGCAAAACTGTTCGAATTGGTCAGGTTAACACTGTTGATTTAAACGATGTTTTCAAACGCCAAGATGAATTAGAAGATACCATGAAATCGCTTATTACAAATAATTCTTATGATTTATTCCTTCTATTAGCAACAAACGTTTTGACCAGTGATTCAGAGTTATTGGTCTTAGGTGAGGGGACAGAGGCCGTCGAAACTGCCTTCAATCACAAGTTAAGTAATAACCGAATGAATCTTCCAGGCGTTGTTTCACGTAAAAAACAAGTGGTTCCACCATTAACTAAGGTTTTAAAATAGTTACTCAAAATTATATTTAAACAAACCCAATTTCTATTTGAAAAATAAGAGATTGGGTTTTTGTTCGGAAAACAATGTATGCCATGAATTAATATACGTATCGTTTATCACGTATTTGGTTTAACCTTTAGTTACCTGGAGGAATTGGTAATATCTAAATACAAGTACTCTAAAAATGATTTTAAAGACAGTTATCCACGAAAGTTTTTGAAGTTACACAACACACCGCCATAGAAGCACCGTTTATTGGATAAATATAGTTTTTTATCAAACAGGTATTTAGATAAGTGTCGTCAGTGGTAAGTCGTTATTTTAAAATATAATGCCAACTTGTGGCTTAGTAAAACCGATCGACCAACAATACAACGCATGAGCTTCGGTGATGGCTTGTGAGTTGTAATGGATGATAGTAGATGATCAGCATCCTGACACAGGCACACAAAGGCGTTTTACAATTCTGTATTAACTTGGTGGCTTTAATAACTTATCCAAAAGAGGATGTCCAATCAAGGATTAATCCAAACATTTAAATTCACCTGGTCTAAAACAGTTTTAAACTACTTTGAATAATATATATTATGTAAACTAGAATAAAAATCTAGTTTCATCCACCATCTATTCATGTCTCCTCTCTTATCAGTTTTACTATGCAAACAAAAAAGGTTTTTCAGTTTATTGACTGAAAAACCTTTTTATTTTAAATCTTAATTTCTTTGTGAACTTGATGCCTTACTCGAAGAACTTTGTGAACTGCTATTTTTTGATGAGCTACTGCTACTAGTTGAACTTGACTCACTGCTTGCTCTACTTGCACTGGTGCTACTTGAAGCTCTAGTTGATGAACTTGCTGCAGATTCACTTGCTGCTTTTGCTGATGCTGATCTAGCACTTTCAGAAGCTGCCGCGCTCTGTGAAGAAGCAATAACTGCCGACGCACTCTGTGAACTTGCTATTGCAGCTGATTCACTTGCTTGTGAACTTGCTATCGATGAAGATTCGCTTGCTTGCTTCTTACGATACGTCTTAACTGCTTTTTCCACTCGGGTAAGATCTTGACTAGCTCGTTCAAAATTAGGATACTTATTAAGTTTGTCTAGCAGATTGTTCAACTTAACAGTCGTAACAGAAGCACTTAAAGTACCACTTTTCCCATTTTTAAACAAGTTATTGGTCTGCTTATGCAATTTGCTGACTTCAATTGCTTTAGGTTTTAAATTAGTTAATGATTTATGATATTCATTATAAAATCCAGTAAAATCTGATTTAAACGTTGTTGCTTTCAAATCCTCCAAGAGACTTGTAACCTTGGAACCAGTCGTTGTCACCCGATAATTATTGCCACTTTGTAGGTTAGCAACTTCTTCACTAAACGAAATGGCACTCTTACCTAAACTTGCTAACTGACTGTATTGATTGGCTTCTGTATTATCTCTGATTTTCTTGGCATCAGCGGCAAGTTGAACCATTTGCGCCCGTGTAGCATTATCTGTAATATTATCTCTATCATCATTGAAGCTCTTTTGAACGATGCGTTCTGCATTCTCTTTTGCTGAAGCATTGTTTGTGCGACGAACAATAAAAAAGATTGCAATAAAAATTACGACAATGATTCCAACAATCCAAAACCATTTTTTTTGATTTTCGTTTTTCTTCTTGTTTTGTGGTTTTACAGACTTAGGTGCTTTTGACCCATTTGGATCCTTGGTAACTTTTTTTCGTTTATTAACTTTATTTTGCTGCTTTTGCTGTTCTTTTGCTCTTAAACGGCCCATTCGTGATTCTGGCACAGACCAATCATTATCATTGTTAATCGCAATCATCTTCCCATCTCTATAGGTTTATCCAAATCTATCTCTATAATTCTAATTTAACATTTTTCTGTTCGAACAACTAGTTTGAAACTAATTTAATTCCATAAATTAATATTAAAATCAAAAAAAGAACCTTTAAATGCGAAATTTTATTCTCACATTTGAAGACTCTTACATTATCTCATAAATAAGTGAGTAAATTCAAAATCATTGATTTATTCAAAAATAAGCATAGGTACAATCATTGGGCTTCGTTCTGTTTTTTGATATAAGAACTCCTGCAAATCACCAATGATATTCTCGTTAAAGTCTTTCTCAGTTGGATGCGACTTTTCTTTCATTGTGTTTAACAGTGAACTAAACGCTGCTTTATTCGTATCATGAATTAATTCATTTGATTCTCGCATATAGATAAATCCTCTAGAGATTGTATCAGGACCAGCTGTAATGCGATGTTTTTTAATATTGATGGTTGCAACAGCAGTCACAACCCCTTCGCTAGCTAAAATTGTGCGATCGCTTAAAATTTGTGAGCTAACATTATCATTAATATCAGCATCGTTTAGATAAACATCACCGGCACTGAAGTGATCAGCAATTCGTGCACTATCTCTGGTTAAAGCCAAAACGTCACCATTTTTCATGATGAAGCAATTGTCTTCAGGAATCCCAGTTTGCTCAGCAAGCTTAGTATGAATCATCTGCATTCTAAATTCACCATGACAAGGCATGAAAAACTTTGGCTTGATTAAGCGTAACATCAATTTTTGATCTTCTTGACCACCATGACCTGAAGTATGGATATTATTTACTTTACCATGGATAACTGTAACGCCAGCTTCGTCTAATTTATTGATAAGGTTATTTACACTGACGGTATTTCCTGGAATTGGATTACTTGAGAAGACAACCGTATCGTCAGGTTGTAAACTAATTTGTCGATGCGTTCCATTAGCAATTCGGCTCAACGCTGCCATTGGTTCACCTTGTGAACCCGTGCACAAAATCATCAGCTTATTGGCTGGCAGATTATGCAATTCCTGAGCATCTACTAACGCTTCTTCTGGAATATTTAAATAGCCTAATTTCTGTCCAGCCTCAATAGCGTTCTCCATACTTCTTCCAAAAATGGCAATCTTTCTGCCTTGTTCTAATGCGGCTTCACAGGCTTCTCGTACTCGATACACGTTAGAAGCGAAAGTTGCAAAAATAATCCGCCCTTGAATTTCTGTAAAAATTCGTTTGATACTTTTCTCAACAAATCGTTCAGACTTTGTAAATGTTGGACGTTCTGCATTTGTACTATCAGACATCAAAAGTAAGGAATCTTTTCCACCAATTGCAGCCATTTTTTGGAAATTTGGAGATGGTAAATCACCAACCGGAGTTAAATCAAACTTAAAGTCACCCGTTTGTACAACTGTTCCTTGTGGTGTGTGAACTGCAATTCCCAAAGTATCTGGAATTGAATGAGTTGTTCTAAAAAACGAGACAGACAGTTTACGGAATTTTAAAACCGTATCTTCTTGCAGTTCATGTAATTCAGTCGTCCGTAATAAATTATGTTCTTTTAATTTTCCTTTAATTAATTCTGACGCAAATGGGCCAGCCCAAATTGGAACATTCAACTTTTGTAAAAAGAATGGAATTCCTCCGATATGATCTTCATGTCCGTGGGTAATCACCATTGCTTTGATTTTCTTTTGATTTTCAATCAGAAATTGATAGTCAGGAATAATATAATCGACACCTAATAACTCATCCTCCGGAAATTTGATCCCACAATCAATGATCACAATTTCATCTTGATACTGGACACAGTACATATTTTTACCGATTTCTCCCAAACCACCAATGGCATAAACTGCCACTTCATTATTCTTAACCTTTAATTTACGCATAAAAAACTCCTTCTTCTAATAAACACCAAAACGCTCCATTGCAGAGAGTCTTAGTATTTTGTGTTCCTAATAATTTTTTTCATGGCGATCAATACTCACCATTCCGATTGTATTAAATTAACCATATCACATTAGCCCTCAGTTCACAACAAAAGTACTAATCCTTTTCCACTAACTTTTTTTAATATTAAAAAAGATGGATCTGCCACCTTGTGTGACCTAACCATCTTCTTGCCTAATGTTTTGTATAGTCCCGTAACCATGCCAGCGCCAATGCTTTTTCCCCTAAATGAGTTCCAATCACCGGGCCAAAATAGCTGATATCAATTGGTAGATCTGGATATTTTGCTTGTAAACGCTCTTGCCACTTCAATGCCCCCGGTTCATCGTTTGCATGGATAATAATTGCTCGGATTGGATAATTAATCTCCGCCTTATTTTGAGCAAATAATTCCTCAACTCGTGCAAAAGCTTTTTTTGCTGAGCGAACCTTTTCAAAAGCCACAATTTCATGAGCATCATTGAAGGTCAAAATAGGTTTAATTTTAAGTAGTCCCCCAATAAAAGCTGAGGCGTTCGATAAGCGTCCCCCACGGACAAGATTCTGTAAATCATCTACAATAAAATATTCCCCAAATGTGGCGCGAAGTTCATTTAGCTGCGTTAAAATATCTTCCGGAGATTGCTCTTCACGAGCCATTCTAGCAGCTTCTAACGCAAGTGTCCCCATTAATCGAACTGTTATCTCAGAATCATAAACATACACATTCAGGCCTTCAATTTCGTCTTTAATGGAATCAAGACTATTAACAAATCCTGAAATTGTACTTGCTAAATGAATACTAATAACATTTTCATACCCCTTGTCACGGAGGGTTTTATATAACTCAATCATTTTTCCCAATGGGGGTTGTGTAGTGCTTGGAAAAGATCCAGATGTCCGTAATTTTTGGTAGAACTCTTCAGTTGTAATATCTACTCCCTCATCATAGCTTTTACCGTCAATCACTACCGGGATCGGTACTACAGTAATGTGGTTATCTGCAATTTCTTTGTCTGTTAAGTAACAGGTACTATCCGTTACAATGGCCGTTTTCATTTATACACCAACTTCTGATTTTAAAATTAATATTTTAATAGTATCACAAATTCAAAAAAATTCAAAAACTCTTCAAACTTTCGTAAACAAATGCGCTTTCAGACTGATTCTCAAGCTTTCATTTATTACTTTCCCTTTTTAGACTGGTATACTAGATATTAACAGTTTATTCAAGAAGAAAGTAGGTCTAATTATGTCATTTGACGGTTCCTTTACACACGCCATGGTTCACGAATTAAATTCTTTGTTACAAAGTGGACGAATTACTAAAATCCATCAACCTTACGACAATGAAATTATTATTACTTTTAGAGCAAATCGAAAAAACTTTCCTGTTTTACTTTCCGCACACCCTAATTACGCCCGCGTACAGGTTACTCAAATTCCTTATGCGAATCCTGCTGTCCCAACAAATTTTACAATGATGCTGAGAAAATATTTAGACGGTGCCATTTTAAACTCCATCAAGCAGGTGGAAAATGACCGAATAATTAACTTTTCGTTTTCAAAAAGAAATGAACTTGGGGATATTGACGAATTGTTGCTTGCCGTTGAAATTATGGGACGTCGTAGCAATATTATCTTGCTCAACAATTCCACAAAGGTAATCATCGATACCATTAAACATATTAATGCCGATCAAAATCGTTATCGCTTGCTTTTGCCTGGAGCGACCTACCTTACCCCACCCAGTCAAGATAAAAAGAATCCTTTTAGCGACTCTAGTGAGGACTACAAGACTGATTTACAAAAGTTCCCTAACCAAGAAGTCCTTGCTGATGAACTGCGTAAAAATTATCAGGGATTGAATAAGGAAACTAGTTTAGAACTCGCAAATTATTTACATCAACATTCCTCAGAAAATGCGTTCACCGATTTTTTTGCTAAGTTTGAACATCCTGAACCAACAATGACTACACAAAAACAAAAAGCAATATTTACGGCCTTTCCGTATGCCACTTTGGAAGGACAAGTCAAACAGTTCGAATCGCTTAGTTCTCTACTGGACGCCTTTTATGTGGCCAAAGCTCAGCGAGACCGGGTTATTCAAAAAGCAGGCAACCTTGTTCGAGTAGTTAAAAATGATTTGAAAAAAAATAAAACCAAATTAAAGAAATTAAACCAAACCCTTGTGAACTCCGAACAAGCTGATACCTACAAAGTTAAAGGAGAGATTTTAACTACTTATCTTAATCAGGTAGATCGGGGTATGACTGAAATTACCCTACCTAATTTTTACGAAGAAAATCGGGACATTAAAATCTCCCTATCTAATCAGATCTCGCCATCTCAAAACGCCCAAAAATATTTCAAAAAGTATCAAAAAGCTAAAAATGCGGTGCATTATGTTTCTGAACAACTTGAGAAGACACATCAAGAAATTGACTATCTGGATAATATCATGACCCAAATCGAACTGGCTAATCCCCAAGATTTGGATGAAATCCGTGAAGAACTTGAAAAAGAAGGTTATTTAAAACCAAATCAAAAAAAGAAGAAGCAAAAACGGCTCCAAACTTCTAAACCAGAAACATTTCAGGCTACAGATGGTACTCAAATATCTGTTGGAAAAAACGACACCCAAAATGATCGGCTTACATTAAAAACTGCTAAAAAAACTGATATTTGGTTGCATACCCAAAAAATTCCCGGCTCTCATGTAATCATACACAGCTCGGATCCTTCAGAACAAACACTCTCAGAGGCGGCTAATCTGGCTGCTTACTTTTCAAAAGCCCAATTGTCTTCACATGTTCCGGTTGATTATGTACCGGTTAAACGCGTTCATAAACCAAATGGCGCCAAACCAGGATTAGTAATATACGAAGGTCAAAATACCATTTTGGTAGATCCTGACGAAAATATCGTGAATAAATTACGTAAATAAATTAAAAACACCACTCCATTTTTCGGAAGTGGTGTTTTTCTTAAATTTTAGTAATTTTTGCCCCAATTGCCAATGAAAACGGCGGATTCTGCGGTTTTTCAATCTGCAATTGTTCATAAGGAAAAATATGATCTAACTTAAGTTGTCCCTCACCTACTGGAGGTTCAACTTTTTTCGAATTTTCGGTTTGGCCAAGCATCATTTTCACAACATCTTCCACTAAATCATAATTTAAAGCAACCGTCATGAAGGGAATATCTTGAATTGCGAGGGGAATCGTCCCTGTAACAATCAAATGGCTTCCCTCTTGCTTAAACATAATCTGGTAAATACCATCCGTTTGCTTTCGTAATTCGCTTTGAGAAATACGCTTAATTTTATTCGAGATTTCAGGATCAGCTTGAGAAGGAAAACGTAAGCTGGCATCACTGGCCGTTTGAAAACAACCTAAATTACGTTCATTATCACCTGACTTTTCGCCTACTACTAAGTAATGTGAATCAACATTTTCAGCTCTTGAAGTTCTTGAAAGAGGCAACTGAGTGATGTTTACACCGGCCTTACTCAGATCAGTCACAATCTGCCATTTTCCTTGAGCAATCACAAAATCTGGTTGCTCACTATTAATAATATTCAGACAGTTTTCAACAGTCAGAGGCTCTAAGTAAAGTTTATCAGCTAACCGCGGTAAAATCGAAATAGCTCCTGGATTATTATTAATTAAAATAGTTTCGTATCCCAACTTTTGACAAGTTTGAATTGTATGAACGGTGACGTAATCTGCGGCAGCGTTAGTTCCAACCTGATTATTTGCGGTGCCTAAAATAAATACTTTTGGTCGTTCGCTTATTTGCGCCTCATTTTCAGTTTCAAACGTCGTATAATAACTCCGATTATTGTATGGAAATTCCCCGGCTGTGGGTTCAATTCCCTTAAACGTTGGTTCAATCTGATTGGCATGTCGGAATTCACGAACTTTCTTGTTAGAACATTTCCATAATCGCGCAATTTGTGAATCACCATATCCATAATATTTTGCATTTTGTAAAATTGCAATGTCAAAAGGATTTTTGCGAAGATCCTTTTCAATTTGAACAATATGAATGAGTTTGTAAAAATAAAAAGCATCTATTTTAGTTAGTTCGGCTAGTTCCTCCACCTGATAGCCCCTTCGAATTGCCTCAAGTAAATAAAATACCTCACCAGCAGTCGGATGAACCAGCACGTTAATCAATTGGCCTTCATTCAGTCGCGACTCATCCAATGCAGCTTGTTCTGAAGTGGTTGCTGAATCAACTGATCTGATGGATTTTAGAAGCGTTTCTTCAGTACTTCGTCCAAATGCGATGACCGCACCTGTAGATTTCATTCTCGTGTTTAGTTCTTGATTTGCATTAGCAAAACTAGCAAAAGAAAACGTTGGAAATCTCACTGCAACATGGTCAAGAGTCGGTTCAATTAGCGCCAATGAATCGTGTTGCTTTAAACCAGGAATTTTAATATTTCTAAGGTTTCTCCCAAAACTAATTTGGGTGCAAACTAAAGCGACTGGATACCCCGTAGAGCGAGCAGCAAAAGCCGTCGTTCGATCAAAATATGGATTCACACGGGTCACAAAGTAGTTCCCCGTAGATGTATTTAATGCAAATTGAATGTGGCAGATACCGCGAATTTTAAACTCTTGAACAATACGCAAAGCCGAAGTTCGAATGGCTTGAAACTCTTGGTCTGTAAGTGTCTGTGTAGGTGTGAATACTACTGAATCACCCGCATGAACACCGACTGGATTAAAGTCTTCTGCTGCACATACCAGCATTCGTGTGTTTTCGTTATCTCTTATAAGCGTCATTTCTATTTCTTTAAAGCCCACAATACTTTTTTCAACAGCCACTTGATGGGTCGTTGAAATTCGGAACGCGGAGGCCAACATTTGTCGAAGTTGATGTTCATTTTCGCAACGCATTCGATTAGAACTGCTAATTGCAGCAATTGGCTTCACAATCACTGGATATCCAATTCGATGAACGAATTTTAAAACTTTATCAGTATCGTTCAAAATATTAGTTGGAATGTAAGGTTCATGAATATTTTTTAAAACTCGATTAAGTGATTCAGGATTTTGTGTGTTTGCGATCGTCCGTAAACTAACGCCTAACAATCGGACATTTAATTGGTCAAAAATACCAGCTTCATCAAGTTGATGTAGCACTTGAAAAACTGGAGCACCACCAAGGGTTGGAATAATTGCATCAAACTCATATTTTCTGAGAATTGCAATTAACGCGTTAGCATCCAAATCACTCACTAAAAAGTGCGCAATATCTAAATAGTCCCCAATAATTGAATTAGCATTATTAGTGACAAAAGTAACGTCTTTTCCTACTTGATGAAGCTCTTCAATCGTTTGTAATGTTGCTGCTTCAAGCTCTGTATCAACACCAATAACATTCGGTCCTGAACCAATAATTAAAATTTTTTGTAATTTTGTTCGTGCCATTTTACCGCTCCATTCGAGTAGTCATTACATCGACAAATTCGTCAAATAGTTCTGTGGCCTCTAAAGGGCCTGGAGCACCATCTGGGAAAAACTGGACACTAAACGCTGGAAAATCTCGGTGTCGCAATCCTTGAACAGATTGATCAACTAAATCGACATGCGTAATTAACATTTTGTCTCGATCAATTGAATCGCGTTCCACAGTATACCCTTGGCCTTGCGATGCATAAAAAATTTCATCTGTAATAATTGACAGGATGGGATGATTATCACCGTGGTGCTCAAATTGAAGAGGTTTAACGTGTGCGCCATTCGCTATAGCAAACAACTCATGTCCCAATCCAATCGCAAACAATGGCACTCGTTGTTCAACCTCTGCAATCATCATCGTTAATGTTTCAGGAAGATCAGTTGGGCTCCCAGGACCCGTTGACAAAATTACCCCATCTGGATCTAAATCAAAGATTTGCTCTGCTGTACAGGTATATGGCAATACTGTCACATTACAATTTCGTTGACTAAGCTGTCGCAAAATACCATGCTTGAGCCCCAAATCAACCACCACCACATTTAGCCCCGTCCCCGGATTAGGATAGGCCTTAGGCGTTGATACTTGATTTACTTGTTGGTTTGTCAGCACAATGGCATTTAACTGATCAAAGGCATGTGCTAAATCTTTAACAGGATCAACAATACTACCTTTAATTGTCCCCTTTGCACGTAATTTGTGAACTAAAGCCCGGGTATCTATTCCACTAATTCCAGGAATGTTTTGAATTTTTAAAAATTCATCCAAAGATAGTCGTCGTTGACGATTGGTTGAAACATCCGCAACATCACGAACAATCACCCCTTTACAGGTGGGCTCAATTGATTCGTAACTCGCGCGATCAACACCATAACCACCAATTGACGGTTGTGAAAACACAATAATTTGGTTATGGTAAATTTGATTTGTAATAATCTGTTGATAGCCGGTAGCACTGGTATTAAATACGACTTCACCAAATGTAGTCGCTGGTGATCCAAAAGCTTTCCCGCGATACACACTACCATCGTCTAAGATTAAATATCTATCCCCCACAAGCTTTCACCTCAATTAACTATTTGCCGTTAACAATTCTTACAGAATCTTCTTCATCAATTTCTGAAACAAAAACTTCAATTTTTTCATTTTGGGCTGTTGGAATATTTTTTCCAACAAAATCTGCTCGAATTGGTAATTCTCGATGGCCGCGATCTACTAGGATAGCCAGATTAATCCGTTTTGGTCGGCCAATATCCATAATTGCGTCCATTGCTGCTCGAATTGTCCGTCCAGTATATAATACGTCATCTACCAAAATAACTTTTTTTCCTTCTAAACTAAATTCAAAATGTGGTTTTCCAGGAAGCTTGGGATCATTATCCAATTGATGAATATCATCTCGATATGCAGTAACATTTAGTTCTCCAACTGGTACTTCAACATTTTCAAGTTGCTTTAGTCTTTCAGCAATTCGTTGAGCCAAAAAAACTCCCCGTGTTTTGATGCCAATAATAACGATATCTTCCACACCGCGATTTCGTTCGATAATTTCATATGTAATACGGGTTAAAGCCCGCTTCATTGCCATCGCGTCCATAATTTCTTTTTCCAAAATAACACCCTTCCTTTCTAAAATAAAGGCGAACCAAATTTACATTTGCTTCGCATATCCACATGAAGAGATCCTCTTCTATTAATCTCATCACAGTTCTCAGTTCACTAATTACGCATTAACTTTAACCATGTTCAGTTTGCGTGTCAAGCCGTTCCAGTGTCTTCTTAAAAATGGCTGGTAGTGGAGCCTCAAACTCTAAATATTTATTTGTTGTTGGTTGCCTGAATCCCAAAACACTGGCATGTAAAAATTGTCCTTTGCCCTTTAATGTTTTTCGAGGTCCATAAAGTGGATCTCCTGCCACTGGATGACCAATATACTTTAAGTGAACACGAATTTGATGAGTTCTACCAGTCTCTAACTGGCATTGAATTAAGGTGTACTCACCATATCGTTTCAAAACTTTAAAATGGGTTACCGCTGGGCGTCCATCAGCAACAATGGCCTGCTTTTTCCGATCCTTTGGTGAGCGCCCGATTGGTGCATCAATTTTTCCCTCATCTTCTTTGATGTTTCCATGAACCAGCGCAATATAAAGCCTGGTATTCGTTTTAGCCTTTAATTGAGCCGACAAACTTTGCTGTGCGTGATCATTTTTGGCCACCATCAACAATCCCGAAGTATCTTTATCAATTCGATGAACAATTCCCGGCCGAAATTCTCCGTTAATTGTGGCTAATGGGCTGTGAAACAAAAGTGCATTTACCAGTGTATGGTTAGGATGGCCTGCCGCGGGATGGACAACCATTCCTTGAGGCTTGTTGACCACAATAACATCTTCATCTTCGTAAACAATATCTAACGGAATGTCCTCTGGCTCTAATGCAATTGGTTGTGTTTCCAAATCTTGAACTTCGATTCGATCACCTGATTTTACCTGATACTTATTTTTGACCGATTCTCCATTAACCAAAATACGCTCTTCCTTGATTAAGGATTGTATATGAGATCTGGTTAAATCTGGAAAAGCCTCTGCAAGCACCTTATCAATTCTTCCTTGCTGATCTTGAATCGTAAGTTCATGAGTTAACATATTAGCCCTCCAATTGGTCCTCTTTAATTATTGCTACAAAAAGTAAAATAACACCGATTGTTAATGATAAGTCAGCCACATTAAAGATTGGGAAATTAATAAAATCAATCTGAAACATGTCCACTACGTATTTCAATCTAACTCTGTCGACAAAATTGCCAAACGCCCCAGCAATCATAAAACTCAAGCTAATTTGATAAAGCCAATGTCCTCGAGTTTGATACAAAAAATAAATTAAAACACCCAAAGCTACAATCGTTATTAAATAGAAGAAAGTTGTTTTTCCTTGTAAAATACTCCAGGCTGCTCCATCATTTCTAAGGTTTGTTAGAGACAGAATTCCCGGAATAAATTGATGAACCTCATTCAACCCAACGTGCAAAGTTGTCCAAAGTTTCACAAATTGGTCTATAACAATCATGCCTACGATGATTAAAATATCGACAATAAACAGTATTCTACGTCTTTGCTTCACCATTAAAATAACCCGCTAATCTTTCCGTCATCACTAATGTCAATATTCAAGGCAGCCGGACGTTTTGGTAATCCTGGCATAGTTAGCACATTTCCCGTCATTGCTACAATAAATCCAGCGCCTAATTTAGGAATGAATTCCTTAACATGAATTGTAAAATCATGTGGTTCACCTAACTTCTTAGGATCGTCTGATAAAGAATATTGCGTTTTAGCCATACATACAGGTAACTTATCCCAGCCATTTTGTTTGAATCGTTTCATTTGATTTAGTGCTTTTTTAGAATATTCAACATGCTTGCCACCGTAAATTTTAGTCACTATTGTTTGAATTTTTTCGGTTAAGTCGGTATCTGCCGAATAAAGTGGCTTGAAAGTAGCCGGTTTTTCAACTGTTTCCACCACAGTTTGAGCTAAGTCTAACGCGCCATCTCCGCCTTTTGCCCATACATCCGTGTCTAACGCTTGAACGCCAAAGTCATCACAAACTTCTTTTACATAATTAATTTCACGATCAGTATCTTGGGTGTAACGATTAATTGCTACCACAACCGGAACACCATATTGAGCCATACTTTTAATATGATGCGTTAAATTAACCACACCCTTTTTAAGGGCACTTAAATTTTCTGTATCAAGTTCCTGCAAAGCTTGACCGCCATTTAGCTTTAATGCCTTAACAGTTGCTACTATGACGATGGTATCGGGATGCTTTCCCAAAACTGGTACTTTGATATCAAGAAACTTTTCTGCACCAAGATCGGCCCCAAAACCAGCCTCAGTAACTGTATAGTCGGCCAAACTCATGGCGGTTCTTGTTGCCAGCACACTGTTACATCCATGGGCAATATTTGCAAACGGCCCCCCATGCACAATTGCAGGTGTGTGGGCAAGAGTTTGCACCAAATTAGGTTTGATTGCATCTTTCAATAATGTTGCAATCGCTCCACCAACTTGTAGATCTTGAACAGTAATGGGGTTCCGGTCTGTCGTATAACCAATGACAATCCGGTTAATGCGAGCTTTTAAATCGTGCAAACTTTTAGACAAACACAAAATTGCCATTAACTCACTAGCCACTGTAATGTCGAAACCGTCTTCACGAGGAACCCCTTGAACGGGTCCACCAAGACCAATTACGATATTTCTTAAGGCCCGATCATTAATATCTAAAACCCGTTTCCAAACAATTCGCCGTTGATCAATTCCCAAAGCATTACCCTGTTGCATATGATTATCAATCAAGGCTGCTAGAGTATTATTGGCAGTTGTTAAGGCATGCATATCGCCTGTAAAGTGTAGGTTAATATCTTCCATAGGAACAACTTGTGCATATCCGCCCCCAGTTGCCCCGCCTTTCATACCCATCACTGGGCCTAAAGAAGGTTCGCGTAATGCGATCATGGCATTCTTATTTAATTTTCGCAAAGCGTCACCTAAACCAACTGTAACCGTAGATTTTCCTTCTCCGGCCGGAGTTGGATTAATCGATGTAACTAGAATCAATTTTTCTTTTGTCGATTTGGTTGCTTTTAAAGGCAATGTAATTTTGGCTTTATATGATCCATACATCTCAATGTCATCTTCACTTAACCCAACTTGAGCAGCGACACGCCCGATTTTATCCATTTTGGTGTTTTGTGCAATTTCAATATCTGTCATTTATCTACCTCATAAGTTCTTGTTGACTTTTATTAATTATTTGAAGGATTGCTTTTCTTTGTTTTTTCGTCAGATAAAAGCGACGAGTTCCTGAGTTGTATATAAATTCGATTCCAATTTTGGTTTCTCGTATGGAACTTAAAGCATCAATATTAATAACCAACCAATTTTTTTGCAGTGTTCGATTAATGATGAGTTGCTTATTTTGTATAAAAATGGTTCGAGTTAAAGTTTGAACTAAAATTACCACAATGAACAAGACAAAGAATAGGGCCGTGATCCAATTAAAATGTGTCACTTCAAGCCAAAAAATCACTCCCATGATTAGAATCAAGAGTGTCCACGACCATGATGAAATACTTGCCAAAAAAGCTGGTTGATAATAAAAGCGAGATTTAGATGATTCCATATTGCTCACTATCCTTTCTCATGAACGTAATTTGAAATTTCTTTTTCATAATTCGAGAACAAATGAGGTGATTCTAATAAAGAAACCATCAGTTTAGCAATTAGAGGACCAGTGGTTAAACCTGACGATCCTAATCCAGATGCAACGAGGATGTGCTGACTATTTGCCAGCCACCCAAAAAATGGCGCAAAATCGTCTGTAAAAGCCCGCATACCAACTCTAGTGCCAACCAGGTCCTTCTCCTTTAAATTATTATCGATTCGCATGGCACTTGTTAATAATTCATGTAATGCAGCCTCAGTAAAATCCGTTTTATTCTCTGGATTATTTTCATGTGTAGCACCAATAATTAATTTACCATGTCCAAGTGGCATGAAATCTTTTTCTCCTTCTGGCATGAGGACTGGTGCAGATATGTCAGTTGGATATTTTGGAACAGCCAATTCAATCAGTTGTCCTTTTTGAGGGTGTACAAGAACTTCATAATTTAATGAATCAAGTAACTCATTAATTCCAGATCCGGCACAAACAAAAATATAATCGAAGGTTTTTTCCTTTTCATCCATTAAAACCGTTTGTTCATTAACAAGTTTCACTTGGTTATTTATAACTTTTAAACCATGTTTTTCACCGAGCTTTAGTAAATGGCTAACAAACCGATCACCATCAATGCGCGCACCACCACTTATAAAGATGTCTTCAAGGTCAGCTGTTACAAGGGGCAAAAGATGACGAATATTTTCAGCGTTCACCCGCTTGATTTCTCCCATCTCAGGAGCTGACTCTCGCCTTTTTAGCGCAAGCTGTTCTAGCTCGTCTACATCAGCTGGTTGTTTTCGAGTTACGATGGTACCTGACTTTAAATACGTATCAGGTTCCATTTGTGTTTCCTCAGCTAATTCAGAAATGTAGGCAGCACCATCTTTTGCTAAAGCGTACCACTGACGATTACGGCGTTTGGATAACCAAGGAGATATAATTCCGGCCGCAGCTTTGGTTGCCTGGTACTCACCAGAATCATACAAGGTTACCGCATATTTAGATTCTTTACTTAATAAATAAGCCGCAGTGGCGCCAACAATTCCGCCACCTATAATCGCAACTTTTTTCATTTTACTTTTTTTCACGCTTTCCGTCATGGTGCCAAATTGGTTTTCCCCAATACTGGAATAAATCCGTTCTTAAGGCACCATTATACAGTTTTCGCCGCTTCGTTGAACGAGATCCATAGAATTGTTCGAATTCTAAATCACTAGTTAAGATGTATTTACTCCAAGTTGAAAGTGGTTTATATGTTTGACCCATCTCCCGATACAATTTACGAACACTTTGTTGATCACTCAAACGTTGTCCATAAGGAGGGTTGGCCACTATAACGCCATTCAACTTGTCAGTCTTAAAATCTTTTACAGCTAACTGTTTAAAGGAAACAACATCTCCCAAACCAGCCTCAATGGCATTTTTCTTAGCAATATCTACCATATTTTGATCGATATCATAGCCTGTAATATCGAGTTTAGCATCATAATCAGCTTTTTCATCTGCTTCATCACGTAATTGTTCACTGACACTTGCAGGAACCCAATCCCATTTTTCGCAAATGAAATTACGATTAAATCCTGGTGCTATATTTTGACCAATAAGTGCGGCCTCAATGGCAATTGTTCCTGAACCGCAGACAGGATCAACAAATGGCATGTCTGATTTCCAACTGGTCAGCATAACTAAAGCTGCTGCCATGTTTTCTTTCATTGGTGCGCCACCCTTACCAATCCGGTAACCCCTTTTAAATAGGCTGTCACCAGTGGTATCGAGGGTTAGCTGTACCTGGTCCTTGTTAATCGCAACTTCAAGAGGATACACTGCCCCTGTCTCAGGCAAACGGGTTCTTCGATGATAAGTCTCTGAAAGTTGATTAACGATCGCCTTTTTTACAATTGCCTGTGCATCTGGCACACTGTGCAATTGTGAATTTCTAGAACGACCTTCAACTGGAAAACTCGCATCAATGGGCAATAATTTATCCCAGCTAACTTTTTTTGTGAGTTCAAATAGATCATCAAACGTCTTCGCTTCAAATTCACTCACAATAATCTTTACACGATCCGCTGTTCTTAACCACAGATTTGTGCGCAAAATATCCTCAATTGTCCCTTCAAAACGAACTCGTCCGTTCTCAACTTGAACGTCATATCCTAAATCGCGTAGTTCTCTACCGACCAACGCTTCAATCCCACTTGCACATGTTGCCATTAATTCAAATTTTTGCATATTTTCACCTTTTATATTTTTAATCTAAAAAAAACTAGGATAAAAGCGAACTTCTACCCTAGTCTCCCTGAAATGTAAATCTCTATAAGCCATGTTTTGTCCAAAATGAATTTTCAGGTGCAATTCAAATTTGGGTAATCATCTATCTCCAAGCGTTAACGCTTGCCCCCACATTTAGTTCAATTCCAGATGTGAAGCGCCCCTACCAATGTTTGGGTTGCCCGCTCGTGGGGTTTACCGCGTTCCATCAATATGATTTCTCACATTGCAACGTTTCTGTGGCACCTTAGGGAACATGAGAGCATAGCCGAAACCTTAGCTCTGTATTCCGCCGTTATCTCATACGAGATACCTCAGCTTATTTTTTCACCGAGCGCGAACACTACAAGCATCTCAGCTTGTGCGGGCATGGACTTTCCTCAGCCTGCATAAGCAGACCGCAATTACCCGAGATTTACAAATTGTAATTAAATTCGATGTGATTCGTTTTCCCCATTATCAAGCTGGGAACCAAACACACGACGTTCTAAATTCGAAAGACGTTTTAGAATATCCATGTTAGTCGCATTGCTAACTGGTTGTACGCTAGAAGTTGTTTTACCAACTGAAACTTGTTTTGTTAATTCATCAATCTTATCGCGTAATCTTTCATTCTCATCCTTTAACTGTTGGATGTTTTTCTGAAAGCTCTCATAATCCTTGATGACGTTATCTAAATAAGTATCAACATCTGCTGGATCGTAGCCACGCATCTTAGGTTTAAATTCTTTTTGCAAAATATCTTTTGGAGTAAGATTTAAGTTATCCATATTTAACACCTCATAATTATTGTAATCTCCGCGTAACACGTATTCCATTGTATCAGACTTTAATCTAAATTAAAACTATTGTTCTGACTTTCTTCATATTCATTTGCGGCATCCTGGAGATCATCGAAATCAATCAGCTCTAATGGATAAGGATGATTCTCTTGCCATTTCTGAATAACTTCGTAATCATATTTACTTTTTCCTGGATGCTCAGGGTCATAAAGGAGGATCGCCTGATCAGTATGGGTTAACATAAAATGCTGATACGTCCGTAACTGCCGTGGTGACTGGTATGGAGAATGGCTCACACTGTCTGTAAAGTCAGCTTTTGTTAAGATTCCAGAAAGTTTTGCTTGATTGTTTTCATTCCATTGATTCCCAAACTCGGTAAATGGCAACATCACTGCTATTTTAAATTCAGGATAAGTTGGTTTTAGCTGGGCCCCTGCTTCAATAGCCCACTGTTCAACGCCTAATTGAGCTCCGGTAATTAACCAAGTAGCACCAGATTCGATTTGATTTTTTAATAACTGTTTTAAAACAAGTGTGATTATTTTTAATTTTGGATCATCATCCTTAAAAATTTCTAATTCATAGTTACGATATCCGGTAATCCATATGCGACTCATATTGAATCCTCCAAATTTTAAGAATATATTTCAAACGGTTTTGTCTTTACATCTATAGTATAATATAGAAAATAGGAAGTGATGCAGTTGAACTTTCATTATCCATCTGGAAAAAATTATGTTTCTAGCGGTTCAAACCCACAACAACATATAAAAAAGATCCCCACTCAATTTGGAAAACGTGGTATGTCGCTAGAAGATGAACTCAACGAAAGTAATCAGTTCTATCTTTCACACGGAAAAGCAGTTATTCATAAAAAGCCAACCCCCATCCAAATTGTCAAAGTGGATTATCCGAAGCGAAGCGCTGCTGTTATTAAAGAGGCTTATTTCAGGCAAGCATCCACAACAGATTATAACGGTGTTTATAAAGGATATTATCTAGACTTCGATGCTAAAGAAACAAAAAATAAAACTGCATTTCCACTTGATAACTTTCATGAACATCAAATTAATCACATGAAAGCTTGTCTCAATGCTGGTGGCATTTGTTTCACAGTTATTAAGTTCGTGGAACTTGATCAAATTTTCCTACTTTCGGCCACAAATCTTTTTTTCTATTGGGATCAACAAAAAACGGGTGGTAGAAAGTCCATTCCACTCAATTATGTAAAAAAACATGGCTACTTAATCAATTACCATTTGAATCCACTTATTCCCTATTTGGATGCTGTGGATGCCCTGTTGATTAAGAAACACGAAGGAGAACACAATGCAAAGTAATAATCATAACTCTGATAATAATCAGGAACACCGCACACAACATTCGCAGCTAACCTCCCCACCTCATCGACGGAGATCCATTTTTATTCGGATCATACTGTGGCTTTTTAGTCTGTTTATTATAGCCTTAATCGCTGGAGCTGGTCTGTTTATGTATTACGCAAAAGATGCTCCCAGCATTTCCGAGAAACAACTATCTAGTGATGAGGCTACCGTTATTTACGATAAAAGTGGGAAGGTAATTAGTCGGCTTGGTGCTCAAGATCGAGATTATGTAAAAGCTGACGAAATTCCCAAAACACTAAAAAGTGCAGTTGTTTCTATAGAGGATAAACGTTTCTATAAGAATAATGGTGTTGACCCAGTGCGAATTTTAGGAGCTACTTTCGCTAACATCTCTGGATCATCATTAGGCTTACAAGGAGCCAGCACACTTACTCAGCAACTGGTCAAACTTTCAGTTTTCTCAACTTCTGCCAAAGACCGAACACTCCGGGTTAAGGCACAAGAAGCGTGGTTAGCAATTCAAGTTGACAAAAAATATTCAAAAGATAAAATTCTAGAGTTTTACATTAACAAAGTTTATATGGGTAATGGTATCTATGGAATGGGAACTGCAGCCAAGTATTATTATGGAAAATCTCTTTCTAAATTGACACTTGCTCAGATGGCATTACTTGCAGGTATGCCACAAGCCCCAACTTCTTATGACCCAATCAAATATCCAAAATATGCCCTTTCGAGAAGAAATACTGTATTGCAAGCCATGGTTAACAACAATGTCATTACAAAATCACAAGCTACCACAGCTAGCAATACGAATATTAAAACTGGTTTGGCAAAGAACCCAAGCGTTTCTGGTTCCTCAACAGTCAACAGTAAAGTGGTTGACGCTTATCTAAAACAAGTTATTAGTTCTGTTGAAGCTAAGGGATTTAACCCATATACTGATGGCATGAAAATCTATACTAATTTAGACCTTGCGGCACAAAAACATCTTTACGAAATCGGTAATACCAGTAATTATGTTCAGTATCCGGATTCTAAATTCCAGCTTGGCGTATCCGTTACCAATCCTAATAATGGTAAAGTAGTTGCTATGCTCGGTGGACGTCAAACTGGCAATGTAACCTACGGATTAAACCGGGCAGTTCAAACAGATCGAAGTAGTGGTTCAACCTCTAAACCGCTGATGGATTACGGTCCGGCTATTCAATACTTGAATTGGCCAACAAGCCGAAAAGTAAAAGATGAATCTTTCACCTATCCAGGCACAAACATTAAATTATATGATTTTGATAAACAATATCAAGGTAAGATAACGATGCGTTCAGCTCTTGTCCAATCACGAAACATTCCTGCAATTCGTACTTTACAAGATGTTGGAATTAGTAAGGCTACTACCTTCCTGAGTAGATTGGGAATTTCTCAGAAATCAACTTATTCATTACAAAACGGAATTGGCCTATATATATCTCCTCTTCAAGAATCTGCGGCTTATGCAGCATTTGCTAACGGTGGAACTTATTATAAGCCATACTACGTAAACAAAATTGTCACTCAAAGTGGTAAAACTTATCATTACTCTAGCAAGGGTAAGCGGGCCATGAGTAAGGCCACTGCTTACATGATTACTGACATGTTAAAAGGTGTCATATCAAGTTCAACAGGAACTGGGACTACCGCTAATATTTCCGGACTGTATCAAGCAGGAAAATCAGGAACCACTGCCTATCCATCTGATATTGCGGATAATTACCCTAGTTCAGCTTCAATGGATGCTTGGTTTACTGGTTATACGCGTCATTACAGTATGGCTGTATGGACTGGATATGATCATCAAAATACAGCTTCAGGATTCTTAAGTGAACAAGAAACGGTCCTCTCTCAACAAATTTACAGAAGTATGATGAGCTACTTATCAACATATGTCACAAACGAAGACTGGGTAAAACCTTCAAGCGTGACGGAGAAAACAGTCAATGGGGTTAAAGAACTTTTCAAGACCAATTCCAGTTATAGTTCATCAGGAACTAGCGATGATTACTCACAAAATAATTCATCCAGCAGTTCAAGTACGCCTTTTACGACTAGCAGAGATACTTCAGCAAGTAGTAGTAGCAACAGTAACAGTAGCAATAGTAGTTCTAATAGCAGTTCTATTACTAGTTCAAGTTCATCTGGCTCAAGTAGTTCAAGTTCATCTAGTGTAAGTTCTAGCTCAAGTACGGAATCTACTTCTTCTAGTAGCAGTAGTAAAGAATAACTAGTACAAAAAAATTCACCTCTTCGCCTATCTAATCAGAAATGATTGGATAAAACGAAGAGGTGAATTTTTTATTTGTTTTGATCTGAAATTTTATAAATTGGAATCTTAGGACCCGTTAAATCTGCTTTTCCTGCGGTGTTATTCGAAGCATCATGATTATCACGAGGTGTTGTTCCTCTTTGACGTTCAGATTCTTTTTGCACCTGTGCAACTGTCGTTAAATGTTTCTTTTCCCAATTTAATAAGATTCGATCCATATACCTCAAACTGTAAGCCTGACTCAAGACTGCTTCTTTTAAGGCCAGTGAAATCAGGTCAGGAGCATAATGGTCGTCTTCTAACCATTGGTTAATGGTTTCAAATTCGATTGGTGAGAGCGGTCGCCCAAATTCTGATTCAATTTTGGCAAAAACATTCTCTCGATCGACTTTATTGGTTTGTTCATTCTTCTCAGTGACGTCATTATCGGCAGACTGCAATAATTTTTCAAAAAGCAGATCAAAATTATATTGATCATAGTTCTGACCATCTGCATGTTTGATAGTTTGAATCTCCATGAGCTTATTTTGAATCAATTCATGAAGCAATTCATAAACCTTAGCTTCGCTCAAACCGGATTCTTGAGCAATCAGCCTGGAACTTGGAAACAAATCACCTTTTGAGCTTTGTTTTTCAATAATTAAGTAAATAACCAGTTCATCGTTAGTCAGCCCAATTTGATGAAAATTGCTCAATAAATAATTAGAGATAACTGTATTGCCAGCTTTGAGAAATTTTCGTGTTAAATCATTCAAAATTGACCCTCCCCATCCTTTTTAAGGATAAAGCCGATGTAACATTCTTGGAAATGGAATGGTCTCTCGCACATGATCTTCCCCTGTAATCCAGGTCAAAGTACGTTCTAAACCTAACCCAAAACCTGAATGAGGAACGGAACCATATTTACGTAGATCTAAATACCACTCGTAATTTTTAGGATCCTGTCCAGACTTTTTAATTTGTTCAACTAAATAATCGTAATCAACTGCTCGTTCGGAACCACCAATAATTTCTCCATAACCTTCAGGAGCAAGTAAATCAGCACAAATAACTAAATCATCCCGAGTTGGATGAGGCTTCATGTAAAAGGCCTTGATAGCTTTTGGATAGTTCAAAACAAAAACAGGTTGCTCGAATTGATCAGCCAAAAATGTCTCTTCAGGTGATCCAAAGTCAACGCCCCATTGTAAGTCTGGAAATTTACCAGATTCTTGGAGCATTTCGATGGCTTTATCATACGTAATTCGTGCATAAGGCAATTTTGTGTACTTCTTCAGAACTTCGATGTCACGCCCTAATGTATTTAGCTCGTATTCACAATGGTCAATAACATTTTGAATTAAAAAGGCCACATAACGCTCTTGAACTTCCAAACTTTGCTCTTGATGCATGAATGCCATTTCGGGTTCAATCATCCAAAACTCAATCAGATGACGTCGTGTTTTGGATTTTTCTGCACGGAAGGTAGGGCCAAATGAAAAGACTTTTCCAAAAGCCATTGCCCCTGCTTCTTCATAGAGTTGTCCACTCTGTGAGAGATATGCTTCCCGATCAAAGTATTTTGTTTTGAATAATTCTGTTGTTCCTTCAGGCGCACTCCCTGTTAAAATTGGAGCATCCATCTTAATGAAACCTTCGTTGTTAAAGAATTCATATGTTGCTCGGATCACTTCATTACGAATCTTCATAATGGCATGTGGCCGTGATGAACGCAGCCAAAGATGTCGATGATCCAATAGAAAATCAATCCCATGTTCCTTGGGTGTAATCGGATAATCTTCACTTTCACCAATGACTTCAATTCCATCAACTTGAATTTCGTATCCAAAATGAGATCGATCGTCTTGATGAATCGTCCCCGTAATCCACATGCTTGTTTCTTGGCGCAGCTTTTTGGCTAATTCAAAAGTTTCTTCACCAACCGCATTTTTTATCACAACCCCTTGAAAAAAGGCCGTTCCATCTCTTAATTG
Organism: Pediococcus sp. M21F004; assembly: GCF_051122535.1. NCBI lineage: Bacteria > Bacillati > Bacillota > Bacilli > Lactobacillales > Lactobacillaceae > Pediococcus > Pediococcus sp. M21F004. The sequence continues at coordinate 437,732 of NZ_CP177314.1, forward strand.
TAAAAAGCTGATTTTTCCACTAGACCGTTTATCTGTCAACCAAACGCCAATTTTAACACGTTCGTCTACATGATCTTTGGAATCAACAATACTAATCTGTTCCAAATCAATATCCTCCTCAAGTTTCTTTTCTTTAGATGTTATTCACGTGTCGAACAACTTCACCATTTTTAAAGTTTAAAGTTTTCAAGCATAATTGTCCAGAGGCATTCATGTATCCAACCTCCCAAACTGGTTTTTTCTTATACATCCCCATCGAAATGGTTGTCACTTTTTTGGGATTATAATTATTCCAAACTTTTTTTAAAACATCATTACGATTGATACCTGCCGACTGTTTGAAGATCCTCACTTTTTTCCCGTTATTGGAAATAATGACATATATCGGTGTGTTCTGCTTGCTAGTTCCTGTAACAGTGTAATAAGTGTCATCGTAACTAGCCCAAGAGAAATCTGTTTCCGTTTTTAAATGGGCGTATTTTTTTGCAATGGCCACCGACTGACTTTTCGCAGAATCAACTGGCTTACGGATTTCATGATAAATAATCGACGTACCACCGACCAAAATAATTACAGCCGCAATAAATATTAAAAACCAATGGCTAGTATGCTTTCTTGAACGTTTCACATTTACAGCTCACTTTCTATTGAATTCAGAACTACAGTAATTATAGCAAATAAATCACCCTATATTAGCGATGTTTTCTAAAGAATTCACTAAGCGACCCGTTTATTTGATTTAAAGGCTGCTTTTCAATCGGCATCCCCTTCGGCAAACTGTGTAACATCGTTTTCCCATAACTCTTGTCGATAATCCTTCGATCTAAAATCACGGCGGCACCGTAATCTTTTTCTGATCGAATTAATCGCCCAATGCCTTGCTTAAGCCGGAGAATACTCCTGGGAAGCAATGTTGATATAAATGGATTTCGATGAGCTTGCTGGTGAATTTTTGTTTCGGCTTTTGTAAAGATGTCATCAGGCGAATCAAATGGTAATCTCGTTATGATCAAGAGATCCAGTTGGCCGTTGGATAAATCCATCCCTTCCCAAAAGCTTGCCGCACCAAACAAGATACCGGTAGAACTTGACATAAACTCTCTTGTTAGTTTCGATTTGGTGCCATTGACACCTTGCGCAAGTATCTGCCGACGACGACCCAAATCCGTTTTTTGAATGCGATTAAACACATCTTTAATTGTAGCTAGCGAATTAAATAAAACTAATATTTTGCCAGGGGTTGATTTTGCCAATTGATAGATGGCATCAGTCAGATATAGAGCGTATTCGTCTGAACTTATTTCATTAATGAATGGACCATCATTAACAATTTCTAGCAACGCGTTATCCGTAAAATTATAAGGACTACTGTATTTTTTCACAGTTGTCGAATCGCTGGCTAACCCCACTTGATTAAGAAAATACTTCGAGCGACTGTTTGAAAACAGAGTTGCACCAATCAAAGTCGGTTTTTGAAACCATGGATAAACATTTTGATTAATAAAATCGGCACTTTCGATAATGCCTTGTGACAAACTAACACTACCGGCATCATGTTGTGGTCCAACTTGCACCCAATAAAATTTAGTTTCATTATTCAAGTGCTTGGCACCGCTCAGTAACGAATCGAAAATTTGTCTAAAGATTTGCGATTGAATTTCAATTTCTAATTGTTGTGTATTCAATTTAACCCAAGTACGAACCTCTGTTTCCACTAAATTTTGTTGCTGTTTTTCAAGAATCTTATTCAGTGCTTCAAAAGCTAATATTTCTGAAACAAAACTTTCCTGTAAACGTTGAATCATTTCTTGATTAGTCTCAAAAAATTTAGTCAATTCTGAGTAGTTAATCAACCGTTGATAAGGTAAACTGTTGGACTCCATCGGAATTTGATGGGCTAAAAAACGCTTATAGAGCTGTGACTGAATCTCACTAATCTCCTGATTAATCGCTTCAAGTTCATCTGCCATTTGAAAAACATGGAAACTCCCCATTGGATTAGCCTTCACAACCGGCGACCGGTCTATTCCCCTGCTCATTTTTAAATGGCTAACTGCACTATGCGCCATACTCATTAAGTGATTAAAGTCGAGGGTCACCCGATTCTCTTGTAAAATTGTATTCACAAATCGTTGTGCTTCATCAATAACCAGATAAGGCGGCCGGTTCTTGCTTCCTAACAAATCTGCATGCCGCGTGAGAAAAGCATGGTTAGTCACCACAATTTGAGAAAGATGCGCTTTACGAATAACTCTTTGATAGAAATCAATTTCATAAAACGGATTGGTTGCATCCAAACTGGCAATTCCTTGATGACGTACCTCGTTTAGGAGCGGGATCTTGTGGTTGTTAATATGTAGTTCGTCAAGATCCCCAGTTTTTGTATACGTTAGCCAAACCAACAATTTCATCTTAATCAAGCGACTCTGGTTAGCCGGATCACTTTCATTCAATTGTTGAGAAAATTTGGCTAAATCAATATAATGATTACTCCCTTTTACCAAAGTAGCGTCAAGTTGTACAGATAAAATTTTACTTAAAACTGGAATTGTCTTTTCCATTAGCTGCGATTGCAATAGCGTCGTCGTTGAACTAACCACAACTGGTAAATGGTTTTGAAAGGCCAAAAAGACAAACGGCAACAAGTACCCTAGCGTTTTCCCAATCCCAGTTGGCGCTTCAATCACCAACGCTTTGGGAGCATCATTTTGATAATTTGCGTAAATAGCGTTCATAATTCTCGACTGGGCGCTACGCCATCCTAAGTCATTTTTAAAAAGGTCTAATTTGGATTTTTTTGAATGCGGGTAATGCATTAGTTGTTCACTGGTGTCATCAATAATTCTAGTCCGCTGCACCCGCAACACTAAATTTTCTTTGATCATTAAAAAGGCGGGGAGTTTCCCCGGTGATTTTTGCTTTTGCGCGTAAGCCCCTTCAATCAGCGTTGCAGTTTGTCTGGGCAGACTGCCAGACAATTTGTTTAATTGTGCCAACGTTATAAGTGGTAAACCAGATAAACGTTTTTGTAACATAATAAATAACTTCGCAGTTGCTAAAGCATCGCTGTCTGCAGAATGCGGATGCTCATGTTTAATGCCAAAATATCTAGATAAATCACGCAGCCGGTATCCATTTACACTAGGTAACAAGATTTGACTTAGTGTCACAGTATCCACTGCTTCAATAGTCAAGGCTGGATAGCCCACTCTTTCGAATTCATAATTTAAAAAAGGAAAATCAAAGTTCACGTTGTGCGCCACAAAAACAGTATCTGAAAGGAGCCCAAATAAAGTTGGCGCAATATCATCAAACAAAGGTGCTTTTCGCACTCGCCGATTGGTGATCCCCGTCAACTGTTGAATGGCATTTGGAATTGCCATTTCAGGATTAATATCAGTTGCAAAAGTATTTATAATTTTATGATGCTTAATAAATACGCAGCCAATCTGAATGACCCGCTCATTTGCGTTCAAATTGGTGCCTGTAGTCTCAATATCTACGACTGCATATGTTGTATTTGAATCCATATCCTCACCAGTTAACTCATAAGATGTTTGTTCCATATCTTTTATAATACTACATTAACGTCTTGTCATAAATGCCTGTAAATTTCAGTTAACAAAATTTAAAGTAGTCGACCACTATTTTTATTTAGATTTTGTGTAGTCACACCGCCACATCCTCTGCTTTCTTCAAGTTATGCTGGTATTACTAAAAATATGTTAAGATATAAACTTGTTTATAGCGTAAAAAAGTCTAAAAGTTTAATATTAAGCTGAAAAACATTTCTGATCCCAACCGATCCAAAACAATTTAGTTAAGAGTTGTTAGTTTAACGGCGTTTCTGATAATAACTTTACAAATTTGAAAGTGAGCGATCGTGTTGTTAAAAACTGCAATTGGAAAAAGTCATGCCAAAATAATTTTTTTTGGTGAACATAGTGTGGTCTATGGCCAGCCTGCCATCTGCTTACCCATCTCCAAAATACAAACGAAAGTAACCATCACCAAAACCAATGCCCCTCAAACGATTCAAAGCCGCTATTTTGATGGGAAGTTGATTGATATGCCTAACAATGAAACTGGCATTCAACTTCTCATTAAAACCATTTTAACTGAGCTACACCAAGAAAACGTTTCCTTTAATATTAAAATTCAAAGTGAAATCCCGTCAGAACGGGGGATGGGATCTTCTGCGGCTACGGCTGTTGCCCTTATTCGCGCCCTATTTCATTTTTTTGAACAGCCCCTTTCTCATTCGGAATTACTCCGTTTAGCAGATGTTTCTGAACAATATATTCACGGAAACCCCAGTGGCTTGGATGCTGCAACTGTTAGCGCTAAGGCCCCCATTTGGTTTATTCGTGGTCGTCGGCTCCAGACGGTGCCAATTACTAAAAATGCGTTCCTTGTGATTGCCGACACGGGCATCTTAGGTCAGACTGGTTTAGCCGTCCAACACGTCAAATCTCAGCTTGCTTCTTCAACTAGTGCCGAAACCGCCATTGAAAGATTGGGAGAAAATGCCAAATCAGCCCGTGAGTGCTTAACCACCGGTAATTTCAAAAAACTGGGCACCTTAATGAATAATTCGCAAAATCTGTTGGCTAAACTAGGTGTTAGTCATCCGACTTTAGATCTTTTTGCCCAGTTAGCCATCACCAATGGGGCCTTAGGAGCCAAGCTAACTGGTGGTGGCATGGGTGGCTGTTTAATTGCTTTAACCCAGGACAAAAAGACCGCTCAGCAAGTCGCTGACATTTTAATTAAGAATGGTGCAGTAAATACTTGGATTGAACCACTCAAAAGCCCAGATCATAAAGGAGCTCAATAATGATAACCGCTCGTGCACATACTAATATTGCTTTTCTAAAATACTGGGGGAAAAAAAACGTTAAGCTTATTCTTCCGTACAATGACAGTATCTCGCTTACCCTAGACCGTTTTTATACAGATACTTCTGTCGATTTTGATCAATCCTTAGATCACGATGAAATCTTCGTTGATGAGAAGCCTTTGACTGGTTCAGGTGTTAAGCGCGTCAAAAATGTTTTAGATTTAGTTCGTCATCTAAGTGGGATTTCAAATTTTGCAAAAGTACAGTCTACCAATCACGTACCTTCCACTGCCGGTTTAGCTTCTTCTGCTTCTGCATTTGCAGCCTTAGCAGCTGCGTCCACAAAAGCGGCTGGGCTAAACTTATCTAATCGTCAATTATCGATCATAGCTCGCCATGGTTCTGGATCCGCATCACGCTCCATTTTTGGTGGTTTTGTCCAGTGGCATGCTGGCCATGATGACCAAAGTTCTTATGCAGAACCCATTCAAGAAAATGTCGATTGGGATATTAATCTCATCACGGTGCTTATAAACACTGCTCAAAAGAAAGTTAGCAGCACCAATGGCATGCAGTCTGTTGTGGAAACCTCCCCTTTCTATCCAGCTTGGGTAAAAAATGCCCAGGCTGACGTAAAACCGATGAAAACGGCCATTCTTAATCAAAATTTAGCAACTTTGGGTGAGCTTGCCGAGCAGAGTGCAATGCGGATGCACGCGACAACGTTTGGTGCCGTTCCCAGTTTCACTTATTTCCAACCGCAAACGCTCGCAATTCTTAGTGCTGTTCGCAACATGCGAAAACAAGGTGTAGAATGTTATAGTACTGTGGACGCGGGGCCAAACGTTAAGATTATCTGTGCTTCTTCTGATAACGAATTTATCATGCACGAGCTTAACCAAATTGTGAGTGCAAAACAACTAGTCGTTTGCAAACCGGGCCCAGGCATCACATACCTATAAAAAATAAAAAACAATTTAAATGTTGAAGGGACTTGATTCATTGATTACGGTGAAAGCACCTGGAAAACTTTACATCGCAGGAGAGTACGCAGTTGTTGAATCAGGATATCCAGCGATTATTGTGGCGCTAAATCAGTTTGTAACAGCGTCAATTGAAAAAACTGAAAATATTGGCCGAATCGTTTCTGAACAATACCATGAAAATTCTATTCTTTGGCGACGTGAAGGTTCCAAAATGATTTTTGATAATCGTGATAATCCATTCCACTACATTCTTTCTGCAATCACCATTACGGAAGAATATGCAAGCAATCTCCACAAAGATCTCGGTCTATACAATCTTTATATTAATAGTGACCTTGATAGCTCAGATGGGAAAAAATACGGGTTAGGCAGTTCTGCTGCCGTTACCGTCGCCACGATTAAAGCTTTGGCAAAGTTCTACCACCTGCCATTAACTAAAGATATCCTCTTTAAGTTAGCTGCAATTGCCCATTTTGATGTGCAAGGCAATGGTTCATTAGGTGACATTGCTGCTAGTGTTTATGGTGGCTGGATTGCCTATCATTCTTTTAATCGTGATTGGCTCTCTGCACAACGTCGACAAACAACGTTAATGGACTTGCTAAACAAAACCTGGCCAGGACTCAATATTGAATTGTTGACACCCCCTGCTGATCTTAAGTTAATGATTGGCTGGACAGGCTCCCCGGCATCTACTTCCCACTTGGTGGATAAAGTAGCGATGGGTAAGGTCAAAGACCAACGCGAATATCAAGTTTTTCTAGAAGAAAGTAAAAATTGTCTTAAAGAAATGGTCAAAGGGTTTCATGATCAATCGATTGCGGTTATTCAAAACCAATTGCGCATTAATCGTAAAATCCTCAAAAAACTCAGTGATTTTAGTAAAGTTTTGATCGAAACCCCTACCCTAAAAGAAATGATAAATGACGCCGAAACAGCTGGTGGGGCTGCCAAAAGTTCAGGAGCTGGTGGTGGTGATTGTGGGATTGTCTTAATTGATCGTAATCGTCCCACTGATTCCCTCTTAGCCACATGGCATGATAAAGGTATCGAGCAATTGAAATTTAATGTCCATAATGTAACCGAGCTTTAAGGAGAATTAACTATGAAAGACATTCAGTCTCACCGAAAAGATGAACACGTTTCTTTAGCGGAACATTTTTATCAACCACAGTCTGAAGCCGGGTTTCAGCACATTCGGTTACTGCCGAATGCCCTTCCGGAAATCAATCAAAAACAAGTTAGTCTAAATAGTCAAATGGGGGGGATCTTTACAGATTTCCCTTTTTACATTGAAGCCATGACCGGTGGTAGTGCATATACAGGTAAACTCAATGCTAGCTTAGCCCGGATTGCAAAAGCAACCCACTTACCCATGGCTGTGGGCTCACAAAGTATTGCCCTTCGAGAACCCTCATTACGAGAAACTTTTCAAATTGTTCGTGAAATCAATTCGGATGGGCTGATTATTGCTAACATTGGAGCTAATCATTCCCCAGTTGCGGCTCAAGAAGCAGTTGATATGATTCAGGCTAATTTACTTGAGGTCCATGTGAACGCTATTCAAGAAATGATTATGCCCGAGGGTGATCGTGAATTTAATTGGCTTCAAAATATTGGTGAAATTGTTCAACATGTTTCCGTTCCAGTGATTGTTAAAGAAGTTGGCTTTGGAATGACGAAAGATGCCATGCAAAGCCTACAGGCTGTGGGGGTTCAATTTATCAATGTTGCTGGTCACGGGGGCACTAATTTTGCTAAAATTGAAAATGCTCGCCGCCATGACAAAGCCTATGATTATTTACAAGATCTGGGATTAACCACCGTGGAATCCTTGCTAGAATCACAGGCCTTACAGGACAGCTTAACTATCTATGCTTGTGGCGGCATTCGAACGCCTTTAGACATGGTAAAAGGTTTTGCACTAGGTACTAACATGATTGGAATTGCTGGTACGGTTCTCCATTCGCTTTTGAGAAATGGTGAAAATGACACAATTACACTCATTACTAATTGGCAAACTCAGCTCAAGGATCTTTTAACTATCCAAGGTGCCCAAACCATTCAGCAATTAAACGCAAAGAATCTTATTTTTGATGAATCATTAAGTCATTATTGCAGACAGCGTCAAATCAAACTCTTATAAAACAAAGGGCGTCAGACATTTTTTGTCTGACGCTTTTTGTTACATTTCTATTTATTTGTTAATGCTAAAGCGAAGTTTTTTAGGATAAAAATTTTTGACTACCCCGTTAACTACCTTCCCAAATCCAACGGTTAGTTCATGGCATGTTAACGCGTGCCAGCCATTAGTTACGTCTGAAATACTAAATGTATCACCATGAACATAATCTACCCATTGTTCCTCAGTAATTGGAACTGGCTCTTGAAAATCTTTTGCTTGAAATGCCAATGCTAATGGCAAAGCAGGCTCAAATCGATTTTTCTTAAACATGCCTAGATTAACTCCGGGACGAATCACTTGTAGTTTGCTGAGCTCTGGTAAATCTGTTGGCATTGCATACAAATGCTCTCCAAACGCTAGGAGACGAGAATCCTCAATCGTGATTGATAGCAATTGATCAGCAACTTTGTGCCAATCTTGTCGCTGCAATTTGTTTACATTACTCTTTTGTGGCTTAAGTTCCTTAGTCTTTACATCAGTAATCTGTTTTTGCAGCTGGGCAATAAAATGGCCTTCACCACGCATTTGATGTGGAAAAATTCTGAGGGCCTTAGTTAGTTCTGAATTGCCATCTGCCCACTCCGGACGACCGTCAGCCATCCCTGGATATTTTTTTATCGGCAGCAATTGTAAGTCAGCATATTCCTGTAATAACCAGGCCATATTCTGTTCGTCTTCTTCAGGGGCAAACGTACACGTTGAATAAATTAGTCGGCCGCCTGGCTTCAACATTGCTAAAGCACTTTTTAGAATCTTTTTTTGTCGGTTGGCACAAGATAATGGATATTCAGGCGTCCAATACTGCACAGCCTCATGATCCTTACGAAACATCCCTTCACCAGAACACGGTGCATCAACGACCACAACATCGAAAAATGCAGGAAAATGCTTTTCTAAACTATCAGGAGATTCGTTGGTCATAATCGTATTCTGCAGCCCAAATCGTTCCACATTTTCAGCTAAAATTCCGGCGCGTTTCCGATTAATTTCATTGGAAACTAAAAGTCCTTCTTGATTCATATAGCTTGCCAAATGGGTTGTTTTCCCACCAGGAGCTGCACAAAGATCCAACACACGATCTCCAGGTTTAGGATGTGCAACTTCACCCACGTACATTGCACTAGGCTCTTGGCTATAAATTAGCCCACTTTGGTGATCAATTGTTTTCCCACTTACAGTTCCATAGTAGCCAAACTGACAGTATGAAACTGGATCATTGGTAGCGTGCTCCGTTGGTTGACTCGAACTTTTTAAAGGATTCACCCGAAAGCCCCGCGTTGGTTCTTCATTTAAAGCTTGAAAAAAAGCTGGCGCCTCATCTTTTAAAAGCTGTGTATACTTTTCAATAAAGCCTTTTGGTAATTGCATAATTCCACTCATTTCTAAATTTGATAGCATCCATCCTTAATCTATGTTAATTTAAATTAGGATACATTACTTTTATTATAAAGCTTATTGGAGTTGAATAACATGCCACAAAAATTAATCACCATTGATCTCGACGGAACGACGCTCAATAGTCAAAATCAAGTGTCACCCAAAACTGTTGAAGTAATTCAAAAAGCCACTGCTGCCGGCCATCTTGTTAGTATTGTTACCGGGCGGCCTTACCGAATTTCTGAAGCCATTTACGATCAATTACAGCTGAAAACACCCATGACTAACTTTAATGGGGCTCTTACCCATATTCCCCATCAACACTGGTCCGGTGAGTACAAACGCACCATCAGTAAGGCAATTGTTTTGGATATGATGGCTAATCGTAAAAAACTACAATTAGAAATGATTGCAGCTGAAGGTAAACATACGTACTTAGCGGATCATTTGCCTCCGTCCTCTCTAGGCTTTTTCCCCACCACCTTAAATCAGGACCAATTGCTCTCTAGGAATTCACTTAAACGAAATCCAACTTCCATGGTCCTTTTGGTGGCTCCTAATCAAGAACAAACTGTGCGTAATATTGTCATGCATAACTATGGTCAACAGGTGGATATCGGTGTTTGGGGCGGCCCTAACAGCGTCTTGGAAGTCGTTTCAAAAGGCATTCAGAAAGCCAAGGCCGTTGCCTACATTGCTCGACAATACAATATTGATCGCCAAAACATCATCGCATTTGGGGATGAACATAACGATGCTGAAATGTTGGATTACGTTGGCCGCGGGGTCGCCATGAAAAACGCAACTCCGGTCATCAAAAGTATCGCCAATGACGTAACTGAATTTGATAACGATCATGACGGTCTTGCAAGATATCTCGAAAATTATTTAAATTTAGCCAATTAAATTAGAATTCGAAAAGGAGTAACCCATAAAGGTTGCTCCTTTTCTTGTGACCACTTGTTATTTTTCGTCACTACGCAATACGCCGCCATCACTATAACGATCAGGACGCATCTCGTTTAACACAATGTGAATATGTTCAGCCGGAGCCCCTGTATTCTTAGAAACAGCTGCGGTAACCTCTTTTACTAAGTTTCGTAGCTGATCGGTAGACCGACCTTCAATCAAATCAATATGAACCAATGGCATGTTTATTTTCCTCCTCATTCATTTGATCTATTGTCGCAATATTTTCCATAAATTTCAATCAAAGATTTATGATAAAATAAAAACTGTATATATATTCATTTTCAAGGAGGAAATTTAATGGTAAATCAATCTAATTCGTATTCAGCCTGTACCAGTTTTTTGGCCGGTCGTCTGGCAACTACTGACGGCTCAACTTTAATTGGCCGTAATGAAGACTCACGGGCCGCATGGCCTAAACATTTTGTGGTTCATCCCCATCATGAATACTCTGAAACTCAAATTTTTAAATCAATGGATAATGGTTTCACCCTCAATCTTCCTAAGGTTGCTGGAAAATACACGGCAACTCCCGAGTGGACTGATAAATTTGGATTGTTTGAAGAAGATGGAATCAACGAATTCGGGGTCGCTATGAGTGCCACTGAAAGTGCCTATACGAACAACCAGGCTCTCGGTGCCGATCCACTTGTTGAAAATGGAATTGGCGAAGAAGCGATGGTCACTGTTACTCTCCCCTACATCAAAACTGCTCGTGAAGGCGTAAATTATTTAGGCAACATTATTGAAAAGTATGGAACCTCTGAAACAAACGGAATTCTATTTTCCGATCAGAAAGAGGTTTGGTATATGGAAACGGCAGCCGGTCATCAATGGGTCGCCCAACGGATTCCTGATGATGCCTATGCCGTTGTTGCCAATCAACTTTCAATTCAAGAAATTGATTTCGATGATAATGAGAACTTTATGACCGTTGCCGGCTTAGCTGATTTTGTGACCCAAAATCATTTAAATCCTCAGACCACTGGATTTAATTTCCGCAATATTTTTGGGACCAATGATCTATCCGATGAATTTTACAATAATCCCCGGGTTTGGTACGGACAAAAACTATTGAACCCCCATACTGAACAACAGCCACAAAGTCATGACTTACCTTTTATTCGACGTGCAGAAAAACTGATTCAAGTAGATGACGTCAAACAAGTCTTAAGTTCTCATTTTCAAGGAACGGCTTTTGATCCAATCGGAGTTGGTGATGCTCGGGAACGAACCCAGTATCGGCCAATCAGTTTGGCAAAAACACAAGAATCGCACGTTTTACAAATTCGACCAAATTTGCCCACTGAAATTGCGGGTATTCACTGGTTAGCGATGGGGGTTGCTGCTCAAAGTATTTATATTCCATTTTATGCAGGAATAAAGGATACACCAGCTAATTACAAACGCGGCAGTGAGACCTTCCAACCTGATTCCGCTTATTGGATTTACAAACAAGCTGGTGTTTTGGTGGATACTAACTACTTAGAGTTCGGCTCATTACTTGAAGATGTGCAGGCAAAAGTTAATCAGCAACTCATTTTAAACCTGCATATCAGTGATAAAATGGCTCGCACCCTTGAAGGAAAACAACTAGAGAATTATTTAACCAGTCAGAGCAAACAGAATGCAGATTTGGGACTGCAATCAATGCAAAAGCTTACTGCTCAATTAATCACCAAAATGACTGATTTATCACCACTAAACTTTAAGCAGGATATGAACCTATAATTAAATAAGAGGAAGTAAATATAATGAAAAACACAAAAAAGATCTCAGTTACGGGGTTAATACTGATGATCTTCACATCGATTTTTGGGTTTGCAAACACCACAGTGGCTTTTGACCAAATGGGATATGCAAGCATTATTTGGTACGTCTTGGCAGCATTTCTTTTCTTCTTACCCAGTGGTTTAATGTTCGCGGAGTATGGATCCACCTTTAAAGATGCCAAAGGCGGTATTTATTCCTGGTTGGAACAATCGATTGGCGAAAAACTGGCTTTTATTGGGACTTTTATCTGGCTATCATCTTGGATTATTTGGATGGTTTCCACAGCTTCTAAAGTTTGGATTCCCTTCTCAACCATTTTTGCCGGTCATGATGCCACCCAAAGTTGGCATTTGTTTGGGCTAAGTTCAACCCAAACAATTGGTTTGATGGGAATCTTTTGGATTGTCTTTGTAACTTTCTGTACGACCCGCGGGATGACCTCGATTGCCAAGGTTTCTTCAGTGGGTGGTATTTTTGTGGCTTTACTCAATGTGGTTTTATTTATCGTGAGTTTAAGTATTCTCTTTTTAAATCATGGACAACTAGCCGAACCCTTCAATGGTTTAAGCAGCGTTGTTCATTCTCCTAATCCGTCCTTTACATCACCCATTGCTATGCTCTCATTTATCGTATATGCCGTTTTTGCCTATGGCGGAATGGAATCCATGGGTGGGGTGACAGACAGTCTTAAAAAGCCTGAGAAGACTTTTCCTCGAGGAATCATCATTTCAACTGTTTTTATCGGCATTATGTATGCTTTATCTATTTTCTTATGGGGAATTTCAACTAATTGGCACCAAACGCTCTCAGGACATAACGTCGATTTAGGCAATATTACCTATGTCATGATGAACAATCTTGGTTTTGTATTCGGAAAGGCCTTAGGATTACAACAAGCAACGGCTATTACGTTGGGACAATGGTTCGCCAGATTTGCTGGTTTAGGCATGTTTATGGCCTATCTAGGATCATTTTTTGTCTTAATCTATTCCCCTTTGAAATCTTTTATTCTGGGATCACCAAAGAAATTTTGGCCTGCAAAAGTAACCACATTAAATAAAGCTGGTGTGCCTGCCTTTGCAATGTGGTGTCAAGCTGCTGTGGTTGCTGTTTTTGTTCTTTTTATTTCATTTGGTGGTTCAGACGCTCAGGGATTCTACACGATTCTGACCGATATGGCTAACATTTCAACAACTTTCCCATACCTTTTCTTAATCGGCGCTTTCCCATTTTTCAAACGTCGTCAAGATTTAAATCGTCCGTTTGTCATCTATAAAACAAAATTCAGCGTTTATGCCACAACGATTATTGTCTTGATTGTCCTCATGTTCGGAATTGTGTTTACAGTTGTGGAACCACTGCTACAACACGATTTAAATACTGCCTTTTGGACAGTCATCGGTCCAATCTTATTCGGTGCCATTGCTTGGGGATTTTATGTCGCAAGTGAACATAAAACAAATAAAAAAATTTAAGTACTAAAAAACTATCAAGTCATGATTTAATTGACTTGATAGTTTTTTTCTCGATAATTCAATCCATAAATTTCTATAAAAAAATACAAGCCATAATTGACTTGTACTTTAATCATCTTAACGACGGTCTTCTTTAATACGAGCAGCTTTACCGTTCAAAGCACGTAAGTAATAAAGTTTAGAACGACGAACACGTCCATGACGAGTAACTTCTAGCTTAGCAACACGTGGTGAATGTAATGGGAATGTACGTTCAACCCCAACACCATTGCTGACTTTACGAACCGTATATGTTGCACTGATTCCAACACCATGACGTTTGATAACAACGCCTTCAAAAAGCTGAATACGTTCACGTGTTCCTTCAACGATTCGTGCATGCACACGAACACTGTCTCCAGCACGGAAATCAGGGATGTCATCACGCAATTGTGACTCGGTAATTTTATTAATTAATAGATTCATTGAGAACCTTCCTTTCATCAACATTCTTATCCTTTTTGAACAGCGGAATATTGTGTGTTTGTCTTAACAGACTATTTAATATGTTAGCATAAAATCAAAACACTGTAAAGCTGTTTTAAACCCAACTAATCATCAGTGTCGTCACTAAATTCAAGCTTAATCTCTTCTAATAATTCAAAATCTTTACGATCAAGCTTAATTTTATCTAATAAGTCTGGACGCTTTTGCAGGGTTCGCTTTAAAGCTTGTTTACGACGCCATTGAGCGATCAATTGATGATTTCCGTTCAGTAACACCTCTGGAACTTGCATCCCCCTAAAATCGGCCGGACGCGAATATTGTGGATATTCCAATAATCCGGTAGAAAAAGAATCCCCCGGAGCAGATTCTTCATTTCCTAGCACTCCTGGTAAGAGGCGAACAGTTGCGTCAATCATAACCATTGCCGCAAGTTCACCACCAGTCAGGACATAATCTCCTAGAGAAACTTCATCAGTGGCGAGCGTTTTAATACGTTCATCGTATCCCTCGTAATGCCCACAAATGAATGTTAAGTGTGACTCACTAGCAAAATTTTCAGCCATCTTTTGGTTAAACGGTTTACCGCCTGGATCTAGGATAATCACGCGTCCTTTTGGCAACTGTTGATTTGTTTCATCAATGGCGGCCATTGCATCAAAAATCGGCTGTGGTTGAAGAAGCATCCCAGCCCCACCGCCATACGGATAGTCATCGACATTATTGTGTTTATTGCTAGAATAATCACGAAAATTAGTCACATCAATATCAAGCAGATGATCTTCGATAGCTTTACCCACAATTGATTCGTGCATCGGGCCACTAAACATATCTGGAAAAAGGCTTAAGATGTCAATTTTCATTCATCAAGCCCCTCTAATAATTCCACTATTACGCGATGGGTCTTTAAATCCACCTGTTTAATAACCTGATGAATATATGGTAATAGTAAATCTTTTTGGCCTGGCCGTTTAACTACCCAAACATCATTGGCACCAAGTGACATGATTTCAGATATCTGACCCAATAGTTGATTATCTAAATCATAAACGTCTAAGCCAATAATATCGTTATAATAAAATTCGTTAGAAGCAAGTTGTCCTCGATCCTCTTCCGGAATTTTTAAATCAAACTCTTTATATTTCTCAACATCATTGATGGAATCTAAACCCACAAAGCGTAAAAAATAGAGGCCTTTTTGTTGTCGAACTTTGGAAACTTCTAACGTTTTTACTGGTTTATCTTCACTTTTAGGTGAGAACAAGTACAATTGCTTACCCACCTGAAACCTATCTTTTGGGAAATCTGTGATGGGCATGATTTTTACTTCACCTTGAATGCCATGTGTATTAACAATTCTACCCACATTAAAATATTGCATTAATCTACCTCATAATATAATAAAAACTCTTAAACAAAACCAGGTTTCGTTTAAGAGTTTTTCGATTTGCCGTCTTCAATCACCAACCGAACCCGCTTATTACCTTGAAGGCGAAAGCTATAAACAACGTTTCGAATCGCCTGAGCAACTCGCCCACGTCGTCCAATAACTCGGCCAACATCAGCTGGATCCATACTTAAATGAAATTCATAAAAACGTTCTGATTCTGATTGTTCAATTGAGATTCGCTCTGGATGAGAAACGAGCGGTTTAACAATTGCTAAGATTAAAGCTTCTATATCTTTCATAATCAGTTATCCCGATTACTTAGCAAGCTTTGATTCGTGATACTTCTTCATAATTCCAGCTTTTGAAAGAATATTCTTAACGGTATCTGATGGTTGAGCACCATTGCTTAACCAACCTAAGATGTCTTCCTCATTTAATTTTACTTCAGCTGGATTAACTAATGGATTGTAAGTACCAACTTGGGCGATAAAACGACCATCACGTGGTGAGCGAGAATCAGCAACAACAACACGATAGAAAGGACGCTTTTTTGAACCCATTCGTTTCAAACGAATTTTTACAGACATGTCAACACCTCCTGTTTTATTTCACGTTAAATAATATACCAGTTATTCATTTAGATGTAAAGTGTTTTTTCTTTACAGGTTACATAAAGACCGACAAATCAGCCTTGAATTTAATTATTTACCGGTCATCTTCAACTGTAACCGCCGCATTTCTAATCGATTCTACTGTATCTGAATCCTGATTAGCCTGCGAAACAATATGTTTTAAGCTAACTGTTGCAACTGCTTCACCAAAATTATCAAATGTATATTTGTGGTCTTCATAACTTCCAGTATAGTAATTCACATAACCATCCCTCAGCGTATAAAACAAACGAGTTGAAGAACTATCGGTAGATGCTATTTTGACCGTATACAAAACATTGTCCTCACCAGGATTACTAAGGGTATCATCACTAACTTCATCAAAATTATTCACATAAATAGTCATTCCGGTAGCGTCCGCCTCTGACCAAATGTCAGCCCAAACTGCCGAATCAGTAATTTCATCGCTACCGTAGTGAATGATCGCGGCCCCGGATTCCTCTGGATCTAACTGATTGATATCCAATTTATCCGTGACTTCTTCAGAACTGGAACTAGAACTACTTGATTCCACACTTGAGGTAACCTCTTTAGCAGAGCTGGCTTTCTTAGAACTAGTTTTTGTTTGTACACGACTATAGTTATCAGCATCCCCACCACTGACCTTATTGCCAGCAGACATAATAAACCATGTTCCAATCCCGAGGGCAATTAGCATCCCAATCAACACAGCTCCAATAATTTTCCAAGTTCCGTTTGATTTATTTTTAGGATTTCTCGGTCCTTGCTCATTTGTTTCCGTGTATCCTGAACGTTGTGCATGTTGTTGACTTCTTGTTATTGGTTCAGAAGGCGTTTCTTTCATGGGCTGTAGCGCATATCCACAATTGGGACAAAATTTAGCACCAGCTGCTAATTCGAAACCACAGTTTGGACAAAAATTCACTTTTTTATTTTCCATTGTTTTCACCTAAACTTCATCATTATTTTTTATAGAATATCATGTTTTGCGTAATGGATAAAGTTCAGCCGTTAGACCAATCATAATAAAAATCAGATAACTATTGTAAATTCACCCCATAAATGGTATTTTAAATTTAAGAAATTTATTCTGCTCAACTTCGTGATGGCTTTTTATTGCACGCCAGCGAGGATACGACCCGTACTTGAGAAAGCCAAGCTACGGGTCTTTTTAATTAAAATAACTGTTTTTAAAGAGGGATTTACTTTGTATCAATATTTTATTCAACCAATCATAAATAAATATAATCAGTCCGTTATTAGCTACGAACTATTACTTCGCCAACAAGACAAAACATTCTGGGGTCCTGTAGACAACTTCTCTACCGTCCCAGCCCATGTCATTGTTGATGAACTAATTGAGGTCGCTAAGCAGTTAGCTCAAAAGGTCCCCTTTATCTCAGTTAACCTAAACCGAGCCCAACTTTTAAATCCGGATATTATTGAGTCCCTTATTCAAGCTCAAAAACGGCTTCGTCCTGTTCAAATCCAGATCGAACTAACTGAAGACGTCGTAGACATTGATTTTTCAGATAATGACATCATCGCAGTCCTTCAGCAATTTATCAATGAAGAGATGAGCATTTCCATTGATGATGTTGATTGCGGTTGTAACACGGAAGCATTCGTAAAAAAACTTATTCCGTTTACACACGAAATTAAATTTGCTTTACAGAACTTTGGACAATCGGTCTTTTTACCTGAAATTCAGCAAAGAATGCTTTACTGGCGTAATTTCGCCAAACTTCATAAAGTACGGTTCATCTTAGAAGGGATTGAAAACGAAAAAATCGATGAGTTTATTGATCGATTTAACATTGATATTCGCCAGGGCTACTTCTATGAAAAGCCCCATCCGCTCCATTTAAATAAGGCAATTAGCATTTAAATTTTTCCATCCTAAAAGGTAAGCTTATTTTAACCACAATAAGCTTACCCCTTTTAATTTATTTATTTTTTTAGTAACGGTAGCTTTGCGTCACCAAAGTAATCCCCCTCTAAATAATCAAGCCCCTCTTGTTCCATTAGCCAACTTTCCATCGATTGGTTGGCCACGCCATCAATTACAAGCATAACGTGCCATTTCTTGGCAATATCTCGCCAAAATTGGATATCTTTCCGTAAATAAATTGGAAACTTTGTTTTATCTTTAACATGAATATCCAACTTAATCCCATCAACATACTTCAGACTTGCAACAATCTTTTCAAAGTGTCGATTATCATTAATCTTACTAATCAGAACAATAATTCCATTTTGGTGAAGTTGTTCCATCATCGACTTTAATAAATTAGTCGTTGGAATATCTTTAAGTTCAATAAACATGTTTTCTGGACCATCAGGACTATTGAAAAAAGCAATTATTTTATTAGCCGTCATTGGATCCAGAAAATCCGCAATTGACAAAGAAATAATAATTGAGCGACATCGGCTATTGACTAACGCATCTTGCATCAACGTAAGACGAGTATCAATGTCTAAATAATCCTCAGTCGGAACTGTCCATTTTTGCTTGTCATAATCGTAACTGCGTAAGAGCAACTCATTGGCAACCCGTCGCCGTTCTTGATTTGAACTTCTGTCATAAACGCCTTTCACAAAGAACGCATAAGTTTCCCGTTCTAAATTGTCATCCCCGTTTGAAGTCTTTCCGTTAACAGTAACTGCATCGCGACCATGCTTTTTACTCGTGTATAAAGAATTATCCGCCCGTTCATAAACGTTTACAGCCGATTTGTCGCTGTCAATTGCCTCGGTTGCTCCAATTGAAATTGTGACTTTAATCTGATGTTTTTCATAGTTAAGATTCATATTTCTAACTGCCGTCCAGCAATGATTAAGAACTGGCAAGGCCTCGTTTACCGAACAATCTGGAAATACCAGTACAAACTCCTCACCACCAGTTCGATATAATCTGTAAGCACTGCTGTATTGGGCAATTGTATCTTTTAATACGCTCGCAATTTCAGTAAGGACCTTATTACCTGCCAAATGACCGTACTTATCATTGATCAGCTTAAAATGATCGATATCAAGGACAGCCATCGACAATGGCTGATGCTTCGTATGTGCAATCCCAAAATCATTAAAAATATCTTTTCGATATGCGCCATAATTTTTTGTATTTGTCATCTTGTCATAATTAGCAGAGTATGCAAGTTGCGCGTTATGATTCCATAAAGTCTGTTGATTTCCCGTAGAAATTTTCATTAAGAAAAACATCAAAATTGCTTGGATAGCAATGGAGGGCGTCACAAGCATGCCAACAGAATGGAGTGGCAAAGTGACCCAAAAATCAATCGCCACCAGCATACAAACTAGCAAGCGCAATGGAAAACTGGCCTCTATTTTTGCTCGATATTGCCAGATAATTACCAGTACAAACCACATTGCCAATAATGAAATTCCAAAACGGGGAGTTGTGTAGTCGCTGCTGTGATGGAGAAGCCATAATGTGGTCAGACTGGCACAGCGAATTAAAAATTCACCACCATTAATGCCTTCATCGAGAATGGCGAGAATTAAGATAAATAAAGCAATATTATGATACATCATCGTTGTAGTATTACTAGCGTTTACATACCCCGCCAAAAATAAAAGCATGCTCAAACCGGTGCTCACCACAATCAATAAACCACGATAAATAACTCGTTTTTTATGTGATTGATGGACATCCCCAAACCCCCGATTCCAAACTTGTGTATAAAAATTCACAAATCCCGAAATGATTAATTGGGCCACAAGTAACTGAGTTATCCAGTTTGCACTAAGCAGCAAAATATTTTGAATTTTCAAAGCCTTTATCCTTCTTCCAAAACTCATTTCAAATAGTTAGATATTTTTTAAAAAATTTTTCGTGTTAAATGAAAAGCCGAACACAATCAGGCACCACGGCCATATGTTGGCTGTAGTTTATTAGTCATACCGGTCTAGTATATCAAACAAACTCATGTCTGGGTTCGCAAAACTTAAGGAATTTTGTTTTTTATTTAGAAAATTTTACATACCAATGCAAAAAGAGTCCTAGGAAAAAATAGCCTTTTCTTAGAACTAATCTAGATTTGTTTGTATTATCGTCAAATTGTTTATAACTTTACAATTGCTTCGTGCTCATTTTGAAATTTCTCCTTGGACTGGACCTTTGAAAAGTGATCAAATTCACTCACCTGCAAATTACTGATATCAATTAAATTTTGCTTATTTTGCATATATTTCAAAATATCCAATGTGTTCTTCCCTAAAACAATTAAACGTTGGGGCTGGATGATTGCTAATTCATCGTTAAACATTTCAGCACTTTCCTTTAGTTTTCCGATATTTTTTGGATTCTTCACATATTGCAGAACCTTGTTGCTATTGGTTTCTGGAAAACTTTTAATAATATCTGTGATGTAACAGCCTTCAAACGGTGTGTTTAAAAATAATTTAGCAAGTGTGTAGTCGTGACCATGGCTTAACTCGGTATTATGGAAATCCTGCCAATTCTTTTGATGTGTCTTGCCTCCGGATGACCAATTAGTATTTAAAATAATTGCTGACGTTTTTATATGCGTTTTACGAAAATTAGGATCATTTATTTTTGATTCAAATGTTTGAAATCCAACTTGTTTATAATGCTGTTTTCCCTCTGCTGGATCTAAATTCCAAAGCGCCCAACTACTATACTTGCCATACTTTTTTTCTAATTCTTCATAATTTTTATCAGTTAACATAATGAGTCTCTCCTTTAGATGTTATCGTTTTTACTTTTTTAGTTACGCCATTATCTCCTAATCTTCATACTGTTCCAAAGATTTTTTGAGAATCTCTCTAATTTTTCTAACTAAAGAAATTGGTTCAATTACTTGGACGTTATTACCCTGACTTAATAACCAAAGCAGCGCTCCGTCTTCTCTTGCTGTGACTTTAATAATTGGATCGGCATTTTTCTCTGTATGAATAACTTCAGAAATCGGGAAATTGTTTAAGGCCGTGAGTACTGATATCCGACATTTGAATTTAAAAGTTATCGGATTCCCCAGAGGAATTAAATAAGCTTCCTTACGCTGATCCTGTAAATTATAGTGATTCGCATTCCTTTTAGTGTTTCCCGCTTCTTCTTTGATGATTTTATCTATCCGATCTAAACGGTACACCCTTACATTTTTTTGACCTGCGTGTTGCATCACGATATAAAAGAAGTGCGTATCAAAATATAAGATCTCTGGTTGTGCCTCATGAATTGTTATTTCAGAATTCGCATTTTTATAAGCAAACTTCAAAATATTTCTACTGATGATCGCCTGTGTACAGGCAGATATTTTTTTAAATAAGGCCGTTTTTTCGTATAGTTCAATATATCCATATTTTGGTATTTTTAAGTACTCTGTAAATTTTTCTTTTTGCGCCCTATCCATATTTTCAGATAGATAATCAAGCAATTGGTCTCGTTCCTTCTTAATCAAAGCACGACTACCTAGTATAATTTGAGCAATGGTCACGGCATAAGTAAATTTATCTTCTGCAGATGTTTTATTTTTAACATGATACACGGCATGCCGTTTAGAAAACGAACTATTTTGCATCTGACTTACAAGTTGCGTTTTGGACCCCGGAACATCTAGTACTGTTCTAATTTCGGCCAAATCGCGTTGAAACTTTCGTCTTCTAGCTTTCTCCTTCTCACCTTCTATTCCGTAAAAATCTTCCCAACTGTTAAAAGTAAACTGCTCTCCTTCAAGCAAGCGAAACATAACATCAAGGACTCGTTGTCTACTTGTATACTTCATCTCAAACACCCCTCGACCTTGTAAGAATCAATTACTCAACAATATCATTTCCGGAACATTGCCATTTTGCCGATTCTATTTTTTTTAAGCGTTGTGTTATCTCTCCACCATTCATAATTTGTAAGTGTCCGCATTTTTCAAAAAAATCATGTGCTGTTTTTTCTTCTAAACTCGGACCATTCTCTAATTTCTCTCCATCAATAAAAATATCAACATCCTTACTGATTTCTTGTGTCACCCGACCACCATACTTGACTACTAATTGTTTCATCTGAGAATTAGAGATCCCTTCAAATGTGCCGTAAACTACCACCTTTTGATGATCGAAAATACTCTGGTGATGGTTTTTTACCAGTACAGAAGCTAGCTCATCAGCGGCCAGATGCTGATAAACAATCGCTGTGGTTTTACAATCATTTAAAGAGTTATGAGAACGATTGTGAATGTCAAAATAATTTTTGAGCGTAGGTAAACTATATTTAGAGGCCGTTACTCTTTTGGTCTTGGCGAGCAAAAAGGTATCAATGAGTCGATTATCACCAAAAGTCATGCCATTGGCCTTCAAAAATGGGATATCAAAACGAACAATATTATGTCCAACAATTGGATAATTACCAATAAAAGACCGATAGCTAGAAGCTATTTCATGAAATGTCGGTGCATCTTCAAGCATCTGCGCTGTTATTCCAGTAAGATTACTGATGAAGCCTGTGAGTGGTTGTACTGGTTTCACAAACGTATCAAATTGTTCAACCTGTTTATCGTTATAATATTTAATCGCGCTAAGTTGAATCACTTCGTCTTTGTCTCTAGCCAACCCAGTTGACTCGATATCAATGACCACATAATCATGAGGGAGGTTTGCAACTGATCCTTGAGCATTTTTACCGTATTTTAACGTCTGGATAATTATATACATCAAAAATTCTTTTTTGGCTTTAGTTGTCATATCCGCTTCATCCAAATAAGAATTAATTTGGGAATCTTTAACTAGTTTGGCGTACACCTCTTCGTAACTTATCATCTCGATACCACCTATTTTGATTATTCAAATGCTTCGTTATTTGTAATAATACTCATGTTGACGACACCATGTGTCATTCGTAAAGTTTATATTCTCAGGTAAATTTTAAATTGTATTTTTTTTGAACAACCGCAAAAATAGTCATGAAAACAAAAATATTCTTTGATAGGTGATTGTCTTTTATAGACCCAACCTTACCAAAGAATATTTCTTTTAATCTCTTATATTATTTTGACATAAATCTTTTGAAATAACCTGGCGCCGATGGTTTTTCAACAAGAAGTGTCTCAATAATTGATTGAATTCATCCGGAACTTCCGCCATGATTACATGGCCACAATTATTAAGTTTAACGCCGCTGACACAGGAATTGGTGCCCGATACTTCATCCACAAAGGCGGCTTTATAGTATGGACTTTGAACTGCTGACATTAACATTACTGGAACAGTTGTATTGGCTAGTGTTTCTCGCCAATCTTTCCGAAAATGATCCAACAGAAGTTGATAATTAGCTTCACGTCTAAACGGATTTTTATTTTTGGCATTAAACAATTCACCTATCACCCGTTGATCCAATCCATTTAAAGTTTCGTGAACTTCTGGAGAAATTTTTGAAACTTCTTGATAATTATTTTCATTTGCGTTTAAAAAACCAAACGACCAGTCCTTTGTATTCAACATTTTTGGTGTTTGATCCACACCGATTACACCTGCTACATCCGAAAACTGATCAATGTAGCCATAACATACACTAGCCCCCATCGAATGCCCAATTAAAAGGGGCGCGTGGATGTTTAACTTTTGAACAAGTTCCCGTAAATCTAAAATAAGCCTATTCATTGATTGTGGAAAAACATTTCGTTGTGAACCACCCTGATTTCGATGGTCATACGTGATCACACGATACCCCATCTTTAACAAATATTGAACCTGCAACACCCAGATCTCTTTATAGCCACCAAAACCAGTCACCAGAATCACTGGATTTCCTTTACCTTGATCTAGATAATCAATCCAGACACCATCTGTTGTTTGAAATTTCATAAACTCACCATTCTAAGCTAAAAAGCGTCGCAACAATTAGTGTTACGACACTTTCTAGAATTTATTTTTCAGTTACTACTTTCCAAGGATCCGTTACTAAACGCGGGCCCTGATCTGTCTTCATTAAAATTGTTTGACTTCGGTTATTCGCATACTCTTCAAGAGAGAAACCATTTTGCTCCTCAACAACTTGCAAATCAATATGCACGCCATACTGATTTAATTCTGCAAGCAATTTTAAAGCCTCTTTATCACTAATTTTAGGAAATTTCTGAACAATGATATCTAAATCACTATGCACGTTAGCCATGGATCTACCACTGGCCAGCTCGTATCCAGCACTTCCACCAATTCCCCACTCAAACTCACGCATAATTGGAACAATTGCTTCTAGAGCCTGAAAAACCGGCAGTGCCTTTCGGGAAGTATCTACGGAAACCCAAGCCTTTTTATGAACAAGTTCATATGGTGAAACTTTAGTTATGACCGCCTGTTCCGACACCGTCAAAGCTTGTCTTTGACTTCGAGTCTTCCCTCGCACACCCACTGGAATCATTCCAACTTTTTGCTCTCCTCGACGAACAACTACCCAAGGTGCGGATAATAAAGACTGACTTACCCATTCTGGAAAAGTCGGATTCTGTTTTAAAATCTTAACAATGTTTAGTTTAACTAAATCATGCGGGTAAAAATTCATAATTACTCACGCCACTGGTCAGCAACTGCTTGCCGCATCTTGATCGTTGCTACTCGGCCGCTTTCTTTAGCGATCTTTGTTTCATAACGGAAATGAAGGTTGTTGGCATCGCCTTTAGCACTATCAATCGCTTCATTAATAATTTTCTTCACTTTATCCACTGATTGGTTATCAGCATCCCATGAAGAAACACCCTTAACTAATTGATATAAAGCGCCAAGTTTTTCATAATTGTCAATGTCATAGGCCATGGCTGGTACATGTTTGGTTGCTTCTTCAAGTTCTGCAATCGTCCTTTGTGTAATCCGAGCTGCACTAGCTTTGGACATTGCCTGAATTGTAATTGAATCATCATCTAAGGCAATTAGACGGTTAGATTGTAATCCATGGGCCAAAAAGCCACCAGATACTGCATCACCTGGAATAAAGGAGATAACAGGATGTCCAGCTTGACGTGCTTTAGCATATGCTGCAGCACTAGAAGCCAAAGACACATGAATACCAATTAGTTCTTCCTTATATCCGTACGCCTGACTAGGAACATCCACGATAATAATAATTGGTCGTTTATTTTCTTTGTCTGCATCTTCTTTGATCACCTGATTGACCACGTTGGCAATCGCGAATCCTTCTTGTAAACCAGCTTCACCATTACGAACACGTGGAAAATGATTTTTTGGATCGGGCACAATTGCAATATAAGTTTTGCCACTGACGGTTGCTTGTAGAACGGTTGAAACGTTTGTTTCGGCATTTTTAATACCGGTTAATTTTTCAAACCAAAGACGTCCGCGGCTTTTGGCCTTCTCATCTGGTGTAGAAACTGCCTCACTAATTGGGTGCGAAATAGTTTTTACATCTTTGTATAAGTTACGATACTCAGTTGTATTCAATGATTTACTCATATCTAGTTTGTCTAACAACGAAAGATAAAAATCTGCTTTTTCAGTTCGTTTTGCATCTTTCTTTTCAGAAATAGCTTTACTAACAGCATCTCTCATCACTTCAACGGAATCTTCTACAACTTCATCAACAATCCCAGTTACTGAACGCTGTTTTGTCCCCAATGTATCCCAGATAAGATCTTTGTCGCTTGAATCAAATTCACGAACACCAGCTTCTTGTTCAATAACTTCAGGACCATTTAAACCAATCCGTGCTTTCTTGGTCGCAATCAAGTACGACAAAATTGCTGAGGTAATTGACATTCCACCAAAAGAGCCAACCCTTCCAGGCACAAGCCCAATGACTGGCACATATTTTTTAATAGCAACAACGGCATTTTGAATTTCTGAAATTGAAAGCAACCCGTAATTAGCTTCCTGTAAACGAACTCCACCAGTATCCAAAATAATAATTGGATAAATTGTTGTGCCGTTTTGATTGTCTTTTAAAACTTGTTCCAAAGCAGCAACAATTTTGGCACCACTGACTTCACCGATTCCGCCGCCTTGAAAAGCAGATTCAATTGAAATAACTAAAACGTTTTTCTTTTCCAGTTGACCTTTCATTAAGATCACACCATCATCACTCTCAGGCACGATTCCTTGCGGTTCCAGGTGTGGCGAAATCATGTTATCAAATGGTCCGACAAGTTCTCGTCTCGTTCCTTCATCCAATAAGGCGGTCGCTCTGTCACGACCACTTAATTCAACAAAACTATTCTTCATTGTCCAGCGCCTCCATTGCTTGAGTTAAACGTAAGTTCACAACACCGGGAGTAGCTCCGAAATCATTAATTTCAATATCTGCTAATAATGGATAACGTTCAAAGAACCGGGCCAACACATTTTGCCAAACCTCTTTAAAACCGTCACTTCCAGTTACAATATTTAAAGTAGTTTCTTTTGAAGTAGCTGGTTTGAAAATAACTTCCAAGTCCCCTGATGCTACAACACCCACATGAACGGGATGCTGAACAGGTTTTGTATTTTTAAAAGAAAAAGTTAATTTTTCCATTTTTATCCTCCTTATAAATCAAAATTGTGTAAGAAATAGGTTGCAGCAAAAAGATCCGCACATCCACCAGGAGATATTTGATAATGATCCACCGTTTTTTGTAAATCTCGAAAAGCAAGGCTGTTTAAAGTGTCCGATTCTTCATAAGCGGACCGAGCTTCGTTTTGAAACTGCCTCAAAACTTTGAGATTACTCCGATGAATAACATTTGTATCATCGACGTTTGCGTATAGTGTGCACAATACTTTGAGCCATTGGTCTTGATCAATTTGTTTACTAGTCCTGATAATATTTAGGGCCTTTTCTACATTTGGAAAACCATCTGCGGCTTCCTCACGAGCGCCGTTTACATGATACTGTTGCTTAGCTTTAGACCCGTACGTAGGTTTGGCATGCGCATTTACAAACCGATCAGGGATTTGCGCTAACTGTCCTGCTTTTTCAAAAATATCAGTTGTATTAGTGGTGTTAGCACTACTCGTCACGGAAACCAATACGCCTAGCGCCCAAATAGCTCCTTTATGAGTATTAATCCCATGGGTTGTTTCGAACATTTTTTGTTCTCCTTTACGCCCAATTGCCCCAATTTGTTCTCGCAGATCTCGTGAGATTGGTGCATGCTCGGAAACAACTGCAATTTGTAAAAATGTTTCATACAGACTATCAGCAGAACGCAAAAATAAGTCGATGTTCATGTCAGTATGAGATCCGTTAGAGATTTTAGTAACCAGTCCCGGTTTGGGTGAAAACCTGGCTTCCCATTTCAATGCATTTACGGCCTGAGTGGCTAATTTTTCTGCTGAACTTACTCTTATCACAATCCTCACTCCAAATTATTTTATGACCAACTACGGAATTTTGCTGGTGGCGTATAAAGTCCATTCGACCACTCAACTAAATCATCCATTGTCTGGGCCGCCAATAAAGAACGTTTTGCTTGCCCACGAGCTACACCAATATCCTCTGGTAATGCAACAATGCCACGAGCACGTAAATCTGCTAATGTTTTAGCATTACTTCGCAAACCAACAGGTGTTACTCCGGCAATCGCTTCAATTGCAGCTTGGCGTTCCGCCATACTGTCTGTCTTGTAAAGATATGCAATTCCTTCTTCAGTCACGATATGGGTCGTATCCTCACTATAAATCATGATTGGTACATTCTTTAATTTAGCTTCCTTACGAACCTCTTCGGCATCCAAATGATCGACAAAAACTGGTTTCTTGTTAGCTCCAAAGGTTTCTACCATTTGAACAACTAATTTTTGACCTTTACCAAGCGGATCGTTATCAGGTCGCAAACTCTGCCAGGCAGGTGTTGAATGACGACGTCCAGTAGGGTTACTTCCCATGTTTGGGGCACCACCAAATCCTGATAGACGGCCATTTGTAACCGTTGAAGAATTACCAAATTTATCGATTTGTAAAGTTGAACCTACAAACATATCTAAAGCATATTGGCCAGCCATTTGGCCGTAAGCACGGTTGGAACGCATACTGCCATCTTTTCCAACGAAAAAAATGTCAGGTCGGGCCGCAATATACTTTTCCATCCCAACTTCGCCACCAAAACTATGAATAGATTTAATCCATCCACTTTCAATGGCGGGAATTAACGTCGGCGTTGGATTAACTTCCCAGTTAGGAATAATTTTTCCTTTTAATCCAAGTTGTTCGCCATATGTTGGTAAAAGTAATTCAATAGCTGCTGTATTAAAACCAACTCCATGGTTTACAGACTGAACATTGTGCTTTTCGTAAATTCCGCGAATAGCCATCATGCCCATTAAAACTTGCAATTCAGTAATGTTTTGTGGGTCTCTTGTAAACAATGGTTCCAATTGATAAGGCTCATCAGCTGGAATCACCACATCTACCCAATCACTAGGAATATCAACGCGCGGAACTTTATCAACAATTTCATTAGCCTGGACAATAACAATTCCATCCTTGAACGCTGCCGACTCAACAATGACTGGCGTTTCCTCAGTGTTGTTACCTGTATACAAGTTTCCGTCACGATCAACCTTATCTGCTGCAACCAAAACAACATTTGGAATTAAATCAACAAAAAGACGCGCATATAATTCAAGATACGTATGAATATCCCCAACCTGCATCGTACCATCAGCGATCATTTGAGAAACTCGCGTACTTTGCGGACCAGCAAAAGAAAAGTCCATCTTATTTGCAATCCCTAAATCGAACAGGTCCAAATGTTCTGGACGTGAAATACTCGACATAATCATATGCAAACCATGAACCTTTTCAGGATCAACACTGGCTAACACTTTAGATAAAAAGCTTGCTTGTTTCTGATTATCGCCTTCTAAAACTACCTTATCGTCTGAATCGATTAACAATTCTAATAATTCTTTTGCATTTTGAGTTTTAGCAAACTTGCCATCAAGTAAACTAGCAGCATTTTCTATTTTTTGCTGTTTTGCATCCCGATGAGTTGTCCAACTTTTAATTTCACTCATGTTATTTCTCCTCTTCGTAATTAATGTCTATTTTGCTTTCGCATTGCTTTCGCAAAATCTTATTCACATTACCATCAATTCTTTAACTTAATTTCTGCCATTTTGTTAATAAAAACTTAGCATCATCCAAACCCATATCCGCCATTGAAATGGTCCGCATATCTGGTAACTTAGTTTTAAGTAACCCGGTCATAACATGGCCTGGTGAAAATTCAACTGCTGAATCCATCAAATACTCCTTAGCCACATCCATCATGACATCCCAATACACCGGGTAGGCCAAATTATTTCCTAAATCATAAGCTACTTCTTCAACGCTTCTGGTTGCATGGCCGTTATAATCTGCTAAATAAATACAAGTTGGTTTTTGTAATTGAATCTTTCCCAACGCATCCGTTAACTCTTTTGCAACACCTCTCATCAAAGGCGAGTGCGATGGAACTGGGACTCTAAGTAATTTTGCTTTTTGAGCACCCTTTTGCTTTGCTTTTTCCAAAATTTGCTTGATTCCTGCAATATTTCCAGATATCGTAACCTGTAATTGTGAATTTTGATTGGAAACATAAACAGGCGCTTTTTCATCAAATTCACTATCCACAATTGCGGCCACTTCGTTACGCAAAAGCCCAACAATGACGCCCATTCCGTATCCTTTAGGGTATGCATTCTGCATTTCTTTTGCTCGAAGTGCAACAATTTTAATTGCATCTGTCGTCTTAATTACTCCTGCTGCATACGCTGCCGCAAAAACACCCAGAGAATGCCCTGCGACCAGATTGGGCTGCCAACCCGTAGCCTTCATTTCATCTACTTGACTTAACTGTAAAATTAGAATACTTAACTGAATCTGAACAGAATCCATATAACCTTGATCGGTATCTTCCAATTTAATACCAGTTAATTCAGTAACCTGCTTTCGTAAGGATAGTGCCGTGGTTGATAACATTCCTTGGCGTTGTGATCCTTGACCTGGAAACATCCATAAAGTATTCATATTTCACATGCCAGCTTTCATTTTAATTAATCTCACAAGGGTTACTTTAATATCATTTCGGTAATATGTATAATAGAAAGATGGAATGATACATAACCAAATGGTTAACTATAAAAGGAGCGTCATTAAAATGAATCTCACTCACCTACGTTATTTTTCGGTTGTCGCCAGCCAAGAAAGCATTACAAAAGCATCTGAACTTCTTTTTGTATCACAATCTGCTGTAAGTAAGACCATCAAACAGCTCGAATCCGAGCTTAACGTACAGCTCTTTGATCGGGTAGGAAGAACTATCAAACTCAACCGTGCTGGTAAACTATTTTACAGTTATGTGAATGACAGTCTGAACTTGCTTGATCGGGGTATTTCCTCTGTGTCCGGTGGAATCAAAACTTCTGAACAACCAATCTCAATTCTATTTGAAGTCGGTTCTACTTTGATTCCTCAAATAGTGAACCGCATCCAAAAAAATTTACCCAATGTTCGTTTGAATATTGCTCAACATGTTCAAATGGATACGGATTTGCAGCAGTACGACTTTATCGTTACGACCCGGAAGATTCCGAAATATTTTACTGCCCCTATAATTAGTGAAGAGATTTTTGTTGGCTGGAAATCCGACTACCCAAACAACACCATAAATCCATCCACTCTGATTAACACGCAGTTTGTCGGCCTCGGCAGTCATAATCAACTACGAAAAACTATTGATACTTATTTTGAACAACATCAATTAACAATAAAATTTAAATACGAAACTGATGATCCAGCAACTGTCCGCGGCCTGATCGATGAAGGCGTTGGGATGACGTTTATCCCCGCAGTTACCTGGCAAAATGTCGGTAACCATTTGCATCTTGCCCGATTAACTCCTGATGTAATGCGTCGAACGATATATCTTTGTTCATCGACCCATCAACTAAACAATATTCAGCGAGAAATCAGCAACGAATTGGTTGAAATTTTTGTGGATGCTCAAAAACATGAATTAAAAATTTAGTTTGCCAATTTTTAAATAACCTGCTATATTTACTTTGCAATCTACTTTGTCATTTTTAATTGATCTCACAACTTCAATAAAGGTGGCAACTCTATCAATGACAACAAAAACAAACACACCAGCAGCTGATGTTGGTGATTATATGAAAGTTTTTGCCTGTACTGCAGTTATGATGCAAACTGTCCTTTCACTTGTCTTAACAACTGGACCCAGTCTGAATGTGCAAACAGGAATCGGTGTTGTATATAATCTTGTGAAATATACAGCGCCGGCATTTATTTTTGGAATCTTATTCACAACCATTCGAACAAATGAGACTTCTGACCTTCGTAATTACGGAAGTTATATGTCTAAACAGTTTTCAGCTTTGTTCGTACCAACTTTTTGGTGGACGCTAATTTACCTAATTTGTTTACCGAATGTTCAACAAATTACCAAATTTCATAATATCACCAGCTTTTTATGGCAATTTATCAATGGTAATGCGGCTCCTCATCTTTGGTACAACACGATGATGCTTCAATTTATCATTTTGATGCCATTTTTTTGGTGGTTGTCACGGTGGACAGTGAAATCTACTAAACGCTTGTATGTCGTTTTAGCAATCACTATAATTGGTTATTTCTGCTGGCTATTGTTTTATGATCACTTTGTTTTCTACGGATCACAAATGCAAAATTGGTATTTATTGGATCGAATTTTTATTAGTTTTATTATTTACGGTATTTTAGGTGCTTTAGCTTGGAAGAAACACGCTCAGCTAGAAAACCTGCTTCGTAAATTTTGGTGGCTTATTGCGATTGTCCTTGTCCTCTCCTTCGTTTGGACCAATGCCGAATTAAGTGGTTTTGGACATCCCGTAAGTTTGGCCAATGCAATTTACTACAAACCATCAATGACGATCTATGCCTTAGCGGTAATCGGACTGGTTGCTGCTTTAGCATTTATGAATATTCGTCAACGCTCAACAATTTTAAATCCAATGCACTTTTTAGCTACTTATGCTTACCGTGCATATTTATCAAACGTATTTTGGTTACAACTTATCTGGCATGTATTTGGTCATAGTTTAGGGAATGTTCATCCTGTATGGGCAATTATCAGTTGCTATATCATTACTTGGATATTATCTTTTGTTTCTGCGTACCTCTTTCATGTTGGTTGGTTTTCGATTAAAAATAAAATTCATGGTTAATTCCAAAAAAAAGTCTCTGAAAAATATTTTCAGAGGCTTTTTCTATTTTTAAAAGTTTGATTAACCAATATATCTTATTCATTAATTAAGTATTTTCTAATTAAATACGTCGGCGTGCAGCTCCACGCATGGCAATAACTATTAATAATCGGAGAGCCATACGGTGAGAAGTGAAGATCCTCAGGTTTAAAGGCTTCCCAAAAAGTATCAGCACCCAATTGAATCATTTTACCCCAATAATTTTTGATCAATTGAATTCCTTCTTTTTGATGGTCCGATTCAAACAATGCTTCCGCAATGTGATGGTACATGTACGGTGTTGCAATGCCAGTCACCGGGAAAAATCGTTTTATGCCATTGGTCATTAACTGTTTGTTTTGCTCATCAGTCAATACATGTGCCAGAACCATCCATACTTGACTAGCAATATTAATTTCTTGTTTAGAGCCACTAACAAAGAATCCCTTTGTCTTATCAAATAACTGTTTTTGCGCAAAGTTAGAATACTTTTCGATTAACCGTTGATATTTAGCGGCATCTTCGTTTGCTTGCACTTTAGCTAACTCAACAAATTGCTTCAGCACATAGATGAGAATTGCTTGCCCAGCAGTTTGCTTATCAAAATTGTTTGACCAATCAACAAATACTGGCCATTTTTCATTTGGCTGGAGTTTTCCTTGACTGTCTACTTCTTCTAAAGCCAAATCCATTTCTTTTTTTGCAACGGGATATAAGTCGTTAAGAACTTCAGTGTCACGAAAATTATCAAAGTAATCCTTCAATACTGAAATAAAAAACAAACTATAATCATACATAAATGTATCATCCGGTATTGGATTTGAGTTAGTAAAAATATTTGCAGAAATTTTTCCGTCCGTTGTGGGCATTGAGCCAAATAAATACAAGCAGCGTTTAACTAATTTTTGATTATTAAACGTCTTGTAGTTTGCTAAAGCCTGTAACCTTAAATCCCCTAACCAAAGCCTACGATCTCGCTTAGGTCCGTCCTCAAAGACCTCCTGCATACAATCATGCAAGGTCTTAATACTTATCTCATCGATTTTTTTTAACTCAGGATCTTTAATTTCCACTTTTGGAACATCTTGCAACGAAACGGCACTTTCTGTTGTGACAATTGGCTTGCTAAAACTAGCCAGCCATTTAGGTGAAGAATCTTTCACTTCAATTTCAACATATCGAAACGCATATCTTCTTGGTAATTCCAGCCGTGTCGGTAAGACATCTAAATGGATAAATTCTTCTGAAATCCAAGCACTGCTTAACCAACCCTCATAAGAGTTTGCATCAATACCAATTTCAGCCGGCGTTTCAGCAAAGGTTAGATGTAAAAATAGTGGTGAATCCATTGGTGATCCCACTGAATCAATGTTGATACTGAAGCGTCCCACTTGATGATCACCAAAATCTAGAACTAATTTACCATTTTTACCTAAGCTATAATCTGCTAAACTCTCAATTTTATTTTTATTTGACACCGCTTTAAAACCGTTCATTGCCGAGTGATCTGCAATAATATCGACTAAATCAACTGGTTCTACCGTTGTATGGTGAAGTTTTGTGCGATTATCTTCAGTTTTCTTTAATAATTTTTCATTATGATCAAAATTGACATCATGATTAATTTGAAATGTAAAAGCCATAATTTTTACTTCCTTTACAATATGGATTTAAATCCGCTTGGCACTATTAAAGATTAAATCTGTGGATCCTAATTTATTATACCCATTTGATCGGAGAAATCGCGTTTTGCGACTAAAATAAAAACAGGTTTAATTCCAAATATCTTATACTTGGTTTAAACCTGCTTTTAGATATGACTGATAAAGTCATTCTATCATTTTTAAGCAATACTACCTTCAACGCTTTCAATATCTTTCTTACCGTCCATCTCAACAATTGCTTCAATAGCAGCTGTTATCCCACGGACATCATCATTCAAACTCAACGCAGCCGTGTTTGGGCGTGTTGTAACCTGCTCTGGCAAAAATGGAATGTGCATAAATCCAGCTTTCAAATCATGAAATTCTTTATCAATCATATACTGGACCTGATACATAATATGATTACATACATAAGTTCCGGCAGTTGTCGAAACACTGCTTGGCAAACCAACCTTACGGATTGCTTTCGCCATGGCTTTGACTGGCAATTCAGTAAAGTAAGCATTCTGACCATCTTCATGAATTGGTGTATTTAAAGGCTGATATCCTGCGTTGTCTTTAATTCGACCATCATCAAAATTAATTGCCACTCGTTCAGGCGTTAAACCAAAACGGCCACCCGCTTGACCAATGCTTAAAACGTAATCTGGTTTTTCTTTTACAATTGCCTCATGTGTAACTTCGGCACATTTTCCAAAGATTGTGGGAATCTCTACTTTCACAATATCTGCTCCAGCAATCTTATCTGGTAACTTTTTAACAGCCTCTATCGCTGGGTTGATCTTATCATCACCAAATGGGTCAAAACCTGTCACAAGAATTTTCATATTTTATCTCCTCGTTTCTAAAATGCTAGTACATACATTAAAATAATTTGAATCAGCAACATACAAATTGCAATTGGTGCCTGTTGTTTAATGACTCCCAATGTATCCTTCATTTCCATCAATGCGACTGGTAATGTATTAAAGTTTGCAGCCATCGATGTTAGCAACGTACCGCAATATCCTGAAGTCATTCCTAATGCTGCTACAACGACAGCCGCACCACCTTGAGCAACCACAAACGGAATTCCAATCCCAGCAGTGATAACCGCAAAAGCGGCAAAAGCATTACCCATGATAACTGTAAATACCGCCATTGCAACACAGTATAAGACTACTCCCAAGAGATGATTTCCTACAGGAAAGACGCTTGAAATTGCTTTAGCAGTTACAGTCCCAACACCGGAAGCGGTGAAAACCACGCCAAGAGTTGCTAATAATTGTGGTAAAATTCCGGCAGATCCCACCGAACGCACCATTCGTTGACTATCTTCATAAACCGTTTTGCCACCGGCCTTTGTGAGCCACATAGCAACAATTAAGGAAACTATCGCCGCTACACCAATTCCAACTTGTCCACCAAATGGCGTAAATTGTGCAACTAAAATCGCAGTTACAGCTAGAATAATACTTGGCAGGAAAATCCAACCACCCAATCGTTTTGCGGACGCCTCAGATACCTCTTTATTGAGAGGTTTTATGTGACCAACTTTTACCTGTTTCAATAAAGAAAGTGCACCAATCACAAGTAATAAAGCTCCGACAACTGCATTAGGTAACCACTGACCAATTCCAAAGATAATTGCAAATATTAACCAAAATGCTGCGGTACCAAAGCGAGCAGTATTAGTTTTATCACGAACCGATTCGATTGAAGCAATTAAAAACGTTGCTCCAATCAACATGTAAAAGAAAGTCAGAATATTATTAATTAAACTAGTCATTATTCTTTCCCTCTTTCAAAAGTTTACGATCAAACATGTGGTTATACCAGAATACCAATACAATTGTGAGAATAGCCACAGGAATTGAATACAAGGCAATTCCATTTGGAGCTACCTTGTAGCCTAAAGATTTCATTGTGCTTGCCATTAATAAAACTCCTGATGACGCAACGAAAAGGTTCTGTGAAAAGAAGTTTCCAAAATTTTCTGTTGCTGCAGAGCGAGCTTTAATTCGATCGATTTGTTTTTCTGTCAATTTTGTTTCAACACTAGCGGCTGCCTGCGCCATTGGATTGATCAGTGGTCGAATAAACTGAACCTGGCCTTGTAAAGAAATCCCAAACAAAGATGCTGCTTCACGAATCAATAAATAAATGTCAAAGATTCGCCCTGGTGTCAGATTCTTCAATTTCTGAATCAAGTTAACCGCTGATTCTTTTAAACCGTGTCGTTCAATGACACCGATCATCGGCAAGGTTAGAAAGAACAATGACACCATTCGATTATCCATAAATCCTTGTCCTAAGATTTCTAGGAATTTTGTAAAATCAATCCCAGAAGCTAATGCCGTCACTAAGGCCGAAATAATAACCACAGCAACCGTATCCAGCTTAAATGCAAATCCTAGAATAATTACTAAAACTCCAATCAGTTTTATGTATTCCATGTGAAACCTCCTCTAATCAAGTATTGATCATTAGTATGTATATTAAAAACTTATCATTATTTTTTAACCTTTTCAACCATAACTTAATTTTCAAGTTTCGGTTTGATTCCATTTACCAAACGATTGATTTAAAATTAGCAGGTCCTATCAAAAATAATTGATAAAAAACTATTTAAAAATTATATGGAGGCTTGCTAACATTGGTTCTTCACCAATAACGAAATTTGTGAACCAAAAAAGCATTCAGAATCAAATTCTGAATGCTTTTAAAAACCACTAAAACAATTTTTCTTAATTTATTTATTTCGTTTATTTTTCTTCATGCGTTTCTTCTTACGCTTTTTACCCTTACGAACCATTGAGTTCATAGCTAGCTTAGATAAACGACCAGTCACACCTTTACCAAGCATGCCTTCCATGCCATTGAAATTGCCCTTTGACATTTGATTCATCATTCTCTTCATTTGTCCGAATTGCTTGATCATCCTATTCACTTCAACAACTGGGCGACCGGAACCACCCGCAATTCGACGCCGGCGACTTGGATTTAACAAATCAGGATCTTCACGTTCAGCGGGAGTCATTGACATGACAATCGCCTTCATATGCGCCATATCTTTAGGATCAATATTAGCATTCTTCATCGCCGGATTATTGGCCATCCCTGGAATCATTTTCATGATATCTTCCATGGAACCCATATTCTGCATCTGATCCATTTGATCAACGAAATCATTAAAGTCAAAACTATTTTCCCGAATTTTCAGGGTCATGTCTTGCGCTTGTTTTTCGTCATATTCTTTTTGTGTTTTCTCGATTAGGGTAAGCATATCGCCCATCCCTAAAATCCGAGAAGCCATTCGATCAGGATGGAAAACATCCAAATCCGTCATCTTTTCGCCTTGGCCGATAAACTTAATTGGCTTACCAGTCACTGCCCGAATTGAAAGTGCAGCACCACCACGGGTATCGCCATCCAACTTAGTCAAAACAATCCCGGTTACGTCTAACTGATTATTAAACCCTTCAGCCGTGTTTACCGCATTTTGTCCAGTCATGGCATCAACAACTAACAGAATTTCATTTGGATGTGCTAGTTCTTTGATCCGAGCCAGCTCATCCATCAATTTTTCGTCAATTTGGAGACGACCAGCCGTATCAATAATAACGTAATCGTTATTTTCTTCTTGAGCCTTTTGTAATCCTTGACGCACAATTTCTACAGGATCTACATCAGTTCCTAATTGGAAAACGGGGACATCAATTTGTTGACCAACTTGAACTAACTGGTCAATAGCAGCCGGACGATAAACATCCCCTGCAATCATTAAAGGCCGTGCCTTTTGTTCATTCTTTAACTTTAAAGCTAATTTACCCGCAGTAGTTGTTTTACCAGCCCCTTGTAAACCAACCATCATAATAATTGTTGGAATTTTTGGTGACTTATTCAAATCAACCGCACTGTCACCCATGACTTTAACCAACTCATCATTAACAATTTTAACGATTTGTTGCGTTGGGTTCAGGCCTTCTAAAACATCAGCTCCAATTGCCTGGTCACGGACTGTTTTAACAAAGTTTTTAACAACGGTAAAATTGACATCCGCATCTAATAAGGCAAGACGGATTTCCCGCATTGCACTCTTTAAATCTGTTTCAGAAACTTTACCTTTTTTTCTTAATTTACTGAAAGCATTTTGAAGTCGTTCTGTTAAGCTTTCAAAAGCCATAGGTTAATCCCTACCTTTCATTCTGCTTCAATTGATTCTAAACTATCAATCAATTTGAGAAGCGTTTCATCATGTGCATAATTTTTTTTAACATAGGCCATCAAACGATCCGTCTGATGATTACGCGCCAAAAAATCGCCATAAATATGCAGTTTTTCCTCATAATCTTCAAGAATCTGAACGGTCCTCTTAATATTATCATACACTGCCTGCCGACTCACAGCGTAATTTTCTGCAATTTCTCCAAGAGAATAATCATCGGCATAATAAAGTTCCATATAGTTGCGTTGTTTTTTTGTTAATAATGACCCATAAAACTCAAAAAGGAAGTTTATGCGATTATTTTTTTCAATCTCCATCCAATCACACCAATCCTATTTTTCGTTTTCTAAGAAACCGCTAAACAATCCGTCTACGAAGTCCTTTGGTGAAAATGGACTCAGATCATCCACTTGTTCACCTAAGCCAACGTACTTAACCGAAAGATGCAACTGATTACGAATCGCCAAAACGATTCCACCTTTGGCCGTTCCATCCAACTTAGTCAAAATAATTCCAGTTACCGCCGTCGTTTCTTTAAATACCTTGGCTTGATTCATCGCATTTTGGCCCGTTGTGGCGTCCAAAACTAAGAGAATCTCTTGCGGCGCATGGGGAATTTCCCGCGTAATTACCCGTCGCATCTTATCCAGCTCATTCATAAGATTAACTTTATTTTGTAAACGACCAGCCGTGTCCACTAAAACCAAATCGTAATTCTCTTTTTTAGCTTTTTGAACCGCGTCAAAAACAACCGCTGCGGGATCACTTTTTTCCGGACCGGCCACAACAGGGACGCCATCACGTCGACCCCATTCTTGCAGCTGTTCAATCGCGCCGGCTCGGAAAGTATCGCAGGCAGCTAACAAAACTTTTTTGCCTCGCTTTTTAAACCGATTAGCCAATTTACCAATGCTGGTTGTTTTACCAACACCGTTAACACCAACAAACAAAAAGACACTGGGACCCTCTGCCGCAAAAATTAAATGGTTATCTTCAGTTGTGCCGTTTCGAGTATAGAGTGAAACTAATTTAGAAACAATTAAATTTGAAATTAGTTTTTGATCAGTTACGTGCTGTGATTCAATTTCTTCACGAACTTCATCACTAATTTGAACTGCCGTTTCAAAACCCACATCCGCGCCAATCAAGGTCTCTTCCAGGTCATCATAAAAATCATCATCGACCCCATTAAAATTTGTAAATAGTGCTGCCAATTTTTGACCAAAAGTCCGCCGAGATTTTTCAAGACCGCGATTATAGCGATCAACCTCTTCAGCTTGTTCTGTGGTCGCGTTTTGTGGATTAACTGGTATTTCTGGAGCTTTCTCTTCAACGGGTTTAGGAACTTCTTCTTTTTTTTCAGTTGGTTTTTCGGTAATTACTTGTTCTTTTTTTTGTTGCTCTTCCAAAGCTTTTTGTTCTTCTAGAGCTTGTTGTTCTAATTTCTTTTTCTTTCTCCGACCAAATATACTCATTGTGTTTTAGTTTCCTTTCGTGAAAGATCTTCTAAGGATACCGAAGCCATTTTTGAAACTCCTGATTCCTGCATAGTTACCCCATACAAGACGTCGCATTCTACCATTGTACCCTTTCGATGGGTAATCACAACAAATTGCGTCTTTTCTTGGAAGTTACGAAGGTAATCAGCAAAACGACTAACATTAGCATCATCAAACGCCGCTTCAACTTCGTCTAGGATACAAAATGGCACTGGATTAACCTCTAAAATTGAGAAGAGTAGGGTAATTGCTGTCAATGCCCGTTCACCACCTGAAAGCAAACTTAAGCGTTGGAATTTCTTGCCAGGGGGCTGAGCCTTAATCTCAAGTCCGGTTGTCAATAAATGTTCCGGATCTGTAAGCTCAAGTTTTGCTTTACCACCGCCAAATATTTTAACAAACACTTTTGAAAATGACGCCGAAACTTGATCAAAAGTTGTTTTAAACCGGGTTGCCGCTTCTGTATCAATCTCGTTGATCGTTTCCAATAATTGTTTTTGGGAAGTCATCAAATCATCTTTTTGATCTGTTAAGAATTGATAGCGCGTAGATACACGTTGATATTCATCAATTGCACCCACATTTACATCGCCAATCTCAGCCAAACCTTTTTTAACAAGCTTTAACTGTCGTTCAAGATCTTCTTGGTCAATGGTCAAACAATCCTTTTTGGGTAATTCAAAACTTAATTGGTATTTTTCACTTAAATCATTCAGCGCATGATCGACTTGTTCGCTGACCCGGGTTTGCTTAACCTTGATCGTTTGTAAATCATCCGTTGCAACAGAACTTAATTCTTGAATCCGCTGAAAATCAGTTTCTTTTTGCGTCAATGTTTGTTCAAGTACTTCAAAGCTGGCTTTTTGCGTACTTAGCTTCGATTGAAGGTCGTCAATTTGTTGTTGTCCTGCTACCAATTCCTGCTGAGTAGCCTGACTTTTAGAGCCTTGTGCCTGTTGTTGCTCCAACAAAGTTGCCTGACGACCTTTAGTATTTAAAATTTGTTGTTGCAGATTCGCTATGTTTTGTTCACGTTCGTTCAACGTTGTTTTCGCTTGTGATAATTTCACTTGAACTGTAGCCAATTGTTCTCGAATCTGTGTAATTGACTGCTGACCGGCACTTTGCGTTTGTCGCAATTGAGCTAATTCAGCCTTTTTGGTCTCTGTTTTCGTCGTAATGGTCGTCAAATCTGTATTTAGTGCTTTTTCTTGATCTGCTAAACTGGTCGATTGATTTTCAAAACTATTTTTGAAATCACCTTTTTGATTAAACTCATAACCAACCGCGGCAATTCGGCGATTCAGATCCTTAACCTGGTCATCAATAGTATCAAGTTGTCTTTGGGAATCCTTATATTGATCATTGACGGTATTAAAGTTCTGTCTGAGATCATTTCCTTTTGTTTCTGTTGTTGCCATTTTTTGTTTCAAATTTTGTACAAGTTCTTCTCGGCTCTCGAGTTCAGATTTCATTTGCGCAACTTGCTTGCTTAAATCATCACGTTGTTGCTTTTGCGTCAATAACCCCGCCGTTTGATGTCGATTAATTCCACCTGTCATCGAACCAGACGGATTAATAATTTCACCATTTAAGGTCACAAACTTCAACCGCATTGGTAATTTTTTTGAAATTTTAGAAGCATGATCTAAGTCGCTGGCAATTAAAATGTTCCCCAATAAATATTGTTTAACAAGCTCCAACTTGGGATCCGTTTCAACTAGATCTGAAGCAATTCCTTCAAATCCCTCAACAGTTTCAAGTTCCGTACGAATCTTTGGAGAAACTTGTTTCGCTCGAATCGTGGTTAAAGGTAGTAAGGTAACTCGTCCCGCGCGGTGTTGCGTTAAATACTGAATAATTTGCCGTGCGTCTTCATCCTTTTGAGTCACCAATTGTTGCAGCTGACTACCTAAAACCGTTTCGATCGCCTTGGTGTACTTTGCAGGCACTTTAAGCAAGTCCGAAACAACTCCAACCAGCCCACGAAATTGGTTCCGGTTCTTTAACACACTCTGGACACCCTGATAGAACCCCCGCAATTCAGTTTCCGAACTACTAAGCGTTTCCAAACGAGTCTTAGCCTGCTGATAAACTTGAATTGCTTGAAGCCAGCTGTCTTGGCCTTGTTTTTGCTGATCGGAAAATTTTTGATAATCAGCTAATGCAGCCTTCAACTGGTGCTCTGCTTCCGAAGTTTTGTCCTTTAACTCTGTAACTTGTGTTTGTTGCTCTGCATAGGTCTGCTTCAAGTTTTGTAACTGGGTCTGTAATTTAACAAGATCTGCATTCACGTGTAATTGCTGTTGACTATCTTGTTCGTAGCTCTTCTTTAGATTTGTTTGCTCGTTATGCACCTGTGCCAACTGTTGCATTTTCTCAATATAGTCAGCCTGTAACTGATCAATCATTTTCTGTGCCATTTGTTGGCGCTGTTGCATTTCTTTTTCTGAAAGACCTGTCAACTGCTCCTTCAAATCCGCAACCGTCTTCTGATAGCCACTAATTGCTGTTTCCAGCTGATGTTTTTTCTCTTGGTTTTCAGATAACTGCTGCTCATTTTTTTCAAGTGCTTGGTTTAATTCTTGAACCTGCTGTTGCTGATACTTAATCTTTTCTGAATCCACATTTTGCTGACCAGATAAATTTTCATACTTTCTGGTGGCTTCAAGCAAATCAGATTGCAACTGATCTTTTTGTGTCTCAGAAGCTTGTCTTTGGTTTTTCAACTCTGTGACATCAACATCTAATTTTTCTTTTTGATCAGCATATTGGGTAACCAACTGTTCAGCTTTATCAATGTCTGCTTGCTTGGTATTACTTTGGCCTTGCAAATCGTCAATCAGATTCACTAATCGAGTTTTATCTAATTGATCAAATTGCTTTTTTTGATCCAAATAATCCTGTGCTAAACTACTTTGTTCTTCTAAAGGTCCGATTTGTGAATGAAGTTCTGCAATTAAATCACTTACCCGATCCAAATAATCTTTTGTTTTCGTTAATTCTTGTTCAGCTTTTTGTTTATCTTGTTTGTACGCCAAAACACCGGCGACTTCTTCAATAATCGTACGTCGGTCTTCCGGTTTGCTATTAAAAATCGCCTCAACGCGCCCTTGAGAAATTACTGAAAAAGAGTCACGCCCAAGACCGGTATCAATAAATAAATTTAAAACATCTTTTAAACGACAATCATTTTGATTAATTAAATACTGACTATCACCATTTCGAAAAAGTTTGCGAGTCACACTAACTTCTGTATAATCAGTCTTCAAAAAATGATCCGAATTATCAAAAGTAATGGTCACGGCAGCCCGATTTAAAGGCTTGCGATCTTGTGACCCAGCAAAAATAACATCTGGCATTTTACCACCACGGAGGCTTTTGGCAGACTGTTCTCCCATGACCCAGCGGACAGCTTCAATAATGTTACTCTTTCCACTCCCGTTCGGACCCACGATTCCGGTAATACCATCTTCAAAATTAATTGTCGTTTTATCAGCAAAGGATTTAAAGCCGCTGATCTGTAAGGCCTTAAGTTTCATGAACATCTAACTCCCAACTAAACATTTTTAACGCGTAATGCCTGTAAAGCATCCTTTGCTGCTGATTGTTCCGCAACTTTCTTTGATTTTCCAGTGCCGACGCCCAGTTTTTGCTTATCATCAAAAACAGCCACCTCAAAATCAAGGTCATCTTCAGGACCCACTTCGTTTAAAAGCTCATAGTGAATCAAGGCATCCCCATCACGCTGAAGCACTTCTTGCAGGTTGGTCTTGTAATCAATGACATGGTCAAATGCGCCCGTATCCAGTTTGGGGAAAATAACCGTGTGCACAAACTTCTCAACGGCTGGACGTCCCTGATCAAGATATAAGGCCCCAACAAAAGATTCAAAAATATCACAAAGAAGTGAAGAACGA
The DNA here is from genome assembly GCF_051122535.1 of Pediococcus sp. M21F004. Classification (NCBI taxonomy): domain Bacteria; kingdom Bacillati; phylum Bacillota; class Bacilli; order Lactobacillales; family Lactobacillaceae; genus Pediococcus; species Pediococcus sp. M21F004. Next base: position 481,313 of record NZ_CP177314.1, read on the forward strand.
TTCCGGGCGCCACCTTTTTCTTCACCTTTACCAAGGCGAATGTATTGGTCAAAATGGCATTCCCGAGCGAACTGACTGAAACTAGCCTCACAAACCATCGCCGCTCTAAGACGAGTTAATTTTCCTTGTGGCATTTCTGGATACCGTTTAAAAATATATTCCGATACAATTAATTGTAAGACAGCATCACCCAAAAATTCGATTCTTTCATAAAATTTCAATCCTTGATTAGGATGTTCATTTACATACGAAGCTTGCGTTAATGCTTCATCCAAAAGGCTTTCATCGTTAAATTCAATTTGAAAGTTTTTCTTCAGTTCCGCATCAATCGATTTTTTCATCTTTTAACATCCTTTCTATAATTCCTACTCTAACAGTATATCGTTTTTCGAGGAAACTGCCTACTACTGGATCTAGATACAAGTTGAGACCAGAACAATTTGTTCCAGCCTCAATTTATAAAAACCTATTTAGTTTTTTGATTGGCAGTAATAAAATCAACGGCCTGTCCGACAGTTGTGAGATTTTCAGCATTCTCATCGGAAATTTCAGCACCAAATGCATCTTCCAATTCTAGCACAAATTCCACAATATCAATGGAATCCGCATTCAAATCTGTTTTGAAATTTAAGTCGTTTGTAACTTTTGCCTTATCAACGTCAAAATGATCGACAATGATATCTGAAATCTTGTTAAATACTTCTTCTTTAGTCATGTGCTACTCCTTAGTCATTTAAATACTCAAACAAGTTTAATGTTTTTTTACCAATTTGTCTACAAAAAACATTAAATTTCCTTGTTTTGCTCACTTCGGGTTGCAAAATAATCTGCCAAATTAGTAGTTAAATTTGTATCAACCATTTGTCGAAGTTGACTTAAAGCGTGATAAACTTGCGTTTCGTTACTTGAACCGTGTGCTTTAACGACTGGCGCTTTGACGCCCAATAAAACGGCGCCTCCATGTTTTGAGTAGTCCATTTTATCTTGAACAACTTTAAAGACTGGTTTTAACATCAAACCGCCTAACTTTCCTTGGACACCCGAATCTAAAATACTGTGCTTAATCAATTTCAAAAGCGACAAAGCAGTCCCTTCAGTATTTTTCAAAACAGCATTTCCGGTAAAACCATCCGTTACCACAACATCGGCAGTCCCGTTTAGTAGTTCTCTTGATTCAATGTTACCAACGAAATTTAAATTGGGATCATCAGAAAGAACCTGGTAAGTTTCCTTATGAAGAGTATCACCCTTATCTTCCTCCGCACCATTGTTTAAGAGGGCAATTCTTGGACTAGTTACGCCCATCACATTGGCACTGTAAAAATTCCCCAAAACGGCAAATTGCTGTAAGTTTTTTACTTTACTTTCAGCATTTGCACCCACATCTAACATGGTAAATGAATCTTGAGGTCCCTCCAAGGAAGGTAAAGTTGTGGTCATCCCTGGACGATCGATTCCTTTAATTCTCCCAATAATAAATAGGCTTGCTGCCAAGAGTGCTCCAGTATTTCCAGCTGAGAAAAGCGCATCTGCTTTACCATCTTTAACTGCCTGAGCAGCTAAAACAAGTGAAGAAGTTTTTTTCTGACGAACAGCTCGAACGGGCTCATCACCCATTTCAATCTCTGAATCTGTATGCACAATTGTAATTCGTTCTCCGTTTTTCAAGTACTTCTTTATTTGATCTTCTTTACCAAATAAAAGAAACTTGGTATCTGCAAATTCATCTCTTGCCAATTCGACCCCTTGAACAACTTTTTCAGGAGCGTAATCGCCACCCATTGCGTCAACTGCTAATTTCATCTGCTATCCCTCATTTTTAATTTTTTTAATCAAAGTTTGCATTTTTCTGCATCACAATTTCTAAATACTCATTTAAAGCTTTAAACGCAGGTTCTGCTTGCCAATTTTCCGTATGGACAATTTTGCTAGCTTCAAGTTGAGCTGTTTGTAAGGCGCCAATATCCACCACTGGGTCGCCAATCCGAAACTCAGGAATCCCGGATTGTTTATTTCCAAACACATCCCCTGAACCTCGCAACTGAAGATCAGCCTCTGATATCTTAAACCCATCATTGGACTGGGTCATAATTTTCATCCGTTTGATACCAGTTTCATTTTTAGGATCCGCCACCAAGATACAGTACGCCTGGTCTTTTCCTCGGCCAACTCGGCCCCGCAACTGATGAAGCTGTGCCAATCCAAACCGATCAGCGTCATATATAATCATCACGGTTACATTAGGAACATCCACGCCAACTTCAATTACAGTTGTAGAAACTAATAATTGAAACTCGTTATCTTTAAATTGACGCATGATTTCGTCTTTTTCATCAGATTTCATCCGGCCATGAAGCAGTCCCACTTTATAATCTGGGCTGAATTCAGTTTGTAATTGTTCATACAAAGCCATGGCGTTTTTCAAATCTAAGGTTTCTGATTCTTCAATTAACGGTGTAACCACAAACGCCTGATGACCTGAGTCAAACTGCTTTTTAACAAAATCTAGCATACCATTCACATTGCTGCTTTTAACCCAACTTGTTAAAACTGGTTTCCGGCCCTTTGGCATCTGGTCAATGATTGACACATCCATCTCACCATAAGCAGTAATTGCTAAAGTTCGTGGGATAGGAGTTGCCGTCATTGCCAATACATCGGCGTTCATGCCTTTTTTTCGTAGCGTTTCGCGCTGTTTGACGCCAAATCGATGCTGTTCATCAATCACAACTAATCCAAGATTTTTAAAAACGACATCATCTTGAATCAATGCATGGGTCCCAATCACCAAATTAATGTCGCCTTGTTCAATGCCATTTAATAAAGCGCGCCGTTGTTTCGACTTCGAACCAGATGCTCCTGTCAGCAAGCCAATATTGACGTCTGTGCCTTCAAAAATCTTTGTTAAGTTATTAGCGTGTTGTTCTGCCAAAATCTCTGTAGGCGCCATTAGAGCTGTTTGATAGCCGGCAGTGATTGCAGCATACATCACGATGGCTGCCACAATCGTTTTTCCGCTCCCAACATCACCTTGCAACAACCGATTCATTCTAATGGGGCGTTTAAGATCATAACAGATCTCATTAACCACACGTTTCTGAGCATCTGTTAATTCGTACGGTAATTTAGCGATGAAATTTTTAATCTCTTCGATGTCATATGCGATTGCTGTTCCATTAGCGACTTGATCGCGTCGTTTAAGAAGTTGTAGTTCCATTTGAAAAATAAAAAACTCTTCAAAAGTTGCCGTCCGTCGTGCAATTTTTGCTGCCTTGACATCTTCTGGAAAATGTAAATCATGAATCATTTTCCGTCGATCTATCAAACGATACTTTTTGACCAAAGAATCGGGAATAAGCGTCTCAATTTGATCTTGATAGAGGTCAAAGGTCTGTGTAACAAGTTTTTTGATTGTATTCTGCCGTATATGCTGGTTGGCAGGATAAATAGCTTCAATATCTGCCGTTGAGCCTGCCGTCGAAAAAGGCAATAATTTCATCCCGGTTAAACTTCGACGACGGGCATCCCATTTACCATAAACCGCAAATTTTTCATCCATAGTTAACTGTTTCTTTAACCAAGGCTGATTAAAAAAAGTGACCATCACCGATTCCTGGTTAGTCAATAGGCGAAAGTTAAGCCGATTTTTTTTGCGGCCATAACGAGCTAAAACTGGCTCTGAGGCAATCGTTCCCTCTAGAGTCACTTTTTGTTGATCGACCAAGTCCGCCATATTCTGTGGCCGTAAATCTTCATATCGGAAAGGAAAATACAATAATAAATCTTCAATTGTAAAAATTCCTAGTTCATTTAGTGCTTTAGCTCGTTGCAGCCCAACTCCTGGAATCTCAGTAACAGGCGAAGTAAGCGAATTTTCTTCAGTCATCTGTCGACTTCCTAACTACAAAAAGAGGTGGAAGAATCCCAGCCTCTTTATTTTTCCAATTATTCAACTGATACGATGAACGGATAAACAGGTTGATCTCCCTCATGGATCTCAATCTCAAGTTCATCATCTAACCCTTGAATCGTGTCTGCAAGTTTTTCAGCTTCAGACTTTTTCGTGTCAGCACCGTAAATGATCGTAACAATTTCACTGTCTTCATCCAACATTAATTTGGCCATTTCACCGGCCGCATCAAGAAGATTAGCTTTTGAAGTTTCGATTGTCCCATCAACGATCCCAATAAAGTTACCTTTTTTAATTCTTTTTCCTTGAACTGTCGTGTCACGAATGGCCGTTGTTACCTCACCACTCTTAACAGAACTCAAGTTATCTTCCATTGCATCTATGTTGCTATCCAGATTACTATCTGGATTAAAGCCCATTAGTGCAGTCATCCCTTGCGAAATGTTGCGACTATGCACAATTTGTGCTGGAATTTCTGCAACTTGAATGGCTTGTTCAGCTGCAAGAAAAATATTTTTATTGTTTGGTAAAACGATTGCCCGTTCTGCATGGGAATCATTAATTGCAGCAACAATATCAGCAGTACTTGGATTCATCGTTTGCCCACCGTTAATAATGTGAGTGACACCCAAACTGCGGAATAATTTAGCTACTCCAGTTCCAGAAGCAATCGCAATAATTGCTGTCCCTTTAGTATCTAAAACGGGTTCCGGAACTTCGGTTGGTTCATCTTTTTCGATGATTTCTTCTTGTTGTTGGCGCATGTTGTCGACCTTCACAGTAGCCAAATCACCAAACTGCTGTCCCCAAGCCAAGACCTTGCCAGGATGTTCAGTATGCACATGAACTTTAACAACGTCTTCATCATTAACAACTAACAATGAATCACCTAGTTTTGCTAAATAATTATAGAAAGTATCATAGTCAAAATCCTGTTTTACTTGTAGTCCTTTACCAATCCGAACCATAATTTGGGTACAGTAACCAAACTTAATGTCGGCGGGATCAATTTTTCCTTGGACACTTTGATGATGCTTTGCTTCTACCATCTCGTCCATCTGCTCTTCATCTGGTTCATCATCAGCCTCCGCACGTCCATTCAAAACATCATCAAATGCATCAAATACGAATACTAACCCTTGACCACCAGAATCCACAACTCCAACTTCTTTTAAGACGGGTAAAAGATCCGTTGTTTTTTTCAACGCCTCTTTACCGGCCTTAGTCACTGCATCCATGACGTAAACAACACTGTCTTCTTCCTCAGCAGCGTCATTACCGGCCTTAGCAGCCTCACGAATCACTGTGAGGATAGTTCCTTCGGTAGGCTTCATAACCGCCTTATAAGCCGTCTGAGCCCCATCTGCGAACGCATCTGCTAAATCTTGTGCACTTAAGCTTTCTTTATCTTCAACACTCTTAGAAAATCCACGGAAAATTTGAGAAAGAATCACACCAGAATTTCCACGAGCTCCCATTAAGAGTCCCTTAGCAAGTGCGCTTGCCAATTTACCAACATGTTCACTCGGTTCGTCCATCTCATATTTTGCACCGCTCTCCATTGATAGACTCATATTAGTTCCTGTATCTCCATCGGGAACTGGAAAAACATTTAATGAGTTAATGAAATCCGCGTGCTTTTTTAATTTTCGTGCACTTGCTTGAATCATTTTATCAAATTCTTGGTTAGTGATTTCAGTCGTTGCCACTTTCAATTATAAATTCCTCCTTGTTTCAGTCCTTCGTAATTAAGCCTCTAAGACCTTTACACCCTGGACAAAAACGTTCACAGAGTTTGCTGAAACACCTAACATTGATTCCAAATTATATTTTACTTTTGATTGTACATTTTTTGAAACTTCTGAAATTTTTGTACCATAGCTCACAATAATGTAAACATCGATAGCAACGCCATTATCCTGTTGGCGCACAACAACGCCTTTAGCATAATTTTCTTTACGCAAAATTTCATTTAAATTGTCGCGAAGTTGGCTTTTACTTGCCATGCCGACAACTCCATAGTTATCTGTTGCCCCGCCACCTACTACTGTTGCAATCACATCGTTTGAAACATCAACTGTTCCATTTTTTGTCTGAATTTTTACAGCCATTAGTAATAGCCTCCTTAAATCAAATCATCGTTTTGATATCAACGATATTTTACCATACTTCAACAAAGCAATAAACGCAACACTCTTTCGTGCAATTACGGTGAGTTAACTTCTAGAATGGTTGCCTTAAAGCTATTCTACCAAAAATTTCAACATTTCTAAATGGTTACATTTAATTCATACTCGTCACGCTTGACTAATTGCCTAAAACTATTTAGAATAACTCAGAGTTCAGTAAATATAGCTCTATCTTCTAAATATAATTCTTGAAAAGATGATTTCAAACTAACTGTCAAGTAAATATACTTGAAAGAAAAACATTGCATTCACCTGGTATCTATGATAAGTTATTTAGGTGAGTTAAAAAGAATTCTATGATAAATATAGAAGCGACAAAGGAGGATTTTAAAAATGGCAAAAGACTTTGTCACCGGTCGTCGTACCCACTTTGGCAACACACGTTCACATGCTTTGAATCATAGTCGCCGAAGCTGGAAACCAAATTTGCATAAGGTCCGCATTCTTGTGGATGGAAAACCAAAACGCGTTTGGGTTTCTGCTCGAGCATTAAAATCAGGCAAAATCAAACGTGCATAAAAAAAGATTGAAGCAAATGCTTCAATCTTTTTTTATTGCTTTTTACTAGTCAGCTACATCGTGGCTATAAATAACCGCTACAATTCCCGATGAAAAACTAAAACTGGCTGTTGATTTCAGGAATTCGTTACTTACATAAGCAATTGGAAAACGATCAGATTGATCATGTAACTGATACTTCTCGTCCGGAAGCGTTAGATTACTAACATTCCCTAACGAAACAAACGACAAATATTTATACGCTGATAGCTCCTCTAAAGTATATTGTCCAGCTTTAAAAAAGCGCATATAGTTTTGTCGATCGATTAACCGAACCCGCTCGATGTACGGATTAAACCGAGGTTTTAGAAACATAAAAATATTACTAAGTAAATGGTCTAATCGTCCACCTGTCATGCCATACAAGTGAACCTCATCTGTATCTGTCTGTAATCGCTCAAAAGCCGCTTTGAGCGCTAATTCTGTATCCGTGTCATCTTTAATTGCATTTACCTGAATAATTTTTGAAATATTATTTTTCACTTCCGAAAATTCTTCAACTGACATTGAATCAAAATCACCGACTGCTATTTGGGGCGTAATATGATGTTGAATCAAAACTAAAGCTCCTCGGTCTACACCAATCCAGCTTCCTTTTTGCTCAAACATTTTTCGCGGATATTGTTGTGCAGGTCCGCCAGCTAAAACATTAATTTGCATTATGCTGTCGTCCTTGTTTTTAATTTTTGAATTTGTGCAACCGGATCTTCACTATTAAAAACATAGGAACCTGCAACTGCAATGTCTGCACCAGCTTTATAAACTGACTCAACTGTTTCATCAGTAATTCCACCGTCAACCTCAATGGCAAAATCATTTTCGCCAGTTTGTCGTAGCTGATTCAACTGCTGAATTTTTGGAATCATTTGTGAAATGAATTTCTGACCACCGAATCCAGGATTTACTGTCATTACCAATACTTGATCAACGATTGGGAGCACTTCTTTGACCATACTGATTGGCGTACCAGGATTCAGCACAACCTCAGCCTTCACCCCATGTTGTTTAATCATTTCTAGTGCCCGATAAATATGTGGTGTACTTTCGACATGGACGCCCACAATATCTGCGCCAGCCTGACAAAACTGTGTCACAAATCGTTCTGGATTTTCAATCATCAAATGGCAATCTAATGGCATGCTTGTAATTGGGCGAATGGCTTCTACCATTCCTGGACCAAAACTTAAATTGGGAACAAACTGCCCATCCATCACATCAATATGTAAAAGATCTGCACCACCCGATTGAGCAATTTCAATATCTGGTTTTAAATCGACAAAATTTGCACTTAAAATTGATGGAGCCACTTTAATCATAGTTATTTCCCCTTTTTCTTGGAATAGCCTTTTCGCTGATAATCAGGCTTCTGGGCCTTAATAATATTAAAAAACTGGACATAATTATCATAACGGCTTTGCATTATTTCTTCATTTTGGACAGCTTCTTTTACCGCACAATCTGGTTCATTAATGTGCAAACACTCACGAAAACGACAGTTCAATCCAACATTGGCAATTTCTGGAAACAAACTTTTCAAATCTTCCAAACGCATCTCAAAAACAGTGTAACTTGAGAATCCAGGTGTGTCTGCGACCAAACCATCCCCAACTGGGAACAAGGCTACTTTTCGAGTTGTATGTTTTCCTCGGTTCAAAGCCGCCGATACTTCCCCCGTTTGAAGTGCTAAATCCGGATCAATATGGTTAAGCAAGGTTGATTTTCCGGCGCCAGTTTGACCCATAAAAATCGTTAATTGATCAGCAAAATCACCGGTTAAATTGTTAATTGCATCCCCATTAAATGCCTGCCAATCTAAATAAACCTCATACCCAATTTTGCGGTAGCCAGCAACTTTTTCTTCAAAAATTGGTTGCTGCTTTTCTTCAACCAAATCGCCTTTTGTAAAGTAAATAATCGGTTTAATTTGTTTTTCTTCTAAGGCAACTAATTGCCGATCCAAGAGATTGGTTGAAAAGTCAGGTTGAACACAGGCTGTCACAACAACTGCTTGATCAATATTTGCTAGTGGTGGCCGCACTAATTGATTGCGCCGCGCTTCAATCTTTAAAATGTACCCTTCATTTTCGGCTTGGCTTTCAAATTCAACCCAATCACCGACTAATGGTGAAATTTTTTGTTTTCTAAAATTACCGCGAGCTCTTGTTCGAAAAATTTTATCGTCAGTTTTCACATCATAAAAACCACTTAACGATTGAATAATCTGTCCTCTGTGCATTAAACCCCTCCCGATCTATTCTTATTCTGTGACAGAAAAACGAATTGTTGTTGCCCTGGGCACGACGACTTGGTCCGGAACAACACTTTGATAAATAATTTTGCCACGATCAAACTCCATGGTTTGTACTTTTGTCTTTTCTACTTTAAATCCCTTTGCTTGTAACTTTTTGGCCACAACACTGTACGAATCACCAATATAATTTTCAACCACATAACTATTAGGCCCTTGGCTAATTACAATGTTGACCGTTACGCCCGCTTGGACCTGCTTTTTCTTTGTGGGCAAAGTTTCAATAACACGCTTATAATTAACCTTTTGATTGCTAGTCCGGGTGATGTGCCCAATTTTAAGATCTTTCTTTTTTAAAGCCACTGCTGCCTGCTGTTGAGTCATTCCAGTTACATTAGGAATCGAAACAACTTTCGGAAAACTTAAATAAAAAGCAATAGCAATTCCTCCAATAAATAAAGCTAGCAAGCCTAAAAAGATGCCGATTTTTTTTCTTAAAGGATGCCGATTTCTTCTCTTTTTGGTTCCCGAAGTTGTTGTTTTCGAACCATCATTTTGCGAAACAGCCTTCACTTCAGCCACGTCTTTAACTGCCGATGATGTGAAGTCAGAAACATTGGCAATAATTGTTTCATCATTAGCGGATTGTGCTGTAAAACGGGGTTCACCAGCTCTCCTGGGGGAAAGTGATGTACTGAGGTCGTTTGCCATTTCCGTCACCGATGGATAGCGATCAAATGGATTCTTGGCCGTGGCTTTTAAAATAACATTTTCGAGAGCCTGCGGGATTCGCGGATCAAAATCACGCACAAGGGGAATTTGATTCTGATAATGTTTGATGGCAATTGAAACCGCGTTTTCACCTTCAAATGGTACGCGACCGGTTAACATTTCATATAAAATAATCCCCAACGAATAAATATCTGAACGTTTGGTTGCTAAATGACCGCGTGCTTGTTCTGGAGACAGATAGTGAACAGACCCCACTACCGCATTGGTTTGCGTTAGCGTTTGTTCTTCTTGAGCTAACGCAACTCCAAAATCAGAAATTTTGGCATTTCCTTTTTTATCCATTAAGACATTTTGTGGCTTTAAATCACGATGAATAATGTCATGAGCATGTGCTGCAGCAACCCCACTTAAAATCTGTTCCATAATATCAATTACTTTTTGATAAGGAATTGGAAAATGATCTTTGATATATTGTTTTAAATCTGTCCCGTCAACATACTCCATGACCAAATAATGCATGCCGTTGTCTTCGCCAACGTCATACACGCTCACAATATTTGGATGCACAATTTCCGTGGTCGCTAAAGCTTCTCGCTGAAAACGTTGAATTGTTTTTCCATCGTTTTGAAGATCAAATCGGATTAGTTTAACAGCAACGTCACGGTTAAGAATAAGATCATGTGATAAGTAAACATCAGCCATACCGCCTTCACCAAGCGAGCTAATCACACGATAACGTCCGTTAAGCGTTTGATTCGGTGTCATTTACTTATTCACCTCATCTTCCGCTTGAATGATAAGGACGGTCACATTATCGCGACCACCAGCCTGATTTGCTAATTCAATTAGTTTTAAACATTTTTTTTCTAAACTTAAAGGACCAGCCAAAACATTAGCAATCGTTTGATCGGTCACCATATTGGTCAATCCATCCGTACACAAAAGGAGCTGGTCATTAACTTTCCATACATAGGAATGCACATCGATATCCGAATTATTTGAGATGCCCAGTGTTTTGGTAATAATATTTTTTTGAGGATGATTTCGTGCTTCCTCAGGAGATAACTTTCCTTTTTTAATCAGTTCATTGACTAATGAATGATCAGAAGTCAGTTGCTTTAATTCATTTCCTTTAAATAAATAGCACCGACTATCACCTAAGTGAGCTACGATAAACTGATTTTTCAAAATTATCGTAACTACTATGGTTGTGCCCATCCCATTTAAATCTGAATACTTCTGTGCCGTTTCTAAAATCTCATCATTTTCTTGAGTAACTTCTGTTTGGAGCCAATTGACCGCGTTAGTCACATCATCAAAATCGGTATTTTGGAATAAATAACCTAAATGAGAAACCGCCATTTCAGAAGCGACATCCCCGCCCTGACGACCACCAATTCCGTCCGCAACGATGCTAAATAAGACGCTTTGTTTATTCTTAAAAACGCCTACATAATCTTGGTTTTCGTCACGATGGTTACCGATATCAGATTGAAATGCATACTTCACGAATCATCACGCTCTCTTTTGTAAACAAGCAATGAAAAAGCCATCGGAACCAAAATCATCCGGATAAATATTCAGATACGGAACAAAACGATCTTCCTTCAATTTTTTAGTCGTTTGTGTAGGAACCAACGTAAACTCAGGATGAAGTTCTATAAACGCTGAAATTGTTTTTTCATTTTCCTGTTCTAATATGGTACAAGTACTGTAAGTTATTATACCGTTATCTTTAACTTTTGGAGCCATTGCATTCAAAATTCCTAATTGAATTTCATGCAAATTTTGACTATCTTCTGGAGTCTTTTCATAACGAATTTCTGGTTTGCGGCGCATTAATCCAATTCCGGAACATGGCGCATCAACCAAAATACGATCAAAGTAATCATCTTCAATAATTGAATCAATTTTACGGGCGTCTAATGCTTTAGCTGTAACTCGTTCGTCAAGTCCCATTCGTTTGGCATTTTGTTTGATCAAACCCACTTTTTTTGGATGGAGATCCAGTGCAAGTACATGTCCTTCGTCGCCAATTTTTTGGGCAATGTGGGTTGTTTTCCCGCCTGGTGCAGCACAGGCATCAAGCACTTCCATACCAGGTGCTAACTGCATTGCTTCTGCAACTAACATGGCACTTTCGTCTTGAATTGTTAAAGCCCCGTTCCCAAAAAGTGGTGATCGGCCAATACTGCCTTCAGTAACAATGACACCATCTTCTGCTATATCACTTGGTTCTGCTTGATAGCCGTCTTCATCCAGTTGATTAATCACTTCTGTTTGTGTAGTTTCATTCGTATTAACACGAGCAGCTTGTCGAGAAGGATGATTGATTGATTCCAAAATTTGATCAGTCTTCTCTTCTCCTAATTCTTTATCAAGCTGTTCAATTAACCATGGCGCAACGCTGTATTTGATACTTCGAAACTCGGTTGGATCCGTAATTGCACTTAGTTCTGGAAGTCCTTCTCTTTGAATTGAATGCAAAACTCCGGTCACAAACGCCCGAATTCCACTATGGCCACGGACTTTTGCAATTTCAATTGTTTCATTAAAAATTGCTCGCGTAGGAACTCGGTCTAAATAGACCATTTGAAAAACGGCTGAAAGTAAAAGTTGTTTAACCCAATCTTCTACTCTTTTATGTCCTATAAAGGGTTCTAAGTCATACTCTAACGTTAATTTGTGTTGAATAACTCCGTACACAATTTCTGTCAACAAATTAATGTCAAGCTGCGAAAGTCTACTATCGCCAATCGTATTTTTTAATTCAATATTTGAATAAGCACCTTTGCTTACTTTCAATAAAACGTCAACTGCAAGTGCCCGTGGATTCTTTGCTTTATCTGTCATAGTTTAATAACCTGCTCGCCTTCATAAAATGCTTCTTGACTACCATTTAAGTAATCAGTAATATCCATTTGTGGTTTACCTGCTGGTTGTACACGGTCCAAACTAACCACACCATTTTCGCCAGTAGCGATAAGGAGTTCGTGCTTTGTTTTTTGAACAACCTGGCCTGGTAACAAATCTGTTGTTTGGGTCAGCGGTGTCACCTGCCACAGTTTTGTTCGTACCCCGTTTAAAATTACATAACTTACTGGGAAAGGACGAAGCCCCCGCACTTTTGCATCAACCAGCTTTGCACTTTTGGAAAAATCAACTTTTTCTTCTTCTGGCTTGATATTAGGTGAAAACGTAACATCCTCTTCATTTTGAGGCACACTTTTAATTTCCCCTGCAATTAATTTAGGCAACGTTTCCAGTAAAAGATTACGTCCCAAAATACTCAGTTTTTCAAACATCGTCCCAACATCATCTGTCGGTTCGATAGCTAATTTTCTTTGGGCTAGCATTTCGCCAGCATCCATTTTTTTAACCATATAAATTAGCGTCACACCAGTTTCGTGATCCCCATTCATAATAGCATATTGTACCGGTGCACCGCCGCGATATTTAGGCAACAACGAGCCGTGGACATTAACGGCTGCAATTTTTACAGAATTGATTAATTTCATTGGTAAAAATTGTCCAAAAGCTGCGGTCACAATTAAATCGGCATGCATATTAATTAAGATTTCCATTTCGTCTGAACCGCTAATTTTTTCGGGTTGAAAAACGGGAATGTTGTTTTCTACTGCCACTTGCTTCACAGGTGACATGGTCATCTTGTGTTTTCGTCCTGTTCGCCGATCGGGTTGTGTCACAACTGCCACGACATCATAGTTTGCATCCTGAACTAAACTTGTTAAAATGGGCGCCGCAAACTGTGGTGTGCCCATAAATATGATTGACTTCATTTTATTGAATTCCTCCTACATAAATGATTGTGGTTCTGAATCGATAGAAAGTTGAATTCCTAGTCGATAATCAGCTTGAGATTCCTGTAAAATTTTAGTGACAGCCTCATGTAATTGAGGTTCATTTTTATATTTAATCACAATTTGATAATAATATTTATTTTTAACTCTCGCAATTGGCTTCGGCGTTGGTCCAAGCACAATGGCATCCGGACTTAAAGATGGTTTTAACTCATTTAAAACAGTATACATCTTTTGAGCCGCAACTTTTTCTTCTTTATGAGCAGCAGTGATCTGAAGCGTGTAATAGTACGGCGGATATTTTTCCTGATGACGAATATACATTTCTTTTCGGAAAAAGTTTTCATAATTTTGAGATTTGGCAAGCTGAATTGCATAATGGTCAGGATTAAATGTTTGAATAAAAACTTCGCCTAATTTATCAGCCCTGCCGGCCCGGCCACTAACTTGCGTTAAAAGCTGAAAAGTCCGCTCACTAGATCTGAAATCTGGCAATTCTAAAGCCGTATCTGCGTTTAAAACACCAACTAAGGTTACGTTAGGAAAATCTAGTCCCTTAGCGATCATTTGTGTTCCTAACAAAATATCGGCTTGTTGTTGCCCAAATTTCTGTAAAATTCGTTCATGGGAACCTTTCCGCCTTGTAGTATCAACATCCATTCTCAAAATTCGTGCTTCCGGAAATTGAGCCTGAAGCTCTTTTTCAACTTTTTCAGTCCCCGTTCCATAGTAACGAATTTTTTCACTATGACAATTAGGGCACTGTTTTGGAATTGGCTCTTCATGTCCACAATAGTGACATTTCATCCGGTGATTATCCATGTGCAAGGTTAAGGAAATATCACAATTAGGACATTTCAAAACGAACCCACAGTCTCGACACATAATGAAGGATGAATACCCACGCCGATTTAGCATCAGAATACTTTGTTGTTTCAAATTCAACCGATTTTTAATTGCTGCCAACAACGGATCAGAAAAATTTTGATTTGCGCCGCTCTGTAGCTCTTCACGCATATCCACAATTTTTACTTTTGGTAATGGATGCCCGTTGATACGATCTGGTAAACGAAGTAATTGGTAAACATTGCGCTCACTACGCGCTCTGGATTCCAACGAGGGAGTTGCACTTCCAAGCACTAACGGACAATTATGATATTCACTCCGCCATTGAGCCACATTTCTTGCGTGATAACGCGGTGTATCATCTTGTTTATAACTGGTTTCATGTTCTTCATCGATAATGATGACTCCGACATTTTCAATTGGTGCAAAAATTGCCGACCGCGCGCCAACAACTACTTGGGCTTCATGCCGCTTGATTCTGCGCCATTCATCATACTTTTCACCATCTGATAACCCACTGTGCAAAACAGCAACTTGTTTGCCAAATCGTCCCTTGACCCGACTAACCATCTGCGGTGTCAAAGCAATTTCTGGAACCAACATAATAGCCGTTTTATTTTGCGCCAACGCATAAGCGATTGTTTGCAAATAGACTTCTGTTTTTCCACTTCCAGTAACACCTTCTAATAGAAAAGTCCGTGATTGCTGGTCTTTTATGCTTTTAGTTACCTGATCTAAAGCAACCTTTTGTTCTGAATTCAACTGCAATGGTAAAGTTAACTTCTTGTTCATAGCATACGGGTCTCGATACTGTTCCACTTTTTTACGAGTAAGCCAGCCCCGTTCCTCTGCATTCTTAATTGTAGCAGCTGTAATTTTCAATTCTTTTTCAATCTCAACCTGCTTAATTGCAGTCTGATGAAACGCCAAATAATGAACAAGATTACGCATCTTGACTGCATTTTTGCGTAATGATGCCATAATTTTTGGTTCTTCTTCTTCACTTAATTGCGACTTGATTTGAAAAACTTGCTTAGAATGAGCTTGATTCTTAACCTTATAAATAATTTCAATTTGATTTTTTTTTCGTAGTTTTAATAACTCACTTTGTTGTTTCGGTGTTAATTGATCAGGCTGAAAATCTTTCCACTCATCTTCGGGGAGAATTTTTGCCAAACTCTCACTCGAAACTTCAGGATCAAGGATCTTCAATTGTTTTGTATACTTTGCCCGCATAACATTAGGTAACATGGTTAAAAGACAGGTAATCTGAAAAGCAAATGTTGTATCTGCCAACCAACTAGATAACTGAATCAATTCAGGATTTAAAACGGGCTCCAAATCCATTAAGCTTTCGATATTCTTTAGCGGGTTTTTCTCTTCTGCTTTTGTTTCAAGTGCAACGACAAATCCTTGGATTTTTCGATTACCATTGCCAAATGGCACAACAACCCGCATCCCAACCTGAATGTCAGTTTCAATTTGGGTTGGGACAAAATATGAATACGGATTATTTGTTTGCATTGTAGGAACATCAACAATTACTTTGGCAATCTGGACCATACTTTCACCTGCTTTATGACAATCGTTTTACAATAACTTCTAAAACCTTTTTGGCAATAATTTGCTTGTTTGCCTTTGCAACTTTAATATTGGTCGCATTGTGTTGCAAAATGGTGACCGCATTATCTTCTGAACCAAACCCAATATCCGATTGGGAAACATCATTGGCGACAATTATATCTGCACCTTTAGAATCCAATTTTTTCTTGGCATTATTGAGTAAGTCATTAGTTTCGGCAGCAAACCCCACAACAATTTGTTTGGTTCGGCGCGATTTTAAACTTTTTAAAATATCAGTTGTCTCTTCCAATTCTAACGTCAAATTGGCAGAATCTGCTGATTTTTTTATTTTATGATCAACAAAATGTACGGGACGATAATCTGAAACAGCTGCGGCCATTATGAATACATCTGTAGACACAAACTGCGTCTGAACAGCCTGTGCAAGTTCTTCAACTGTTTCAACTTGAATAACGTCAATCCCAGCCGGAATTGGTAATTTTACATTTGCGGAGATTAAGGTAACTACTGCCCCGTTTTCTTGTGCAACTTTAGCAAGTGCATACCCCATTTTACCAGAGGATTTATTAGAAATATAGCGAACAGGATCAATATACTCACGAGTCCCACCCGCTGTAATAAGCACCTTTTTCCCCCGTAGCTTAGCTAATTTTGAATTATCAACATCTTCTGTTTGCTCAACGATATAATTAAATATTTCATCATTACTTGGAAAACGACCCTTTCCCGAATAGCCCTCCGCGAGCGGTCCATTATCCGGATCCATAACTTGAATATTGTCATTTCGCAACGTTTGAATATTCCGCTGTGTGGCTGCGTTATTCCACATATGCACATTCATTGCGGGAACGACTATGACTGGTACCGAAAGTGCCAAAAGTGTTGTACTCACAAAATCATCAGCCATGCCATTTGCCATTTTACTCATGATATTGGCTGTTGCAGGAGCCACGATTGCCAAATCAGTCCAGTCTGCCAATTCAACATGGGCAACGGCGGCTGAAGTTGTTTGGTCGAATAAATCAGTTTGCACGGGGTGTTTACTAATTGTTTGGAAAGTACTTTTACCCACAAATTGCATAGCCGTTTTTGTCATCGCAACTCGAATTTCTGCACCTGCTTTTTGAAATGTTCGAATTAATTCGACAACCTTATAAACTGCAATTCCGCCTGTTATAAAAAATGTAATGTGTTTATTTTTCCACATAGCCATTCTCCTTATTAAAAAATTGAAAAAAAGGTCTGAAAGAAATTTCTCTCAGGCCTTACATCAAATACTCATTAAAATTCGGTTTTATCAGGATCGATCACAACGTCACCCGCAACAATTTCTTCAAGCGCCTGTCCAACACTCTTGGTTGATTCATATTTATCCAAAAGAGGCTGTGCGCCAGCATCAAGTTCATGCGCACGTTTGCTGGCCAACATAATTAAAGAATAACGTGAATCAACTCGTTCTAATAAATCATCAACTGAGGGATATAAAATCATTTTATTTATCTCCTAACATTTCTTCATATTCTGGAAAAACTCTAGCAACTCGGAATCGTTCACTTTTTATGATTGTTTTAATGCTTTCAACAGCATTCTCAACTTTATCATTAACTACGGCAAAATCATAGTCTTGCATCATTCGAATCTCTTCTACGGCCTTTTCCATCCGCTTGTTGATTGTTTCCATATCTTCTGTGCCGCGATTTATAATGCGCTGTTTTAACTCCATTAAATCGGGTGGTGTCAAAAATACGAAAACTCCTTCTGGTGATCGTTTTCTTACTTGTAGAGCACCATTTACTTCAATTTCTAAGAAAACATCTTTGCCACGATCTAACGTTTCATTGACGTACTTCAAAGGGGTTCCGTAATAATTATCAACGTACTTTGCATACTCTAACATCTGACCAGTTTCAATATTATGCTCAAACTCTTCTTTAGAAACGAAGTAATAATCGACCCCATTTACTTCGCCTTCGCGAGGTTTTCTTGTTGTCATTGAGATTGAATACTGAAAATCATTACCACCCTGATCAAAGATTGCCTTACGTACCGTTCCCTTACCAACCCCAGATGGTCCGGATAAAACGATAAGCATCCCTCTTTTTGCCATAATTAAAATCTCCTAAATATAATGTAACTCCTATTATCGCTTTTTTAATCGGTCTTTTCAAGCTCCAATCAACGTTATGACGCGATTTTTATGGATTTAAAAAATATTTTATATTTAATATTGCATTTGTGAACGTTTGTTCGTATAATGAAGAGGCAAACAAACGTTCGAGGTGGAAATTAATGGAAAATTTACAACACAATAACAAGGGTGTATCCAAGTTCGTATATAACTCATATCAAAAGCTCTTTTCAGAGCCAAATTTCAAAGGCATCGAACCTCAAATGCCTCTGTTTCAATTAACCAATTTTTTAAAACAAGCTGTTCAAAATCATTATCTGGTTACTATCCAAATAAATGGGACTGATGCTGTCTATGAAACCACTGGTTTTTTAACAGAAGTATCTGAAAATCGGTTTATTTTATCGCGTAGCCATCAAAACGTCACATATTTACTTCAATTGCATAACATTCGCTTTGTAAAGCGTCTGAGCATTAACTAGGTCAATTATTTATTCTGTTTAGATCGCTTGTATTCAGGATCCAGACGGTTTTGTAACCAACCTAACACCAAATCAGAGATAATCGCCATTAAAGCCGTTGGTAAAGCACCGGCTAAAATAATTGCACCCCCGTTAGTGGCGTTTGTTCCTCGTATAATAATATCCCCAAGTCCACCGGCACCAACGAAGGTTCCAATGGCCGTGATTCCAATGGCTAACACTAACGCATTTCGAATTCCAGCCATGATGACTGACATAGAAAGTGGCAACTCAACCATATACAAAAGTTGAAAACGAGTCATTCCCATTCCCTTACCAGAATCTAAGATGCTAGGTTCAACACTTTGCATCCCACTGTAAGTATTTTTGATGATCGGCAACAATGCGTATAAGAATACGGTCGCAATAACTGTATTAACTCCTAATCCTAAGCCCAACATAATAATTGAGAGCATAGCTAACGACGGTACAGTTTGGATCACGTTAGCAATCCCAATTACTGTTGAGCTTAATTTAGTATGGCGAGCAATTAGAATCCCTAAAGGAATCCCCACAATTGCAGCAAATATTACGCCATAAATTGAAATCAAAAAGTGACGACTGAACTGCTCCAACACATACATACCATTATGAGAAAAATAGTAAATCAGTTGTTGAAAAATATTTAAATTTGTCATTTTTATTTACCATCCTTCCCATCAAAGTAGTTGTGTTGCTCTAAATATTGCTTTGCAACAACTTGTGGTTCAACTAATTGATTATCGACCTTAGCATTCAAGTTTTGCATTGTGGTGAGTGAAATTTTTCCTTTTAATTTTAATAGAACCTTTTTTAGCTCTGGATGTTCTTTTAAAATTTTATCTGTTGCTAAGGGACTAGCATTATAAGCTGGGAAAAACTTCTTATTATCTTTCAAAACTTTTAAGTCGTAACTTTTGATCCGCCCATCAGTTGAATAACCTAAAACAGCATTCATTTTTCCTGATTGAACAGCACTATATACTAATCCAATTTGCATTGGGTAAACCTTTTTGAACTGGAAACCATAAGCTTGAGAAAAACCAGCATACCCATCGCCCTTTCGGTTAGTCCAGATTTGGTCAGCACCGACTGTCATATTAGGCGCCAGTTTTTTTAAATCACTAACACTTTCTAAATTCTCTTTTCGAGCCAATTTTCCCGTCACCATAAACGCATAGGTATCAGCAAAACCATAGGTTGGAAAATAAGTCATATGATATTTATTTTTGTAAATTTTACGGACTGTTTCGCTAGATTTTTTTGAATTTGTAATTGGATCCCGATTAAAAATCGTAGTTAAGTCAGTTCCGTTATAACGAATTGCCGAAATGTCAGCATTCCCATTTTTAACTGCCTGAAAGCTCACTGTTCCTGAACCCAAGTTATTGATGAGTGTCGTTTTTAAATTAGTATCGTGTTCAATCAAGTCTGCAATCATATAAGCCATAATTTGCTGCTCCGTTGTATTCTGAGCCGTAATTCGAACAGTATCTTTAGAGGAAGAATTCAGTCCTGGAAACCCACAACCGCTCAACAAAAGGGTCGAAATCAACATTAAAATGCCAACTCTAAAAAATCGTGATATTTTTTTCATTGTGATCCCCCTCCTATGATTTTGCAGTCGTTGTTGTTGGTGTCAACCAAACTTCTAGTTTTCCCAATAACCAATCAACCAATAAAGCCAACAAAATAACCGGAATGGAACCGCCCAAAATTAAATCTGTACGATATAAATTGAGACCATTAAAAATAAAGTCACCAAGACCACCAGCACCAATGTATGAAGCCAAAGCGGTCCAAGCAATCACATACGTTGCTGACAAACGAATTCCACTCATAATAACCGGCACAGCCATTGGCAATTCTAATTTGATAACTGATTGGAGACTAGTCATACCCATTCCTTTTGCAGCATCTTTTAAACTAGGATCCACACCTTTAATTCCTAAATAGGTGTTTCTTAAAATTGGCAACAAAGAATAAATAAATAACGCAACAATCGCCGGAATGGCACCAATCCCAAATAAGGGAATCATCATCGCTAAGAGCGCAAGGGCCGGAATTGTTTGAAGCACACTAGCGATCTCAATGATAATCCCAGATCCTTTTTTCATCCGCGTCAATAAAACACCTAGCGGAACGGCAACTAAGATCCCTAGTCCGAGTGAAATTCCTGAAATGTAAATATGCTGCCAGATTTTATACAATAACTGGCCACCATATTGTTGAATGAAAGTAATCATACTTGGCCGTCACCCACCTTTGTTGAAGCAGCCGCATCTTTCGAATCTTCATGAGTTGAAGGATCTGTTTCACCCCATAAAGCATCGTACACAATATCAACCAGAGAGGCTCGCGTCACAATTCCAACTAATTTCTTGTTTTCATCTACAACGGGAACGTTTTTGTATCCCCGTTTTAAAATTCTTTCGACAGTGTCACGAATAATTGAATTTTCATGAACATAGAAAACTTTCCGAGTCATGACATCATCAACACTGGTTGCCGTATTGTAGTTGTAATCAATTTGTTCAATATCTACATAACCCTTCAGAACTCCCGAGTCATCTGTAACCAATAACGTATCGACTCGTTTTTCATGCATCAACTTCAATGCCTCTTTCAAAGACCGACCTGGCGTAATTGAAACGGCGTTGTTATACATAACCTGACCAACAGTCGTGATACTTGGTCGTGCTTGGATTAAACGATCTTTTCCAATCAAGTTTTCGACAAATTCATTTGCTGGATGACGTAAAATTTCGTCTGGTGTGGCTACTTGGACCATCTTTCCATGACTCATAACCACAATCCGAGTAGCCAATTTCAAAGCTTCATCCATATCATGCGTTACAAAGACTAGCGTTTTACCTAAGCGTTTCTGCAAATCTTGAACAAAATCTTGCAGTGATTCACGCGTAATTGGATCCAAGGCCCCAAAAGGTTCATCCATCAAAACCAGATCCTGATCAGCTGCCAAAGCTCTCACAACACCAATTCTTTGCTGCTGACCACCTGATAATTCTGAAGGATAGCGATCTAAATATTCTTCAGGTAATTCAACCATCTTTATCATTTCTTTTGCCCGTTCAGCTCTTTTCTCATCAGACCATTTAAGTAATTTGGGCACAAGTGTAATGTTATCCCGAATTGTCATATGAGGCATTAGCCCAACATTTTGAATCACATACCCAATTCTGCGACGTAGTTTCACAGGATCAGCTTTTAAAATGTCTTCACCTTCTAATTTTATCGAACCAGATGTCGGATTTAACATTCGGTTAATCATTCTCATTGTAGTTGTCTTACCTGAACCAGAAGTTCCAATAAAACAAATAAACTCACCCTTTTTTACGTCAAGATTAAAATCATCTACGGCTTTTTTTCCACCGTACACTTTAGAAAGATGTTTCATTTCTAAAAACACATACGTCAACTCCATTCAATTTCAAGTACAAATAGGATTATGTTATCGTACATTGACCACTTTCTGCAAATGTTACGATTAACCACTATTGATAATTTATGCTAAAAAGTTACCTTTTAGATACAAAAAAGAACTTTTTAAGAATGGGCCATCTTAAGAAGTTCTTTTGCGTGTTGAATACTTAATTTAGTTACGGTACTCCCTGCCAACATTCTAGCTAACTCTTGTACCCGCCCCTCATCATTTAGATAACTTAAATCAGTTTCTGTGCGACCATCTTTGACCGTTTTGGAGACAAAGAATTGATGGTCGGCCTCAGCTGCAACCTGGGGTAAGTGGGTAATACATAGAACTTGAGAATAACTTGCAATTAGTTTTATTTTTTCGGCGATTGCCTGGGCAACACGCCCGCTAACACCTGTATCAACTTCATCAAATATGATACTAGTAACTCCCTGTGACTTAGCAAAAATTGTTTTCAAAGCCAACATAATTCGCGAAAGTTCACCACCAGATGCAATTCGTGTTAAAGGCCCCATTTTTTCACCAGGATTGGTCCGCAAATAAAATTCCACACTATCAACACCACTTGTTTTAAACTTTGTAGGCTGAGTCGTGTCAAAATGAACCTCAAATTCCGCCTTGTCCATATACAACTGTTTTAATTGTTCATGAACATCACGCTTCAATTGTTGAGCCGCTTTTTTGCGTGCGGCGGTCAATTGATGGGCTAGCTTTTCCAACTTAGTTTTCAGTTCATCCAACTGAACTTCCATTTGTCCCTCGTCTGATTCTAAATCAATCATATTATGTAACTCTTCAGAGACTTTCTGATCATACTTTAAAATTTGATCAACTGTATCGCCATATTTTCTTTTCAATTGATAAATTTCTTCCAAACGTTTTTCAATTTGGTCTAAACGCCCTTCATCCCATTCCATGCCATCTAACTCACCACTAATTTCACTAGCCGCATCTTGCAGTTGGTAATAGGCTGAAGCAACTACTTCAGAAATTGCTTTATAATGATCATCTAGCTCTTCAATTTCACGCAGACCGTTCATTGCCTCACCGGTCCGATCAATTGCCCCAGGAGTCTCCTCAGCGCTTTCTAAAGCAAGCTGAGCGGCTTGAAGAGCACTGTTGATCTTCTGGAAGTTTTCCAAATGCTCTTTTTCAGAATTAAGTTGCTCTTCTTCTCCACTTTGAAGATTAGCGTCCTCGATTTCTTTAACTTGAAATTTAAGCATATCTACGCGTTGGACCCATTCTTTTTCATGTGCTTTTTTTTGATCAAACTTTTTTCTCAAAACTTGGTAACGTTCAAAGTAAGCTTGATAACTTTTCAACAGTGGCTGGACTTCAACGCGAGCATACTCATCCAGCATGCCTAAATGCTTATCAGCTTGCATTAATTCTTGATGCTCATTTTGTCCATGGATATCAATTAGAGTCTCTCCAACTTGTTTTAGGATTGTGGTGTTAACTAACGACCCATTGACGCGACAGACATTGCGCCCACTTGCTTGAATTTCTCGCTGTAAAATAAGCGTAGGATCAGCATGTTCAATTCCATACTGGTCCAACAATTCTAATGTTTCTCTATTTTTATCCAGACTAAACATGCCCTGCAAAACAGCTTTTTTGGTTCCTTTACGAATGAAGTCAGTAGAACCTCTCCCACCCGCTAATAAACCCACAGCATCAATAATGATTGACTTTCCGGCCCCAGTTTCACCAGTCAAAACAGTCATTCCTGAATTAAATTCGATATTTAGTTTTTCAATAATTGCGAAATTTCGAATCACCAATTCTTGCAGCATTTTTTCACCTCATGTAAGTTTCTAACTTCACATAATCACTCTAAACGCATCGTTGTAATCAATTGTTTGATGTTTTCCACGCCTTCAACACTGTTGGTGACAATTAAAACAGACCCATCATCGCTAATGGCACCTAAAATATCATCACTATTCAATTGATTTAATAAACTGGCAATTACAGGTCCACTTCCGGGTTGTACTTCAAGAAATATGAACGTTGCGTTGCTCGTCATTTTTTTTACAGACTCTTTAAGCGTTCGTGCCAACCGTAATTTAATATTCTCATCTTTTTTTGGTGGTAACGCATAATGGTAACCCCCATTTTGAGATGGTAACTTAATCAACTGCATGTCTCGAATATCACGAGAAATGGTTGCCTGAGTTACCTGAATACCACTTTTATTCAAATACGTAACTAATTCTTCTTGTGTTTGCACATCATTTTGCGTTAATATGTCCCGAACATGCTGCTGCCGTTCACTTTTTTTCATACTGGTTGACCCCTTGCTAATCCTCTTTGGTCTGATTTAATTGTGCATAAGCAGATTCCAAAGTTTTCTTAATTGAAACAGACTCATCAATTTTTGCTTCCCCATCAGTGGCAACAATGTGCATGAGAAATTCGATATTGCCCTCTCCACCTTTGATCGGTGAGAAATCTAAGCCTACCACATTATACCCATTTTCAACTGCCATATTGAGTGTATTCGTCAAAACTTCTTCATGAACTTTAGGATCATGAATAATACCATGTTTTCCGACCTTGTCTTTTCCCGCTTCAAACTGGGGTTTTATTAAAGCAACTACCCCACCGTTAGATTTGATTATATCTTTTAAAGCGGGCAATATTAATTTTAGTGAAATAAAAGAAACATCAATCGAAGCAAACTCAGGCTGGCCATGCGTAAAATCAGTTAATTTAGCATATCTGAAATTAGTATTTTCCATCACCACAACCCGAGGATCTTCGCGAAGCTTCCAAACTAACTGATTTGTGCCAACATCTAGAGCATAGCTCAATTGGGCACCATTTTGTAGCATGACATCCGTAAATCCACCCGTAGAAGAGCCAATATCTAAAACAATTTTATCTTGGACACTAATTTTAAAAACTTTTAACGCCTTTTCTAACTTCAAACCACCACGACTAACATAAGGCATTGGTTTCCCTTTAAAATGAAGTTCTGTTTCTACTGGAATTTTGCTTCCGGGCTTATCTAAACGTTCTTCATTTTCTCCTAAAATTTCACCGGCCATCACTGCCCGCTTTGCTTTTTCTCGTGTCTCAAACAATCCCTGCGAAACCAATAATACATCTACCCGTTCTTTTTTCATTTTTCTTCCTCATCTACCTGAAAGTAAGTCAAAAATCCTTGTAATAATTCTGTTGAAACCCGATTTTTTTGAAGATTTACAAGCGCCTGCTGACACGCCTGGACACACTGCTTCAAATCAAGAATTGCTTGCGGTGTTCCTCTTAGTCCTGGATAGGTATTTTTATGTTCACCAGCATCTTTATGAACCGCTTTTCCCAATGCCTGTGTAGAGCCCAGTACATCTTCTAGATCATCGTAGATCTGAAATGCCAACCCAAAATTCTCGGCAAATTGAAGCAAAAATTGCTGATTTTCAAGACTTGGATTCATAATAGCATTTGCAGCTTGTGCGGTATATGTAATCAGTGCACCTGTTTTTTGCCGATGCAACTGTTTTAATTGCTCAAAGGTTAACCGCTCATTTTCACCCAAAACATCACTAGCCTGCCCGGCCACCATTCCAGACGGTCCTGCAGCTTGCGCTAGACTCTTCGTTAAACGCGTAGTCACCGCAGCATCTAGGCCGGTTGTCGCTACCCATTCAAACGCCAAAGTTAATAAACCATCACCAGCCAAAATAGCCAATGCTTCACCATATTTTTTGTGATTAGTGGGCATGCCGCGACGTAAATCATCGTTGTCCATAGCGGGTAAGTCGTCGTGAATTAAAGAATAAGTATGGAGCAACTCTAAAGAAGCGGCGACTCTCAATATGTCATTGTTCAATGGCCCACCAAAAGTTTTAACCATCGCTAATAAGAGAATGGGCCGCAACCTTTTTCCCCCTGCCAAAACGGAATATTGCATAGCTGCCCGTAATTGTTCATTCGAAATGTCAGTAGCTAAGTTTTCCTTTAAATACTTATTTAGTAATATCGTGTTTTCTTGGACAAAGTTTTTGGTTATTGGATTACTCATTGGTTTTATTGGCCTCTGCAGTTGGCGCTGGTGTTTCGAACGGTACCTCTTGTCCATCTTCGCTCATCATTTTAGTTAAGGTTTTTTCCGCATTTTGTAATGTATCCTGCAAATCCTTGCTCAAGGTCACACCATGCTTAAATTCATTTAAAGCCTTTTCCAACGGAACATCACCTTTTTCTAAATTAGTGACAATTTCATCTAGTGATTTTAAATTTTCTTCAAAAGTTGGTTTTTCAGTCATTATTTAATCCTCCATCTTTTATAGCAGTTATTTTTGCTTGAGCTGTCCCGTCACTCAGGTGCAGTTCAATTTCCGTATTAATTTGTAACTCTGAAACCTGTTTCACAACTCGATCCTTTTTGGTTACATAACTGTAACCACGCCCCATAATTTTTAGAGGGCTCAGATAATCTAATGAAGTAATTGAATGCTGCAACTGGGTTTCTTTGGCAGTAAAAACAGCCTGAATTGCCCTGGTTAATCTTACTTGGAGATTATTGACCAATTGTTCATTTTGTTTAATTCGGTTCAGCGGTGTATTTAAATAAAGGCGTTGATTAATTTTTGTCCATTGATTCTCATAACGATTCAAAGTGGTTAACATATCTTGCTTCAACTTATCATTTAAGTAATCCACATTTTGAATATAGCCTTCATACAATCGCCGAGGATCTTGAAATACGTAGGACTGATTCAACCGATTTAGGCTTTGGCGCTCTTTTTTTAGCTGATTCATAAACGCGTTAAAAATTCTTGTACGCCGCTGCGTGAGATACAATATTTCTTCACTTAACACCGGTGTTGCTAATTCAGCAGCTGCAGTTGGTGTTGCAGCTCGAACGTCTGCCACAAGATCCGCAATGGTTGTATCTGTTTCGTGACCCACCGAAGATATAATTGGAATTTGACTTTCAAAAATTGCCCGAGCAACCACTTCTTCATTAAACGGCCATAAATCTTCAATTGAACCGCCCCCACGTCCAATAATAAGCGTATCAAAATTTCCAATTTTATTCACTTGTTGAATTCGCGCGGCAATCTCTTTAGCCGCCTCTGTCCCCTGAACTTGGGCAGGAAATAAAACAAGCTGGGCAATTGGAAAACGGCGCCGAGTTGTCGTAATAATATCTCGAATGACTGCCCCAGACGGACTAGTCACAACTGCAATTCGTTTGGGATACCTCACTAGTGATTGCTTTGGTGCTGTAAATAATCCTTCAGTACTAAGCTTTTTCTTTAGTTGCTCATAGGCCTGATATAAAGCTCCAACCCCATCTGGCTGCATACTATCAATATAAATTTGATAACTACCAGTTGCCTCATAAACAGAAATTCGTCCTGTGACTAAAACTTTCATTCCTGTTTCAGGGGTAAATTTTACTTTTTCAAACGCAGATTTAAACATAATGGCACTTATTTTAGCTTGATCGTCTTTTAAGCTAAAATACTGATGTGCATGGGGTCGAATGCGTAAATTAGATATTTCTCCAACTAAATAAATCCGACCTAGATAAGGATCCACTTCAAATTTACGTTTAATATACTTTGTGAGTGCTGTTACCGTCAAATAATTTTCTTTATCCATTTTGTTCGCTACTCCACTTAGTTAAGGAAACTGTTTGGGCCATTAACATACTAATTGTCATTGGACCCACACCGCGCGGAACTGGGGTGATATAAGCAGCTTTATTTTTAACCTCGTCAAAATCAACATCGCCAACTAGTTTATGTTGGGCATCACGATCCATCCCAACATCAATGACTACAGCACCATTCTTAACATCGACTGCTTTAATAAAGTGAGCAACTCCAACCGCTACCACTAAAATATCAGCCTCTTGTGTTAGTTCGGAAAGTTTTTTGGTATGACTGTGAGCAATGGTTACCGTCGCATTAGCATTAACTAACAGGGCTGCCATCGGTTTCCCAACGATGGTGCTTCTTCCAACAACGACCGCTTTTTTCCCGTCTAAAGAAATATGATATGCTTTAAAAAACTTCATAATACCCGCTGGTGTGCACGCAATAGGGGTCTGTTCAGTCCGATTCACAATTAGTTTACCAAGATTTACCGGGTGAAAACCGTCTGCATCTTTTTGTGGAGCAATTGCCGTCGTAACATGGAACTCATTTATGTGTGCTGGCAAAGGTAACTGCACTAAAATTGCATTAATCGTTGGATCCGCATTGTATGAATGAATAATTTGAATTAACTCTTCTTCAGTAATGGTCTCTGGTAGATTTCTGACAACTGAATGGATACCCATTTTTCTTGCCCGTTTATCCTTATTACGCACGTAAAGCTGACTAGCTTCATCGTGGCCGACTAAAATAACAACTAATCCAGGAATAATTCCACGATCAGCTAAGTCTTGAATTTCAATTTTAGTATTTTCATCAGTTTTAGCTGCAAGTGCTTTTCCATCTAATATAGTTGTCATCGCGTACCCTCATTTTCGTTTATTCTTACTTCCTAGTTTAGCATAATAGAAAATACGAAAAAACCAGAAAAAACAATTTGTTTTTTCTGGTTTCTGTTAATCTAGTTTATTTGAAAGCACACCATTAATAAAATTCTTCTCAGTATCATCAGCATATTTTTTTGCTAACTCTAAAGCTTCATTAACAGCTACTTTGCCAGGAACCTCTTCTACATAATTAATTTCGAAAAAAGCAATTTGTAAAATGAGATGATCAGTACGTGCCAACCGTTTGATTGACCACGTTTTCTTTAAATATTTACTGATTTCTTCATCCAAGTCAGCCTGATGTTCTAAAACACCATCAACTAACTGTGCTAAGTAAGCAGGAGGCTCTTCTTGATCATGATAGCCATCCAAAACTTGTCGATAAAGTTCTTCGTGCGAAGCGTCTGAGTTACTGCCTAACGCAAATAAAACTTGAAAAGCAGCTTCTCGAATTTGATGTCGATTTAAACTCACTTTTCGTCACCATCATTTTCCGCAAAAATATCATCAGGATCCACTGTCGAGGTTGTTTTAGCCGGGATAATCCCTTCAACATGAATATTTACTTCTGTAACCTCAAGTTCTGTCATAAACAATAACTGCTGATTAACTTTGCTTTGAATTTTCTTAGCTATATCTGGCACGGAAGTACCGTAGTCTAAGTATACGTAAACATCTACTCGAAGTTTGCCTTCACTTAAACCCAGCTTAACGCCTTGTCCCTTTGTATTTCTTGTTAAAAAGGAAGTGACACTTTCGCTCAAGCCACTGCTACTCAAATGAACACCAGCAACTTCACCTACAGCAATTCCAGCAATAATCGAAACAACCTCTGGGGCAATTTTGATCTCACCCAGAGTTGGTTTATGCTCTGCCAGTGCTAAATATTTATCTTCTGCCATTTTACAAACCTCCTACCAATTATGCTCGTGAAACATAAGTCCCATCAGTTGTATTAATGATTAACACGTCATCCTGGTTAACAAAAAACGGTACTTGGACTGTTAAACCAGTCTCCAAAGTTGCTGATTTTGTTCCACCAGTTGCTGTGTCGCCTCGAATACCAGGCTCCGTGTCAGCAACCTTTAAATTAACTGTATTTGGTAAATCAACACCTAAAGTTTCTTCTCCAAACATGATGACACTGACTTCCATATTCTCAATGAGATAATTTTTTTCGTCAGTTAACTTATCACCAGGAATCTCTAATTGCTCGTAAGTCTTGTTATCCATAAACACATAATTTTCACCATCATTGTACAAATACTGCATTTTCTTTGTCTCAATAATAGCCTGTTCCATCTTTTCACCAGCACGGAATGTTTTTTCTTGTACACCATCCGTCCGTAAATTCTTTAACTTTGTTCGGACAAAAGCACTACCTTTTCCAGGCTTGACATGCTGAAATTCAACAATTCGCCAAATTCCGCCGTCGAATTGAATGGTTAGACCATTTTTAAAATCTGAAGTCGAAATCATATTTTTTACCTCCAAAATTCATTACACCTAACTATAGCAATATCAGTGGGTCAAAAGCAAGCGAAGTTAGGTTTAGATTATCTCAAAATTAAACTATTTTTGACAAAAAAAGAACCAGAACAAAACTCAGTTGTTCTGATTCTTCACATTAAAAACTATTCTGCATCTGCTGCAGGATAAACAGAAACTTGACGCTTGTCTCGTCCCTTACGTTCGAAACGCACAACACCGTCAGTTAATGCAAATAATGTGTCATCATTTCCACGACCAACGTTTGTTCCAGGGTAAATATGTGTTCCACGTTGACGGTAGATAATCATACCGCCCTTAACGGGTTGTCCATCAGCACGTTTTGTACCTAAACGACGACCTGCTGAATCACGACCATTAGAGGTGGAACCACCACCCTTATGATGACTAAAGAATTGTAAATTCATTAACATAGCTTTACACCTCCGAATATTTATTCTTGAATATTCACTTTTATAAATTGTGAATAATTATTTGCAACATCATTCATACCAATCACAAAGCTTCTCAAAATTGCTTGCATTTGTAAAAGCTGATCGCGAGTATGGTCTGCTGAAAATTTAGCGGTTAATAAACCACCATTTTCAGAATCCTCACTCGTCTCCGGTTTTACACCAACAATCTGCTCAATACTATTAATTGTATTAATTGCTAATACTGAGGCAGCCGCACAAACGATATCCTGTCCATACGGACCAGAATCAGCGTGTCCAATCATTTTAAATTGTTCAACGCCCGTTTTACTGTTCAATTTAATCGTTACTTTGATCATCGGTAATCACCAAAATTAAGCATTAATTGCATCAATCATAACTTTTGTATATGGTTGACGATGACCCTTCTTAGAATGCTGATTCTTCTTGGCTTTGTACTTGAAAGTAGTTACTTTCTTTTCTTTGCCTTGTTTTTCAACAGTTCCATTAACAGTTGCGCCATCAACGATTGGTGAACCAATCTTTGTTGCTTCGCCACCAACGAATAAGACTTGGTCAAATGTAACCTTATCGCCTTCGTTGACATTGAGCTTTTCAACAAAAATAGATTGGCCCTGTTCAACCTTAAGTTGTTTACCACCAGTTTCAATAATTGCGTACACAGTGTGCACCTCCTCATTTTCTAATACTCGCCAGCTTTAAGTGTCTATTTCTAGAACTTAAAACTCAAGCCGAGCGGTTGTAGCTGTGGAAGCCACAAATACAACATTACAATGATACCAAAAAGAACCGAGAAAATCAACCAGTACCTTAAATAACAAAGAAATCAGTCGCATCAATTTTTTCTGAACTGTTCTGATGCAACAGTTCATAAACTTTGACACTGATAAAATGCGGGGTATAGATCATTCCTTGGGCCAGCCAATCTTGAATTAATCCTATAAAACCAGAAATGACGAATTCTCTTTTTAAAGTATTGGGTATTTCCTGTGAACTTGAATCTAAATCAAGCTTTTCCGAAAAATTTCTCAACCACTGTAAAAATTCAGATTTTATTTCTTCACTAAATTCATTTTCGCCTGTCAGACCAAACAAAACCATAAACGTTTGGTATTCAGTTGCAATGTATTTAAATCCTGCCTCCAAAGAAAACACTTGAACTTGGTGTTCTGAAATTTCAATTTTACTTTCTAAAAAAGGCTTGGCATCTACCAAAGAATTCCGAAAAAAGTCTTCCACAAAGTCATGAACGACTCTTTGAACGAAATCTTTCTTATCTGTGTAATGCAGATAAAAGGTCCCTCGTGTCACTTTAGCGGTCTGCGTAATTCGTTGAATATTCAAGCTCTGCACACTTTGCTTGGCTAACAAAGATATGAGTGCCGCTTTAAGTTGCCGTTTTGTTTTAATAACCCTCGGATCCGATTTGTTTTCCATGGCAAGCCTCCACTAACCCTAGTCCTTACAGCCTTTTATTTTACGGCACCTTTCCTCAAAAAACAAAGAAAAAAGATTATTAGAATAATTCGGTCAATAAATTAATCATTAGTAATCTTTTGGCGAAGCAAAATCATATCGTGAAGCCTTAAACCATTTTCTACAATTGGCTTCTTATAATTATCACTAAAAAAATCTACCCGAATTGCAAAGCAACGAAAACCCATTTTCTGATAAAGATAAAGTTGCTCAAAACTTGTACTCCCAGTACCCACAATCATTTCACTAAATTCGTGCTGTTTAGCATACCGAAGAACATTTTTGATTAGCTTTTGCGCAAGACCTTTATGTTGATAATCGGGTCTGACTGCAATATTTTTCAGCTCAATTTTTTTGGAATTCATTGGCACTAAAAGCACAATTCCAACTACTTGGTCTCCATCAACCAACTGAAATCCAATACTTTTCGGTAAATAACCTTCCACCATTTGAAGATCTGGATCGGCAGTCAATAATAATTTATAATGTTCAGCACTATATTTTGTTATGCATTTTATTTCCAAAGTTCGTCCTCTTATATTTAGCTATTTTCAGTCAAAAACTGGGTTAAGGCAATTAATTTGGGCCTGATTTCCCCACTAGCATCACTCGGAATTGTAAAAATCAATAAATCGCCCGCGACGATCAATGTATCTCCACTAGGGACTATTTCATGGCTACCCCGGCGAATGGTCGTTAGAATGCTATTTTGTGGCCACTCCACACGTCTGACTTGTTGGTCCTCTGCCAGACTTTGCGCGTAAACTGGAATTTGTACTTGTTCATTACGACCTTTAAAAATTGGCAACTGTTTAAACGTGGCTAATCGTTCAGCAAGTGATTCATAGATTGGAGCCCCATTTGTTAAATCAACAACCAAATAGGCAATTAAAACAACAAAAGCAAGTGGCATAAAGTTTCGCATACTTCCTACTAATTCAGTAATCAACATAATTGCTGTAAACGGGGCCTTACTAATTCCCGCAAAATATGCCGCCATACTAAAAATAATCAGGTTGTTCACAAACCCTAAATCAAGTAAATTTGCACTATATAATAGATTGCCAACAATAGCGCCGATCAAAGCACCAACAGCTAAAATAGGCATGAAAAATCCGCCCGCAACACCCGCACCATACGAAATCATGGCGAAGACAAATCGAACAACAAGTAAAATTAGTAAAACGGTCAGACTAGGCATTACATGAGAAATATTTAAAACGACGTGACTACCACTTCCTAATGTGATTGGTAAAAATACCCCAATTGGGATAACCAATAACATCGGAATCAAACTTTTGTAATACCAGGGAATTTTTTTAATGCGATCGAACATCCCTGGGACTTTCAATAGGCCAATCTGATATAGACGGCTGGCCAATCCCAAAATAATTCCTAACAATAATAATTGCCAATAATGGCTAAGTGGAAAGATATTTTGATAATTAATTGGCAATACTGGTCCCAGTCCAAAAACATAGAGTGAAATAAAATTAGCACTTAATGCGCTGGTAAGTGATGTGATCCAAACTAAAGGTGAAAAATTATGATAAATTTCTTCCATTACAAAAAAGGTCCCAGCTAATGGCGCATTAAAAGCAGCAGCCAGACCAGCCGCTGCCCCATTTGCAATCAGAATCCGTCTCTGTGAAGCTGAATAATGTCTGGTTTCTGCTAGTCCTTGTCCAACGGCCGCTCCTAGTTGAACAGATGGGCCTTCACGACCAACAAAAATACTTGTACTCATTGTTAACACACTAGCAAAATATTTGCGCCAAATCACCGAGTGCCAATCCATCTCCATAAATCCAGATAATTGGGACTCCACCTGAGGAATACCGGCACCTTTAATATTTGGATCACCCCGCATCAGCAAACTAACTATGTACGTAACTACAAATGCTAATGCAATTAAAACTAAGAGTAGCCAATGGTTTTGGCCAACTTGTTTGTAAATACTTAAACTAAAATTTCCCGCCAATTCAGCCAGCCACCGAAATGAACTGACCACTACCCCGGTGATTAAGCCTACACATAAAGCTTTAAGAATAAAATTCAATCGAATATTGCTAGTATGACTATTAATAAAATGCATTGTTCTTTTGCTCCTTTTAATATAATGATCGTAAATTATTGCTATGTAAATTGTGATTCCATTTAAAAAACTCAGAAAATAACTATACCATAATCGCTTAAAACTCAACAAATCACGAGGCAGGCTCTTAACCCCTTGTTGCCTATTAACTATTTAGTGACTGCTCATTTAAAATGTGGAGTGCTTCTAACGTAGTTTGGGTGTTTTCTCAATATACAAAAAAAGAATGCCTTAGATTAGCATTCTTGAATTATGTAAAAATTCCATTCTATTCTTTAATGAACCGGGTGAGGTTCGAACTCACGACCCTCCGCTTAGAAGGCGGATGCTCTATCCAGCTGAGCTACCGGTCCGCGTTATTGATTATAAAGTAAAAAAAAATGTTCGTCAACACTGTTTAGATATCTGTAACTGCTTTTCTAGTTTGCACCAAGGAAATCTTCCGAATATTTTAGTTATTCTGAATAAGAGCTACGTAAATGCTTTCATTTTTGCCCATTTTTCGGTATCATGTGAGTAGTAAGTATGAAGGAAGTTGATGACATGAAAAAGAAGATCTATTGGTTACTTCCCTTTCTCATCATAGGACTGCTGTTGACGGGATGTAATCGAAACAAAGTGTACGGCACGGTTGTAGTTAGTTCTGCAAAATATACTCAAGTTCAAACTGATAAAAAATATTTAAACCACTTGTTACAGGCACTAGAAAAATTTGATTCTGAAAAACCTAAAACGGCAAATAAAATTTATTCGGCTATTGATGAATTAAATAAAAATGCCAGCAAAAATATGTCAAAACAAGACAAAAGCCAGTTGAAGGCCGTTTTAATCAGTAACAAGAAGAGTATTAAGCATATCGTTAAAAACGCCTATGAAAATCACTACGGTTTTGATGACGATCTATCGGGAACCATTAGTACTGAATTCCATAAATCTGTGAAATTGATGGTCAAACCAATTACAAAGCAAGCCTCAAACCGGCAAAAAATATACGATCAATTAATTAAAGATACTAACGCTCAGAAAAGACTAAATAATGTCGGTACAAATCAATAAGACAGTAGAATAAAGGCTGAAGTGAACCCCCAAGATTGGACAGATAAAATCTAATCTTGGGGGTTCTTTTATGGTTAAATTTAATTTTGATTTCAAAGTGAAAGTAGTAACTGAATATTTAGGTGGTCTGCCCGTTAATTCATTAGCACACAAATACAGGATTGGTAGTAGTGCCACAGTTTTAAATTGGATTCAAAGATATGAGAAATTTGGCCTTAACGGTCTTAAACGCAAAGCAATGGATTTAGAATATGCTAGCCAGTTCAAAGTCGATGTATTAAACTGGAGAAAACAAAATCAGGCCTCGCTTCCAGTAACTGCCTTACATTTTAATTTATCCTCGCCGAGTACCATTTGGCAATGGGAAAGTCGGTTTAAGGCATTAGGAATTGTGGGTCTAGAGCGAAAGCGAGGCAACGCCAAGAACATGGTAAAACACAAGAATAAAAGTCGCAAACCCATTGTCCAAAAGGACAATTCCACAGCCAAAGAGGATTTAAAACAGCTTCAAAAAGAAAATGAAATGTTAAAGATTGAGAACACCTACCTAAAAAAATTAGAGGCCTTAACTCGGAAAAAATCAGTACAAAAGAAATCTCAGAAATAGCCATCGAGTTAAGGCAACTATTCCAAACTTCTATCAAACTGATTCTTAAAGTAATCCAAATTCCACGCAGTACCTATTACTACACTCAGAGTCATGAGAGACGTAAATTTGATGATGACCAGATTATTCAAGCAATAGACGAGATTCGCCAAAAAGATCCAAAATACACCAAAAAATACGGCTATCGAAGACTTACAAATGCATTACATGATTTAGGATTTAAAGTTAATCATAAACGCGTTTTGCGAATTATGCAGGAACACGGGTGGTTGTGTCATGCCTTTAATCGACAAACTAAAAAATATAATTCATATAAAGGTTTAGTGGGTAAAATCGCCGCTAATCGCTTAAAGCGACGCTTCAAAACCGATAGACCTTATCAAAAGCTCGTCGCAGACGTTAGTGAATTCAGATATGGAAACATGGGAATGAACGAACGAGTTTACCTCGAACCAGTTCTTGATTTGTTTTCTGGAGAAATTCTAGCATTCAATATTAGTGAACATCCAACAGCTAAATTCGCAATTAAACCGCTTAAAGAGGCTTTAGAAAAGCTACCAAAACTAAATTACCGGACAACAGTCCATACTGACCAAGGCTTTCAGTATCAACATCGACACTGGCAGCAGGTTTTAAAGCAACATCACGCTTATCAAAGCATGTCACGTAAAGCAACTTGTCTTGATAATGCGGCGATGGAGTCATTCTTTCACATTATGAAAGCTGAAATGATGGATGAACATTTTGAAGATAAAGCTAGCTTAATCCAAGCAATTGAACTGAACCCCATAATTTGGAGTGAATTTTAAGCAACCAACTGGTCGGATAGGTTTCGGTATTGTACCGGAGTTTTTCCGGCCAGTTTTGTTCTAATTCTTTTATTATTATAATAACTAACGTATTCAGTTATGGCTATTCTTAATTCTTCGTAGGAGGAATAGTGGTTATTATGCACCGTTCCAACTTTTAAAATATGGAAACAACTCTCAGCAACCGCATTATCCAGACAAGTCGCTTTGCGACTCATACTCTGCATAATGTGGTTTTTCTTTAGCTTGGAAACATACTGATAATTCTGATATTGAAAACCTTGATCTGAATGAATTGTCATCTTATAAGGTAATTGTGGTTTTGAACGAATTAAATCCATTAAAGGTTTTGTGACAAACGCTACATTAGGGCTAAGACCAATATTCCATGACAATATCTCGTTACTGTAAAGATCAACAAATGAAGTAAAATAAGCACGCTCAGAAATCGAACCAGAACCCCAGCGAACTTCAGTCACATCGGTCACTACTTTTTGATAAGGTCGATCCGTATTGAATCTGCGATTCAGTTTGTTTTTAGCAAGTTTACCAACAGTACCTCGATAAGAATTATATTTTCTAGTTTTTCGATCAAAAGCATGACAAAGCACGTCATTTTGTTTCATGATCTTTAATACCACTTTATGGTTAACAATTTTACCGTTGTTCCTTAATGCATCGGTAACCGTACGATACCCGAAATCTGGATTATCTTGTCTAATTTGAAGAATTTCATCCACTAAGTCCTGGGAATAATTAGTTTTATATTGTCGGTTAAGTGCATCATGATAACTACTACTTGACATACCGACAACTTTTAAAATAAAGCTAAGCACTTCGTTCAAATCACGCCTTAATTCAGCAACTATTTGTGCTTTTTCCTGGTTTTTAATGCTTTCTTTTTCTGAACCAAGGCGTGTAATTTTTCCAAATAAGCTAATTTAACTCTCAATTCACGGTTTTCTTCTTCTAATTCCTTTTTAGACTTTTCATTATTACTATCTGACATGGTATTTGACCGCCTTTGATTAGGATTAAGGCGTCCTTGTTCAAGAGCTCGTTCCCATTGCCAAATTACAGCTGGATGTTTAATTCGAAACTGCTTAGCAGTTATCGGCAAGGATGCATTTTGATCTAAACGCCATTTAATTACTTTCATTTTAAACGAATAATCAAAGTAAGTCTTCTTATGGTTTAAACTTAGACCTTCAACACCGAACTGTTCTAACCTGCGTTTCCATTCATATAAAGTGGCAGAGCCCTTGATACCGTACTTTTTCATGATAATACTTTGCGGCAGGCCACTAGTTAATTCTAAAACTGCATTTATTTTATTTTCCTTTGAGAACATAACAAAACCCCGATAATTTGGATTACTCCAATTATCGGGGTTCAGTTCAAATGACCGAATGGATAGGTTTTTATAATAATCGTCGAATTAAAACAAAATTGAACGGCAAGTCCCCGGTAAAATACCGAGAACTCGCCGTTCAGAGAGCAGCATAAATATTTGTCCAATTTTATGGGTTCACTTCAGGCTTGAGATAATTTATCTCAAGTTTTTTTGTATACAAAAATCTAAGCGTTTATTCAAAAATGTTGCTATACACGATGAATGAGCATATCAGTTGAAACATTTCTGTAACACAGCCATAATGAGAATGTAAAATTCGATTGGAGGCGTTCATATGGGACCATTGATGATCATTCTTTTTATTTTTATTTTTGCTGTTATTATTCAGGTAATAAACGATTGGAATTCCTTGTCTCCGCAATCGAAAACGCGCTCAAAGGACAAAGATTTGAAAACAATTCGTAAGTAATATAAATATAATAAAATAGGATCGAAACAAAATTATTGCGTAACTAATTTTGTTTCGATCCTATTTTATATTTTTAACTAACCTTAGTATCCAGATTGTTGCCGTTTATAATTAATTTTATTCTTATCATAGTAAGCTTTTTCAATTTCTGCTGCTGAAAAGCCAAATCCAACCATGCCCAATTTTAAATATAAACGCCAAGCATGTCGAAAATTATCTGGTCGATTGCTGACTTGACTGCTAAACAACATGGACTTAACGGACAAGTACGTACTTGTCAAATCTAGTTTGCTTGTTTTGTCTGCTAACTTTTCAAACTGTTCGTTTGTTAAATCAACATTTTCTACCCATTGTTTTTGGCTTGCAAACACTAAGAAAAAATCAATCGCATCCACATATTCAAACAAAAGTGTCTCACGAACTGTTTTACCGTCATCATGTTTCCCTTTATGCTCTTTCCAAACTTTAAACCACTCCGAAGTATTAGCTACCTCAGATAGTTCCACATCCAGAGATAATAACGTGTTTTTTATACGTGCACTGCCATTCAAAGTTAGCTGTTTTTCAGTTGCAATACTCCGATCTAGCTGAACAGAAGTTTGTAACATTTTTGGAATATCTATCACTTGTTTCACCCACTCTAAACCATTTTGGAACCAATTTGAAGCTCATCAAGATTATCGAGAAACCATTTCTTTAAGAAACTAAATTGATTAAAAATTTCAAAAAGTGAATACTGCTCTTCAGGATCTTGCACTGTAATTACCCAGTTACTACTACCATCAGCGTGCATTTCTTTGTACAAGCTAAAGATAATGTGGTTACCAAGGTCCAAAAATGCCCCCTGAACCTCATCCATGTTCTGCAGCATTAAATTATTATCAGCAGTTGCAACAAACAATTTGTCCATAATCTGTTCTGATAAATCTTTATTAGCTAAGATATACTTCTTATTATTTGAAGCATCAAGCATATTAAAGTCTACGTTAAAGTCAAAATCACTAACTAAATATTGGCCAAACTGAATAAACAAATCGACAGCGTCCGTAATGGCATCTGTATCTGATTTATCACTCCACTCCGTAATAAAAAGCTTCGTAATTGTGTCAGAGTTAAAATACATCGTTTTGGCTTCGAGATTTAAGGAAAAAATAACTTGATGGCTATTTTGTTCAACATAAAATGCTCCATCTTGATTAGCACGTTGCTCAAAGTGAAACTCCTCTGTGTCATCAACACTTGGAAAAGTTTGAAACAATGTATCTGCTTTTAAATTGTCCTCGCGTGAATGCAAAACGGCATCTTTGTCATTGTGCAGTTCAAGTAAGCGACTCATAAAAATTAAGTAATAGTCGTTAGCATCATATTTATTTGGATAGACAACATAATCTGTGTCCATTTGAAAATTAAAAAGTGCAGTAGACGCTTCCAAAAGTTCATTCGCATCTTTTGTATTCGTTAACTGATCAAATAATTTTGTAAATTCGATACCATGCTGAATGCCAGCCTTTAACGAATCACTGTATGCCACCAAACGACCACTAGTTGTTAAGCTTGAAGGATTCAAAGATTCATTACTCATCAGCACGTACCTTTTCCTTTCCAATCAAACTCGTCAAATAGTCTGCATACAATTTCCTGGAATGGTTTGTAAATGACTCAAAACTTCCAAACGCTTGCTTTATGGATTGTTTTTCATAGCTTAAAATAGTATCTTCTTTTGACAATGCTAAAATTCGATCTTCATTACTCTTCATCGTATTCCGTGCATCTGCAGCCTTTTGGTCTTCGTCAGTTAATTTGCTGAGCTCGTCTTTAACTGCTTGGCGTTCTTCTTTAACCTTGCCACTCTCCCAAAAGGAACTATTTGAGCTCGTATCTTGGAGTTGATCACGCAATTGTGCTTTTCTCTGTTCTCGCTGATCCTGATTAGCCAGCAAGTCTTGTAATTGTTTGTTTTCTTCTGAAATTTGAGCAATCTTTTCTGTGTTTAGATGTTTATTATTAGCATCTAATTCAAAAGTACCAGAAAGTTTTTGATACTCATCCTTATCAAACTGAAATTCAAGATTTAAAACGTCTAAGAACCCGAATTCACGACGATCCCACCAGTTACCAAATAAGATCTTAAATTCTCCTTCAGAGACCTCTCGATAATAGAAGAATGGATAGATTTCAGCTAAATAATCAATTAGTTGGTAACTTAAATAATGACCAATTTGGCTTCGGACATCTTCAACCAAGTTGAAATAACCAGATTTTACTGAGTCATTTGTACTCGAAATCTCTGTATGATAACGTTCTGGATCTAATAATTCATAGATCAACCGATCATCTTGTTGATCAACGGCAGTCTGCAATGAATTTAAGAAAGCCACTTTTCCTGAAAGGCTTTGTTTCAATCTTGCGTTTGGCTGTTCTTGTGTTTCTGTGGTCTGATTTTCATCACTCATGTGTATCGCTCCTAGTTTCGTAAGTTACCCTTACATTATTGATTATCTCTAATGTACCAAACAATTATGTAATCAACAAAGAATTTTTCTCATCATAATTAAAGTTTAACAGAATTTGTTTAAAATACATGCCTACTTTCAAAATTCTTTTAATTATTTTAAAAAATTCACAAAAAAACCAACTAACCCAGCGTTTTACATAACAACGTCGATTAGTTGATCATTTTAAGTTAATTTAACAATTTAATATTGATCAAGGTATTGATCACGTTCCCATTGGGTCACTTCTTGACGATAAGAAGCCCACTCTAACCGTTTTGCTTCTAAGAAGCTTTGGTAAATATGAGGTCCAAGGGCCTTTTTCATGACATCATCGGCTTCAAAAGCCTTTAATGCATTATGCAAGGTCGAAGGTAAGTCTTCAATGTGGCTATCCTTCCGTTCTTGTTCATTCATTCGATAAATATTACGATCGATTGACTTAGGTGGCTCAATCTTATTACGAATCCCATCAAGTCCAGCTTCCAACACGGTTGCAATTGCCATATATGGATTGGCTGAAGGATCCACGCTTCGGACCTCCAAACGGGTTGAAAGGCCTCGGCTACTTGGAACTCGAATTAAAGGAGAACGATTACTTCCAGACCAAGCTACATAAACTGGTGCTTCAAATCCAGGAACTAATCGTTTATACGAATTGACAAGTGGGTCACACACAGCCGTAAAGCTACGTGCATGTTTTAACAATCCGCCAAGGAACCAGTATGCTTCTTGAGATAACTGTAAATCATTTTTTTCATCGTAAAAGGCGTTCCCTTTATTATGGAATAAGGACATATTAAGATGCATACCAGAACCATTAATTCCGTCCAATGGCTTGGGCATAAATGTCGCGTGCAAATTATACTTGCGAGCGACCGTTTTAACGACCAGTTTAAAGGTTTGAATGTTATCAGCCGCTGCAAGGGCATCAGCGTACTTAAAATCAATCTCATGCTGGCCTGGGGCTACTTCATGATGAGAAGCTTCCACATCAAAGCCCATATTTTCAAGTTCAAGGACAATGTCGCGACGACAATTTTCACCAAGATCCATTGGTGCTAAGTCAAAGTAGCTCCCTTTATCATTTAAATCAGTTGTTGGTTTGCCTGTTTCAGGATCTAATTTAAATAAGAAAAACTCGGGCTCAGGTCCAATGTTAAAGTCCGTATATCCAGCTTCGCGCATTTCTTTAAGAACTCTGATTAAGTTATTTCGAGGGTCACCTTCAAATGGTTTTCCATCCGGTGTATAAACTTCACAAATCACCCGAGCAATTTTTCCATGTTCATTTCCCCAAGGAAAAACCATCCAAGTTGAAAGATCAGGATAAAGATACATATCACTTTCTTCAATGCGTACAAATCCGTCAATTGAAGATCCATCAAACATCAGCTTATTATCAAGTAATTTGTCTAATTGACTAACAGGAACTTCCACATTCTTGATCATTCCAAATAAATCTGTGAACATTAATCTTAAGAAACGAACGTTTTCTTCCTTCGCCATCTTGTGGATCTCATCTTTGGTATATTGTCGCTTTGCCATCTGTATCGCTCCTATTCTTATTTTTAAGACTGCTATCAATTGGAAAAAGTTCCACTATCATGTCTGAATCCACCAACCGTTAAAAACTCATTATGCAATGCATCACGCAAATCAGCATCTGTAACTGGTTTCGTCAATTTTTGCTGTTCATGTTGACGACGAGCAGCTTGCTTTTCATAAACTCGCTTTATTTCAGCCATATTAAATCCTTCAGCCAAATAGTCTTTAATCTCAAGTAAGCGGTCAATATCGTTTAACGAATACAACCGCCGATTACTCTCACTACGAACTGGCAAAATTAAATTTTGCGATTCATAATAACGAATTTGGCGTGCGGTCAATTCGGTTAGCTTCATAATTGTGCCTATTGGCAAAACTGCCCGTGATCGTTGGAGTTCTTTTTCTTTCATGACAAGCCTCCTCATTCAAAAACAAGTTCAGTCTATCAATGAAAATAACCAAAGTCAACGGATCATGTTACATTTTATGACATGGCCTAGATTGTTTTAAAAAACAATTGAGAAACGGCCTCTGTAGTGGCAATCTTGACATGTGCATAGGTCAATCCGCCTTGCATATAAAGGGTATAAGGTTCTCGAAGTGGCCCGTCTGCCGAAAATTCAACACTGGCCCCTTGAACAAAGGTCCCAGCAGCCATAATGATTTTATCATCGTAACCACCCATTTCGCTTGGAACCGGATCTACATACGAATTAATGGGCGAATAATGTTGAACAACTTCAGCAAATTTAATCATAGACTCTGGATTACCAAAGTTAACCGTTTGAATAAGGTCGGTTCGAGGAGCATCCCATTTGGGGCTCACGTCCAAACCGCATTTTTCTAGAAGCGCACTTTCATAAATAGCCCCTTTGATTGCCTCACCTGTCACATTGGGGGCTTGGAAAAAGCCTTGAAACATATCTGCAAGTGTATTTAAGGTTGCCCCCTCGTCCTTACCAGAACCAGGAGTCGTAAGCCGGTTACCAATTTTTTCAATCAAGGCTTTTTTCCCCACAATGTATCCACCTGTTTTGGCTAAACCACCACCGGCATTTTTTATCAATGAGCCTGCCATCACGTCAGCCCCATACTCGGTTGGTTCGCTAGTTTCGGAAAATTCGCCATAGCAATTATCAATAAAGATTTTAACGTCTGGCTTAAGTCCTTTAATAAAGCGAATCATTTTTGCAATTTGAGCCACTGTAAAACTTTCTCGAGTTGCGTAACCTCGTGACCGTTGAATAGCAACCACCTTTACATCATCAGAAAGTTTTTGCCGCACATTTTCTTCAGAAAATTGTCCTTTTGAATCTAATTCAGCATAATCAAATTTTATTTGAAAATCCTTTAAAGATCCAGCGTCGGGCTCACCAGTTATGCCAATCACTTCCTGAACCGTATCATAGGGCATCCCTGTTGCATACAATAGTTTATCTCCTGGGCGAAGCATCCCCCACAATGCCGTACTGATCGCGTGAGTACCAGATATTATTTGTGGACGTACCATTGCATCCTCTGTTTTAAAAACATCCGCATAAACAGCATCTAACGCATCACGACCAATATCATCGTAACCATAGCCAGTTGAACCATTTAATTCCTCTTCAGAAATTTTTTCGTTACGGAAAGCATCCAAAACCTTTTTTTGGTTAAAAAGCACTTGTTCATCAATTTCTCGTAACTTAGGCGCAATTTGTTGATCGACTTCTTTAACCCACGTAATAAGTTTGTTGTCTAAACCATCTGTCCACTTCATACTGATTATTCCCCATTCCATTTTTTGATTTTTTCAACTATCTGATCTTTTTCTTCTGGATGTTGAACTAAGTCAAACCAGTTTACCTGCATTTTATTTCGAAACCAAGTTAATTGCCGCTTCGCATAATGCCTGGAATTCTGTTTAATTTTTTCGATCACTTCGTCTTTGGAAACGCGGTTTTCAAAATATGGATACCATTCCCGATAACCAATTCCTTTTCCGGCTGGTAAATTGGTACCACCTTGCTTAAATAATTGTTTTGCTTCAGTCTCCAAGCCTGCCGCCACCATGCTCTCAACTCTTTGATTGATCCGGTTATATAACAAGCCTCGATCTGTATTTAAGCCAATTAATAAGGCATCATACGAATCATTTGTCACAACTTGTTGATCTGAAAACAGTCGCCCCGTTTTTTCAAAAACTTCTAGTGCCCTTACGACTCTTACTTCATTACTGGGTGGAATCTTTTCAGCGGCTTTGGGATCAATCTGATTCAATTGTCGCCACAAATCAGCCTGCGAATGAGCCTGTGCAAATGCATGCCATTTGTTACGAATCCGTTCATCCGGTTCGTACGTATCACTTCCGAGAGACAAATCTTGTAGGAGTGCCTGTAAATAAAAACCGGTTCCTCCTACGATGATTGGTAAATGGCCTTTTGCCGTAATTTGTGTAATTTGCTCGGCTGCAGCCTGTTTAAAATCTGATACAGAGAACCGTTGATCACTATCACGAATATCAATTAAATGATGTTTAATCCCCATTTGTTCAGCAGGTAAGATTTTGGCGGTTCCAATATCCAAATGACGATAGACTTGCATCGAATCGCCAGAAATAATTTCACCGTCAAATCGGTTAGCTAATTCAAGCGATAAACTTGTTTTTC
This sequence comes from Pediococcus sp. M21F004, assembly GCF_051122535.1. Classification (NCBI taxonomy): domain Bacteria; kingdom Bacillati; phylum Bacillota; class Bacilli; order Lactobacillales; family Lactobacillaceae; genus Pediococcus; species Pediococcus sp. M21F004. The sequence goes on from NZ_CP177314.1 coordinate 526,285, forward strand.
CTACCGCTGTGGGTCCAATAATTGCTAATACTTTTTCCATTTTAACCACCTTGAATTGATCTACGAATAATACTGGCTCTCCCTGGATAGTCCGTTATAATACCATCAAAATTCCGTTTGAAGCAGTATCGCATGTCATCTGTACTATTTACTGTCCATGGTCGTAATTGCACATGTGGTAGAAAAAAGCGATGTGCTCTCACCCACCGAATATCCGGGTGCCAATCTTTCACCAATCGGCTCCGATAAAACTTACGGGCAAATTTTGTTTGTACTTTGAATAAACTGGCAAATTCTATATCCGGATCTAAAGTATGCATTTTAACTAAAGACTGGGGGTGAAAACTCGAATAAACCAATTGGAAGGGAACTTTTTGTTGGGCCATATAGGCCGAAACTTTCTCTTCAATCCCTGGATACTGAATTTTATCCGTTTTGAGTTCCAGATTAAACAGACCTTTATAATTTTTCTCGATCAGAAATTTAACAACTTCATCCAAAGTAGGAATCCGGGTGCCTAAAAATTCATAACCAAAGTAACCACCTGCATCTAGTTGTTTTAATTCTGCAAGGGTCTTATCAAAGATACGCCCAGTTCCATCTGTTGTCCGATCTACCGTTTCATCATGCATAATAATTAGGTGCCCGTCTTTTGACATATGCACATCAGTTTCAATGCCATCAGCACCTTCATCAATTGCCTTTTCAAACGCCGGGATCGTATTTTCTGGCCTAATTCCCTTACTTCCACGATGTGCAATAATTTTTGTTAGCATAAAATCAGTCCCATTCAATTAATTTACTGGATATTTTTGTTAAAAAAAGCCATAATGAAGATAATTAAAGATAGAAAGGGGTTTCAAAAAATGAAAAATTTTGCTAAGGGTTTTATTATTGGTGGCTTCTCAGTTGTGGGGGCTGCTGCAGCTGTCCTCTACACCTTCCACAAAGTAATCGTTCAACCCATTGAAGATCAAGAAAATCGTGCAACAGAAAATCGTAAACGCGCAATGCGTAAGCAACATTCAGCACACAACGGTTAATTCTCAAAATTTCTGTACTAAGGGCTGGCACCTTGCGGCCCTTTTTATTATGGTTTTAGATTAACAGAAAATATTGATAAAAAAAAGATAAAGAGAGTTCAAGGATTTCACCTTAATACTTCTTTATCCCGAATTTAATTAATTTCTTTTTTTAGTTTTTCCATTCCAACGTTGAAAACCATAACGAAGAATAAAAAGTTCTTTATAACCTTTTTTGGCAAGAAATAAAGCCGCACGTGAGCTTAAGCTCCGACCTTGATCATAAATATACACTGGTAAATCTGGACGTACTTCTTGAAAGCGGGTCTTTAACGTTGCGTAAGGGATACTTCGGGCACCCAAAATATGGCCTGCATCAAAATCCTTTTTCTCTCTTAAATCGATGACCTGTCCTTTGTGCATACCCTCACGAAAATCATCTTCGTCAAGCGTTTTGGCTACACGGTTTCGCTTCCAAACAATATATCCCTGATAAATAAAATAAGCAACAATTAAGATAATCAAAATTGTGTTTATAATAAAACTTGCGGTTGAACTTGCACCTAATACCACGTTATTCTCCTCCTATGTCATTCATACATTTATTCTACACATAAATGAACTCTTTGCCTAGCCTAGAAAAAATAAAAAAAGCCGATCCTGGAAAACTCCAAGTCGACTTAACGCAAATTCTTAGCCAAAGCTTAATGCTAAAGATGCTGCACCGATAACACCAGCATCATTCCCCAAACGGGCTAACTTCAAACTTGTTGAATTACGAACTGTGCTAAACGCAAACTCTTGGAAATAATGATCAACTTGCTTTAAAAGATAATCCCCAGCAGCAGAAACCCCACCACCAATGACAATACTTTCAGGATTTAATGTGTTGGCAAGATTACCCAAAGCTAGGCCTAAATAATAAGAAACTTTGTCCACTACCCGGACTGCCAAAGTATCGCCACTTTTAGCAAGATCAAAAACAAGCTTAGACGTAATATCTTGACCATCATCTGTCTGACGTTTTAATTCAGATTCACCAGAAAACTCTTCAGCCATATCACGAGCAACATGAACAACTCCAGTTGCAGAAGCATATTGTTCCAAACAGCCACGTTTTCCACAAGTACATAAATAGCCATTAGGTTCTACAGTCACATGACCGATTTCACCAGCAGCTCCAGCTGTCCCATGTAATAATTGGCCATCTGCGATTAACCCGCCGCCAATTCCAGTTCCTAATGTAACGAAGGAAACATCCTGGCCATTTTCACCAGCACCCTTCCAACGTTCGCCCAATCCAGCAACATTTGCATCATTATCCATGATGAACTTAATGCCCGTACCAGCCTCAACTTCAGCCTTAACGTGCTGAGTTGTTTTCCAATTCAAATTATAAGCGCCGATAACGGTACCTTTATCACGATCAACCGTTCCCGGTGTGCCCATACCGATTCCAATAAACTGATCCTTATCCATGTTGTAAAGTGATAAATGGTGATTAATTGACTCGATAATATCTGGCACAATGTGGCTACCTTCATCTAAAATATTAGTCTCCACACTCCATTTTTGTTGAACATCGCCATTATCTGTTAAGATGGCAAATTTAATCGTTGTACCACCAAGGTCAACCCCGATCAATTTCCGATCCATTGCTTGTTTCCTCCAATATTAAAATAATTTGTTGGGCTGCTTATCGCGAGCCTCTTCTAAATGATGTTCATGCCGCAAAACCATAACCGCTTTTAAATAGGTCTGATCTTCCACCACACCCGCATCGTGTAAATGTTTTAATTCAATACTCATTAATTCAATATCCCATAGCCGTTTTCCAACGTAAATAAAGATCCCAAATTTTTTAAGTAACTGTTGCACATCATAAAGTGTTTTCATAACATCATCCCAATTAATTATACAGATAAAAATAGATTTGTAAACGTTATTTTACAAACGTTATCTACCAATTAAGGCCCAAACTGCAACTCCGAACAAAACAACAAGGGTCACACTAGCAATAACTCGTTTCGATATTTCGATTTTTCCGAGCCGTGGCACCCCAACAAGGTATCCAATTAAGAAGCCCCCGAGCATGCCACCAACGTGCGCATAAACATCAATTCCAGACTCCATCAAACTTGAAACTAGTGCTAAAACTACAAATAGACCAAGCTGTCGAGCCATCGCGTGAATATAGGGATTCTGATGGAAAGATTCTCCTAGCATCAGCCAAACGCCAAACAGCCCAAAAATGGCACCACTGGCTCCTGCTGACAAGGCTAGTGGATTACCAAACACCAAACTAACTAAATTTCCGAAAATTCCAGCCAAAAAATAAATAATAAGAAATTTAAAATGGCCAAACAGATTTTCAATTTGAACTCCGACAAAGTATAAAGTGACCATATTCAGCACAATATGTGTGATGCCGATATGAATAAACGTTCCGGAAACTAGTCGCCACCACTCTCCATTTTGAAGAATAAAAGGTTTAAATATCGCCCCAAACTTCAAAAGCGTCTGAGTATTCTCGGAACCACCACTGATAGTCATCAGGCCAAAGACAATAAAATTAATCACAATTAATCCAATGGTCATATAAGGATACTGATTCCAACGTTTCAATGTTCGTTGCATAATTATGCCTCACTATTAAATAACTTTTTGATTTTAATATCGTGCCTTTCTACAGGCCAAACTGCTTTGTTAAAATGTTGCACGCTAAGTACTAAACTCACAGTTTCTCCCAGGTAGTCACTCAAAAAGCGATCGTAGTAGCCACCACCAAAACCTAGGCGAAAATTACCTTCATCTGCAAAGCCTAGGCCCGGGACTACAATTAAATCAATTTGTGATTTGGGAACGTCACTCCCATTATCTGGTTCTAAAATTCCAAACTTACTTTTTATTAATTGCGTTTCTGAATCAAGTTTTCGAAAAGCCATTTGCCATTTGGGCAATGTTTTTGGAACAAGAATTATTTTATTTTCTGTTTTTGCTCGTTCAATAATCGGCTGTGTATTAACTTCAACCGCGCCACTTAACGTGATGCCAATTGTAGTTGCTTTTTTCCATTCCTCACTAGCAAAAAATCGTTCATACAAAACTAATTCTTCCTGCTCTTTTTGCTTTTTGTCCATTGCTTGCAAACGAACTAACTGTTTTTGTCGTTGTTGCTTTTTTTCTGGTTGCACAAAAATCACCTCAAATACTGGGGATATAAAAAGTTTTTCAAATAAAAAAGATCGGAGCAAAATTCGACCATTTTGTTCCAACCTTATTTGGTTTCGCGGTGTAATGTAACCTTTCTATCACGTGGGCAATACTTATTTAACTCCATACGATCCGGATTGTTACGCTTGTTCTTGCTTGATAGATACTGTCGATTATGACATTCTGTACATTCTAATGTAATGTGTACGCGCATAGCTCCAACCTCCCAACTATAAATTCTGATGGGCGTTGCGCCCTCAACTTAAAACATGATACCACAGTTCCGTATTCTGACGCAAGCACCATTCATACTTTTCCTTAAATCTATTTAGAGGTGCTCTTCAATGTAGACGTGCTCTTAACAGTTTTCCAATATGCTGCATAAACTTTCTTTGCCAAAGCAATATTATTAGTTTCAGCACTTTCACCAAGTCCGGGCATCGCGACAGCCACCACCACTTTAGGATTTTTAGATGGGGCATAGGATGCCAAACTTAATGTGACCGTCGATTTACCATTGGTGACTGTTTCGGCCGTCCCTGTTTTAGCAGAAATTTCAGGACTAATGCTGGCCAGTGAACCACCAGTCTTGTACGTGTTTGTTCCGTGGACTACATCATACAATCCCTTTGTCACAACTTTCTTTTGGGCAGCTGTGTCATCCACATAATTTAATATCTTGGGCTCGATCGTTTCCTGAAGCTTGCCTAAACCACCATTGTTACTCGTCCCTCTGATCTGAGAAACCACATGGGGAGCAATTCGATAACCACCGTTAGCAATTGTAGAAATATATTGAGCAACTTGAATCGTTGTATATGCATCGTATTGACCAAAGGCTAAATCAAGTGCTTTACCAATATCTGATTGCGTACTTGGACCCGTATATCCAGAAGATTCACCAGGTATATCAATTCCAGTATCAGTCCCAAGACCAAATTGCTGGAAATAACCCCGCATCTTAGCAAAGACACCCGTACCCATCGTCAAAGCTGATCCAGACGAATACTTAAATCCGCCTTCCTTCATAGCAAGTTGCATCATATACGAGTTAGAAGATACTTCCAAAGCGGTAGATGCATCTAAACTAATATCTTGACCCCCAGCCTTATTAAACCAAGAAGCTTTAGCACTCGTACCAGCTAGTTTAATTGGTTTATCAGTTAACGTACTATTTGATGGTGTAATGACACCATCCATTAACGCACCAGTCACCATTGCGCCCTTAACAACCGAACCCATAACAATTGGTTCATTAATCGTTCCAAGTGCATTATCAGTGACTTTTCCGGTGCTTGTATTACGATTGACCCCAGCTAACGCTAGTACAGCTCCAGTATTGGGATTCATTACAACTACATAACCACCAGTTGATTCACCACCGGCCGAAGTAACCGCGCTTCTCGTATCAGCCTGCACTTGTTTTTGGAAAGCAGCATTTATGGAAAGTATCAGGTTGTCTCCCTTTTTACCTGCGTACTGCTTAACTTCTTTTTTAATTGTGTCATCGCCCGTAACTTCAACTCGTGTTTGAGATTTAGTTCCTTTTAAAATTGGATCATATGCTTTTTCCAGGTAGCTTTGACCTACACTATCGTTGCGTGAATAACCTTGTGCCAACAAGATATTCACTTCATCACTTGGTAAACCTGATTTGGCACTTGATACCGTCCCAGCGATACTTTTAATTGAATTACCTTCTGGATAGTCTCGTGACCAACTTGTCCCGACTTTTACACCTGGAAACTCAGACAAGTGTTCGCCAATTTCGGCAATTTCTTTGTTTGAAACATCTGATTCTTTTAGATAAACAGTTGATAACTCGTATGCGCCACTCATCAAACTGAAAATTTGCGCCGCATTCCGCTCGCTTTTACTAAGATCAACTGTTTTTGTTACTTTTTTTACTGCCAAACTATACAAAGCTTTAGATCCATATTCACTATGGTCTTTAATACTGTTTTCAACCTTAGTTAGATTCTTCGTGTTTGCTAAATAATAATCCGCCTGATCCTGCGTAGAAAGCGTTGACGTGGATACCGTTAAGTACTTGCCTAAATGGTCCGCCGTTTTTCGCAAAGTGCTAGATAATACGTTAACACCCTTTGTGTACTGAATGGCTTGATGCGATTCATTTCCAACTAACACTTTTCCTGTTGAATCGTAAATCATCCCTCGCTGAACATTGCTAGTTTCAGTAGTGGTATCTGTTCTTTCGACATCAGCCACATATTTAGAGCCATTAAATATCTGTAAATACGCTAATCTAGCAATTAGCATAATTAACAAAACAACAACGATTCCGAAAATTAAATTAAGTCGGAATGGTAATTCAGATTTCTTTTCGCGATTTTTGGTGGTCCCTTTTTTTGATTTCAAAATTTCAAGCTCCTTCACGCTGCTGAGACTATTCTAACAAAAAATTCAAACTCCTTCTATAACTTGTTCACATTTTTAGATTATCTTAGTCAATGTGGTATGCTAAAGAAAGCAATTTGGGAAAAGAGGAACATGATGCAAAGAACTAGTTTAAACAACACCAAACACCTTATTGGCTCACTGAAACAGCAACTTATAGTTAGCTTTTTAATTCCTTTAATTTTGATGTCAAGTTACTTCATTTATCGGAAAATGGCTCCTTTTGGATCAAGTAGTTTATTAACTGTTGATTTAGGTCAACAATACGTTGATCTTTTTGCCTATTTTCGCCATACAATCTTACACGATCCAACGGCCTTCTTCTATTCTTTTTCAAAGGCAATTGGCGGCGACATGACCGGCACCTGGGCCTATTATTTAATGAGTCCATTCAATCTTATTTTGCTCTTTTTCCCAGGCAAATCAATTACAACTGGGATTTTTATCATTACCGTTCTTAAATATGCTTTTGCTGGACTAACTTTTGCAATTCTTTTACAAAAGCTTTATCCCCGAGCAACTTGGCTTGTTCCGGGATTGGCAACCGCATATGCTTTGATGGGATTTTCGATTGCCAACCAGTTAAATTTAATTTGGTTAGATGCGCCCATTCTTTTACCATTAATCATTCTCGGCATTGACCGAATCTTTACAGCGGGTAAAATTCGTTGGTTTGTTTTATGGCTGAGTCTAATGCTTATTATTAACTACTACATGGCGTACATGATATGTATTTTTAGTATCCTGTATTTCATCTTTGCCAGCGCCCGTTATTATACCTCATTTCATGATAGTCTCACAGCCAGCAAACGTTTTGCTGGTGGCGCCTTGTTATCTGGGGGCTTTGCTTCTTGGATCCTAATGCCTACTTTTTACATTTTGACACAAAGTAAGGTCCAATATACAGAAACAAGTGTTAAATTTAAATTTGATTATTTTCCATTTAAAATGATCAGCAAACTTTTACCCGGGACTTTTAACTTCCAACAAATGCCTAGTGGACTTCCCAATATCTTTATTGGCGCATTTTGCATAATTGGTTTTATTTTGTATTTTACGAGTGCAAACATAAAACGACGAGAGCGAATTACTGCTGCAATTATTTCATTATTTCTGCTTCTTTCGCTTTGCTTTGAACCATTAAATCTTTTCTGGCACGCTATGCAATTTCCATGGTGGTATCCATACCGCTTTAGTTTCATAGTCAGTTTCTGGATGATATTTTTAACGGCGCGCTATTTATTTTCAAAACCAACTTTTAACCCCCGTGCGCTTCTAACCACGGGATTCATTCTAATCATCGGGTTGATCTATTTATGGTTGAATCTCTCTAAATTCAAAAATTACGTTGACCAGAATCAACTAATTATTGGGTGCTTATTCGCGGCTTTAGGGTTGCTTTCATACGTCCTGCTTCGTCAAAAGCCTGCTTTTAGTTGGCTGATTACGATAATTATTGTTTTAGATGTCTTTTTCAACGCCTGCTTATCTTTAAACAATATTTCTTTTGTCTCGCAATCGGAATTCGGAAACTATACGACCGAGTTAGACAAAACAATTGGCAAAATTCAAAAACAAGATCAAGGCTTCTATCGAATTGGTAAGACTTACATGCGCACAAAAGATGATGCTATGCAGGCTGCTTTCAATGGTGGATCACATTTCAGTTCCACTTTTGAAACGCAGATTCCTAATTTTATGCAAAAAATTGGGCAACCTGATGGCGATGGTTTTGTAACTTACTCTAACGGGACCCTCATTACTGATAGTTTGTTGGGTATGAAATACTGGTCAAAAAATATTGATTCAAATCAATTAGGCACGTCTGCAACATCAACCGCCACACCTACACTCCCTGCATTAACGTATAAGCCGGATTTAAGTAGTTACAATCTAATTGGTCAGGATAGTTTAACACAGACGTACAAGAACCCATATGCGCTTTCAATTGGCTTTGGGGCTTCTGGTTCAGTTAAAAATTTCAACGGTAGTAAATTAGATCCTATGCAATATCAAGAAAAATTGTATGGCAGCCTGGCAGGCCAGACAAATTCTAAACTGTTCACTTCTCAAAATTTCAATGAAGTTGTTTTCCAAAATATCAATCAAACTACAAAACTAACGGGAAGTGTGCTTAAAAAGAACAATCTGTCTAAACCCGGTGTAGTGACCTTCAAATTTACGCCAACCACCAATGATCCCTATTACTTAACCTTTGGCCAAGATTTGAACCCTGACAACGCAACCTTTACTGTTGATGGTAAATCACTTACGCAATACTCGCCATACCGTAACACAGTCGTTGTTAACTTTGCCAATCACAGTAAAGGGAAAACCGTTACGCTTAAGATACAGCTCAAGAAAATGAGTTTGTGGTTGGAAAACTTTACTTTATATCGTTTGAATCAAACTAAATTCACGACACTCCAACAAAAACTCAAACAAGCTTCTTTAAAAGTAACTAGTCACAACAGTCATCGAATTGCTGGAAATATCACGGTTTCTAAAAAGAATAGCTTTTTAATGACCACCATCCCTTACGGTAAGGGCTGGCACGCTAAGGTTGATGGCAAATCTGTTAAGGTAAGTAAAATTGCTAGCACCTTTTGTGGAGTCCAACTAACTGCTGGAACCCACCATGTCGTCCTCACTTACTGGCCACCATATTTATTTATTGGCTTAACCATCAGTATCATTGCTTTAATTCTTGTCGTCGGCTACTTCTGGTGGGCAAGGAAAAAACGGGAATAAACAAAAATAGCTTCAAACTAGGAATTCTAGTTTGAAGCTATTTTTTTAATCATTAAGCTGATACACTAACCTTCAAAATTTGAACGTGCATATCCCCACCAGGAGTGGAAATTACAACCTCATCGCCAACTTTATGATCTAACAAAGCTTTTGCAATCGGTGAATCATTTGAGATCTTACCTGACATTGGGTCAGCTTCAGCAGCTCCAACAATCGTGTAGGACTCAGGTTCTTCATCAGGAAGTTCCTTGAACTCAACAATCTTCCCTAGAGAAACAACGTCATTAGCAACAGCATTATTGTCAATAATTTCAGCGTTTTGCAACATATGCTCAACGGTACTGATTCGACTTTCAACCATGCTTTGCTCATTTTTAGCAGATTCATACTCTGAATTTTCAGATAAATCACCAAAACTTCTTGCAATCTTGATACGTTCAATTACTTCTGGACGTGTTTTTGTTTTTAGCTCTTCTAGCTCATCTTGTAATTTTTTTCGACCCGCTTCTGTCATCGGGAATGTTTTTTCATTTGCCAATTTATAGACACCTCTAATCTATGATGAAAATATAACGATTTCAAGAGTACCATGAAGTAATCCGCTTGTAAATACTATTACTCACGAAAAATATTATCGCGACCTTCTTGAGAAAGAATATCCTTAATTTTCGTGGTTAATAAGTCAATAGCCACGGTATTCGCCCCACCTTCTGGAACAATTATATCCGCGTAACGTTTAGTTGGCTCAACAAATTGATGAAACATAGGCTTCACCGTTGCTAAATACTGTGAAATAACCCAGTCAAGTGTCCGTGCGCGTTCATTAATGTCACGCTCAATCCGCCGAATGATGCGAATATCATCGTCTGTATCAACATAGACTTTAATATCCATTAAATCTCGCAACCGTTTATCGTCTAAAATTAGAATTCCTTCTAAAATAATCACATCTCGTGGTTCTTGATGAACTGTTTCATTACTTCGAGTTAGTTTTGTGTAATCATAAACTGGTTTTTCGATAGCTTCATAATTCAACAACATTTTTAGCTGATCAATCAGCAAATCCGTGTCAAAAGCTAACGGATGATCATAATTAACCGCAGCTCGTTCGTCCATTGTCATATCAGCCTGATCTTTATAATAAGAATCTTGCTGAATTGTCATGATGGAATGTCCTGAAAGGTTGTTATATATCTTACGGCTAACGGTTGTTTTGCCACTTCCCGAACCACCAGTCACCCCAATTAGAATAGGACGTTTTTCCTGTATTTTCATAAAACTAACCTCATTTATTATTTATTACTTGGGTCTTGACTTGCCGCATTTTCCAAATGTTCATCGTACGTTGCTGAAAAATAAATCTTCCCTGTTTTCAAATTGGCAACAAAATAGAGATAATCTTTATTTCGTGCTTTAGGATGCAACACCGCTAAAACAGAGTCCTCACTTGGATTATTAACCGGACCTGGTCCATACCCATTTTTGATTCTCAAGTTGTAAGGAGATTTACTCTTAAGATCTGTTTTAGTCAAATCAGATCCAAAGGCTTTGTTAACGGCATAATAAACGGAAACATCAGACTGCAATGGCATTTTGACATCAATTCGGTTCAGGAAAACACCAGCAATTTTTTCCCGATCACTTGTTGTGTTTCCTTCCCGTTCAACTAAAGCAGCTAAAGAAAGAATTTCTTGTACGGTCATTTTTTCTTCTTTAATCTTAGAATAATAAGGTTTTAATATCGTATTTTCTTTGGCAACCATCTGTTCAACAACTGTTTTTAAGCTTGTCTTTTTCCCGAGTGAATAAGTTGCTGGATAAAGATACCCTTCAAGGCGATAACGCACATCGGAGGCCTTCATGGCAGAACCTAACAGCTCTGGATATTTTTTATAGAGGGTATTTATAAACGCCTTGTCCTTCATCAACGCAATAAATTGAGCCTGGGTAAAGTCAGACGATTTACTTATTGATTGCCCAACTTCATCAATTGTCTCACCTTCTTTAATCAGCACATATTTGCCTAAAAGAACAGGTGTGGCGCTCCCACCTTTTTGAAGCTTTGTAGCGATTTTGTGAAGACTCATTGAAGGCTTCATAACATAATAGCCGGCTTTGAAGTTTGTTAAGTTATGCGATTTTACGTAATAATTAAACACCGCACCGCTTTTAACAACTTTCTTCTCCTGTAAAATAGAGCCAATTTGACGTGTTGAAGAACCTTCTGGTACATTGATTTGAATTTGTTGCTTACTATCTGGATTCAAAGGTTCTAAAGCATCTGAAAAATAATGAAAAACAACAAAACCAGTTGCCACAATTACCACTGCCAAAACCGTTACGACCCACCTGATGATGGAATGCCCTTGCGCTTGTGTACGTTTTTCAGCATTCCCGTCTTGATTATTCAAGATTCATTCCTCCGTTCTAAAATCATTATCTGTTATTATACTAAAAACTCGCTCATCATGCATCGTTGGGCTCACATGATTTAAAAGTTCTTACAAATTTCTAGCGAATTTCAACTTCAAAGCTTGTTTTTAGAGCTTCAATTGCTTGTTCAAATTCTTTATTCACTTCATCTTCAGTTAGCGTATTATGTTTATCACGATACGTTAGCGTATAAGCAACAGATTTCTTACCCAAAGGAATGTGTTTTCCAGCATACACATCAAATAGTTGAATCTTTTCTAAATGACGATTTGAAGCCGATTGTAAAGCCGCAACAATTTCAGTATTGGAAATCTTTTGGTCAATCAAAAGAGCAACATCACGGGTAATGGCCGGATATTTAGAAATCGGGTCATAATGTTGAATTTTCTTTGGTGCATCCAATAACATTTGTAAATTCAATTCAAAAACATAAGTTTCAGGAATCTTAAATTGTTTAGCAATTTGGGGATGAACTTGACCAATAAACCCAATCACTTGATCGCCTAAATAAATATCTGCGGTCCGACCTGGATGCATTTCTGGATGCTCTTTACTTGCCACATAACTTACAGATTCCTCGAAATTCAAGTCATGCAAAAGTAAGGTCACAATCCCTTTTAACTGATAGAAATCAACCGGAGCTTCTTTGCCATACCAGTTTTTAGTCTCAAGCGAGCCCGTAATGGCCCCTGCCAAATGTTCAACCTCAGTTGGTCGATCAACATCAGCCGTTCGATAAAATACTCGGCCTTGTTCGTATAAAGCGACATTGGCCTCTTTACGGGCCACATTGTAAGCCACATCATCTAATAAACCACTGATTAAGTTCATCCGCAAAACGGCATGATCGAGACTCATTGGAAAATCAAGTTTTGTTTCTTCGCTTTCTTGCATCATAAACTGTTTTGCTTTTTCAGCAGTAGTTAATCCATAACTCATGGCCTGGTTAAGACCACTGCCTTGTAAAACAGACCGCACACCACGAATAACCTGTTGACTTGTTGTCAAGCGCCCAATTGTAGTTGAACCAGTTGGCAACGTTGATGGTAGATTATCGTAACCGTAAATTCTCGCAATTTCTTCAAGAATATCAGCAGGAATATGAATATCCCAGCGTCTGGCAGGAACCGTAACCACAAAGGTTTCATCTGTAACTTGGACGGTAAATTGAAGACGCTTCAATATTTCAGTAACGTCGTCCACGGATAATTGCGTGCCCAAAACATGATTAACTCTTGTTAAATCAAGGGTTACTTCAACATCTTGTGGCTTAGGATCAACAGCTGATATTTGTTGTTTAACAGCTTTACCGTTTCCAAATTCAGCGCTTAATTCTAGCGCCTCATGAAGAGCATCCGTCACAGTAGCAGGATTAATTCCCCGTTCAAAGCGCATGGAAGCTTCACTATGTAACACATGATAACGCGCCGTTTTTCTAACTTTAATCGAATCAAAAATTGCTGATTCGATCACTACAGTTTTAGTATTATCATCAATTTCAGTATCTAAACCACCCATCACTCCAGCCATGGCAATATTTTTTTCGCCATCTTTAATCATGAGATCGGCCGCTCTGAGCTTTCTTTCTTCGCCATCAAGGGTGACAAATTTGGTTTGGTCTGGTGAGTAGCCAACATGAATTTCTTTAGTCGTTAATTTATCATAGTCAAAAGCGTGTAATGGTTGCCCATATTTCAACATAATGTAATTCGTAATATCAACTACATTGTTAATTGGCCGAACACCAGCGGTCATCAAACGAACCTGCAACCAAAACGGACTCGGTGCAATTGTGATATTTTTAACAATTCCCATTTGATACGCTAAAACATCATCTGGTGCATCAATTTTAATTTTCAATAAATCATCAATAGTATCCGTTTCATCCACAGTTTCTAGCTGACGATGATTTAAAGTGAGTTTTTTATTATAAATCGCACCAATTTCATAGGCATTCCCATCCATACTAAACAGATCCCCACGGTTGGGGGTGACAGATGTATCAATCACATCGTCATCCATACCAAGATAACTATAAACTGGTTCACCAGGTTTTACCCCACTGTCTTCTGGAAATACATAAATACCATTAACATAAGCCTTAGGCACGACTTTTTCGTCAAACCCAATTTCTTGTAAAGCACAGATCATCCCGTTTGATTGTTCACCACGCATTTTGCTACGTTTAATTTTAACGTTGTCTTTAATCCGAGCACCATGTAATGCCACAATGACATATTGTCCCTTGGCTACATTGGGGGCACCACAAACAATCTGAATCGGTTCATCTTCACCCACATCAACTTGGCAAATATTCAAGTGATCAGAATCTGGATGAGGCTTTACATCCAAGGTGTAACCCACAATAATTTTTTTAAGACCATCTTCAGCTCGTGTAACCTGATCGACTTCAACGGCAGTTCTTTCAATTTTTTCAGCGAGGACTTTGGGCTCAACATCAAGATCAAAGTACTCTTTTAACCATTTATAAGAAACTTTCATGTTAGTTGTTATCCTTTCTTTGAAAACTGAGTCAAGAAGCGGACATCATTTTGATAGAAGTTACGAATGTCATCAACCCCATAACGTAACATCGCAAAACGATCTGGTCCAAGACCAAATGCAAATCCACCATAAACTTCTGTATCTACACCAGCCATTCTTAGCACGTTTGGATGTACCATTCCGGCTCCTAAAACTTCGATCCAGCCAGTGTGTTTACATACTGAACAACCTTTTCCCATACAATTAAAGCACGTAACATCTGCCTCGACTGAAGGCTCAGTAAATGGGAAATAGCTCGGACGAAGCCGCACTTCAAAACGATCGCCAAAGAGCTCTTTGGCAAGTGTCTCTAAAGTCCCTTTTAAATCAGCCATTGTAATATTTTTATCAATGACCAAACCTTCAACTTGATGAAACTGATGTGAATGGGTTGCATCATCAGTATCACGACGATAAACAACACCTGGTGAAATCATTTTTAAGGGTCCTTTACTGAAATCATGTTTCTCCATTGTTCTTGCTTGAACTGGAGAGGTCTGACTACGCATCAAAATTTCATCAGTAATATAAAATGTATCTTGCATATCACGTGCCGGATGGTCTTTAGGTAGGTTCAACATTTCAAAGTTATATTTGTCAGTTTCAACTTCGGGGCCTTGAATAACTTGATATCCCATCCCTAAAAAAAGATCCTCAATATTATCAATAATTTGTTGAATCACATGCGGCTGACCTTGAGTAACTGGTTTTCCAGGTAAAGTTACGTCAATTGTCTCGCTCTCTAATTTTTTGGCAGTCTGAGCTGCTTCTAATTCAGCCTTTTTTTCTTCAAGTGCTGCCACAATGTTGTCGCGCACATGATTAGAAAGTTCCCCAACTTTCGGACGTTCTTCCTTTGGAATATCACGCATTCCTCGTAATATTCCCGTTAAAGGTCCTTTTTTACCCAAGATATTCACACGAATATCTTCTAGTCCTTTCAATCCATCCGTTCGTGAAATTTCTTTTAAAGATTTGGCTTTTAATTCTTCTAACTGTTCATGTAATCCCATCATCAAACCTCCTAAAATTTAAAAAACGACACAAAAAAACTCGCCCCTCAAAAAAGGGACGAGTTATCGCGTTACCACCCTGGTTTGTAAACAAAAATTGTTCACACACTTGGCATCAATAACGGCGATTTACCGACTTATTTTTTCAATAAATAACTCAGAAGTGAATTCACTAATGTTGCTTTTTATATCTGATTTCAGTCAAAGCCAGATACTCCCTTTAAAAAACCACTAGTTACTGCTCTTCATCATTGCTTTTCCGACTTAAATATTAGATTAAAAACAGCCAATAGTCAACACTTCTTTTTAATTTTCGCTATCGTACCAACAATCAGCAAATTGGTGAACTGCGCTCATAACTGGGCGTAAAGCCTCACCTTTTTCGGTAAGTTGATATTCAATTAAAGAAGAGTCTTTATAGGTAACTCGATCAACGATTCCCTCAGCTTCCAAACTCTTTAAACGTTCAACCAATACACGATCACTGCACTTTGGCACGCTACGAGCAAGGTCTTTGAAACGTAGTGAATCTTCGTTTAACAAAACTTCAATAATTAAACCGTTCCATTTTTGACCCAAGACAGAGAATGTCCGACTAAACTTGGGACAAAGTGAAAAATGATCAGCGGTACTTGTAGTTTCTAATGCTTCTGACATTGCTCTTCCTCCATTCAAATCCAACTCCGCCTATAGAGCGCGACGTTGCATTTTGTTTAAAAATAAATGTAATTTCTTTTGGACATGACCTAAATATTCCTGGGTTGCTGCGTAATCATCAACAACTGAGACAATCATGCTTTCTTTATACTTCGGAAACGCGATTGTAGCGCCCCACATATGCTTTAAAATAATATCCTTTTCCATCGGTGACAAAGGTGTCAACTTCTCTGCATTTCGCAAAGCGATTCGCGGATGAATATATGCATGGGTACCTAGATCAAACTTGGTTGTGCGCCAATCATAATAAAACAAGTCATGTAACAAACCTGCTCTGGCAACCGCACGAAAGTTAAGGTGTCTTTTTTTGGCAATCAAATAACTTTGATACGATACTGAAATTGAGTGTTGTAAACGGGTGTAATTATGATGCTGCGTATATTCGTCTAATTTTTGAACTTCTTTTGTATTCAATAAATCCGAAACCAAGTTTAAGTACTCTTGATCTTGTTTCCATGCATTTGTTTTCATTAAATACTTCCTTTTCATTATTAATAAATCTAGCTATTAACTTACATTTAGTTAACAACATAATACTCATTAATGGACTAAAAAGCAAAGAAAACACTACCCTAATTTGAAATGTAATCAAATCTAAATATCTTTTAAAGAAAACATCAAAATTCCGGCCGCTACCGCAACGTTTAATGACTCTGCTTGACCTTTAATTGGAATGTATAAGTTGGCCGTTGTCTGAGAAAGCAACTCTTTGGACATGCCATTTCCTTCGTTCCCCATAATCAAGGCAAAATCATTAGTTGCTTCAATTTCTTGATAGCTTTTTGCCTGAGGATTAAGTTCAGTTCCAAAAACAGGAAGATTAGCCTTTCTAAAGCTCTTAACCCACTCATTTAGATCGCCCAAGACAAGGCGAATATGAAATTGACTTCCTTGCATCGCACGTTGAATTTTCGGATTGAAAATATCTGCCGTTCCTTTTCCAAAAACAACGCCCTCAAATCCTGCTGCATCAGCTGTTCGAACCATTGTTCCAATATTACCAGGATCCTGAATATTATCCAGCAATAACCACGCACCTTCTATATATGAGGCAGGTTCTTGAATTTGCCGTTCTTTATTTGGAATCCGTACAATTGCAAAAATACCTTGAGTAGTCACTGTATCACTCAAATGATCAGCAATTTTATCTGAAACCACTACGAGTAAATCATTTGGCACCTCAAACTTTATTTCATCTAATTCATCCTGTGTAGCAACCACATAAACTACATCGGCATCATTTTGAAGAACTTCACTCACTAAATGACGTCCCTCAATTAAGTACATGCCAGTCTTTTTACGCCCTTTTTTAGTCTTTAGTTTTTCCCATTCTTTAACACGATTATTTTGCGTTGATAAAATTGTTTCCATAGTTATCCCCTTATTTAATGTTAGTAGGTCGATAACTTAATCAAACCATACAAATTACTAAATATCAATGTTTCCATCTTTAAAATTACCCTAAAAAAGCGATCAAATTATTTCTTTTCCCTTAGAAATGATAAAATAATATTATGACATTTGAAAGGAAGAGATTTATATGAAGTCAGTTACAATTCAAGTTTTCGGCCGTGTTCAAGGAGTTGGTTTCCGTTACTTAACAAAAATGGTTGCTGACAAACTTAACATTAAAGGCACCGTTGCAAATTTAAACGATGGCTCAGTCTATGTTGAAGCAGAAGGTTCAGAAGATAATTTAAACGAATTTATTAACGCCGTTAAACTATCTCCTTCGCCAAGTGGCCATGTTGAAAAAACAGTAATTAACGACGTGGCCCTGCAAAACTTTACTGATTTTCGTGTTACAAACTAATCAACCATTGAAAAAGCGGCGTCAATCACGTATAGTAGCCGTTGTTAGTTTAATTTGAAAGGGAATGTCTTTAATGAAAAAAATGAAACACCTGAGCACGTTAACAGCTATTGCTGGATTGGCGCTGCTTTTAACCGGATGCGTACAACGAACTAAGTCTGGTAAGCCATATGGCGCTATTTATGATTACCTTGCTGTTCCTACTCAACACGTCATGAGTTGGCTAGCGGAAATGCTTGGTGGTAGTTACGGTTGGGCAATCATTGCCGTAACCTTTATCGTTCGAATGGTACTTTTGCCTATGATGATTAACCAATCACGTAAAGCAACAGTTCAACAAGAAAAGATGTCTTTTGTTAAACCTCAGATGGCAGCAATTCAAGAACGTCAAAAAAATGCAACCACGAATGACGAAAAAGCCGCTGCAAGTCAACAAATGATGAGTTTATACAAGGATAACGGTATTAGCATGACTGGCGGTATGGGATGTTTACCAATCCTAATCCAGTTTCCAATCTTTGCCGCTCTTTATGCGGCAATTCAATATTCTCCAGCATTGGCAAGTGGCGCTTCGGGTAGTATGTTCATGGGAATCAGTCTTGGCAAACCAAATCTAGTTCTTGCAGCGTTCTCGTTCATTATTTACTTGTTGCAAGGCTGGCTTGGAACCTTAGGAATTCCTGCCGAGCAGAAGAAATCTATGATGTCCATGATGATTGTGAGTCCTTTGATGATCTTCTTTGTTTCATTTAAAGCCCCTGCTGGTTTGGGTCTGTATTTCTTCGTTGGTGGAATTTTTGCTTGTGTCCAAACACTAATTATCTATTTCTATCGACCAAAAATTCGCGCATCAGTAGCGGAAGAAATGAAAAAAAATCCACCAAAGGTTGTGATTGAACCTGTAGTACCTGTTGCACCGAAAACGACAGTTACTCCAACTCAAACTCACCACAATAATCGCCAAAGAAATGCTGGCAAACAGCAACATCATCATTCAGATTAATTTTGTAAACATAAAAAAAGGAACTGCAAAAAATTTGCAGTTCCTTTTTTCTCTATTCAATTACATTTGTTTCTTCATCTTCGGAATGTTTATCTGTTTCATGTTGATCAATCGGTAACGTAATTCTAAAAATTGAACCATATCCCACAGAACTTTCAAGCGAAATCTGTCCATGATATCCTTCAACTAAGCGTTGCGCAATTGACAAACCTAATCCATTTCCACCTTTGTCTCGACTACGTGCCTTGTCCACCCGATAGAAGCGATTAAAGACCTTCTTAACGTCTTCTTCTGAAATACCCTCACCGAAGTCTTGAATGGCAATCTGAACGTTGTGCATGTCCTCTGCTGCCGAAATATGAATTTCTTTCCGTTTAGTTGAATACTTCACAGCGTTATCAAGCAAGATAATGAGCACCTGTTCAAGATGATTACGATAAATTTGCACAATTGGGTTTGAATGAACATCACTATCCAAAGTAAAAGTAAATTCAGGATGAATCATCTTAAAATCATTAAAAACTTGGTTAACAACCCGCATAACCGGTGTCTCTTCTTTTGAAAAATGAATTTCTAACTGATCTGCTCGAGTTAAATCAAGCATTTCTTGCACCAAACTCTTCATACGTTTCGTTTCGTCAAGGGATGCCTGCAACGATTCATCCAAAATCTTTGGATCATCTTTACCCCAACGATTCAGCATTTCCATATGTCCTTGAATCACTGCTACAGGTGTCCGTAACTCATGAGAAACGTCTTCAACGAATTGATGTTGCTGGTCAATATAGCGTTGCATTCGATCCAGCATGTCGTTAAAAACAATCGCCAAATCCGATAACTCGTCATTTCTTTCTAAATCAGGAATTCTAAGTTCCGTTTGGGGATCGTCCGTCACCTGTTTCATTGTGTTATTCATCACATTAATGGGTCGCAATAAATACGTGGCAAGTAAATAACCAAAAATTGAAATTAATGCAAATGCCACAATGGTCAAAAGAATCACAATCCAAATAATCTTTTGTTGGGTCCGTTTAACACTTGTTAAGGTATCTACCACTTGGATATATCCAATTAACTCGTTTTTATTATTTCTAATCGGCGATCGCCCAACTAAACCATTAAATTGCCTAGATTTTTCATGCGCGATATTTCGTTTCTCAGGAAACTGAAACTTTTTAGAATCCCGTCTGGTCGCAAATACTTGCTCGCCCTTAAGATTATAAACTGAAACCACAACATCTCGACGCGCCAAATTAGTCAACAAAGTATTATTGTATGGCCGTTCATTCTGATCTGTGTTGCCAATTGAACTATCTGGGCGTAAGTATTTACCAACCGTAATCCCATCAATTTCAGAAACCCTCTGCAAACGGGAATCAACCGAATCAATCGTCGTGTTCACTTGCGTGCGTTCCTGACTAATCATAACCTGCGAAATGCTATTAAATACAAAAAATGAAAAAAAGGTAAATATCAACAGAACACCGACACCCGTTCCGATTGCCCATTTCCATTTTAACGATATTCGCCTTTTAGTTATTCCTGTTTGAGTTGATTGGAAATCAGTTTGTTTCTCACTCACGATCGCATCACGTACCCTGTTCCTCTGACTGTTTGAATATAAGATTGTTCACCAGGACGATCAATCTTATTCCGTAAATAACGCACATAAACATCAACTACGTTTGTCTCAACTTCATTATCAATGCCCCAAACTTCATCTAAAAGAGCATCTCGAGATTGCACAACATTGATATTTTCCATCAATAACAATAAAAGTTGATACTCACGTTTAGTTAAATTAATAATCTTGCCATCACGCCGAGCAACTTGATTTTCTTTTTCGATTGTAATGTCTCGGTAAGTTACCGTTGTTTGTTGAAAGGCCTTTTGTTCGCTTTCAATGTCGATCCGACGCAACAAAGCACGTAAGCGCGCCAATAATTCTTCAATGGCAAATGGTTTAACAATGTAGTCATCTGCCCCATGATCCAAGCCAGAAACCCGATCCATTACTGAATCTCTGGCTGTCATCATAATAATTGGGGTCGTCTTTGCTTCTCTTACTCGGCGACAAACTTCAATTCCGTTCAATTCTGGTAACATTAAATCTAACAGAATGGCATCAAAATTTTTATTTAATGCAGCATCTAAACCTGAACGGCCGTTAAATTGAACTTCTGTTTCATAGCCTTCATGCTGAAGTTCCAATTCAACAAACCGTGATAAACTTTTCTCATCTTCAATAATTAATATCCGACTCATTTTCCCACTCCTAATTGATCATACTTAAGTTATTTTAATCGAGCTTAATACATACAACTCAAAGTTTACCATTAAAATGAGATTTTGCCTAGAATTTACTCACTTTCCTATAAGAAATTCAGGAAAACAAAAAACCTAAACTTGCTAAAAAAGATGTTTGCAATCTTTCAAAACAAATTTAGGTTTAATAATCTAATTAACTTTATTGTTCTTCATACCATGGGAAATGATAAGTTCCCTCACGGTCAACTCGTTCATACGTATGAGCACCAAAGTAATCTCTTTGTGCTTGTAATAAGTTTGCAGGTAAGACTGCTGAACGATAAGAATCATAATAAGAAATTGCAGAAGCAAATCCAGGGATTGGCACACCAGCCTTAACTGCTAGCCCAACAATGTCTCGAACTGATTCTTGATACTTCTTAGCAATATCTTTAAAGTAATCATCTAACAGCAAGTTATCCAATTCAGGATCCTTATCGAAAGCATCTGTAATATTTTGTAGGAAACGTGCACGAATGATACAACCAGCACGCCAAATCTTAGCAATTTCACCAAATTGTAAGTCCCAATCATAATGTTTAGCAGCAACTTTCATTTGTTCAAAGCCTTGCGCATAACTCATGATCTTACTAAAGTATAGTGCCTGACGAATTTTCTCAATTACTTCGTCTTTGTCAAAGCTAACTTTACCTTCAGGCTTAGGAAGCACTTTGCTAGCTGCTACCCGTTCGTCCTTCAAAACTGAAATATAACGTGCATAAACCGACTCAGTTATAAGTGATTGTGGCACACCAAGTTCAAGTGCATTTTGAGAACTCCACTTACCAGTTCCCTTATTGCCACCCTTATCCATAATTAAATCAACGATTGGTTTGTCAGAACCTAAATCATCTTTACGAGTTAAAATATCAGCTGTAATATCAATTAGATAACTGTCTAATTCACCCTTGTTCCATTCGGAGAAAATGTCAGCAATCTCATCAACCGATAGCCCAACCATATTTCTTAACAAGTTGTAGCTTTCGTCAATTAACTCTTCATCACCGTATTCAATACCGTTATGAATCATCTTAACATAATGGCCAGCACCGTTTGGTCCGATGTATGTGACACAAGGAGCGCCATCCTCAGCCTTAGCAGCCATCTTTTCAAAGATAGGGGCAACTAAGTCATAAGCCTCTTTTTGACCACCAGGCATCATTGAAGGACCCTCTAAAGCACCTAACTCACCACCAGAAACACCTGTACCGATAAAGTTAATCCCAGAATTATCTAATTCAGCATTTCGACGCATTGTGTCTTCAAAGAAGGTATTTCCACCATCAATTAAAACATCACCCTTGTCCAAATGTGGTAATAATTCTGCAATCACTGCATCCGTTGGTTTGCCAGCCTTCACCATCATCATAATCCGACGAGGTTTTTCAAGTGAATTTACAAAATCTTCAATTGTATAGCTTGGAACCAAATGTTTTTCTGGATGATCAGAAACAACTTTTTCTGTCTTAGAACCTGTTCGATTATATATTGCAACCGTGTAGCCGCGGCTTTCAATGTTAAGGGCTAAATTCTTACCCATAACTGCCATGCCGACTACCCCAATTTGTGGTTTATCCATGTTGCTGCCTCCTAATATTTAGTTCGTACTAATCGTAACAAAAACGCTAACAAAGTTAAAGCCATTCAATTCAAAATTAATTTTTTGACAAAATAAAAAGCAGGAAAAACCATGGCTTTTTCCTACCTTTTGATAAATAATCTAATTATTTACTTTTAACATCCATAACTTGCTTGCCATCATAAAATCCACAGCTTGGGCAAACACGATGTGAAACTCGTAATTCACCACAATTTGGACATGGTGCCAAACCTGGAAGTTGTAATTTGATATGTCCACGACGATTACGTTTGCGTGATTTTGATGTTTTTCTTTTTGGTACGGCCATCAATAGCACCTCCTTTAAGAGAATTACGGTTTCCCGTTATTTTTTATGTCTTACGTTAAAACTACTTAGATTCAGAACTCTCTGAGTTAAATAAGTCTTTTAGTTTAGCAAGACGTGGATCAACATGATTAGTTTGCGCCTTTTCAGCATCCTGTTCGGAAACAACTTCCCAATCATTGCCACTTGGCATTGGTTCGTCGCCTGTTTCTTCCTCAGGTGCGAAAACTTGCATCGGAATCTGCAAGATAATATTATCAGCTACTGCTCTAGAAAAGTCAATCTGATCATCTTCAATAGGCAAAACCGTTTCTTCTGGACCAAAACGATCCAAGTTTGTTCCCTCAACCGCATAGTACTCACTGATTGAAAAATCCAAATTCAAATCAACCAGTTTTAACGAACGCGAAGATGGTATCACAATTTTCCCAGTAACTTTAGCTGAAACTAATACTGCATCCCGATCTTTAATTGCATACCCATCAACTTTGATTAACGACGCATCTGAAATACCAAATGATCGATTAATCAAATCTTCTTTTAAGTCAAGATTCTCATTAAAATGGAGGGGTTCTCTGTGTTTCATAAGATCAGAAAGTGACCAATTCATCTAAAAACCTCCTAATGCAACGAATGTAATTATACCTGTGCAAAAAATCTTTGTCAATGGAAATTCCTTGACAGTCAGGGAAAAATAATTGGTTTCCGGCCAATATTTTGCTCTGTATGACTAATTAGACCATAAATATTGTCTGCTCGCAGAGTTGTTTGATAGTTGATAGTCATTTGATTTTGACCAATCTTGCTTAGTAACGGCAACTCTAATTTAGCCAGTCGATGCAGCAGTTGTTGCCCATTTTCATTAAAACCCAACACCCTTAAAACGGCCGGCTGGTTCAGCATTTGCGAATCCTTTAAATTTAACACAATCGCCAAACAAAGTCTTTGTAAATGTGTATAAGTATAGCGTTTGGACTTCATTTGTGACAAAAATGATGCCATGTCAGAACTATTATGAATCACTTTCTTAAAACGAAATTCAAGTCCTTCTGACATTCCATAAATATTTTTCAATGTCATTTCAGATTCAGTAAGAATACGATATTTTAAGAACGGCCATAGTTTTGACCAATCTATCACAGTCCCTGATAAATCTGTTTTAGTTTGGTCTGGAATAAACTTTTGATAATTAGATAAATCTTCTAAACGGGCGCGCCGAATAGCGGAGGCACTAGTAATATGTTCAAAATCTAAAGAAAGTTCATCATGCCCAGCCTCTTTTCGCATAACCGGTAATAACTGCATTGTGGTTCCAATCTGTTGAGCAGCACGAAAATAGTTAAAGGCTAAAATGTCGTTGGCACTTTTTAAATCCACACCAGTCTTTTCACGTAATGCCGTAAATAACTGACTGGCAAAATTTTGCGTAAAAGATTTAGTCGTCAGTTTTAGTTGTTGAGCCTCTTTTGCCAACATTTGATAATCCACTTGAGGATGCTCACTACCAAATACCAAATAATCACTCTCAATGAGCGTTGCCATTTGAACGGCTCCAAATGCAAAAAGATGCGCGGCCTGCATCGAAACATTAATTGGCAATTCAATCACCAAATCAGCTCTTCCTGAAAGGGCCTCTCGGGTTCTTTTCCACTTATCGACAATTGCTGGTTCGCCACGCTGTAAAAAATTTCCGCTCATAAAAACCACTAAAACGTCTGCATGTGTCAGTTTTTTAGCTTGATCTAAAAGATATTGATGCCCATTGTGAAACGGATCAAACTCTGCAATTACGCTACAAATCTTCATCTGATCACCTACTTTATACACTCAAAAAACCATCGGGTACTTTCATCGTTAATTTCTGCTTTTCCAAAATCACTTGAATAGCTAATTTTGCTAAAACCAACTTTTTTTAACAGGTCTACATAAGTTTCAAGTTCATAAGTACGCTCATGATGTAATTCATTAATTTTACTATATTGCTCTTTATCGCTATTTTTCACGAAAAAAGTCAGATCATGTTCGACACTATGAGGTTTTTCTGTTTGATAGGTGGTCCACAGAAAAGCCTGTTGATCATCTACATAATTGTACATATATCCTGGGTAAACCTCATCCGTTTGATAAGGAGAAATCACATCAAACAAAAATTTTCCCTTAGAACTAAGATGTTTAAAGACTTCGGCTAAACATTGTTTCAAGGCAGTTTCATCAGGTAAATAACAAAGAGAATCTGCAAAACAAGAAACGACATCATATTGGTCAAGTTCACTTAAATCCAGCATATTTCCCTGCACTAACGGAAGCTCAACCTCTGCGTCATGCGCGTGCTCATCAGCTAAAGCTAACATTTCTTCTGATAAATCAAATCCAGATACTTGATAGCCCTCCTGAATTAATTTTACAGCTAAACGGCCGCTACCACACGCCAAGTCTAACCAATTTGCACGCTTGTTTTTTTGCCGTTTGGAAACAAAACCCAGCCATTGATCATACATAGCTGGATCCATTAAATCGTCATATAGTTTTGCAAAAGTTTGGTAAATCATGCTTCAAGCCATGGCTTAACGTCAACTGAAGTAGCTTCAGACCAAAGCTTTTCCAAATTATAGTATTTACGCTGATCTGTTTGAAAAACATTGACGATTACGTCGCCTAAGTCAATCAAAATCCATTCAGCTGCGCGTTGACCTTCAGTATGGCGAATTGTCACGCCGGCTTTTTCGTTTTGGTCAATAATTTCATCAGCAATCGCATCAACCTGTCGATTTGAATCTGCATTCATGATGACAAAATAATCTGCCAAAAGACTGACATTTTCCATATCTAAAGCCACAATATTTTCAGCCCGTTTGCTATCTGCTGCTTTTACCGTTGTTTCTAAAATTTCTTTGATTTCTGTCACTGAATTTCCTCCTAAATGGCACTTTGCCATGCATTATATGTTGTAATAGTTCCAGGATAAATCGGTTTTGCGGTTTCTACCAAATGCTTTAACGTTTGCTGTGTTTGAAAGAAAACACCCTTCTTTAAATTCTCATGTGTAATCTGACGAGCCTCGTCAACACCAGGAAAATCCCGTCCAGGCTCAATATAATCCGCCATATAGACAATTTGATCCAATTGGGTCATATAAGGTGCACCAACCGTATGACGCCGTACAGCGTTCAAAATCTCTTCATCAAAGATCTGTAACTCATCTTTGATAAATTCCGCACCAACTACCCCATGCCAAATTGCGTTGCCATAATCTAACAACACTGGATTCATCTGCTTGTCATTAATCACTTTAATAAAATCATGGTCGGAACGTTGTTTAGCATAATCATGCAAGAGACCAGCAATTGCCGCTTTTTCCACATCGTAATCATTTTCTTTAGCCAGTTCAATTGCTTGTTGTTCAACTCGTAAACAATGTTGAAAGCGTTTATCATCCAACTTTTCCTGAACTTTACCAACTAATTGTTCTCTAGTATACGGAATCAAATTTTCTTCATATTTAATTGTTTCATCGTTTTCCATACAGTTTATTCTCCTCAATATACTCACAAACAGGATCTGGAACTAAATACCGAATCGAATGGTGCTTCGCTATCTTATCACGAATCAGTGTCGAACTCACATCAATCTCCGGCGTATCTACCCACAAAATTGGATACGAACTATGAACTTTTACACCCGGCCGTTTGACACCCACAAATTGAACTAGTTTTGTGAGCTCTGTAATTCGATACCATTTTGGTAAATAGGCAACCATATCAGCACCAATTATAAAATAATACTGATTTTCTGGATGACGTTTATGCAGTTCCACCATCGTATCATAGCTATAGCTTTTCCCGCCGCGTTTAATTTCTGTAAGTTCAACGCCAAAATTAGGATTCCCCATAACTGCTCGTTGAACCATAGCAACTCGGTGTTTCGCATCGATGGCCTGCTTAGGATCAATATGAGGAGGTTGAAAATCCGGCATAAAATCTACCCGATCCAATCCCAGTTGGGTACAGACTTGCTCCGCCATAATCAAATGGCCTAAATGTGGTGGGTTAAACGTGCCTCCAAGCAATCCAATCCGTTTACGCGGAATGTCACTGATCACTTCAGTTTCAATTTCAGTTTTAGTTTGCTGATTTACTTTTGTTGCCGTCAAAATTTTTCACGCTCCGTCAATTAAACTTAAATTTCTTTAACTTGCGCAGAGATTCGTCGTTTATCTTCATCATCTGACTCTTTAAATAAAACCAAAACATGGCCAATCATTTGAACGACCTGGATGTTTGTATGGTCTTCAATATAGGCTTTAACTTCTTCTGTAGTCACGTCAGTGTTTTGCTGCAAATTAATTTTAATTAACTCGTAGTTATTCAACGCAGCATCCAGTTGAGATACCCAAGCTTCTGTTAAACCATTTTTGCCGACCGAAAACTTAGATCGAAAACGTTGTGCCTTACTTCGTAAAAATCTTTTTTGTTTGCCTCTTAAATTCATAATTTCCTCTTTCACTTTTAAACTAGGGGTTTGCGAATCACTACCGAAATTCCTTTAGGTGCCCAGACTGCCACCGTTGAATGTTCTGGAACAGTTATCCATCCCAGGCCTTCAACAACAACGTCGCTTCTATTCTCTAAATGTAACTCATGTCTTTGCAGATCAGGTAATTTTTCCAGACCATCTTCGTCTGGTGGGGTTAAATAAGTTCCCACGTGATTATCATAAAATTCATCTGCATTGGCCAATTTAGTTCGATGAACCATTAAATTATTTTCGAAATACGTGCTAACTGCTCCATGGCCTCGTAAATAATCAAAACGTGCAATTCCACCAAAGAATAGCGTTTGCTGATCGCTTAATTGAAATGTTTTAGGCTTGATCGTTTTTTGAGGTGAAACATACTTCAAATCTTTACCAGTCAACACATGGGCCATTTGATCTTCATGGACAATTCCGGGTGTGTCGATCAACATTTTACCATCTGCAAACGGAATCTCAATTTTATCAAGCGTTGTTCCTGGAAAACGAGAAGTTGTAATTAAATCTTGTGTACCGTTATTCAAACGAATAATTTGGTTGATTAGAGTAGATTTTCCGACATTGGTAACCCCAACAACGTAGGCATTTCGTTTCTTCCGATACTTTTCGATAGTATTAAGCAACGTCTCAATTTCATCAGGCTTTTTTGCACTCGTTAAGAGAACGTCAATCGGCCGAATTCCTTGAGCATTGGCTTGCTGTTTAAGCCATTCTTTCATCCTAGAACGCTTCATAGACTTTGGAAATACATCATCTTTGTTACCAACCAATAAAATTGGATTATCACCCACAAAACGATGAATTCCGGGAATCATACTTCCATTAAAATCAAACATATCCACAACGTACACGATTAAAGCATCATCATCACGAATTTGACTTAATAATCTTAAAAAATCATCATCGGTTAAAGAAACTGGTGCAATTTCGTTATAATGTCGTAGTCGAAAACAACGTTGACAATAAACTTCACCCTTTTCCAGCCCTTTATCTAATGCGCCTTGAGGTGTGTACCCCGTTCCGTCTTTTTCTGTTGTTTGGATTTTTGCGCCACAACCAATACAATAAACTTCTTCAGCTTCATCCATTTATTTAATTTCCTCCTGCCAGTCCGTGCCTGGGTATTTTTGAACGAGTCTTTTTTTTATAAAAAATTCAAAAAAGCGATTTATCTTTGTGTTCCAAGCATCTGAATCTAGCAACGGCTTCACTAGAATGCTTCTTGTTCCTGTTATGTTTGCAGCTAAAATATCAGTTATAAGTTGATCTCCTACCATCACAACCTGATCAGTATTAAGATTTAGTTTTTTTAAAGCCCGGCGAATACCATATCCAAAAGGCTTCAGTGAACGTGAAACGAATGGTAGCTCAATGTGGCTCAGTGCCCGTTTAACGCGAGCGTGACTATTATTAGAGACAACGACAACTGGAATTTCAGCAGCCTCCATTTCAGCAATCCACCGTTTCAGTTCAACGGTTCCTTCTGGATTATCCCAGGCAATTAATGTATTGTCTAAATCCGTAAGAACCGCCTTAATTCCAGCTCTCTTTAGCTCTTCTGGAGTTAGACTATAAATTCTTTTTACCTGCCAAGTTGGCTTAAACTTTTCAATCATGCTTCTCTCCTTAAAACACACTATCACACCATTATAGTTGATTTTCACTTTTTTTGCATTTAAACTTATTCAAAACAGATATTGAATTTTTTTACTTTAGATTTAAAACTGACTCACCACAAGCCGTTTAATTAAAAAAATGGCCCGTAATAGGTTACCATAACTGTGTATCGAATTCATATACTAGCTAAAACATATTAAAAAGGAGGTCTCTTATGCAAGCATTTGGTTTTAAAAAATTTGGTGATCCTAATGTCTTCGAGGAACTTACAATTGCAAAACCTGCCTTAAAGAAAGGCCGCGTCCTTGTTCAAACCTCAGCATTCGGCATAAATCCTTTCGACAGTAAATTACGTCAGGGGTTAGTCTCTTTTAAAAAGCCACCGGAATTCCCATTAATTCCCGGAAATGATGTTGCAGGTACAATCATCGACCTGGCCCCTGATGTCACAGAGTTTCAGATAGGCGATTCGGTGATTGGCCGAACCGCTAATGGTGCATATGCTGAAATTGTATCAGTGCCTCATTTAAAACTAGTCCATAAGCCTGACGGAATTTCATTTACCAAAGCTGCCGGAATTCCAAATGCTGGTGTAACCGCCTATGATCTGCTAAAAAGTGCCCTTCAGCTAGAAAACGTTACATCAATCCTAGTTTTGGGTGGCTCAGGCGCTGTGGGTTCATTTGTAATTCAAATTGCTAAAGCGATGGGATTATTTGTGGCGGCCACTGCAGCTCCCCAAAATACCGGCTTCGTAAAAGGACTGGGTGTGGATCTTTTTATACCGACCAATCAATTAGCAAAAAGAAATTTCTTGGATGATGCCCCGGTTGATGTTTTAATTAACGCAACTCCCACTCCTTTTGATGGTGAAGACACTTACCGATGGTTAAAATCAAATGGACAGTTAGCAACATTAAATGGGCTACCTAGTGGCTTTCAATCACAGCACGCCGAACAAACCATAATTGATTTTAATGATGTAAAATACCACCAAAATAAAAAGGCATTAACTTATTTAACTGAGTTAATTACTCACAATCAGCTCGAAGTCCCCGTGGCGCAAGCTTTTCCATTCTCACTTGAAGGGGTCATTAAAGCTCAAGCGCTGTTAGATACCCACCATAAACCAGGCAAAATTATTGTTACTAAAGAAATTTAAAATAACAGCAGGCTTAATACCGTAATAGTTGGCATCAAATCTGCTCCATAAAAAATCCCCGCATTGCAAAGTATTTCAAATTGAAATAACTTTACAATCCGAGGATTTTTATTATGCGATCGCTTTTTTTGCTGTTTCTACTAATGCTGTAAATGCTGCAGCATCGTTAACTGCAAGATCAGCTAACATCTTACGGTTAATATCGATTTCAGCAACCTTCAAACCGTGCATTAATTGGCTGTAACTCATATCATTCAAACGAGCTGCCGCATTAATACGGGCGATCCAAATCTTACGGAAGTCTCCCTTACGGTTACGACGATCACGGAATGCATACAAACCTGACTTCATAACTTGGTCTTTAGCAACCTTAAAGTTAGTATGTTTTGGTCCGCGATAGCCTTTAGCAAGCTTTAAAATACGTTTACGACGACGATGTGTTACTGTTCCACCCTTTACTCGTGGCATAATAATTCCTCCTAGAACTGGTCACCCAGCATGATATTCTTTTAAATTAATTAAATTACTTGTTGATTGGAGCTAGCATCTTACGATAACGTTTAACGCTCGTATGATCCATCATGCTTAATCCACGTAATTGACGACGTTGTTTCTTTGTCTTTCCATGGAATCGGTGACTCGTGTAGGCGTTGGCACTCTTAAAACCACCAGTACCGGTCCGTTTAAAACGCTTTGCTGCTGCACGATTTGTCTTCATTTTTGGCATAATATGTTCCTCCTACTTTTTACTTTTCTGAAATTGGCGCCAGCATCAAGAACATGCTTCGTCCATCCATCTTAGGATATTGTTCGATCGTAGCCACATCAGATGCGGCTTTAGCCATCCGATTTAACACTTCACGACCAATTTCCTTATGCGTAATTGCACGACCCTTAAAACGAATTGAAACTCGGACTTTATCACCTTTTGCTAGGAACTTTTTAGCGTTCTTAAGCTTAGTATTAAAATCATTTGTATCAATTGTAGGGCTAAGACGAACTTCTTTGATGCTGATTGTCTTTTGTCGTTTACGAGCTTCACGTTGTTTCTTTTGAAGTTCAAAACGATATTTTCCATAATCCATGATCTTGGCAACAGGCGGTTTAGCTTTCGGGGAAACTAATACCAAATCAAGTTCTGCTTGATCCGCTAAATCTAAAGCTTCCTGTTTCGACTTTACACCCAATTGAGTGCCATCATCACCAATTAATCGTACTTCACGGGCACGAATACCGTTGTTAACCATCATATCAATAGCTATGGCAATTCACCTCCAAATTATTTTAAGAAAAATGCAGAAAAAGACGAGGTGCATACACACCCCGCCAGTCAGACTATTAAATAGTCTTTTCATCGTTTTAGCCCAGCGATTCAATCACTAAGGCGAGAAGCGGGTGCCTCTGCTTAATTTCTCAACTTTTTAAGTTTACCAGAAACAGCCTACCCTGTCAAACTGTTTACTTGATTAACTCATCATTTTTAGAAGAGTCTCCAGTGCGACTATAATTCTGAATTTCTGCGATCAAACTATCAATAAACATATTGTTGTTTTCACTTTCAGAATCCTTTTCGCCGTACTTACGAACATTAACGGAGCCGTTCTCTAATTCTTGATCTCCTACTACTAATACATAAGGAACTTTTTGTGTTTGAGCTTCACGGATTTTGTAACCCATCTTTTCATTACGATCATCCACATTAACCCGAATATTTTTAGCAGCCATCTTTTGACGCAGTTTTTCTGCATATGCACCATGGAACTTCTGATTAACAGGAATAATTGTAACTTGCTTTGGAGCCAACCATGTTGGGAAAGCACCTTTGTAAATTTCTGTTAAATAAGCTGTAAAACGTTCCATTGTAGATACAAGACCACGGTGAATCATGACTGGACGATGATCTTCACCATCGGCACCAACATAATGTAAATCAAATCTTTCAGGCAACATAAAGTCTAGTTGAATAGTCGAAAGTGTTTCTTCATTTCCAAGTGCAGTCTTTGTTTGAACATCTAATTTAGGACCGTAAAATGCAGCTTCCCCTTCAGCTTCAACATAGTTAAGGCCAAGGTCATCCATAGCTGCCTTCAACATTGCTTGAGACTTGTTCCACATTTCATCATCATCGAAATACTTCTTTGTATTTTTAGGATCACGATAACTCAAACGGAACGTGTAGTCAGTAATATCAAAATCATCGTAAACTTCAACCATTAATTTAAGAATACTCTTAAACTCATCTTGAATTTGGTCAGGTGTTACAAATGTATGTCCGTCATTTAAAGTCATTTCACGAACCCGTTGTAAACCAGAAAGAGCACCTGATTTTTCATAACGGTGCATCATCCCTAATTCAGCAATCCGGATTGGTAATTCACGATAAGAACGAATATGGTGCTTATAAACTTGAATATGTGAAGGACAATTCATTGGACGTAATTCCAACATTTCGCCATCGCCCATATCCATTGGTGGAAACATGTCTTCACGATAATGTTCCCAATGACCGGAAGTTTTATAAGCATCCAAGTTCATTAAAACAGGAGTGTAGACATGTTGATACCCGTTAGCAACTTCCTTGTCGATGATGTACCGTTCAATTGTCCGCCGAATTGTAGCACCGTTTGGCATCCAGTAAGGAAGACCAGCACCCACTTTAGGATCAACGAAGAACAGATCCAAGTTGTTTCCAATAACACGGTGATCACGATCATGTGCCTCTTGTTGGCGTGCTAATTCAGCATCCAATTCCTTTTGCTTGAAAAAGGCTGTTCCATAAACCCTTTGTAACATTGGGTTACTTGACTTACCTTCCCAATAAGCACCGGCAACTGATAACAATTTGAAGACCTTAACATCTTTTGTATTTTCTAAGACTACTTCGTCACTCAATACTGTCATGTCAGCAATCTTGTAGACACTGACTTTGCCATTTTTAGCATTGGCATGGGCTAATTTTGCCTGGTAAGGATCGCCATCCACAATTTTAAGGGCATCACTTTCAGAAATCCACTCTTGTTTAAGCGGTAATTGTTTTTTGATCAATTCTGCCATTTTATCTTCAATGGCTGGTAAACTATCCACACTGATTTGTTCAGCACCATTATCAGTATCACAGTAAAAACCATGTTCGCTATTTCCTTTTGTCCCAAAATGAATGTCTGGATAGATTGATTGAACAGCTGCTTCTAAAACAACTGCGGCAGTATTCCACATAACTTGTAATCCAGTTTCAGAATCTTTTGTCACAATTTCAAGCTTGTCGTTCTCACTTAAAATTTGATCTAAAGAAACAATTTGATCATTTACTTTTCCAGCAACTGCTTTTTTTGCCAAGCTAGTACTAATCGCCTTTGCAACCTCTAAAACACTTGATCCGTTTTCTACAGATCGTTTTGCACCATCTGCTAATGTAATTTCCATATCTGCCATGTTTTTTCTCTTCTTTCTAATTTTTTGTATAAAAAAATCCCGAATACAATCTAATGTATTCGGGACGTTATTAACGCGGTTCCACCCAAAATTACAGATTACTCTGCATCTCATGGGTTCGATAACGGGAACAATCCGTCCTGACATTTCCATCAGGCTCAGAAAAGTGGTAATCATTAGTGTTCATTAGGTAGCTTCCAGCTATAGCTACCATTCCCTGAAATGATGCAACTAACAATCGTGTCTTCTCTTTGATTTCAAAACTAATTAAACCACACTCTGAGAAAAAGTCAATAACTTCTCATCAATCTTTTATTTTTGGCGACGATTTACACCCACCATGGTAACCTCTGTAGCCAAAAACTTAATTCGTTCCATTAGGCGCTTCGCTTTTAATGGTTCCGACTCACCGCGCTGGTTAATCTGTAAATGTTCTGTTTCTAATTGGGTCATCGAAAAATTAGAACTAAAAAATGTGGGTAATTCATTTTGCATACGATATTCTAAAATAACACCCAGCACTTCATCTCGAACCCAACTAGACATCGCATCCGCCCCCACGTCATCTAACATCAAAATGGGTGCTTTTTTTACAAGATTTAATTTTTCGGCCAAATTATTTTCGCCAATGGCATTTTTCATTTCAACTGCAAAACTTGGAAAATGAACCAAGGTAGATTCATATCCTTGCGTAGCTAATTCGTTAGCAATTGCGCCTAAAAGATAGGTCTTTCCCACTCCAAAACTACCTGTTAAATAAAGACCTTTGTGAAATTGATGGGGGTCTTTTTCATAAGCTTGAATAAAATTCAAGGCAGCCGTTAACGCAGTCTGACGATCCTGATCCGGAAAAAAATCGTCAAACCGAGCCCGTCTGATCATTTTTGGCATATTAACAGCCTTAACGCGCATATTAAAAGCACGTTGTTTTTCGTTTGCTAATAACTTTTTGCTGGGTTGATAAGACACCTCAATCATATGATTATTTACAATCAAAATTGGCTGATATCCGGGCATTAAGGTTGGCTCATTACGATTATATTTATCACGTTCTTGAACATATTCATAAAGTTTTGACGCAGAACGAGCTACACCATCAGTAGATAACTCATTTTTATGTTCTTCACAAAATTTGAGAACATCTGCATCTTCGTAAACCGGAGTCATTAGGTCCTGAAATTTCGTGTCTAATTGACGTTTACTCATGAGTTCTTTTAAAACCTCACGTATATTTTCCATGGCTAATTTTCCTCCTTATTCTGTTTACGCATTTCTTTCAAACGCCGCTGCAAAAGTTCTTGATCACTCTTTTTAATTGGGGTCGTTTTAACAGTTGGTGTATCATTTTTTGCCCAATCTGGTAATGTTTCTTTTTCAATAACTTTTCGTGTACTTATCCTTGGCTTACGAGCGCTATTTTTTTCAGTAGCAAAACTTTTAATTTGTAGAATAGCATCTTCTGGTGTTGAAACGTGTGCCCGACTCCAGCTGTTCACCACCGTATCCACTAATTTTCCAGGGAGCGTTGTGACGCCCCGGTCAATAACAATGTATGAGAGCAAAATATTTATAACACTCACTGGAAATAAATTCCGATCAATTAAATCTTTAAGTATTTGTTTTTCACCGTACGTGACATAGCCACCATGGATAGCCATCTTCAGATTTTCCAAATAAGTTGCCGGTGCATAGGACTTAGCCGCTTTAATCAGCTGCTTGTCTTCTGACGTCAACTTGTTTTCGTCTGTCTTCGAACTTTCTACTGGTTTAGTTTCTGTACTTGAAGGACTCGCCGCATAACCTTGTTTATGGGCCGTTTGGCTAGTAAAGCTTTTAGAAATCTGTTGTTGTAATTTCTTGGTGTTTAACTGATTGGTCACTAAATCCGTTGCTTGACCAATTTGACGGCTCATTTCAACTTCGTCAATTCCATACAAAAGGTGTTCACTCAAGATTAGTCGTTGGGCTTGATTAACAGACTCCCACTTGGTAAAACCATGACTCAGAAGGTCTTTTAATAATTTAAAATCAAAATCATTGTTTTCAACCTTGATTGGTTGATCCTCCGTTTGTGATTTTGCCTGCTTAAATTCTGCTTGAGTCTCACGAATTAAGGAATTAGGTTCTTTAATCGTGTTATCTGAAATATGAAAAGCAGTCAAAAAATCAGTTGAAACATCTTTTAGATTTTTTTTATCAACCTGCGTTAGTTTAAACTGTGCAGCAAGTTCTTTAAACCGATTTTCACCAATGGCTTCAAGAAGCAAGCTGCTCAGCAAATCATCCTTAAAAAACGCGTCTGGTGATATAGGTCTGATCAATTGATACACAAAATAACGGCCAAGGTTATCTTGTCCTTCAAAAGATTTAAGTAATCCGATTCCCTCCAACTTTTGTCGACTCAAGTAGAAATTGGGTAAATCACAATTCAGAATATCAAATAATTCTAAATGCGACTTTCTCTCTGAACGAATGGTTGTCGGACTCATTTCGGTCCAAAGCGTCAAAAATAAGCTAAACGCCTTAGCTCCAATAATCGGTTGGTATAAAAAAGTAAGGACTTTTTGATCAAAATCGCTCAAATAGTCCCTTTGAGTAACTAAAAACCCATCTTTGGGGCTTAAATTAGCCCATCCTTCATTCATTATGACTCGCCACCATCATCTTTTTTGGAAGTTTTCTTTTTAGTCGCTTTGTCTTTTGCCATCATATCTTTCAATTCTGACATAAATACATTCATATCCTTAAATTGACGGTAGACACTGGCAAAACGAATATAAGCAATTTCATCGACTTTTGCCAGTAAGTTCATGACATACTCACCAATGATTTGGCTAGAAACTTCATTTTCGCCTAGAGCCCGAATTTTGTTTTCAACTTCATCCACAATTTTGGACATTTCGTCCATACCAACTGGCCGTTTTTCAGCAGACCGAATAAGCCCGCGAAGTAGTTTTTCTCGATTAAACTCTTCTCGTGTCCCGTTTTTCTTAATCACCAACAAAGGTGATGCTTCAATTCTTTCAAACGTTGTAAATCTAAAACCGCATGCTTCACATTCTCTTCTGCGGCGGATCACACGCCCATCATCTGTTGGACGACTATCCACCACTCGAGAACCATTGTGATGACAATGTGGACATCTCATGGGCACTCTACCTCCACTTACTAACGTAACTTACTATTGTCAAGCCATTTTACCACTTGCTGACGCGTTTCTTCAATAGACCCACTGTTATCAATCACAATATCAGCGAAACTAATCTTCTTTTCTAAGGACCACTGCGCCGTTATTCGCTGTTCAGCTTCTTTTTTAGAAAAGCCATCACGGCGGATTAAACGCTCCCGTTGAACGTTGGCATCACTCACAACAACCATAATTTGATCCACAAACTTCTGATATCCTTGTTCTAAGAGCAGTGGCGCGTCCAAAACAATTAATTTTGTCGACTCTTTTTTTTCTGCTTTTAATGTTTGTAGAATTTTCGTTCTAATTGCCGGTTGCATCACCGCATTAAGTTTTTGTAATTGCACAGAGCTTCCAAAAACAATTTTTCCTAACCGATTTCGATTTAGCTTAGCACCATCAAAAATTGCATCCCTGAAAATTGTCCGCAGTTGGTCAGCAACTATAGTCCCTGGCTGCACAATCTCACGAGCAATCTGGTCTGCGTCAACGACTGGATACCCTAGTTTTTTTAAATAACTGCTAACCGTTGACTTCCCTGTAGCAATGCCACCAGTTAATCCTAAGATAACTGTCATTAACCTTTAACCTCAATTAATTTCTGACAAAACGGACAAAAATGAGTCCCCCGTTGAGCCACTTTAATCCGCTCAATCGCTGTACCACATCGTTCACAGGGTTTTCCAGTTCTTTGATAAACATGTAATTGATTTTGAAAACTTCCTGCATGTCCACTAGCATCTAGATATGAAAAAACGGTGGTCCCCTTTGCTTGAATCGCTAAGTTAAGTTCTTCAAAAATTTTCTCTCTTAGTGTAACAATCTTGCTAAGTGAAATGGTATTCGTAGGTTGTAACGGGTGAATTTTTGCTAACCAAAGGACCTCATCACAATAAATATTGCCTAGTCCAGCAATCATATTTTGATCCAACAAAAACGATTTAATGGATTTATGATGTTTTTTCATCGTTTCCGCCATGTATTCAACACTTAGCGTTTCCGGGGTTGGTTCCGGCCCAATTGTTTTCAGACCAGCAACAGTAAATTCTTCGCCCGTTGGTACTAGAACCATACGCCCAAATTTTCTTGTATCGTTATAGCGTAACTCTGAACCATCTGTAAACTCAAAAACCACATGATCATGTTTGTTTAACGGCATTTCATGTGAATGAACAGAATACTTTCCTTCCATCCGTAAATGCGACACCATAGATTGTTGATCACTAAAGTGAAAAAGAAGATATTTTCCACGGCGATCAATTCCTTGAATTGTTTGGCCAGTTAAGGCTTTGGTAAATTCGGTTACATTTGGTAAAACCATTTTTGGATAGTAAATATCAATTTTTTTGATTTTTTTACCGACAACTAGGGCATCTAATCCACGTTTTACCGTTTCAACTTCTGGTAATTCAGGCATAATAATTCCTTCTTATTCATTTGTTATTTAGCATTATACCAGCTTTTGCCAAACGCGCTCTCTACTTTCAGAGGGACGTCTAATTTCACTGCAGAATCCATGATACTTGGCACTAGATCCTTAACTAACGCCAATTCATCATCAGGCACTTCAAAGATCAGTTCATCATGAACCTGTAGCAACATTTTGGTTTTTAACTGTCGCTTTTCTAACTCATCTTGCATTTGAATCATCGCAATTTTAATAATATCAGCAGCACTGCCTTGAATTGGCGTGTTCATAGCCGTTCTCTCAGCAAACGAGCGTTGATTATGATTGCTAGAGTTAATGTCTGGTAAATAACGACGTCGGTGCGCAATCGTTTCTACATAGCCTTGCTTTCTAGCTGTTTCAACGATTTGATCCATAAATGCTTTAACCCCTGGATATTCCTGGAAGTAAGTATCAATAAAGGTTTTAGCTTGCTTTCGTGAAATACCAATATTTTGCGACAAACCATAATCGCTAATTCCATACACGATCCCAAAATTAACAGCTTTTGCCTGGCGTCGAATATTCGGTGTCACTTCGGATGCATCCTTTAAACCAAAAATCCGGACCGCAGTACTAGCATGAATATCTTCCCCATTTTTAAATGCCGCCTGCATATTTTTGTCACCAGTAATGTGTGCTAAAACCCGTAATTCAATTTGGGAATAATCGGACGAAAAGATTTGCGCATTATCTTCACTTGGAACAAATGCCTGTCGAATTTTACGACCTTCCTCTAAGCGGATCGGAATGTTTTGCAAGTTAGGATCAATTGAAGACAAACGACCGGTTTGCGTCAAGGTTTGGAGATAGGTTGTGTGCACTTTTTGATCTGAAGAATGGACAACTTTCAATAATCCTTTTACGTAAGTTGATTGAATTTTTGAAATTTGTCGGTAAATTAAAATATTATCAATAATTGGGGCTTGTCCTCTTAAACCTTCCAAAACGCTAACTGCGGTTGAATAGCCTGTTTTCGTTTTTTTAGAACTTGGCAGTCCTAATTTTTCAAATAAAATTGAGCCAAGTTGTTTAGTAGATTTAATATTGAATTCTTCGCCGGCTTCATTGTAGATGGTTTGTTCAATTTCAGTCAGTCGTTCTGTGAATTCACTTTCCATCTGTTCCAAACGATTGGTATCTACGCGAACGCCCGCAATTTCCATTTTGGAAAGGACTAAAGCAATTGGTAACTCGATATCGGTATACAATTTGATTTGTTCGTTTTGTTCAAGCTCACTTTTTAGCTGCGGTACCAACTGCTGAATAGCCCGAAGCTTGGCTGCTAAATGTGTTAAAAATTCTGCATCGTCATCTGGAATATGACGTTTCACACCAGTTCCATAAACCTCTTCGTCTGTCTTAATATCTTGATACCCATGGCGATGAGCTAAAGCACCAAGATCGTTAGAATTATCATTGGTATCTAACAAGTACGATTCCAAAAGAATATCATTTTTCCCGTTTGTGAAGGATACCCCCAGGCGGTTTAATCCCACATAGGTCCTTTTAAGATCGAAGACACTTATTTGGTTGTTTGGATCTGTGAAAAGTTTTTTAAATGTGGCCGTAGTTAATAAATCAACATTTCTAGAAACAAACCACTTATCTTCACGACCAATTCCGAATCCTACTAAATCTGACACATGATAATTTTTTTCGGGCATCTCCAAATAAAAAGCCATCTCACCCTTTAATTTAGCCACCTCATTCAAGTTATCTGTAGTTAGTTCTGTAAAAGCGATTTTTTTCATAGTCTGTGGGGCTTCAAAACCTTCAGTTGAACGAATTTGTTTCAAAAAAGATTGAAAATTCATCCGTTCGTAAAAATCCACTAAAATTGCGGGGTTTTTACCTGAATATGCCAAATCCGCCAACGAAATCGCAATTGGTGCTTCACGATTAATTGTAGCCAGTTTCTTGCTTAAAAAGGCATTATCACGGTCTTCGATTAAATGTTCCTTCATTTTGGAAGCTTTTAATTCATCGATGTGTTCGTAAACACCTTCAACAGAATCGTACTGTTGTAATAATTTAATGGCCGTTTTTTCGCCAACTTTGGTAACTCCGGGATAATTGTCTGATGTATCACCAGCTAACCCTTTCATATCAATAATTTGCGCTGGTGTTAACCCAAGCTTTTCTTGCACATGCTCCGGCGTATAGTGCTCAACTTCACTAACTCCCTTCACCGTTACAGAAACAGTTGTTTTTTCACTAGATAATTGGGTTAAGTCCCGATCTCCGGTTACAATCGTAACTTCATACCCAGCCGTTTCCGCTTCTTTTGAGAGGGTTCCAATAATGTCATCCGCTTCATAATTAGCTAATTCATAAGATTTAATGCCATAAGCCTTTAGCAACTCACGCAAATAAGGCATTTGTTCGGAAAGTTCGGGTGGAGTTTTGGAACGTCCACCTTTATAGTTATCAAACATTTCGGTTCGAAAAGTTGTTTTCCCAGCATCAAATGCCACCAACGCATCTGTGGGCTTAACAATCTCCAAAATGTGATCAAGCATTTTGTTAAATCCATATATTGCATTTGTATGTAACCCATCTTGATTTGTAAATTTACTTAGCGCGTTATGGAGCGCAAAAAAGGCTCTGAACGCCACACTATTTCCATCGATTAAAAGTAATTTTTTTTGGGTCATATTTTTCTCCTTAGTAGTCATACCTCTATTCTAACAAACTAGCTTGTCTTATTATACTAATGGTTCCTCAATTTTTTTGAAAGCTTTTGGAAATTCATTCAAAATAAAAACGGCTAATTTCCTCTTTCGAGTTAATTAGTCGTTTTTTTATAAATTCGATTAGTCTCGACTGCCACCAAAGCCGCCGAAAATTTGTAATAAAAACTGGAACAAATTCAAGAAATCCAAATATAAGGTCAAGGATCCCTGAATGGCCAATCCTGTCATCGAAACTTGATCGCCATATTGTAAATACAACTGTTTCATTTTATTCGTATCAGTCATTGATAATCCTGCAAAGATAACAACCCCGACAAATGAGAATAAGTAGCTAATTACAGCACTTCTTAGAAAGATATTAATGACCATAACTACCAGTAGGGCAATCAATGCAGCAAAAAGCTGATTGCCAACTTTGCTCATATCTTTATGGGTTGTAGCCCCAATTAAGGACATCGATATAAATGTGATCGACGCCGAAACAAATGCGGAAGTAATCGTAGGTAAGCTAAACGTTAAGAAAATAAACGAAAACTCTAATCCGAAGAATAGGGAAAAGAGTGTTAAAATCGTGAAACTCATCCCCGCACTTTGCATTGCTTTCCGAGTTGCAGCGGAACTAAAAATCATCAATCCAATTAAGACGAATAAAAATATAAAAGGATGATCATTAAGAACTGGCATAATCTGAGCGCTAAATGTCACACCACTAAGATAAGCAACAACGGCAGACAAAGCCACTGCATATCCCATAAATCCGTACATTCTCGTCATAAAACTACTGAGACCTACTTCAGTATTAACCAGGTTTCGTGGTTCTTGCATACCTAATTCCCTCTTTCTTTTAATTTGAATACATTCTATCAGATTAAGAAAATGAATCAAGTGAAAAGGTCAAAATTAGTCAGTTATTTATTTTTCATGGTGGGTTTACCTTATAAGCGCACCATTACACTCTTATTCTTAATTATTCTTTAAGCTTAAATTGCTCAGTAATTCCTCATAAGCTTTTTCATAACGCTGGACATCACCAGCACCCATAAAGACCACAACCGCATTATGATAATCCAAAAGTGGTGACATATTATCAGCTTGGAGGATTTCGCCGCCTTTATTAATCTTAGCTGCTAAATCTGCAGATGAAATTTTACCACTCTTTTCACGTACCGAACTAAAGATTTCCGTTAAGTAGACCTTGTCTGCCAAATTGAGACTTTTAGCGAAATCATCTAAAAGTGCGATTGTCCGACTAAATGTATGTGGTTGGAAAACTGCAATAATTTCTTTTTCTGGATATTTCTGACGGGCAGCATCTAAAGTAGCTTTAATTTCGGAAGGATGGTGAGCATAATCGTCGATGATTGTCATATCAGCAACTTTCTTCTCTGAAAAACGGCGCTTAACTCCTTGGAAATCCAATAACTCATCTTTAATTTCTTCCAAGTTAACTTTTTCAAAATAAGCAACGGCGATTACCGCTAAACTATTGAGGACATTGTGTTCCCCGAAGAGATGAATTTGAAAATGGCCTAAAAATTCATCTTCGTGATAAACATCAAATTCTGATCCTTCAGTTGTTCGTTTAATATCGCGAGCTTGAAAATCATCATTCTTGCTCGTTCCATAGTAGTAAACAGGAACATCTGCATGCAAACGACGTAAGTTTTCATCATCACCCCAGGCAAAAATTCCTTTTTTTACCTGCTGAGAAACGTCCTGAAAAGCTTGGTAAACGTCTTCGATTCCTGTGTAATAATCAGGATGATCAAAATCAATATTTGTCATAATCATGTAATCTGGATGATAAGCCATAAAATGACGCCGATATTCGTCAGCTTCAAACACGAAGAAGCGGGCGTTAGGTGTCCCTTTCCCACTTCCATCACCAACCAAATAACTCGTGGGTGCTACACCACTTAGAACATGGGAAAGAAGTCCTGTGGTGCTGGTTTTTCCATGCGCACCGGCCACGCCAATACTGGTGTAACCAGGTAACATTTTTCCCAAGAATTCATGATAACGAGTCACAGGCAAGCCCATTGCTCGTGCCTTTTTTATCTCAGGATGGTCATCTGTAAATGCATTTCCAGCAATTACTGTTAACCCCTCCGTAATGTTAGCCTCGTCAAATGGGAGCACTTCAATTCCTGCTTGCTCTAATCCTCGTTGGGTAAACGTATATTTTGCAATATCGGAACCTTTCACATGGTAACCCTCATCATGTAAAATCAATGCTAAAGAACTCATTCCAGAACCTTTAATCCCTATAAAATAATAAGTCGTCGCGTTATCCAATTTTCCTCTTCCTCTTTATCAGTTTTGTTAATAGTTTACCACACTCAAAATCTAAGTATGTTGTAAGTCAGGCTTGACTATCATGAATCTTTTTCAAATCTGCTTGAGTAAAATACACCTCACGCGGTTTGGAACCTTTTGCTTCGGAAATATCTCCTTGAGCCTCCAATTGATCAATAATCGTTGCAGCATGGTTATACCCAATCGAAAAGACCCGCTGAAGTTTCGAAGTTGAAATTGTATCTTCCTCAGCTAGATACTCCAAAACATCTGGCATCAGGTCATCTTGCTCATCTGTTTCTTGAACCTGTTTTTTTAAAGACTCTGGATCAAATTCATAATGCGGTGTCGATTCTGCACGAATAAAGTCCGTAATCTGGTCAATTTCGCCATCGACATAAGATCCCTGCAAACGAATTGGAGTGCTATCGCCATTACCAAGAAACAACATATCTCCTCGTCCAAGCAACCGTTCTGCCCCACTATGGTCCAGAATTGTTCGAGAATCAATTTGGCTAGAAACCATAAATGCTACCCGGGTAGGAATATTATTCTTAATTAATCCTGTAACCACATCCACGCTCGGCCGTTGCGTTGCAATAATCAAATGAATGCCAGCCGCACGTGCTTTTTGTGTAATCCGCACGATATAGTCTTGAACTTCTGAAGAAGCTACCATCATTAAATCAGCTAGTTCATCAATGATCACGACTATGTATGGCAAATAATCTGCGGCATGACCCGTTGTTTCAGCCTTGGTATTGT
Source organism: Pediococcus sp. M21F004 (assembly GCF_051122535.1). Classification (NCBI taxonomy): domain Bacteria; kingdom Bacillati; phylum Bacillota; class Bacilli; order Lactobacillales; family Lactobacillaceae; genus Pediococcus; species Pediococcus sp. M21F004. Next base: position 570,554 of record NZ_CP177314.1, read on the forward strand.
ATTGTTCAATATTTCGAACTCCTGCGGCAGCCAATTTCTCATAACGCTCATCCATTTCATTAGTGACCCATTTTAAGGCAGCAGAAGCTGATTTGGGATCTGAAATGACTGGTGCTAATAAATGAGGAAGATCGTTATACGGCGCCAACTCAACTGTTTTTGGATCAATCAAAAGTAATCGAACTTGTCGCGGCGTGGCTTTATAAAGGATTGAAATCAGTAAACTGTTAATAAAAACACTTTTACCAGAGCCAGTCGCCCCTGCAATCAAGCCATGGGGCATTTTTCTCAAATCATAAACTCGTGGTTTCCCAAATAAATCCACTCCTAATGCAATTGTCAAAGGTGACTCACTTTGTGCAAAAACAGGCGCATTTAAAACTTCAGACAACATAACTGGGCGGGATTTGAAATTAGGCACTTCAATTCCAACGGAACTTTTCCCAGGAATTGGTGCTTCAATGCGAATATCTTTTGCCGCCAACTGCAACTTTAAATCATCTGCTAAGTTGGTGATTTTATTTACTTTGACGCCCCGACCCAACTCAACTTGAAATTGGGTAACAGTCGGTCCAACTGTCCAGTTAGCAACCTTAGCATTAACCCCAAAGGCACTTAAAGCTTCGTCTAGACTTTTCACTTGAGTTTGTAGCCATTCAGACTGGGAATCGGCATCTAGTTTGACAGGAGGCTTTAACAGACCCACTGGTGGAAATTGATACCCCACCGGGTCTGGACTTTTTTCTTCCAGACTTGAGCCACCATCCGCCGTTAGAGACTTTTGCTCGATCTGGCGAGCTGCAAAATGGGCTTCAGTAGAAAAACCAGGATCAGACGCAACTTCAATTTTAGGTTGTGGATTACTTGTCACAAGTGGTCTAACAACTTCTTCGCTGTTTGCTTGTTTTACTGGTTCTGCTGGTAAAGGATTTTTATCGGCCAATAACTGATTATTTTTTTCTTCTAAAATTACAGGAGGCTGGTTGCTTTCCGAAACGGATGTTGATGCTGGTGCGGTTGCATTTTTAAGCAGGTCGCTATTTTTACTTTCAGTCTCGAATGAGGTTAGCGGTCTTGACGAACGCTGTGAATATTGTTCAGAAGCTGTCGTGGTGAAATTTAACGGATTAGTCACAGATTGTTCTGATTTCGGTTTTAAAAACGGCACATTTTCTGAATGACGTTTTGTAATTAACGGTTTTCGATGTGATTTACGGACGGACTGTTTCGTTTGTTTTAAAGGTTCTTCGTCTTTACGATAAAAGGCCGGACCATCATAATGTTTCATAATTCAAATCACCTAACTTTATTTGTCTGATGGCTGAAATAATTTTGCTCCTTGAGTAAAATCAAAGGCCTCTCCAACTTTAAAAACATCATCTGATTCAGGCAAGATTAAAGCACCTTTCTTTTGTGGTGCGTTTGGCAGTCCCAGTTCACGAGCCGAACAAATCATGCCGTCACTTTTAACGCCTCGTAAACTACCAGGCCAAATAATTAACCCGTTTGGCATCATGGCGCCTACTTTAGCAACGACAACTTTAATTTTTGCTTTCATATTTGGCGAGCCACTCACAAGCTGAACTTTCTGATCATGGTCCACTAAGGTCTGTGTAACTAACAGATGGTCTGAATCTGGATGTGGTTCTGTCGAACTGACATACCCAATAATAAACTTGGGTTCTAAATCAGCTTCTAATTCGGCTTCAAAACCAGCCTCTTGCAGATAAGCATTAAGTGTTTTAACTTGATCCTTTGACAAAAATATCTGACCATTTACTGAGATTTCGCCTAATTGTTGAGAAACATTTGCAAAATTAAATCCTAAAGTTTTATTAGTCTCCGCATCAAAAATACGTGTCACATTTTTTTTAGTCTCAGTTACTTGTGTATCCGAATCCGGATTCAAGATACAGATTAAGGTATCTCCTAATTCATTTGGGTTATAACTACTAATTAACATACGCAATTCCTTTCCATTGAACTCGTTCTAATATATTATTTTTTCTGGTCTTGGTATACTATGGTTATAAATAAGATCTTTAAAGGAGTGTTTACCGATGACAAAAAAAGAAACTCTGACAACCCTTGCTATGGCTGGGACTGCAAGCTTAACAACCGGCTTATTGACAAGCTGGCTACTAAATCACAAATCCACTATTTCTGCTAACAACATCCTAGATACCGTTCGTCAGGCATTCTTAAAAGAGGGCCCTATTGAAGGATCCTGGATTGAAATGAAAAAAGCGCCCTTACAAAAATTTGCCATAAAGACTCAGGTCTATTATGGGGGGATTACACGGTATGAAGATAATAAACTCATTCAATACGAATTTTTAGCAGACGCCAAAACCGGGACAATCATTGATATTTATCGTCTCTAGAAATGACCGCTAAGTTTATAAATTCTTTGGCCCTTCGCACTAAATTTATGCTCGTATTCCGTCTCAACGTTTTCTACGGCTTCCTCGCTATGATGCAGGTCCAAAAAAACAGCATCAAATACAAAGCCATAATTATTCAGACTTACCAAAGAATACTCAAATAGCCCTTGATTATCAGTTTTAAATTCTAGAACTCCGTGATCCACCAAAATTTCTTGATAGACATGCAAAAAAGACTTGTACGTTAACCGTCTTTTTACATGTCTTTTTTTTGGCCATGGATCTGAGAAATTCAAATATACACGATCAATTTCGCCATTATCAAAATATTCATTAAGATCAGCTCCATCAGCTAACACCAACTGCAAGTTTGGTAAACTTTCTTCTAATGCATCCCTTAGCGCAATGGCAGCCACAGACCGTTGAATTTCAATGCCAATAAAATTAATTTGTGGGTACTTTAAGGCCATCTGAATAATAAATTGGCCTTTTCCCATGCCAACTTCAATTCGGATTGGTTGTTTCTTTTTAAAACGTTTCTGCCAATCACCTTTATTTTGTAAGGGATCGGTGATCATTAATTCGGGATGGGCCTCAATTAACGGCTCAGCCCATGCTTTATTTCTAACTCTCATTATTTTTCCTCAAGTTTTTCTTTCAAAATTCCGTCACCTATTAATTTTATAGATTGTCCCAACAACCGTCAAGAATTCATTTTTTTTATTCGGATTGGAAAGTAGAACTTTAACAATCCCCAAACCTCGATGCTTCCTGTAAACCACGTTATGACAGCTTGCAAAATGGACATGTTGCTCAGTCCCCCAACAATTGCCAAAAGACTAACTGTAAACTCAAGCAATATCATAACTAATTGGTTGAATCCCGCGGCCTTAGTGACAGCACTAATTGGGTAAAGATGTGTAAACACATTTTCATTGTAGTTTGCAAATAACGGTAACAATTGAAAACCAATTAAATAAACAAATAATAGTTGTAAAAAAATCGCTAAATAAATGTTTGAAATAAACATTAATAACACGACACCTAGAATCGTCAAACGGAAATATAATCCACTATAGACGGTACTTCGCATTAGAGCTCGTGAAAAAAGGTAAACATACGGGTTTTGCGAACGCCGATCAATCATGCCAAGAATTCGATCTAAGTATTTGCGTCGATGAACAGTTCCGTGCACATTGGGAACATCTGTAAATAAATTAAAGAATCGATAAATCTTCAGCATTCGTTGATCTTCCAGATTTACTGCAAGTTTCCAGGCTAAAGAACGAGTTTGCCATTGTTGCTGCTCTCGCCTAATTTCTAGAAAGCTTTGGATTATGGCTCCAACCAGAGCAAACCAAAAACTAAGATAAATGCCACCTGTAAACCAAATTAGCGGAAATATCCAGTTGGTAAGTAAACTTTGCTGCCATCCAAAAACTCGATTTTGATACAACTGATTCAGTTCTAATGAAAGTGAACCAAACGTCAAAATAATTAACGTGATTATAAAACTACCAATTTGAATCACCGATAGTTGAAAAGCAATCGCCATGAATGGAGAAAGAATGACGACCCCAACAACTTCAACTACACTGCTAAAAGTCCAACTATGGATACGAGACTTTTTCAAGTATCCATGCATATCATGTTCACGTGGTAATAAAAAGACCGGATCAGCTCGTTTAAGCAAGGTAGCCAAACTGCAAAACTGCAAAATAATTGTTAAATAAAAAATTGCAACTGGGCCAGCCCACCAGGTACCCGCATGAAATGTTTTTAAAAAGTTAGAATACCCAAATCCTAATCCACCTACTAAGAACATAAGAGCAATTACGAAATGATCATTTAAAACGTACCTCAAATACTTCAGCATTTCTAGAAAATGGGCACGTTTACGTTGTGTCCATAAATTAAGCATGCGGTTCACCTGCTCTTGCTAAACCTAAATAAATTTCGGTTAATGATTTCCCTAAAGTTGGATTTTGTGCACGTAACTCTGCCAAATTACCCTGATTTTGAATTTTGCCATCATGTAACAGAACAAAACGATCACAATATTTTTCAGCTGTATCTAGCACATGAGTTGACATCAAAACCGCCGCACCATGGGATTTACGTTCGTCAATTAATTTCAAAAGATCGTCGGTTGCTAACGGATCTAATCCTAAAAAAGGTTCGTCAATAATATATAATTTTGCATCTGTTAAAAATGCACAAACAATCATCACTTTTTGTTTCATACCTTTAGAAAAATTATTTGGAAACCAATCCAATTTATTAGCAAGTCGGAATGTTTCAAGCAACTCATTTGCCCGTTTCCAAGCCTGCTCTTTATCTAATCGGTACGCCATAATCGTCAAATCAATATGTTCTTTTAAAGTTAATTCTGGATATAAAACTGGCATTTCCGGAATATAAGCCATTTGCTTTTTATAAGCATCGCTATCTTCATAAACTGTTTTGCCATTAATCGTAATCTTTCCCTTTTGTGGGGTCATTAGGCCGATTACGTGATTTATCGTCGTCGATTTCCCTGCACCATTTAAACCGATCAATCCGACCAGCTCACCTTCATTAACCTCAAAGCTAATGTCTTTTAAGACTGGAATTTGTGAATAACCACCAACTAGGTGTTCAATTTTTAATGCCATGTTAACCCTGCCTCTTTCACTACTTGATTTGAATTGATTATATCATGATCTGACCGTTTTCACAGATAGAAGCAGTGAAGTTCTTTGGCTTGCTTCAAAATATTGGTATAATGAAAGCAATTAATAAAAAAGAGGTAATGTACATGACAAATCAACGTGAAGCATCTTGTATTTTTTGTAAAATTATTGACGGTGATATTCCTAGCTACACAATTTATGAAGATGAAAATATTAAGGCGTTTTTGGATATTTCTCAAGCCACTCCAGGTCATACACTGGTTGTGCCTAAAACACATGTCAAAGATATTTTCGCCTATGATCCTGAACTAGCGTCAAAAACCTTTGCTAAAATTCCATTGATTGCTCAGGCAATTAAGGCGATGGATCCTAAAATTATTGGAATGAATATTGTAAATAATAACGGAACAATCGCTTCTCAATCTGTTTTTCATTCTCACTTTCATTTGATTCCCCGTTATTCTGAACAAGATGACTTTAAAATTATTTTTGGGGATAACACCAAAGCTTATACGGAGAACCAATTAATCCAAATTCAAGATAAAATTAAATCTCAATTGGAGAAATAAAAATGGCAAAAAAAAATAAGCATCGTTTTCTAAAATTTACATTATTATCCGTTTTAAGCTACCATAGCGGAAGGTACGTATTTGCTCACCCCCACATTCTAAATGATCTCAAACAGACATTTAAAGACACTATGAACAGCCTTCAAGAGTTCAGCAAAGCGGTCACAAATTTGCAATCTAGTACAACTAAGTTGCAAGACGCTGTTAAAGCAAGTCAGCCAACTTTTGAGGCTATCCAAAAAGATGTCGAGCATTTTCAATACAAGTTACAACCGCGACTGACAAAAATTAACGAGCTCACACAAGATATCGATAACCAAATCAATAAAATTTCCACTGATAACACAAAAAAATAGCATTCGTGAATATAGTTTGAATTTTTGTTAAAGATTCATGCTGACTTATAAATCAACCGTTTTGTATGGTATGATGGGTATTGAAGTTTTTCAAACAATTAAGAATAGGATGTGTTTATAGATGAAGAAATGGTTAATTGCATTAGCCAGCGTTTTTATGGCAGTAAGTTTAGCTGCCTGTGGTAACAAGACCGTCGCAACAACAAAGGGTGGTAAGATCACCGAAAGTACATACTACAGCAGTCTGAAATCGACTTCTAGTGGTAAACAAGTACTTCAACAAATGATCTTAAACAAAGTTCTCGAGAAAGATTACGGGAAAAAGGTTTCTACGAAGAAAGTTACGAAGCAGTACAATGCTTATAAGACCCAATATGGTAGTCAATTTAAGAGTGTTTTGACCCAAAACGGTATGACAACTTCAAGTTTCAAAGAAGAGATCCGTTCTAACCTTCTCTTGGAACAAGCTGTTAAAGATAAAGCAACTGTGACAAATGCAGACTTAAAGAAACAGTGGAAGACTTACCAACCTAAGGTTACAGTTGCGCAAATCTTAGTTACTAAGAAATCAACTGCTGAAACTGTTATCAAGAAGTTGAAAGATGGCGAAAGTTTCACATCTCTTGCTAAAAAGTACTCTACTGATAGTTCAACTAAGAACAAAGGTGGGAAACTTGCAGCATTTGACGATACAAACACAACCTTAGACTCAAGCTTCACAAAGGCAGCATTTAAACTTGACGAAGGTAAATACACAACAACCCCTGTTAAGACGACTTATGGTTATCAAGTAATTAAGATGATCAACAAGCCTTCTAAGGGTAAGATGAGTGATCATACTGCAGCCCTTAAACAACGTGTTTGGACAGCTGATATGAGTAGCAGCAGCAAGTTAAAAGCCGTTGTTACGAAAGTCCTTAAGGATGGTAATGTTTCAATTAAAGATAGTGACTTAAAAGATGTTTTATCTGACTACCTTTCAAGTTCATCATCATCAAAATAAATAAGTAACAAAAAGTGCCACCTACTTCAAGTTCTTGAAGTTAGGCGGCACTTTTTATTTTGCCAAATTTATTCAGTTTTATGATCTAGAGGTTTATAGAAATTACGGCCATCCATGGCAAATAACCGTTCAGAAAATGTTCCACCCTTTGTATGACCTAATGCTCCAGTCACCATCTGGATAGAAGCATCCAAATCGTCTAACGCATGTAAAACAACTGCCTCAAGGAGCAGTGGCTCGATTGGTGACCCATATTCCTTTAAGCCATGATGGGAAACAATCATGTGACGTAACAATAAAATATCCTCACTACTGTCACTAATCTTGAGTTCTTGGCATGCTTTCACGATTTCGCCATCCATGATCACAATATGTCCTAACAAATTTCCTTCCACCGTATAAGTTGTGGAAACTGGCCCAGATAACTCAATCGTTTTACCCAAATCATGCAAAATAGCTCCCGCATACAACAACGATCGATTGATCTGAGGATATTGATTACTAACTTGTTTAGCTAACCTTAGAATTGAGATCGTGTGATAAGCCAATCCACCTTGGAAAGCATGATGATTAGTTTTTGCGGCTGGATAAGTATAAAACTGTTGATCATATTTTTGGAGCAAAAATCTGACAACCCTATTCCAGTTGGGATTAGTAATATCAAAGAGCAGCTTACTTACTTCCTCTTTCATATCCGCTTCATTCATTGGCGCTTTTTTGGTATACAAATTGGGATTATTAGGCTCCGTTTCCGTTGCCAACCGAATGCCCAAAATCTTAATCTGTGGTGTACCCTTATAATTTTCGCGTTTTCCGTTCAAAAAAATAACTTTTCCAGCCACAAAATTTTTAATATCTTGCGGACTTGCATCCCAAAACTTTCCACCAATATCACCAGAACGATCTTCAAATACCATTGATAGAAAATCTTTTCCATTTTTTGCAACTCGAACCTCAGCACTTTTAATCAAAACAAATATATTTAAAGTTTCATCAACTTCATAATCAAAAAGCTTCTTATTATCCATTTTCAATATCCCTTCTCAATCTCAATGTGGATCCCAACTAAATGCAAACCTGTAAACGCATTTCCTTATTCAAGCCGAATCATTTTACTATTTTGCGTTGTAGCAGTCATTTTTGTTTCTGTTGTGAAATATATAACTTGATGTTTTTGACTAATTTTATCTAGTAACTCAAAAACATTCTGCTTTCGTGTTGCATCAAAATTAACAAAGCCATCATCAATAATAATTGGTAGGTCCACTAAATCTGTCATGACTTCAACAAATGCCAACCGGATGGCTACATAAAGCTGTTCGGCCGTTCCTTGTGATAGCTCGCCTACATCAAAGCTTTGATTCTGTGCATCAAAAACAACGATGGTTTCTTCGTTAAACCTAATCTTATTGTAACGTTTATTTGTCAACAAGGAAAAATATTGTTCAGCAAAGGTGATAATCTTTGGTAACCGTCCTTGACTAGCAACTGATAATGTCTCATCAATCCATTGAGCTGCCAACTTATTCGTTAACCAATTTCGCGTTTCTGCCGTTATCTCTGCTTCTTGATTAGCCAATTGCTGTTGTAAATCAGAATACGTGTCATCATCAGCAAGCTGTTGCAGTTTCGTGTTCAGAACCGTTTTTTGTTCGATTAAATTTTCTTGCTCTTTACGAAGTTGCTGTAAGTTCTCTGCCTGTGCATCTAATTCAGCTTGAATTTCTGCTTGATTTTTAAATTTAGCTAATTCTGCTAATGTTGTGGCGTTTACTTGCTGTTTTAGCTTCGTAATTTTTTCGTGGTTAATTTCCTGCTCGTTTTGCTTTTCTTTAGCAATCTGGAAATTTTCCCAATTACTTAATCCAAGGCTTTGTAAATTCAGATTTATTTCATTTTCAATTTTTTCTCTTTGTTTGACTACTTTTTCAAGTCGATTTTGATAATAAATTAAATCTTGACGCGTTTTAAGCATATCCTGTTGAGCTTGATTCATTTTTTGAAAATAATTAACTAAATTTTCAATTTGCTCACTTGCTTCACCGGTTAACACGACCCAATCAGATAGAACTTTGCCCTTTTTCAAGAAATCATCAATTTCTTTTTGTGTCTGTCCTACTTGTTGCTCACTTACTTTTTGCTTTTGTGTCAGTAATTCGAACCGACTTAAGGAATTTTGTAAAGTCGGCCACGTTTGTGGATCTGAATTAGCAAGACCTTTCTTACTTCCAATTTCGATAAGCCTTTGCGTTACCATTTGTTGTTGCTGTGAAATTTCTTCCAACTGTCCATTTAAATCAGTTAATCGAGTCTGTAAATCTTCAGATTCAGAATTAGTATCAGTTTGGTTAATCGGTTTTCTTCGGCCAATAAAACGCGCGCCAATGCTGACTAAGCCCAATACTAATAACCCAATTTTAAGCCCCATCCCCAGATTAAACAGCCAGGGAACCAGGATTAGCACAACTCCAAGGATAACAAGACCACTCTTGGTACCCTGATTTTGAGTCGCTTGCCTAACTGGTTGTCTTGAATTAGTCTCTTTTAATAATTGACTTTGTATATCTACAATTTGATCTTGGATAGATTGTTTTTGCTTTTCAAAACTTGATTTTTGGGCTAAATTAGTCCGAACTTGATCCATTTCCTCTTCTGTAAAAGGATCTGGTATTGACTCAACAGTATTTAATTGCGCCCTAATTTGGGCTTGTTCTTGCTCCATTTCAACAATTTGTTGTTTTGTTTGTTTAACTTTATTTAACAAATTTTGAATGTTAGGTAACTCTTCGTTTATGGATTTTAAATTTTCTTCATGCTCGTCAAAAAAGGCCACTCGCGGATTTGACTGTAATTTCTCTGTAAACTGACTAATTTTTTCGTTCTGCTCTTCAATTGTTTGCTTGGTTTCTTTTAAGCTTTGATTCAACTTTTCTAGCTCTTGAATCTTATCTTTAGGTAAAATCGAAGACTCAGTGGCACTTAATTGAGTTAAATCTCGTAATTGTTGATAAATTGCCCAGCCATTTAAATCCCGTTTAATTCGTTCTAACTTGTCTTGACTATGCTTAATCCGGCTTTTTACTTGGGTAAGCTTTTCTTGGGTTTGATTAGCTGTATTTGTTTCTTGCTTATACACACCAAGCTCTTGTCCTGCTTCCTGCACGGTCTGACTTAGTTTTTGATGTTCTTTGATCAGCTTATTCAGTGGACGAACGCGTCCTTTGGGGGCATATATCTTATCAGCATTTTTCTCGAAATTACTTTGCAAGCTAATCCACTGATCACTGCCCACTGCACCAATTTTTAAAACACGTTTACGAAATTCGTCGCGTTCCAACTGTCGAATTTCAGCAAGCTCTGTTTGGCTAAAACTAAACATTTCGTTAAACAAGGTTTCATCCACTGAGCCCAATAACGTAGCTAAAATATCATTTGAAAGGATTTCTTGAGTTTCAACATTTGTAATGGTAAGTTTGCCACCACTTTTCCCCTTGACTCGCGTAAGCAAATAGTGTGCGCCGTTGTGTTCAACTAACAGCTCTCCACCGTACTTAGATCCATCTTTAGGTTCATATCGTAAATAACGATCTGCACCACGTTTTGTTCGAAACCCGAATAAAACACTTAAGATAAATTGACGTAAGGTTGATTTTCCAGCCTCATTCGGGCCAGAAAAAAAAGTGAGATTTTGAGCAAGATCAAACTTCTGATCCTGCCATTTACCAAATCCGTATACATTAATCTTCAGTATTTTCATCATTTTGCTCCTCACGCCCACCATTTTTAAGCAACAAAGTCTCTGCCCAATCTTGGAGTTGATCGATTGGCATATCATGTTGTAGCGCTTCTGCAATGAATGGTTGATTCAATAAACTTCCAGCAAGCTGGTTAATGTTTTCACCAGTAAAAACTTTTTTCTGACTTTCTTTCCAAAATTCATCGTCAATTGCATTCAGTTTAAATGTTTTTTGTGTCGGCACCGGTGTGATTTCATAAACCCAATGCATGCTTTTACTCAATAGGGCTTGTTGAACAACTTCTAATAAACTATCGTCTTCAATTCGCGACAACACCGAGCTCGTCAATTCTTGAATGTTTTCAATTTTAACATTGATAAAATTTGGTTTTTCGTCCTTTAAGTCCACAATTTGATCCAGGATTTTTGCGACTAACTGGTCAAAAGTCTCTTCCGAATCCGCTTGAACCTTCATCGGCTGCCAATTAACGACCGAAGCCTGCACAAATTTAGGCTTTAATTCATGCCCTTCACTTGTGACCAAATAAAAACCTTTTTTACCTGCCTCATTTTTATGTCTACCTTGTAAATTTCCTGAATAAATTATTGCCGGCTCTTCATTTAGAATTTGCCGTTTGTGAATATGCCCTAGTGCCCAATAATCATAATGTAGGCCTAATAATTCACTCTTAGAAAATGGGGCATAATTTGCCTCTGGTGCATTCAAACTATCCATACTTCCATGAACCGTTCCAATTTCAAAATCAGATTGATTTCTGTCCGGAAATTTAGCCACCATATCTTCCTGAACAGCCTGTTTATCATAACTGAAGCCTACAATCGTAACCGTTGTACCGTCATGTAAGGTCAACTGTTGCACTTCAGGTTGAGCAGAAAATACATAAACGTTATCTGGATAATGAATAATTTCTGTGTTTTCATTTAAATAATCGTGATTTCCATAACTTAAATAAACCGGAATCTGTTTTTGATTCAAGCGCTCCAACTGCTCATTCATAAACAAATCAGCCTGAATACTATGTTGAACCCGGTCATAAAGGTCACCCACAATTAAAACAAAATCTACGTTTTCTTCAATTGCTGTGTTAACCATATTTATAAACGCTGCATAGGTAGAATTATGGATTTTCTCCCAAATTTGATCTGGTGCTTTACGTAATCCTCGAAACGGACTGTCTAAATGGATATCCGCTGCATGAATAAATTTCATAAAAATACTTCCTCACTTCATAAAAAAAGGGTAAGAACAAATCATTAATTTGCACTAACCCTGTTCGTATTTAAAATACGCTTTTTTTAAATTTTCAATTTTTAATCGTGGTATAAATTTTGAACTGGTTTGGTAATAATTTGATTAATATCATTCAAAAGTTGATTTAATCCACGTTCCTTATCCATCAAATTCTTAATCACATCAACGTCGCCAACTTGAGAAGCAATTTCACGTGCATGAGCCATCTCGTCGTCACTTAGCTCTTCACCATTCATTTGCTTCTGCTGTAAATTTACTTGCACCTCTTGAAAATCCTTGAAAAGGTCATATGCTTTCTGATCTTTTTTCATCTCTGCATATGCTGCAACTAAACTCTTATATTCAGTTGTTTCCCGGAGCTCTTCTTCCATCTGGTTCGCGGTATCATAAATATTAACAGCCATTGTCTTCCTCCTAGATGTTTTACTTTTATATTGCTATTGTATCATACCCAGCCTCGTTTGATCCTTGCATTTAGCCAAGTTTATTGCCCAATAAAGCTTTTTGCCTTGTCTAACCACTCGTTGGCTTTTTCCTTAACTGAATCTGTACCCTTAGAAAAGTTCTTTTCTGCACTAGAAGTGCCATTTTTGATAGAATCCCATAAATTGGATGAACCTGATCCAGAATTTTCGGCAGCTGCCAAACTAGAAGCATTGCTGGTGCCAAATTCAGTACCAGCAGTATTCGGCAAAATACTTTCCATTTCAGACTTAAATAGTGAGCCCAACCCTACACCACTTAGATTTTCCAAATGATTAGTTTTGGTCGTATCATCGAAACCTTCCCAAGTAGCGACTACCATGTCAGGCGTATAACCAACCATCCATTCATCGCCAGTTGCATCACTACTTGAAGCTCCGTCAACCTCTGTACTTCCAGTCTTTCCAGCAATTGTGTAATTTGCGGGCTTGGCACTTACCCCAGTCCCGTAAGAGTCACTATACACTCCAATCATCATACTGGTCATTTCTTTAGCTACTTTCTTAGAGATAACCCGTTTTTTCTGAGTTTTATTGTTCACAATTGTTTTACCTGAGGAGTCCACGATCTTTCGGATGAATCCAGTTTGGGCTAATTCACCATTGTTAGCAAAAGCCGTATACGCGCTAGCCAATTGATAAGGTGAAATTCCCGTCGTCAATCCGCCTAATGCAAGTGCTAAATTTTTATCGCTTTTGTTCAAATTCAAGCCAAAATTCTTAGCAGAATCATAGCCTTTTGAAACGCCAATTTTGTTTAACAACCAGACAGCTGGTGCGTTACGACTTTCAGCTAGTGCTTTGTACATAGGAATGGTGCCATCATATTGCCCATTATAATTTGCAGGACGATATTTATTTGTTCCATATGATTTTAATTTATCCTGCAAAGTAGAATCATAAGAATAACCACTACTCAAAGCCGGCGCATAAGCAACAATTGGCTTTAAAGTTGATCCAGGTTGCCGTTTAATCTGTGTGGCCCGATTAAAACCTCGGAAAACATGCTTACCACGTCCACCAACAACAGCTGCAACCCCACCCGTTTTCGGATTAATAGCAATTGAAGCAGCTTGAACCTTGGTTCCATCAGAGGCGTTATTCGGAAAATAACTTGAATTCTTAAACTGAGTTTGCATACTCGTTTGGTCAGATTGATTCAAGTAAGTATAAATTTTATATCCATGATTCATGATGTCAGATTCCGTTAATCCATAACGACTGATTGCCTCGCTGATAACTGCATCAAAATAATAAGGATACTTGTAATCACTCGTATTCGTATAACCGTTATAGGTCGTAAGTTTTGTGTTTTGGTAGGCTTTTACCTGAGAATCGGATAATTTATTATTTTCACCCATTAATTCTAGGACAACGTTCCGACGTTGCTTAGAGGCTGCTGGATGATCATCCGGATTGTACGCACTTGGGGATTTTAAAATTCCTGCCAAAACTGCTCCTTGAGGAACTGTTAACTCACTTGCAGAAACACCAAAGTAACGCTTTGCAGCATCCTGAATCCCCCAAACACCATTACCAAAGTACGCATTATTTAAATACATTTCCAGAATTTCTGATTTAGTATATAAATTTTCTACCTCAATTGAGAGGAAAAGTTCCTTGGCCTTTCGTGTAAAAGTCTGTTGTTGTGACAAGAGCGCATTTTTAACAAGTTGTTGGGTCAGCGTACTTCCCCCACCACTAATATAATTACGATGCATCACTTTGTTTACAGCATACAGTAACGCCGCTCGTCCAATTCCTTTTACAGAAAATCCATATTCTTTGTAAAAATTACGATCCTCCGTAGAAATTACGGCATTTTGAACATTCACTGATATCTTGCTCAGGCCAACCCACGTTCCTTTTTGAGAATATAAGGACCCTGCTTTGTTATTTTTTGAATCATAAACGACAGTTGTTTTTTCCAACGCATTTTTAAGATTACCTACATCAGCCGTCTTAGCCTGATAAGTTAAATAGCCACTCATAATAAGAAAAAAAGTCAAAAACGCAACAATTAACCAGCGTGTCAATTGAAACCTTTTCCAATATCGTTTTATAAATGCGTGTAATCGACGCCAATAAGGAGCTAAAAAATGTCCAATTTGTTTTAATCCCAATTTTAGCGAAGAGAAAAATTTATTTGTTTGCATAAGAATCTCCGTTTTTATTAATGATAGCTGTATTGTATCACACTTACCATCACAGACTTTACATCCGGCGCAAGCCTTAAAACACCTTTAAAAACTTACCTCAGAAATCAATTAAAATAGAGCAAAAACTGAGTTATCAGTCCTTGCTCCATTAAATTTATTTTCCTTCATCAGGTAAATATTTTGATAGTCTTTGATTCAACTGAGCAGCTAATTCTTGATTAGGGCTAAAAACTACAATTGTATCAAATCCTGCTAAGGTACCAACCACTTCTGGCATTTTTGTATCATCAAAGACGGCCGCCAAACGATTACCATCATTTGACGCAGTTTTTATAATATTTACAAATTGAATTTGATCAATTTGCAAGGCCGTTTGTTTAAAGGTACGAAAAAGCAAGCTAGTTGGATCTTCAGTAGAAGACTGAAAAATCATATAACGTTGAACACCTTGACTGTCCGCTGACTTAACAATATGCATTTCACGCATATCACGTGAAATCGTGGCTTGGGTAGCCACAACGCCACGGGTCTTCAGCAAGTCCATAAGATCATCTTGTTTTGCTACTAATTGATTAGAAATAAGATCTGTTATAATCTTTTGCCGTTCACTTTTCTTCATTCTTACACTTCACTTCCGTGTTAACTATCCTAAGTATACCAAACATCAAAATAGCAAAACAAGTCGTTAAGTTTCAAACGTAAAATCCGGAAAAAATAAATACTTGTCGGTATAACTAATTTTTTCAGCCCTTACCAGCTCTCTGATAACTAAACTGGTTGTTTTTCGATTAACTCCACAAAAGTACGAAAGTTCTTTAATTGTAATTGGAAATGGAATTTGGCGACCATCCTTTAAATTATCATCTGCACCAAATTGCTCATTTATCGACCGTAAAGCTTGTTCAATTTTTCCTTTTGCAGAGGAATTAGAAGTTCGTTGAAGAAAGGTCTCGGTTTCTGCTATTACATCATCCATTTGCTTCGTTATTTTTAATGAAAATTGGTGATTTGAATATCTAAGTTTATCAAATAGACTCCTTGGAATGTATACTACTTCCGCATCCGTTAGCGCCGTAGCCGTGTAATAATAAGAACGGTCCGTATCCATTCCTCTTAATGGAAACACCATTTCAGGACAAAGAAACGACATAAAAGAGGAACCACAGTCGCTATTAACTGACTCCGTTTTGAAGAATCCTTTCTTTAAAAAGAAAGTATAATTACGCACATCATACTGATCAATCAGGTGTTGACCTTTCTGCACTTGTTTAAATTGCATATTTTTTAACACTTCGGCAAGCTCTGGTTTACTAAGCACTTTACACTCATGAGTCTGTGATAGATACCTTTCATAATTACCTTTATTTCTGGGATCAGTCATCATTAACCTCTTTCATTATCAAATTATAATGTTTTCCATTATCCCAGAAATTATTATGAAAGCAAAGTAGTAGAATTGATACTTTACTCTGTAGTTTTACTATCAAAATCCGTAAATTATTGACATGCTTTCAAAAAGCCAGCTAATTCTTCTAATCCTTTTTTCAGAGTGTCCGTATCCGTGCAATATCCAACTCGAGCATGGCCCGGCATATCAAATCGATTCCCCGGAACTAATAAAACACCGGTTTCATCTAATAAATTCCGACAAAAAGTCTCATCATCCATCTCGATATTAAGCTTAATGCAGGCTGTTGAAACCTGCTCAGGCATAATAATGTCAACTTTTTCCTGAGAATCAACCCATTTACGTAGAATTTCATGATTACGCTTCACAATCTTTTCATTTCGTAAAAGAATTTCTCGGCGGTTTCTTAAAGCAACACAAGCTAATGTGTCATTAACAACTCCCCCAGAAATCATGGTATAATCTCGATATTTTCGGAAGATATCGGCTAATTTCGACGATTGTGTTGCTACCCAACCAATTCGTAATCCAGGTACTGAATAAGTCTCAGACAGACTATTCACAGAAATTCCTCGTTCATAAAGATCTGCCACCGACATAAACTGATCAACTTTATCTACCGGCTGATAAACTTCATCTGCCAATATATATGCACCCACTTCTCTTGCCAACGTCACAACTTGCTTTAGTAATGACTCTTTGAGGAGGCTGCCCGTGGGATTTTGTGCATTATTCAAACAAATCATTTTTGTTTTCGGAGAAATAAGTTGCTTCAATTGTTCAATATCTGGTTGCCAATCAAGATCTTCTTGAATATCCCAGTTATCAACCTTTACACCTAATGACTTCGGAATATCGTAAAGCTGCTGGTAACTTGGATATAAGGAAATAATCTGATCACCTGGATTTAACAAACTAAATAGTACTAGGAAGTTTCCACCTGTGGCGCCATTTGTTTGTAGAATATTTTGACTATCAACGTTAGCATAAAGTTCAGCAACTAATCGTTTAAATTCAGGGGATCCTTCAATCCACCCGTAATTTAATTTTGTATCTAGATATTTTGTGATTTGTTCGGTTGGGTCCTGGCTATCAAACTTTAGTAACTCCCCCAGTGTTAGTGACTTAATTGTACTTTGTGAGATATCGAGCCGAGCCGTTTTTTCATTTTCGTTTAGCCATTCTTCAACCCCAAAACCTTTGATTTCCATAATTTATCCCTCCCGGATGAACTTCGGCTCAGTACATTCTCAACAGAAATATTATACCAAGCTTAAAATTTACATGATGTCCTTTTTACCCATGCAAAATGTGTAACCTTTCCCATTTTGCATGGGTAATTTCAACGTTAAAAAAGCATTCTCTCAATTTTTGTGTTCTTTTATACTATTATTTTGAATATCTTTCCTATATTTTTTGCCGCATTTATATCTAGCCCATTCAAAAAAATACTATAATTTTTCTAGTCTTAATTAGTATATCATCAAAAATTCTCAATTAGAAATCTACTTTTAAGACCAGATTTTTAACAAATAAAAAAGACTCGTTTTAAAACGAATCCCCTAAATTACCTTTAATAAAATTGTTGTGGTCGATCGTAATAGAAGCCTTGACCATATCCCACAGCTAGTTGTTGTGCAACTACTAAATCCTCTTCTGTTTCAATACCTTCTAGCACAAACTTTTTTCCTTGAAAGTTTGCTAGTTGCTGCCAGAAGTAGAGTTTGTTGTAGGCTTGCTTTAATTCTGCTTTAAAATTTTGCAAAGCAAATTTTAGCTCACTCACAAAAGGCAAGATAGGCTTTAACATTTCAAACTGATTAACACCTGTCCCAACATCATCAAGGCTAAGCTTCAAACCATTGCTTGTTGCATACATTGCAGATCTGAGTAACTCCACATCCATAATCATTTTTGTGTTAGCCCGTTCAGTTAATTCTATCGTTAGTGTGTAATCTGGCATCTGGTTATGAACTTTAATTAGTGCATCCAGCATCTTTCGATCCACAAATTGTTCATGATCTAAATTAACCATAATTCGAGATTTGGAAGGCAAGTGTTCCATTGCTTCACTTACAAGTTCTGCGAAAAAATCTGGACTTAATAAACTAAAATTGGTTGGCACTTGCCATTCATCATTCACCAATTCGCGGAGTAATAATTCATAGCCATCCACCATGCCATATTCAAGATCATAGCAAGCTTGACGTAATAAACAATATTTTTTATTTTCCATTTTTTACAACCTTCGTATTTGTCTTCTAACCTAATCCATCAACTTAAAATTAAAATTAAATTTACAGTAAAAATCAAATTACGAGTTTTCATCTTGGTAACTCGCTTCAAATAGTCCGAACAACTTAGTCACAGTTGTTTTTCTTCCTGACAGTTATAATTACGCCCCTTAACTTTAAAGACGTGCAATTACTATTATAGCGCAATAAGCTGCTTATTTGTATCCCACACAGTAATTCCTATATATATTTTAAAAGAATGAAGTTCTCCCCAACAAAAAAAGAGCCCTCAAATGGCTCTTTCTAATTAATTAATAAAACTTTTGTGGGCGATCATAATAAAACCCTTGACCATATTTGATGTCCAACTGTTGCGCAATAATCACATCTTCTCTAGTTTCCATTCCTTCTAACACAAACTTTTTATCTAAATAATTTGCTGTTTGGCTCCAAAAGGCAAGTTTGTTATAAGCTACATTTATTTCTGGCTCAAAGTTTTGAAGCGCAAACTTTAGTTCTGCCACATAAGGAAATAACGGCTTCAAAATCTCAAACTGATTAACACCAGATCCAACATCATCAAAACTAAGCAGTAATCCTTTGCTTGTCGCATATATCGCAGACTTTAGTAATTCTACATCCATAATGGTTTTGGTGTTATCACGCTCTGTTAATTCTAACGTCAAACTGTAATCTGGCAGTTTTCTATGAACATCAATTAAGGCATCCAACATTCCCTGATCGACAAACTGATCATGGTCTAAATTAACCATCATTTGCGATTTAGAAGGTAAATGTAGCATGGCATCGGTGACAATTGTGGCAAAGAATTCTGGCGTCATCAAACGAAAACTTTTTGGTACTTGCCATTGCCCGTCCACCCGCTCGCGCATTAATAATTCATATCCTTCTACCATGTCGTAACGAATGTCATAACATGTTTGCCGGAAAAAACAATAATCCTCAATTTTCATTTTTCCTATCCCCTATTTATCTTTTACTAAAAGATCAAAACTGCGTCATATTTTGTGAAACCTCATTGTTCTTAACTTTTCAAACAGAAAAAACAATTAATTGATAACGCTATTATAATCTTTAAGAACTTTTTTATCGACCCCTACTTAATAACAAATACGTCAATTATTGCATGAACTACTTAGAAATTTTCGACTCCCAATTATTACAAATCAAAGCAAACTGCCATGATAAGGTAATAGTATCCTATACTGATTTTAATGTTAATATAACTCATATAGTTTACCACAATTAACACCGAATGAAAGACACAAGTTTTAATGGCTTCGCTAATCACTAAAGTTAATAATTAAAGTTGGCTTAAAATTGTTTGAAATCCAACAAAGAGATCGTACCTTTCTTAAATGCTTAAATCAAAAAAACACTATGAACTGAACCCCATAATTTGGAGTGAATTTTAAGCAACCAACTGGTCGGATAGGTTTCGGTATTGTACCGGAGTTTTTCCGGCCAGTTTTGTTCTAATTCTTTTATTATTATAATAACTAACGTATTCAGTTATGGCTATTCTTAATTCTTCGTAGGAGGAATAGTGGTTATTATGCACCGTTCCAACTTTTAAAATATGGAAACAACTCTCAGCAACCGCATTATCCAGACAAGTCGCTTTGCGACTCATACTCTGCATAATGTGGTTTTTCTTTAGCTTGGAAACATACTGATAATTCTGATATTGAAAACCTTGATCTGAATGAATTGTCATCTTATAAGGTAATTGTGGTTTTGAACGAATTAAATCCATTAAAGGTTTTGTGACAAACGCTACATTAGGGCTAAGACCAATATTCCATGACAATATCTCGTTACTGTAAAGATCAACAAATGAAGTAAAATAAGCACGCTCAGAAATCGAACCAGAACCCCAGCGAACTTCAGTCACATCGGTCACTACTTTTTGATAAGGTCGATCCGTATTGAATCTGCGATTCAGTTTGTTTTTAGCAAGTTTACCAACAGTACCTCGATAAGAATTATATTTTCTAGTTTTTCGATCAAAAGCATGACAAAGCACGTCATTTTGTTTCATGATCTTTAATACCACTTTATGGTTAACAATTTTACCGTTGTTCCTTAATGCATCGGTAACCGTACGATACCCGAAATCTGGATTATCTTGTCTAATTTGAAGAATTTCATCCACTAAGTCCTGGGAATAATTAGTTTTATATTGTCGGTTAAGTGCATCATGATAACTACTACTTGACATACCGACAACTTTTAAAATAAAGCTAAGCACTTCGTTCAAATCACGCCTTAATTCAGCAACTATTTGTGCTTTTTCCTGGTTTTTAATGCTTTCTTTTTCTGAACCAAGGCGTGTAATTTTTCCAAATAAGCTAATTTAACTCTCAATTCACGGTTTTCTTCTTCTAATTCCTTTTTAGACTTTTCATTATTACTATCTGACATGGTATTTGACCGCCTTTGATTAGGATTAAGGCGTCCTTGTTCAAGAGCTCGTTCCCATTGCCAAATTACAGCTGGATGTTTAATTCGAAACTGCTTAGCAGTTATCGGCAAGGATGCATTTTGATCTAAACGCCATTTAATTACTTTCATTTTAAACGAATAATCAAAGTAAGTCTTCTTATGGTTTAAACTTAGACCTTCAACACCGAACTGTTCTAACCTGCGTTTCCATTCATATAAAGTGGCAGAGCCCTTGATACCGTACTTTTTCATGATAATACTTTGCGGCAGGCCACTAGTTAATTCTAAAACTGCATTTATTTTATTTTCCTTTGAGAACATAACAAAACCCCGATAATTTGGATTACTCCAATTATCGGGGTTCAGTTCACTAACGAATTTCGTTAGTGTTTTTTGCTTACATTTCTTCTGGGGACTGTACACCTAACAAGCTGAGGGCATTTTCTAAAACAACACTGACACTCTTAACAAGTGCCAAACGTGCATTTAGTTGCTCATCTTTTACCAATACTTTTGAATTTGCATAGTATTGATTAAATGATTTTGATAAATGAAGTGCATATTTTGCGATGATTGATGGTTCATACTCTTTAACCGCACGCAAAATTGTATCAGGATAGTTCTGTAACTGTTTCAAAGTTTCCCAGGCATTCGGATCTGCCAGCTTCAAACCATCCGTAGTTACTTGATGTTCTGCTTTCCGTAAGATACTTTCTGCACGCGCCCTTGTGTACTGAACGTAAGGTCCTGTTTCACCTTCAAAACGTACAACCTCATTCAAGTCAAAATCAAAAGAATTCATTCGTTCATTTTTAAGATCGTGGAAAATTACGGCTCCCACACCAACTTCATGAGCAACTTTATCTGCATTAGCCAAATCAGGATTTTTATCTTGAATCTGTTTTTTGGCCAAATCAATTGCGTCATCCAAAACCTTATCCAAAAGAACCACCCGACCTGAACGGGTTGATAGTTTCTTTCCGTTTAAGGTAATTAAACCAAATGGGACATGATGAATATCATCCGACCAGTCAAAACCCATTTCCTTCAGGACGGCCTTTAATTGTTTGAAATGGTTAATCTGCTCCGCGCCAACCACATATAAAGACTGTGAAAAATCATAAGTTCGTTTACGATAAATGGCAGCTGCCAAATCACGTGTGATATAAAGCGTTGCCCCATCAGTTTTCTTGATCAATGCTGGATTTAAATTGTACTTGTCTAAATCAACAATTTCAGCACCTTGGCTTTCTTTTAGAAGGTTTTTATCTTCCAAAATTTGAACAACTTCGTCCATCTTATCATTATAGAAAGCTTCACCCTTGAACGAATCAAACGTAATTCCTAATTTATCATAAATTTGTTTAAAGGAGTCCAGAGATACAGAACGGAACCACTCCCAAAGTTTTGTGGCTTCCTCATCACCCTCTTCAAGCTTCTTAAACCACTTACGAGCCTCGTCATCAAGTTCAGGATGTTCCTGGTCTTCTTTATGGAAACGCACGTAGTATTCCAATAATTTATTAATTGGATCCGCCTTAACCTCTTCTTCACTACCCCAAAGCTTGTAGCCTTCAATTAGCTTACCAAATTGCGTTCCCCAATCGCCTAAATGATTGATTTTAACTGGTTGATAGCCAGTTTTAGCCAACAAGTTTGCCAACGCATTTCCGATAACCGTTGAGCGTAAATGCCCCATTGAAATTGGTTTAGCAATGTTTGGTGATGACATATCAATTGGGACCTTGCCATTATCACCAACTGTAGCATCCCCAAAATGATCCTCTTCAGTCAAAACAGTTTGTAAAATTTCAGAACTGAAGGCACTTTTATCCATGAAAAAGTTCACATAAGGGCCTGCAGCTTCAACTTTTTCGTAATCATTTTGATTAATTTTATCAACTAAATCCGTCGCAATCATTTGTGGGGCTTTATGCATAGTTTTTGCTAACATAAACGTTGGAAAAGCAAAATCACCCATTTTACTTGTCTTAGGAACTTCGACTTTTTCATAAACTACTTGTTCTTCAACTTGCCCCTCAAGAGCAGTAACAATGCTTTGTGCAATCTGTTTTTTATAATCCATGGTGTTTCCTCCTATTTTGTCTACTAATCAGCTATCCCAGAGCCATTCTTACACTTCTATGTGCAATAGTATAAAGCTAAACACTCTTTCAAAATTATCCATAAAAAAAGTCTCTTACAAATAAACATTGTAAGAGACGAGTTCACCCGCGGTACCACTCTAATTGATTTTAAAAATCCACTCAATTTCTTTAGTTGTAACATAAAAGTACGTTCCCTGAGATCTCTTATTCGGCTCACATCATTCCGAACTTGCTTTAAAGAAACTGATCAAGTACTACTCTTTTATGGAAAGCGGGCAACGGGAATCGGACCCGCGACGCAAGCTTGGGAAGCTTGAATTTTACCACTAAACTATGCCCGCAAATACAAAAATAAGTATAGCATATTGGGTCCCTTTTGTCATGGCTGATTTGCTCTATTAAGCCTAAAGGACACACTATTACCTATTTTCTTTTTAAATCTATTTTCGTAATTTATCGGCCATTTCAATTGATTTATCAACCAAAACAGATTGCGAATCAGCAATTGGAAAAGTTGTTTCAGGTGCCAACTCTTGCGCATAAGACAGTTCTGTACACCCCAAAATAACAACTTCGGCATCTTGTTCTTCAACCATCTTTTTAATGATCGTATGGAAAAGCTCCCCATCAACCTTGTTTTGATTTTTTATGTCGTCAAAGATTAATTGAGTTGTTAATCGTTGAATTTCTTCAGTTGGCTTAACAACTTTTAAATTTTGTCGTTCCAATTCACGATCATAAATACCATCTGTGGTTGTTCCCTTAGTTCCGATGACCCCTATCCGTTTGGCATTGGGATAGTTCTTTTTGATATCATTAACTGTTTCTCGGGGCATATGCACAATCGGCACTTTCGTAGCTGCTTGTAAATCATCATAAAAATAATGAGCCGTGTTACAAGCAATTACAAAAAAGCTTGGTTTCAACAAAGTTTGCTGTTGAATATCTTCCAGTAAATCAGGCAACGGGCTTGGTTGTGAATGATCCATTAGATAAGTTGATCGATCTGGAACTGTTGCGTGATTTACTAAAATATAATTAAAATAATCTTGATCTCGATGAGCTGGAGTCCGTTTATTTAATAAACGTAAATAACTCTCGGTTGCTGGAGTCCCCATTCCACCAATAATCGTAAAAAAGTCTTTCATTTAATTCATCCCTTATTTTCTTCAAAATAACGATCGAAGTTTTTCGCATAATTATGATTCATCCACGTTAAAAGTGTCCATCGTTTTAGATTCATGTCCTTTGCATAAAAGGCCGTCATCCCATAACGCTTTTGTTTAATCAAGCGTAATGCAGTCTGCTTATCCTGATTATCACGCGTGTATTTTTTAAATACTCTAATGGGAACACCCAACCACAACTGGTGCATTTTTTCATCCCGATTAGCATAAACTGTTGGTTTATTGGTCAAATCCTCAGTCACATAATCATCTACGACCCATTTAGCTAAATTGTAACCATTTAATGTTACAAAGAAACTGCTACGTCCTTGTCGTAAATTAATCTCAAACAGCTTAAAGGTCTGATCACGTGAATCATATTTCAAATCAAAATTAGCATATCCGGTAAATTCGATTTTTTCCAAAAAGTCTTGGATCGTTTTATAAATTGTTGCGTTATATTCAGGTAAAATGGCCACATAATTTCCAATGGCAGAAGGAGCTGCATCTTCAAGCAACGGATGTCCTAGGCACATCATTTTTACTTTATGATTTTGATCAACATATGCATTCAATACTCGCATATTACTATCATCACCTGGAACAAAATCCTGCAAAATCAGATCAGATGTATAGCCATTGTCGTAAATTTTACCAACAATTTCATCAAACTCAGCTCTGGACTGAATTCGAAAAGCCTTCTTGCGACCTTCAAAATGGATATCTAACCACTCCACACTGTTTGCAGGCTTTAAAGCGACTGGAAAATCAAAAGGCTCTTCAATTGGTTCTGAGCTTTCATACTCCGCTTTTGTAATAATCTTTGTTTTGGGATAAGGCAAATCAAATTCATCACAGATTTTATAAAAACGTTCTTTATTATTTAACTTACGTAATAGATCATAGTCGACATAAGGACAAACAAAAGTTTTGGAAAGTTCTTCTTTATGTTTAGAAATAAGCTCTGCATAGCCATCGCCCATTCCAAGTAAAATAACTTTTTCGGGTCGATTTTCATAACGCTTGGCAATTTTCTTCATGGCTTCAAAAAAATCAGGATCTTCCGAGAACCCCGGAATTAATTCTAAATCAACAATTTTTGTAAAACGCGTTGGTGCTAATTGCATCTCCGCAAATGCTTTAACCTTTTTACCCGTCATTTTATAAAAAGAACGAGCCATCCCATAAGCATTAAAGTCACTTCCCAATAAAATGGGAATAAAATCAGTTTTCGACGTCTCCATTATGCCAGTCCTTTCAAAACTTCTTTTGCTACCACTGTGTCCGTTGGCCAAGGGGTATCAACACCCTTAACTTTTTGATAAGGATCTTCTCCCTTGGCCGCCAAAATAACAACATCTTCTGGATGACTAAGTAAAATTGCTCGTTTAATGGCCTCATAGCGATCCACTACTTTTTCAACTTGCACTTTTTGATGATCCACATAACTATCAATTTCTTCAATAATGTCGGCAGGATCTTCAAAACCAGGATCATCAGCCGTTAATATTGCGATGTCTGCGTGGTCAGTCAATGCCTTACCAAACCCTTTGCGCCTTGAAATCCCTTTATCACCAGGGCTACCAACCACAACAATCAATCGTCCCTTCGGATATTGGCTTCGTAAAAAGCTGAGCAAAGCGTTCATACTTGCGTAATTATGCGCATAGTCTACATAGATCACCCCGTGCTTCTTGGACTGAATTGATTCCATCCGTCCCGGGACCTTAACCTGTGCTAAGAGATCATGAGCTTGTTCATAAGTCACACCTGCGACACCAACGGTAATCAATGCAGCAGTGGCGTTACTTTGATTGTAGCCGCCAGGCATGCTTAGCACATAACGTCCATCAATTTGTAGTGTCTTTGCTTTCTTGGTATGTGACTTCAATTCGATTTCATCTACTTGTAAATCATCGCGGTCATTATGAAAAGTAAAATCAATCGGAACTTCTTCCGCAAGTTTAGCAGCTGATTTTTTGTATAAATAGATTTTTTCTGGATCCGTGGTTGCCCGTGCTGCTTGATAGATTTCTTCAAAATGATCAGTTTCAGCATTAATTACGCATACCTCTGAATTTACAAGCAATTGTAGTTTGCAATGCAAATAATTTTCAAAAGTCGGATGTTCATTACGTCCAATATGATCTGGGGAAATGTTCAAAAAGACCCCAACATCATAGTGAAGACCATAAACGCGGTTTCGCAAATAAGCTTGCGATGAGACCTCCATCACAAGGGTGTGCATGCCGCTGTCAACAGCTTCGCGCATATCATGAAACAGATTTAGTGATTCAGGAGTCGTTAAATCAGACTTGAATTGTTGTTTTGGTTTTGGACCAACAATCCGATCAATTGTTGAAAATAAGGCCGTTTTGTCTTCAGTCGTTTCTTTAAGAATATTATGCGCATAATAGGCCGAAGTTGTTTTCCCTTTTGTTCCTGTAAAAGCAATAATAAATAAATCGTTTTGCGGGTACCCGTAATAAGCGGCCCCAATTAGAGCCATTGCCTTGGAAACATTACTGACAATAATTCCACACATTGCGGGCACATTATCATAGAGTTGTTCCGCAATATAGACGGTTGCCCCTTGAGACTGAGCATATTCCAAATAAGCAGGTTTAAAATTACCTTTACAGAAGAACAAATCATTGGCGCCGGCGCGACGAGAATCATACTTAACTCCCGTTATTTTTTGATGATCGCCTTTCACATTATTTACTATCTGTTTCAGTAAATGATGTTCTTTTAAAATTGTGGTGATTTCGGCAATCTCAAGTGCCATTTTTTTCATCTCCAACTTTTAAACCTGGGTACGATGAACTAGCTTACTTGTTGTAGCAGTTGTATTTTCTGGGAAAAAGACTTCATACCACAAAATAAACGTATAAATCGTGAAAATCTTTTGCATACTGGATTTGCCATTAATATGTTCATGCAAAATATGCATCAATGCTTCCGGCTTAAAGAATTTCTTGGCTACATCAGAATTAAAAGCTGTTTCGATCCGTTTACGATATTTATCTTCTTTAATCCAACTGGCAATTGGAGATGGAAAGCCCATCTTTTCTTTTTTAGCGACTCGTTCAGGCAATTCACTTTCAGCTGCCGTTCTCAATGAAATTTTAGTTTCATCTTTATGAATTCGGGTATTAACTGGCATCGTAGCCGCAAACTTCGCCACTTCTTTGTCTACTAATGGTGTCCGGACTTCTAAAGAGTTCGCCATACTCATACGATCGGCTTTATGCAAGATATCAAACGGCAACCAAGTATTAATATCGAAGTATTGCATTTGGGTCATTTCATCTTTGCCTTTAACTTCATCAAAAATATGTTTCGTATACTCTCCAGA
Source organism: Pediococcus sp. M21F004 (assembly GCF_051122535.1). Taxonomy (NCBI): domain Bacteria; kingdom Bacillati; phylum Bacillota; class Bacilli; order Lactobacillales; family Lactobacillaceae; genus Pediococcus; species Pediococcus sp. M21F004. The sequence goes on from NZ_CP177314.1 coordinate 597,928, forward strand.
ATCCACGTTAATGCTTGGATCACGCAAAATTTCATCGCGTTCATGCTTATCAAACACATAATTAACCCGGTAATAGCGTTCACTTAACGGCTCGGCACCACGCACTAAGAACCGTTTACCGTGAAAACGAGGAAGATTTTGAACTAATTTTGCTAACCCCGTCCGAACAAACTGAGGAACCCATTTTTGATATCTCTCAAATGGAAAGGCCTCTAAATAGGTATTATAGCCCCCGAAAAATTCATCGGCACCTTCGCCAGATAACGCCACCTTCACATGCTCCCTAGTTCCTTTTGAAAGGTAATACAACTGCATAGCAGAAGGATTAGAAAGTGGTTCGTCCATGTAATACATGATAGTTGGCAAAATATCAAAATAATCATCGCCATCCATAGTTAAGGGCGTGTTTTGTTGATGAATCTCTTTAGCAAACTCAGTTGAATAACTTAGTTCACTATATTTAGAATCGTTAAATCCTAACGAGAAAGATTGAATTGGCTTAAGCTTTGCAGCCTCTGCTAACACATAGCTGGAATCGATCCCGCTTGATAAAAAGCTTCCCACTTCAACATCGGCAATCATATGAGCTTTTACTGAATCTTTCACAATTCCGCGAATTTGTTTAGCGTCCCCTTCGACGGTTTGTGAATTATCAATGTGGTCATAATTAAACTTGTAGTAAGTATGAGTTTCCGTTTTACCATTTTTATGCAAAAAGTATGTTCCTGGTAAAAGCTTAAACACGTTTTTAAACATCGTTTCTTTTGAAGGAATAAATTCAAAACTCAGATGAATTGGCAACAGCCGTTCGTTAAACTCTTTTACAAACTTGGGATGATCCAAAAAGGCTTTAATTTCTGATCCCCAAAGGAAAGAAGTCCCGTCATCATAATAATAAAGTGGCTTGATTCCGAAATGGTCACGTGCCCCAAATACTTCTTTTTTCTCCATGTCATAAATAACAAAAGCATACATTCCTCGTAGCTTCTGCAACAATTCAGGTCCCCAAGCATCATATCCATGAATCAACACTTCAGAATCCACATCAGTCTGGAATTTGTAGCCAAGTGCTTTTAATTCTTCACGAATTTCTTGATAATTATAGATTTCACCATTAAACGTCAAAACTTTCGTCTTAGTTGCATTTAGCATTGGTTGTTTTCCATGTGCTAAATCAATAATCGACAAACGTCTGAACCCTAATGATGCATCTTCATTTTGAAAATAGGCTTCGTCATCAGGTCCACGATGCTTGATCCGATCTGCCATTGATTTGATCACGTCAGTGTCGACGTCAGTTTGATTTAAGTACCCCACAAATCCACACATAATTTATATAGACCCCTCAATTAATTAATTTTTAAAATAGTTATTTTTCGATTTTTATCCGATATTTTTTAAATTACCGTAACAGAAATATTTTACCAAATTTACGGCTATAATACTACCACAGCCAAAAACTCTTAGTGTCTTTGCAAACTTTTAATGGCTTTCTTTTTTCATTGCTGGCACAAGCAAAATATTGTGAGCTTCTAATCAACTTTTAACATTTAAAATTGATTATTTCCACACACACCCCTTCAGCCTGGATTTGCTTTGGCTCTTAAAAAGATTTGAATTAAAAAAGTTGATATGCAATAGTATTATTAATACTTTATGAGCGAAATAAGTAAAAAATTAGAAAGTTTGTTGAAAAATTTGAAAAATAAATTCGTTCTTCTTACAAATATGCTTGTCAACATGGGCATTGGTCTTATCATGCCAATCACAACGCTTTATATCCATGGTACCTTAAATAAAAGTTTAGTTACGGCGGGTTACGTCTTGTTTTGTTTTTCTGGTGCCATGATGGTCGGTAATTTAATCGATGGAAAACTATTTGATAGTTGGAAACAATTACCACTCATGTATATCTGTGGCTCAGGAATTGTTTTGGCCCTCCTCTTGGTCGGCATTTTTCCGCAATGGCCTATCTATCCTGTTTTGATCACGTTATATGGGCTTTTTTTAGGTGGCCTAAATTCGTCAATTAATGGTTATATTGCCTTTTTACAAGTTTTTGATCCAAATATTTTTAATAACGGTTACTGGTTCGCTAGTTTAGGGATGGGATTTGCCACTTTCTTATCCGGTATTCTTTTTGGAATTAATATCCGCGTCGTTTTTTTTAGCTCTGCCATTCTTTTTCTACTAACTACACTAATCATCCGACTTACCTTTCATCCTATTAAAAAACAAGAGAAAACTGAATCAGTAACAGATATTAAACCCAAAACTGATCATTCTTTTCTAAATGTGATCCTCATTTGTCTAGTTATGATTATTATCTGGATTTGTTACGAACAATGGAACAGTAATGTTTCAGTCTTAATGGTGGCAAAACACATTTCCATTCCTAAATACAGCATGCTTTTCACGATCAGCACAATTGAAGTTATTTTAATACAGCCCTTTATGAATCGTTTCTTTAAGCCAAGTTTTAAATCTGAAAAAAAGCGGATAATTCTAGGCCTCTTAGCTTTTGCCTGTTCTTACTTATTCATCGTCAACGCTGAAAGTTATTGGCGCTTTGTGGCAGGCATCACCATGGTCACGTTGGGTGAAATGCTGGCATTAATCGCCATCCCAGCCGTTTTAAACCGTTATGCAGAAGATCATAATCGTGGCACCATCCAATCACTAGGTAGTTTTGCTGGTTCCATGGGTCGTGCCTTAGGACCACTTTTGGGTGGCTACTTTATTACCGGATTTGGCTATAACTGGACATTTTTAGCTATGTTTATCATTCATATTTTACTGGTTATCCCAGTATTTTCTCTAAAGCTCAACAAACAAAAATAAATAATTATCTGGCTGGTATTTTTGAACAACTACGCTTATAATGTATTTAGAATCATTCTAAATACAGAGGAGCTGCTTATTTATGAAACATTCCACCAAATTCGCATTAGTTTTAGGGCTAGGTATTTTAGCATTAATTTTAGAATTCATTTTTCATTTCCCCTTAGCGGCACAAATTATCATTACCGCTGTCGGAATTGTCATTTCTTTTTCAATGTTGTTAGAAATGATCAAAACTCTTCGTGCAGGTAAATATGGTGTAGATTTATTGGCCATTACAGCGATTATTGCTACTTTAGCGGTTGGTGAATATTGGGCAAGTATCGTGGTCCTGGTTATGCTAACTGGCGGAGATTCTCTGGAAGACTATGCCGCTCACAAGGCAGGTAAGGAATTACAAACCCTTCTAGATAATTCTCCACAAACAGCGAACGTTTTAATGAACGAACATTTAACCGTCAAACCGGTAGATGAAGTATTAGTGAATGATCAAGTCGTTGTTAAACCTGGTGAAGTCGTCCCAGTTGATGGCGTGATTTTATCAGGAACTTCCATTTTTGATGAATCTTCGCTTACCGGTGAATCTAAACCGGCCAATAAAAGTCTTGGGGACGACTTGATGTCGGGATCTGTAAATGGCGATGGGGCAGTGACAATGAAAGTCACAAAACTTGCAGCAGATAGCCAATATCAAACAATTGTCAAACTTGTCAAAAATTCAGAAGCACAACCAGCTCATTTTGTTCGTTTAGCTGATCGTTATGCAATTCCATTCACCCTTGTTTCTTATCTCATCGCGGGTGTTGCTTGGTTTGTTTCAAAAGATCCTGTTCGTTTTGCTGAGGTTTTGGTTGTGGCCTCACCTTGTCCCCTCATTTTAGCCGCACCGATTGCCCTTGTTTCCGGTATGAGTAGTGCTAACCGAAACGGGATTATTATAAAAAATGGTACAGCTATTGAAAAACTAGCCACAACTAAGACCATTGCATTTGATAAAACCGGTACTTTAACAAAGGGTATTTTAGCAATTGACAAGATTAAGAATCTTCCCCCATTTTCAGAAACAGAATTTCTAAGCTTAACCGCTAGTGCTGAACAACAATCAAGCCATATTCTAGCTCGTTCAATCGTAAAGGCCAGTGATCCACACAGTTTAATGCCAGTCTCACATATTAAAGAGGTCACTGGAATGGGGGTCACGGCTCAAGTGGATGATCACCAGATAAAAATTGGTCGAAAAAGATTTGTCACTGATCAGAATTTTGATTCACCAAGCCAGACTGCGATTTTTGTCGCAATTGACGATCAATTTGCTGGGTATATTACATTTTCCGACCAAATCAGACCTGAAGCTGCCGTCACAATTTCACAGCTAAACAAATTAGGAATTCAAAACACATTAATGATCAGTGGTGATCAAAAAGCTACCGCTGATGCTGTTGGTAAACAAATTGGAATTTCAAAAGTCTATGCCGAATGTCTGCCTGAAGATAAAATTACCATTTTAAAGGACCAAGAAGACCATTTGCGGCCTGTCACAATGGTTGGTGATGGTGTGAATGATGCGCCCTCTCTAACAGTGGCTGATGTTGGAATTGCCATGGGTGCTCGTGGTTCAACAGCTGCAAGCGAATCAGCAGACATTGTCATTTTGAAAGACGATTTAGGTCGGGTCGCGCGGGCCCTCAGCATTTCAAAATATACAATGAAAATTGCTAAACAATCCGTGTTGATTGGTATTTTCATCTGTATCGGGTTAATGTTGATTGCGGCGACCGGGATTATCCCAGCGCTCTTGGGTGCTCTTTTCCAAGAAGTTGTTGATACAGTAACCATTCTCTGGGCCCTGTTAGCTCACCGAAATAGTACTCAATTAAAACAAATCATTGCTGAACAAAAAAATAATTAAACAAAAAAGTTATCCATGACCGATTTTTATAAAAATCGATTATGAATAACTTTTTAATTACGCTAAATTGCTTCTTCAACACTCTTAGGCGCGCGAATTTTTTCTAAAGCTGCATCAATCTGCCCTAAGACAGCATCAACGTTCTTGGGATTTTCTAGATCATACTTTTGTAAATCAATTTTAATTTTTGGACTTGCATCATACTCTTCATACCAGTCCTTATAAGCCAACCACATTTTGCGATAATAATCTTCGAGATCTGGATTATTATCAAACTGTTCATAATCGCGGCCTCGTTTTTTTATACGATATAAGATCGTCTCGAAATCAGTTTCGGCATACACCATCAAATCTGGTGCTTTTTTTGGAAGGTCATTTAGCTCATTCATCATATTATCAATGAGACTTGTATAGACACCAAATTCAGTATCTGTAATGTTTCCCTCTTTATTATTTTCTCGTGTAAATAAAGCATCTTCATAAATTGAACGATCCAAGACATTATTATCATCGGAAAGTGCCTTTTTGATCATCGCAAATCGCTTGTTCAAGAAATAAATTTGTAGTAAAAACCCGTAACTTTTTTGGTCAGAATAATAAAGTGGTAAAACGGGATTGTCCCCCACTGGTTCATAAAATGCTTTTGATCCGTAGTGTTCTGCAATCTTTCCAGTTAATGTTGTCTTTCCAACACCTATCATTCCTGCTGTAATTATCACCATACAAGGCCCCTCTTTATCTTTAATCAATATTCAGTATATCATAAATCATTTGCATACAACATCTTGTGTTTTAACTAAAATTATGTTTTTTGTACTAAATGGCTAAAATCATTGATTACAACCATTCTTTTAATTACACCTAACCCAATAGCTACAAACATGCAGGAATAATCATACCATATTTCCACGCTAAATTTAGAGAAAAATATATTATTATGTTAACAAATTCAAGACAAACAAAACATGCTGATTTGAAGGAAATTTTGAGGCGCTTAGTTGTTTGGAGAGGCTTTCCATTTTTCAGAATATAGTGTAAAATGATTAGTGTTGTTTGCCCCAGTGGCGGAACTGGCAGACGCGCAGCGTTCAGGTCGCTGTATGGGCAACCATGTACAGGTTCGAATCCTGCCTGGGGCATATAAAAACATCATAAAAACGGCTAGATTTTCTTTTAATACAAGAAGACCTAGCCGTTTTTATATTTTCTTAATTTAGACTACTCATCCAACTTTACAACCGTTCCGTAACCCACAACTACCAGAAATTTTGGTGCCACACTGACATTAACAATTTCCGTATTAAAATGGACCCCGACCAAGCCATCGCCATCTTTCAATTCTGCGCGCTTGGTTAATTTTTGCTTTGTTTCTTCGATGAGTTGATCAAACATTTGATATTGATCAATTTCATCTGCCGATAACATAATGCGACTTGTTGCTGACACAATGTCGATGATTGTGTGTCCGGCATTCACTTCTTCAGTAGACATAAACATAATAATCCCTCTTTTACTTTAAGGTCGATCTTCTTCGTCTTGTTCCGCTTGGTGCCGTTTTAGAGCGGCCATTCTGATTTTTAATTCGATCAAGACAACTGAAAGCATCGCGAATAAAAAACCGAGAATCCATAAGATAACTAAAAGCCAAAAAGGCAACTTAACAAATTCAGTTATCAAAATTAGCCCAATCGCAACCAAAGCTGGAATAACAATTATCGCTGCTTTTTGCACAAGAAACCTCCATTCTTGAAATTTTAGTCCAAAACAAACTTATGGATTGCTTCTGCCACACCAGTTTTATAATTATTTTTGGTCACATATTTAGCAATGCTTTTCGCCTCATCTGTCCCATTAGACACAACAACTGGCATCCCTACTTTCCGCAACATTGGTAAATCATTGCTATTATCTCCTAAGGCCAAAACTTCATCTTTTTTGATTCCCAAAGATTCGGCTAACTCTAATGAGGCCGTTCCTTTATCAGTACTAAAATGATTAAATTCGGCGTACATTCCAGAAGAATAACTAGCGTTTAATTGATTATCAAAAGCTGCCATTACCTTATCATGCACTGGATGGAGAGCTTTTTCATCTGGATTCATCGTGATGACTTTCATAATTTTTTCGTTTTTAAAAATTGAAAAATCCTTATCAGTCATAATTTTATACTCAACATGACGAGGCTTCAAATAAGCCAAATCTTCCTCACGAGGATTATAAATATACAACTTATTTAATGTATAAACATGTGTATCATTGTGTGGATATTGCGATGTAATATCAAAAACACCTTTGGCTTCTTCGTACGTCATTTCATTTGTCTGTAACACACGGTTGTCCTGATTTTCAATGATCGCACCCCCATTGTATGAAATCACAAATTCATCAGGCTTTTGAAATAAGGACAACTTTTTCAATAAGGGTTGAACTGAGGCAAATCCTCTCCCTGTATTAGGAACAAATTTTACACCTTTTTCGGAAGCGGCCTTAATTGCAGCGATATTTTCATTAGAAATGCTTCCATCCCTGCTAAGTAAAGTTTCATCTAAATCACTAACTATTAATTTATACATTTCAAACCATCGACTTTCCTAGTTCACTATAATTGTAAACGCTATACTCATACCATATCGAAGTTTTGCGATGTTTTCAATGCTATTTTTCATTTTTTACTTCTTTTTTTAAGAAAGAATTGTTAGCCATTGTTTTATAATAGTATCCACCATAAAAGAGCTTCGAATCCGTTCACATGACTTCTTAGCATAAAGCTGTCTGAGTGGTTCGCTTATTATCAGCTTATTTAAGGATTCAACAAAATCTGGAACATCCTTTGCTTTAGTTAAAACTCCATATTCATTTTTTCCTAAGAATTCTTTTGAACCTGTATTTTCCATCGCAACAATTGGCAACCCAAATCCCATAGCTTCACCAATGACTAAGGGCATCCCTTCCCATCGCGAAGTAGATACAAAAATAGAGGCAGTCTCATAATGGGCCTGTAAGGCTTCGTCTTTAAGCGCTCCACGGTAAATGATTTTATCTGCCACATCAAATTGAGCGATCAATTGTTTGAAGATCTTCATTTCCGATTCGGGACCCTCTCCTGCCATGGCAATTTTCCAATCATCTGGTAAATATTGGGCGGCCTCCAGTAAAAAATCAATTCCTTTGTGTTGAATGGAAATACGAGCCGTAAACGCAATGGTGTGGGCTTTTAAGTCAGCTCGTTCTTCAGCCACGATTGTGAGAGGATTATAAATTTTGACTGTGTTTTTATTAAATTGGCGATAATTCAAATAATCAGATTCAGTTAGCACTACCACAACATCCGCTGCTTTTAATCCCTGAATAAATTCAGATTTCATTAACTGATAATACTGCGTTAGATAAGTTTTATAATTATTATGCATCCACGCAATGACATGAATTTCAGGAATTTGGGCCTTAATTAACGGAGCAAAACTTGTTGTTAATCCTGCTGGTAAAATAACGGTTTGAAATTTTTCAGCCTGAATATAATTACATAAGTCCTCAATTTGGGGTTGGTATCTTTCATAAGGCTTCTCACCAAAATAATTTAGAATATGTCCCGGTGCTGGGCGTTTTGCAATTACTAATTCAGCATCCAGTTCATAATAAGGTGCCACATCTTCTAACGAGTAGTAAGTCACATCCACATATTCGGTGAGTGCGTTACCTACAACCGTTGCGGCCCGTTTCACACCATCCATTTTTACATTTTCCAGTACAATTAGTAATTTCATATTTGAATAACCGAGATAATCTCGGCTTTCCCCCTCTCTTTTGGTTAGTTTAATAAGACCAGCTTTCTTTTTTGCGTAAACTAATAGCGGACCAGTCGTTTTCTTATTTAAATGACCGATCCACCATTAATTTTCTGAATTTATTTGTAAATTTTTATCTAACTACCATGACGTCTGCCAAAGAGTGTTCCAAAATATAGGCCGAATTTGATCCCAAAAACATTTGTGCAACCCGATTTGCGCCAGTTGCCCCAATGTAAATTAAATCAATTTGGTTCTCCCTTTGAATCGTTTTGGCCAATTCTTCGTGTGGACTACCAATTTTTACAATGCCAGTCACTTGTTCAACACCTTCGCCTTGAACGCGCGCGACAATTCCGTCAATGGTTTCCTGTTGCTCTTTCAATCGATTATTTTCGTCAACATCAGTTTCAACAACGCCAAAACCTAATGACGACTGCCCTATTGAAGATTGCCGTGGTTTTAAAACTTGAGCAATATACAGTTTTGCTTGATTTCGTTTAGCTGCATCGATTGCCTTATCTAAAGCCCTCATTGAAGTTTCTGAACCGTCAATCCCAACCAAAATATTTTTATATTGTTGATCTTGCATGTGACTCATCTCGCTTCCTGATTATTTAACTTTATTATAGCAAGCGTTTACGAAATCTTATAGTAAAAGGCTCTTCTTGTTTTTATTATCGCCTTATTTTCGTTATACTAACCCTAAGGAGGCATAATGCCATGCAGACGATCACACAAACGTTAGTAAAAGAAACGATTAAAAAACGGGCAACACAGACCCATAAAGGTTCGTTTGGAAAATTATTAATCATTGGCGGTAATGCCCAATTTGGGGGAGCAGTTATTTTAGGGAGTAGTGCCGCCGTTTACTCAGGTTGTGGTTTGGTTACGACTGCAACTGACCCCCATAATTTTACGAGCCTTCACGCCCGACTACCTGAAACCATGGTGATTGATTTCACTGATAAGCAAACGATTCAGACCATACTAAAAAAAGTGGATGGTGTCGTGATTGGTTCGGGTCTCGGTGAAACGCCATCTTCTTTAGAAATTTTACAATTTGTTTTTCAAAACATTCAAGCCAATCAAAAACTGATAATTGATGGCTCGGCCATTGATTTAATTGCTACCCATCATTTAGTGCTACCTCAGGCTCATATTATCTTTACCCCGCATGAAATGGAATGGCAACGACTATCTGGTATTCCCATTAAGGAACAATCAGAAGCAAATAATCATGCGGCTCAACAAAAGCTAAATGCCACGGTAATCCTAAAAAAGCATCACACAGAAGTTTATACGAATCATGAAACCTATCAGCTCCTAATTGGTGGCCCAGAAATGGCAACTGGTGGAATGGGTGACACTCTGGCCGGCATGGTTGGCGCTTTTGTAACTCAGTTTTCTGACAATGAAACTAAGAGTATTTTAAGTGCTGTTTATCTTCACAGCTTCATTGCCGATCAAGTTGGTAAAACTCAGTATGTTGTTTTACCCCACCAACTTATCAAACAGATTCCTCAAACGATGGCGCAGTTTTCTAACCAAAATGACTAATCAGCAAAAAAGGCTTCCTAGCGAATTCTCAAATTCACTAAGGAGTCTTTTAATTTAATTTTATTCGGTTAATTTTAGTAAATCGTCAACTTCTGTTTGAGTTAGTTCACGATAATTTCCGGGTAGTAACCCTTCGTCAATAGAAAGGGTCCCCATCTGAATTCGCTGTAGATTGACAACCTTTTGCCCTACTGCACCAAACATTCTGCGTACCTGATGATACTTGCCCTCTTGAATTTCAACATGAATAGTTGTTGTATCTTCCATCCTGTTATAATCCAAAATTTCAAGGCGAGCCGGATAAAGTTGGGTCCCGTCTTTTAGTTCAATTCCCTTAGCAAACTTCTCGATTACTGCATCATCTAATTTGCCGGTTACCGTTGCTTCATAAGTTTTTTTAATATGATGAGTTGGTGACAATAATTTATGTGCAAGGTCGCCATCATTGGTAATCAGCAATAGTCCTTCCGTATCTTTATCTAGGCGCCCGACCGGAAACAAATCCGGCCGATAATCTGATTTATTGAATATATCCATGACTGTTTTTTGGTGAGTATCAGTCGAAGCCGAAATCACACCTAGTGGCTTATTTAGTAAATAATAATAGTGAACCTGATACTTAATTTCCTGTTCACCCAGTTTAACTAAGTCTTGGGCAGGATCTAATTGAGTTTTCCCATTACGGACACGTTGGGTATTTAAGGTCACTTTCCCTTTTTTAATCAGCTGGGTAATCTGGTTTCGTGTGCCCACGTTCATTTGATGTAAAAACTTATCAACTCGCATAATTCACCCCTTAATGAATTCTCAATAATCGTCGAATTTGTTCCACTCTGGATCCCAGCATGAAATCTGCCAACCTTGTCTTTAATGTCGCGTATAAATAGACAAAACCGCCTAGGCAAGCTGCTAAAACACAAACGACTACTGCTATCATCTTGCTGTACGGATCCAAGAACAAATAAGCCAGCCGAACGACTGCAAAAGCAACAATAAATGTCAATAAACTAAACCCGAGGATCCCAGAAATTGGTTTACTCATTCGTTTAAAACCAATTCCGTATTCTTGATTTAAATGGCGTAAGATCAGCCAACTAACCACACAAAATCCGATTCCTGTCGAAAGGATTGGCCCCATCGCTCCTAAGTAAGCGACCAGCGGATACTGAAGGACAAGCTTCACAACCACGCCAATCGCAAAATAAGCGACTGCCCGCACGTTTTCGGAAACCCCCTGCATAATTGCCGAGATAACGGTAAAGAGCCCTAGAATGACGGAAACGTAGGCAGAAACCTCCAAAATGGAGGTCCCAACTACATCATAGTGATAAAATAATGTATTTAGCGGTTGGGCTACAGCTGCCATCCCTAAAGCTGCGGGAATCATAAAGAATGCAAATAGTAACAAAGCATCCGTAATCTGGCTATTAATTTCCCGTTTATCCCCACGCGTTTTTGCCTCTGAAAGCATTGGAACAGCTGTAATGGCCATTGCCGAGCCCAAAGAAACAACAATCATCACTAATTTATTCGAGTTAAACGCAAAATCAGCGTAAAGGGTATTCACAAGTGAGGTCGAATAGTTGAAGACGTGGTTCATAATACTAAAGAATGAATACTGATCAATCAGTTGAAAAATGGTGATTGCCGAGCCAATAATAATAAATGGTGTTGCTTGTGCAATAATTTCTTTATAGAGTTGTTTTGTTGGAATCGCTAACTCTTGTTTACTATTTTGGGCTAACTCTCGCAAACGACTGCGATGGCGCAAATAATAGAAAACAAGCACTAACATTCCCCCAATGGCACCAATAAACGCTGCAAACGTAGACTGCGAAACTGCGCTGACCCAATTACCATGCTGCACTTTCATAATTAGAAACGCAGTAACTAACATATACACTACCCGGGCTAGCTGTTCGACAAACTGCGAAATCGCAGACGGTGCCATTTCCTGATACCCCTGGAAAAAGCCCCGGGTTAAACTCATTGTGGGAATAACCAAAACTGCCCAGGCTAACGAATGCAGAATAGGAATCACATTCACATCCCCACTCGAAAGCACCGGTGCACCAAAGTACAGAATTAACGCGCAAATGATCCCAGTGGCTCCGGATAGTAACAACCCGCGTTTATACAGTCGTTGTCCTACCGCAAACTCATTGATTGTATTATAATGCGCAACTTGTTTGGCGATTGCAGAGGGAATCCCCGCAATCGCAGCAATTAGGAAAAAACTATAAATATTATATCCCTTAGCAAACAACGCATTCGCGTTATCACTCATACTACCAAACCAAATCACCCAGGGAATTATGTAGATTGCCCCCAGAATCCGAGAAAAAATACTTCCCGCCGTCATCCAGGCTGATCCCTCGATCATTTTATCTTTTGAACTAGATTCTTTATTAGTGTTTCGCAACGGTTGAAATCCCGCGCTAGTTGTTTGTTGGTTATTTTGAGGTTCTTCAGACATAATTTGTTGACCTGCTTTCAATTACTCAATCTTAACTATTTTATCATGCCTTGAAGGCAATTCAAATTTTAATTTATTTCGTAAGAAAATATAAAGAAATGAGCGAGGATCGTTAAAAAAACGAAAACGGCCTTTGCTAAATTCAAAACTTTGCGGTATACTAGTTGGAGTTGAGATAGTGCTGAACGCCAGACCATTTATAGTGGTCTGGCGTTCTTTTTTGTATCCATAATTAATTTTTTGAAACCCCGGCTGCCACGTCTTCAATGAGCTCGTCCATGGCTGTCGGTTCCTCATCGCATTCAAAATAGGCTCCGTGATAGACTTTCCGCAAGGGATCTTCAACATCCATGTACCGCGACTCAAACTTAGTCACTGTATAGCTGCCATCTGTTTCTACTAAAAAAATGGCACAACCGTCAGCCTCTTTATAGCCATCCCGCGTAAATGTAACAGGAAATGTGCATCTCTCAAACTGGTACTTAATTCCATCTGTGCGAGGATGCAACCGCATATTAATTTCTGAAACGATGTTGCCCACTATACTATCAATAGTCATATTTTTTAAAGCCTCTATTTTCAATTGAATAATTTCAAAATACTAAGTTCTAGCGTATCATATCTAGAATTACTTTCAAGTCTAACAAAAAGGCGTCCAGAAATAAGCTCTGGGCGCCTTTTGGATCTGTTTATTTAGTTGAATTAAACAACGATATTCACAATCTTATTTGGAATGGCAATCACCTTTCGGATCGTTTTGCCATCTAACCATTCTTGCATACCTGCATCGGCCAAAGCCAATTTCTCGAGTTCATCTTTGCTTGTGTCTTTAGCAACCTTCATGTGAGAACGAACTTTACCGTTCACTTGAAGAACGATTTGAACTGTTGATTCTTCCAATTTTTTCGGATCAAAAGTTGGCCAAGCAGCATACGTAATGGTTTCATTATGACCTAATAATTGCCATAATTCTTCTGCAACATGCGGCATAATTGGTGAAATCATTTTTACAAAGCCTTCCATGTAGGCTAAAGGTAAGGCATCTACCTTATACGCTTCGTTCACAAATACCATCATTTGGGAAATGGCCGTGTTGTAATGTAAATGTTCAAAATCTTCCGTGACTTTCTTCACAGTCTGATTATAAACTTTATCAAGTTTGCCATCATTAAATGTTGTCACGCGATCACGAGGATGATTATTTTCATCAATCATCAAACGCCAAACACGTTCAATCCATTTTTCACTACCATGAATGCCATCTTCACTCCATGCCACCGATTCAGTCAAAGGTCCCATGAACATTTCGTAAAGCCGCAAGGTATCTGCGCCGTACTGATCCACAATATCATCTGGATTAATAACGTTGCCTTTAGACTTAGACATTTTTTCGTGATTATCACCCAAGATCATGCCTTGGTTAACCAACCTCTGGAAAGGTTCCTTAGTTGGAACAACTCCGATATCATACAAAACTTTGTGCCAGAATCGGGCATAAAGTAAATGTAAGACCGCATGCTCTGCACCACCGATATATAGATCAACGGGTAACCATTCCTTCAAAAGATCCATATCAGCAATTCGATCTTCATTATGTGGATCAATATATCTCAAGAAATACCATGAACTCCCCGCCCATTGTGGCATTGTGTTTGTTTCACGCCGGCCCTTACGACCATTTTTATCTACAACATTAACCCAATCTGTCAGGTTAGCAAGCGGACTTTCGTATGATCCAGAAGTTTGAAGATCTTTTGTTGCTGGTAATTTTAGTGGCAATTCGTCTTCTGGGACTAAAGTTGTTTCCCCATCTTCCCAGTGAATGACGGGAATTGGTTCACCCCAGTAACGTTGGCGTGAGAAAATCCAGTCCCGTAAACGGTAATTAACTTTCTTATGCCCAGCACCCTTATCTTCAAGCCAGGCCAACATTTTATCAATCGCCGTCGCCTTATCCAAGCCATTTAAGAACTCAGAGTTAATGTGCACACCATCCCCAGTGTAAGGAGCATCCTCTACATCGCCGCCTTCAATAACTGGTTTTATTGGCAAATCAAACTTCTTGGCAAACTCCCAATCACGTTGATCATGCGCCGGAACAGCCATAATTGCACCAGTTCCGTATGAAGCCAACACATAATCGGCAATCCAAATTGGTAATTTTTCGCCATTAACTGGATTAATTCCGTAAGCTCCAGTGAATACACCGGTCTTGTCTTTGTTTAAATCGGTCCGCTCCAAATCAGATTTAGTTTCAATCTTCTTCTCATAGGCTTCCACAGCTGCTTTTTGAGCGTCTGTCGTGATCTTTTTGACCAATGAGTGTTCTGGTGCGATAACCATGTAACTTGCGCCAAACAGCGTGTCAGGACGGGTTGTATAGACTTCAATTTCATCATCTGTACCTTCAACTTTAAAGTTGACGCTAGCACCTGTTGAACGACCGATCCAGTTACGTTGCATTTCTTTAATGCTTTCAGGCCAATCAATTAAATCTAAGTCATCCAACAGCCGATCTGCATATGCCGTAATCTTAAGCATCCACTGCTTCATTGGAACCCGATAAACCGGATATCCACCACGTTCTGTTTTGCCATTAATAACTTCTTCATTGGCAACAACTGTGCCTCCCATCATATCAGGAGCCCAGTTAACTAGGGTTTCTTTTTCGTAAGCTAATCCCTTTTTATATAATTGTTCAAAAATCCACTGAGTCCACTTGTAGTACTTAGGGTCGGTTGTGTTAATTTCACGATCCCAATCATATGAAAAACCAAGTGAGCGAATTTGACGTTTAAAATTTTTAATATTTTGATTAGTAAATTCACGGGGATTATGGCCAGTTTTCAATGCGTATTGTTCAGCTGGTAATCCGAATGCATCCCAACCCATTGGATGAAGAACTTTGTAGCCTTGCATCCGTTTGAAACGAGCCATGATATCAGTTGCTGTGTAACCTTCAGGATGCCCAACATGTAAACCCTGACCAGAAGGATAAGGGAACATATCCAAAACATAGTATTTAGGCTTGCTTGAATCCTCAACTGTTTTGAATGTTTTGTTTTCGCGCCAGTAATGCTGCCATTTGCGCTCAATTATATCGTGATTATATGCCAATTTGTTCCACCCTTTCTAAAATAAAAAAAGTCCTATAAGATATCAAAAAATATCTTATAGGACGGAAGTTTCCGCGGTACCACCTATATTTACGATTGAATAAGTCAGTCGAACTCTCAAATTCTTAACGCGAATTCACGTTAACAGCTACTTTATCTTCACTATTAATCACCAAAAAGATGAGTTCAGCACAGTTCCAATCCATACTCACATTAACCGTATAGTTTCTGGAAAAGGGTTCTGTACTTACTATTTCTTTTCAACTAATATTAATGGATTAATCCTATCAAACTAACCACAAAAAAGCAAGATGCCGATAGAAATCTGATATACTAGAAGCGCATTAGGAAAGTTAAGAAGGAGAATTTTATGTCATCCACTAAACAGCATCATTTATGGCTCATTTTTGGTTTAATCACTGCTATTCTTTTTATTGGTCTGATGGCCTCAGTTTACTTACAGACTAATTTGGTTAAACAATTTGATCAAATTATCGCCAGCTTTATTCAAACAAATCGCACAGCAAACAAAACTAGTTTTTTTCTATTCTTAACAACTCTAGGTAATCCATTACCGCACATTGGTTTTATTTTAGTCTTGGTTGCTTGGCTACTTTACAAAAAACATTCTAGATTACTGAGCTTTACCGCACTTGCTCTTTTACTCGCAACTTCTGGAAATCAAGCCATCAAACTAATTATTAAAAGACCTCGTCCCCTTCATAAACTGATTTCCATTGGGGGCTATAGTTTTCCAAGTGGCCATTCTACTGGTATTACAGTCCTTTTAGGAACTATCATTATCATTGCAGCTGTGCTGGTTAAAAAAAGTTGGCAGCGCTGGCTCATTTATCTAATTGCCTTTATTTTTATTATCCTAATTGGAATTTCACGTATTTACTTAAACGTCCACTACCCTAGTGACGTACTTGGTGGCTTTCTTTTGGGAACCACCATTGTCTTATTAACTGCCTATTTAGTTTTACCAAGTAAAAAGGAGCTTGTTCAAAAATGAATTTAGAATCAGCATTACGTTATAGTCACACTTTGTTAGATCAAGTGGTTGTCCCAGGAGATACTGTGATTGATGCCACCGTCGGAAATGGAAACGATACTGTTTATTTAGCCGCCAGTGTAGGAAAATCTGGCCATGTCTATGGATTTGATGTTCAATCAAGCGGATTAGAGAAAACGAAAACCCAACTTTTATTGACTGGATTGTTACCCCAAACGACTTTGATCAAGGATGGTCATGAACATATTAACAACCATATCCCAGAAGATACGGAAATTTCAGCAGCTATTTTTAACCTCGGCTATCTCCCAGGAAGCGATAAATCAGTGGTAACCCATGGCAAAACGACCATTGCGGCTATCAATCAATGTTTATCAATGCTAAGTGTCGGTGGTTTAGTCGTTGTCGTTAGTTACTATGGTCATCCAGGTGGGCGTGAAGAACTTGAATCCCTACAAGAGTTCCTAAAAAAATTGCCTCAAAAAGACTTTCAAGTATTAACCTATCAGTTCATTAATCAACAAAATGATCCGCCAATTTTATTTGCCATTCAAAAACGCTAAAAAAATCGATTCCTGCTTTTAAAGGCAGAAATCGATTTTTTAGTTAGTTGTTTTTGAATGCCGATAATCCAAACTATTAATTAAAATGGCCAGTATAATTAAGATCACACCTGCTAAATAAATATTGTGCAAGGCTTGATACAAAATCGTCCGTAATTCTGGAATCAGTTTGGCTGGTAATGATGAAGCCGTCTGCGGATTAATTAACTTGTTCATCATGCCAATATTAAGATCTGAACTATGGGCAACCCCTTTATTCATAGTTCCATTCATAATAATTCCAAAAATGGACATCATTAGCGTTTGACCAAGCGTTCTTGCCAAGGTATTAAATGAAGTTGCCACTCCCATATCTTTTGCGGCCACCAACCGTTGTGAAGTCACCGTGGTCGATGTAATGGTAATCCCAAACCCAGTACCTAACACGGTGGCAATCACGAAGAACAACCAAAATGGGGTTGTTTGTGGAAGTAACGCCAGCCACGCACTACCAATCAGTAAGAAGACCAAACTAATCATCAAGGTCTGTTTTGGAGTTAGTTTAAGAATAAACTTCCCTGCCAAAAACGAACCAAAAATCCACATTACCGAACTTGGTGTCACCGCGAACCCTGCTAAGGAAGCTGGTAGGCCAAGAATTCCTTGCGTCCAAGTCGGCAAATAAACTTCAAAACCGATCAAAAAACCAGAAACAAGCATCGTAGCCAAGTTTTGGGTGACAAAAGTACGGTTCTTAAATAATTTTAACGAAATAATCGGATCTGATGCTCGTTTCTCACGATTGATAAATAAGTAGAGTGCTACCAAGGTAATGACAAAGCAAACTATCACGGACGTCCAAGCAAAGTTGGCTTCACCAAGGATCTGAAAACCATACATTAGACTCAATAACGTCAATGTCAGCCAAAGACTTCCTAAATAATCAATTTTCCCGACAGCCGTATGTGGTTTCTCGTGTAAATACAAAGCGATCAATAACACTGTCAAAAGTCCGATTGGCACATTAATGAAAAATACCCAGTGCCAAGTCAGTTTATCAACAATAAAACCACCCAATAATGGCGCGATAATTGCCGCAATTCCCCAAGCAGCCCCATTGAATCCCATCACACGTGCACGTTTCTCGAAGGGATAAATGTCAGCGATAATCGTATTTGAAACAGGCATAATACAGCCGGCTCCAATTCCTTGTAAGGCTCGCCACCCAATCAAAGTAGGCATCGAATTAGCAGTTCCGCTTAAAACTGACCCAATAATAAAAATCATAATTCCAATAATAAAAATTCGTTTTCGCCCAAAAAGATCAGCCAACTTCCCATAAATGGGCGTTGCTACCGCATTCGTTAATAAATAAATGGATACGATCCAGTTCATTAAGTTAACGCCATGTAAATCGCCAACAATTGTAGGCATCGCCGTTGATACAATTGTACCTTCAACGGCAGTTAAAAATGTGGCCACAAAAATTGCAATGGTAACTAAAGTAACATTTGTTTTTTTTGTTGTCATGTAGTCCCTCTCCAACTAAAAAACCTCTCCCACGCGAATTGCGGAAGAGATCATTTAAATTCTTACTTCAATAATTCTTTTAAAGCATCGACCTTATCGGTATGCTCCCAAGGTAAATCAACGTCTGTTCGACCAAAATGTCCATAAGCAGCGGTCTTTTTGTAAATTGGTCGCTGCAAGTCTAACATTTTAATAATTCCTGCTGGTCGTAAATCGAAAACTTTTCGAATTGCGGCAGCAAGCTTTTCCTCTGAAACAGTTCCTGTTCCAAAAGTATCTACAGAAATTGATACTGGTTGAGCCACACCAATGGCATAAGCTATCTGAACTTCAACTTTGTGTGCCAATCCAGCAGCTACAATGTTTTTCGCAATGTAACGAGCCGCATAACTAGCTGAACGGTCAACTTTAGTTGCGTCTTTTCCGGAGAAAGCACCGCCACCATGACGAGCAAAACCACCGTAAGTATCAACAATAATCTTACGACCAGTTAATCCGGCATCTCCTTGTGGTCCACCAATAACAAAGCGGCCAGTTGGATTAATGAAATACTTAGTATTATCATCAAGTAACTCAGCAGGAATCACTGGTTTGATAATATGTTCAATGACATCTTCACGAATTGTTTCAAGCAATACGTTTGGATCATGCTGAGTACTCAAAACAACGGTATCAACCCGAACTGGTTTTTCGTTGTCATCATACTCCACAGTCACTTCAGCCTTAGCATCTGGACGCAAGTAACGTAATTCACCAGATTTACGAACCTGAGCCGTCTTTTGCATCAAATGATGACTAAGCATAATTGGTAATGGCATTAATTCAGGTGTTTCATCAATGGCAAAGCCAAACATTAATCCCTGATCACCAGCACCAATCTTGTCTAATGGATCCTCGTCACCTTCACGAGTTTCTAAAGAATCGTCAACCCCCTGAGCAATATCAGGTGATTGTTCATCGATAGCAATCATCACGGCACAGTTGTCTCCATCAAATCCGTATTGACCATCTTTATAACCAATTTCTTTAATGGTATTTCGAACTGTCTTTTGAATATCAACATAAGCCGTTGTACTAATTTCACCAACGACAACAACTAATCCTGTTGTCACGGTCGTTTCACAGGCTACTCGAGCTTCTGGATCTTGTTCCAACATGGCATCCAAAATAGCGTCACTGATTTGATCAGCAATTTTATCTGGATGACCCTCTGAAACTGATTCCGATGTAAATAAATGTCTCTCTTGCATTTGAAAATTTCCCCCTTATTATAAACGGTTACAAGGTATCTTTGCTTTTACGCAAATCCTTTCGGGAACAAAATAATGTTTGTTCAATATCATAACCTGTGCAATGACGTCTTTGTATTCTTCGCCAAATTAAGTTTAAAGAGTTGATTGCTACAGCTTTTCTCAATTAAGTTTAGAATTAAAAACCATCTTAACAAGTCTATCACAAATAGAAAACCTTTAAAAGACAGATTTTGGTTGACGTTCTGGCAAACTTTGTTTACGATTGAAGTATTTCACATAGGAGAAAATAAATATGCAAAAGATACATTTAACGACTGTAAATAAAAAAACAATTATTCCCGTAACATTGACAGTCATCCAAACATTTGCGACTTGGCTAATTCCTTCAATGTATGGCCACCAAGTTAGCACAACGATTCAGCATACTTTTACGAATCAAGTGATTTTAATTTTATTTGTTTTTATGTTCAATTTCCTGATTTTTGACCGCTTCACAAACAAAATGCCAATCCCCATTTTCCTTGGCATGACGGGAATTTCAATTTTAGTTGTGGCATTCTCTTTTTCGAGCATTGCACCCACAATTGGGCTACTGCTTTTCACTTGTCTCCTCTCATTACTGCCGTTTCTTTTTTCAGCGAAAAACAACTGGGCTGGCTGGCTTTTGTTCGCAATTAGTTCCATGTTCATTCTTCCAGAAACATTCTTCTATGTTCAATGTGGGTTTTTATCAACAAATTTCTTAAAAATTTTAATTATTCCCCTACTCAGTGCCTTGTTTTTCTTTTATCCATTTTTTATAAAAGAAATTTCTCATTCAGGTATTTTTAATTTAATCCTTGGTATCCTTTGTGTCGGTCTAACAGTTCTTGGTAATTTAAACACTTATACTTTAATTGCCGGCCTGTTAGTTTTAATTTCTTGGGGTTATCAACAATTTGCGAAACAGCCTAAACTGTTACTAACTGTAAATGTGATCTTATGTTTATTTTTTAACGTTCTAATTCTCATGAAATAATCTCCAACATTTCTACTTAATCCTGATAGCTTTTGGCTATTGGGATTTTTCTCTAAATCGAGCCTAATATTGATTGAACTTCTAAACGAGGTTAGGTTAATATTTGAATTGCAAAAAGAGGCTAACACCTATTGTGTTAGCCTCTTTAGCATTCTTTATTTATTTTTCCGAGACGGTTCCAACGAGACTCGAACTCGTGATCTCCTGCGTGACAGGCAGGCGTCCTAAACCAACTAGACCATGGAACCATAATTGCGGGAGCAGGGTTTGAACCTGCGACCTTCGGGTTATGAGCCCGACGAGCTACCAGACTGCTCCATCCCGCGATAATATTAATAAAACTGTGAAAATGACCCGTACGGGATTCGAACCCATGTTACTGCCGTGAAAGGGCAGTGTCTTAAACCACTTGACCAACGGGTCAAAAAAAACGGAGAAGAAGGGATTTGAACCCTTGCGCCGCTTACGCGACCTACACCCTTAGCAGGGGCGCCTCTTCAGCCACTTGAGTACTTCTCCAATGGGCCTAAATGGACTTGAACCATCGACCTCACGCTTATCAGGCGTGCGCTCTAAACCAGCTGAGCTATAGGCCCATCATATGAAAAAGCGGGTGACGAGAATCGGACTCGCGACAACAGCTTGGAAGGCTGTGATTTTACCACTAAACTACACCCGCATAAATGAACATTAGATGGCGCGGGACAGAATCGAACTGCCGACACACGGAGCTTCAATCCGTTGCTCTACCAACTGAGCTACCGAGCCATAACGGTTCCAACGAGACTCGAACTCGTGATCTCCTGCGTGACAGGCAGGCGTCCTAAACCAACTAGACCATGGAACCATAATTGCGGGAGCAGGGTTTGAACCTGCGACCTTCGGGTTATGAGCCCGACGAGCTACCAGACTGCTCCATCCCGCGATAATAAAAAAGGAGGATGAGAGATTCGAACTCTCGCGTGGTTTGACCCACCTGACGGTTTTCAAGACCGTTCCCTTCAGCCAGACTTGGGTAATCCTCCATTACAATATACGGTTTTCATGCCCACTAACATATCAAAAACACATTAGATGGACCTTGTAGGACTCGAACCTACGACCGAACGGTTATGAGCCGTCTGCTCTAACCAACTGAGCTAAAGGTCCAAGTTCGTATATTAAAACCTATCGCGGCAGGGGGGATCGAACCCTCGACCTCCCGGGTATGAACCGGACGCTCTAGCCAGCTGAGCTACACCGCGATCTTAAATATAAATGTATATAAAACCATTTAATCGGGAAGACAGGATTCGAACCTGCGACCCCCTGGTCCCAAACCAGGTGCTCTACCAAGCTGAGCTACTTCCCGAAAATGCACCCAGTAGGAGTCGAACCTACAACCTTCTGATTCGTAGTCAGACACTCTATCCAATTGCGCTATGGGTGCTTATTAAAAATGCCGAGGACCGGGATCGAACCGGTACGGTCATCACTGACCGCAGGATTTTAAGTCCTGTGCGTCTGCCAATTCCGCCACCCCGGCAATGCTTGTGCTTGTAGCTGAAACTACAAAGCGGAAGACGAGATTCGAACTCGCGACCCCCACCATGGCAAGGTGATGTTCTACCACTGAACTACTTCCGCATAATTATAAAATGCCGACTAGAGGATTCGAACCTCCGACCCCCTGTTTACAAGACAGATGCTCTGCCAACTGAGCTAAGTCGGCATCATTCTATAATTAATTATTTAAAAAACAAAGGCACATAGTGCCAATGAGCCGTGGCAGTCTCGAACTGCCGACCCTCTGATTAAAAGTCAGATGCTCTACCAACTGAGCTAACGGCTCAATGGAGGATACAGGGCTCGAACCTGTGACCCTCTGCTTGTAAGGCAGACGCTCTCCCAACTGAGCTAATCCTCCATAATAAACGCATGGCAACGTCCTACCCTCGCAGGGAGCGATCCCCCAACTACTCTCGGCGTTAAGAAGCTTAACTTCTGTGTTCGACATGGGAACAGGTGTATCCTTCTCACTATCGTCACCACACTTCTCCGATCCACTTCCGCGGCTCGTGTGAAAGAAATTTATTCTCTCAAAACTAAATAATATCGAAATCTTCTCTTTGAGAACACCACTTTGTGGTTAAGTCCTCGACCGATTAGTATTGGTCCGCTCCATGTATCACTACACTTCCACTCCCAACCTATCTACCTGATCATCTCTCAGGGGTCTTACTTCCATAAATGGAATGGGAAATCTCATCTCGAGGCGAGTTTCACACTTAGATGCTTTCAGCGTTTATCTCATCCATACGTAGCTACCCAGCGATGCTCCTGGCGGAACAACTGGTACACCAGCGGTATGTCCATCCCGGTCCTCTCGTACTAAGGACAGATCCTCTCAAATTTCCTACGCCCGCGACGGATAGGGACCGAACTGTCTCACGACGTTCTGAACCCAGCTCGCGTACCGCTTTAATGGGCGAACAGCCCAACCCTTGGGACCGACTACAGCCCCAGGATGCGATGAGCCGACATCGAGGTGCCAAACCTCCCCGTCGATGTGAACTCTTGGGGGAGATAAGCCTGTTATCCCCAGGGTAGCTTTTATCCGTTGAGCGATGGCCCTTCCATACGGTACCACCGGATCACTAAGCCCGACTTTCGTCCCTGCTCGACCTGTCTGTCTCGCAGTCAAGCTCCCTTGTGCCTTTACACTCTGCGAATGATTTCCAACCATTCTGAGGGAACCTTTGGGCGCCTCCGTTACTCTTTAGGAGGCGACCGCCCCAGTCAAACTGCCCACCTGACACTGTCTCCCGCCACGCTTAGTGGCGCGGGTTAGAGGGTTCACACAACGAGGGTAGTATCCCACCAACGCCTCCACCGAAACTAGCGTTCCGGTATCTACGGCTCCTACCTATCCTGTACAAGTTGTACAAACACTCAATATCAAGCTACAGTAAAGCTCCATGGGGTCTTTCCGTCCTGTCGCGGGTAACCCGCATCTTCACGGGTATTATAATTTCACCGAGTCTCTCGTTGAGACAGTGCCCAGATCGTTACACCTTTCGTGCGGGTCGGAACTTACCCGACAAGGAATTTCGCTACCTTAGGACCGTTATAGTTACGGCCGCCGTTTACTGGGGCTTCATTTCAAAGCTTCGCCGAAGCTAACTCATTCACTTAACCTTCCAGCACCGGGCAGGTGTCAGCCCCTATACGTCATCTTACGATTTTGCAGAAACCTGTGTTTTTGATAAACAGTCGCCTGGGCCTATTCACTGCGGCTGATCTTGCGATCAGCACCCCTTCTTCCGAAGTTACGGGGTCATTTTGCCGAGTTCCTTAACGAGAGTTCTCTCGCACACCTTAGGATACTCTCCTCGACTACCTGTGTCGGTTTGCGGTACGGGTAGTTAAACTCTAACTAGAAGCTTTTCTCGGCAGTGTGACATCAGGAACTTCGCTACTTAAATTTCGCTCCCCATCACAACTTGTCCTTAAAAGATAAAGCATTTGACTCTATCTAAGACTTGTTGCTTGGGCACACTTATCCAACTGTGTGCTTTCCTTAGCCTACTGCGTCCCTCCATTGTTCAAACAAGTTTAACTAGTACAGGAATCTCAACCTGTTATCCATCGTCTACGCCTCTCGGCCTCGACTTAGGTCCCGACTAACCCTGGGAGGACGAGCCTTCCCCAGGAAACCTTAGTCATTCGGTGGACAGGATTCTCACCTGTCTTTCGCTACTCATACCGGCATTCTCACTTCTAAGCGCTCCAACAGTCCTCACGGTCTGCCTTCATCGCCCTTAGAACGCTCTCCTATCACGCCACCTTACGGTGGCATCCACAGTCTCGGTAATATGTTTAAGCCCCGGTACATTTTCGGCGCAGAATCACTCGACTAGTGAGCTATTACGCACTCTTTAAATGATGGCTGCTTCTGAGCCAACATCCTAGTTGTCTATGCAACTCCACATCCTTTTCCACTTAACATATATTTAGGGACCTTAACTGGTGGTCTGGGCTGTTCCCCTTTCGACGATGGATCTTATCACTCACCGTCTGACTCCCGGACATAAATCAATGGCATTCGGAGTTTATCTGAATTCAGTAACCCTAGATGGGCCCCTAGTCCAAACAGTGGCTCTACCTCCATGATCCTAAGTCCGAGGCTAGCCCTAAAGCTATTTCGGAGAGAACCAGCTATCTCCAAGTTCGTTTGGAATTTCACCGCTACCCACACCTCATCTCAGCACTTTTCAACGTACACGAGTTCGGTCCTCCAGTGCGTTTTACCGCACCTTCAACCTGGACATGGGTAGGTCACTTGGTTTCGGGTCTACATCTGCATACTCAGTCGCCCTATTCAGACTCGCTTTCGCTACGGCTCCGTTTCTTCAACTTAACCTGGCATGCAAACGTAACTCGCCGGTTCATTCTACAAAAGGCACGCCATCACCCATTAACGGGCTCTGACTTCTTGTAGGCACATGGTTTCAAGAACTGTTTCACTCCCCTTCCGGGGTGCTTTTCACCTTTCCCTCACGGTACTGGTTCACTATCGGTCACTAGGGAGTATTTAGCCTTGGGAGATGGTCCTCCCGGATTCCGACGGAGTTACACGTGTTCCGCCGTACTCAGGATCCTGAACTGAGGGATCTTCATTTTGCCTACGGGGCTATCACCCGCTCTGGCCAGTCTTCCCAGACTGTTCGGCTATGAAAATCTTTGGTAACTCAAATGTTCAGTCCTACAACCCCAGGAAGCAAGCTTCCTGGTTTGGGCTGTTCCCCTTTCGCTCGCCGCTACTCAGGGAATCGATTTTTCTTTCTCTTCCTGTGGGTACTGAGATGTTTCAGTTCCCCACGTCTACCTCCAGCCACGCTATGAATTCACGTAGTGGTAACAACGGATTAATGTTGTTGGGTTTCCCCATTCGGAAATCTCCGGATCAAAGCTTACTTACAGCTCCCCGAAGCATATCGGTGTTAGTCCCGTCCTTCATCGGCTCCTAGTGCCAAGGCATTCACCATGCGCCCTTTATAACTTAACCTAACTTTATCGAAGATAAAGTGGTTTTGAGTTTAGCGATTATTTTAAGAACTAATCTTGTTGTAAAACTCTATAAAACGCAATGTTCTCGGTTTAATTATCTGATAATTAAAATTAGAAAATTTTTCGATATTATTTAGTTTTCAAAGAACAAATTTTGAGAGTAAACCTCTCAAAACTAAACAAAGTTTCGACATATGTGTAGGTTTCCGTTTCTAAATATCCTTAGAAAGGAGGTGATCCAGCCGCAGGTTCTCCTACGGCTACCTTGTTACGACTTCACCCCAATCATCTGTCCCACCTTAGACGGCTAGCTCCCGAAGGTTACTCCACCGGCTTTGGGTGTTACAAACTCTCATGGTGTGACGGGCGGTGTGTACAAGGCCCGGGAACGTATTCACCGCGGCATGCTGATCCGCGATTACTAGCGATTCCAACTTCGTGCAGGCGAGTTGCAGCCTGCAGTCCGAACTGAGAACGGTTTTAAGAGATTAGCTTAACCTCGCGGTCTCGCAACTCGTTGTACCGTCCATTGTAGCACGTGTGTAGCCCAGGTCATAAGGGGCATGATGATTTGACGTCGTCCCCACCTTCCTCCGGTTTATCACCGGCAGTCTCACTAGAGTGCCCAACTTAATGCTGGCAACTAATAATAGGGGTTGCGCTCGTTGCGGGACTTAACCCAACATCTCACGACACGAGCTGACGACAACCATGCACCACCTGTCATTCTGTCCCCGAAGGGAACGCCTAATCTCTTAGGTTAGCAGAAGATGTCAAGACCTGGTAAGGTTCTTCGCGTAGCTTCGAATTAAACCACATGCTCCACCGCTTGTGCGGGCCCCCGTCAATTCTTTTGAGTTTCAACCTTGCGGTCGTACTCCCCAGGCGGAATGCTTAATGCGTTAGCTGCAGCACTGAAGGGCGGAAACCCTCCAACACTTAGCATTCATCGTTTACGGCATGGACTACCAGGGTATCTAATCCTGTTCGCTACCCATGCTTTCGAGCCTCAGCGTCAGTTACAGACCAGACAGCCGCCTTCGCCACTGGTGTTCTTCCATATATCTACGCATTTCACCGCTACACATGGAGTTCCACTGTCCTCTTCTGCACTCAAGTTTCCCAGTTTCCAATGCACTTCTTCGGTTAAGCCGAAGGCTTTCACATTAGACTTAAGAAACCGCCTGCGCTCGCTTTACGCCCAATAAATCCGGATAACGCTTGCCACCTACGTATTACCGCGGCTGCTGGCACGTAGTTAGCCGTGGCTTTCTGGTTGGATACCGTCACTGCATGAGCAGTTACTCTCACACACGTTCTTCTCCAACAACAGAGTTTTACGACCCTAAAGCCTTCATCACTCACGCGGCGTTGCTCCATCAGACTTTCGTCCATTGTGGAAGATTCCCTACTGCTGCCTCCCGTAGGAGTCTGGGCCGTGTCTCAGTCCCAATGTGGCCGATTACCCTCTCAGGTCGGCTACGTATCACAGCCTTGGTGGGCCTTTATCTCACCAACTAGCTAATACGCCGCGGGTCCATCCAGAAGTGATAGCCGAAGCCATCTTTTAAAAGAAAACCATGCGGTTTACTTTATTATGCGGTATTAGCATCTGTTTCCAGGTGTTATCCCCCACTTCTGGGCAGGTTACCCACGTGTTACTCACCCGTTCGCCACTCACTTTATAGTTAAAATCATCTTCGATGCAAGCATCTCTAAATCATTCAACGAAAGTGCGTCCGACTTGCATGTATTAGGCACGCCGCCAGCGTTCATCCTGAGCCAAGATCAAACTCTCATATTATACTTGAGTTTTTACAAGCTCATTTGTTGTTTCATTGTTTAAAACGAATTGACTTCGCAAATGTTTGCTTCAAAATTTTCATTTGAAGACCCTACACATTTTACTTTGTCGAAACTTTGTTCAGTTTTCAAAGGTCTACTAAGTCACTGTTGGAAGCGCTAAACGCCTCAACGCAACTATTTAACTTTATCATCAGTTTTTACAAAAGTCAACAACCAAATTCAACTTTTTAAAAAACATTTGAAACGGTGGTTCGAAAGATAATTCTCTCAAAAACGACCTTAAATAGCATATCAAGAATTCCGTTCTTGGTCAAGAGCAAACTTCTAGTTTCATCCAAGTGGTATCTTCAAAGCACCGTCAATCCTGAAAATATTTAAAGAAACTTTTTTTGAAACAAACAAAAAAGCGACAACTTTTAATAGTCATCACTTTAAAAATCACTCTTTATTTCTTTTAATTTTCCGATCTATTCTATCAGGTTTTGTAACTAAAGCGAACATTCCGGCAAATATTCCGAAATAATATGTTAACAATCGCCAAAGTAACATGGCCAATACTAATTTGCTGTTACTGTGAATAAAACTGGAGAATAACACATCAAAACTATACTCTGCACCACCTGATCCTCCCGGAATTGGAAAAATCGAAATGACCATAACGATTAAAACATGTAATGAGGTTACCATAATAATGTTTATACCAGTATATCCCAAGGACAGCATAATATAGTATGGCACAAGGTAATAAAATAATAACTGAAAGAAAGTCATGACAAAAACTTTAATCAAAAGTTTCCATTGTGTTTTTATTCGCACACTCTCTTTGTAAAAGGTATCTACTTTCTCATCCAACGCTTGTTTCCATCGATCATAGCGCTCTGCTTTAACAAACCAACCAATTGGAATTAAAATCCAACTAATCAACTTTTTCGTAAAGCCGTGCCAATACATGATCAGTAGCAAGCCAATAATAACTGTAAAATGAATGACAAATCCAAAAACAACAAACAAAGAAAGATAGCTCATTTTTTCGGCCAGATATTGAAAACCGATCAACAAACTAAACATGAAATTAATCACAATCATCGCTTGGAAAACAACAAATTTCATTAATAGTACGGAACTTGCTCTGCCTGCCTCAACACCACTTTGCATTAAAGCTATCAATTGTGCCGGCTGTCCACCTGAAGAAAATGGCGTTATTCCGTTAAAAAGTTGTTCAATCAATGGAATCCTGATTGCATCCCTAAACGAGAAATGGTCTCCATTGCTAGTCACAAACATCCTAGTAATGATGGCCTCAATCCCAAAATACAGTAACATACATATCACAGCAACAATTAGCCATTGCCAATGAATGTGTAAAATATCATGGCCTAGATTATGTAGATTCACATTACGCAGCGAAAATCCAAAAATGGCAATTCCGAGCGCAAGCATTATACCTAGAACAACCTTATTTCTTCTTGACATAAATTAGCCCTCTCTTGCCTGCTGCAAATAAAAGCCATGCCAAATGTTTGCTAAATGATCTTCTGAATATTGTTCAGAAGCTTGGTTAGCTTTTTCGTGTAAGTTTTGTAGTGCTTCTGGATGCGTCGTCAGATAACTAATTTGGGTTTGCATTTCCCCTACATCCTTTGCAGAAGCATAGTAGTCTTTGATAATGGCCTGATATAGATCAAGGTCCCGCAATAGTACTGGCGTGCCACAACTAAAAGCTTCCAATACAGACATTGGAAATAGTTCATTATAGGAAGGGAGCAAAAATAGATTTGCCACGTTATAGTAATTAACCAATTCACTGCGGTCAATAATCCCTGTAAATTTAAGATTAGCCGGTGGATTGTCCACAACCTTCTTGAGTTCTGCATATCCATCAGTCATTCTTCCAAACGAAAAGCCCCCTGCCCAAATAAATTGGATTTGTGGATTTTGCCCGGCAAGCTTAATAAAGTCTTTGACGCCTTTACGCTCTTGAACTTGACCAATCCCTAAAATTACAAATTTATCCTTATCAAGGTTCATTTGTTTACGCAATGCCAGTTTTTTATCTTGGTCCATCTCATAGAATTCACTTTTATGGACAAAATTTGGAATATAACTAATTTTTTCTTCAGGAATTCCATAAGCTGTTAATTTAGGAATAAAAGTCGGATTGACCACAACAATATGATCCATCCGTTTATAAAACGCAATAATATATTTATAAAAGATCCCTCGAAATGGTTGAGGAATTTTTAGACTGCCATCAATAGTTTCAGGCAAAAAATGGACGTAACCAATTTTTCGACCTCTTCCTGGCATAAAAGTTGATAAATAAAACTGTGGATCAATCGTATGATAGTGACTTATTTCAGACCGACTAAACTTATTAATCTGCACTTGAAAATCTTCTGGAAAATGCGTCTTTAGTAGAGAAATCAGTTCTTCATAGGCACTACCAACCCCTTGGCCTTTTACTTTAGTTGCCGAAGAAAACATATTAATTCGCAAATCTATCCCCCCTTAATCTGAAAAATCCGAACTTTCCTCCCGATCCGCATACAAAACTAACGAATCTTTGTAAAACTCAACAACCTGCTTACCAAAATGGTCCGCAGAAATTTCATACAGCTTTCTTTCCCGAGGTTCTGGATCTTCAAAACTTGCAGGATGGTTCAAATAATTTTCAGCAAAATGAACAAATTGCTCTTCTGTTTCAAACGTAACCCCCAGTGAGGGATCATCCAGCAAACTATCAGTATATGGACCAGTTTTTACAACTATTTTAAGTCCGGCCGCCATTGCCTCTATATAAGTCAATCCTTGTGATTCAGACTCAGATGCCGAAACAAATAAATCTGCCATTTGATAGAAACGATAGACAATATCGTTATCAATCTCGCCCATGAATTTAACATGATCTGCAACTCCCGCGTCCTGTGCTTGTTGTTCAAGCGTTTCACGAGCGGGGCCATCTCCAACGATTAATAACAAGCTATCTGGCACAACCTCTAATATCTTCGGATAAGTTTTAATCACTTCTTGAATATTTTTTTCATACGCTAAACGACTTAAAGAAAGCAGAATTTTGGTGTTTTTAGCGAAACCATATTTTGCCCGCCAATCAACATCCTCATGTTGAGCGTAATGGTTAACATTCACGCCTGTTGGAATAATCCGAATCGGTGATTTTACGCCATAACCATTCAGTGTTCTAATCACTCGCTCACTTGGCGCAACCACCCCCATCAGATGATAACAGAAGGCCCGCATTGCTTGTTTAACGTGGTATGGCCGTAACAAATGACCATTCGCCACGTAATGCAAATAATCCTCGTACATCGTATGATACGTATGTACACAAGGAATATTCAAATTCTTCGCAACAAATTTACCAATCCAACCTAAAGAAAACTCGGTTTGCGTATGTACAATATCTAAATTCAATTCTTTTGCTACCTGATAGGCTTTAAACAACCCACTTACAGCAATTCTGCGGTCAGTGAAAGAAACAAAGGGAACACTTGTAAAACGGAAAATATTTCTTTCATATACATTCTTATCAACTTTAGGATCCGTAGTAGTAAAAATATACACTTGATGGCCTTGCTTTTCGAGTTGCTCACGCAAAGTCTTAATCGACGTTGCAACTCCGCTTACCTGCGGGTAATACGTGTCCGTAAAAATTCCGATATTCACAAGTATCCTCCTCAAAACGTAAACTTAATTAAGTTCAATTATATTGGTTTCATGCGTGTTATGCAAATAACACTAGCTTTTGGTTCCGCTAATAATTTAAAACCATTCTTCAACTTGTTAAGGTATCTCTGAGTCACTTTACTAAACGGCTTTAGTATAGCAAAAAAGGCTCTATACTTTTTCCTGTTGATGAACTACCAATGTGGTAATCTATTAACAGGATTTTTTTGAAAAAAAAAGAGGCCCACAGGTCCCCACACACAAAAAAATCCACCCACTACAGCATCATCAAAGGATGTGAGAAACCATGAACCCTATAGATAATAATATAAAATTTTCACTCAGTATTAAAGACCCAAATGTTATTTTTTTCAGTTATAAGCATCAATTCATAAAATCAAAACCTGCTAAAGTCTATGTTGCCAATGTAAAAGCCACTTATACAAGGTGTCCTCAATGTGGTTTTGAAAACTTTAGTCATAACGGACACTATGTGTCACGCGTTTCATATCCGTCGGCCAACGCTAGTGAGCCCGTCTATCTTGAACTTCATAAAGAACGATTAATCTGTAAAAATTGTGGAAACTCGGTAATGGCAACAACAGACCTCGTCAATAAGTATTGTAATATTTCCAAAGCTACCAGACAAAAAATATTCATGCATCTTCAGGATGATCGTACTCAGACTAGTATTGCTTTAGACAATAGTGTTTCTCCCAGTACCGTTTGTCGCTATTTAGACAACTATGATGATCTATTTCGGAGAAATTATCATTCTTTACCTGAGCACTTATCTATGGATGAATTTCGTGGTGTTGGCGGCGATTTCCACTTTCTTTGTATTAACGGTGATGGTGATCATGAAATTCAACAGATCCTACCGGATCGCTTTAAACAAACTATTATTGATTACTTTAATAAGTTTGACAGCACCGCTAGAAAGCAAGTAAAGACAGTTTCTCTGGACCTTAATAGTTACTATCAAGATATCGCCAGATTGGTATTTCCAAATGCCAAAATAATTGTCGATCGTTTTCATATTGTTGCGATGATGACTAGATCTTTTAACCAAAGTCGCGTTCAAATTATGAAAGAATACAAGAAACAATCCAAGGAATATCGGATGCTTAAATTCTCCTGGAAACTTTATTTAAAACACTTCGATGAGCTTGAGATTAAAAAAACATTTTTCGATCGACACCTTAGGAAACAAGTAACTCAACTCGAAAGAGTTCAGTTAGGTCTAGATGTTGATGAAAGACTGTTAAATACTTATAACGCCATGCAAGGCATTATGATATGTCTTAAAAATCACGACAAAGATGGTCTTGTTCAATATTTATATAACAACGATAAGCTTAGCTCGCAAATGAAAGATGTTTTAACCACATTTAAAAAGAATCTTGAAATAGTCCTCAATGCCAGTGAATCAAAGTATTCTAATGGTCCAATTGAAGGGATCAATAGAATGATTAAGCAAATTCAAAGAACTGCCTTCGGTTTCCGAAATTATCACCACTTAGTTTCAAGAGTTAAATTACAACAAATGAGAACCAAACCAAACAAAAAGACACTGTTAGAAGTTGCATAACTTCTAACAGTGTCCCAAATTCATCTATCAACAGGATTTGACAAAGAGCCGCAAAAAATCTCTCAGGATATGTATCATCCTAAGAGATTTTAAGTAAAATTAATTTCAGTTATTTAACTGCATCATTAACGAGTTTGATAACATCGTCGTTAGTTTCTGCTTCAGTAACTGCTTTATCAGCTAACTTCTTCATTTCTTTGGTGTCTAAGCGTTTCATCAATGAACGAGTCTTCAAAACTGAAGTTGCACTCATTGAGAATTCATCCAAACCAAGACCCATTAAAATTGGAACAGCTGTTTGATCTCCAGCCATTTCACCACACATACCAGTCCATTTACCTTCTGCATGAGAAGCATCAATTGTACGTTTGATTAAACGTAACAATGATGGATTATATGGTTGATATAGGTATGAAACTTTTTCGTTACCACGATCAGCAGCAAATGAATACTGAATCAAATCGTTGGTACCAATACTGAAGAAGTCAACATACTTAGCTAACTTATCTGCAATAATTGCAGCAGCTGGGATTTCCATCATCATACCAACTTGGATTTCATCACCGATCTTAGTACCAGCTTTAACCATCTTTTGTTTTTCATCTTCAAAGATAGCTTTAGCTTTCTTAAATTCAGCAACGGTTGCGATCATTGGGAACATGATAGCAAGCTTTCCGTATGCAGAAGCCCGCAATAATGCGCGTAACTGGGTACGGAACAAGTCTGTACGATCAAGACTGATCCGAATTGCTCGGTAGCCCAAGAACGGGTTCATTTCTTCTGGAAGTGGCAAGTATGGTAACTGCTTGTCTCCACCAATATCCATTGTCCGAACAACAACCTGTTTGCCCTTCATGCCTTCAACAACGGCTTTGTATGCCTTAAACTGATCATCTTCACTTGGAAGCTCACTGGCATCCATGTATAAGAATTCAGAACGGAACAAGCCGACTACTTCAGCACCATTATCGACAACTCCCTTAATATCATCTGGAGTACCAATATTAGCTGCTAAATCAAAGTGAACGCCATCTTTTGACAAAGTCTTTTCGTCACGAAGTTTGTACCATTCAGCTTTTTGTGCCAAGAATCCTTTTTGCATAAGTTCATACTTAGAAACTTGGTCAGCATCAGGTTCAACAATTGCGACACCGTGAATTCCGTCAATAACGACATTTTCTCCGGATTTAATTTCTGTTGTAGCTTTTTCACTACCAACAACTGCAGGAATTTCAAGTGTTCGAGACATAATTGCTGAATGCGAAGTTCTTCCACCAATATCAGTAATAAAGCCTTTGACATACTTGCGATCCAATTGTGCAGTATCACTTGGAGTCAAATCGTGCGCTACAATAACCACTTCAGAGTTAATCAGGGCTGGATTTGGTAATTCAACACCTAATAAATGACTCATTACACGTTTTGTGACGTCACGGATATCTCCGGCACGTTCTTGCATGTATTGGTTATCAGTCATAGCTTCAAATGTTTCAATAAAGCCATCTGTTACATCTTTTAATGCTTGTTCTGCATTTACAGAATCATTCTTGATCTTATCTTCAATATTCCCAATTAATTCAGGATCGGAGAGAATCGTAATATGTGCTTCAAAAACCTCGGCTTCATCCTCTCCAAGATTCTCAGAAGCCTTACTTTTGATTAACTCTAATTCTGATTTAGATGCGTCCAAAGCGGCATTAAGTCGTTTGATTTCAGCATCTGGATCATCAATTGTTTTCTTATCAAATGACAGATCAGGGTCGACAAGCATGTAAGCTTTCGCAATTGCAACACCATCACTGGCAGCAATTCCCTTCAATTCTTTTGTCATTAGTCAGAAAGTCCTTCCTTTTTCATTGTATCTGCGAGTGCTTCAATTGCTTCTTTTTCGTCGTCGCCATCGGCAGAAACTGTTACATCAGCATTCTGGCCAACACCTAATGACATTACACCCATAATAGACTTCAAATTAACTGATTTGTCTTTGTAAGTTAACTTAACGTCTGCGTTAAATTTGCTAGCTGCCTGTACTAATAAAGTAGCTGGACGAGCATGAATACCTGTTTCTGCAATAATATGAAAGTCGCGTGTTTCCATTATAAATCGATCTCCTTTAATATATATATAATTTGGTAAGGGCTTTCTTTTAATAGTAAAAAATAAATAACCATTTATTCTACTAACAAATAATCAGCCTTTCCCATTGATTTTAGCAATTTCTCTAAATTATTACAAGCCCTTTCACGAAATTAAAAGAAAATTAAGATTTACCGTTTTCATCACTTTCAAAATGGTAAACCACTTTTCCGTTTCTCTGAGCTTGACCAATAATTCTTTTTCGTTGTTCATACTTCATATAAATAGGTTGAAAATCGGGAAACTCATCCGATTCAACTATTAATTCCTTGATGCTTCCCTGACGCAGCTGCTCTAATAAATTTGAAAAGTCGCGTGCCATTTAATCACCTACCCTTTTTTGGATAATTTTAGTTTAGTTGATTTCATAAAAAAGTTCAAACATTGGCACTCTAATTATGAAAGTGCTAATATAGCTTTGTGACCAGCGCATTGGCTGATTATCCGATTCTAGCAGGCTAAATTTTAGAAAACAAATTGCTTGCACAAATTAGTATGCGAGGTATAATGTGTTCATGGTCAAAGTTGGTCAAACTTTTTAAGCTTTGATTTTTCGAAAGGAGACGGCAAGATGCTTTGTCAAAATTGTCATAAAAATGAAGCAACGATTCATCTGCACGTTAATGTGAATGGACAACAGCGGCAGATTGATCTTTGTCAAAATTGCTATCAACTTCTAAAACAACAAGAAGGCAATAATTTTGGAAATGGAGGTGCTACGAATATGGCACAAGACCCATTTGGATTTGGAAATCTAGACGACATTTTCCGTGCTATGCAAAATGGTAACGTTGAAAATGCGCAAAACTTTAGTCAACAGGTTCCCCCTACTCAACCTAGTGGCCCCACTGATAATAATGGTGGTCGCCAAAATGGCCAAGGTGGTCTGTTAGCTCAGTACGGCTTAAATCTGACTGATCTAGCAAAACAAGGGAAAATTGATCCTGTTATTGGACGCGATACAGAAATTTCAAGGGTTATTGAAATACTGAACCGTCGTACCAAAAACAATCCAGTTTTAATTGGTGAAGCCGGTGTTGGTAAAACAGCAGTTGTTGAGGGCCTAGCTGAAAAGATTGTGGCTGGTGATGTTCCTCAAAAATTGATTAACAAACAAATTATTCGTTTAGACGTTGTTTCACTTGTTCAAGGAACTGGAATTAGAGGACAGTTTGAACAACGGATGCAACAACTTATGAAAGAAGTTCAAAAGAATAAGGACGCCATCGTCTTTATTGATGAAATTCATGAAATTGTTGGTGCTGGTAACGCTGAAGGTGGCATGGACGCAGGTAACGTTTTGAAACCCGCTCTTGCCCGTGGCGATTTCCAACTTGTTGGTGCAACAACTTTAAATGAATACCGTGATATTGAAAAAGATGCTGCTCTTGCCCGTCGTTTGCAACCTGTTCAAGTCGACGAACCTAGTGTGGAAGCTTCCATCAAGATTTTAAAGGGTATTCAAAAGAAATACGAAGATTATCACCATGTTCACTACACAGATAAAGCAATTGAGGCGGCAGCCAAATTGTCAAAACGCTACATTCAGGATCGTTTCTTACCTGATAAGGCAATCGACCTGCTTGATGAAACAGGTTCTAAGAAAAATTTGACAATTAATACGGTTGATCCAAATACTATTCAGCAAAAGATTGATAATGCCGAAAAATACAAGCAAGATGCAACTAAAGCTGAAGATTATGAAAAAGCCGCTTATTATCGTGACCAAATCAATAAATTAGAAAAAACCAAGTCTGGTGCAGCTAACCAAAACGAAATTCCTACTGTAACCGATAAAGATATGGAACAAATTATTGAAGAAAAAACTAGTATCCCGGTTGGTGAACTCCAAAAACGGGAACAAGAGCAGCTTCAAAACCTTGGTAAAGATTTGAACTCCAAAGTTATTGGTCAAAGCGAAGCCGTGAACAAAATTGCTCGAGCAATTCGGCGAAATCGAATTGGGCTAAATGGCACTGGCCGACCAATTGGGTCTTTCTTATTCGTTGGTCCTACCGGAGTTGGTAAAACTGAATTAGCTAAACAATTAGCTAATGAGCTCTTTGGCTCTGAGGATTCAATGATCCGCTTTGACATGAGTGAGTACATGGAACCACATTCAATTTCTAAATTGATTGGTTCCCCTCCTGGCTATGTTGGCTACGAAGAGGCTGGTCAGTTGACCGAACAGGTTCGTCGTCACCCATACAGCTTGATCTTACTTGATGAAGTTGAAAAAGCTCATCCAGATGTCATGCATATGTTCCTTCAAATTCTTGATGATGGCCGTTTGACCGATTCACAAGGTCGCACCGTCAGTTTTAAAGACACGATTATTATCATGACTTCCAACGCCGGAACTGGTGATGTTGAAGCTGATGTCGGATTTGGTGCTGCAGCTAAGGGTGAAACGCATTCCGTTTTGAACAAGTTAGGTAATTACTTCAAACCAGAATTTTTAAACCGGTTTGATGACATTGTCGAATTCAATTCACTCACTAAGGAAACCTTAATGAAGATTGTTGACTTAATGATTGGTGATGTTAATAAAATGTTGGCCGTTCAAGGCTTACATGTGCATGTGACAGAACCAGTTGAAGAGAAGCTAGTCGAATTAGGTTATGATCCAAAAATGGGTGCTCGTCCTTTGCGACGTGTCATTCAAGAGCAAATTGAAGATCGCATTGCGGATTACTATCTTGATCATGCGGATGCAAAAAATCTTGTGGCAAAAATTGCCGATGGTGAGATTACCTTATCCACTGAAGATCTCGCTCCCGCAAAAAAAGCATCATCTTCTAAATCTTAATAGTTAAGTTGTAAAAACCAAGTCCCTGGTGACTTGGTTTTTTTGTATCCAAAAAGGAGCCCATATCTGGTTTTATAAACAATGATATAAGCTCCTTTAATTTACTTTGATGAAGATGACGATGAAGCTGATGAACTCGAGCTAGAGCCTGAACTGGAACTGCTGCTATCATCACTACTGCTACTTGAACTTTCACTCTTTAATTCGGGTGCGTCAGTTTTGTAGAGATCCTCCGTTGATTTTCCGTCATTTTCTTTTAATAAACTGGTTGGTGTCTTCGTCTGCGCTTCACTTAATTCTTTCAATGCCGCCGATTTTTTATAATTAAAATCTGATTTGTCGACTTTTTTAAACCAGCTTTGTTTTGAGAATCGGAGTAAATCACCGTTAATAACGGAATCGGATAACGATAATTCCTGATTGACATACTTTTGAATTTTAGCGACTTCTTTTTTCTCAGTATCCGTTTCATCTGTAATCTGTTGTCCCGTCTTAGTCAGATACAGATCGCCCCCATACTTAGTGTACTTCGGCGAAACAAAGTCTCCATCCCTAAAGGAAACAATTTGATTACGATCCTTTGAAAGGAGATCTTGACCAAACTGAATGGCCCCAGAAACATTAATTCCCATCAGGTTTTCTAACGTTGGCATAACATCTATCTCACCACCATAGGTATGATTGATGCCACCCTTTAGTCCGTCCATGTGAATCATGAAAGGCACTTTCTGGAACATAGCCAAGTTGTAATTATCAATTTGTTTTAGGCCTAAAATTTTCGCAATAGCTGCTTTATGGTTATTTGAAATTCCGTAATGATCACCATAGAGAACTAGCATACTCTTCTTATCCAACCCAGATTTCTTCAGATAACTTAAGAGTTCGCCAATTGATTGGTCCAAATAATGCGCAGTTTGCACATAAGGATCAACCGTTGGATCACCGGTATCCCAAGCCTTTATAGAAGCATCCTTCTTGGCAATCAAGTAAGGATAATGGTTTGAAACAGTGATGAGCTTGGCATAAAACGGTTGAGGTAACTGCTGAATATACTTAACAGTATCTTTCAAGAAGAGTTTATCCTTCATCCCGTAACCACTGACATATCCAGGTTTGATCTTGTAATATTCCTTACTAAAGAAATATTGGTAACCAAAAGACTTATAGGCATTATCACGATTCCAGAAACTTGGAACGTCCCCATGGAATGAAGCCGTCGAGTAGCCATTTTGATCTAAAATAGCTGGCATACTCTGGAGCGTATTGCTTGTCCCATCCATAACCATTGCTGATCCTTCTGCTAAACCAAATAGTGAGTTTTCAAGCATCATTTCAGCATCGGCCGTTTTCCCCTGGCCGACTTGATTAAAGAAATTATCAAAACTAAGCGTATCGTCTTCGTGATATAACTTATTTAAGTTCGGCGTAATTTCTTGGCCATCCCACTTTTTATCAATCACAAATTGTTGCAAACTTTCCAAATGAATGACAAAGACATTTTTTCCCTTTGCGACCCCTTTGTACTGGATGTTAGACGAAATATGATTATCTTTTAAGAATTTTTGAACCGGCTTCAATTGATTGTTTGAAGCTTTCGATTTCTGTTCACTATTTTGATACGTCTTAATTGCATCATACGCTGTGTACGTTTGGAGACCTAAATACTTAACGATGTAATTATTATCAAAAGTTCGCGTTAAAAGCCCGGAACGATTGCTATATGCCATTCCCAAGTTTACGCCAAACACCCCAACAGATAAGATGGTGGTGGCTACTGCGTATCGAAATTTAAATGGTGTGGTATCAATTTTAATGAATCGAATCAGTAACAATAGAATCAAAAAGGCAACATCTATGAACACCAAAAAATCAGTGCCACGCATGATTCCCATTAAACTTTTCCCGAGGTTATCTGAAGTGGCTCCAGATCCCTTAATCAGATTAAAAGTAATGAAATCTGAAAATTCCCGATAGTATAAAATGTTAGAAAATAACCAAGTCGACAAAATCGCGTCAACTAAAATCATCCACCAATAAGCCCATCGACCTCGAAAATATAATCCAATCCCGAACAGCAACAGCGCCGTCGCAATTGGTGAAATCGCTAAAATTAATTCTTGCATATTGCCTTTGACACCCAAACTGAATTTAGTTTGGTAAGCCATGTAGGATTTAATGCAAAATAGAATAACGGCGAACAAGAAAAATCCAAACCGTGTATTTAATCCACGGCGAATTTTATGCCACGCTTGACTCATAGTTGACCCTCCATTGCACATTCACAATTTTAAATTTAAACGCTAAATAGCATTCATAAACTAAATAAGTATAACTGAAAATCCGTTTTTTTAATAGTCTTATCCCGGGTATCCTTAGAGATTTTAAGGAACTTTAACCATTGTTAGTTAAATAAAAGAGGACAATCTCAACTAAAAAATTGAGTTTGTCCCCCCCCTGTTTACGTAATTTTATAGCTTGGCTGTTAATTTAACTTCCGGATATTTGCCTTTAAACCAGCGTTCTGCGAATTCATTTTCAAATAAGAACAGTGGCTTGTCAGCACGATCCTTCACCAATAAGTTTCGTGAAGATGACATCTTTTCATCTAATTGATCAGACTCAATCCAGCGCGCAATCTTTTTACCCATTGGCTCCATCACGACTTCAGAATGATATTCATTTAACATCCGGAATTGGAAGACTTCGAATTGAAGTTGGCCAACCGCACCTAAAATATAATCACCCGTATTGTAATTTGTGTACAGCTGAACTGCTCCTTCTTGCACCAGTTGTTGAATTCCTTTATGGAATGATTTTTGTTTCATCACATTTTTAGCAGCAACGTGCACAAATAGTTCTGGCGTAAATTGAGGAAGCTTTTCAAACTGAACATCATGCTTCCCGGCATAAATGGTATCACCAATCTGGAAATTTCCCGTATCATATAAGCCAACGATATCACCAGCCACCGCCTTTTCAACCGTATGCCGGGAGTCCGCCATAAATTGGGTGGAGTTTGACAAACGAAGAACTTTTCCCGTTCGCTGCAACGTCACATCCATTCCGCGGTCAAACTCACCCGAACAAATTCGTACAAAGGCAATGCGATCCCGGTGGTTAGGATTCATATTAGCCTGAATCTTAAAGATAAATCCAGAAAACTCTGAATCATTTGGTTTAATAACTTCACCAGCGCGATCTTCGTGTGCAGCAGGTGCTGGTGCGTATTTCAAATAAATATCAAGGAAAGTTTTAACGCCAAAATTAGCTAAAGCCGAACCGAAGAAAACGGGGGTTAAATCTCCCGAGGCAATCTGGTCTTCATCAAATTCATTTCCGGCTTCACTCAATAATTCCATGTCACCTAGCGCGTCTTGATAAGTACTATCTTCTGTTAAAGGATGATCACTTGATAATTTACCGTCTTTATCCAAAGGCAAATATTGATTACCATCTGCATCTTTGCGATATAAAACGATTCTCTCATTGTAACGATCGTATAATCCTTGGAGACCCTTACCCATCCCGATTGGCCAGTTCATTGGGTAAGCATTGATTCCCAAAACTTCTTCAAGTTCATTGACCAAATCTAAAGGTTCGCGACCATCACGATCCAATTTATTCATAAAAGTAAAAATGGGGATTCCCCGCATTTTACAAATTTGGAATAATTTCTTAGTTTGGGGCTCAATTCCTTTTGCAGAATCAATAACCATCACGGCAGAATCCACCGCCATCAGTGTTCGATACGTATCTTCAGAGAAATCCTCATGTCCAGGGGTATCCAAAATGTTAATTCGTTTGTCACCGTAATCAAATTGCATAACCGAACTTGTAACCGAAATGCCCCGCTTCTTTTCGATTTCCATCCAATCAGACTTGGCAAAACTACCTGATTTACGAGCCTTTACCGTTCCAGCCTCGCGCACAACGCCACCAAACAATAATAACTGTTCCGTGATCGTTGTTTTACCAGCATCCGGGTGAGAAATAATGGCAAATGTTCGCCGTTTGGCAACTGCCTGATCTATTTTTGTTTCGCTCATAACTAATTTCCTACTTCCTAATTGCATTCACAATATAATTTACTACTTTTATCCGGATAATACATCCCAAATTAAGAATAACGTATTTTTTACAAAAAGTGCGCTGATTCGACTTCAATTTGGCTATTTTCTTACTAGTTTATAACTAATAAAAAAACTGAGGATTTGCCCCAGCTCCGTTTTATATTTATTTTTGTGGTTCGTCTTTACCGCCAAGACCCAAATCACGTTTGATCTTGGTAGTAGAAATGCCTTCTGTTCGGGGAAGATAGACAACTTCACAGTAGTCTTTTAAGAAATCAAACTTACCCTTCCAGTCATCCCCCATGACAAAGGTGTCAATATGACGTTCTTCAACATCCTTGATTTTTTGATCCCAACCTTTTTCAGGAATAACTTCATCCACATAACGGATAGCTTCCAAAATATACTTACGATCTTCATAGCTTGTGTAAGCTTTTTTGCCCTTTAAGGCGTTAAACTCATCCGTTGATACACACACTGTCAAATGGTCACCCAGTGCTTTAGCTCGCTTTAGCAAACGAATATGTCCCTTATGAATTAGATCAAAAGTGCCATAAGTAATTACCTTTTTCAATGTTCATTCTCCTAAGAATAATATTAAATACTTCATAATACTACCACATGTATAGCGCCCGATTCCAGTAAAATAGGAATTAATTAACAGGGATCCTCGTTGCTTTTGCTTGTTTAGTCCAGCCTCACTCGTCGCTATTCAAAATCCAAATGTGGTAAATAAACTCAACTAGGACTTTTACCACCGCATACGCAGGGATTGCTAAAATCATCCCTGGAATTCCGGCAATTTTACCAGCTGCTAACAATAAGATAATAATCGTAAGTGGGTGCACCTGTAAACTACGTCCAATAATATTGGGATAGATCAAGTTTCCATCTACTTGCTGGACAATCAAGACAACGACCACGACCCATACGACTTGCATGGTCGACTGGGTAAGAGCCACCAGTAAAGCTGGAAAGATTCCAATGTATGGGCCCACATACGGCACAATGTTGGCAATTCCGGCCACTACTCCGAGCAATAGCGCATACGGCTGCCCAATAATCATGTAGCCGATTGCCGTAAATGTTCCAACAAAAATACATTCCAAAACTTGACCAGAAATATAAGATGATAACGTTGCGCTCATTTTTTCAAATAAATCTTGGATGGTATCCGCATTTTTGGCAGGCAATAGCCGTTTGACAGTTGGCATGAGTTTCCAGCCATCTTTCAACATATAAAACAGCATAACCGGTACCGTAATAACGAC
Source organism: Pediococcus sp. M21F004 (assembly GCF_051122535.1). Lineage (NCBI taxonomy): Bacteria > Bacillati > Bacillota > Bacilli > Lactobacillales > Lactobacillaceae > Pediococcus > Pediococcus sp. M21F004. The sequence continues at coordinate 641,389 of NZ_CP177314.1, forward strand.
GATGGTCACAGAGGTAACTGTTGAAATCAGGGTTCCAATGCTGCTTGTCATCGTGCCCAGAATTGATTCCGCATAGGTTCCAATTGAACTATTCATCTTTTTTATATACGGATCCAGATCAACATTTTTAATCCAATCCGAATGTTCAACAAAATGTTGGGACGTCTTTTGAAGGTTGCTGGCAATGGTTGGCAAGCTTTCAATCAGTTGGGCAATCTGGTTAACTAGTTTGGGAATCATCCAACCCAGGGCATATCCGATCACACCAAACAATAATACGAAGACGATCACAACAGCCCAAGTGTGGTTGATATGAAATTTTTTATACTTAATTTTTTGAATTAGTTTAACTAGTGGATTTAATAAATAAAACAAAAATCCCGATAAAATAATGGGCACAAACACGGTAGAAATGAAGGTTCCGATTGGTGCAAACAAAAAATTAATTTTTGTACATACGTAAATCAAGCTGGCCACAATTAATAACTCTAATGACCAAAATAAAAGCGGGGATTTTCTGATTTTATCAAACATAGCATGACTTCCTTCTAAATGTAATTAGCATTCTACAAGATCTTTCAGCTTACGTAGAAACGCCCCATTTTCATTATTTATGATAGTCCTATTATAAGCTACTCAGGTTCATTTGACTGCTTATTTTCCCAAAAATCTTTATACAGAAACTGGCAACATTCGAGAATCTCAAACATTGCCAGTTAGTTTTATGCAGAATTAAAAATCGGCTGACCGATCCAATTCATTATTACGACCAAAATTAACGCCGGTTATTACGATGAACAAGTTCCAGATAACGGCTATACCAAATATTAATAAACTCATCAGAAAACGGCCCCGCCCCTTGATCAATCCAATCTGTCAGTGTCAACACACTTGATTGAATGATCTGCTTAGTATCTTCTGGATAGTGCCATTGCTGACTAAAGCGCTCGTATTCGTCAACATCTAATAACTTTCGATCTCCATTCGGATAAACTTTTACATCCAAATCATAATCAATATACTTCAAGGCTTCCTCATCTAACACATACGGAGAAGCTAAATTACAATAATTTGAGACGCCGCCTCTACGAATCATGGTGACCACATTAAACCAATAATCTTTTCGAAAATAAACGATGGCTGGTTCACGCGTTACCCAGCGTCGGCCATCATCCTCAATGACTAATGTATGATCATTACAGCCAATAAACTCGTCATCACTATTTTTTAATACCATTGTATCTCGCCATGTACGATGCAAACTCCCATCATGTTTATAGCTTTTGATCGCAATATAGTCCCCCGCTCTGGGTTTCTTAGACTTGCGATTCATTGATAACACAGCTTTCCAATTCCGAAGGTTTTTAAAACTTAGAATTCCACTTGTCATTATATCAAAAAAGCCACCTCAACAAAAGAACGAGACTTGTTCACGGGTCGTCCGGTTTTGTCTAGATGGCTAAAATTAGTCTAATTTAATACATTCCTTGCATTAAATTTTGATAAATCTGAGCACACTGCTTTTTTAAAGCCGATTTTTTCAAATGATAATTACTCAACATCACGACCGCATTTTGCCCATCTCGGCTAATCATCACGCCACTTTCTTCTCCGTAACCAACGCCGTGACTCCAATAACTGGTCGGACTTTTGGAATAGAGGCCCCCGCCGTACTGGCAAATACCACTCGCCTCATGCAAAATAGCAGTATTTTGGGCGGTTAAAAAACGAGCCTGCAGGATTGCTTGGGTTACCTTGTAAAAATCCCCGGTACTCATGTACACATTTCCGGTTGCTAACTCGTTGTGCTGACTAGCGGCTAACTCGTGATAGGCATGCAAATAATTAATTGAATTATCCGTAATTGGTTGATTAAGATATGGCGTGGATAGCCGAAGTGCTCGGTCTGCCTGCATCACAAACCCCGTGTTGTGCAATTTTAATGGGGTAATAATGTGGTGGGTAAAGATGTGATAATAAGTTTGACCTGTTATTTTCTGCAAAATGCCCGCCAGCAACGTATAATTGATCGGCTGATAGGACCATTGATTATTTTTGGCCGCGACAAACTGCACATGGCGCGCCGCATAATCTGCGACTCCTTGACTAGAAAGGACTTGCTTGGATAATTGCTTAATTCGTAACCCCGTCTGCATATTCAGCATAGATCGAATTGTAATTTGTGAAGCCCCGGTAATTGCTGGATAAAATTCAGCGAGGTGATCGGTCAAACGCAAATTTCCGGCCTGAACTTGTTGCATAATCAACATTGCCGTCATTGATTTTTGCATCGACAGAATTTGATACTCTGAGTTAGCAGTATTTAAAGCTTTTTGCTGATAATTTGCATATCCATATCCTTGGTTATAAAATGGCTTGCCATTTTTAACGATTAACAGCGTGCCTACAAACCGATTTTTGCCCACAATCGGACTCAATAACCGTTTAAATTGACGGGTTTGTTGGGTTAGTCGGGGTGGTTGCACCACAATTTTTTGTGGTCGAAAAGTTTTCCCTCGTGGCTTATGGACCGGCACTTTATTCTTAGCCCGAAAGAAGTTTACAGGGTATCCAGCCTGCTGCATCCGATAACTCTGATACCCAATTTTCAAACCCCAAAATCCCAAGCCTAATAAAACCACAAGCAAAATAAACCGCCATAAATTCTTTTTCATATTGTGTAACTCCCCCCTGCTTAAATCTCTTCTGAATCTGTTTGCTGCTCTAATAAAACGTTAATCGCATCAATGCTGAATCCTTTCCCATATAAGGTTCGCTTGGTCCGCATTTTGCGTTGTGAAAAGACATAGCGCCGATTACGTCGCCAAACCTTGGCAAACTCCGCATTGAGCTTTTCATTTTCTAACTCAGGATCAGCTTCAAAATGAGTCTGTTCCAAAATCTGGGAGATCACATCCCCCGAGAAACCTTTTGTCATCAAACCTTGGCGAACTTTTTGTTTCATTTTCGTTAACGGTTCTCGCTGGTAATGGTGCGCAAGCTTTTTCGCAATTTCTATCCCATTTTGAACCTGATCTTCATCCGGATATTCGGCTAGTCCTTGATCAATGTCATTTTCCAAAACCCCTTTTTGACGGAGATTTCTTCGAATCACAATTGGCCCCTTGTCAGAAGTTCGTGCCATGGTGCGGACATAGCTTTCTGCATATTGCTCATCATCCACTAAGTTCAAGTCCCGTAATCTAACTAACGTCGCTTGAATGGTGGGTTCCGGAATTTCTTTTTCTTTTAATTTTTGTTCAATTTCATGTTCCGTTCGTAAATGACCGGATAAAAAAGCAAGAGCTTTGGAGTACGCTTTTGACACATCATCAGCGGCTAAAATCTCAGCACGGAGCTTTTTGTCGATTTCCATCCCTTTAAAAATCCGGAATTTAATCATTACATCTTCACTGATGGGAAACGCATAATGTTCGTCGATAAAAACGTTATAGCGCCCTTTTCGTTTTTGCGTGGTAATTTTAGTAATTTTAGGAAGTGACTCTTTTTCTGCCATTTCAGCCTCCTTGTCTCAGCAAAACATTCACTAAATTGTGTTTCTCTGCTATAATTCTTTAGGACTTATTAGGGTGAATCTTAAACCTAATTCAGAATTTTCGTATGATGACTACCACCATGTTTTAAAGAAAGTGAGGAACCACCACATGCCAACTGCAAAAGTTGTTTTTGCAACCATCACCGGTAACAATGAAGATTGTGCCGACATTATTACCGAAGCCTTAGAGGATTTGGGCGTCGAAGTGGACGAATCAGAAATCTCTCAAACGGATGCTGACGAATTTAAGAACTTTGATATTTGTGTTGTCGTGCCCTATACCTATGATGAAGGAGCCTTACCAGAAGAAGGGATGGACTTCTATGAAGAACTTCCCGAATTAGACCTAACTGGTAAAATCTTCGGCGTGGCTGGATCTGGCGACGTATTCTATGAAGAATTTTATTGTGTTGCCATTGATCAGTTTGCTGAAGCTTTCAAAAAAGCCAAAGCTACTCAAGGTGCCGAACCAGTAAAAATCAATTTAGCTCCCGAATCCGAAGAAGATTTAGATCAACTAGATGCTTTCGCCAAAAATCTAGTCGATAGTTACACAGCAAGTCAAAAGTAGAAAAAGATTGAAACTTATTTACCCCTGTTTCAATCTTTTTTTGTGTCCTGTTTGCGAAAAATAATCCATTTACTAAAGACATAATTTACGATCACCACAACGACATTATCAACTAACTTCATTAGAATCGCATTCTCACGCAACAGGGAAACCCCGATCCACATAATCACAACTTCCATAAAATAAGTTAATAAGCGGAAGAAGAAAAAGGATCCAAGCTCTCGCCAAAAAGCGCCCCACGTAGAGTAGTTTGAACTAAACACCCAAACTTTGTTGGTGAAAAACGCGACCAACACAGACGCAATCCACGCAATGGCCGTCCCAACCTGATAGTTCCAATTTGTGTACAGATCAAATAATGTAAATACCCCAATATTGACGACCGTTGTTAAGGCGCCAAATACCAAGTACAAAATGATGGCTTTATTTTTTGTTATAAATGCTTTCACTAGTCATTAACTCCGATTATCATTTAATTTTTTGGCCAAAAAATCCAAAATGTGGTTTGCAGCGTGACCGTCACCATAAGGATTCTTGGCAGTCGCCATTTTTTGATAGGCTTGCGAATCATCCAACAATGTTTCCATAGCTTCTTTTACAGTTACAGGATCGGTCCCAACTAACTTTAAGGTACCTGCCGTTACTCCTTCTGGACGCTCTGTTTCGTCCCGTAACACCAAAACTGGTTTGCCGAGCGACGGAGCCTCTTCTTGCACGCCACCAGAATCCGTCATAATAAAGTAACTGTGCGCAGATAAATTGTGGAAATCCACTACATCTAACGGGTCAATCAAGTGAATGCGACTGTCATTGCCCAAAATTTCATTGGCAACCTTTTGCACGGCCGGACTCAAATGAACGGGATAAATAACTTCTACATCAGCATGCGTATCAACGACTTGCTTGATGGCTTTAAAAACGCGTTTCATGGGTTCTCCCTGGTTCTCCCGACGATGCATCGTCAACAAAATTAACCGATGTCCGGGGGCAACCAAATCAAGCACCGCATGATGATAATCATCTTGAACAGTCTCTTTTAAGGCATCAATTGCCGTATTACCAGTTACCACAATGTGATCGGCAGCATGATTTTCTTTCAACAGATTCTGCTCACTTAACGTTGTGGGCGCAAAATAAAAATCTGCCAAAACGTCAGTTAACTGGCGATTCATTTCTTCTGGAAATGGTGAATACTTGTCCCAAGTCCGTAAGCCGGCTTCGACATGTCCCAGTGGCACCTGATTATAAAAGGCACTGATACTGGCGGCAAACGTGGTCGTTGTATCGCCATGAACCAAAATAACATCTGGTTTAACTTCTTGAATAATCGTATCTAATTTATTCAAAACGCGCCCGGTAATCTCACTTAGCGTTTGGTTAGGCTTCATGATGTTTAAATCATAATCCGGCTTAATCTTAAAAATATCGAGAACTTGATCCAACATTTCTCGATGTTGCGCTGTCACCACTGTAATGGGATCAAACTCGCTACTTCTCTTATTCATTTCCAAAATAATTGGAGCCATTTTGATCGCTTCTGGCCGGGTGCCAAAAATGGACATGACGCGTAATTTTTTCAAGGTAAGCCTCCGTATTTAACCATCTATTTTTGTTCTTTATAAATCAGTATAACGCGCCCACTCTTAATATTTAAGTCCTAAACTTATTTTTAGCATAGAATTAATCATCCTCTAAACAAAAATTCGCAAATTTTTAAATTCTCTTTTTCAGAATTCAAAATTTGCGAACTTTTTTATTTAGCTTCTACTTTTCTTTTTGGTTGTAATTTAAATAATAGATTTAATACAACTGCCACGATACTTGTGACTACGACCCCGTTACCCAGAATTAAGTTCAATTCAGAAGGCATCGCTTGAAAAATGCTAGGCACACTGGAAACTCCCAGCCCGGCCCCAATGGAAACCGCCGCAACAATCAAATTACGACTGTCATCAAAGTTGACACTTTTCAAAATGCGCACACCTTGTAATCCGACTGTTCCAAACATAACCAACATGGCTCCGCCCAAAACTGGGGTTGGCACAACCGTTGCCAAGGCTCCAACCTTTGGTAATAATCCTAAGATTAAGAGAAATAGACCGGCAAAGTAAATTGGTTTACGCGTTTTAACGCCTGAGAACTGCACAATTCCCACGTTTTCTGAGAAGGTAGAATATGGGAAGGTGTTGAAGATTCCACCTAACATTTGCGCAATTCCTTCTGCTCGGTAGCCACGTTTTAAATCATCCCCCGACAAATGCCGATTGGTCATATCTCCTAAAGCGAAGAATACTCCCGTTGATTCGATCATGGTCGTCAATGCGATCAGGATCATAGTAAGTGAAGAGGACCATTCAAAATGAGGCACGCCGAACATAAAGGGTTGTGGAAAACGGAACCAACTACTTTGCGAGACACTGCTCATTTGAATCATCCCTAGGGCACCGGCTAGTGCGGTTCCAGCCACCAAACCGATCAAAACGGCGATCGACTTAATGAAACCACGGCCCCACACGTTCATCGCAATAATGACTGCCAGTGTGAAACCTCCCACTAATAAATTGTTAAATGACCCAAAATCATGAGCACCAACCGTGCCCCCACCTAAATCAGTGACCGCAACGGGCATCAAAGTAAAGCCGATGACAATGATCAGCGAACCGGTGACCACTGGTGGAAACAATTTGCGCATTTTAGAAAAAACGCCGCTCATTAAAAAGACAAATAATCCCGAAACAATAATGGCTCCATACATTGTGGTAATGCCAAGCGTTTTCCCGATTGTTCCCAATGGTGTAATTACTTGAACCGCACAACCTAAGACTACTGGCAACCCAATGCCCACCATACGCGTGCGATGGACTTGTAATAAGGTGGCAACTCCACACATGAATAAATCCATGGAGATCAATAAAGCCATCTGGGTGGCCGAGAAATGAACGATGGCGCCGATCAAAAGCGGAACCATGACATCTCCAGAATACATCGTTAATAAATGTTGCAAACCCAGGACTGCGGCATGTCCATTCGAAGTACCATCTTCTTGTGGAACGCCCTCTCCTGCGTCAAAATCAATCTGTTCTTGTGCCCATTCTTCCTTTGAAACCAACACGTTACCCCCTGTTGAATCCATATATAACCTATATCACTGCAAAACAAAAACGATGTCCGCAAATAGAGACATCGTTTGATGAGTTTATTGCGTATAGTCCAGAATTTACGGTTCTGGGTAGAAACTCGCCAACCATATTAAGGCGCTTATATATGCATTTCGATTTTAATTACTAAAATACTATAACACTGAATTTTTACTTGGACAACGGTTGTTAAAGCACATGAAAACGGCACCATCCTAGGGATTAATCGGATGCTGCCGTTTTTAAAAAATTATTTAGCTGGTTCTTTTACTTTGATGCTCTTAACTTCGTAACCTAATTTTGTAACAACCTCTGCCAAGGCATCAGCGTTATTGACAGTTTCGTCAAAGTCAATCTTAGCCTTGCTGGCGTTGAATAAAACTTTCACTTTTTCTGCTCCAGCTTGTTTTTCCAAAGCGCCTTGAATCTTTTGTAAACATGATGGGCAAGTTAATGCACCTAATTGTAAAATTGCTTTTGTCATTCTAAAAACTCCCTTTCTTAACTTTATGAATTCATTTTAAGGCCAAATCGGTTAATAAAACTTGATCAACATCAATTTTTGAAAACTTTTTTAAATTTATTTTGCTCCGACGGCATGATAACGAATCAGGCGCATCGCATTGAAGATAACAACCAAAATGCTGGCTTCATGAACAAACATTCCACTGGCCATGTAAATATACCCAAAGATCAACCCAATGAGTAAGAAGACCACTGTGCCAATGGCAATCACAATGTTTTGCCGAGTGTTAGCAACGGTCTTTTTAGCCAAGCCATACGCATGAACCAATTCTTGAAAACTAGATTGCATCAAGACAATGTCAGAAGTTTCAATTGCAACATCTGTTCCGCCACCCATGGCGATCCCAATATCGGCCGTTGCAATCGACGGACTATCGTTAATGCCGTCCCCAACAAACGCTACTGTATGTCCAGTATCCTTGAGCTGTTTCACAAAGGTAACTTTATTTTCTGGTAATAAATTTGCATGGACTTCATCAATACCCAGTTCTGAAGCAACGTGAATAGCGGTAATTTCGTTATCTCCTGTCAACATTACCAGCTTTTTAATGCCAAGCTTCTTCAATGCTGCCAGGTTCTCCTTAACATTATCACGAATCACATCAGAAACTCCAATGATCTGTTGCACTTTTTGATCAATCGCTACGATGACTGTAGAGCTCCCAGTCTCTTGAAGTTCCTTTAAATTAGCGTCTTGTTCGTCAGTGAGATCAATATGATTGGCTGCCATCAGTTTAAGGTTCCCCACTAAAACTTGATGTTGTTCAATTTCAGCTTCAATCCCTTGTCCCTTAACCGTATTATTGGAAGTAATTTTTAAATCTTGGAAATCAATTTCATTTTTAGTTGCGTAAGTCGTGATTGCTTTTCCTAAAGGATGATCAGACTGACTCTCCAGTTTAGCAGTCAAAGCTAAGCCTAATTTTGGATCATCTGCATAGTTCTTAATGGCAGAAACCTCTGTGTTCCCTTTCGTCAAAGTTCCTGTTTTATCAAAGACTAAGGTATCAACTTTAGCAAACGTATCAACAACTTCGCCACCCTTGATCAAGACTCCGTTTTTCGCACCATTACCAATTCCGGCAACGTTTGAAACGGGAGCACCAATGACCAAGGCTCCAGGGCATCCAAGCACTAGGACCGTGATGGCTAACTTGAAGTCTCCAGAAATAAACCCGACTAGGACAGCTAAAACGAGGACCGCTGGCGTATAGTATTTGGCGAACTGATCAATAAATTTTTCTGCGTGAGACTTAGTATCCTGCGCATCTTCAACTAATTCCACGATTTTGGCAAACGTTGTGTCGTCACCGACTTTGGTAGCTTTAATCTTTAAGGTTCCGTTATCTAAAATCGTTCCGGAGAAAACACCGTCGCCCACTTGTTTAGTGACTAATTTAGATTCACCAGTAACACTTGCTTCATTTAAATAACCGGATCCTTCAACAACATCCCCATCAATTGGGACTTGACCACCGGTTTTTACGAGAACCACATCGCCTTCATCAACATCGTCAACGTCAGTTTCTACAACAGAACCATCCGCTTGAACGACCCCGGCTGTTGTGGGTGCCATTTCGGTCAACGTTTTAATGGATTCACGCGTTTTCGCTAAAGTTTTAGCTTCTAGAAAACTTCCAAAGAGAAATAAGAATGTGACAATTGCCGATTCATCATATTCTTGAATCACAAAGGCACCAATTACGGCGATGCTTACCAATAACTCAATTCCGATAACCCGAACCTTCAAAGCCTCAACAGCCCGGATAATAATGGGAACTGCGGCAATAATTGAGGCAAGAACAAACGCCACTGTATATAACATTTGCGAACCCAGCGCCTCACCTAGAAACCCAACGGCAATCAATGCTGCCGAAGTCCATGTAATTGGATTAATATTTTTTTGTACAACCTGCTCAAATTTCATCATAATCATTATCCCCTTGTCTTATTTAATAAGTCTAATATAACCGGAAAACTAACCTTTGAAATTGACTGAGATCAAGTTACAGGATTTATATTTATTTTTATTCTGGAAATTTGGCGGTTGCTTGCTTATGCCCTGATTTTATGGCAAAATACGAAAGGTAACCTGTCTCCGTGGCTCAACTGGATAGAGCAATCGCCTCCTAAGCGATAGGTTGCGAGTTCGATTCTCGCCGGGGACATCAAAAGGACGAATGTGCTAACCCAATTAAGGGATTAGTTCATTCGTCCTTTTAGCTTAGTCTCTTTAAGAAACCTGGACACCTTGAATACCAACTTCATAAATCCATCCTTTGATTGCCTTCAGATCATCAATACGCTAATATGCCGCAATCAATTATTCCACTCACCCCAATAATTCAATGGCAGCTTAATTAAACCAGCGCACTAGTATGAACTAACTTTGTAAAGTTCATTCTAGCAAACCGGATATTTTGTTCGCGTATCAAATGGTATTTGCCGGATTTCATAAAAAAAGCCCCACTGAAATTAATCAGTGAGGCTTATACTCTCTTAAACTCTTTTAGGAGGGGCTCAAGAAAGGTAGTTGTGCATCTCCACAGCAATATATTATTTTACACCCTTAATCAGTTTATTCAAGCTTTTTGCTTAAAATAAAGTTTTTAGTTTCTCTTATTGTGCACTAGGCCCTGTCAAGTTGACAGATGAAATAATATAAATTTAAGTTTGTTTCTAAATGGCTTCATTCCAGTATTCATCTGGAGTGAGGCCATTTCTTATTGCTGAACGGTTATGGTGGTTAAAATAATATATTCCATCTTCTACAAGTTTTACTAGTTCTTCATAAGTTTTTGCCAACGGATGGCGAGCCATCCAACGAAGTTTAAATTCATTCCACCAACGTTCCATCGGAGCGTTGTCGTATGGAGTGCCTGGTCTTGACATGCTACGTGTCACGTTATAACGAGCCAAATAATTATTGAAAGCTCCAGAAGTATAAGCAGATCCTCGATCTGTGTGAATTAATGGATGAGCATTACTAAATTGATTGAAAGCTCGCTGAAATACTTGAATTTCGGCTGCACTAGTCTCCGTCAGGCTTAGATTGTAGGCTAACAGTTTTCGCCCGTATAAATCTAAGACACCACTTAAACGTACCTTGTGCTCACCATTTACACCGTAGGTTAATTCAGTTGAGTCTGATAACCAAACTTGATTAGGTGCCGTAACTTTGAAGCTTTGATTTAAAGTGTTATCCAGGATATATTGATCAGACTGTTTAACCCGATTATGTTTCTTAACCTTGATTTCACAGCGTAATCCGAGTTCACGCATAATTCGTTTCACTTGTTTAAGTGTCACAGCAAAAGTGACTTGGTTATCTTTTTCTAGGTTAGTAAGAAGATTCCCAGCTCCTATTCCTTGAAAATGAAAATCAAACCAGTATTGGACACGCTCCTTAAGTACTTTATCTTGTCTTTCCCAAGATGTTATTTGGCGATTAATTCCTTTGTAATAAGCTTGACGGCTTACGCCGACAACTTTAAGTAGTTTGGTGACCGCTCCTTGTTTCCCCTGACTGACTTCACTTATGGCCTGATATGCCAGTCGATGCTGTTTATTCACTCCCTGCGCTGAATTTCTTGAAATTTTTTTATGAAGGCTTCCATAAGTTCTTTATCTTTCAACTCTGATTCTAGTTGTCGGATTCGCAAATTAGCTTTTTCTAAATCAGTTAGTTCACTTAGTTGTTTATGATGTCCACGATTATCAATCAGAGCTTCATAGCCAGCTTGTTTTGTTTTAAGTACCCATGAGCGTGCTTGCTGATAAGAAACAGCGAAATGTTCGGCTGCTTCAGCATAACTATGTTTGTGTCTTGTCACATATTCGACAACCTCAATACGTTCCTTAAAGTTGGTTTTACGACTCATAATAGGGACCTGCTTTCTAAACGGCGAGGCCGTTATTTGTTTATCCCTATTATACCTGGAAACCCAATTGAGTATCTGAGTCGTTGATCGTAATCCATACTTTATAGCTATTTCACGATACGTGCCTTCACCATTCAAAAAATCACTAATGGCTTCCCGTTTTAACTCCTTAGAGTAATGCTTGTTATGATGGGCTTCGGAAAGCTCTTCGGTCCCGCCACTTTGATACTTTACTTGCCAATCTTTCACAGTTTGGGTTGCAACCTTATTGTGTTTGGCAAAGTTACCTAAAGATAAGTTTGACTGTTTAAATTCCGTCAATATCGCTAATTTTTCAGCCGCTGTATATTTAGATCTAGGCATAGAAAAATCCCTCCATGATAATCAGATGAATTATATTATTTCATCTGACAACCATAAAGGGATTATTGCATTGTAAATAATGTTTGCTAAAAATTAGGTAATAATAAATTCATGACTATTTTTCTACCTACAATTTTCAAGAAAAAATCGCCAAACCTCTCAGCCTCCTGGTCATAAACCTTGGAAACTAAAAGTTTCAGCGATTGCACACTTTATTTTTTATCAACTAACTGGTCTTTTCTAATTCCCGTAACAGCTTCCATGCCTTCGCGGGTCACAACCAATTGTTTACCAAACTTGCGAATGGTACCTTCTGGAAAACGTTTTGGATACTTATTGAAAATGGTCCGTACGTAATCCTTTTGTTTACCCCACATTACACTGGCTTCATGGCTACCCATGTAGTCTTCGTCATTCAAATCAATTCTCAGCTTCTTCATTTGTTTCTTCCTCTCTTTTTGCGCCTACGCAACCTCTTTTATCCATAAAATGGAAAACACGCCTGAACCCAAATGGGCACCAACAACTGGACCGATTTGGCCGGTTTCCACAGCTGCCACGTTGGTTAATTTGGATTGAATACTTTGTTGCCACTTCTCAACTTCTGGTTCGTTATTTGTTCCACATAAAAACACGCGAACTGTGTAGGGTAGGTTTTTGGTTTCTTCAAGAAACCGGCTGACAATGTTAGTTCGGGCTCGTTTCATCGAACGCACCTTATCGACAGCTTCAATATTATACTTCTCTTTGTTAAGTGATAAAATCGGTTTAACTTTCAACAATGATCCCACAAACGCCGATCCACTTCCTAAACGACCACTGTGGACCAAATTTTGGAGGTCATCCACGATAAAATATTCCCCAATTGTTGCTTTCAACTCTGTCATTTTAGCGATGATTTCTTCTGCTGAACTACCGGCAACTGCCATCTTGGCCGCTTGAATCACCATGTATCCCATGGGTTGGACGGCAATTTGGGCATCGACTACATGAACGTTGATCTCAGTTATGCCCGCCGCAAACGCACGTAAATTGTTAATAAACCCACTGATCCCACCGGATAAATGAATACTGACAACCTCTTCATAGCCAGCTTCTGCCAGGCTATGATAGAGTTCGCCCATGACTCCCATTGAAGGTGGTGCCGTAGTAGGAAAAACCTTTTCTGTTTTCAATCGTTCATAAAACTCCGCATCGCTAATATCGACTCGTTCCCGATATTGTTGATCACCGAAGGCCACCGAAATTGGTGCCACCGTAATATGCAGCCTGTCACAAATATTTTGAGCGAGATACGCGGTACTATCAGTTACAATTGCAATTTTAGTCAAAATTTTCACTCCCATACCTTGAGAGTGCCTTAAAGGGCATCTTGCACGAAACTAATCCCTTTTAGACACGTTTAGTTAGTGATCAAATTATACCCTGTATCCCACTAAATAACCGCCATCATGCTCAACTAATTCCGCAAATACCCATGTATCAGACTTTTAAACATTTTCATCTCGTGACACGCGAAATTGAATTGTCACAATCACTAAAACGTTACCATCTAAATTACCTCACATTATTAACTACCCTCCATAGAGATTACTAGCTAAAATGCAGAAAGTCAAAGAATTCGAAACATTGTCCGCCGCAAAAAAATTCAGAATCGCCATTTACCGGCAATTCCAAATTTTAATTTAACTATTTTGTAACATACATACCCTTCCAGTTCCATGGAACACCGGCAGTGTTGTATACATAACCTTTAACTTTGGTATTAATCAATTGTGGAACCACCCCATTAAATAATGGTGCGTTTCCTTGTTGATTCATCAAAACCTTTTCGGCCTTAACCATGTCTTCCCAACGTTTTTGCGTATTGTTAGCATCGGCATTGTTAGCTTTATCGATCAAAGCATCGTATTCCTTGTTGCTCCACTTACCATTATTAAAGCTGTTGTCTGATGTAAACAGGCCCAAATCAGAGATTGGATCTGAGAAATCAGCTCCCCAGTTTGTGATAACTAATTGGAATTGTCCCTTAGCAGAACGTGCTAAACGAGTCTTGTAAGGAATTGATTGGATGTTGATCTTCAAACCAGGTAATTTTTCTAGCTGAGTCTGCAAAAATTCTGCTGTTTTCTTAGTAGCTTCAGTATCGTCCGCAGTTAAGGTGTAGGTCACACTCGTCTTACCTTCTGCTTTCAAACCTTTAGCCCAAAGTTTCTTAGCTTTTGCCAAATCATAGGTCACTCCGGTACCAGTGTACGCTTCTTTAGCGAAGTCCTCACCAGTCTTCGGATTAGCTGCCAAACCATCTGTCACAAATCCCTTAGGTGCCGTTGAACCATCGGCTAACACTTTGCCAACCAACTGTTTCCGGTTGATGGCAAGAGACATCGCCTGCCGGATATCGACATTTTTGAAGACTTTAACTTTTGCGGTGTTGTATTCAAGATAAGAATTACGAGCCTGACGACCTAAGAAGAAGGACTTGTCATTCTTCATATTCGCAACTTGGGTTCCTGACAAAACAGTCTGATCAACTTGTTTACCTTGGAATAAGTTCAAACCAGTCTGGGTATCCTTAACGACTTGATCGTTAATTTTGGTTAAGTAAACGTGCTTCTTATCCCAGTAGTTCTTATTTTTAACAAGGGACCATTTGTTATTGGTTCCCGTCCAGCCGGTCATTGTGTAAGGACCATTATAAACTTGGTACTTACTTTGAGTTGCGTACTTATCACCATATTTCTGAACCACTTTTTGATCTTGTGGGAAGAAACTTGGGAAGCCCATTAACAACTTGAAGTAAGGAATGGCTTTTTCAAGCGTTACGGTCAATTTATAATTTCCATCGGCCTTGATTCCTAAACTGCTAACTGGTTTTTTACCGGCCTGAATCTGGTCGGCATTTTTAATCCCGCTGTATAAGTATGCGTATTGTGAACCTGTCTTAGGGTTGTTAATTCGTTGCCAAGAATAAACAAAGTCTTTAGCAGTCACTTTATCGCCATTACTCCATTTAGCATTCTTTCGAAGGGTAAATGTGTATGTCTTCCCATCTTTAGAGACCGCAGTTTTCTTCGCAATCCCTGGTAATACTTTATTATTTTTACCTAAACGATATAAGCCTTCTCCTACATTATTCATAGCATCAAAACTAATTTGGTCGGTTGCAAGGGATGGATCCAGTGAAGGTAATTCCGCCGTCTCTGTCCAATTCACAACTTGTTTATCTGCTAGGTTACCCTTAGTAGCAGCACTTTTTGAAGAGGAACTCCCATTCCCACAAGCGGCTAATAAGAGTAACGGTAATGCCACCAACAGCGTTACTGAACTTTTCTTGATTTTCATAAATTCTCCAACTCCCTATGTTTTAAAACTGATTATGAGAAAAAATCTAATTAGAATTTAATAACCAATATAGCTCATGGGAGGTGTTCTGTCAACTTCAAAATTAAATTAAGATTAAACAGTTGTTGTTCGCCAGTGATAATGTCTTAACTAATTGGTCAGCAAAAATGTCTCGCAAATATGTTTCACCTCCGGCAAAATAGTTAATGGAGGTGGACAACATGAGAAAGGTTGTTTTAACAGTGAAAGAAGACCACAAATATCAAGTAATTCAGCAAGTAGTTAATGAACGAAAGAATCGTTGTCGAGCTAGTATTGAATTAAATCTATCATTACGACAAATTGATCGATTAATAATCAAATATCGAACTAAGGGTAAATCTAGCTTTGTGCATGGCAATACTGGCAAAAAGCCACAGAATAAGATCTCAACCAAACAAATCAATCGAATTATTAAGCTGTATGAAACTGATTACCAAGGCTTCAATATTTCCCATTTCTATGAGTTTTTATTAAGTAGAGAAGGTATTCAAGTTTCTGAATCAACTTTACGACGAATACTTAGAACCCATCGGGTTCTGTCACCCAAAGCTCATCACAATACCAAAAGACAAATACGCAAAGAATTAAAGCTCAAGGAACAACGGCAGGCTTTGTCTAAACGTGACGAAAAGACCTTACAAGTTGTTGAACCAGTGGAAGCAATAAAGGCTCATCCGTCACGCGCTAGGAAAAAATTTGCCGGTGAACTTATTCAGATGGATGCCTCGGTTGAGCTCTGGTTCGGCAATACAAAGACTTATCTACATGCCGCGATTGATGATTATAGTGGTGCGATTGTTGGCGCCTACTTTGATACCGAAGAAACGTTAAACGCTTATTATCAAGTTATGGCTCAAATATTGACTTCTTTTGGAATCCCGTATGAGATTTTAACAGACCGAAGAACGGTTTTTAACTCAAACAAAAAAGCAGATTCTCCAACGAAGGAAAACCCACTCACTCAATTCGGTTATGCGTGTAAGTCACTGGGAACCAAACTCTCAGTGACTAGCATACCGCAAACCAAAGGCAGAATTGAACGCCTTTTTGAAACACTACAAAGCCGACTTTTAAATGAACTTAAACTAGCAAATACAACGACAATTGAGCAAGCTAACGACTTCCTCAACCCATTTGTAAAAGAATTCAATCAAAAGTTTGCTTTACCTATTAAAATTAACACGAGTGGCTTTGACAAACAACTTACATCTTCAGAAATTGATCAGATTTTAATCACAACTCGAGAGCGCTCAATTTCATCTGGTCACACTGTCAAATTAAATAATCAGGAATATCAATTATTTGAATCAGATAAGCTAGTTTGTTTAAAACCACGAACTAAGGTCTTAATCGTTAAAACTTTAACTGGTAAGCTTTACGCTACTACAGATGCAGATCAAATATTTGATTTACATCCGCTTGCAGATCATGACTTAGTTTCGCCAGCTTTCGAGGTTATTATTGAAAAACCATCTAATATGGCCCCAAAGAACAAGAAGCCCAAGGCTTCTATGAACCACCCATGGAGGAGAGCCAATTATCGCGACTATTTGCGTACAATTGGGTATTCCGAAAAAGGAGCAAATCATATGGCATATGAGATTTAAATTTGACAAGGATGTTCAATGATTATTGAGACATTTTTCCTTACCGATTGACACTTCAAAATTAAATTAAGATTAAACAGTACCGTTAAACTGTGATTTTTATGAGAAAAATTAAATTTAGCCGAAAAAAGCAGCGATATTTTTCAATATCACTGCTTCCGTATTTATATCTTATTATGCTTCAAGCTTGGTTGCTTCTGCAAAACGGACAATCACACGACCATGAAGATCATGTAATTCTTCGCTGCGAGCTTCTGCAACACTGTCTGCATCAATATCAATCAAAATTGAATTTTCGTAAACCTTACCTACTTGGCCATCAAAACCGGTTGGGAGTAAGGCAGTTTTTTTAACGTGAACTCGATCACCAATATCAAATGGTTTTGGTTCAACTTCTTCTTCTTCTTTTGGGACTCTTTTATCGATCTTTTTTTCTACTTTTTTTTCTGCCATGACTAACATCCTTTCCTAGGGCGTATCTTCACATTATAAAGCCTTTTGCCCGATAGGTAAAGCCAGACGCTAGAAACTCTTTTGACCGTTCATTAATTTAATCGTTTTCTTCCATGATAAACTGTGGCGTTCATTCTTATTGAGCTTCTTGTAATAGAGTTGTGCTTCAGGACCTTGGCCCCACATCGCAAGTGCTTTGTAGTTTCTGCCGTTCTTACCACGGACGGTGACTAGTTTGAAGAAGAATCCGAATCCCCAACGTTTGTCAGATAATGAGTAGCTACCTTTGTAGTAATATTTAAAGATCATATTTTTACCATATGTTCTCTCCATAACGGTATGATTCAAACCCACCATTGAACTCTTTTTAATATTTAAACCAGTCCGTTTAGTTAAGTACCAATTCCCGCGCATTGCAACTGGAACAGCTCTTCTAGAAGCGGCCTGACTTGTCGTATTATTTGTTACTAAAAACAAACCCATCGCCATACTTACTATTAATAAAAATCGCATTACTTTTTTCATCAAAACCGCCTCCAAAATGTTACATTAATATTACAGTCTCTTTACAGGTTCATCATATAGCATTCCAGATTTGATTGCAATACCTTTTTTAAAAAGTTTAAGGAACTTCGAAGGCCTTAAGAAAAAGTTAACGAAAAACCGCGTACTTATGGGTTTCCTTCAAAGAATATTTGCGATACAATGGAAACATTAATTAATTTTGGGAGGTGGTCAAGTGACGATTCTGAAGTACGTGCCGTTTGTAATAATTTCAATGTTGATCGCAATCTATAATTTACAAAAGCTCAAACAGAAACCTTCTATAACTGCTGGAATTGTGCGCCTCAGTTTTATCGTTTACGCAATCAGCGTGTTCTACTTAATCTTTACTCCGGGCGTCTATTCCTTCGGCTCTGAATTATACTCACACGCAATCCATATTGGCTACGCTAAGGTCATTATGACCCCTTACCAAGATTATGGCATGCAAGGCATGTTAAACATCGTGATGACCGTCCCAATGGGTGTCTATCTATATATCTTTGGCCACAAGGATCGCCCACTGCTAATTGAGGTCCTGCTCATCGCTTTAGGTTTCGCCCTATTTAACGAAGGTGGCCAATTTGCATTAGATCAAGTCGTTCACCTCAACCGAACTGTTGACGTTATGGATGTGATCCACAATGCTGCTGGTGTGGTGATTGGCTTCTACTTGATGTCTCCTTTCAATTTATTCTTAAAAACCGAAAAAAACGACCTTCAGAAAAGTAAACTCTGAGATCGTTTTTGTATTTATTCAATTATCAACTGCAGTTTTTATATTATATTTAACAGAAACTATTTATATCATTGTCGTTTTCGAGTCCTATGCCTTCTGGAAGTTCATCTAAATATTTCGGATACTTTATAATTTCATCAAGAGCGTACTGCTTATATTTATAAGTATCTCCCGAATATTTTTTAAGTTCTTTTTCCTGTAAATCCTTCTTTGAAAACGGAGTCTTCTTTACGGATCCATTTTTTAATTTTTTTTCACGAACTAAGCTTCCGTTGTTAAAACCTTCAGTTTGTTTATGTGCAAGAACTATTTTATTGATAAAACTTTGCGTTGAATAGCCATACCTTTTCACAGCAAGCTGCGTTGGACATAATAGTATTCTATATGGCTTACCTTCCACAATCGGTAAACACGAACGTGCATCTACAAAGCAATGCGACTTCACATCCCAAGTATTTCCAACTTTTTCCATTCGGGCGGAAGTAGCAATACCAAGTTTCTTATAGACAGATTCACTATAATCTGCTATTTCTTGGCCAACTAGGCTAATCGATAGATCAGATAAGTGATCCTCTCCAAAACCAGGTATAACAATTGACCATACATTTATATCATTGCGTTCTTCATCATCAAGTTTGCTTAGCTGACTGATTGTATCAAAAACTTTCTTTAGTCCATCCTCAGAAAAACCTTTTCCCGCAGATTTTCCACTAGACATACCAAAATGTAATAAATTATTTTCACCAGAATATTGCAGTAGTTGTTTGGCTTGGCTTTTTTCCCCGGTTTCATAAAAATGTAAAACCGTTTCGCAAAAATCAAAAATTTTTTCTAAAGCTAAATCGCCATTGAAATTCTGTACGTTTCTATGAAATCGACTTGGATCAAGAAAAATAAGTGAATCATTAATAACATCAATATTCACAAAACCATAATTTGAACTTGGATCTAAACAAAATAATTCTTGTGCATGCATATTTCCATCTCCTATTTTTGGATCTGAGTCAAGAATCCGGACACGTTTATGTATAATTTAAGCGACTAATTCTTCCTTTTCATTCGGGGTTAAATAATCAATGGCACTATGAATCCGATCATTGTTGTAAAAGCTCTCAATGTAGCTAAATAAAGCCACATTTGCTTCATCAAAATTTTGGTAATGGGTCTGATAAACTTCCTCTTTTTTTAAGCTGGCATGGAATGACTCCAGAACTGAATTGTCATATGGACAACCGCGCTTGCTATAAGAGTGCTGGATATGGCGTTGTCGTAGAAGTTCTTCAAAGGTGGTGCTGCGGTATTGACTGCCTAAATCGGTATGAATGATCAACTGGTCTGTTACTTTTCTGGTTTCAAAAGCTTGTTTTAAAGTGTCGAGCACTAGATCGGCAGTCATGTGACGACTCAACTTGTGGGCAATGATTTTACGTGAATACAGATCCTGGATGCTTGATAAATAACACCAGCCATCAGCTTTGGTGTGAACGTAAGTGATATCGGCACACCATTTTTGATTTGGTGCTGTCATGCTAAAATCCTGAGCGAGCAGGTTCGGATAATTCGCTTCGTCGATATTATTTGCTTGTTGGTAATGCCACTTCTTTAGGGTGATCGATTTAAGTTCCATTTGGCGCATTAAACGCTGAACTAACTTGATGCTTGCGGCTAGTCCCTCTTTTTTCAATTCCTTTAAAATCTTAGGAGCGCCATAGACCCGACGGTGATTATAATAAATGCGCTTGATCGCTTGGCAGAGCGTCTTTCGATGTTCTGCTTGTGGTGAGATATAATGATTCTGTTGATCATAATACGTGGAACGAGGGACTTGTAGTACCTGACAGATCTCCTTAATGCGATGTTGCTTTAGATTTGGTTTGATTGCGGCTTGCCAATCTTCCGAGCTTACTTTTTGGCGAATATGGTTAAGGCTTTTTTTAAGATATCATTCTCACTTTCAAGCCGATTAAGACGCTTCTGTAGCGCTAAAATATCAGCTTTCGAGGCACCAGTTTCTTTGTCCTCTTTGTATAAATTGATC
Organism: Pediococcus sp. M21F004; assembly: GCF_051122535.1. Classification (NCBI taxonomy): domain Bacteria; kingdom Bacillati; phylum Bacillota; class Bacilli; order Lactobacillales; family Lactobacillaceae; genus Pediococcus; species Pediococcus sp. M21F004. The sequence goes on from NZ_CP177314.1 coordinate 662,189, forward strand.
CATTTGTAAATAGTGACATTTGCAATACCATATTCATTTGTAAGCTCAACTACCGAGGTGCCATCCTGGTAGAGTTTAACGATCATTTTTTTGAAATCAACTGAGTATTTCTGTTTAGACATCAGAACACGATCCTTCCTATAATGGCATTATACTAAATCGTGTCCATAGATTCATACTACATCCATTTTGTTAAGAGAAGTAGAAACTAATGTTGATAATAAGCATTTGCAAATTTTTTAAAAAAATGATATCGTAACTGCAGTTAGAGTTTGAGTAATATTCCAAATTATCAACTCTTAGTTTCCGAAGATCAGCGGTGGCAGCCGTTGGTCTTTTTTTCTCTTACTTTTTTATTATACCACTAAGTTTGTAAATCACAACGTGTGGTATGCCGTATTTGGCAAATTAATGCGTTTTAAGCTGTTTTTGCTCTTTTTGACAAAATTCTATACTTAAAAACTGAGAATACCTTAAAAGCCGTTTTTTTGACTTTGGAGGTTTTTTCCGAAAAAAACTCCTTTTTAATATTTTTTATTATTTATCCTAATAAGTAAATATACTTGTTAGAATAATATTAGGAATTAAAAAAAATGCCAAACGAAGATAAAACGGGTCTACACTTTCTGGTATTGGTGAATAACTAATACCGGTTTTTTGTCTGTTTTGAAAATCAGAAAAATAAAAAAGGACATCTGTCCTCTTTGTGCTACGATTTAATCGCCAAAACAAATCGAAAAGAGGAAATTCAGATGTCCCTAACTAATTCTATCTTATGCTTATTCGAAATAACAGACCCAAACTTAATTGTCACTGGTATTTCTAAAGAACGGTGTTCCACAAACCAACGTATTCATGTCGTCCATGCAACTTTGTCTTATCAACTTTTAAAGTGCCCACATTGTGGCCATAAAAGCTTAATTAAAAACGGAACTCACATGAGTCACCTGCGTTTAGGAACCTTATCCGGTGGTCGTTACGAAATGCATTTAAAACGTCAAAGATACCAATGTAAAGATTGTTCAAAAACCTGTGGTGCTAAAACTAAGTTGGTTAATCGTAACGAAACTTTCACACATAATATCAAACATCAAGTGATCGTTTTGGCACGCGATATGTTGACGAGTAAAGAAATTGCTAAACTTTGTGGAATTTCGCCAAGCAGTGTTCAACGAATCCTAAATGCCAATATTCACTTAGCCTATCGTGTTAAACATCTCCCAGAGAATCTTTGCTTTGATGAATTTCGTTCCTGTAATCACTGGATGTCCTTTAATTGTTGCGATGCCGTTAGTCATCGCCGAATTGTTACTTTAAAAGATCGGCTAAGTAAAGATATCATTGACTACTTTGAAGCTCGTTTTTCGGTTCAAGAACGTGCCCAAGTTCAATCAGTGACGATTGACATGAATGCTGAATATGGCAGCTTCATTCATCACTTATTTCCCAATGCGGCCACGATTATCGATCGTTTCCATATTATTCAACTGGCTGGGCGTGCCTTAGATAATGAACGCACGCAGACCATTCGTACTATCCAAGATAAGCATTCACGAATTTATCATATTTTAAAATCTCAATGGCGTTTATTTCATCTTGATGAAATAAAAGTTAATGATTCTAAGGCTGTTTATTTACGCGGAATTAACGAGTATATGACGCAACAAAACGCCATTGATTTAGCTCTAGACGCTTTTCCCAGATTTAGATCTGTGTATCAAACCTATCAAGGTATCTTAAGTGCCATACACCAAAAGGATGCTAATGCGTTCCAATCCTTACTTACTAACTACCAACCCACTAGTAATCAAATGGACATAACGATCAACACGTTTATCAAAAATGGTTCAGCCCTTCTAAACAGTTGTCGTTATCAATTTTCCAACGGTCCAATTGAAGGACTTAATCGTAAAATCAAGGCATTAAAGCGTAACTGTTTTGGTTTTCGAAATATTGACAACTTCTTTATCCGGATTAGTTTAATTCATGAGTAAACAAAAAGCACATTCACCGAAGTGAATGTGCCGTTCAAAATCTCCACCAATACGATTTGACAGAGACCCGATAAAACTTAAGTTTTATCTTCGTTTGGCATTTTTTTTAATTTCCTGCATTCACATTAGCACTCTGCACACTACTATCCGAACTGGAACTAGCATCGGACACACTCAATGCAATATTCCCGGTTGTTGCATGATCCAAGCCCAGGTTCTTTCTGTTAAGGTTCGTCACACGCTGTAACTCACTCTTAGCCATCAGTTCCATACTCTGACCATTAACCGTCTGACCAGTTCCTTGCAAATGAGTCTGTGAAACTGATTTGCGTGCGCCAAGATAGTTCTGCGCAATCGCTGATAAGTCGCTAAACGTCAAATCTGTCTTCATCTGGGATGAGACTGAATCCAAGAAGTCCTTATTAAGCAAACTTGAGATTGATCCAGCCTTACTCATAATCGCCATAATCACTTCGCGTTGACGCGTTTGTCTTCCGTAATCCCCATCAGGATCACTATAACGCATTCGTGAATAGGCCAAAGCCTTCTTACCGTTCATCTTAGTAGATTGCCCCTTGGTGAAAGTATAGCCATCATAAGAGAAACTCAACGTAGGTGTGATTGTTACCCCACCAACCGCGTTGACTACTTTTTCCATGCCACCCATGTTCATGACCGCATAGAAATCAATCGGCACATTCAGCATCTCTTGAACCGTCTTAATGGCAGTACCAGAGCTTCCAAACGCATAAGCTGCATTGATCTTCGATGGTGATTCACTCTCGTATCCTGGAATGGTTATACCAGTATCACGGGGAATACTCGTGATCGTTGTTTTGTCCTTCTTAGGATTCAACGTAATCAACATCATCGTATCTGTCCGTCCTTTGTAAGAACGTCCCAACGCACCCGTATCAGTCCCCATAATTAAGATCGAAATGGGACTTTTAGCCTGAATCACAGCATTTGCATTTCGGTTTTTCTTAATCCCAGCACTTTGATACGTATTATCAACCGCATGTTTGATATTGTAGTATTTCCGTGCTGCATATGCCCCCACAGAAACCAACAAAACCAAAATAACTGTCAAAATCACGTTTCTTACTGTATGCTTTCTTTGTTTAGGTTCATGTTCATGTCTCATATCACGCCTCCTGAAAATTAACTATTATCATTGTATGCTACTCCATCGTAAAATTCATTAAATCTTCACAAACTTAACCTTTGTATAAAAATATGTAAGGAAGCAATTTTACTCGCTACCATTATAAACTAAACACTTACTTATCAATAACTGCTAGCATTTGCTTCAAAGCTTCCTGCCACGTTGGAATCTTGAAACCAGTTGCCTTAGTTTTTTCTATGGATAATACTGAATGAGCTGGCCGGGTTGCTTTTTGAGGATATTCTGCAGAAGTTACAGGTTTTACTTCGGTTGCGGTCTCCTTCAAAATTTCTGTAGCAAACTCGAACCAGCTGGCTTGATTGTCGTTACTCAAATTGTAAACGCCGTAAGGAACTTTATTTTCAACTGCATACAACATAAAATCCGCTAATGTCTTAGTCCAAGTTGGCCGACCGACTTGATCGTCTACTACCGTAATCACATCATGAGTTTTTGCCAAGTTTAACATTGTGTACACAAAGTTCTTACCATACTTACCAAACACCCATGAAGTTCTGATAATGTAGTACTTACTCATCGTTTCGCGAACAGCTTTTTCACCTAAACTCTTAGTGCGACCATATTCGCTTTGAGGATTCTGCTTGTCCATTTCCTTATACGTTTCTGGATTTTTGCCATCAAAAACATAGTCCGTACTGATATAAACAAATGTGGCACCAACAGATTCAGCTGCACGAGCAACATTTTGTGTACCAACAACATTCACGTTCTCATCTGTCGTCTTACCGGGTTCTTCCTCAGCAGCGTCCACCGCTGTATATGCAGCGCAATGAAAAACGACGTCAGGTTTATTCATTTGAAAATAGTCGTTTACTTTTTGCCCATCGGTAATGTCCAAAATCTTTGAATTTGTAGCTGCATAACTAATCCCTTTTGAATCCAATAATTTTCTTAGTTCTGTTCCTAATTGTCCGGTAGCCCCTGTGATCAAAATGTTATCCATTCTTGGTTTTCTCCTTTTTTCAAATCAAAAAAGCGGGACATTAGCCCGCTAAATCTTATTGACCGTTTTTAGCATACTTACTTTCAACAGCCTTCTTTTCATCTTTCCACCAATCTTCATGATCAGTGTACCATTGAATTGTGTCCTGCAAACCTTCTTTAAAGTCAGTAAATTCAGGCTTCCAGCCTAACTCAGTACGCAACTTTGTGGAATCAATGGCATAACGCATATCATGACCTGGACGATCCTTAACTTGGTCATAGGCATCGGCAGGTTGGCCCATACCCTCAAGAATCATTTCAAGCACTGTCTTGTTATCTTTTTCACCATCGGCACCAATCAAGTATGTCTCGCCAAGTTTACCTTCATTGAGAATCAACCAAACTGCTCGAGAGTGATCATTCGTGTGAATCCAGTCACGGACATTTTTACCTGATCCATAAAGCTTTGGCCGAATGCCACTTAAAATATTAGTTACCTGCCGAGGAATAAACTTCTCGATATGTTGATAAGGACCATAATTATTGGAACAATTTGAAATTGTCGCCTTTAGTCCAAACGATCTTACCCAAGCACGCACTAATAAATCCGAGCTTGCCTTAGATGAAGAATAAGGACTACTTGGCTTGTAAGGAGAATCGGGTGTGAACTTTTCACCAACTCCTTCACCATGACCTGGTAAATCTTCACGTAAAGGTAAATCTCCAAAGACTTCATCAGTTGAAATATGGTGATAACGCACACCATATTTACGACAGGCCTCAATTAATGTATAGGTGCCAATAATATTGGTCTGAATAAATGGGCTTGGATCAATCAATGAATTGTCGTTATGACTTTCTGCCGCATAATGCACAACGGCGTCGGCATCTTGAACTAACTTATCAACCAACTCTGCATCGGCAACATCACCGACAACCAGCTTCACACGATCTTCAGGAAGACCTGCTAAATTTGCACGATTACCCGCATAAGTAAGTTTGTCCAAAACTGTAATTTTTACATCTGGATGGTTATTCACCACATAATGAACAAAATTAGATCCGATAAAACCTGCACCACCGGTAACAATAATATTTTTCATATTAGGCATCCTTCCTAAATCTCACCATAGACGAATGGATTGTCCTTCTCAAATTCAGTAAATGTTGGTTGCTTGGCATCTTTTTCTGAAGTAATAGCCTGATCAAAATCAATTGGCCAAGTAATGCCTAATTCCGGCGTCTTAAATGAGAACCCACCATCAGCTTCCGCATCGTAATAATTATCACATTTGTATAAGAAGTTAACATCATTTGTTAAAGTTACAAAACCATGGGCAAAACCTTTAGGTACCAACAATTGACGATGATTACTTGCTGAAATAATGTATCCTTCCCATTGTTTATATGTAGGAGATCCTTTACGCACATCAACAATCAAATCTAATACGGCACCGGTAACGACCCGAATTAGCTTTGTTTGCGCTGCTTTTCCCCGTTGGAAATGTAAGCCACGTAATACCCCGGCTTGTGTAGATAAAGACTGATTATCTTGAATAAAATCAAAATTAATCCCAGCTTTTTTAAAATCTTGATCAGAATAAGTTTCTGTAAAGAAGCCACGCTGATCACCAAAAACAGCTGGTTCAATAATTTTAACATCTTGTAATTTTGTAGTTGTTACCTTTAATTTTCCCATTAGTTTTCCTCCGCAATTAATCTCAATAAATACTGTCCATAGTCATTCTTCTTTAACGGCTGAGCTAATTTATAAACTTGTTCTTTATCGATGTACCCCATCCGATAAGCAACCTCTTCTAAACAAGCTACCTTTAAGTTCTGACGTTTCTGGACTGTTTCAATAAAGCCTGATGCTTCATGAAGAGATTCATGAGTTCCGGTATCTAACCAAGCATACCCACGTCCTAACAATTCTACATCAAGTTGTCTACGTTTGAGATACTCTTTATTAATATCTGTAATTTCAAATTCACCTCGTGATGATGGATTTAAATTTTTAGCAATATCCACAACCTGATTATCGTAAAAGTACATGCCAGTAACCGCATAGTTACTTGCGGGATGTTCTGGTTTTTCTTCAATTGACTTTACATGATTATTGTTATCAAATTCAACGACTCCAAACCTTTCCGGGTCATTTACTTGATAACCAAACACAGTTGCTCCTTGTGTCTTTCGGGCGGAACGCTGAACTAATTCAGATAAACCACTACCGTAATAAATATTATCACCAAGAATTAAGCACACAGAATCATCTCCAATGAAGTCTGCGCCCAAAGTAAAGGCTTGGGCCAAACCATTAGGCTTGGCTTGAATTTTGTAGGTTATATTAATTCCAAATTGTGAACCGTCTTCCAATAATTCCTTAAAACGGGGTGTATCCCGAGGTGTCGAAATCAGTAAAATATCTTTGATCCCCGCTAGCATCATTGTTGATAATGGGTAATAAATCATGGGCTTATCATAAATTGGAATTAATTGCTTTGAAATGGCTTCCGTTATTGGATAAAGTCGTGTACCAGAACCGCCTGCTAGGACTATTCCCTTCATAATCTTTTATCTCCTCATTTTCTTTTATATTTAGTAACAACTTTAGTAATTAAATTCATTAAAAAAGTTGGACGTAAAACTAATAAACAGCTTCCGTAAATAAGCACACCTGTTAACGCATCAAACAAAAGAGTACCTATGCCAAAGCTAATATTTCTATTCAGAAAAAGAACAGTAAAACACATAACTGCCCCCGCAAAAATAAATTTCCAAATTTCATGAAATAGTGATTTTATTTTGATTTCCCCAGAAATTGTGTATAATTCATAACTTGTCACTCCGGCTTCAGAAATTACTGTTGCAACAGCTGCTCCACTAGCCCCCCAAACAAGGATCAAAGGAATGTTTAATATTAAATTTAAAACTGCTCCAATCGTGACAGCAATTGTGTATTCCTTATTTCTATTCTGTGGCAGCAGATATTGGGCTCCAACTACATTACTCCAAGCCATTATTGGAATTACTAAAGCTTCTATCTGCATAATATTTCCAACCATAGAAAAATCTTTTCCAAAAAACCAAACTGCAAAAGACCGAGATATTGCAATAACTCCAAACATCATGGGAATTGCCAATATAGAATCAAAACTAAAGAAAAAGTACAAGGAACTCTTTATTTTTTTAAATTCATGATTAGCATATGCATTAGCAATATGAGGTAACATCACACTACCTGTTGCAGTTATAACCATTAGTAACACTTTGATAAGCTTATCTGCATTATCAAAGTACCCAGCCGCAGTCACTGAATCCATCTTACCAAGCATTGTTTTATTTAAAATTATATAAATATTAATTGAAATTTGTGGCACAAACAAAATCAATGTAGGCCTCAAATGTCGAAACAATCGTAATTTATTTAGAGGCACCGAGACTAAGTACTTTCTTAAATATGGAAACATCGTCAAATTTCCTAGCAAAGTAGAAAATGACAGAATAAAAATATATAATACTAAATCCTTACTATCCCTAATAAACGTAAAAATTGCTAGAACAGAAATTAATTTCACAAAAATATTTCTTATAACAGTCACCTTAAAATCTTCCATACCCATAAAAAACCATGTAATATCAAAGGCAACTGATAAGAGAGCAAAATATTGCATTACAAGAGCTTGTCTATAATCCGAATAAAAAAAAAGAAAAATAAAAAAAATAAATGACACGAACAAAACTGCGATGGCTCTTAAAAACAATACTTCCCAAAATATTTTAGAATATTCATATTTATCACTTCTATGATATGCAGTTTCTCTATTACCATACAGAGAAAATCCTAAGCTTCCAAACAATATGAAAAATTGAATAATTGAATTAGTATACGCATTTACACCTATTCCACTGGGACCTAGGACACGAGAAACATATGGAATGGTTACAAATGGAACTATTAATACAAAAAGTTGATACGAAGAATTCCATAAATAATTTTTTAATACCTTCATTGTTCCTCCTGCATTAAAGCATTCTGTCGTTTTTCAAATCCGATTAAATTAAATATTTCATAATTAATCAGGTTTAATTTTTTAATACAAAATAAACCTTCGTACAAAAAGTTAGCAGAATGTCATAATAAATCGTATTATGTTTTTAATTCCAAATAGCAATCTTTTATTTAATCAATACTATCAACAACCTCATCTAAAAACTTAGGGTTTATTATTGTATTTGTAACCAAATTTCCTCCTTTAACTTCATTGACATATTTTCCTTCAATTGGTTCTTTCTCTTCTGCACACCGTAGAAACCACTCGTACTCTATATCAAGGTGTCCAATATCAATTGCACGTATTCCTGCTTTGCACAAATCAAAACACAAAACCGTTGCAGTTGGACCCAATGCAACTAGAACAATTGCTTTTTTTGTATGATTTTCAATGACACTATTCAGTATCCGATTGTATGAACTAAATGCATTTTCCGCAGGACACAGAATTCGTGTAATGTTTGCTGCATTATCAAGTAAATCATTATTTACACCGAACCTAGTTTCTCGTCCCTCTACAATTAAAACGTCTTTTTTATTCCATAGTTTTTGCAAATTTTTAAAATGCTCTCCGCTATTCTCTTTTTTTTCTCTGTCGATATATGGCCTTGACAAATTAGCATCTAAATAAATGTTTGAACTGTTTAAATAGGAGCTCCATTTTTTCCCATATTTATTTATCAATTTTTCCCAGGCCAAGCCATCAGTCTTACTAAGTTCTCCAACTCCTGAAAAAACATTTGGAATTCCAATTCTATGATTAAGCAAACTACTATTTAAGATTTCTAATAACCGATTACTTAAAATCGGGTCATTTTCCTGAAATTGATAAGAGGAACTCTGGTCTATCCATCTAAATTCTCCATCGCCATAACGACTCAATGAAAAATTAGAATTTACTAACTCATGAATAGAACTATCAATATCTTTTACTCGAGGTGTCTTCATAAAAAACGACGTAATTTTATATTTTATTGAAACTATTGGATGCGTAACCAGAAGATAATTACTAGTATTTATCTTTTGCATTTGTTTGTATAGTTCTAAAGATTTCAGCTTTGATTTGAGTGTCATTAGTTACCTCCTAAAATTACTCGTTTGAACTCTCAACACTCTTAATACCTGCAATAGATATCAATAATATCAAGGTAAAGTTATAGGCTGGAGAATACAGAGTGTTTTCCATCAATCCAACAAAACTCATTATTATAACTGGAATTAAATATGCAAAGTTAGCAGCATTTAACAAGTTTCGTGAATAAGAAATATAAAAATAACAAAAAACAAAAAGTATAACCACTCCATATTTTAATAGCATTGAAATATAACCATTATCCATAACCAAAAAATATGTATTCCTTAAATTCATTGGATCTTGTAACTGAATGTATTGACCAAGTAGCTTCACTGGATAATTTTTAACAAAATATGAAATTAAGTTTAATCTTCCACTAAACAACTGGTCAAGAATATTCCAGAGTCTTGACATAGGGTTATAGAATCTAACTGCAAAATAGCTCAACAATGCTAATATTGGAAAAAGTAATTTAATGAAAAATCCGACCACTCTACTTCGTAACAAAAAGTTTGTTTTTCCCTTAAAAGCGAGCATGAGAATAAGTCCCAGAAACATACCTAAAACGCTTGATCTGGAATTAGTTGTTTCCAAAGTAAACATCATAATACCGACACCCAATGCATAATCAAACACATTTATCTTTTTATATCTAATTACAAAATATTCCAAAAAAATACTTAGTAGTAAAGCTCCAGCTGTATTAGGTTGCAAAAAACCAAAACCGTCACGAACAAAACCATCTGATCTATATAATACAGTACTCCCGATAATACCAATTTTTTCAGAAACTGATACTAAAAGAAAAATAAAAATTCTAAGGAAAAAATCAAGTTTTATAAATCTTTCAAAATCAATATTTTGAGCACCTATTATCATAAAAATAGTAAGCAAAATCACATTATCATTTGCATTCCTATAAGAAACAAAGCCAACAAACACAAAGAAAATAGATAATACCCAGTTTTTCATCTGCATTTTAGAAAAAATAAATAATATACACATAGCCAGCACAATTATATAATAAGAAAAACGATAAATCGTCTCTGCATTATCAAAAAGGGATTGAAAATTACTAGCATAAAATATATAAAACGCAATCATGTACAATAGATACATAGCAAAGTATATCCCAGTTTTTAACTTTTTAGTTAATAACAACAGTATTTCTCTCCAAACAAGATAATTATTTTTTTGTTTTCTTCAAAAACTTTTCTATATAAACAGAATGCATCAAAAACATTTTGAACTGTTTAATTACACCTACTCCATATTTACCAATTAAATATCTATAATTTTCAACATGCTTTTTATCCCTACCAGATCTATCAAGAAAATATAAAAGGGAAAAAGCATCCACCAGTTCCCCGAATCTATTATTTCTATTCTTTTTCTTGTTGGGGTGTGTAATTACAGCGGAGTTCATCAAATAACCAGGTACTACTTTAGACAATCGATATGTGAAATCGTAATCATCAAGTTCAATACCCATTGTTTCATTTATATATATATGATTGTTTCTCACCACGGACATCTTCACTATAATACCCGAATATCCAGCTGCATTTATCTTTGGATCATTGCAATATTTTTTCAAGGGAACAGAATAGAATGTCATTGATTTAGAAAGATTCCCTCTAAAATACCTTAAAGTTTGTTTCCCCTTTTCATCTTTAATTTTAGTTGCAAGAAAGGAAAAATCCGTACAAGAAGCTATGTGTCTCTTAATTTCTTCAACAGTTTTTTCACTGACTATAGAATCTTGATCAACAAAAAAACAATAGTCAAAATTTTTTTTTAACGCCAGTCTCATTCCTTCATTGAAGCCATAGCCAGGCATTGTGTTTCGCTTATTATTTAGCACAAAGACATGATCGTTCTTCAAAAAATCGAATTCTTTTTGATACTCAGAAAGGCCTTTTTCGTCATTTAAATTCAATAAAACGTATACGCCGGAATCCAATAGTATTTTCACATTACTTGCTATATATTTTTCATACAGACCAGGTAAATAAATATTAATAACAGCCAAAATCAATTTTTAAACACCTCGTTTTTATCCAAATATTGGATTAATAATTTGGAATCTTTACTGTTCACTTTTCTTATGAACAAGACATTAGGATTCTTCATGTTTTGCTTTACATAGTGAAGATCACTCAGAGTAAACACTTTATTTAACGACGGATGAATCAGATGTATGTTAGAAAAAAAAGCAACAACGGCCGTTGACTGATGTTTTTTCATATATATATATCTTGGAAAAACTTCTTCTCCTTGTGCAATATTAGCCGATTTAAAACCAGAATTAAAAAAAATAGTGTGGAAAAATTTTTCGTCTGGGGAAAAATAATGTTTCATTTCTTTTTTTAATTTTTTCCCATTACTAGAATGCAAGAAATTCATCGTATACTGCAAAAAATCTTCGTTAAGTGCCCACCACTGTGATCCTTTATAAACATTCCAAGAACAGTTTTGATTGAACCTTATTTTTCCATCTTTTTTTTTGCAAACCAGACCACACGTTTCATTTACAATTCTTCTAACTATTCTAAAAGCAATACCGTTCTTCCCAAGAAAAGGTATATCGTAAATATACCGATTTGTAATTTCTTTTGTAATACTTTCGACTTTTGAACTCATAACATTAAATCCACGTATATAGTTAATATCGTTATTTAGGTGATCAAATATTTGTTTCCCCGAATACAATGGATAATCCTGCCCTGAAATCAATATAATTTTTTTGTATTTATTGTTTTCTTTTAATGCTTTTTCAATTAAGTTTAAAGTTGCATTTATCATCGAATATCCTGCCCAGCGTACATTAACTCTTTTAACAAAATAAACATTTGCCATTTTTTTTAAAAGATTAACATTCATTTTGCTTTTTGAATCTATATGTATAAAAAAATCAGCATGATAGTTCAAGGCAGTCACCAATTTTTCTAACATTTCTGGATCTCCATGAGCAAGTATTAAATACGCTATCTTCACCTAATTTATACCTTCTTTTCAACAATTATTAAGAATATTAAAACAAAAAAGCCACTACAACGAAATATTTTATCAATTTATGATGATGTCAAGTTTTGATATAGCTTTGAGAAATTTAATAAGAAAGTCTCTAAAGAAAAATATTTTTCTTCTTTTATTTTTGAATTATCCCCGTATCGAATTCTAAGTTGCTTATTACCAATCAACGTATTTATTTTTTTTGATAAATCAGGAACGTTCCCAGGCTCGGCCAAAAGACCATTTTCTTTTTCTCCTACCATTTCTGTAATACCTCCATGCCGATAACCAACGATTGATTTCCCACTGGCCATGGCCTCTAGAACAACCGTTGGTAATGGATCAGGATTAGTGCTGGGCAAAACAAAAATGTCAAAAAAGTTATAAAAGCTTGCCGTATCTTTCCTAAAGTCTAAAAGTCTAATCTGACTCTTCACCCCGGAACTTTTTATTTGTACCTCTAGCTCTTCTCTGCGCCATTTCTCTCCATCAAACGTTCCCCCAAGTAAAAACGCATATAAATTTTTATTTTTCTTTAACAACGGAAACATTGCGTTCAAAAAATCTTTTTGTCCCTTCCAAGCGTTAATTCTACCAATCATTCCAACTCGAACACTGTTTTCAGGAATTTCAAGTTCATCGAAAATGTAGTTAAACTTCGCCTGATCTGAATATATGTTATTGTCAATTCCATTATGAATAATCACTATTTTCTTTGCAGATATTAATTTTGAATTTATTAAATGCTGTTTAACAGGTTTGGATACCGCCACAATCTTTTCCGAAAACATTCCTGCTAAAAAGCTTGTCACGAAAAAAACAATTCGTGGTCTTAATATTATTTCATGTACATGCCAGATTAAAGGTACCCTTAATTTTCTCTTTAATGCAATTCCTTCAAGTACAGCTAGAGTATTAATATGAATTAAATCAATTTTTCTTCCCTTAAAAGTGTTTAAGATCTTTTTTATTGATTGTCGATAGAAGTAACAATACTTTAGTATGCCCTTAAAATTCATATACTTTCTTCTAAGAATTGGGTAATCCACTACATGAACCTCAATATTAGCTTCCAACATTTTTGTTTCCAACACACCCGTACTTGGCAACACAACGATTGGATGAAATGATTTTTTGTTCAATCCAGTCACCAATTCTAGCAAAATTTTATCTGATCCATACATCTCTGACCCTGCGTGCAAATACAAGATATTCTTCACCTTTTATCTTCTCCTCCACAAAAAACTTGCTCATATGCCTTCAAGATAATATTCCAAGAATAATTTTTTTCTATTCTTTTTTTGGCAGACTCTCCACTTTTTTTAATATCAACCGGCTTCAAGTTGTCAACATTGTTAATTAATTGTTTTAAGTTATCCGTGCTCTTGTTCCAATAAAACGCCGTATTCTCAGCAACTTCCCTATTAAATCCAACATCATAAAGTAAATTAACATCTGTACTAGCAAGAGCTTCGAGCAGAGAAGGATTCGTTCCGCCAACTGAATGCCCATGTAAATATGCAAAAGCAAGTTCGCGAATTTTCATTAAAAGTTCCGCTTCATAAACAGTTCCTACAAACTTTATACGCGTGTCAGACTCAAAATGTGTGTTCCCCTTTAATACCTCAAAAAATTTATTATGTGCAACGTTTGTAATAATAACAAGATCTTTCCTAGTTGATGAACGCATAAATTCTCTTATCATCGTTTCATAATTATTTTCGGGAACAAATCTTCCGACGATCAAATAATATTTTTTGGGCTGGATGTTAAACTCTTTTAACCATGCGGTAATTTCAGAATTTGCAGCAGTCAAATCAGATTTCTTAACATTTGATCCGTAAGCAATAAATGTTGTTGTAGGTTTATATTTTTTATAAACAGAGTTGATGTACTTTTCGATATTCTTACTATCGCAAATTAGTAAATCAGCATGTTTAACCATCAGCCTTTCAGAAATTTTCCAGTACTTTCTAACTGGAATACTCCACTTGGCTCTCATCCATTCATGACCGTCTGGATTAACATACACTTTGCCACCAATTGCATGCGCCTTCTTAACAATATTTTTCATAAACGGCCCAATCCGACAAGCTAGAATATAAAATATTGGTTTTGAAATATTATGATTTTTAACACACTTAAGTGAGTAGTTTAAAGAGGCTACATCATAATATATTGCTTGCGCTGGTCCAACATCGGGAACATAGATATTAAAACAATCCGCATTATTATGTTCAAAATGAACATGATTTTGTTTTTTCTATTTTGATTTACAAGCCACATGATAATGAATATCACTATTCTTACGGTACTTGGTTAAATATTCTACAAAAGTTTCATATCCACCATAATTTGCAGGGATCCCTTTTGAACCAATGATAAAAACATGCTTTTCCAACTGATATACCTCTTTCTCGGATTAATATGCATCATTAGGTAAAATCATAATTTTAATTGTTTTAAATAAAATTATAGTGTCAAATAAAACGTTACTTCGTTTAATATAGGATAGATCTAGTTCTACCATCTCAGAAAAGCCAATTGAATTTCGTCCGCTTACTTGCCACAGACCTGTGCATCCTGGTTGGACAAGCAATCGTTGTTTATCATATTCCGTATACTCAGCTACTTCTCTGGGCAACGGAGGCCGTGGTCCAACCAGACTCATATCGCCAGTTAAAACGTTATATAATTGAGGTAATTCGTCCAAACTATATTTACGAATAGTTTTTCCTACCTTTGTTATTCGTGGATCTTTCTTAATCTTGAACATTGCTCCATCAACTTCATTTTTATCTAATAATTTTTGAATTTTCTTATCTGCATACACAACCATTGACCGAAATTTATACATCTTAAATGGCCGTCCATTAACTCCTAAACGAATTTGAGAATAAAAAACGGGTGCTCTCCAATCCTCCGATTTAATAAAAATTGCAATAATTAAGAAAGAAGGACTCAAAATAATTAATGCAAGTAAACTAGCAATAAAGTCAAAAAAACGCTTAGCTGCATAATAGATATGGCGCTCATTAACTTTATTCTTATCCAGCCATATTTCTTCCTCATTAGACTTATTCATTTCCATATCATACTCTCCTCTTAGCCTATTCCTTGAAATTACTAATTAAAACAATCCCCAGAGTCCCTTTCTCTTCTTATCATGAACGTGATGGATCTCCCCCGAAATCACATCATCTCCATTTATAATACTCTTTGCATTTTCCCCATATACTTCCACAAACCGTGCGCCTTTTGCTTTTTCAAGCTTCTCAAATGCTTGTGCCATTTTGAAATTACGGCCTTCAAAATTATGTGCGTCAGACGCAAATATAAAACCCAAACCAGCATCAATAATTTGCTCTGTAAACTTTTGAACATGTTTACCGAACACACCGACATAACTACTTGCCGTTAGCTGGGTTAAGCATCCCTGATTCACAAAATCATACAGTTGATCAGGATTTTTCATAAACCCTTGATTACGCTCCGGATGCACTAATACCGGTGTAATTCCTCGTGCTTGCAAGGTAAATAGCATCTGGTTAGTATATTCAGGAACCTCATTATGTGGTAATTCCAATATCAAATATCGATTACCTTCATCGGCAAACAAAATATCATCTTGATCAATGGCCTGCATTAGTTCCCCAGTTATATGTACTTCTTGTCCTGGATAGACTGTTAACTGGATTCCATTTTGATCTAGAGCTTCTTGAAAAGACTTTGTTTTTACAATTACGTCCGCTTTGTGATTTAGATACTCACCATCCATATGATGTGGCGTGAGTAGCATATGAGTAATTCCTTGTTCCACAGCTACCTTTGCGAGCTTCAAAGAGGTTTCCATATCTGGAGACCCATCATCCACACCAGGCAAAATATGACAATGTAAATCAATCATTCTTATCATCTACTCCGTAATAACCGCCATAGTATCCACCATAATAACCAGCAGTTTTATCAGCCTTAAAACGATTCATAACAGTTCCCAGCAAATTTGCGTGAACTGTCTTTAATTGTTCAACGGCATGCGTAACACTACCCTTTTCAGCACGACCTTGAGGAACAACTAAAATCGTTCCATCAGCTTTACTTGCTAGTAATTGAGCATCCGTCACTGTATTGACTGGAGGGGCATCAATAATCACCACATCAAATTCAGTAATTAATCGCTCTAACAGCGACCCAAGATTTCTTGAGTTTAATAATTCTGCAGGATTAGGTGGCACTGGACCACTACTAATAACACTTAAATTAGGAATATTCGTAGTTTGCACAACTTCTTCGTAAACCGCATTATTAGTTAAAAGACTAGATAGTCCAGCTGCATTCAACAGATTAAACGTTCGGTGGGCAGTTGGGCGACGTAAATCCGCATCCACTAACACCACTTTTTGATTCTGTTTAGCCCAAACAACGGCCAGATTGGAACTAACTGTCGACTTGCCTTCGGATGGTTCCGCAGAACTTACGACGAGCGATCTTAATTTCTTATCTGCCGAAGAGAACTGAATATTGGTCCGAATCGTGCGGAACTGTTCAGAAACTACGGAATTGGGATCCGTCACTGTAACCAATCCAACGCCACGTTTTAAATTTTCGTTATCTAATTTATGTTTTTTTCTAAATAATGGCATCTTTTCACCTAAACCCTTCGTCGCATTTTATCTGAGCGTTCCGAACTTGCTGTTTGTTCCCGAACTTGGCGATCAATATCCTTTTGACTAATTTCATTCACAATTCCTAAGCTCGTTAATCCCAAATCATTAGTTAAGTAACTTTCATCCTTAACGGTCTTATCATTGAACTCACTTAGAAAGGCTAGTCCTACACCTAAGATCAAACCCAATACAATTCCGGCAAGAAGATTAAGACTAGTTCGGGGCGATACAGGATGCTCATCGGCAGTTGCTTTGGAGACAATAGTCACATTATTAACACTCATTATTTTACCGATCTTATTTTTAAAAACCGAGGCCGTTTTGTTAGCGACAGATGCTGCGGTATCAGGATCTGTCGACGTGACATTGACAGTAAATACTTGTGAATTAGTCTCCGTTGAAACACTCACATCACTATCTTTTGAACCTGGTTGATTTTGCGTTTGTTTTTTTACAGAATCCTGAATAACTGGACTGGTAATAATATCCTTATATGTACTAATCATTTGAATATCTGCCTGATTAGCCTGTAATTGTGCCCCTTGCATACTGGCATCTAACTTACGGTTAACCAATATTTGTGTGCTTGCACTGTACTTGGGCGTCATGATGAAGAACGTAAAAATGGCTGCCAAAACAGTCACAATCAGTGTTGTACCCAAAATTAACTTAACATGTTTGCGTAGTGTTAATAAAATTTCACTAAATGTCACTACGTTATTGCTTGCTTGATCCATAAAATCCTCCGATTTGTTTATTTAAAAACAGTATTATAAATAATTGGGGCTGTTTGTGTACTCTTAATTCCGGTAGGGACATAGTTAGTTAGTAACACTACCCCATTTTGCTTGCCCGCATCAATTTGGACGCTATCTTGGTATCCACCCAATTGGCCATGGACAGTGAAATAATTTTTACCAGAGTAAACACCACCGACAAAACTAGGCTTGCTACTACCTATTAATTTATCTACATTAGTACTTTTTATGAATTTACCACTCAGAATGTAAAGATACGTGGTTGCCAAATCCCGTGTACTCATGTACATCTGATAAGGGCCAAGTTTTGTACTTTGGACTTTTGCCATTCCCGTAACTGCTACTTTACCACCTGAATAACTATCCTCATACGAAGTTGCCAGTTTATCGCGTTTGGTACTATTCAGCACAAACCCCGTATTTTTCAAGTTCAACTTATCAATTACTTGTGTTTGAATGAACTCTCGATAAGGTTGATCGCTCGCAATTTGAATAATTCCGGACAACAACACATAATTCACAGCCTGATAATCATAACTACCAGTTTGACCGCTGTTTTGAACGTTACGTTCATTCCAACTTAATAAAGTTGGAAAACTATCAGTTCCAGGTGGCGTGGCAGTAATGCTTAGCCCAGAAGTCATATTAAGCAAGTTCTTAACTGTGATCTGCTTAGCCCCACTAATCTTTGGGTAGTATTTACTCAGCTTGTCAGATAATTTAAGTTTCTTTTGTTGACTCAATTTCATTACGGATGCCGCGGTAATCAAATCCTGCGCGGAACCAATCTGATACCTAGTTGTATTAGTATTCTTTGAGCCACCAGGATAGTGACTTCTGCCTGTTGCTGTCAGGTATGTCAACTGCCCTTTTCTAATGATGGCAGTTGACCCAACCAAATTATTTGTTTTTAAAGCTGAATCAACTTTACTGGCAGCTTTATCTTTTTGCGTTGTGACAGGAACTTTATAAGCTGTCTCTAGTTTTTTTGATGAACGAACAGGTTTGCCTGTAAGTTTTTGATAATAACTATGTGCCAAACTATTCGTGTTGTATTTAGCTAATGCAAAACAGCCACCACCAAATACTAACAACACGATTACGATCAAAAGAAACCAAGCTAAGAATTTTTTCATACTGAAAGTCTCCGCTATTATCATTTTTTTAACATAACACTACTTGAGCCTAGCATTCAATTGTAAACATTGCAATATATTTTTTAAGCTTTTTTTAAGGAATAAAAAAAGAAAACGTCTTCAACTTTCTGATGAGGTTTTCCCGTATGATTTTTATCTATTTTTTAATATTTAAATCAGCTTGCCAACGTTCTCCATCCGATATGCAGGATGAAAAACTGGTCCTAAAAACTTATTTAGGTCAAAGCCATTTTGAATGGCAGCTGTATCAAACTTCTTAGCGAGGTGAACCGCATCGCTCACACTAAGCCCATTTGCCAAGCCACCGGTTACAGCAGCAGCAAAAGTACAGCCCGCACCAGCATTGCGATCACTCGCTTGTTTCTTAGCACTTAACGTTTCAAAAGTCTGGCCATCATAGAAAACGTCAACGGCTTCATCACTCTTAAGGCCCTTACCACCTTTGACCACCACATTTTTGGCGCCCAACTCATGAATCTTCTTAGCTGCTTGCTTCATTTCATCTAAGTTGTGTAATGTCCCCATCCCAGATAAAACACCAGCTTCAAACAAATTAGGCGTTGTCACATCAGCCAATGGCATCAACAAATCACGAATGGCATTCGCTGCATCAGGATTCAAGACATCCGTTTCACCCTTGCATATCATTACCGGATCAATCACCACATTTTTAAGTTGATGATCCTTAATGGCGTGATAGGCAATCTCCACTGTTTCTTGATCGCCAAGCATCCCGGTCTTCATTGCATCAGGATTGCCCCCGCTAAACACAGTGGCTAATTGATCCTTCAAAATTTGGGGCGCAACCTGATTAACATGGTGACTCCAGTCAGCGGGGTCCATAGTCACGATACAAGTCAAAGCAACCATTCCATAGGTACCGAATTCTTCAAATGTTTTTAAATCAGCCTGCATTCCACCAGCAGCACTGGTATCACTACCGGCAATTGTTAAAGTTTTTAAAGGTGTTGTCATGTTTATTTCTTCCTATCATTACGTTCAATATTTTTGTGCCGCATTCCCTTTTTCTTGGAATGCTTATTCTTTTTCACATGTTTCTTAGGTTTTCCACCCGCAAAGGCTGGCTTACTGGGCTTCGCTTTTGTCGGATGTTTTTTAACTGCTTTTTTTGGTTTGGCAGTTGGCATCATCACCACAGTTGCATTGGGATCAACCTCAGCTTTAGCCTGCTTCTTTTCAACGGTTTCGACCGCCTCGGCTGGTTTTTCTTCTTCAAGTTGATCCGTTAGTTTGCCGTGCATCAGATACAATGGCTTGAACGTTTTTTCAGGGAGCAATTTACGTAAGTTCCGCAAATCATGGTCATTTCCCATGTTAACGATCATCCCTGTATTTCCCATGCGTCCGGTCCGTCCCGTTCGATGGGTGTAGGCAATCGCATTAGGTGGCAAATCAAAATTAATTACCGCTGGGAGGTTAGCAATGTCCAGTCCCCGAGCTGCCATTTCTGTGGTAAGCAACAACTTAGCTTCACCCTTACGGAACTTCCGCATGGCGGTTGCTCGTTCCGTTTGCACTTGATGCCCAGCTAATTTCACACTGGAAACATGTTCATGCTTTAATTCAGCTGCCACGTGTTCAAGGGTCGAAACGTGATTAAAGAAGACCAAAGCCTGAAAGTGTTTGAGTTTTGCCAATCGGCGTAAGTACACAACCTTCTTATTATCTGCCACCCGAACTAACCCATGAACCACTTCACCTTGTGTTTTATCTGTTTGCCGAACATCAAACTCTTCGATGTCCACACCAAAGATTTCTTCAAGTTCTGCAGGTTTATGCGTTTGCGTAGCGGAGAAAAAGCCCAGTTGCACATCAGACGGCGCCGACATCACAATCTCCCGAACTTCATCCAGCGTTTCGCCGGTCAAAAGTTCATCTGCTTCATCCACAATAATCGTTTGAATGTCTTTGAGCTTTAAGCGACTTTCATGAATCAATGATAACATTCGGCCTGGCGTTCCCACCACGACCTCAGGATGCTTCTTCAACCGCTCAATTTGGCGTTGCATATTAGCCCCTCCAGTTAATGAAGTGGCCTTAATATTATTGACCGCTCCCCACTGGCGGAAGACATCGGTCGTTTGCACCGCTAGTTCCTGGGAAGGAGACAACACGAGAATCTGGGTACCATCCCCAGGGGCTGTTTTTTCGAGTAACGGCACTGTAAAGGCGATGGTTTTTCCAGATCCCGTTGGAGCTAAACCAATCACCGAGCGACCCTGTTTGAGGGGCTCATAGACGGCTGTTTGAATCTCAGTAGCCGTTTTAAATCCTTGTTGCTGAAAAAATTGTTCAAATTCCTTATCCATTTTCAATTCCTATCTATCTATTGAGCATCATCCGGGAAAACAATTTTGCCGGATTGACGTAAATTATATAGTAACTTGTTAACATTTTGGCTTAAATCAAGCCAAGTCCAGTAATCACGATCATTAAGTTCATTCTGGGGATCATTGATTACTCGGCCAAAATCTTCTGCTTCAGAAATCATGGGATTATCAGCGGGCTTCGTGCCGATGACCGTTTCTTTACCAGCCTCATCACGAATGCTGACATTTCCCAATTCAGCGGGATTATCCATCACAATTGTATCTTTCAAGCCATAAATTTCGGAGCCTAAATACGAATTGCTAGTCTTCCCGATATTTAAGGTCACATCAAACTCAGGATAACGAAGAATCGCCACGCCCTTGCCATCAACTCTGGTAGAAGTCAGCGTTGGGTAATAAGCGACGTCATCCGGCATCCCAAACCAGCCAACCGCGTCATAGGCTACGTAAACTCCTAAGTCTTGTAAAGCCCCACCGGCAAAGTTAAGGGTGAACACATTAGGCGTTTCACCAGCTAACACCGCGTCGTAACGACTCGAATACTTCATATAGGTTAAGGTTGCGCCTTGAACCCGATCAAGCATCGCAACTTGGCCCTTAACCACTTTAAAATTTGGTTGATGAACCTGACGAGCAGCTTCGAATAAGCGTGCTTGTGGATGTTCCTCTAAAGTCTGACGCAAAATTTCCATCTGTTTAATGTTTGAAACAATCGGTTTTTCGACAATCACATTTTTATCGTTTTCAATTCCCTGTTTAGCTTGTTCAAAATGCAAACTGTTTGGTGACGCAATGTAGAATGTATCGATCGTCTCACTTTTGAAAAAGTCCGTTAAGTTATCAAAAAATCCGGTTGCGCCATTTTTTTCGCCAAATTGTTTGGCTTTTTCAGTTGTGCGCGAATATACCGCCGTTAACTGATACTTTTTTGTGGCGTGTGCCGCATCTACAAATTGTTGTGTAATCCAATTGGTGCCAATGATTCCCAGTTTAATCATGATTTGCCCTCCAATTTTGTTTACTTCCTCATCCATTTTATCAGTGTTAGCGGGGTAAGTATATTTAAAAGCCGACAGTTTTAAAAAATCGGTAAAATTTAATTAAAATTACGTGTGTTCAGCAATTACAAATGATATTATTTAGGTGTAAGGATTTTACGGAAAGGATGCGATGAAAGTGAAGCCTAGAAACATTGCCTTGGTAGTTGCTTCGTTTTTAACTGGGATTTTAACTTCAAAAAAACTTCACGAACAAGATATACCGGACCCAGGCAATCCGTTGTTTTTTGTCGGCACTTGGAATTACCGTGCTGACGACTCTGATCGCATCCACACTATTGAGATTCGACCAAACTTAGATTTGTTCATTGATTCCCACCAAGTACGAGTCAAAGTGGAAAGTTGGGATAAATATACCATTACTTTTCTAGATAATTACGGTTATCACATTCGGATTCGTGCAAATGAGCAGCGCCCCATTTCTATCTATGACGAAACGGACAATGAAACCTATCCCATTTTAATTAGTAATTATAAAATTACCAAGAATCCTAAAACCGATTAAATAACCCTGTATCTTCATAAAAGATACAGGGTCTTTCTTTACTCAATTTCTCGCCAAGTTTGTTTTTTACCAGTAAATACTGAAGTCGTGAAACTCGTTTTTTGACCATCAACTTTGAGATCGGCCCCGTCACTATATTGCACAAATTCAGTTTGACTGTCGATTTTTCGTTTCCGCAATGCCGTTAAATTCTTCACAACTAGCCACTGACGACTATCTGAAAGATACGGCGTAATCATTTGTTTGGCAATCGTCGGTGTCGTCCAAATCACACACGGGGTGGCATAATAGTTAGCCAGCTCCCGTGTCAACTCCCGTAATTGTTTCCCCTGCTTAGCTTTGTTAGGCGGATTATTCGCATAATCGCCGTAATAGGCTACTTGAACCGCAATTGGCAAATTGCCAACCTTGTGCCCCACCTTTTCTTCGAAATACTTAACTTGCTCCTTGGCCGACTTACTGAAGCTAAACATCATATAAACTCCAATTTTTAACTCTGCGCCTTGGATTCGATCATAATTGGCTGTGAAATTATCATCAAAATAAGTGGTCCCACTGGTACTTCGCAAATAGGCAAATGACATCCCAGCTTTTTTGACGCCTTCAAAATCCACGAAGCCGTCCTGCTGCGACACACTGATACCCCGAATTGGATATTGCTGCAACGTTTGTGTTTGATGCACACGCCACAGATGCCATCCGGCCATTCCTGAGCCAATTGCAATCAAAATCAGAAGCACGAAGAGCCATTTTTTCCAATTAAATTTTCGTTTTCGTTTATAGGTGTTGCTATAAATCGGTTTGATATCTTCTCGGGCCAAATCAATTCATCCCTCACCGCTACTTTTCTGTCTATTGTACACCAAAACCATTTTGCTTGAGTTTCAGACATTTATATCCCCCGGCGTTTCTGCTATAATAATACGATTACTGAAAAACAGAGGAGAACATGCCCATGCAACAAGAAAACGATGGCTTAAAAAAAGAAGTTGGTACCTTTGCGGCCCTAGCGACCGTCATGGGAACCGTCATTGGTGGCGGGGTCTTCTTCAAAGTAGCGAGTGTCGTGGAATCCACGCAATCGGCCGGTTTGACCCTACTAGTTTGGTTTCTCGGTGGCTTGTTGACCATCTGTGCTGGCTTAACCAGTGCAGAATTGGCCGCTGCCATCCCCTTAACTGGAGGCGCCGTTAAATACTTAGAATATACTTATGGAAAACTACCTGCCTATCTGTTTGGCTGGGCGCAAAGTCTCATCTACTTTCCCGCTAACATTGCGGCCTTGTCGATCGTATTTGGCACTCAAGTTGTAGATCTCTTCCATTTAAACTCGCAGATCAGTTTGCCCATCGCTTTAATTTCTGGATTGTCGATTACTTTAATTAACTTTCTGGGAGCTAAAGCCGCAAGCCGTTTGCAATCCGGGACACTAATCATCAAACTTATTCCCATTATTGTGATCGTGGTCGTTGGTTTATTCACACCTGGAAATGTGGCCCTTCATTTCATCCCAACCCATCTCTCCTCACATACCGGTTTGGCCGGCGCCTTTAGCAGCGGCTTGTTAGCAGCCATGTTTGCTTATGATGGCTGGCTGGGCGTGGGGGCAATTGCCGGCGAAATGAAAAATCCTAAAAAAGATTTGCCTCGCGCGATTGGCTGGGGTTTGGCACTAATTACTGTCATCTATACGCTAATTAATTTAGTTTTCTTGAAAACTTTACCGATCACAGATATTGCCGGAAATTTAAACGCCGCTTCTGAGTCAGCCATTCACTTGTTTGGCGCTCTGGGCGGAAAACTCGTGACAATTGGTATTCTGATTTCCGTATATGGGGCGATTAATGGCTATACCATGACTGGTATGCGTGTTCCACTCGCTATGGCCGAGGAGCAAACCCTCCCTTTTAGCAAGTTCATTCGCAAAGTAGGCCGCCATTCCGGTGCCCCTTATGGAGCGGGCACTTTACAGTTTGTGATTGCTGCGTTGATGATGTTGCTCGGAAGTTTTGATTTATTAACAGATATGTTGGTCTTTGTGATGTGGATCTTTAGCGTCTTGCTCTTCATCGCCGTGTTCATTCTTCGAAAACGTGAACCAGATTTAGAACGGCCATATCGGGTGCCAGGCTATCCTGTCATCCCGGCCATTGCCATCCTTGGTGGAATCTTCATCTTGGTGACAACCGTCGTAACTCAGGTTTGGTTGGCAGCGATTGGTATTTTAATCACCCTACTAGGTATCCCCGTTTACTACTTAACTACTAGATATTATCGATTGAAATAAAAGCAGATCAGATTTCCAGAAGTTTGCCCCCGTGTGGCGGGTGCTTCTGTGAGACCTAATCTGCTTTTTTATTAATGTGAAATAAAGAATACACTTATTAATCGAAATTTTTCATTAAAAAACGCCTCATCCGCTAAAGAAAAAATTTCAACGGCAAAACGAACCAAAATCTTATTCTCCTATGAAGCTTACTGATTTCATGCTACCGTATTTTAAATTATATAAACGACGTTTTGATTTTTTATCCTTTTCAACTATTGCTGCCGTTTCAACAGAATATGTAAATTCCGTTGAAGACCACGGATATCTTTCATTTCCACTTGCATCTCTATATCTCATTTCCACTTTATGTTCATTTTGAACGGATTTCAACAGATTCCCTTTGCTACAAAGTTCTAATGAATCCATCACCTCCTGAGCAATTACTCTTATCGATTGATATATTGGATTGTTTTGTGGCTTGTTTCCATTTTCATCCGTAAATCCGAGTGAATTATTAATTTCTAATTGCGCATATTTTTCTGGAATTTCAGGATCTAAATGTGCTCCTCCATCTTTATTTGCAACAAATAATATAATATCTTTCCTTGAAAATAAATTCTTTTTATCATCAAAAATAATTTCATGCCACCAATCCTCAAACATCATATAGAAATTTCTGGTCTGTTGATCTAAATTTGGAATATACTTTATACCCTCCGGCCCCATAGATAAAGCTAATAAATTCCATGATGATACTAAATTTGCCGGACTATAAATATTTGCTGCTGATTTAAAAGCTAATTTCCCATCGATTTGATTGTATATTGATTTCGACCGGGCTGTTTCATGAAACAGTATACGCAAAGCTAATGCTATTCTTCTAGCTTCTTTTTCGTTTCCATTATCAAAATTAATTACTGAAGATTTAATGAATTCTATATTTGTATCCCAATGTTCTTTTATTTCAGGGTAGTGTCTCGTATATTTAGACATGTGTATCCTCCTCGAAAAATCGTTAATAAAATCAAAACAATTAAAAAGTTGACAGAATGTTTCTCTGCCAACTTCAATTAATATTATTATACTATTAATCTTTCACTAACACGGTGACACTTTCCACGTGTGGTGTTTGTGGGAATTGATCGATTGGAACTACTGGTTGATCCACATGATAACCATTTTCCATGAATAATTGGACATCACGGACCAATGTTGATGGATTACAGCTGACATAAACCACCTTTTTAGGTGTCATGGCAGTAGCAGCAGTAATAAACTCTGGTGCTAAACCTTTACGTGGAGGATCCACGACAATCACATCCGGTTCCAAACCATCATGTTGCCATTTGTCCATTTGTTCCTCAGCTTTACCTGTGAAGAATTTCACGTTATGAATCTTGTTTAATTTAGCGTTGATTTTAGCATCTTGGATCGCCTTATCAACAATCTCAACACCGTAAACTGTTTTGGCATGTTGTGCCATTGCTAATGAAATTGTTCCGATTCCACAATAAGCATCAATCACGGTTTCATTACCGGTCAAGCCAGCCTTTTTAATTGCCAGCTCATAAAGCTTTTCTGTTTGTACAGGGTTAACCTGATAGAAAGAATCAGCTGAAATGGCAAAGTTTTGACCCAACAAGGTATCATGAATAACTGCACTACCCCAGAGAATTTTTTCTTCTTTACCCATTAAAACGTTGGTTTGAGCAGCATTCACATTTTGAATAATGCTCTTAACTTCTGGTAATTGTTTGCGAATCTCTTCCGTGATTTCAAAGTTCATTGGAATCTTCTTCGCACGTGTGATCAAAACAATCATCATTTCATGAGAATAATGGCCACGACGAACCATGATTGTTTTAATAACACCAGTATGATTTTCTTCGTTGTATGGCGCAGTATGGTACTTTCTTAAAATATCTCTAACCACCACGATAGCTTTATCAATTTCAGGATCTTGGATATAGAAATCTTCCATTGGTACCAAATCATGGCTGTTACGACGGTAAAAACCAGTTGTTAATTGGCCATTCACACTTCGAACGGGGATCTGGGCCTTGTTTCGGTAGCCATAAGGTTTGTCCATTCCAATTGTAGGACTCACTTCAACTGAATTGAGATGTACTTTATAAAACAACTCTTGAATCTGGTGCTGTTTAAATTCCAATTGGGCTGGATAAGCTAAATGTTGTAAAGGCGCGATCCCTGTTTGTGTATATTGGGCGTCTTTATCTTCAACTCGGTCTGGACTCTTTGATTTCCATTCCATCACCCGGCCAAATGCATAGGTCTTTGCAACTTTGGTAACCTTCATCACAATTTCTTCACCAGGCAAACTGTTGGCAACAAAAATTGGAAAACTATCAATTTTTGCGACTCCCATTCCTTGGTAAGTTAAATCCATAATTGTAACGTCATACGTTTCGTTCTTTGAAACTGGTGCTCTAAATTTCATATTTTTCCTCATTTTTCTTTTCTTCAGTAAAATCCACAAAACCGTCCCATTGAATCATGGTGCTAGTGACACGTCATCACTAATTCTTCCATCACGCCCAAGGACGGCTTCTTACTTATTTTTTATCCTGATCCGTCTCTTCAGTATCGTCTTCAGGAAGTTTTTTAACCTGTTTAATAAAGTTCTCTTCAGCCTTTGTCACTTTTGGCTCCGACAAATCGTAAGCATCATCTGGAATCTTGTCCAAATTGGCAAACATCTCAATATGCTTATGCAAGTTTTTGAAGACCATCGGTGCATCCCCACCGTACTCACCATCAATGTTCACCATAACTCGATCATTTACCGGGTTAACTTTAACTCGTTTTGGTTTGCGATAAATAATCCGAGGATCATTCATATGATTTCCATTTAAGGCTTTAACCATCAAATGAAGAATCGAAACCAAATTCGAGGCCTTGACGATAATTAGCGTGAAACGCCCATCATCCAATGAAGCATCCGGCACAATCTGTTCGAACCCACCGATTGAATTTGTCAGCGCTAAAAAGAACATTGAGGCTTTTCCGTTAAAATGTTCACCATCGTATTCGATGTCCATATCAACTGGTTTGATTTGGGGAAGTAACTCTGCCCCTTTTACCAAATAAGCTAAGTACCCAAAGATACTCTTCATATTTGAAGGGACATCATAAGTTAGCTCAGTGAGCAAACCACCCGCGGCAATGTTAATAAAGTAGTTTTCACCGGCTTTCCCGATGTCCATCTTGATCCGTTGATCTTTCAAGACCACTTTAGCAGCCGCCACAGGATCTTCCCGAGGAATTTTCAAAGCTCGGGCATAATCATTTGTAGTCCCTGCTGGAATGATAGCCATCATTGGCCGAAAATGCAAGTCTGCAATCCCGTTGACGACCTCATTAATGGTTCCATCGCCACCGGCAGCCACGACTAGATCAAACCCAGCTTTAGCAGCGCGTCGGGCCTCATTTTCGGCAGATTTCGGTTCAGGCGTGGTGGCATAGGCGCTTGCTTCAAAACCAGCTTCTTCTAAAATATTCAAGATGTCGATCATGCTTTGTTTTAAAACTTCGCGTCCTGAAGTTGGGTTGTAAATGACCCGAGCTCTTTTTTTCATTTGTGTTTCCTCCGAGAGTGTTGCAAAAGCCGTTCAGCTTCCGAGTATAGCCTAGATAGGCAAATGATTCGCACTAGGAATCGTTTGCCTATCGTAGCTAAGCGGAAGAAGCTGGCTTTTTCAACACGTTTATACAAATCACAGCTAACCCCGTTTTAACGACTCTTCAACTCAGCCATCAAAATCTGGTTAACAACCTTAGGATTGGCCTGGCCATGAGTTTGTTTCATAACTTGACCTACCAAGTAACCAACTGCACGATCTTTACCGTTTTTAAAGTCATCAACTGATTGCTGATTATCATCAACAACTCCTTTGATAATTGGCTCCAACTGGGCAGGATCAGAAAGTTGAATCAATCCCTTGCTCTTAACCCAAGCAACGGGTTCTTCACCTTGAGTAATGGCTTTGAAAACTTTTTTGGCAATCTTTGTAGAAATCGTGCCATCACTGATCATTTTGATCATGGCCGCCAAGTTCTCCGGTGTGAGTTTTGTATCCTGCAAATCAACTTGTTGATCATTCAGATAAGCATTCACATCACCCATCAAATAGTTGGCTGTCATTTTAGCATCCGCACCATTTTTAACAGTTGCATCAAAGAAATCTGACATTTCCTTGGTCTGCGTCAAAACCATGGCATCGTAATCTTTCAATCCAAGTTCTTTGACGTAACGTTCACGACGTTTTCCAGGCATTTCTGGCATACTGTCTTCAATTGATTTAATCCAGTCATCACTGATTGCTAAAGCAGGTAAATCAGGTTCTGGGAAATACCGATAATCATCAGCACCCTCTTTAACCCGCATCAAAACTGTTTGGCCAGTGGTTTCATCAAAACGGCGGGTTTCTTGTTGGATAGTCCCACCAGACATCAAAACTTGTTGTTGTCGTTTTTCTTCATAAGCAAGACCCTTACGAACGTAATTAAACGAGTTCAAGTTTTTGATTTCTGTTTTGGTTCCATATTTGTCGGATCCATAAGGACGAATTGAAATGTTAACATCAACTCGCATAGATCCTTCTTCCATCTTCACATCAGACACACCGGTAAACTGAACCCGTTGGCGTAAAGCTTCAAGGTAAGCATAAGCTTCATCAGGTGAAGCAATATCTGGTTTAGAAACAATTTCGATTAATGGCGTTCCCTGACGGTTTAAATCGACGAACGAATAGCCATTGGGATTATGGGTATTTTTACCCGCATCTTCTTCAATATGCATTTCGGCAATTCCGATTTTTTTCTTTTCGCCATCAACTTCGATTTCAATCCAACCATCATGGGCGATGGGTTTGTCGGCCTGGGTAATTTGGTAAGCCTTTGGATTATCAGGATAGAAGTAATTTTTACGGTCAAAATGGTTATGTTGTTCAACTTCCGCATGCAAAGCAAGAGCTGCTTTAATGCCAGACTCAACTACTCCTTTATTGGTCGTTGGTAAAACACCAGGATAACCCCAATCAATTACGTTGGTATTGGCATTGGGATCATCACCAAAAGCTACGGGAGAAGGACTAAAGATTTTTGAGTTTGTTTTTAATTCAACATGGACTTCAAGTCCGATTGTCGTTTGAAAATTCATTATTTGTCTCCCCCAATCTCTGGAGTTTCTTTGTGAAAGTCAGTTGCTTGTTCAAATGCATAGCCAGCACGATACAAAGTTTGTTCATCAAATGGTTTGGCAATAATCTGCAAACCAACTGGCAAGCCATTACTAAAGCCTGCTGGTAAGGACATTCCGGGCAAACCGGCCATGTTGACTGGGACTGTCAAAACATCATTCATATACATTTTCTTTGGATCATTGGAATCTTCACCAATTCCAAAGGCTGGGGTTGGTGCAGTTGGTCCAATAATGAAATCATGATCTTCAAATACTTTCTTAAAGTCATTAATCATTAATGTCCGGACTTCAGCAGCCTTGCGGAAGTATGCATCATAGAAACCAGCTGACAATGAATAAGTTCCCAACATGATCCGGCGTTTAACTTCATCGCCAAACCCCTCAGAACGGGAACGCACATAAACATCTTCCAAATTCTTAACATCTTCGGCACGGTAACCGTAACGAATTCCATCAAATCTTTGTAAATTTGAAGAAGCTTCTGAAGAACTGATGATGTAGTATGCAGCAATTCCGTACTTACTGTTTGGTAATGACACTTCGTCAACTGTTGCTCCAAGGGTTTTGAATGTATTAGCAGCATCCAAAACGGCCTTCTTGACGTTTTCGTCAACACCGTCGCCTAAGTATTCTTTAGGAAGAGCGATGCGCATCCCTTTAACAGAGCCATCTAAACCGGCTGTGAAATCAGGAACGGCCTTGTCAGAACTCGTCAAATCGTGGTCATCATGACCAGCAATAATATTTAATAAAGCAGCATTATCTTTAACGGTTCGCGTGAAAGGACCCACTTGATCCAAACTTGAACCAAAGGCAATAATTCCCCAACGAGAAACTCGTCCATAGGTTGGTTTTACACCAACAACTCCAGTAAATGAAGCTGGTTGCCGAATTGAACCACCAGTATCTGTTCCTAAAGCAGCCAATACGCCACCAGCGGAAACAGTTGTGGCCGAACCACCCGAAGAACCACCAGGCACTTTACTCAAGTTCCAAGGATTATGGGTAGTCTTAAAGTAAGAAGTTTCTGTTGAACCACCCATTGCAAACTCATCTAGGTTGGTTTTTCCAATAATAACCACATCATTGGCACGGAGTTTCTCGATAACTGTAGCATCATAAATTGGATTGAAGTTCTCCAACATTTTTGAAGCAGCAGTTGTTTTCAAACCCTTTGTCACAATATTATCTTTGATGGCGATGGGAATTCCGGCCCAGAGATTATCTGCGTCAATTCCTTTTTCGTCAACGACTTTAGCTGCAGCCAAAGCCGCTTCTTCATCAATCGTAATATAAGCATTCAACTTGTCGTTGTCTGCTTTAATTGTTGCAAGGGTTTCTTTTGTCAATTGTTCTGAGGTGATTTCTTTATTGACTAACTTTTCATGCAAAGTTGTCAAATCTGTATCAAAATAATTCATCTACTTTGCCCCTTCGCTTTCATCAATAATTGCGGGAACTCGAATGTAACCATCCTGAGTATCGGGCGCGTTTTTCAATAAGGCATCTTTTTCATGGCTGTTAACCGCAACGTCTTCACGCATCGTGTTAAATTGATCCGTCACACTGAACGTTGGCGTAACACCGTCTGTATCCACTGCGCTAAGGGTATTGAAAAGATCCATAATATCGCCTAATTGCGTGGTGAATTTACCCAAATCGGCATCGTCAAACTCTAACTTAGCTAAGCTAGCAACATGTTCTACTTGAGATTTGTCAATCTTCTGTTCGTTTGCCATGTGTAATCCTTCTTTCAAATCTATCAAATTATTTTAACATAAATTGCTTATATATTTTAAGGTGTCGTTTATCCATAGACTGTTGGAAATGTGTATCTCGCAGCTGTTTGTTTGGGTGGAAATGCTCTGCTGCTTTCGCTGAAACGTGTCTCTTGAGGCAGCTTCTTCCGCTTAGCTACGATAGTCAAACGATTCCTAAACCGAATCATTCAGTTATCTAGGCTAGTACTCAGAAGCTAAACGCCTCTTGAGAACACTCTTTTTGTTTGAAACGTGCTTAAAAAGGCAGCTTCTTCCGCTTAGCTACAATAGTCAAACGATTCCTAAACCGAATCATTCAACTATCTAGGCTATGCTCAGAAGCTAAGCACCTCTTGAGAACACTCTTTTTGTTTGAAACGTGCTTAAAAAGGCAGCTTCTTCCGTCTAGCTACGATAACTAAACGATTCCTAACCCGAATCATTTAGTTATCTAGGCTATACTCAGAAGCTAAACGCCTTTTTAACCACTCTTTATTTAATAACTTTCAAACACATGCGTCGAGAAACTCTTTGCCGTACTTGAACGACTCAAGAAACTCTGCACCCCATCCGTCGTTGAGCTCACCGTAATATCAATCTTCACTCCACTTGGCAAGTACTTCTCCGCCTGATCCGCCAAGAATTGCGTAAAACTATTAATCTCAGTTTCACTATAGAATTGCGTCGTCACCGACACATTCATTCCTTGCAACGACCCATTCTTATACTGAGCCTGTGCCGTAACCCCACTCAAATTAGGGAAGAAATTTTCGACCTCTGACTTGAAGTTAGAGAAAGCATCTGAATCATTACTGTTAGGTGCCGATTCATCTGACTTTAGTGGGAAGACTACATTTTTAATATCCAGCGCCTTCCACTTCTCAATAGAATTCCCTTTATTTATGGAATAACTTACAAAGTTTCCACCAACCAAACTATCATTAGAAGCTTGTTTATAGACTGCAATCACAATTGGGATATTTTCCAATCCCTTTTTCTTACGCAATCGGGCCAAAACTTCTTTAGCCATCGCTTTACCCTCTTTTTCAAGAGTGGCATCGCTAATGTTAGTCTGATATTCAGCGCCATAAGTCGTCTTTCGATAATAGTCAACTGAATTCATTGCTAATCCAATGGTAATTCCACTGAGTTTTAGTTTACTACCACTTTTTTGAACATAATCCTGCTCTTCCATACTTTGTAAATAAATCGGATTACGTCCCGTTGGGGTAGTTGAACCGTTACTGGCTGGATTTAAGCCATCTGCGTTGGATTTAGACTTTCGGCCTAACCAATTTTTCACAGTGTCACTACTTAAATACTGGCCTTCTTGAAAAATGTATTTTGAAGTTGAAAATTCATTTTTGGAAATATCTTGTAACCCAGCTTCAAAGCTCTTTAAATTCATTAAATTACCAGAGCTCTGACTAACAGTCACTCCACGCGATTTACTCGTCAAATACTTGCCATTTTTAATGACCCCTGCATACTGGCTACTATTCGTCTGACCCGTAACCTGATAGCTGCCACTTTTTGTGCTGCTAGTACTCGTTCCATTTTTACTGCTTGAGCTGGAACTCGTATTACTGCTATTACCACAAGATGCTAGGATCAACGCACTAAATAGTAGCGCAACTGCTACCAAACTTTTCTTTAGATTCACCGTGTACTTCCTCCGTTTCAATCATAATTCACTACTGAATTATGAGGATTAAACCAGAAAACTGTCAAGGTCTTTCCTTTGTAAATGCGATTTATTTCTTTAAAATTAAGATTTTTATTAATCCAAACGGGTAATTGGCGCAAATGCTGCCAACAATCGTTTGACACCTTGGTCTGGAAAGGCAATATCTAATTCAGCATCTTCGCCTTTTCCAGTTACTTTAACAACTGTCCCAGTTCCCCAAGCCTTATGTTGCACCTTGTCACCAGCGGACCAGCTCACTTTGTCAGCACCTGTTCCCACA
Source organism: Pediococcus sp. M21F004 (assembly GCF_051122535.1). NCBI lineage: Bacteria > Bacillati > Bacillota > Bacilli > Lactobacillales > Lactobacillaceae > Pediococcus > Pediococcus sp. M21F004. The sequence goes on from NZ_CP177314.1 coordinate 696,153, forward strand.
TATTTCTGTGGCTTAGCTTGTGGTTGCTGATACGTAGTCGCCGTCGCCCGTTCCATCTTGTGATCAAATGGATAAGCTTTTTGCCGATTGCCATAACTATTTGGGGTTGCCCCAGCCGTTTGATTAGCTGATTCCAAAACGTCAGGATCGATTTCTTCAATAAAACGCGAAGCGGGATTATTTTGAAGACGGCCATACAACATGCGTGAATAGGCATTGGAAATGTACAATTTCTTTTGGGCCCGGGTGATTCCTACGTATGCTAAGCGCCGTTCTTCTTCCAATTGATCCTCATCCATTACAGCTCGTGATAATGGGAAGATGCCCTCTTCCATTCCAATCAAAAAGACAACTGGAAATTCAAGGCCTTTAGCAGCATGCAAAGTCATTAAGGTCACAGCTGATGGCTCTTCTTCAACACTATCTTGATCAGAAACTAACGCCAAATCAGCCAAAAAGTCGGCCAAACGGGTCTCGGCAGTTGTTTCTTCTTCGTCTTGATGGCTATCATCAAACTGTTTTGTAACCGTCAAAAATTCTTCGATATTTTCCAAACGCGTCTCAGCTTCTAGAGAACGCGATTTCTTCAATTCGGCCCGATAGCCTGTTTTATCTAAAACTTGCTCAGTCAAATCGGTGATTGGCACGAATTCAGCCATCTTTTTAAGATCTGTCATAACGCCCGCAAACTGGTCAATCGCATTCTTAGCACGTCCGCCAAGATCATTAGCAACCTCGACATTTTGAGCAGCCTCAAATAATGACCAATGATTATAGTTTGCGAAATCAGTTAATTTCTCAATTGAACTAGTTCCAATTCCTCGTTTTGGTTCATTAATAATCCGCTCAAAACTCATCGAATCATCTGGATTAGCTAACAATGTTAAGTAGGCTAAGACATCGCGAATTTCTTTTCGGTCATAGAACTTATGCCCACCAACCATGGTATAAGGAACACTTGATTTCAAAAAGGTATCTTCAACTGCTCGTGACTGAGCGTTGGTCCGATACAAAACAGCAAAGTCGCCGAATTGATAATGATTGTCTTCAATTTGCTTTTTAATTTGTTGCACAATGAAATGGACTTCATCATTTTCACTTTGTCCCCGATAATAGGTAATATCATCGCCATCATTATTTTCTGTCCACAATTTTTTAGGACGTCTCGTTGTGTTGTGTTTAATCACTGAATTAGCTGCATCCAAAATTTTCTTTGTTGAGCGATAATTTTGCTCTAACAAAATCACCTGGGCATCTTTATAGTCCTTTTCGAAGTTCAGGATGTTTTGCATGTCAGCTCCTCGCCAACCGTAAATACTCTGATCAGCATCCCCAACCACACAAATATTTTTGAATCGTTTAGCCAACATCTTAACTAACGTATATTGGGCCTGATTAGTATCCTGATATTCATCCACATGAACATAGTGGAATTTGTTTTGATAGAAACTCAAAGTGTCGGGATTCTTTTGAAACAGTGTGATTGTCTGCATGATGAGATCATCAAAATCCAACGCCTGGTTAATCTTCAAACGCCGTTGGTATTCTTCATAAGCAGCCGCCACAACCACTTCAAACGGGGTTTTAGCGTTGGCCTTATAGTCACTTGGCGTCAATAAATCGTTTTTCGCGTTTGAAATGGCTCCTAATAATGATTTGGGATCAAATTTCTTCGGATCGTAGTTTAAATCAGCCACAATGTGCTTCATTAAAGTCCGTTGCTCACTCATGTCGGCAATCGAAAAAGCCCGGTTGTATCCAATTTGGTCAATGTTTGCCCGTAAAATACGCACACACAAAGCATGGAATGTGGATACCCATATATCGGATCCGGTTGCTCCCAACAGTTTAATAACTCGTTCGCGCATTTCTTTAGCAGCCTTATTTGTAAAGGTGATTGCTAAAATATTCCAAGGATTAACAGCCTTCTCTTCAATAAGATAAGCCACCCGATGTGTCAAAACACGGGTTTTACCACTACCGGCACCTGCCATAATTAATAAGGGACCCTCAGTTGCTTTAACAGCCTCTTGTTGCTTGTCATTTAGACCTTTTAATAACCTATTTTCGGGCAAAAGTTTCAATCCTCTCTATCCTAAAACCATTTCTTGTTCTGAAAAATTCAATCAGTTCTAATTATACCAAAAACTCGGCAATACTTGACCCTAAAACCAAAATTACTTCGACTTCTTAAAAAATTACAAAAAAAGAATCAAGATCCTAATTCACCATCTTGATTCCAAATCATTTAAATTATTAATCTAGGCTTTCAAAGTCAATCACGGTCTTAGTCCAAATCTCTGTGTTATCGATTTGTTCTTGAGCTTGTTGGACTGAATTAGCTTCTACCAAGACATAACCGGCACGGGTTTCTTTTTCAGTCGTCTTGTTTTGGGCATAAACATGGAAATACCAATTGTTCTTAATATTCCACTGGGTCCGAATCGCTTGCATTTGATCTTTATCAAAGTTAACCATAATGGTTGGCACAAAAAGCTTAATATCGCTTAACGGCATCCCCGCAATGGCCCGCAAATGTTGATCAAAGACACTCACATTGGTTGCGCGATTAAACACATACCCCGGACGATGAATAGAAGGCACAATCCGTTTAACATAAATATCTTCATTAGCTGTAATGGCAAATGAGATCTCGAACACACCCACGTAGCCTAATTCATCAGCAATTTGATTGGCAATACGTAAAAGCTCATTTTGAACACCATTAGAAGTCGTTGCCGGCATGATGGTCTCTACTAAATGTTCCTCAGCATAAATATTTTCTGCAATCGGAAAGATCTTGCGTTCCCCGTTCATTCCTTGAGCAACGGTGATCACTAACTCTTGTTTAGCATCGACAGTGGATTCTAATACGTAAGTTCGTTCGTTTAATAGGTCAGCTGCTTCAGGAATATCCGTCTGGGTATTAATTCGGAGCTCTGTATTTTTCTCCATACTTTTTTGAATTGGCTTTAAGATACTTGGATAGCCAATTGAATTTATAGATTCGTAAATATCACTCAAACTAATTACGGTGGCATAAGGAGCTGAATTCAGATTTAGTTGATCAAAAAATGCCCGTTCAATCAAACGATCTTGCGTCACTTCTAGTCCGTTGGTTCCTTGAGGAATATTTGTATACTGCTCGAGATATTTAATGGTTTGGACATCTACATGTTCGGATTCGTAAATCACAGAATCACATTTCTCGCCAAATTCCTGAAGCTTGTTTCCATCATTAAGCGCCCCAACAATATGGACATCAGCCAATTGCATAGTCTCACTTACTTCGTTTGGACCATAAGCAATCACTCGCAGCCCTAACCGACGAGCTGCCGTGATTAATTGTGAACCATTAGAACTATCTCCAACAATTCCCAAAGTATCTCCAGGATATAGCATTGCGTTATTCGAAACTGTCATTTAAACCACCCATTCTCATGCACTTGTTCGCCGTGCAGTATTCTTTTTATCTTTTACTCCGATTTTTATCTTCACTTTTCATATTACTGTTGTCAGGCTTACTTGGCAAGTGGTTTTCCTGTTTTTAAGGCTATTTTACGAATTGAACTTGGCCATTTTCCAAACTAGCGATTTGCGCTAACGCTTCCAACGGAATTTGCCGTTTCTCAATCAACGCCCGCCCTTTTTGGAACGTTTTTTCAATTACAATTCCAATTCCTTGAACTTCGATGTTTGCCTCTTTAATAATTGTTAACAAGCCTTCCACTGCTTGGCCGTTAGCCAGGAAGTCATCAATAATCAAGACAGAATCGTTTGGTTCGATAAATCGTTTAGCAATCGAAATCTTATTCGTGGTCTGTTTTGTGTAAGAATAAACATCCGCTGTGTATAAATCATCAGTTAAGGTTAGACTTTTATGCTTCCGGGCAAAAACAACGGGCACGTGCATCGCCAACCCGGTCATTACGGCAGGCGCAATTCCTGAAGACTCCACGGTTAAAATCTTTGTGATGGGTTTATCTGCAAACAACTTTGCAAACTCCTTACCAACTTCAAACATGAGTTCAGGATCTACCTGATGATTCAAAAAGCTGTCTACTTTCAAAACATCATGAGGGAGAACAATTCCCTCTTTACGAATACGGTCTTCTAATAACTTCACAATTTTGCCTCCACATAGTTTTATTGTTGATCATATTTTTCTAACTGGTAACTCTGAATTAATTCAATCAATTTGCTTGGATAATCTGGATCGGTTGCGTAACCAGCCGTGTACAGCGCTTGGGCAGCCGTTTTATAATCTTTGGCTGTCAAAACGCCTTTGTACTGATCACGATTCCAATTTGTTCCGTTCACAAATAACATCGTGTGATCCTTTACAGAATCTTTCCAACTATTATACACCCGAAAACGAGCGGTTACAGTCACCCATTTGCCATTCGTAAATTCCTGAGTTTTCATTTCTTTGGTTGTCTGATAGATCGTACCTTTCATCCCAAAGTAATTATTGTAACGATCAGAAAGTTGACTGGTCCCCCAATCAGATTCTAAAATTGCCTGAGCAATCGTAATACTTGGCAAAACCCCGTATTTTCTGTGCATCGTTTGCGCATAAGGTGCAAGGGTCCGAATAAATTTTTGATGATTAGTTGTATTCAAAGTTGTCTCCGGTTGATTAGTTGAAAAGGAAATGCGTGGAATTAGTTGGACTGCCAAAACTACGACCATTCCAAAAATTAAAACTAGCGAAATAACTCCCGATAACTGGAGTTTTCCCTTTTTAAATAAAAAATTAGTTTTTCGTCGTTTTTTTCGTTTTGCCAAATTTCTCCATCTTTCTATTTCATTCTTTTAAAAAACTTTATCTAAACCGATCTCTACCTAATTTCGTATATTTAAGCAATGGCGCCGAAATTAACGGTACCAAGATTGCGGCCGCAATGGCCTCGGGAATTCCGTTGGTGCCTGCCACCAATAAAATGTATGGCGTCAATGCCTGAAAGTTAATGGCATGTAAAATAGTCGAGCCGTTTCCAAAAAAGAGCGCAATCCCACCTAAAACAAGTACCGTATTGGTTAATGAACCAGCGATGCCACTAATTATGAGTGGTAAGGTGAGCTTATCTTTATTCCGGGCTAGCCTTGAAAATAGCCATCCTGCAATCAAACCAATTAAAATTCGCGGTAAGATGGAAATTAACGGATTCACCATCACAATGTTACCTAACGCACTCGATGTCACTGTCAGTGCGCGAATCCAATCCACAATTCCCCAAATACCACCGACCAGAGCTCCATCGACCGGGCCCAAAACGACCGCCGCAATAATCACGGTGATGTGAATTGTCGTGATATTTAGCGGACCAACTGGCAAGTAACCAATCATTGGAACGTAATTTTGTAAAATAATAATTGCCGCAAACAACCCTAAGATACTAATTCGTGCCGCTGAACTGTTTTTCCCCATTTTAAGTCCCTCACAAGAATTGAAAAGTCTTTTAATTTCTTAATTGTTAAAAATCATTATATCATGAAAGCAACGGAAAAATTAACTACAAGCCACTTTATAAAGGAGTTATTACACTTTGGAAAACCTTTTGATTTTACCTCATAATTCAGAATTAGATGTTGCTGCCTATCAGAAATTGGGCGTTAAAATTTTTACCCCGGAAAGTATCACGCCAGACGACTACGCAAACATCACCATCATGCTTGGTTGGCAGTTACCTTTATCTGAAAATGTTTTAACTGCTGTCAATAGTCATCTGAAATGGATTCAAACTGTCAGTGCCGGGATTGATTATTTGCCCTTGGCTGAACTCAAACAAAGAAATATCTTGGTCAGTAACATGAGTGGCGTGCATGCCACCCCTATTTCAGAAACCGTTTTACTATACGCTTTGTATTTTGCGCGCGATTTTCCCACTGTCCTGGCTAACGGTCAAAAACAACGTTGGGCAGAACATTCAGAGTTTACAAATATTCGCACCTTAAGTCAGTCAACGTGGACAATTTTTGGCACGGGCCACATCGGTGCCGAACTTGCTAGATTGTTAAAAGCTTTTCATGCAAAGACAATTGGCGTAAATCGCAGTGGCCATGCTGTTTCGTCGTTTGATAAAACTTATGCCCAATCGGATTGGCAACAGGCCGTTGCGCATACCGATGTGATCGTCAACATCATGCCTTTAACTGATCAAACTACCCACTTTTTTAATGATCAATTCTTCCAAGCTCTGCCCGAAACGTACTTATTCGTAAACGTTGGTCGCGGTAAGTCGGTTGACACTAACGCCTTAATTCAGGCCATCCAAGATCATAAAGTTCAGCATGCAGCGCTTGATGTCTTTGAAGAAGAGCCCCTGCCTAATACTAGTCCTTTATGGGAACTACCAAATGTGTTGGTGACGCCCCACTATTCGTCTGAAATGGAAAATCTAGGAAGTGCTTGGCACGCCATTTTTTTGCCGAATTTAAAATCTTTTGTGGAAACTGGTTCTGTTTACGAAAATAAGGTCGATTTGAATAACGGCTATTAAAATTTTAAAAAGGATTCCTGAAATCATCGGTAAGTATTGCTTACCAACTTTTCAGAAATCCTTTTGTTATTTTTCTTCGTTTTGTCGTGCATGACTATGTGAAAATCCATAACCAAAGTAAACAATTAATCCAATTGCTAACCAAATACCAAACATCATCCAAGTAAATGAAGCTAGCTGAAGCATCAAGTAGATACAAGCCAGAAACGAAATGATTGGAATCACTGGATAAAACGGAACTTCAAACGACTTAGGCAAATCCCGGAACCGGCGATCCTTTCGCAAAAAGACGACTCCAAGAGAAACCATCGCAAAGGCGAACAGCGTCCCAATATTAACTAATTCTGCAATTTTGGTTAACGGAATAATTCCGGCAAAAACACTGGCAATAAAGCCTAACGCCCACGTATTAATCGTTGGTACGTGGGTTTGCGGATTTAGTTTATGCAAAGCACTGGGCAACAAACCGTCGCGACTAATTGCAAAAATCAAGCGCGTCCCCCCGTACAACATCACGATCAAAACGGTGGTCATTCCAACAACCGCTCCCAAAGATACGATTCCTGCGACCCAGTTTTGATGAATAAAATGCAGGGCAAACGCAACTGGATCAGCCACGTTTAACTTTGTGTAATGCACAACTCCGACCAAAACTACTGATAATAAGATATAAAGAACCGATGCCACAATCAATGACGAGACAATTCCAATGGGCATATCACGTTTAGGATTTTTAACTTCTTCTGAGGCTGTCGAAACGGCATCGAAACCTATATAGGCGTAGAACGCCACAGCAGCGCCCCGGATCACGCCTTTTGCGCCAAAAGGTAACATTGGGCTGTAGTTAGTCGGACGAATGTAAAACGCCGCGACAACGATGAATAAGACAATCACAGCGATCTTCAAAATAACCATGACAGCATTAACTTTTGCAGATTCTCGCACCCCTTGAACCAACAAGTAGGCAATAATCATCGTAATTAGGAATGCTGGTAAGTCGAAAAGGGCGCGTGGACTTCCAGCAGTGCCATAGGCGGCCCGAAAAATCGCTGGTAAGTGAATATTGAAGCCAGCTAAAACATTTTGAAAATAAGCCGACCAACTGACCGCCACCGAAGAAACTGCAAATAAATATTCTGAAATGAGGGCCCAGCCGAGGATCCAAGCAATGAGCTCGCCGAATACCGCATAAATATAGGTATAGGCACTTCCGGCCAATGGAATGGTCGAAGAAAACTCAGAATAACATAACGCTGCTAAGGAACAGACCACCGCGGCAACTAGATAGGACAGCCATACCCCTGGCCCACTGTACGAAGCGGCAATAATTCCTGGTGTGATAAATATCCCCGCACCAACAATTGCGCCGACCCCCATCGTTGTTAAACTAAAGGCTGATAAGGTTTTATCAAGCCCAGTTTTCTTAAACATATCTGTATTAACTTCTTTACGAACAAACAAATCGGCAAATTTTCCTGTTTTTGACATGCTTTAGCTCCCATCAAAATGAGTTGTTTATTAAACATAAAGTTTAATTTTAATCAATATTTAAGAAAAAGTCAATTATGCTTCTCATTTTCTAAATTAGTGTCAACATTTCTTCAAGCCACCTACTGTAACCTTGTTCTCGATCAATTGCGTGGCGGAGAACCAAAGAATGCCCAAAACTTTGATCAATCTTTTCTTGTGTAGAAAACTTTTGTTTAAATTGGCTAGTTAATTGTTTTAATTTATCTTCGTGATACTTTTGCTGAGTTGCAATCATGGGTTTTAACAACGGCGATTGCGCATCATCAATAAAAAACAACTTCAAAATAAATTCGTCGTGCGTGTTATCCAATTCAGAAGGACTTTTTAACCAAGCGTTGAAAATCTCTTGTCCCGCACTGGTAATAAAATACTGTTTTTTGTGAAGCTTCTGGCCCACCGTCATTGATTCATGACCGATCAGCGCATCATCTTCCATCCGTTTTAAGAGGGGATAAATTTGACTGTGATTTGCATTCCAAAACTCACCAATGTCCGAATCAAAGGATTTTGCAAGATCATAACCAGTTTGTTTTTTACTTTTTAATAATCCTAATAATACATATTTCAGGCGATTTTTTTGAGCCATCGAATCTTCCTCCTTGACGTTTCGTTAAAAAAATTGTAACATAACCAAGTTGATTAAAACATGTAATTAATTACACATTAGGAGGAATTATTAGAATGGCAAAAACATTTAAGACACTAGACGATTTTTTGGGAACACATTTTATTTACACATACGATAACGGTTGGGAATACGAGTGGTACGCTAAAAACGATCATACAGTTGACTACCGCATTCACGGCGGAATGGTTGCTGGCCGCTGGGTAAAAGATCAAGAAGCTAACATTGTGATGCTAGTTCCTGGGATCTATAAGGTTTCTTGGACAGAACCAACCGGTACCGATGTAGCTTTGGACTTTATGCCAAATGACAAGAAAGTCAACGGAACAATCTTCTTTCCAAAATGGGTTCAAGAACATCCAGAAATTACTGTAACTTTCCAAAACGACCATATTGACGTTATGGAAGCTGCTCGCGAAAAATATGAAACTTATCCAAAGATGGTAGTTCCTGAATTTGCTCAGATTACTTATACTGGTGATGCTGGTCAAAACAATGACGATGTAATCAGTGAGGCTCCTTACAAAGAGTTGCCTGATGAGATCCGCGCAGGAAAATACTTTGATGAAAATTACAAACGAATCAACAAATAAATAAATTAAAAAGCAAGGTAGAAATCTAATTTGAAGTTTTAACTAGTCACATCCGTTAAAACAACAAACATTGTGATTTCTACCTTGCTTTTTTATACAAAAAAACACTTCTCCGCCAGAAGAAGTGTTTGAAACATTGAAAAAATAAATTTTAACGTTTTGAGAACTGTCCTGCTTTACGAGCCTTTTTAAGACCGTATTTCTTACGTTCCTTCATACGAGGGTCACGAGTTAAGAGACCAGCACGTTTTAAAGGTGTACGGAAGTCAGGATCTACATCGAGCAATGCACGTGCGATTCCATGACGAATAGCACCTGATTGTCCAGAGAAACCACCACCATTAACGTTTACAAGAACATCATAAGTACCTGTTGTTTCTGTAACTTCGAATGGTTGGATAACAACTTGACGCAAGTTAGCAAATGGGATGTAATCTTCAATTGCTTTATCATTTACAGTAATTTTGCCTGTTCCGGGTACAAGACGTACACGGGCAACAGAGTTTTTACGGCGACCAGTGCCGCGATATTGTGCTTCTGCCAAAATTCGTTTCCTCCTTAAATTAAGTTTGTGATATCAAGCTTTTCAGGTTGTTGAGCTTGATGATCATGATCTTCGCCAGCGTAGACATGTAATTTGAGTCCCATTTTATGACCAAGAGAGTTATGAGGAAGCATCCCTTTAACTGACATCTCAATTAATCTTTCAGGAGTCTTATCACGAACTTCACCAGCAGTCTTGGTTTTTAAACCACCTGGGTGATTAGAATGGTGATAATAGAATTTACGTGTTGCTTTACGACCTGTTAATTTGATGTTTGCTGCATTCACAACAATGACAAAGTCACCTGTATCAACGTTAGGTGTGAATGTTGGTTTGTTTTTACCGCGTAAAATAGATGCAACTGTACTTGCTAGACGTCCCAAAGGAATGTCTGTAGCATCTACTACGTACCATTTGCGATCTACCTCGCCTGGTTTTGCTAAATATGTTGTACGCACTTGTAATTCCTCCAATTTCTGTTTTGTTTAACTCAACTTTAAATAAGTTTCCGGGGCCTATTTGTGGAGGTAAACAATACCAAATTTAATTTTACTAATTTACACCACTAAAGTCAATAATCATTTACCAAAATTCTTTGGATAATAGACTTTTTTTAAATAAAGACCACTTGCTGGGGCAGTTACACGCGCCTGATCACGATTTTTCACCTTAAGGAGCCGAATAATATCATGTTCCGGGCGTTTGCCACTCCCAATTTCAATTAGGACCGCCACCATAATCCGGACCATATTATAAAGAAATCCACTTCCATAAAATTCAAAAACAATTTCATTTTGCGCTTCATCGTAAACCGCAGTTGCTTCATAAATTTCCCGAATATTTGTCTTTGTGTGCCCACCAGCAGCACAAAAGCTTGAAAAATCGTGCTCACCAATCAAATCTGGTAACGCCGTCTGAATGGCCTGCAGGTCTAGTGGAAACTTCCAGTGAGCCGTATAATTGCGTTTAAATGGATCGACAAACTCACCTAACGCCAAGCGATACCGATATCTTTTTCCTTGTGTTCCATAGCGAGCATGAAACTCTGAGGTTACTTGCTGAGCTTCTAACACCTCAATATCCAATGGCAAAATACTATTCAAGGCGTGGAGCATGGCGTTATCAGACAAAGAAAAAGGAATATCGAAATGAACAACTTGACCCAAGGCATGAACGCCCGCGTCCGTTCTACCAGATCCATACACTTTGATTAATTTGGCCGGTTTTTTAGCAATTTTATTTACAGCTCGTTCCAAAGTTTCTTCCACCGTGCGCTGTTTTGGTTGTTTTTGAAAGCCTGCAAAATTGGTGCCATCATAGGCAATCGTAATTTTATAACGATACATAAAAATCTCCTTAAAGTAATCGTAGCGCGAATACACTCGCCGTCATTAATAAATAGACTAAACTCGCAATCGTATCACGATTCCCCCATTTTAATTGGCGATACTTAGTTCTTCCCGTTCCTCCTTGGTAGCCACGTGCTTCCATCGCGGTGGCAAGATCCTCGGCCCGATTAAACGCGCTCACAAATAGTGGAATCAGGATGGGAATAATTTTCTTTAAACGTTGCACAATGTTGCCTGTCCCAAAATCAACACCTCGGGCTCGCTGCGCATTCATAATTGTTTCCGTTTCATCCATCAACGTCGGTACGAACCGTAAGGCAATCGAAAGCATCAACGCGACTTCATAAACAGGAAAATGTATCTTTCGAAGCGGCATCAACAAAGATTCTAGGGCATCAGAAATCTGAATTGGTGAAGTAGAAAGTGTCAAAAGGGTTGAAATTAAAATAATCAGTGTAAAACGGACAAAAATGTATGCCGCATTTAAAATTCCCAAACTCGTAATGGAAAAAATCCCCCACTGCCAATATAAATGACCACCGGTACCGAAAAATATTTGAATAACTATAGTGAAGGCAATAATCCAAAGCAGGGGCATTATTCCCTCAACAAAAAGTTTAAAATTAATTTTGGAAGCTAGAATACTTAGAAACGCCACGATTGTCATTAATAAGTAAATCCACCAACTATTCGCAAAAAAAATAACAATCACGTATAGGAAGCTTAGAACTAGTTTTGACCGGGGATCCATGCGATGTACAAAAGAGTCTAGCGGAATATAACGACCAAATAGGATTTTATTCATGCGTTTGGCCTCTCTTCTTAAACAAATCGGCTATGTCATCAGCCAACTCCGACTCCGTTAACGGAAACTGGGTGAAATGAAAGCCGCGTTTCTGCATTTCAAAGGCAAATTCGGTACTAGCTGGCACATCCAATTGTTTTTCATGTAGCCATTCGACATCGGCAAAAACAGTTCGTGGACTGCCTTCTTTAACAATCTTCCCGGCCTCCATCACAATCACATGATCTGCATAATTAGCGACATCTTCCATTTGATGAGTAACCAAAACAATGGTAAATTTTTGCGTGTTTTGAAGTTTCGTAAAAAGCTGCATAATTTCACGACGGCCCCTGGGATCTAAGCCTGCCGTGGGTTCATCAAGCACCAGAACTTCGGGCTGCATAGCTAAGACACCCGCAATCGCAACGCGTCGCATTTGACCACCTGATAATTCGAAAGGTGATCGGGAAAGCACCTCTGCAGGCAACCCTACTAATCCAGCCATTCTTTTAGCAACTTGGCTTGCTTCTTCAGTGGTATTACCAAAATTTTCTGGTCCAAAAGCAATATCTTTTTCTACCGTCTCCGCAAAAAGCTGTTTTTCAGGAAACTGAAATACAATGCCCACTTTTTTTCTTAACGGCTTCAGATTCTTGTTACTGGTTTCAGAAGTGATCGCAGTATCACCGATCAGGACCGTACCACCAGTAGGTTTCAAAAGCGCATTTAAATGCTGCAGGAGCGTCGATTTGCCGCTTCCTGTGTGTCCAATTATCGCAGTAACCGAATTATCCTCAATTTTTGTGGAGATATTTTTCAAAGCTTCAAATTCAAAAGGCGTATCAGGCGAATAGGTGTAAGTTACTTCTTTAAAAGTGATTGCCATAACCAGTCCACCATTCCTTTCTCATCAAAATAAGCTTCCGGCGTTTTCACCTGACGCTGCTTTAACTCCCTTTTTAATCTCTGGGAATAAGGAACATCTAATCCCAACTGCAATAACAGCTCACTATGGTTATAGATAGTTTCCGGAGTACCTGTACGAATTACTTTACCATCGTTTAAAACAATGACCTTGTCCGCATCGGTTGTTTCATCCATTTCATGGGTAATGGACAACACGGTGATTCCCAAACGTTTCTTTAATTTACGAATCACGTTTATAATTTCTCGCCGACCCACTGGATCCAACATACTGGTTGCTTCGTCCAAAATAATAATTTTAGGCTGCATGGCGATCACTCCGGCAAGTGCCACTCGCTGTTTTTGCCCTCCAGATAACTGATCAGGTTGTTTGTGACGAAACTCGCTCATCTGAACTTCTTCTAGTGCCTGCATCACGCGTTCGTGCATTTCATCATGCGGAATCGCCATGTTTTCCAGACCAAAGGCCACATCGTCTTCCACAGTGGCCCCCACGAATTGATTATCCGGATTCTGAAAGATCATGCCAATTTTGTTACGAACTTCCCAAACACTTTCTTCTGCGAGTTCAGTACCTTCAACCCAAATTTGTCCTTGTTTAAAATCAATCAGTCCGTCCAACGCTTGAGCTAGTGTACTTTTCCCACTGCCGTTATGACCAACGATCGCTACCCACTCACCGCTTGAAATCGTAAAAGAGACGTCATCTAAAGCAGGTTGACTATTTTTAGAATATGCATATGTTAAGTGTGCAACTTTAATCACTTCATTCATCCGAGAACATTCCTTTGATAGGTATTTTTTCTATTTTAACATACCCAAACGCACTAACCAGTATACTTATGCTTTTATGTAGATACAAAAAAATCACTGAAAAGAAGTGATAGTTAATACAACGTATTAACCGTGGGCTAGACTCGGAATAAATTCCAACATCATTACACCCTACCACAACTTCTAGTGATAAATTTGTTAATTTAAAAAATTAAATATTCGATTGAATATTTAGTCAACAAATTCCAAGATAACCATTGGTGCAGCGTCTCCGCGGCGAGGCATTGTCTTAAGAATTCGTGTATACCCACCATTACGGTCAGCATAACGAGTAGCTAAATCATCAAACAATTTTTGAAGTGCAGAAGTAACTTTAACCTCGTCAGCATCTTCAGAAACATCAGCAACTACATTGCGAAGAAAAGCAGCAGCCTGACGACGTGCATGTAAATCACCGCGTTTGCTTAATGTAATCATTTTATCAGTAGTTGAACGAACTTCTTTTGCGCGTGCTTCAGTTGTAACGATCTTTTCATTAACAATTAAGTTAGTGGTCAAGTCACGAAGTAAAGCCTTGCGTTGTGAACTCGTACGACCTAATTTACGATAGCCCATGAATGGAAACCCTCCTTATAATTAGTCTTCATTGCGTAATGAAAGTCCAAGGTCAGTTAATTTAACTTTAACCTCTTCAAGGGATTTACGCCCAAGGTTTCTAACTTTCATCATTTGTGCTTCAGTTTTGTCAGTTAATTCCTGAACAGTATTGATTCCAGCACGTTTCAAACAATTGTATGAACGAACTGACAAATCAAGCTCTTCGATGGACATCTCTAACATTTTTTCTTTATGTGTTTCTTCCTTTTCGACCATGATTTCAGCATCTTTAGCTTCATCTGTTAAATTAACAAATAGAGCCAAATGTTCAGTAAGAATTTTTGCTGAAAGACTAGTAGCCTCACTAGGACTAATGGAACCATCGGTCCAAACATCCAAAGTAAGCTTATCATAGTCATCCCGTTGACCAACACGTGTGTTCTCAACTTGATAATTGACACGCTCGATTGGGGTATAAATGGAATCGATTGGAAGCACACCAATTGGCATATCATCCTTGCGAGCCTTATTTTCATCAGCTGAAACATAACCACGACCCGTATCAGCTGTCAATATAGCATGAAAAGTCACGCCATCAGCAACGGTACAGATATACTGATCTGGATTAAGAATCTCAACATCACTGTCACCTTGAATGTCACCAGCAGTGACGGTAGCAGGACCCTTAACATCAATCTCTAAAGATTTTTCATCATCACTTTCGATCTTTAAAGAAACCTTTTTAATGTTTAAGATGATTTGTGTGACATCTTCAACTACGCCTTCAATTGTTGAAAACTCATGAAGAACGCCATCAATTTGAATGCTTGTAACCGCCGCACCCGGTAATGATGACAACAAAATACGACGCAAAGAATTGCCTAATGTTGTTCCGTACCCACGTTCGAGCGGTTCAACGACAAACTTGCCGTAATTGATATTCTCATCAATTTTATGAATGTTTGGTTTTTCAAATTCGATCATTCTTATCTTTACCCCTTTCAAAACGCGTTGTGCATATTAACTCTGAATGCATCATGAAGTTAGCCCTCAAAAAATTGACGCACTATACACGACGGCGCTTTGGAGGACGAGAACCATTATGAGGAACTGGTGTGACATCGCGAATTGCGGATACTTCTAATCCAGTGGATTGGAGTGCCCGAATAGCAGCTTCACGACCAGAACCAGGACCCTTAACAGCAACTTCAACGGATTTCATTCCATGTTCCATAGCTGCTTTAGCTGCAGCTTCTGCAGCCATTTGGGCAGCAAATGGAGTCGACTTACGACTACCTTTGAATCCAAGTGAACCTGCTGATGACCATGCAACAGCATTTCCTTGAGGATCTGTAATCATAACTAATGTATTGTTAAAAGTTGAGTGAATATGTGCCACTCCAGCTTCGATGTTCTTTCTTACTCGACGTTTACGAGAAGTTTTTCTGGTTGCCAATATGCTAGCCTCCTTTATTTATTATTTCTTTCTACCGGCAATTGATACCTTTTTGCCTTTACGAGTTCGTGCGTTGTTCTTCGTGTTTTGACCACGAACTGGAAGTCCACGACGATGACGCATGCCACGGTATGAACCGATTTCTTGAAGACGTTTGATATCAAGACTTACTGAACGACGAAGATCTCCTTCTACACGATAGTTATCTACTTGTGCACGAACTTTATCTTCATCATCAGCAGCAAGATCACGAACACGGACATCTTCAGAGACACCTGCATCCTTTAAGATCTTGACAGCTGTTGTATTTCCGATACCAAAAATATATGTTAAAGCAATCACGATTCGTTTATCACGTGGTAAATCAACACCTGCAATACGAGCCATTAAATTTCACCTCCAGCTTAATTATTTTCCTTGACGTTGTTTGTGTTTTGGATTTGCTGAGCAAATAACCATAACGCGTCCTTTACGTTTAATTACTTTACAATGTTCACACATTGGTTTTACTGATGGACGTACTTTCATGAATATTCCTCCTAATAAAACGTTAAAAACTTATCTGAAACGATAGGTAATACGACCCTTTGAAAGGTCATATGGTGACATTTCCACAGTTACTTTGTCACCTGGAAGAATACGAATATAATGCATCCGAATTTTTCCAGAAACATGTGCCAATATCTCATGACCGTTTTCGAGTTCCACCTTAAACATCGCGTTCGGTAAAGTTTCTTTAACTTTACCTTCAATTTCAATGACATTATCTTTTGCCACTAAATGTGCCTCCCATTTTTACTGTCTTTTTTACAAATTCATTTCGTTCAAGCGCTTATTGTGCATAAAAGTACTATAAGCTAAACCTGAACAAGTTTACCATAAGGTAATTTCATTTGCAAACAAACAAAATTAACTGGTAATAATGAACAGGCAAGCATTAAATAGCTCGTAATACCTTTTGAATTTCTCGGTATACATCGTTGATATCTTGATCACCATTAACTGTATACAATAATTTCTTATCATTATAAAAATCAATGAGTGGTGTATTCAGCTTTGTATTAACCTCAATACGATTTTTTACGGTTTCGGGTTTATCATCTTCACGTTGGTAAAATTCATGGTGACCACAAACGTCACAAGTTCCTTCTACCTTAGGCTTGTTGTACAACTTATGATAAGTTGCACCACAGTTCTTACAGATGAATCGACCTGACAAACGTTCAACTAGCACATCTGCATCAACATGAATGTTGATAACTGCACTAATTGGCTTATTAAGCTTTGCAGTCATTGAATCCAATGCCTGTGCCTGCTCGAGATTTCTTGGGTATCCATCCAGCATAAAGCCGACTTTTGTATCGTCTTCAGCTAAACGATCCGCCACAATACCGTCTGTAACAGAATCAGGAACTAAATTACCTTGGTCAATGTATTTTTTTGCTTCAAGTCCCATTTCAGTTTCATTTTTCATTGCTGCACGGAAAATGTCACCCGTGGAAATATGAGGAATTTCAAATTCATCAACTATTTTTTGTGCTTGCGTACCTTTACCAGCACCAGGTAATCCCATTAATACAAGATTAAGTGTAGACATATTATCTTTGCCCTCCGTTTTTAATCGGTTTGCTCTGGTTTCCTAATAAATCCGACGTATTCACGCTTCATCATTAAGCCATCAATTTGACTGATAATTTCAATCGCAACACCAACAACAATTAGTAAACTCGTTCCGCCTAATCCAATTGATTCATCTAAGTTCCATAGGTCTTGCGCAATTAAAGGAATTAGTGAAACTAATCCTAAGAATAACGAACCCACAACTGATAAACGAATCAAAAGTTGAGATACATAACTCTGCGTCTCATGACCAGGCCAAACTCCAGGAATATAACTCCCTTGTTTTTGAAGATTCTCTGCCAGCTTTTCCGGATTAACCTGAACAAAAGCATAGAAGAATGTGAATACAACAATCAAGAAAGTATATAGAATTGCACCATCTGTTGTCTGCATATTGAATACATCTGACAACACTTTGTACCAAGTATCTTGCGCATGGTTATTCGCAAAAGCCATCAAAATAGTTTGAGGCGTTGCGATAAACGAACTTGCAAAAATAACAGGGATAACACCAGCTACGTTAACCTTTAACGGTAAGTAACTGCTGTCTGAAGTTCCAGAAGCACGGCGAGTGTACTGAATTGGCACACGACGACTAGCTTGTTGAACCCAAGTGACAAATATAACAATAACTAAAACTGCGATAATCAGCGCACCAACGAATAAGAAACTGCTCCACCAATCACTTTTTGCCGTATCGACAAATTGTTCTTGATAAATTTGATACATACTTGTTGGTGTCCGAGCAATAATCCCGGCAAAAATTAGAATTGAAACCCCGTTTCCGAGGCCCCGGTCAGTAATCATATCACCCAACCAAGTTGCTAACATTGTACCACCAGTCAAAATCAATCCAATTGTAATGTAAGTTTGAACACTTGGATTTTCGACTAGATTTAAACTACTTAAAGCATTAAATCCGGCTGTAATTCCGACTGACTGAACAAATGCCAAGATAATAGTTAAATATCTTGTAGCTTGATTTAGCTTTCGACGTCCAACCTCTCCTTGTTTACTCCACTCTACAAATCTGGGCACGATGTCCATTTGTAAAAGTTGAATAACAATTTGAGCCGTGATATATGGGGAAACCCCCATCGCAAAAATAGAGTAATTGGATAGGCCACCACCACTAAATGTATTTAGAATGCCAACCAATCCGGAGGAAGCAACACTTTGTAATGCTTTGGCGTTAATCCCAGGAACTGTGATATACGCACCTAAACGATAAACAATCAAAACACCTAGTGTAAACAGAATTTTATTTCTAATATCCTTTACTTTAAAAGCGTTTTTGATAGTCGATAGCATTAAATCACCTCAGTTTTGCCGCCTGCAGCTTCAATTGCTTTTACTGCACTTTCTGAGAACTTGTTAGCCTTAACTGTAAGTTTCTTTGATAACTCACCACTACCAAGAACTTTAACACCGCTAAGTGCTTTCTTAACAGCTCCAGCCTTTAAAAGTGCTTCAGGTGTAATTTCTGCACCCTCATCAAAGGCGTTTAAGTCATTAAGATTAACGATCGCATATTCCTTACGGTTAATGTTAGTAAATCCACGTTTTGGAATACGACGATAAAGTGGCATTTGCCCACCTTCAAAGCCCAAACGAACCTTGCTACGTGCTTTTTGTCCCTTTTGACCACGACCAGATGTTTTACCATTACCAGATGATGTTCCACGGCCAAGACGGTTACGTTCGCGACGTGAACCTTCGCTAGGTTTTAATTCATTTAACTTCATAAGTTTCAGCACCTCCTAACTAATTTAAATTATTTAACTTCTTCAACTTCGATTAAATGGGCAATAAGGAAAATTGCACCACGAGTCGCCTCATTATTAGGTAAGACAACTGAGCTGTTAACCCGTCCCAAACCTAATTCTTTAACAATTTTGCGTTGCTTTGGGAGGCGATGTACCGCACTTTTAATAAGTGTAATTTTTAATTGAGCCATCATTGTTCCTCCTTATTCAGCCAAGTGATCTGCTGAAACGCCACGTAAAGCAGCAATTTCCTCAGCACTACGTAAACCTTTTAAGCCTTCAAATGTTGCACGAATAACGTTAACAGGTGTATTTGAACCTAAACGTTTACTTGTAACATCATCAACTCCTGCAAGTTCCATAACGGCACGAACAGCACCACCGGCTGCAACACCAGAACCTTCTTCAGCAGGCTTCAACAAAATTCGTCCGCCACCAAACTCACCGATGATTTCGTGAGGGATGGTTGTGCCAATAATTGGTACCTGGACCAAACTCTTTGTAGCATTTTCAACGGCTTTACGAATAGCTTCTGGAACTTCTTGAGCCTTACCAGTACCAAAACCAACGTGACCATTTTTATCGCCAACAACAACTAAAGCAGCAAAACGAAGACGACGTCCACCTTTAACAACCTTTGTTACACGATTGATAGAAACAACACGGTCTTCCAAGTCTAACTTTTCTGGATCGATATAATTCGACATGTACGGTATTCCCTCCTTATCTTAGAATTTAAGTCCATTTTCACGAGCTGCTTCAGCTAATGCTTCAACTCGTCCGTGGTATAAGTAACCGCCACGATCAAAAACGACCTTTTCGATTTTCTTTGCTGCTGCTCGTTTTGCAACTAAAGCACCAACAGAACTTGCTTGTTCAGCTTTTGAACCTTCACTAACTTCACTGTCCAATGTTGAGGCACTTGCTAGCGTTACACCCGCTACGTCGTCAATTACTTGAGCGTAGATGTTTTTATTTGAACGATATACATTTAAGCGTGGGCACTCTGCAGTCCCAGAAATCTTGCTACGAACACGTAAATGACGCTTTTGACGTGTTTTATTCTTATCTGGTTTTGAAATCACAATTTTCACCTCTAAAATTTTCTAATGATTAGCCTATGCGGCATTACTTACCAGTTTTACCTTCTTTAAGACGAACATATTCGCCAACATAGCGAACACCTTTACCTTTATAAGGTTCTGGAGAACGAACGGCACGAATTTCAGCAGCAAAATCGCCAACATGTTGTTTGCTAATTCCACTAACATTAACGTGTGTATTGTCAGGAACTTCTAACTCAATATCAGCAGGAGTTTCTAATTCAACAGGGTTGGAATAACCTAAGTTCAAAACTAAAGTCTTACCTTTAAGTTGTGCACGATATCCAACACCAACCAATTGTAGTTCTTTCTTGTAACCCTTTGTAACTCCGTCAACCATGTTATTGAAGTTGGCACGAGTTGCACCATGTAAGGCACGCATTTTATTATCATTACTTGGGCGGTCAAACGTAACCACATTGTCTTTAACAGTCATTGTGATTTCCGTGCTAACAGTACGTGTTAATGTACCCTTAGGACCTTTGACAGTTACTTGATCACCATCGGCTTTAACTTCAACGCCTGATGGAATTTCTACAGCTTTATAACCAATACGACTCAATTTAATGGCACCTCCTTACTTTTAAAATTTTACCAAATGTAAGCTAAAACTTCGCCACCGACTTTTTTGGCACGAGCCTCTTTATCAGTGACTACACCCTCAGATGTTGAAATAATAGCAATACCTAAACCGTTTAAGACCTTAGGTACGTCATCAGCTTTAACATATGAACGTAAACCAGGTTTTGAAATACGTTTCAAGCCAGTAATAACGCGTTCTTTGTTTTTACCATATTTAAGAAATACACGAATAATACCTTGTTTGTCGTCATCGACATATTCGATATTTTTGATAAAGCCTTCATTCTTAAGAATTTCAGCAATATCTCGTTTGATTTTTGATGCAGGAACTTCCAATGATTCATGACGCACCATGTTGGCGTTACGAATACGTGTTAAGAAATCTGCAATAGGATCAGTCATAGACATTAATGTTTACCCTCCTTTTACTCCGGTATAATTTTACCAGCTTGCTTTTTTCATGCCAGGAATTTGGCCTTCATGAGCTAATTCGCGAAGGCAAATACGGCAAAGATGAAATTTACGATATACAGAGTGTGGACGGCCACAACGTTCACAACGTGTGTAGTTCTGTGTCGAATACTTTGCAGGACGTTGACTCTTAATAACTAATGATTTTTTTGCCAAGTTAATTGCTCCCTTCGTTTACTTTTCGAATGGCATTCCCATTTGTGCCAACAATTCACGAGATTCTTCATCTGTCTCTGCGGTTGTTACGATAACAATATCTAAACCACGTACATGGTTAACATTATCATAATCAATTTCAGGGAAGATTAATTGTTCACGAACCCCAAGTGTATAGTTACCACGACCATCAAATGCTTTAGCACTGATACCGTGGAAATCACGAACACGTGGTAAAGAAACGTTGATTAACTTATCTAAGAAGTCATACATACGTTCGCCACGAAGCGTAACTTTTGCACCAATAGACATACCTTCACGTAAACGGAAACCAGCAATTGATTTTTTAGCTTTTGTAACCAATGGTTTTTGACCAGAGATTAAAGTTAATTCTTCAACAGCCTCATCAAGGTTTTTAGCATTTGTTGTTGCATCACCAACACCCATGTTCAAGACGATTTTATCAACCTTAGGTGTTTGCATAACTGAAGTATATTCAAACTTCTTCATGAGTCCTGGGGTAACTTCTTTAACATATTTTTCTTTTAATCGGTTAGACATGAAAAATTTTTCCTCCTTTCATGAATTATTTATCGATTGTTTCGCCAGATTTTTTGGCAAAACGTACTTTTTTACCGTCTACTACTTTATAGCCTACACGAGTAGGTTCATTTGTAGATGGATCAATTAACATCACGTTTGAAGCATCAATTGCTGCTTCAACATCAATAATGCCACCTTGGGGATTAGTGTTGCTAGCTTTTTGATGTTTTTTAACTTTGTTTACGTCTTTTACAACAACGCGATTTTGTTTAGCAAGGATTTTTGTAATTGTTCCTTCCTTGCCCTTTTCTTTGCCGCTAATTACGCGAACTTTGTCACCATTTTTTACGAACATGTCGTGTTGCACCTCCTTCGATCCGATCCTTAATTACAATACTTCAGGGGCCAAAGAAACAATCTTCATGAAATCTTTGTCACGCAATTCACGTGCAACGGGGCCAAAGATACGTGTTCCTTGTGGGCTCTTATCATCTTTAATTAAAACTGCAGCATTTTCATCAAATTTGATGTATGAGCCATCAGCACGATGTGCACCAGTTTTTGTCCGAACAACTACAGCCTTGACAACGTCACCCTTTTTGACAACGCCACCTGGTGTTGCTTGTTTGACAGTAGCAACAATAATATCACCAATATAACCAAATTTAACACGAGAACCACCCAAAACTTTAATTACTAAAATCTCACGTGCTCCAGAATTATCAGCAACTTTTAAACGACTTTCTTGTTGGATCACAGTTAGTGTCCTCCTTCCATCTTTGTATCAGAATACGAGTTTAAATAACAAAATTTAGATAATAACTGCTTTTTCAACAATATCAATTAAACGGAAACGTTTTGTTGCGGACAACGGACGGGTTTCCATAACTTTTACGACATCGCCAATTTTAGCTTCATTATTTTCATCATGTGCTTTAATTTTCTTTGAATATTTAACACGTTTGCCATAAACAGGATGTTTTTTGGTAGTACTAATCTCAACAGTAATAGTTTTTTCCATTTTATCGGAAATAACTTTACCTTGATATACTTTACGAGCGTTACGTTCCTCACTCATGTGGTAAGTCCTCCCTTCGTATTCTTCTACTTACTTAACTCTTTTTGACGTAAAACAGTTTTGATTCGGGCAATGTTCTTACGAACTTGCTTTAAACGAGCTGTATTTTCTAATTGACCAGTAGCCAATTGGAAACGTAAATTGAAAAGCTCATCTTTATAATCTTGCTCCTTTTTAAGCATCTCATCAGTGGTTAATTCATTAATTTCTTTAGCCTTCATCTGATTCGCCACCTACTTCCTCGCGTTTGATGATCTTTGTTCTTACTGGTAATTTCATTGAAGCAAGACGTAATGATTCACGTGCAGTTTCTTCATCAACACCACCAACTTCAAACATCACTTTTTCGCGTTTCACTGGTGCTACCCAACCTTCGGGAGTACCTTTACCATTACCCATACGAACACCTACACCTTTTGAAGTGTAAGACTTATGAGGGAAAATTTTGATCCAAACTTTACCGCCACGTTTCATGTGACGGTTCATAGCAACACGGGCTGCTTCAATTTGACGGTTTGAGATCCAATGTGAATCTAAAGCCTGTAAACCAAAATCGCCGAATGTAACAGTTTTACCGCCTTTTGCGGCACCACGCATCTTACCACGATGCACACGACGGAACTTAACTCGTTTTGGTACTAGCATGATTATTTCCCTCCTTGTTCTTTAGAATTTCCTTTGGAACTCTTTGCTTCTGGCAAGATTTCTCCACGGTAGATCCAAGTTTTAACACCTAAACGACCGTATGTTGTGCTTGCTTCGACCCAAGCATAATCAACGTCAGCACGTAATGTGTGCAAAGGTACTGTTCCTTCAGAGTAATGCTCAACACGGGACATATCTGCTCCGTTTAATCGTCCAGCAACTTGGGTTTTGATACCCTTAGCGCCTGAACGCATTGTACGTTGCATTGCTTGTTTCATTGCTCGACGGAAAGCGACACGGCCTTCTAGTTGAGCAGCAATGTTTTCGCCAACTAATTTAGCATCTAAATCAGGTTTCTTAATTTCAATAATATTAATATGAACTCGTTTACCTGTAAGCTCATTTAATTGTTTCCGTAAGCTTTCTACTTCGGATCCGCCTTTTCCAATGACCATACCTGGTTTTGCGGTATGGATAGAAACGTTAACGCGATTTGCAGCACGTTCGATTTCTACATTGGAAACAGATGCGTCGGCAAGCTTAGTTGAGATGAATTTACGAATTTGTAAATCTTCACGCAAGTAGTTAGCAAAATCTTTTTCAGCATACCATTTTGCTTCCCAGTCACGGATGATACCAACACGAAATCCATTTGGATTTACTTTTTGACCCACGCGTGTTCCCTCCTATTTCTCAGATACGACTACTGTAATATGACTTGTTCTCTTGTTGATTGGTGAAGCAGAACCTTTTGCCCGTGGACGGAAACGTTTTAACGTTGGTCCTTCATTGACATAAGCTTCACTTACAACCAAATCTTCGCGATCTAAATCAAAGTTATTTTCAGCATTCGCTACAGCAGACATTAAAACTTTTTCTACTACTGGCGATGCGCCTCTTGGTGTAAATTTAAGAGTTGCAATTGCTTCTGCGACGCTTTTTCCTCTAATAAGATCAACTACTAAACGAACCTTACGAGCGGCAATGCGAACAGTTTTTGCAGTTGCATGTGCAGATGTTACTTGTTCAGCCATGATTCATCCTCCTTATTTAGCAGTTGTCTTTTTATCGTCGGTACCATTACCATGACCATGGAATGTACGCGTTGGTACAAACTCGCCAAGCTTATGGCCAACCATGTCATCTTGAATATAAACTGGGACATGCTTTCTGCCATCATAGACAGCAATTGTATAACCGATAAAACTTGGGAAAATTGTAGAACGACGTGACCATGTTTTAATTACAGATTTCTTTTCTTGATCTTTTTGTGCATCGATCTTTTTCAAAAGATGTTCATCTGCAAATGGTCCTTTTTTTAAACTACGACCCATTATGAAACCTCCTTTAGGGAAATTTTCAACTAAATATTACCTAAGCGACCGCGTTTACGACCACGAACAATAAATTTATTTGATTTATTCCGTTTGTTACGTGTCTTCTTACCAATAGTCTTCTTACCCCAAGGTGAAAGAGGTGATGGACGACCAATTGGTGCTTTACCTTCACCACCACCATGAGGATGATCGTTAGGGTTCATTACAGATCCACGAACATGTGGACGTTGTCCAGCATAGCGAGTACGGCCAGCTTTACCAACATTAACAAGTTCATGTTCTTCATTACCAACAGCACCAATAGTTGCACGGCCAGTAGATAAGATCATACGAACTTCTGATGAAGCTAAACGTACAAGAACATATTTTCCTTCTTTACCAAGCAATTGAGCTGAAGCACCAGCAGAACGAGCCAATTGGCCACCCTTGCCAGGCTTTAATTCGATGTTGTGAATAATAGTACCAACAGGAATATTGGTTAATGGTAATGTATTTCCAACTTTAATATCTGCATCAGGTCCAGATTGAACTTTGTCACCAACCTTCAATCCTTTTGGTGCAATGATGTATGCCTTAACACCATCATCATAGCCAATTAAAGCAATGTTAGCAGTACGATTTGGATCGTATTCAATGGCTTTAACTGTTGCAGCAACATCATCTTTGATTCGTTTGAAATCAATAACACGATATTGACGCTTGTTACCACCGCCACGATGACGAACTGTCATTCGACCAGAGTTATTACGACCGGCCGTATGTTTTTGAGACTCAAGTAACGATTTTTCAGGAGTCGTCTTGGTGATTTCGCTATAATCAAGCTGCGTCATACCACGACGAGCATTTGTCGTTGGTTTAAACTTCTTAATCCCCACGTGTTTTTCCTCCTATATTTTATTAATTATTCTTCGTCGAATAATTTGATTTCTTTTGAGTCAGCAGACAAAGTGACAATTGCCTTACGACGTTTCTTAGTATAACCAGAATAACGTCCCTGACGCTTCAATTTACCTTTAACATTCATAACATTTACTTTAACAACTTTAACATCAAAAACGTCTTCAACAGCTTTTCTAACTTCTGTCTTCGTTGCACGAGTATCAACATCGAATGTATAGCGTTTATTGTCCATTTCAGCCATTGATGATTCAGTGACGACTGGACGTAAAATAATATCACGTGATTCCATTATGCGAGAGCCTCCTCTACTTGAGAAAGAGCCTTTTTAGTGATAATAAGCTTATCGCTGTTGATAACATCTAATACATTAACACCACTTGGTGAAACGATTTTGATGTTTTCAAGGTTGCGAGCTGCACGAGCAGTTGCTTCGTTATCTTCTTCAAGGACTAATAATGCTTTCGTCGAAACTTTTAAGCTGTCGAGTGATTGGGCAAATGCCTTTGTCTTTGGTTGTTCAAAGCTGTAATCATCAACAACTAACAAACTGTCATCCAATACTTTTTGTGAAAGTACTGACTTCAGTGCTAAACGACGCATTTTCTTTGGCAACTTGTAAGCATATGAACGAGGTGTGGGACCGAAGACGATACCACCGCCACGCCATTGTGGTGAACGGATTGAACCTTGTCGTGCTCGACCAGTTCCCTTTTGACGCCACGGCTTTCTTCCACCACCACGAACTGCACTACGGTTTTTAACAGCATGTGTGCCTTGGCGCATTGATGCGCGTTGCATAATCACAGCTTCAAAAATCACATTATCGTTTGGTGTGATACCAAAAATGTCTGAGTTAAGTTCAACGTCGCCATTTTTTGTACCATCTTGTTTAAATAAAGATACGCTTGTCATTTAATTTAGTCCTCCTTTCTACTTTTTATGTGGCTTAACTGCATTCTTAACAACTAAGAATGAGCTCTTTGATCCAGGGACATTTCCCTTAATCAACAATACGTTGTTTTCTGTGTCAGCCTTAACGATTTCAAGGTTTTGAATAGTTCGTGTATTGTTACCCATACGTCCTGGTAACTTCTTTCCAGGAAATACTCGGTTAATAATAGCACCGAGAGAACCTGGACGACGATGATAACGGGAGCCATGTGCCATCGGACCAATATGTTGTCCATCTTTTTTGACATTACCTTGGAAACCATGTCCCTTGGTAGTACCAGTGACGTCAACGATATCACCTGCAGCGAATAAGTCAGCACTAATTGTATCTCCGACTTTTAATTCGTCCAATGCAACATCTCTAACTTCATGGATGAACCGTTTAGGATTCGTATTTGCTTTTGCAACATGTCCTTGTTCAGGCTTGTTACTTAGCACTTTACGTTTGTCATCGAACCCTAATTGCACTGCGTTATAACCATCACTTTCAACGGTTTTAACTTGTAATACAACGTTTGGCGTTGTATCAACAACGGTAACTGGAACTAACTCGCCGTTGTCTGTAAAGACTTGGGTCATACCAATCTTTTTTCCTAAAATTCCTTTTTTGGTCATGAGTACACCTCCAATGTGTTTGTTTCTTTAAAATATAGATCTAAATACTAAAGCTTAATTTCAATATCCACACCGCTGGGTAAGTCTAACTTCATTAATGAGTCAACTGTCTTTGGTGTTGGGTTAACGATATCGATCAAACGCTTATGTGTACGCATTTCAAACTGTTCACGAGCCTTTTTGAATTTATGCGGTGAACTTAAAACCGTATAGATTGTACGTTCTGTTGGTAATGGAATTGGACCAGAAATTGTGGCACCAGTTCTTTTTGCAGTTTCGACAATCTTGTCTGCGGATTGATCTAAAATACGATGTTCGTATGCCTTTAAACGGATACGAATTTTTTGTTTTGCCATTGTGTTCCCTCCTTCGTCTATTTTAAAAATGAGACTTGCTCCGTGAAAATTACCGCCGCACCCTCATGGCAAAGCGGCCGGGTGTGTCGCAACCTTTCACATCAAAGCTCCTTGTTTTACCTGAATTGATGGGCATAGTTCACCCGTCAAAACTCAAGTACTTGTCTATATTACTAGATAAACCCGGGCTTTACAAGGCCTTTAAGCCAATTAATCCTTACTTTCTTAAAATGTAATCAATTTGTAACAATCAAAGAAGATGATTACTATCATCAAAACAATTATACTTAAGAATAAATCGGAGGATTATTTAATGAAATCAGCGGAAGCTTTACTTATTATAGACTATACAAATGATTTTGTGGCTGACCAAGGTTCGCTAACAACCGCTAAACCAGGACAAGAAATTCAATCTCAAATCATTAAATTAGCAAATGAATTTAAACAAAAAGGAAATTTTATTATTTTTCCGACAGATTTACACGATTTAAACGATCCCTACCATCCTGAGACAAAGCTTTTTCCGCCCCATAACCTTGCAGAAACTTGGGGACATGAACTTTACGATCAAGTTCAACAATGGTATCAGAAAAATCAAAATAGCTCTCAAGTTTATTACTATAATAAAAATCGTTATAGCGCGTTTGTAAATTCAAATCTCGATAACTTTTTACGTAGTCGTCATATAAAGAAGTTAACTTTAGTTGGTGTGTGTACAGACATTTGCATTTTACACACCGCAGTTTCTGCGTATAACCTGAATTATCAGCTTAGAATTCCCGCGTCTGCAGTCGCAAGTTTTGATCCAGCTGGGCATAAATGGGCTTTGAATCACTTCAAAACTTGTTTAGGTGCCGAAATCATTTAACACAAAAAATCTCCAAGCAGCTTTCACTGTTTGGAGGTTTTTTTCTATCAATTAAAATTAATTAGTTCTTACTTGAAGAACCGCCATTTTTCTTGATAATTTCTTCTTGAATTGACTTAGGAACTGCTTCGTAATGATCAAATGTCATTGTAAACGTTCCACGGCCCTGTGAAGCTGAACGCAATGTTGTGGCATAACCAAACATTTCTGAAAGAGGTACGAATGAATGAATCTCTTCAGCACCAGAGATAGCTTCCATACCTTCAACACGTCCACGACGAGCAGTAATTTGGCCCATGATATCGCCCATGTACTCTTCAGGAACACGAACTTCAACTTTCATAACGGGTTCCAAAATTACTGGAGCAGCCTTTTTAGCAGCATTATGAAGTGAAATTGATGCAGCTACCTTAAATGCAGCTTCACTAGAATCGACTTCATGATAACTACCATCGTATAACTTAGCCTTCAAGTCAACTAATGGATAACCGGCAAGCACACCGTTATTCAAAGCTTCTCGTAAACCTTGTTCTACAGCTGGAATGAATTCACGAGGAACAACACCACCAACGATGCCGTCTTCGAATTCAAATCCTTTTCCTTCTTCGTTAGGTGTAAATTCAATCCAAACATCACCATATTGACCTTTACCACCAGACTGACGCACAAACTTACCTTGTGCAGAAGCAGGTTTTGTGAAGGCTTCACGATAAGCAACTTGAGGTGCACCAACAGATGCCTCAACGTTAAACTCACGTTTCATACGATCAATAATGATATCCAAATGTAACTCACCCATTCCGGCAATTAATGTTTCACCGGTTTCAGGATCTGTTTCAGCCTTGAATGAAGGATCTTCTTCAGCAAGTTTTTGTAAAGCAATATCCATCTTATCTTGATCAGCTTTAGATTTTGGTTCAACGGCAACCTGGATAACTGGATCTGGGAAAGTCATTGATTCCAAATGTAATGGATGATCAGGATCAGTTAAAGAATCACCAGTTGTGGTATTCTTCAAACCAATAGCAGCTGCAATATCACCTGAGAAAACTTCTGGGATTTCTTGACGGTGATTAGAATGCATTTGTAGCAAACGACCAACACGTTCACGTTTGTCTTTAGTAGAGTTCAAAACATAAGAACCTGATTCCAATGTTCCTGTATAAACTCGGATATAAGTCAAACGACCAACGAAAGGATCTGTAGCCACTTTAAATGCTAAAGCAGAGAATGGTTTGTCGTCTCCGGCAATTAATTCAACGGCTTCGTCTGTCTCGGGATCAACAGCATTGTATGGTTTAACATCCAATGGTGATGGTAAGTAGTCAACAACGGCATCCAACATCATTTGAACACCTTTGTTTTTGAAAGCTGAACCAGCTAATACAGGGAAGAGTTCAAGGTTCAAAGTACCCTTACGGATAGCAGCCTTGATTTCATCCTTACTGATTTCTTCTCCACCAAGGTATTTTTCCATGATGTCATCGTCAATATCAGCTAATTGTTCGATCATTGCAGTCCGACGCTTCTCAGCTTCTTCTTTGTAATCATCAGGAACATCAACTGTATCCCATTCAGTACCTAGCTTATCTTCATCGTAAAGATCAGCTTTCATTTCAACAAGGTCAATGACCCCTTCAAAATCATCTTCGGCACCAATTGGCATTTGGATTGGTAAAGCATTTGCTTGTAAACGATCTCTAAGTGATTGAACAGAGAAATCAAAGTCAGCACCAACTTTATCCATCTTATTTGCAAAAACAATCCGAGGAACACTGTAATCAGATGCTTGACGCCAAACTGTTTCAGTTTGAGGTTCTACACCTGCTTGTGCATCAAGGACCGCAACTGCACCATCTAAAACACGCAATGAACGTTCAACTTCAATAGTGAAATCAACATGTCCTGGTGTATCAATGATGTTAATTCGGTGATCTTTCCAAGCAGCAGTAGTTGCAGCAGACGTGATTGTAATTCCACGTTCCTGTTCCTGTGCCATCCAGTCCATTTGTGAAGCTCCATCATGAGTTTCACCAATTTTATGAATTTTACCTGTGTAGTATAAAATCCGCTCTGTAGTAGTCGTTTTACCGGCATCGATATGGGCCATGATTCCGATATTACGAGTCTTTTCAAGTGGAAATTCTCGTTTATTAGCCATAGTAAAAAATGTTTCTCCCTTCGAATGAATGGTTAAATAATCAAATTTAGAAAAAATGACTACTATATGGGCTCCATATAATAGCCATTCGTTGTTGCTCTCCAAATCAAATTGGCTTAAGCAACAAGTGGAAAATTACCAACGATAATGAGCGAATGCTCGGTTGGCTTCAGCCATTCTATGTGTATCTTCACGCTTTTTAACTGAAGCACCTGTATTATTTGCAGCGTCCATGATTTCACGAGCAAGACGTTCTGTCATTGTGTGTTCACCACGAAGGCGTGAATAATTCACGAGCCAACGAAGACCTAATGTTGATCGACGATCTGGACGAACTTCAATAGGTACTTGGTAGTTAGAACCACCAACACGACGAGCTTTAACTTCAAGAACTGGCATAATGTTCTTCATTGCTTCATCAAATACCTCTGTTGGTTCGTTACCAGTTTCGGATTTGATAAGATCAAATGCATTATAGAGAATTTTTGAAGCTGTACCACGTTTACCATCTAACATTAAATGGTTAATTAAACGAGTTACTAACTTTGAGTTATAAATTGGATCAGGTAATACTTCACGTTTTGATGCTGGGCCTTTTCTTGGCATTTAAACTACCTCCTTACTTCTTAGGTTTCTTTGTACCGTATTTAGAACGGCTTTGTTTACGATCTGTAACACCGGCTGTATCAAGTGCACCACGGATAACGTGATAACGTACACCAGGTAAATCCTTAACACGGCCCCCACGGATAAGCACAACACTATGTTCCTGAAGGTTATGGCCAATTCCTGGGATGTATGCTGTAACTTCAATCAAGTTAGAAAGACGTACACGAGCATATTTACGTAAAGCAGAGTTAGGTTTCTTAGGTGTCATAGTTCCGACACGAGTTGCAACCCCACGTTTTTGTGGAGCTGGGTTAGCAACTGCTTTTTTCTTCATGCTATTGTAGCCATAATTCAAAGCAGGAGCCTTCGATTTAGAACCGTGTGAATGACGGCCCTTACGAACCAATTGGTTAATTGTAGGCATTGATTTGTTTCCCCTTCCAAATTTAAAATCTTTTTAGTTTAAGCACACACATCCAGGTGGTCCTTTTTTTGTTATAAAAAAACGCGCCTGAACATCGCTTTGTACCACTGTTTCCAGTCAGCATGTCTGTCTAATACAGAACCTGTCCACAAAAGCACCTTTTTTAGATTATCATCATCCGCATAACTTGTCAATGATGTTTCGTCAATTATTTTTAAATAACTCCTGATGCACCGCCTTTTTTTAAAAGCTAATTGAAAATTACAGCGTAAAAATATTCACCTGATTATTCGTTAAAAAGTTCTTAAAACCCGTACTTATAATTAATGGAGGTCTTAATATGCTTATTCACAGTTATTTTTTTATAATCGGTACAATTATTGGTTCTTTTCTAACACTTTGTATAGATCGCATTGATCTTGGTCAATCAATTATTAGCCCACGATCTCATTGTTTCACTTGCCATCACCTGCTACGGACTTATGATCTCATTCCAATCCTTAGTTATTGTGTCCTTAACGGTAAATGTCGTTACTGCAAGCAACCATTTCCGCCTAACTCTTGTTTGGTTGAACTGACTTTGGGTTTACTTTATTTACAAATTTCTTTTGTCACCTACCACCCTTTACCTCTTACCATGAATTTACTGACCGCCACTATTTTAATCTATCTCAGTTTAGACGATTTAACTCACACTTGTGTAAACGTCTGTCTAATTGGGGTTCTCGGAATACTGGGGCTTTTAAAACATCCAAGTACGATCAACTTACTTTTAGCTTTTTTTCTTTTAATAAGTATATTTTCTCATTTTCAATTTTCCAATATAGTTAAAGGTTTTGGTGAAGCCGATATTGAACTCATTTTCGTTTTTGCTATTCTGCATGGTATCCAATCACTTCCAGCAATTATTTTTTTTGCGTCTTTAACTTGTTTAAGTTTCACACTCATTTTTCAAAAAATCGTTCCGCGACAGATCCCTTTTATCCCGTATTTAGCTTTCGGCTATTTTTTGCTCCCGTTTTAATCCTATGTATTCAAAAAAGCAGCGCCTGATTTAAAAATCAAGCACTGCCTTTTGTTTAATGGAACTAACTACATCTATTTAGATGTTTCAGTATCCATTTCTTTTTCAACATCGCTGAGTGACTTAGGTTCTGCCACTTTTCCACCAACGGTCTTTGGAATAATCTTACGGTAATCAGGCATCCCTGTTCCAGCAGGAATGATCTTACCGATAATAACATTTTCCTTCAAACCAACAAGTGGATCATTCTTACCACGAATTGCAGCATCAGTTAATACTCGGGTTGTTTCCTGGAATGACGCAGCTGACAAGAAACTATTTGTTTCCAAAGCAGCTTTAGTAATTCCAAGTAAAACAGGACGGGCAGTCGCTGGAATGCCACCGGCAATTAATGTCTTGTAGTTAGCATCTTTGAAATCATTGATATCTAACAGGGTACCAGGAAGAACATCTGTATCGCCAGGATCCATAACACGAATCTTACGAAGCATCTGTCTAACCATGATTTCCACATGCTTATCCAAGATTTCTACACCTTGCATACGGTAAACACGCTGAATTTCACCCAATAAATAAGTTTCAGTTGAAAGTACATCACGAACTTTCAACATTTCCTTAGGATCGATTGAGCCTTCATTCATTGCAGAACCACGATGAATAAAGTCGCCTTCTGCAATCTTCATCCGAGCTGTGATTGGCAAAGTATAAGTTCTGGTATCAGTTTCACCCTTGATCGTAATTTCTTTAGTACGTTCTGCGGGATTTTCTTCAACTGATTCAACAGTACCTGTAACTTCAGTAATTTCCGCACGACCTTTAGGATTACGTGCTTCCACAATTTCTTGAATACGAGGAAGTCCTTGGGTAATATCTTCGTTACCAGCCACACCACCAGTATGGAAGTTACGCATAGTAAGCTGTGTTCCGGGTTCACCAATTGACTGAGCAGCAACAGTTCCGACTGCCTCACCAACTTCAACACGGTCACCGGTTGACATGTTACGTCCATAACAACGTTCACAAACACCATGACGCGTGTTACATGTGAATGCTGAACGAATAGTAACAGTCTCAACACCAGCATCAATAACTTTTTGAGCAATATCTTCGTCAATCATGACGTTCTTGCCAACGATCTTTTCACCTGTTTCAGGATTATAAACTGATTTTTGTGTGTAACGGCCTAAGATCCGGTCATACAAGGACTCAATCACTTCATTACCATCAACAATTGATGAAATTGTTAAACCACGGTCGGTTCCACAATCTTTTTCACGCACAATAACGTCTTGAGCAACATCAACCAAACGACGAGTCAAGTACCCTGAGTTGGCCGTCTTAAGGGCCGTATCAGTCATACCTTTACGAGCACCATGAGTTGAAATAAACATTTCCAAAACAGAAAGTCCTTCACGGAAATTTGAAAGAATTGGTAATTCCATAATTTTACCATTAGGGGCAGCCATCAATCCACGCATACCAGCTAACTGAGTAAAGTTAGAAATGTTACCACGAGCACCAGAATCACTCATCATGTAAATTGGATTTTGAGGATCAAAACTCTCCATCAATTTTTGTTGAATAGCATCTTTAGCATCGTTCCAAATTCCAACAACTCGTTCGTATCGTTCGTCATCAGTAATTAAACCACGACGGAATTGTTTTGTAACCGTAGCTACTTGTTTATGAGCAGCATTAACGATTTCTGGTTTTTCCTTCAAGTCGGTAATATCAGCAATCCCAACTGTTAAGCCAGATTTTGTTGAAATATCATAGCCAAGGTCCTTCATCCGATCCAAAAGTAGAGAAGTTTCTGTAACCTTATATTGCTTGTAAACTTGCGCAATAATGTCACTTAAAAATCCCTTCTTGAATGGTGGAATCAATGGTTGATCCTTAATGAAAGCCTTGATGTCTTCACCAGCCTTTAAGAAATACTTATCTGGTGTGCCATCTACCAAGTTTTCATTAGTAGGTTCGTTCAAGTAAATTAAGCCACCTGGTAAAATGTCATTAAAAATGGCTTTACCAACTGTGGTAACCAAAATTTGCTGACGTTGTTCATCAGTGAATGGTTTCTTTGGCATTGAACTTACTTGCAAACCAATTCGTGAATGCTCAGAAACATAACCATTTTGCATAGCTAAACGAATTTCATTGAGATCTTTAAAGATCATGCCTTCGCCGTTGCTATTTTCACGTTCCATAGTTA
Source organism: Pediococcus sp. M21F004 (assembly GCF_051122535.1). Taxonomy (NCBI): domain Bacteria; kingdom Bacillati; phylum Bacillota; class Bacilli; order Lactobacillales; family Lactobacillaceae; genus Pediococcus; species Pediococcus sp. M21F004. The sequence goes on from NZ_CP177314.1 coordinate 731,253, forward strand.
ACCAGTAGTTACCAATAACCATATCCTGAGATGGCGTTACAACTGGTTTTCCATTTGCAGGTGCCAAAATATGATGAGCAGCTAACATAAGCAAACGAGCTTCGGCTTGTGCTTCGTCTGATAAAGGCAAATGAATAGCCATCTGATCTCCATCAAAATCGGCATTGTAAGCTTCACAAACTAATGGATGCAAACGCATTGCTTTTCCACTAACTAAAGTAGGTTCGAATGCTTGAATACCAAGTCTATGCAAAGTAGGTGCACGGTTTAAAAGAACTGGATGTTCTTTGATAACGTCTTCTAAGACATCATAAACATCGTCATCTTTACGATCAATCTTACGCTTGGCATTCTTAATGTTAGAAGCTAAGCCACGAGAAACCAATTCTTTCATGATAAATGGTTTGAATAATTCCAAAGCCATTGGAACTGGCAAGCCCATTTGGTTCATCTTAAGTGAAGGTCCAACATCAATAACAGAACGACCAGAATAATCAACCCGTTTACCAAGTAAGTTTTGACGGAAACGTCCTTGCTTACCCTTCAACATGTGTGAAAGAGACTTCAATGGACGATTTCCTGGACCAGCAACTGGACGGCCACGACGACCGTTATCAATCAAAGCATCAACGGCTTCTTGTAACATCCGTTTTTCGTTTTGAACGATAATTCCAGGTGCATTTAAATCTAACAAGCGTTTCAAACGGTTGTTACGGTTAATTACTCGACGATATAAATCATTCAAATCAGATGTGGCAAAACGTCCCCCATCTAATTGAACCATTGGTCGTAAATCCGGTGGAATAACGGGAATGGCATCCATTACCATCCAGTCTGGTTCATTACCAGATTTAATAAAGGCCTCAATAATGTCTAAACGACGCACTGCACGTGTCCGTTTTTGACCGGAAGCATCTTTTAATTCAACTTTTAAAACTTCAGCTTCTTTTTCAAGATCAACATCTTGGAGAAGTTCTTTGATAGCTTCTCCACCAATTTTGGCATTAAATGTATTCCCATATTCGCCAAGCTTTTCACGGTATTCACGTTCAGTTAATAATTGTTTCTTTTCCAAAGGTGTTTTACCGGCGTCAATTACGACGTATGAAGCAAAGTAAATAATTTCTTCAAGAGCCCGAGGACTCATGTCTAAAACAAGTCCCATTCGACTTGGGATACCTTTAAAGTACCAAATGTGTGTAACAGGAGCGGCTAATTCAATATGGCCCATTCGTTCACGACGAACTTTTGACTTAGTAACTTCAACACCACAACGGTCACAGACAATTCCCTTATAACGAATCCGCTTGTACTTTCCACAGGCACATTCGTAATCTTTTGTTGGTCCGAAAATTCGCTCATCGAACAAGCCATCTTTTTCAGGCTTTAAAGTCCGATAATTAATCGTTTCTGGCTTTTTAACTTCACCATATGACCAACTTCTGATCTTGTCAGGTGATGCGAGCCCAATTTGCATGCTTTCAAACTTATTGACATCGATCAAAGGATCGACCTCCTTCTTGATTTATTGACTGGTTTAACGTCTCAAAAACTACTTTTGATTTTTCTCTGTTTCAGCTTTAGTTTCACTTGCAGAAGCTTTATCAGCGGAGGCTGAAGCTTTTTTAGCTTCCTCTTTTGATTTGTCTTTCTGTTCTTCAGCATACTTACTGAGTGCATCTACATTGACAACATCATCATCTTCGTCGTCCATATCACGCAACTCAATTTCGTTCTTGTCATTATCCAAGACCTTCATATCCAAACCAAGTGCCTGTAATTCTTTTACAAGAACTCGGAATGATTCAGGAACTCCTGGACGTGGAATTGGATCGCCTTTTACAATTGCTTCATAAGTCTTCACACGACCAACCACATCATCTGATTTGTATGTCAAGATTTCTTGAAGTGTGTAGGCAGCACCATAAGCTTCAAGGGCCCAAACTTCCATTTCACCAAAACGCTGACCACCAAATTGTGCTTTACCACCTAATGGTTGTTGCGTAACTAATGAGTATGGTCCGATTGAACGTGCATGAATCTTATCATCAACCATGTGGGCTAATTTCATGTAGTGCATTACCCCAACGGCAATCCGTTGCTCGAATGGTTCACCAGTACGACCATCATATAAGACCGTTTTAGCATCAGTTTGCATTCCAGCTTCTTTAACAGCATCTGCGATATCTTTATCGTTTGCGCCATCAAAAACAGGTGTTGCAACATGAATACCCAAATTACGAGCAGCCATCCCTAAATGCAATTCCAATACTTGGCCAATATTCATACGAGAAGGAACACCCATGGGACTCAACATAATGTCAATTGGGGTACCATCTGGCATGTATGGCATATCTTCTTCAGGAATAACCACTGAAACAGTCCCTTTGTTACCATGACGTCCAGCCATTTTGTCTCCAACTTGTAGCTTACGTTTTTGAGCAATATAAACTCGAACCATCATGTTAACACCAGGTGAAAGCTCATCCCCATTTTCACGAGTAAAGATCTTAACATCCTGGATAATACCGCCGCCACCATGAGGAACCCGCAACGAAGTATCTCGAACTTCACGAGCCTTTTCACCAAAGATAGCATGTAGCAAACGTTCCTCAGCAGATAATTCAGTCACTCCCTTAGGTGTAACCTTACCAACCAAAATGTCGCCATCTTCAACTTCAGCACCGATCCGAACAATTCCATCTTCGTCAAGATCTTTAAGAGCATCTTCACCGACGTTAGGAATTTCACGAGTCATTTCTTCAGGTCCAAGTTTAGTGTCACGCGCTTCTGACTCATATTCTTCGATATGAATTGAAGTATAAACATCATCGCGAACCAAACGTTCATTAATCGCGATGGCATCTTCGAAGTTATAACCTTGCCATGTCATGAAAGCAACTAATGGATTTTGACCAAGTGCTAATTCTCCGCCTTCCATAGAAGGACCATCAGCTAAGACTTCATCATTGTCCACATGATCGTTAACTTTAACGATTGGGCGTTGGTTGTAGTTTTTACCACCATTTGAACGGCGGAACTTCATTAATTTATACGTATCTAAAGCACCATCGTCACGACGAATACGAATTTGATTTGCATCAACATATTCGACCGTTCCATCATGCTTACAGATCAAGGCAACTCCAGAATCATGAGCAGCTTTGTATTCAATCCCAGTTCCAACTAATGGAGCATGAGGATCTAACAAAGGAACAGCCTGACGCTGCATATTAGCACCCATCAAAGCACGGTTAGAATCATCATTTTCCAAGAAAGGAATGCAGGCCGTTGCAACTGCAACTACTTGTTTTGGTGAAACATCCATGTAATCGACTTTATCGATGCCAATTTCGATGTTATCACTTTCATGACGCGCCATAACCACGTTGTCCACAAACGAACCATCATCATTTAATGGTGAGTTAGCTTGCGCAATAATGAATTGATCTTCTTCATCAGCAGTCAAATAATCAATCTTATTGGTAACCGCATGACTCGTCCATGAAACACGACGATATGGAGTTTCAATAAAACCATATTTGTTAATTTTGGCATAACTAGCCAAACTGTTAATCAATCCAATATTAGGACCTTCAGGCGTTTCAATTGGACACATCCGACCATAATGCGTGTAATGCACATCACGAACTTCATATCCGGCACGATCACGAGTTAAACCACCAGGTCCAAGGGCTGAAAGACGACGCTTATGCGTAAGTTCACCCAAAGGATTAGTTTGATCCATGAATTGTGACAATTGAGATGAACCAAAGAATTCTTTAATAGAAGCAACAACAGGACGAATATTAATTAATTGTTGTGGTGTAACTGTAGTTGCATCTTGAATTGACATCCGTTCACGAACAACTCGTTCCATTCGTGAAAGACCAATTCTAAATTGATTTTGTAAAAGTTCACCCACGGAACGAATACGACGATTACCCAAGTGATCAATATCATCTGTAGAACCAACACCCTCTTGCAATAAGAAGAAGTAGTTGATCGTCGAAACAATATCTGCAGGAGTAATATGTTTGAGTTTAAGATCAATGTTGTCGTTGCCGATCATTGTCAACTCACGTTCAGGGTCATTAGGACTAACAATCTTAATTGATTGAACAGTCATAGGTTCTGTCACAACTGCTTCTGTAGAAGGTGTATATGTGACAGCCTTGAAATCTTTTTTATCTAAATATGGAGCTAGGTCCTTCATCACATCTTTAGTAACAACTGTTCCTTTTTGAACAATAACTTCACCAGTATCTGGATCTGCTAAAGTTTCAGCCAAAGTTTGGCCTACCAAACGCGTCTTCAAACTTAACTTCTTGTTAACCTTGTAACGACCAACAGGAGCCATATCATAACGTTTTGGATCAAAGAAACGAGCCGTCAACAAACTACGTGAACTGTCAGCTGTCTTTGGTTCACCAGGACGCAAACGTTCATAAACATCCTTTAAAGCCTCTTCAACACGAGAATCCTCAGAATTTTTATGCACATCTTTATCTAAAGTATTATCAAGAGCGTCAGTTTCACCTAACATTTCCACAATTTCTTCATCTGAGCCAAAGCCAAGTGCTCGGACTAATTCAGTCATTGGAATTTTACGAGTTCGGTCAATACGCACATATGCAATGTTCTTGGCATCTGTTTCGTATTCTAACCAGGCCCCACGATTAGGAATAACCGTGGTTCCCCATACATCACGACCATTTTTATCAGCAGACTTAGTGTAATAAACACCAGGAGAACGAACTAACTGGGAAACAATAACCCGTTCTGCACCATTAATAATGAAAGTACCTTGTTCTGTCATTAATGGGAAGTCACCAAAGAAAACATCTTGAGATTTAATTTCACCAGTTTCGTGGTTAGTTAAACGTAAAGTCACATGTAAAGGCGCTGAATAATTTGCCTCGTGTTCACGTGCTTCATCCACCGTATATTTTGGTTCTAGTAACTGATAATCAACGTATTCCAAAGAAAGATTTCCAGCAAAGTCGTCGATAGGCATAATGTCATCGAACATGTCCTTTAACCCTTCATCAAGGAACCATTGGTATGAATTACTTTGAATCTCAATCAAGTTAGGAAGTTCCAGCACTTCTTTAATCCGTGCGTAACTTCTACGAGTTCGGTGTTTACCGTATTTTACCAAATGTCCTGCCAAGTTATTCACCTCTCTAAAATATTCCGCAAACGGCCAGAAAATATTACAATTTGATTACAATTACCAAATTGCCCTGTTTTTTGGCAAAAAAAAACCAAAAATAGCTCTTTTTTTCGGAAAGCTATTTTTGCCTTTTTATGAGAAGTACTACGGACAATAGATCGCAGCACTTCATTTCATTCACAGTTACAAACAAAGTTAATCATACTCATTTTGTTTAAACATGTCAAATATTTGACTGCAAGTATTTATTTAATTAAACGGTCGGTTGTTTCGTATCTGCTTTTGGATTTTTCACAACGACTTGAATTTTACCATGACGAGCTCCAACCGTGATGTTGTCACCAATCTTGGCCTGACCGGAAAGCATTAACTCACTTAATTGGTCTTCGACTTTGGTCTGGAAAGCCCGGCGAATTGGCCGTGCGCCATACTCCGGATCAAAGCCTGCTTCCGCAACGGCATCAATAGCAGCCGGCGTAATTTTGACCGTCATTCCTTGATCGGCAACTCGTTTAAGAATTTGTTGCGACATTAATTTCACAATTTGGTGAAGTTGAGGACGAGTTAAGGAATGGAAGATAATATTTTCGTCAATTCGGTTCAAAAATTCCGGACGGAAACTCTGCTTAAGGACTTCACGAATCTTAGAGGCCATAGCCGTGTAGTTTTGACTGGCATCTTTAGCACCAAAGCCAACTGATTTCTCGTCTCTCAGTGCTGTTGCACCCAAGTTAGAAGTCATAATCAGAATTGTGTTGCGAAAATCAACTTTACGTCCTTTAGAATCAGTCAAATAACCATCATCTAAAACTTGTAAAAGAATATTGAACACATCAGGATGGGCTTTTTCTACCTCATCAAATAAAACGACAGAGTATGGCTTTTGACGAACTCGCTCGGTTAATTGGCCACCTTCATCGTACCCAACATAGCCAGGTGCCGATCCAATTAAACGGCTTGTACTGTAGCGTTCCATATACTCTGACATATCAATGCGAATCATATTGTCTTCCGATCCAAACATTGCTTCTGCCAAAGCTTTTGCCAGCTCAGTTTTTCCGACTCCGGTTGGTCCTAAGAACATAAATGAGCCAATTGGGCGCCCAGGATCTTTTAAACCATTCCGAGCACGTCTGATTGCCCGTGAAACTGCCGAAACAGCTTCTTCTTGGCCAATCACCCGTTTGTGCAAGATTGATTCCAAGTTAACTAAACGATCGCTTTCTGTTTTCTGTAACTGAGTGAGTGGCACCCCGGTCCATTCAGAAACAACTTGTGCAACGTCTTCTGCAGTTTCTTGTAATTGATACTTAGGCTTTTTATCTTCGTCTTGAGAATTAGCCTGAGCTTTTTCAATTTTATTGCGTAGTTTTTCTTCTTTAACTCTGATCTTTTGAGCTTCCTCAAAATCTTGTGCTTCAATTGCAGCTTCTTTTTCATCCGTCAATTTTTGTAATTTAGTTTCAGAAGTTGATTTCTTGGTTTCACCCATTTGATCAATTCTAACTTTAGCGGCCGCTTCATCCATTAAATCAATGGCTTTATCTGGTAAAAAGCGATCACTAATGTATCGATCTGATAATGACACAGCTTGTTTGATGGCATCATCGGTAATTGCGACATGGTGATGTTCTTCATATTTTGGTCGTAGTCCCCGTAAAATCTGAACAGATTCTTCGGTCGTAGGTTCATCAACTTCAACCTTGGCAAACCGTCGTTCTAAAGCTGCATCTGTTTCAATATATTTTTGATACTCATTTAGAGTGGTCGCACCGATTGTTTGTAATTCACCACGAGCTAAGGCTGGCTTCAAAATATTAGAAGCATCAATCGCCCCTTCAGCACCACCGGCACCGATCAACGTATGCAGTTCATCAATAAACAATACAATATGACCATCTTCATGGATTTCATCAATCACTTTTTTAAGGCGATCTTCAAATTCACCACGATATTTTGTGCCAGCTACAAGTGATCCCATATCAAGCATCATCAATCGCTTGTTAGCAAGATCTGCAGGCACATTGCCATCAATCATGCGTTGGGCAAGGCCCTCAGCAATCGCTGTCTTACCAACGCCTGGTTCACCAATTAAAACTGGGTTATTTTTTGTACGGCGACTCAAAATTTGAATCACTCGTTTAACTTCTTTTTCACGGCCAATCACTGGATCAATCTGACCATCTTGGGCCATCTGACTCATATTACGCGCCACTGAATCTAACGTTGGTGTACCTTGAGGTTTGGCCCCTCGCCGAGTTTGCGCTTGATTTTGGCGAATCTGTGCCGAAGCACTGACCCCCAATTTGCGTAAAATAACCTTGCGTGTTTGAGCAAGATCCATGTCCAAACTGATTAAAATCCGAGATGACAAAATGTTTTCATCACTCAATAGAGCCAACAGTAAATGCTCTGTGCCAATTTTAGCAGCACCTAATCGCTTAGCCTCATCACCAGCAGTTGCCAAAACTTCCTTGGCCTTTGGTGAGTATGGCAAATAATCGTTAGCGCCAATATTTTTTAAAGTCCCATAGCCTGTAAAACGTTCAATTTCTTCCACAATATCTGTTTCCGTGACCGAAAACTGCTGAAATACTTTGTAGGCAATGCCGTTCTTTTCTATCGCTAGGGCCAACAATAAGTGTTCTGTTCCTACTGCTTGGTGTTTAAAACGCTTAGCTTGTTCTTGCGAAATAGCCAAAACATTCTTTGCACTTGGTGTAAATAAGTTATCCATGTTAACACCCTACTTTCTTTTTAGCTCTCATACCGTAAATGATTTAAAATTCCAATTAAAATTCTCGCTCGTAACTGATCTTCCTCAACACGATCACTCATTGCTAAAGTTTTCTTGTCAATTGCCGCCAAAATCAAGTTTCCTTCTCTTTTGTCAATGACATCGTCCTCGTACAAACTTTTAACGATGGAGAGAGCGTCTCGTTGATTGATGGCCTCACCAATCACTTGAATAAGTGTATCTAAAACATCCAAATCATCAAGTAATTTGACTTTTTCAATCCGGATGTAGCCACCACCACCACGTTTACTTTCTACTACATAGCCATTTTGAATGGTAAAACGGGTCTTAATGACATAATTAATTTGAGAAGGCACAACATCAAACAAGTCAGCAATCTCCGAGCGCCGAATCTCAATTTCCTCTGAATCAGCCAAAATTTGTTTTAAATATTTTTCAATGATATCGGAAATGTTTTGACTCATTTTGCACACCCTTTCTTGCATCTTTGACTAATGTTGACTTTCATTATACGAAACTCTCATTAAAAAGCAAAGTTTTTTAACTTTCTAAGGTGGTTCGCACTAATGACAGCTATTTTTAGGGATAAATTATTGTTTTTAAGATTTTAATTAATTGCTTCACTTTTAAAAAATAAAAAAGCCACGAGTTTGACTTCGTGACTTTCTTATTTTCCATTATCGGGAAAACAGGATTTGAACCTGCGACCCCCACGTCCCGAACGTGGTGCTCTACCAAGCTGAGCTACTTCCCGTTACTGGTAAATAACTTTAAGTGGGTAATTCTTACGTAAGGGCACTTTTCCACCGTCTTAGTGCTTAATCGGGAAGACAGGATTCGAACCTGCGACCCCCTGGTCCCAAACCAGGTGCTCTACCAAGCTGAGCTACTTCCCGCTCATATTATCAAACTAATTAAAATGCCAACTTATAAAAACTCACAGTTGGCATTTTAACTTATTCAGTCTACTGATTAAACAGTAAGCTTTAATAATAATGATGCACCCAGTAGGAGTCGAACCTACAACCTTCTGATTCGTAGTCAGACACTCTATCCAATTGCGCTATGGGTGCTTATTAAATGCCGAGGACCGGGATCGAACCGGTACGGTCATCACTGACCGCAGGATTTTAAGTCCTGTGCGTCTGCCAATTCCGCCACCCCGGCAATGCTTATGTGCTTGTAGTTATAAAACTACAAAGCGGAAGACGAGATTCGAACTCGCGACCCCCACCATGGCAAGGTGATGTTCTACCACTGAACTACTTCCGCAAAGTTATTAAATTGGTGAATGCCGACTAGAGGATTCGAACCTCCGACCCCCTGTTTACAAGACAGATGCTCTGCCAACTGAGCTAAGTCGGCTAATTAATAATATCTATTAATTAGAAGTGCGGGCGAAGGGACTCGAACCCTTACATCTTTCGATACAAGAACCTAAATCTTGCGCGTCTGCCAATTCCGCCACGCCCGCAATGCTTATATGTGTAAATGAGCCGTGGCAGTCTCGAACTGCCGACCCTCTGATTAAAAGTCAGATGCTCTACCAACTGAGCTAACGGCTCAATGGAGGATACAGGGCTCGAACCTGTGACCCTCTGCTTGTAAGGCAGACGCTCTCCCAACTGAGCTAATCCTCCATCAAATGACAACTACATAATATTATCATTGACCATTAGTAATTGTCAATAACATTTTGTAGTTGTCGCAAAAATTATTTGTCTAAAAAACGAGCTTTCCGACTTACCTATTTAGTAATCTTCGTTATGCCACCCATATATGGAATCAATGCTTCGGGAACCGTTACTGAACCATCTTCATTTTGATAATTTTCTAAAATGGCTGCAACTGTTCGTCCAACCGCTAATCCGGAACCGTTCAAGGTATGCACGTACTGTAGTTTTCCTTGGTCATCACGATACCGAATCTGTGCGCGTCGGGCTTGAAAATCTGTACAGTTTGAACAACTAGAGATTTCTCGATACATATTTTGGGCTGGAATCCAGACTTCCAAATCATGTGTCATTGCCGCTGTAAAGCTCATATCACTAGTGGTTAACGTAATCACATGATACGGTAACTTCAACAGTTTTAATAAACTTTCGGCTTGATTTGTCAGCTTTTCAAGCTCATTCCATGAATCTTCGGGTTTGGTGAACTTCACCATTTCTACCTTATTGAATTGGTGCATCCGAATCAAACCTCGGGTATCTCGGCCTGCGCTTCCGGCTTCTGAACGAAATGCAGGTGATAAGGCAGTCTCACTGATTGGTAACGTATCAGCATCCAGAATTTCATTGCGATGGAAATTGACCAATGGTACTTCAGCAGTAGGAATTAAGGTCAGGTCACTATCTTGAATTTCGTACCCAGCATGCGTTTCTTTAAACTTTGGAAATTGACCTGTGCCAAACATAGAATCGTCATTAACCATGTAGGGGGGAATCATTTCTGTATATCCGGCTTCAGTGTTTTGATCTAAGAAAAAGTTGTATACGGCACGTTCAAGTCGAGCACCAAGTCCTACATAGTACACAAAACGACTACCAGAAACTTTGGCTGCTCGTTCAAAATCTAAGATACCTAAATCTTCACCAATTTCCCAATGGGGTTTAGGACTAAACGAAAATTCGCGAGGCTTGCCAACTTTACGAAGCTCAACGCTGCCTTCTTCCGTCAAACTAATTGGAACTGTTTTATTAGGGATATTTGGCAAATGCGCAGCCTTGTTCTGAACTCCTTCAGTTAAAGTTTGAAGCTGTTGATCAAGTTCTTTGATTTCGCCCCCGACTTTACGCATCTCTGTAATTTTATCGTTGGCATCTTCTTTATTGCGTTTTAACTGCGAAATTTGATCTGACACTTCATTTCGGGTCTTCTTCAAATTTTCACTTTCAACAATCAAATCTCGACGTTTTTGGTCCATGTCTAAAAGCTTATCAATTTCTTTTGGATCAATTCCTCGTGTGCCTAAGCGTTCCTTAATATAATCCGTATTATTTCGAATTTCTTTTAAATCTAACATTATTAAAACCTCCTAATTTTTAATTACACAATAAAAAGCCTTCTCATCCCATCAATTGGGACGAAAAGACTTTATTTCGCGGTACCACCCAAGTTTGCTGTTACCAGCACCCTCAATTATGGTTAACGACCGCAGCCGTGTGATATTACTCACCCGCTTTTGCCTCTCGGAGTTTCGATTGATAGCTTTCACTAGCTCTATCTCGCTTTAAATCTACTTAAAAAAGGCTTCACGTTTACTATTTACACTTATCATAACCGAAAAAGTTCCAAGAAACAACTAAATTTCAGCAATTTTTTGATCCACAATTTGAATGACCTTTTCACGGGCCTGTGGGTCTTCCACAAAATCGAACTGATCCCCGTCAATCTGAATCTTAGGGCTTTCGTTATAATTGTCATACCATTCAGCATAACGATGATTCAAATCCTGATAATATTCATACAAGCTAGGGTCATTATCAATTTGTTCGTAAGAACGGCCTCGTTTTTGAATCCGATTTAACATCGTATCAAAGGAAATGTTGATATCAATCAATAAATCCGGATTTTTCTTATAATGAGTTTCTGGTAATTCTTCCATCATATTAGTTAATAAAGAATCGTAAATTTGCACTTCTGTCTTGGTTGCCCGTCCTAAATCTGCATTCAAATGGAAAAGAAGTGAATCTTCATAAATCGAACGATCCATCACACTATTTTTAGTCTGAAAAGCTTCTTTGATGCCATCTAAACGTCGATTCAAAAAATAAATTTGCAGTAAAAATGCGTAGCGCTTAGGGTCTTTGTAAAAAAGTGGCAAAATTTGGTTATCATCAACTGATTCATAATAAGCTTTTGTGCCTAAATGTTGAGATAAAATTTCCGTTAACGTTGTTTTTCCTGCTCCAATTGGACCTGATAATGCAATCATTCGAAGTTCCCCTTTATTCATCTTTTAATACTATATATTGTAGCATGTTCAGATTCAAAAACAATATATGGTTTTAAAAATCAACCAATTACCATGATTTCTCTTTTATTACAGCATCTTGCATTATACACTTATTTCTTGATTTTTCGAGACTTTAAAATAAAATCGGGTTGCGTTAAATCAACTTCATCCAACGGAATAATATGCGTATGATATTTCACTTTATAGAATACGTACAAAACGATAAAGATTGGCACACTAATATAACTAATTCCAATTGCTTCCCAGTTAAACGTCGCAAAAGAATGAAGATCCTGGCCAGCAATGACCAACAAACAAATTACAAAAGCAAATATCGGTCCAAATGGAAACCATTTTGCATGATACTTAAGTTCTTCCACTTTGTGTCCTTGTTTAACAAATGCGCGACGAAAACGAAAATGAGAAATAGCAATCCCCAGCCAGGCAATAAATCCGGTCAAACCACTTGCTGCAACCAACCACATATAGATATGGGGGCCTTCAATACTTGAGATAAAGGTCAACGCACCAACAATGGTCGTCCCAATCAAGGCCATTAAAGGGATTCCTCGTTTTGTTGTTAATCCAAATGTTTTTGGAGCATACCCTTGTAAAGCCAATGAGTATAACATTCTTGTGGAAGCATACATCCCTGAATTTGCCGAAGAGATGACCGACGTCAAAATAACTGCATTCATGATACTTGCTGCTCCGGCTAACCCGGCTCGTTGAAAGACTAAGGTGAACGGACTGATCTTAACGTCACTTGCCGAAGATCCTAACAAATCTGGACTTGTATAAGGAATAATGCAAGCAATCACAAAAATCGCCAAAATATAGAATAAAATAATTCGCCAAAACACTTGGTTAATCGCCTTAGGAACACTTTCTTCAGGCGTTTCCGATTCACCGGCCGTAATTCCAATTAATTCAGTTCCTTGAAATGAGAAACCCGCGACAACGAATACACTAAGAATCATCGGAATTCCGCCAACGAATGGCGCTTTTTTATACGTAAAATTATTTAAATAGGTTGCATGTCCACCCATGATACCAAAAATAACGGCCACACCAACTACTAAGAAAATGATAACTGTAACGACCTTAATCAATGCCATCCAATATTCAGTTTCACCAAAGGCCTTGACGGTAAGAGCGTTAACGGAAAAAATTAGTACTAACGCCAACACACTCCATACCCAACCGGGAACATTTGGCAACCAGAATTTCATGACGATTGAAACCGTACTGATATCAACAGCCAAAGTAATGGCCCAGTTAAACCAGTAATTCCATCCCATCGCAAAGCCCATAGCCGGATCCACATACTTTGTTGAGTAGGTCGCAAAAGAGCCCGAAACTGGCATATAAGTGGCCATCTCGCCTAAACTGGTCATCAAAAAATAAACCATGATCCCCATCGCCACGTATGCTAACAAAGCCCCGCCAGGACCTGCTTCTGAAATTGCAGAACCACTTGCTACAAACAAGCCAGTTCCGATACTCCCACCAAGCGCAATCATTGAAATGTGGCGGGTCTTCAATGAGCGATCAATGCTGTGATTCTCTTGTTCTGCCATAAATCTGTTTCCTCCTTAAGTTTCTAATTAAAAAGGCAATCCTATTTTTAACCAATAAAAAAGAAGCCTCTTTGTATAACAAATCGCCATACAAAAAGACTTCCGATAAATTTCTCAGTCAAATCGTAGATAGCGCCCCGTACTGCTCTACAAGCATTACGACAGTCCCTGATTTGTTGAACCAGGGCCCAACCCAAAAGTGAAAAAGCACCCTTAGATTTCGGCCAACTCCCCTTTCACAACTCCTCATCGATGCTTTATCACCTTAGAGTTGTTACTTATGAACTTGGCAACCTCTTCTTTCGATATGATTCAATTATATACAAGCGGGACTAGTCTGACAACTCCTAATCCCCATTTAAATTAGTTCTTACGTTTTCAATTTTTTGATTTAACTTTAAAAAATTTGCTTGTAATTCCGAGTCTGAGCCGTTCCAATCAATTCCAGAAGCAGCTGGCTCGCCCATAATTTGCATAAGAATGTCGCTTAGACTTTGTTCCTTTAGGTAGTTCCGCCAAAGATCATCAGCGCTTTGAAACGTTTTATTTAAAACATCTTTACCACGTTCGGCAATTGGCCGCGCATCAGAAAAAATGTTTTCAATAAAACCCATGTCGGGATACGTTTTAATCGTGCCTTCGCTAGCTTCTACAATATCCAACAACGAAATTTTGCTTGGATCCTTAGCCAAACGAAAACCACCGTTATTTCCAGGAATCGACGTCACTAGCCCGGCCAGCACAATTTTACGCATAATTTTTCGTAAGTAAGCTTCTGAACCTGTTAACCGCTTGTGAATAACCGCCGTCGTCAACGGAACCTTTCGATCCTGAGTACATAATAACGCAATGATACATGCTGCTTGTTCAAACCCTTTAGTGAGTTGCATAATTACCGCCTTCTCTAAATCCTTTTTCTGTTAATTCATAGTAAGTCTCTTGTTTGGGATCCGGGTTCAAGACACTTGCTAGTAAAGTATGCTGGCCGGTCATTTCAAACCCGAGGTGCTCCAAAAGTAGTTTTGACCGTTTATTTTCAGTATAAGTACTGGCTAACACAGTATACACTGGATTTTCTTGAAAGGCTTGCTGTAAAACATAATAAACAGCTTCTTTCATATAGCCTGTGCCCCAAAAGTCTTGATTCAACATGTAGCCAATCTCGAACTTCAGTGGGTCTGGTTCATGCGTCTTATCACTCACTGAGTATAAACCAATGCTGCCAATAACATCTGCACTTTGCTTTAGAGTGATTGCCCAAATATTTGTCTGCATAAGTTGCTGTAAGAAAAAGTTACTTTCAAAGGCGCTGTTAGAAACGCGAAAGCCAGCCCTTTTAGCAATCTCTGCGTTTTCAACAATTTCTCGGAGCTTAAATAAATCCGTCGTCGTAAATGGTCTTAAATTTAATCTTGGTGTCAAAATTTTGTTGTTCACAGTTTTCCTCACCACCCGATTCATCGAATGCTCATCTGATCACACTTCTCTTCCTAAAGAATACCAGATTTTTCCCTATAAAAGCCACTTTTAATTAAAACTACCAAAATCAGCTAATTTTATTTTGATTGCGTTTTCGTAATGCGGTAGATATGTGATATACTTTTGGTGTTTAAAAAAAAATTAAATCAAAATAAAATCCAATTTTTCGACTGCTTAATCGGTTATGCTTAAGCACATACAAACTTTTATTTTATATTGCTTCAGGAGGCAAACCCATGAATGAGGACCAAACACCCAAAAGATCCGAGCTGCACAACCATTTTAACGTTCCGCCAACTCGAACCGAGATGCATAGAGAACCGGAAAACGGTGGTCAACATCAGCGACCAAATCGCCCTAAACGTTCCCGGCGAAGACGACTCATTATCACGATTGTTTGTCTTCTTATCATCGCAGTCGGTGTTTTTGCCGCCTACAAGTGGTATGCTGCGAAGAAAGCTGCAAATTCTGTTTTTAATAGTGCCAATATTCAAAAAGCGCGAGATGTCTCATCGGTTATCAAAAAAAATAAGCCCATTTCTATCTTACTTTTAGGAACTGATACCGGGGCTCTTGGCCGAAATTATCGTGGCCGAACCGACACTATCATCATTGCCACTTTAAATCCCAAAAAGAAAAGCATGACCCTAACTAGTATCCCCCGTGATACTGCTCTTTCAATTCCGGGATACACACAATATGCGCCTTCAAAATTAAATTCCGCTTACTCATTTGGCGGTGCGGGAACCAGTATCAAATCCATTCAACAACTATTAGATGTCCCCATTGATTTCTACGGATTGATCAACATGGGTGGCTTAGAAAAAATCGTCAACGGTGTTGGTGGCGTGACCGTCAAACCAACTCTCACATTTAAGTATGGGGCAGCCAACGTTGTCAAAGGTAAAAAGATCCATTTAGGCGGAAAGGCCGCATTAGACTATTCTCGGATGCGGGATGACGATCCTCAAGGTGATTATGGCCGGCAAGTTCGTCAACGCCAAGTTTTGATGGCTATTTTACGTAAAAGTGATTCCATCTCCACTTTGCTCAGTCAAAGCTTTATGGATTCTTTAAAGAAACAAACCCAAACTGATTTAAGCTTCAATGAGATTGTTGCTTTATCCACTAAATATCGGGTAGCTACACATCATCTTAAGTCTACCCATCTCCAAGGAACCACTCAACTTATCAATGGACAGGATTTTGAAGTTACCAGTCAAACTGAAATGCAGCGAGTCACAAACTTCATTCGAAAAGGTTTAGATCTTGGTCACAAATCAACCGGAACAGCCAATTTGACCAGCGTCACAACCGGTACCACTGCTGACACAAGTCAATCAAGCTATTACGATAGTACCCAAACAGGAACAGATAACACAACTGGTTATTAAATAAAAATTTACACCAAAACAGGCTTTAGTCACATGCTGATACATGTACTAAAGCCTGTTTTGTTGGTTTTAATTTCTGAAATTTCCTAGTTTAAAGCACTACCGTAGATCCAGCCAATTATTTTACCGTTATATAAGCAGCGGTAATAAGGGACTTTGCAATCCGCACGATAAGCAATGTTATCAACAGTAACCTGTTTACCGGCATAATCCTTGCTATAGTAGGTTCTTTTTACGGTATATTTACTAGCGGTCACATGATTTAAAAAGTCATGTGCACCGGGAACTGCCTTGACCGTCTTGGTTTGATTGATGGTCTTGTAGGTAACTTGCACTCCTAAAGCACCGCCATAAATCCAGCCAATCCGTTTGCCATTGTAGTAACAACGGTAATACGGTGTTTTGGTGCCATCGCGGTATGCCACATTATCAATCGTGACCGTTTTTCCTGCATAAGTTTTGCCATAGTGTAACAATTTATTATTATATAAACTGCTTGTCACATGATTATAGAAATTGTTACCTGGTGCTACTTTTACATCCATGGTCTTGCTAGTCGTTGTATAACTCACGTGCTTAGCTAAGCCGCCGCCGTAAATCCAGCCGATCAATTTACCGTTATAATAACAACGATAATAAAGGGTGCCAGTGCCGTCACGTTTACCAGTCATATTAACCGTGATCGTCTTACCCGCGTAGGTCTTTCCATAATGAACCCGTTTCGTCGTATACTTACTTTCAGGAACATGATTATAAAAATCATGACCCGAAGTTGACTTGACGTCCATCGTCAAGTTAGTGCTCGTATATTTCACATTTTTAACGTGGATAGAAGTATAGTATTTCTTAACTAATTGATAGAACTGCGCCATGGTATAACCCTGGCCAAAGTATTTTTTCCCATTACTCATGTAATAACCATAAGGATCAGTATGGGTTGAACCCCCATAATACTGGGCAACTGCCTTGTGAGACCACACTGTCCCTTTTCCATCATAACAAGCGTCATTCGGGCTTAAATTGTATTTATTTAGCAAATAAGCTGTATACCAAGCTGCATTGGCAATTTCATGGGCAAAGGCACTTTTAGAGTGCACTTCAATTTGTTCAAACTGGACATATTTGCCGTTTCCTGGATACCCAACACCCCATGACAAATAATTTGTATTGGCAATGTTAATAATGTGAGTGGCATCCACAAAACTGTGGACAAACGCATTATTATAATTAGCCTTCATATAATTAATTTCGCCATAAATTGTGGAGCTAGCGTTAGCCGTTTCATGGACGACAACCCCTTCAGGCTTACCATATCCCTTATTGTAATCATTCTTTGGAAAACCACTCCAAATTGCTGTTGTAATACCAGCGGGTTTAATTTTTTTTGAACTAATATAGCTATTGACTGCTTCTGCTTTTACACTTGGTGTTTTTACGACTAATAGTCCGACCAATAAAGTGAGCGTTAATAAAACCGCCGTCATAATTCCCCGTTTTTGTGTCTCTTTCAAACTAATTCCTCCAATATTCTCCCGATCTGCACAATTAATCACTATGTATAGTTTCATACTAATATTTCTACCCAACATTCCGATATCATCATTTTTACAATTTTATGACATTCACACAGATGCTTTTTTTGCCTTGAGCTTTTTCCATAGTTTATTCAACAATTCGGCAAGCAAAAAGCCAATCGCGATTGAGCCTGTAATTTCAATCACCTGGGTTAAAAAATGAACCCCTTGAGCGACATTTCCCAATGCAATGTTGCGGACCATCTGGTAGGCCTGCCCTCCCGGAACAAGGGGCACCAAACTGGGGATATTAAAAATCAGCATTGGCATTTTCATTTTCCTAGCTGCTACATCACTTAAAATCCCGATCACCACCGCAGCTGTCAAATTGCTTAAAGCTAAACCAAGTTTCATGTTAACAATCGCCCAATAAATCAGCCAGGCAACCGTCCCAATCGACCCAGCTGCCACCAGGGCACGATGAGGAATATTAATAATAATGCCAAAACCTACTGTTGCAATAAACGCAAAAAACAATTCAACTATCATAATCATTTCGAGTCCCACCTTAGAAAAATCGGAATACAAACGCGATACCAAAACCAATTGCTGCCGCCGTTAGAAGTGCTTCAATGCCCCGTGCTGGCCCACTGACAAAATGGCCGTTCAAAATATCACGAACGGCATTTGTTAGTGGCACACCGGGAACTAAAGGCATCACAGCACCAATAATAATATTATCCACCGAATGGCCCATGCCAAGACGTACCGTTATCACTGCCATTATGCCAATTAAAAGGGATGCCACAAATTCACTAATGAACTTGATGTTAAGGTATTTGTTGATCACATAATAGATAGCAAATCCCACTGCCCCAATAATGGAAGTAACCCCAATGTCATAAAAATTATTACAAAAGATGGTCATTAATGGCCCACTTACTAAAGCTGCTCCCAAAACTTGTAACCAAAAAGGAAAATAAGGAACCGCCTGATCAAGGGTCTGGAGTTGATCGTAAAACGTCTCTAGGGTGATTTTGTGCTCCGCATAATCTCTAGAGAGCCGATTCACCCAACTCACTTTTTCCAAATCAATGCTGCGGCGACTCACACTTATTACCTGCGCATTTTTTTGATCTGGAATTGACATAATAATTCCTGTGACCGTGGAAAAAACTTGGGTACTTGGAAAACCCGAGTTTGTCGCAATTCGCATGATTGTGTCTTCCGCGCGCGCCATTTCTGAGCCGCTCTCAATCATAATTCTTCCTGCTAACAAGCAGGTATCCACTACCAAGTCAGTTTGGTCCATAACTATCACCCCATTAATTAATCAAGCTCTATTATGCCATAGCCTTTCAAACAAAACACCCACTAATTCAGGATTCCTAAAACTGGCACAGGAATATTTAGGCTCAAAACACAAAAAAAGCCAGGAATAAAATTCCTGACTTGATAAATTCTAATTTTAAATTAGTCTTTGTTTACGTTAACTGCTTGTGGTCCACGGTCACTTTCTTCTACATCGAAAGTAACTGCTTGGCCTTCTTCAAGAGTCTTGAAGCCGTCGCCTTGGATAGCTGAGAAATGTACGAATACATCGCTACCGTTTTCGCGAGTAATAAAACCAAAACCTTTGTCTGCGTTAAACCATTTAACTGTACCATGTTCCATAATAGAAAATCCTCCTGAGTGCTTTTTGCACTAAATATTTTAATACTTGATCCGGTGCAAATTGGGGATATTTCTTTATGAAACAATCTTACCAAAATTACCTAACCAAAATACAAAGTAATTGTACCATGTATTTTTAGAAAAAGAAAGTAAATTCAGAAATTAGTGTTGTTTTTTTGTTAACGGGTCTTTTTAAACTTAAATTAAGCCTTATAAAGCTAATCTTCTTGGACGAAAACATAATGAGCTGCCTTATAACTAATTTGACGCTCATCAGTCGCCGAATCATTATCAATTAGTTTAACCGTTGTGGCACCTTCAAATGGGGCGTGATGAATAACATGTACTTTATCGCCAATATCTAAATCGATCTCATCTAAGTAGTTCAACAGTTCATGATTATCAATAAATCGATCTACTGTGACCGTTGTTCCCTCTTTTACGTCGGCTAACAGCGTATGACTGTCTTCGTGATAGTTTCCCTCTTTATCCGGAATCACACCACCATGGGGGCAATGGGTTGGATAATCGAGAAATTTATCAAGCGAATCCAATAAGTGGTCGCTAGTCACATGCTCCAAAACTTCCGCATCGGTATCCACTTCAGAAAGTTTATAATCCAATTTATCCACCAAAAAGGTTTCCCAAATCCGGTGTTTGCGAACCATGATCTCAGCAATTTGAATTCCTTCATCAGTTAGCGAAATTCCAGCATAGGGTGTGTGCTTTGCGAGCCCCTCTTCCACTAGCTTGGTTACCATTTCCGTAACCGAACCGGCCGCAATATTTAGTCCCATTGCAATTTGTTTGTTAGATATTTTCTTTGATTTCCCGCCTAGCTCAAAAATGATTTTGAGATAGTCTTCCTTCATAGGGGTCAATTCATTCACCTCATTATTATTAATACTACTTTTATAACTCATATAGCTCGGAAATACAACTAAGGCATCCCAAACTTTAATTTTACACTTTTATTGATTAAGGTCTATACTTAAATTGTAAACAACAAAGTTAGGAAGGACTATTATGGGTAATTCAGTATCAATCACAGAATTGAGTGCACCAAATCAACTCAAAGCAGTTAACGCATTTGCAAAGTTTTATATTCAACTTTACAAGACAGAAAGTCTCGAGATTATTTCTTCATACGTTCCTGCTGGCTATCTTAGCGATATCAACGCCTTCATTACACGCAATCGCTACCTAACTAAAGAAGGGCTTCTAGCCATCAGTGTTGAAGCTTCACGAACAGATTATGTGCAAGTAATTGCACATCTGGATCAAAACTTCACTTCTAATGGAGTTCCAGAAACACCTTGGCATGACTGGCTTAACGCTCATCACAAGCAACTTGTCAAAGAGAGCTAACCAACTGCCCCCTTTTTAAATATCATGGCGATCACGCGTAAATAGCTCATTACTTTTTCCACGAAAAACTTCAGCTTGTAAAGTCACGTGATCCACGTGATATTTTTTTTGCAATAAATTCTCTAAATGTCGATAAATAGGCTCCACATCACTTAATAATTGATCGTTTAAATTGATATGTGCAGAAAACATAATCCGATTTTCATCGATTTGCCAAACATGAATGTGATGCACATTGACAACTCCCGGTTCCTTTAACATATCTCGTTTTAACGCTTCGTAATCCAGAATTGGAGCTGCTTGCATCAAAATATCAATGGACTCTTTCAAAACGGGCCACGTCTCACGTAATATATAAATTGAAACTAGAATTGTAACAATTGGGTCAACAAGATCAATTTTCCAAATCTGAATGATAATGGCGCCAATAATAATCCCAAAAGAGGATAATGCATCACTTAAAATGTGCAGATATGTAGCCTTTAGATTTAAATTATCTTTAGCTCCTTTGCTCAACAACAAGGCAGACACAAAGTTTGCAATTGTGCCGATAATAGCCACAATAAGCATAATGCCGCCATTTACTGGCTCGGGATGCATTAGCCGGCGTAAACTTTCGCCAATCAAGACAACCGAAACCAAAATCAAAAAA
Source organism: Pediococcus sp. M21F004 (assembly GCF_051122535.1). Lineage (NCBI taxonomy): Bacteria > Bacillati > Bacillota > Bacilli > Lactobacillales > Lactobacillaceae > Pediococcus > Pediococcus sp. M21F004. The sequence continues at coordinate 752,806 of NZ_CP177314.1, forward strand.
ATGGCATTTACAAACGCTGAAATAATTTCGGCCCGTCGATAACCAAAAGTTTTAGAATCATTTGAAGTTTTAAGTCCAATTCGACTTGCCACGTACGCTAACACGACCGATGCAGAATCACCTAAATTATGAAAAGCATCAGAAAGAAGCGCTAAACTACCAGAAAGCATCCCTCCTACCAGTTCAACCACCGTGATCAAAGCGTTCAAAATTGTAACGAGCAAAAACCGGGTCCCGCTCATTTTTGACTTGTTATGCATCATAAAACTCCCCTTCGGTCATAATTATTAACCAAAACAGACGACTAAGCAAGCTCAGGCTGTTATCTAAAAAGAGCCCGCAATTTTTAATCGCGAACTCTTATTTGATGATTTTAAAATTATTATTAACGGTTGCTTCGATGATTGGATGTTTTTGAAGATAATCGGCAATCAATTCTGACATGGCCTCTGTATTTTCGCGAATGATTTTAGATTCTGAAAACATCGGATAATGGCCACCACCGACTGCGCGATATTTATTCAACACAATTTCAAACGAGTCGTTAGGTTGAATGACATGGCCTTTGCAACTCAACCGAGTTACCCGTTGACCAACCGGTTTGGAAATATCCAGTGTATAGTCAATGCCCTCGTACATATCATAATTATAATGACGTTTCTTGGGGGTCAAATACCTTGGATTCACAATTAACTCATCATGTTCATTCAGTTTGAAATATTTGGCACTCACTTCAAGAGCTGCGCGAATATCTGTTCCTGAAACTCTGAGAACTGCTAGTGAATTGGGATAAACATAATTTGTGACTACTTCTCTCATCGAAATCTCTTCACCAAACCCAGTTGCTTCATCGTTAAATAGCGCCGTTGCAGAAATGGACGTCCCGGTGGCTGCCATCTGTACCTTTTGAATAAACTCAATGAAGGCTGATTCTTCAATCCGCGCTTGGAAAGGATCCGTAATTTTCATATCACCATGAACCCGTCCAAGCGGTTGATCCAGCCAAGTTTGCGTGTCGGCTTCCACATCTGCCATAACTGCTTTTATATCTTTATGTACAGGCATTTTTGCCGTTGAACACAGTTCAGAAGTGGCCCCGACAACCATATGTGGGCTCTTGGGATCAATTTTTAAAACAATCTTGCCAACCGCAGCGCCGCGATGCCCTGCTTGAACAACCGGAATTCCAAATAACTTAGTCGCAATTAAACGATGTTGATGCGCCGAAATCAAAGCATCAATGCCCTTAACTGTTTCCAAAAGTTTATAGCCAACATTCTCACCACGTAACGATTCGGTCTCTAAGCCCGTTTTTAGATCTCGTTCAAATCCACCGTGATAAACAACAATAACCACGTCAGCCCGTTCTTTTAACCAAGGTACATAATGTTTTGCCGTTTCGAGCACCTTGTTAAACTTGAGCCCTTCAATATGTACTGGATCTTCCCAAAAAGGGATATAAGCAGTTGTTAGTCCTAAAACAGCTACGCGAACCCCTTTAATTTTAAAAATCCGATAGGCACCATCGCCGATTGGGTGATTCTCTTCATCCAAAATATTAGCTGATAAAATTGGATAAGTCGCACTCTGAATCGCGGTCTTCAGATAATTCAATCCGTAATTAAATTCATGATTGCCTAAAACTCCAATGTCATAATTAATCGCATTGTAGGCTTTCAGTAAGCGGTGCGGTGCGGGCGGATTACTAAACTTAGCCAAATATTCGGTCAACGGGGACCCTTCTAACACATCTCCTGCATCAATGGTTAAAACAGGATCTGTCGTACTTTTACGCTCATTTTCAATAACAGTTGCCGCTCTTAAAAGGCCGAACGGTAAATTTGAATGGCGTTTTATAAAATTAGTTGGATACACGAAGCCGTGAACATCACTTGTTGAAAGTAACGTTAAATTAAATGCCAAAATTTCGCCCCCTGCAATACTTTCGATAACTTAAATTTTACCACAAACTAATCTAAGCGCGAGGTTTATTTAATCCAAAACAAATGATAATGGTAATTTTCGTAAAATAATTTCTAAACACCTCAAAATTAGTTACCTAATACTGTTACATTTGTAGCCTTTAAAAATTGACCCCAACCCCGTGAACCCCTATACTGACAGTATTACAAATGTAGAAATGAGGAAACTTAGAATGGCTTATGAGGTAAATTTTAAAACAGTTTCAACAATTGGTCTGGAAACTTCACCTGTTGCTGAAACTTTAGCTGGTTTACGCGCTAATGAGGCTCGCTATTACTGGAATAAATACAAACACGTCTTTGTGACGTCCCCGGCAAAAGACGACTCAAAAACGCTGGAATGGATCAATAAAGTTCTCTTAGAAAAAGATATGAAGTTTCCATATGAGCCACTGGAAACGAGCACGTTTGAAGTCGACGGTCTCAAAATGGCCTACGTCTTTTATGAAAATGGCCTTGTCGTAAATGTCATGTATAGCTTGGACCCCACTGGCAAACGCGCAGTCGGGTTTAAACTTTCAGACGGGATGGCCGTACCAAAGGAATTTGAAGGTAAATTCAAATTTGCCCATCAGAAATCTCGCTTAGCTGGTACCATTCGGGGTTCTTATTTTGTCATTAAAGGAACTTACTAGATTCTCCTATCAAAAAAGGCGTCTTCAAACGAAAATCGTTTGAGGACGCCTTTTTATTAACCACTTATTTTAATGTTGACTGTGCCGGCCTTGAACGTCTTTTTCAACGAACCGGGCAACAAAATCATAAAGCTTTTTGTATAGCCATCGGGCAATTGCTAGCCAAGCCACAGCTAAAAAGAATGCTGCCAATACGTCTGAAGGATAATGAGCACCCAGATAAATTCTAGAGTACATCACCAAAACAACCCAGATGATCAAGATGATTTGGCAAACTTTTTGTAAGTTTTGTGACCGAATGCGGCTCACAAAGAACCAAACCAAGAAAAAGACAATTAGTACGGCGCCAAACGTGTGACCACTAGGAAAACTAAAGCCGCTCTCTGGGATTACTTGATTCCACCTTGGTCGCGCACGCTGCACAAATTCTTTGAAAATGTATGCCACGACATCCCCACCAGCTAAAGTAGCCAGTGTCCAAATTGCATCCACTCTTAGCCGCATGAACCATAAAACAGCCGCAATAATAACAGCATAGACAATGGCAAATTTAGGTTCTGCAATGGTTGTAACAGCCTTCATCAAACTGGTTTCAAATGTAGGCATGCTGTTTTGAACAATCCCAATAATCCCAGTGTCCAACTTTAAAAGCATCGCAGAGTTGGCTCTGACAGCTGCCAGTAATAAGACAAAAAGAAGCCCTGAAGTCCAGGCATATTTAGCAGAAATTGAGTTTTGATTTTTTAACATGATACGCTCCAATTATTTAGTTTGATTCCATTCAGCTTTGAATTCATCTAGAAAATCTGTCAGGACCTTTGTTCGCTGTTCGGCGATTTGCTTTGCAGCTTTGGTATTCATTAAATCTACAAGTTTTAAAAGCTTTTCGTAAAAATGATTAATCACGGTTTCGTTTTGCCGATATTGTGCATGCGTCATCTCTGTTCGGGGGGCAATTTGGGGATCATACATAGTATGCCCATGAGCACCTCCATAATAGAAGACCCGGCCAATACCAATGGCCCCAATTGCATCTAACCGATCAGCATCTTGCACAATTTGGCCCTCAACAGACAGCTGATAGTGATGTTCAAGATTCTTCGAAAACGACATGTGCGTAATAATTGCAAAAATCGCCTCAATATCAGTCTGAGCTACATCTTGGTCTTTCAAAAATGCGCGAACTTCATTTTCAGCCTTCGTTTGATCTGAAACGATCTTTTCATCAATGACATCATGTAATTCAGCACTTGCTAACACCACAAAAAGCTGTCCTTGATCACTGTCTGAAGCCAACCGTTGGGCCATTTTTACCACCCGTTGAATATGTGCATAGTCGTGGCCGGTTTTATCATCATTTAGTTTTGAAAAGACAAATTTATCAATTCCTTTGAGAATTGTTTGTTCGTTATTATTTAATTCTTTCATACTTACCCCGCGTACTCAACTACTTGTAATTTACGGACAACAGTTACCTTTACCTGTCCCGGATAGGTCACTTCTTGCTCGATTTGATCCTTAACGTTGCCAGCCAATTTTTCAATACTTTTATCTGACGTTTGGTTAGGTTTGACAATCACCCGAAGTTCACGACCTGCCTGAATCGCATAGCTTTCTTGGACGCCAGGATATTTATTGGCAATCCCCTCTAAACTAGAAATTCGTTGCAAGTAATCAGCTGCTGATTCACTTCGCGCACCCTGACGAGAACCAGAAATAGCATCTGCAGCAGCCACCAAATCAGAAATAACATACTTAGCTTCAACATCCCCATGGTGCGATGCAATTGCATTAATAACAACGGGATCTTCATGATACTTAGTGGCAAGTTCCACCCCTAATTCAACATGGGTGGCTTCAACATCGCGATCAATGGACTTTCCAATATCATGCAAAAGGCCCGCTCGTTTGGCCAGATCAACGTCTTCTCCCAATTCAGCAGCAAACACGCCCGCCAAATTAGCGGCTTCAATCGAGTGATCCAAAATATTTTGACCATAACTGGTCCGGAAATGCATTCTGCCAATAAACTTAATTAAATCTGGATGGATATTTTTAACATTTAATTCATTAATTGCCTGTTCACCAAAGCCGCGGATCAGTTCATCAACTGTTCTGACAGTCTGGTTCACAATTTGTTCCACAATATCTGGATTAATTCGATTAACTTGAACAATCTGAGTCATCGCCCGTTTTGCAATTTCGCGGCGCATCGGATCATACCCATTCAACGTTATCAAACGTTGTTGATCGTCAATATTAATATCAATCCCGGTCAATGCCTCTAAAGTCCGGACATTTTGGCCTGAATTACCAATAATTTTACCCAGTGCCTCATTATTTGGCACATCCATCGTCCGATTTGATGAGTACACATGGGAGCGAATGCCACTATGCTCAATAGAATGGGCAATTAAATTCTTAGCTTCCTTCTCACTGCTACTTTGATACTCCGTTTCTGTGTTCCGAACGACGCGCTTTTCTTCTTCCTTCAAATCACGGGAAGTCTGATCTAAGACATAATCTTTAGCCTTACCTTTGCTCATCTCCGCCACATCTTGGAGCGTGTCTTCGCGTTTGTTAACTAATTCTTCTGCCTGTTGTTTAATTTCTTTAACGGCTTGCTTTTCGGTTTTTAAACCAGCTTCTTTAGACTTAAAATTATCAAAACGACGATTCAACAAGTCTTCTTTTTCTTGTAAAACCTGTTCTCGTTGATCAAGCCAAGTTGATTTACGTTCGTTGTCTTGTACGTCAGTTGTAATTTCTTGCTCAATTGATTCTTGATAAGCCAATGTCTCAACTTTGCCCAACTTCAAGGCTTTTTTGGCCGCAACTTTGCCTTCTTGTTCAGCTTTTTCAAGGGTCTGTTGTGCTTGTTCGTGGGCAATTCTTAACTGCCGTTGATGTTCAATTTTACGAATTTCAAATCCAATTGCAACAGCAATCAGAAGGATAATAATACTCACAACAAACATCTAAGTTTCCTCCTATTTCAAAATTTAATCGTTAATTTCATATCTTTCATTATATCACATTGTCTCTGGTTGCTTCTTGCTTTTCCAGGCATATAAAAACTCGTAAAAATCCATCAAAAAAGCACCTTTCAAGAACCTGCTCAACTTGAAAAGTGCCTGGGGATAGATCTAAGTACCAATCTAAAACATAAAGTTTCAAGGTACATATTGTTTCAATTACGATTCCTTACTTTTCCTAGGATTCGGTAGGAAGAGTAGCCAAAGCGTATTTGTACGCATCTAATTAAAAAATCTTTCACAAAACTTTCTTCTTAAAAACGTTGCAACATGATAAGCATCAGCCCATCCAAAAAATCGGCCGACATTGCAGGTATTGCTTGGTACTAAGATCGAACCCTACCCCCAACAAAGAGTAGCATCTTTGAAACTAACTAACAAGCAAAAAGGCGTGAAAGAACCAGAACTTTAATGTTTGGGATACCAACCGCGATATAGGTCCTCAATAATTTTCGTCGTTTGTAACGTAATTTCTGGCGTCATAACGGAACTGGTTTGTTTTCCGCGTAAAACTTGTTTCGAGACATGATCAAATTCATAAACAAATTCACTGGCTTGCGTGTGTTTAAACGTTTGGGTCTTATTGCCAATCGTCAATTCATAACGATCAGTCTTCCAATAGTTTGGCACTGTCAAAGAACCCTCAGTCCCCCAAAAGGTGATCTGACTCGGAACTTCATCTGTCGTAGTGGTCACATAAACATTTGCCAAAATTCCTGAAGCAAGTTGAACATGCACTTGTGCTTGATCATCTGCTTGTGAACCAACTTTACTTATTTGGCCTTGATAATCCGTAATATCGGTTTTCAAGACAAGCTGCAGGTATTCCAAAGAGTACGATGCACTTCCGTAAAAAGCACCCCCACCGACGGATACATCGTGAAACCACGGAATTTTATCGATCCCTGGATGAGATTCTTGAATCGTGACTCCTTGAATTTGGCCAATCGCTTGCTTATCTAAAAGCTGGGTACGTACTTGCTTCGTAATGGGCAAAAAAGCGGCCTTTTGTGCTTCCATTAAAAAGCAGTGTTGCTTTTTTGCCAGCTCAAATAAGTCTTGAGCCTGTGCAAACGTCAATGTAAATGGTTTTTCCAAAAGCACATTTTTATGGTTGTCCAACGCAAGTTTAGCTCCCGAATAGTGGCCAGCATTCCAAAGGGGAATGTAAACCACATCAATATTAGGATCCTCGCAAAGCTCTTGATAACTACCATAGGCTTTGGAAATTTTAAATTGACTTGCCACCGCTGCGGCCTTGTCTAATTTACGTGCAGCAATCGCCACAACCTCACTATTAGGCGACTCTTGAATCCCCGCAATGATACGTGGAACGATGGAAGCTGCTCCCATAATGCCATATCGAACAAGTTTTTCTGCCATTTTATTGCCTCAAAGATTAGTCTTTCTTTGGTTCCTCTTCTGCATCTGGATCATTGATCATCCGCCACTCACCTTCGCCGGCTTTGGAAATATCATTCACAAAACCAGTTACCATTTGGGCACGTTCCATATCTTTTTCAGCTAAAACATTTAAACCCTTCCCAGTGGTCATTGGCACACCGAGTTCAAACTGTTCCTTGCCCATTTTTCCTTCTGTAAAGGCCACAACCCAATCTTTTGAATCAATTTGGGTATACAGGAAAAAGATTGAAAAGTCGTCTGCCATATAAGCTGGAACGGCCCAAACGTTTTCGCCAACTTCTTGCATGTCATTGCCATTAAAATTATATTCACTGGCATTGTCTTTTGTAATACCGTGATTTAAAACCATCAGCATCTGGTCAAACTTTTCGTCACCTAATGTTAATTCGATATCTTGGAATTCTTCATCTTCATTACTCAATTTAATTACCTCATCACTTTCTTATTTTCTTGATTACCTTGATTTTATAATAAAACATGGGTAAAAGATACTGCTACGATTAGAAAAAAGCCGAATTCAGAAAACTAACTGAATTCGACTTATGCATTTTATTTAATTTAAGTATTTAAGCGTAAACTGGTTCGGTCGTCACAATCGGTTTTTGCATATGATCATACATGTGATCGCCAATTTTTTTAGTCCCCACTTTTTTAAATCCATGCCGGGAATACAGACGTTCGGCGGCGGGATTTGCAAAGTCCACATTCAACCCAATGATGGTATCACCGTCTTGACGAACGAATTCTGGCAAGGCCTTTAATAGCCGACCGCCAATTCCTTGCCCTTGATAGTCTGGATCGACTGCAATGGAATCAAGATACCATTCATCTTTAAAGGCTTCCAAATCAGGATCCAACACATCCCCGTCAAAAACATTTGCCTTAAGACTGATTCGATCAATAATCGCATCTAAATCTTCTTCATACTGGTCTGGATACCCGAAAGCTACCCCTACCACTTTACCTGTGGTATTTTCCTCGGCCACAATTGTTGTGGCTTTTTCACCAGTATAAGCATCTGTTTGATAGGCCCGCTGTAACACGCGCATCCAGACAGGGTCAGGGACATCATCCAATTCATCAAGCTCCATTTCTTCATAAATAATATTAATTAATGGGGCTATCTGACCGGCGTCATCTTTATCAGCTTCACGTATAATTATCACAAAAATCCTCCTTTAATCTATTTACTAGATTACGGTATGATGATAAAAATGTAAAGCTACCTGCCCTTAATGCCAACTTCTTCTGAACTAGAAAATTACTATCCACCAAACATTTCGTAGTAACCAACTGTTGCAATTGCTTGGGCCGAGCGAATTCTACCTTGCTTAATTAACTGTTTTAAATGGTCATAGCGAATCAACTGGCTATTTACAAACTCATCTGCATCAAAATGTTGAGCAGCTTTTTTAACCGGATTGATCTTCGCCACAACCAAAATTACTTTTTCGGTTGAAAATCCTTCCGATGCCGTAATTGTGGTCAACTCTTGTACTTTTGTTGCTTCATAACCCGTTTCTTCCAGTAATTCTCGCTTGGCGGCGTCTTCTGCCGTCTCGTTTGCGTTTATTAATCCTGCCGGTAAGGACAAACTTTCCGCGTTAACCCCAACCCGATACTCTGTATTCAACAAAACGTGTTGATCTGGCGTAAACGCCAAAATGGTTACGGCCGGTTGGTGCACAATCACATCCCGATTTACCAACAAACCATCCGGCGTTTCGATTTTTTGTTTATCTAATTGAAAAATTGGCCCCGCATAGACTTGTTTCTGAGCCACTATCTTGCCTGTTTTGCCTTCATTTTTAAACATTTTTTACACTCTCCATATCTTTTGGTAACACCACTTCAAATGTATGTTCTTGATCAGTTAGCGGATCTGTAAACGTTAAGGACTCTGCATGCAGTGCCTGTCGCTTAATCCCCATGTTCATCGGTCCACCGTACAATTCATCACCCAAAAGTGGCTGGCCCAAACTGGCAAAGTGGACCCGAATTTGATGCGTTCGACCAGTCAGTAATTCTGCTTCTACTTCTGCAAAATGAGCATACTGGTGAATTAGTCGAAATCGGGTTTGCGCCTGTTGTCCTTCTGCTGAAACTTCACGATGAATGCCATCTGCTGCCTTGGCAATTGGCTGGTTAATGACTCCTTGCATTTCATCTAACTGCCCTGAAACAAAAACTCGATACTTTTTTTGAATCGTATGATTTTCGATTTGTGGGGATAAAGCACTGGCCGCCAAGCGATTTTTCGCAATTAGCATCACTCCACTCGTAAACCGGTCTAATCTTGTAATTACGTGTGGCACTAAATCCTGGCTTCCTTGATTTTTCAAATGGCCCTTAACTCGATTGACCACCGTATCATCCCGGTTGCTTGGGCCTGGTACTGATGAAAGTCCCGCTGGTTTATTGATTACCAGCCAATTATCATCCTCGAACACCACAGAAAGTGGCTGAAAACTAAAAGGAACATTTGGATCGGACTTTTCTTTCGGTAATCGTAACTTTAAAACCTCAGTAGGAGCAATCATGTCTGCAGTCGTTTGCTTTTTACCGTTGATCTGTAGGATCCCGCCTTTTTTTATTGAACTAATTAAGCGGTGGCTAAAGCCTTTAGAAACCAAAAAAACTTTAATTTTCAGCGGTTCTGCAGTTGTATTTTGAAAGCTAATTATCATGTTTAATTCTCCATTATTTTGAAACTTTGAGCGCATGCCGCATTGACTTGCTTAATCTTAAATACGCAAGAAAATGATAAACAATTCCGGCTAGCAATAAAAATGTCCCTAGCCAAATTGAAAAGAACGTCGCGACAATTGCCAAGCCATAGATTAAAACACTGCGAATGGGATCAAATTTGATGGCTTGATAAAAATGTTGCTGATCTTTTTTCATCTGCGTTAGCTCTGGGTGATGACGAACATAGCTGTATAACCACGCAAAAGTTAACGAGATAAACAGCGCTACAAGGTCATAGTAGATAAAAGCAACGCGCATATCGGCCACATTTCCCATGATCAATGAATTTGAGACTAACGCCGTTGGATAATCAATCAGCGTCACAGAAAAAAGCATCACTAAATTGATGACGTTCAAACTCGTATTCGTGAATTTTAGCGTTTGGAAAAAATCGTGATGAAACAGCCAAACCGTCCCAATGTATAGGAATGAAACCACATAGGCAAACATGGTAGGCCATTGTTTAATCAGGGCTGCCAGTAAATTTCCCACATGATATTCTGGGACGTTAAAGTCCAACACCAAAATTGTGATAAGAATGGCATAGACCCCATCGCTAAACGCCTGCATCCGATCAACTTTCATAATTTTAACCTCCCCGCTCCTGCTTCAAACAAATTATTTCAACTCGTTAACATTATACCCTAGTTTATTGGCAGGGTGAACGAAACACGGCTTGCTAGGTCGGTAATAAAAAAACTCTCCTATCATAATAGGAGAGTTTAAATATCAAAATCAGTCGTTTTATTTTTCGGTGCATAACTAGCTTTCCATTCAGGCACTTGCTGCTTTGCTTGGACTTTTAAAAGGGCCGTGATCAACTCATCATTATTGAGTTGTTCGGCCATTTTGGCAATTTTTACTGTTTGCTGATCCCAAGCCGAGGTCTGCTCTTGCTTATGATCGTGCACAATATCTGTTAAGAATCCGAGATTGCTGACTAGATTTCCTTGGTCATTTAAGTCTCGCTCTTTAAACCAGCGTAAAACTTGAATGCCATCACCAGAAAGCTCAACCGTATGTGTTTTTAGCGTCGCAATTTCATCTAAAAACATTGTGTTGGTCATGTGCATTAATGATCGAGCCACCCGGATTTCTTCGTCCTCATAGTTAACCAATAAATCCTTGTCATCCTCAATGGCGTTCATAATCCGGCTTAGACGTCCAAACGTAGTAAAGAAGTTAGCAGGTTTGGGTCGTCTTTTTTGGAGCTGCTTTTCAATCCAATTAGTAAAATATCCATGTCTTTTAATAAGCAATGCTCCTTTCTGATCGTTTCTTGAATTTGTTTGACTCATGTTAATTACTTTAACTTGTCCTCAATCTTACCGATAAAGTATTTCAGAAAGATTACTAGACGTTGAAACTAAGATTAATAAAAGCTTACATCGGCGTATTAGTTTATTTTTCTTTAAAATATATTTGCATTTTAGGGTCGTTTAAGATTACAATGGTAATAACTTATTTTTTAGGAGGAACATCATGCGATCACCATATAACTCATTTGCAAAGCGTCGTCCAGTTGCTGGTAAACGTGAACGTCGTCGTCGTCAAGCACGAATCGTCGCTATCCAACGTTTCGCTAAAGGCAAGACTGAAGAAATTGTAGATACACCAAAAGTTAAATAATCGGCTTTTTGCCATTTAAAAAATTCAACTGTGATTTTAGCGGTTGTTTTTTTTTTACATTTAATTTCAAAAAAGTTTTCATTTGGTACTTGACGTATTTTAAATATTAGAGTAAATTAAATCCATATTATAAATAAATGAGAAAAGCTGTGAAAAGAAAAGTACGAAAAATCTCCATTGTTTAGCGAGCGTCGATTGGTGAAAGGACGTCAATGAATTTTTCAAGCTATCATCTTTGAGCGATGCTTACGAATCTTGAGTAGGCACTGGGGGCTCCCATTATAGAGCTAGAGTATCGATCTGCAGGTCCGTACTCGAAAAGGCAGTGTTAGTGATGACGCTGTAAACAAAGGTGGTAACGCGTTTAAAACGTCCTTGTTGGAATTTATATTCCGACAGGGGCGTTTTTTTATTTCTTCTTGCGGCCAGTCATTAAAATTTAAGGAGTGTTTATATGTTAGAAGAGAAAAAATTAACCAAAAAAGATTATGTAGTCGTAAGTTCAATGTTGTTTGCCTTATTTTTCGGAGCTGGAAACCTTATTTTCCCCCTTCACCTTGGCCAATTATCGGGGTCAAGTTGGTTACCTGCTGCCTTAGGCTTTTTAGTAACTGGCGTCTTGTTGCCCTTGCTATCAGTACTGGCAATCAGTATCACCCGTTCCGAAGGGGTTTATGATATTGGCAAGCCTTTGGGAGCTACTTTTGCTTTAGTCTTCATGGTTCTCATTCATGGCACGATCGGCCCGCTTTTTGGAACCCCAAGAACGGCAACTGTTTCTTACACAGTTGGCCTCGCTCCGCTCATCCCAGCTCAGTATCAGACTTTAGGTTTAGTCGTTTTTTCCGCAGTTTTCTTTGGACTCGCATATTTCTTATCTGTCGAACAAAGTAAAATTGTTTCTAATGTCGGCAAACTGTTAAATCCAGTTTTTCTCGTTTTACTAGCATTCGTATTCTTTCTTGGTTTCAGTAATCCCATGGGAACACCCGTTAAACAAGCTGTTACTTCAGCTTATAAGACTGGCGCGTTCACAAACGGATTCTTGCAATGTTACAACACCATGGATGCGCTCGCCGGCCTGGCCTTTGGTGTCACAGTCGTTACAGCCATCAAATACATGGGAAAGAAAAATCCCAACGGAATCGCCATGGTCACTGCCCGCGCTGGCCTGTTCTCAATGGGATTTGAAGGGGTTATCTACGTGGCCTTAATCCTATTAGGCTCCATGTCACTTGGCAAATTCAAACTTAGTGCCAATGGCGGAATTGCCTTCGACCAAATTGTAAATCATTACTTAGGAGTTGTCGGTCAATCAATTCTAGCTGCATTGATCACTTTAACTTGTTTGACAACCGCGATTGGATTAGTTGCCGCATTTGCCCAAGATTTCCACAAACATTTCCCAAAAATCAGTTACAAAACCTGGTTAGCATTTACCAGTGCTGCCTCATTTTTAACAGCTAACCTCGGGTTAAACCAAATCATTTCGTGGTCAACCCCTGTGTTAATGTTCCTGTATCCCTTAGCAATGGCTTTGATCCTCTTATCTGTTTTGTCACCACTTTTCAAACGAGATCCGGTGGTCTACAAATTCGTTGTTACTTTCACAGTCATTCCCGCCCTATTTGATATGATGGCTGCTTTCCCTCCTGTTGTGAGTCAGAGCGCGCTTGGTAAACTCATGGCTAATTTCCAACAGAGTTATCTACCGCTCGCTCAGTATGGCTTAGATTGGCTCCTACCTGCTTTACTCGGCATGGTGCTTGGCGTTGCTTGCCATCTGGTAAAACAACACGCTGCCACAAAGGTTCAAGTCCCACAAGAAGATCAAAACTAATCAAAAAAATACTTCACATCAGCTTGAAATTGATGTGAAGTATTTTTGTGTATTTACCAACTAGCTTTTCGAACGCCAGGAATCTGACCCTTATGCGCTAATTCACGGAAGTTTAAGCGTGATAACCCAAACTTACGCATATATGCGTGTGGGCGCCCATCTAAGTGATCACGGCGATGCATTCTTGTAGGGGAAGCATTCCGTGGTAATTGACTTAATCCAGCATAATCATGATTCTTACGTAGCTCTTCTCTGATTTGTGCATAGTGAGCAACGGTTGCCTCAATTTTCTGCTCTTTAATAATCTTAGATTTCTTTGACATTGTGTTTTATGCAACTCCTTTTCTTTGCTTCTTAGCGGCTTTAATAACTCTTAAAGCTGCTTTTCTCGTTTTCAAACTTGGACTCTTCAAACGGCGATAAGCACTTGCTGTATCCATTGCTTTTCTCATAATCTCAATGCCTCTTTCTGTTAATCGTAATGATTACTATTTAACCACATTAACTTACTTTTGCCAAGCATTTAGTTTAAAAAAAGATTAAACCGGTTAAGTTTAATCTTTCTATTTTTCAGCAACTTGGGAAAGGACACCCTCGTCTGCTTGAATCACATCAATAAATTGTTGTCCATATTTTTCTAACTTTTGACTCCCGACCCCTTTGACCTCTGCCATCTCACTTAGCGTCTTTGGCAAAAGTGCACACATCGACCGGAGCGTTTTATCCGAGAAAATAACAAACGGTGGCACGCCTTGCGTCTCCGCCAAATTGCGACGTAACATCCGTAACTTGGTAAAGAGTTCACTATCCTCCAAAATATTGGTTTTGACTGGAACCGCCATTTTACGGAAAACCTGTTCGCTTCCTTGTAAAACATGAACGCCAGTCTGCGTTAACGAAAGGACCGGATACTGTCCATTTGATGCCTGTAAGTAGCCGGCTGCTGACAAGAAATCAATTAATTCGGTTAGTTGCTTCTGGGATTTATTTTTTAACAAGCCGTACGTGCTTAACTGGTCAAAGCTAAATTGTTTAATCCGTTGATTCTTGGAACCCGCTAAAACTTGGGCAATTAAAACTTTCCCAAAATTTTCGTGCATCCGTTTCACACAAGATAGCACTTTTTGGGCCTCGACCGTAATGTCTTGCGAATCGCGCTCATCTAAACAGTTACTACATTTCCCACATTTAGGGCCCTCTTCACCAAAATAATTCAAAATATACTGTTGCAAACATTCTTGCGTATTTGCATACTGCGTCATATCCTGCAATTTCTGATACTCGCGACTTTTATTATCATCATCCATTTCAGATTGATCAATAAAGAAATGTTGAATTTGCACATCATGTAGTTTGAATAACAAAATCACATCGCTAGGCAAGCCATCTCGCCCAGCACGGCCCGCTTCTTGATAGTAAGCTTCTAAGCTGCCAGGAACCTGGGCATGAATCACAAACCGCACATTACTCTTATCAATTCCCATCCCAAACGCATTAGTCGCCACCATAACCCGATCACGATCGTAAAGAAAGTCCTCTTGATTCTGGCGCCGATCGTCCTCTGACATCCCGCCGTGATACATAGTCACACTCACTTTATGTTTTTTAAGAAGCTTCGTTAATCGTTCCACTTCCTTGCGCGTGCTACCATAAATAATGCCGGCTTCGGTTTTATTGGTTTTTAAATAATCCAACAAAAACTGATCACTATTTTGATCTTTAATGACCTGAAAAGAAAGATTATCGCGGGTGAAATCTGTTTTAACTTCCTGTTTAGCAGGAATGTTCAACCGTTTCTTGATGTCTTCAGCTACCTTAGGCGTTGCTGTCGCTGTCAATGCCACTACGGTAGGATTCATTTGTAATTGAGCCAAAGTGTCGGTTAAACGCAAATAGCTGGGTCGAAAGTCATGACCCCATTGGGAAATACAGTGTGCTTCATCAACGGCTACTAAAGAAATCTCTAAATCCTGCAGTTGATATAAAAAGCTACTGGAATCTAAGCGTTCTGGGGAAATATATAATAACTTCACTTGCCCACTCGCTGCTAATTGGAATCGTTGCCGCATTTCAGTCACACCAATGCTACTATTAATAAAGGTGGCAGGAATCCCATTTTCATTCAGAGCGTCAACTTGATCTTTCATCAAAGCAATTAACGGTGAAATAACTAAGGTAATGCCACTAAAAAGCATTGCAGGAATCTGATAACAGAGAGATTTTCCGCCTCCAGTTGGCATAATTGCTAAAACACTTTGCTTATTCAAAATTTTATTAATGACTTGTTTTTGGCCATCACGAAAGGTACTATACCCAAATTTTTCTTTTAGAATTGTTTCTGGTGTCATATGCAGCCATTCTTTCTGTAAGATCTTCATATCTATCTTAACGGAAAACTAGATAAATTGATAATAAAGTTCTAAGTATACGTTACATAAGTTAATACGCAAACGTGACGGAAGCACTTTAAAGAGTTATGATATTGTTACTTAATCTAATTATTTGAAAAGAGGTTGGATGTCATGTCCGCAGAAAATTCATCTTCAAAGATTGATGAATTAACTCAACAAAAAGAAAAACTTGCGGCTGAGGTTATTAAAAATCAACAACTTGTTAATAACTTATATAGCCGCTTTGAAGTGCTGAATCGACAAGAGACAGAATTAAGCAAAAAAATCAGTCGAGAAACTCAAGAGCTTGCTCAATTAGATGCTGATTTGGAGGCTAAAAAACTCGTTCTTCAAAACAAAAATCTGGATCCACACCAATATACAAACCTGCAACAACAAGTTGCTGATTTAAATGTTGATAAACAAAATCTCTTTAAAGATTATCAGGAATTACGCGACAGACCTCTTGCAAAACGAATCAGTAACAAACTACCAGAACGTCACTATCTCCCAAAGGAATAGGACGGTCTTTTTTTATTGAAAAATTTCTTAATTAGACACATCATAATTGAAATTTTGAACACAAAAAAAGACGATCATAAGATCGCCTTTTTGATTTAGAATAAGTTATTTAATTTAGATTTCACGACGACGGATACCTGCTAAACCGAATAATGCAGTAACAGCACCAAGTAAACCAACTATGGCTACTGAACTGTTTGCTTCATCAGTTTGTGGTAATGTCGTTGTAAAAACAGCGTTTGTTCAGTTCATTCTTATAATTTTTTGTGTTTTAGTAAAGCAGATTAAACTTTCCTTTGATATTTACTTCATAGTCATGGACCTGAACTAGCTTGCCATTTTCGGTCTCATAAGCCCCGACTTCATATACTTTATCCTTAGAATAACGGCTGATCTTAGTCTTAATAAATTCATATTTTTCGACGTTTGTTTGAGTTCCTTGTTTTTCGTAATAACCCTTAACAATCTTGACCGCGTTTTTTTCAGATTGCTCCTTTTTTTCAGAAGAAGCTTTTTTCGATGAAGCTTTTTCAGAACTTTCTTTCTTTTTTAGATCCATTGAAGAACTCTCAGCAGATTTATCGAAAACCTTGTTCTTGACACTCGAAAAAACTTTGCTCGTTCTTGCAAACAGATTCATGTGAATTGCACTATTTTGGGGAGAAAAATGACCATAGCCAAGATCCCCTGCTAGTGCTAAGACTAAAATAATTAAAATTAGTCGGGTTCGTTTGAGCAACCTTTCCAATCCATTAACTGCGTGTCTTGCAATTTTTTGACGTGCGTATTTCGAATAAGCGAAATAAAAAATAATTAGTACCAATAAAATAAGTGCGCCCAGCACCCAAGCAATTAATTTATAATCCATTCCATGCAACCTCCACTATGCTACTAAATAAATCAATTATATCAGTTATACATCTATAATAAACCAATTTTCTAATTTATTTACCTGATATCGTAATTAAAGTACCCCTATCCGTTAACGAACCCTGCTATTGACCTGTCTGGTTGAAATTTTGGAAAAAATAATGTTCAGTTAGTCTCTGAACATTACTTATCAATTAATCGTTAATTCAAATGTTGCTCTCTGGACTTCAAAAAGTTATTTAAGGCTGTTTCCAGGTCAATTCCATTGGCCTCGGCAATACTACTCAACCACCAAATATTTTCTGCAATTTTATAATCAAGTGTTGGCTCCGGATCTGAAGTTGGCCAACTTCCTTGCTTATCCATCACCAATCTACCTACTAGTCCAGCATCCGTCAAAAACGCTAAGGCATCTTGTTCTGGGGACCATGGTCGACCATCTTGCTTACGTTCTAATTCATGATAGGCTTCCCGAATTCTCTTTGACCGGTCAGCTAATTCTTTAATTTCCATACTGATTCTCCTTTTTCTTTCAATAAAAAACGTGGCGATCACAAAATTATTGATCCCCACGTTTAATCAAACTATTTACTTTGTCGCGTCTTCAATAATAACCGTTTTGATCGTAATATCATCATTAGGTTTATCTTGATAATCACGAGCTGCGTTGCTAATTTTTTCGACCACATCTAAGCCGCCGATGGTTTGACCAAAAACAGTATGATGATGATCTAACCATGGCGTTCCGCCTTGCTTGTAGGCATCAATAACTTCACTTGGGTAACCAGCTTGTTTCATGTCACCAATCATATCAGCTGGCACATTCTCCTTTGAAACGATAAAGAACTGACTACCGTTTGTATTAGGGCCAGCATTGGCCATTGAAAGAGCACCCTTTAAGTTAAATACTTCATCAGAGAATTCATCTTCAAACTCTGTGCCAAAGCTACTTTGACCACCAGCACCAGTTCCAGTAGGATCCCCGCCTTGAATCATAAAATCAGGAATGACACGGTGAAAAATAATGCCATCATAGTATCCTTGTTTAGCAAGAGCTACAAAATTTTCGACCGCTTTTGGAGCTTGGGCTGGAAACAATTGAATCTTAATGTCCCCTTGGTTGGTTTGGATGGTTGCTTTAGGTCCGGCAACATTTTCTAAATCTAATTGTGGATAAGTCATGTTAAATCTCCTTTGAATTTTAAATTCTAATGATTAAGTCCGTGTGAGTGCTAATGTATTTTCCCAGGTAAACTAAGCTCTGTCAAATTTATTTGCTTGGCTTATCTTTCTTTTCTTGATCGTTATTTTCTTCAAATCGATGTGGGCGACCCGAATAGCCACCTCTCACTGCTGATCGATCAAACCTACCATCTTTAAATAGGTCGCGCATTTCTTTTCCCATATCGTCTTGCCAATTTGGATTAGTCTGTCTTTGTTTCATATACTTCTGCCCAATTTGGTGTTGTCTTTTGCGAAATCCGCGCATATCTGTGTTCGAGAGATTCAAATATTTGTCCTGATCAGCTTGGGGCAGCTTCGTAACTTCTTGTAAATCTACTTGATCATCGCGATTGAACACAAATGAAATCACTGGTAATGCTAGATAACACCAAACTGCCCAGTTTGGTTTGAAATAGGCAAGAATCAAAACAATGACGTTAATCATCCCTAAAAAGTTACTGTGATTCAGGTAAATCTTCTGAAAGATCTTTTGAGTATCACTTTTATCACTGTACTTCTGGTGCACAACTGCATAACTCGTCAACATAAACAATCCGTTTACAATAAATGTGAGAATTCCGTACGACAAAACTGTGTGGCGATTGGTATCAACCGTAATTAACTTTGTAAAGGTCGGAATTAATGACAGAAAGGCCAAAAAGATGAATTCAGAGATAAAGACCTTATTATTAATCGTTTCTGCATCACTGTATAAAATTGAGTGTTGATACCAGATGTTGGCCACATAACAAAAGCTAATAAAGAAGATCCCAATCGCCTTCCCAAACTGCAAATACTCCGATACAGAATCATGCTGTGGCATGGGCAGTTCCAACACCATAATGGTAATGATGATGGCAATCACCGCATCACTAAACATATCGAGTCGTTCCTTTAATTTCTCCATGATGACAATTTTCTTCCATTAAGCACTGCTTCATCTGATTGGACGTTCAACTGGTTTTCAACGTAATCATGATACAACGGTAAGGTATCAATCAGTTCTTGATGGGTTCCATGACCACTCACTTTTCCATGTTGAATAAAGTAAATCTGATCCGCATCCACAATTGTACTCAAACGATGGGCAATCACTAAGGTGGTCCGGTTATACATTAATTTTTCTAAAGCCTTTTGGACCATCATTTCTGATTCTGAATCTAAACTAGCCGTTGCTTCGTCCAGCATGAGGATTTTGGGATCGCGAAGAAATGCCCGCGCAA
The DNA here is from genome assembly GCF_051122535.1 of Pediococcus sp. M21F004. Taxonomy (NCBI): domain Bacteria; kingdom Bacillati; phylum Bacillota; class Bacilli; order Lactobacillales; family Lactobacillaceae; genus Pediococcus; species Pediococcus sp. M21F004. Next base: position 772,329 of record NZ_CP177314.1, read on the forward strand.
TCGCAATTCGTTGGCGTTGGCCTCCGGAAAGCTTCGTGCCACGTTCCCCAACCTGGGTATCCAAGCCTCTTTCCATATGTTTGACGAACCCTTTGGCATACGCCATGTCTAGCATGCGCCAAAGTTGATCATCCGAATATTCATCCTTTAATCCGTACGTGAGGTTATAGCGAATGGTCCCACTCATCACGGTTGCATCCTGGCTCACTAACCCAATCTGATTCCGCCATTCGGTTAAATTAATATCTTTAATTTTCGTGTCCCCAATTTTAATTTGACCACTAGTTGGCTCGTAAAAACGTTCTAGCAAGCTAAAAATTGTGGACTTACCGCCCCCAGATGGACCTGCAAACGCAATTACTTTGTTAGGTTCCGCTGAAAAAGAAACGTCCTTTAAAATTGCCTTTTGATCTTCGTAGGAAAAATTAACATGTTCAACCGATAATGTCTTTCCTTGCGCATTCGCCGGTTTCCCCGGTTTTTGAACCTCTTCAGTTACCTGAAGTAATTCATGAATGCGGGCGGTTGAGCCACTTGCCTTAGCCATACTGGTGAAAAATTGGCTTAAAATGGCGAAGGGCCCAATCATTTGTGTTAAGTATAGTAGGAAAGAAATAATAGTTCCAAATGACATCGTCCCCTGGGTAACACGGCTCGCCCCATAAATTAAGGTACACACAATTAGTGCCATCATAGCCATTTGAGTGATAGGTTGCGTCACCGAATCATAAATGGCTTCTTTAAGCCCTATTTTGTACAAGCGATTGATTTTACTATATCCAGAGGCCCGTTCGGCGTTCTCAGCAGTGGATGCTTTCACCAAATGAACCGCACCTAATGTTTCACTCACTGCCCCATTAAACTTCGCAAGGGCATCTTGTCTAGCCAGCGCAATTTTATGCGACCTGGAAATGACGGGCATAATACATAAAATCACTAACGGCACGCCAATAAACATAATCAGCGTCATTTTCCAGTCCATCACAACCATGAATACGAGCGCACCCACCAACTGAAGGATGGATGTAATCATATTTGGTAAGGAATTAGCCAACATATCCTTTACTTGCGACGTATCGTTAACTAGTCTGGAAGTGATTTCTCCAGATTTAGTTTCATCAAAGTAGCTCACTGGTAAAGATAAAATCTTATTCCATAAATATCGGCGTAATTTGTTTACAACGTCTTCTCCAAAGAACCCCAAAACAGCCCCTGAGATCGCACTGATAACGGCACCTAACACACATAGGGCAACGACGACAATCACGAGTTTGACATTGATTGTGTGGTTCAACTGATTGACCAACTTTTGGGCGATTTTCGGCACAATCAATTGTGAACCAGTAGCAATAATTCCCAATATTAAACCCACAACTAGTTGCCAAAAGTGGGGTTTGATTTGTCTAACTAAACTGGCAAAATCTGTAAAATTAAATTTATCCTGTTTTAACTTGGCTGTTTCTTGTGTATTTTGCATCTCTTTATCTCCGTTATATAACGTTAATTTTGAAAAGGTCGATGATTCCAATTTTTGGGATTAAAACCCTCTGGAGCCCCTAAAACTTCCGCCCAATTTTGTTTGGTTTCCCATTCAGGCGCTTTATCATTCAAGTTTTGCAGTAATTTTTGCATGTAACTTTTAAATTGCTGTTGTTCCTCATCAGATAAAGTTTCGAAAAAAGAATCGGATAATTCGTTCTTAAACCTTCGCGATTTTTCGAGTGATGCGCGCCCTTTATCCGTTAATGAAATGAAAGTCACGCGTTTATCGTCTGGCGAATCGACTTTCTTCACTAATCCGCTGTCTGCTAGTTTACTAACGAGCACACTTGCGGAACTCGGCCGAATATCTAGTTCTTCGACAATTTGCGAATTCGTTAATGGCTCCTTGGCTACCAGCAAACGCAGAACGCGGAGTTGCCCACGCTGATTAGCTTGTGAAGTCTCATCATCGCGACTACTTTTAACGGCGGCGGCTACGAAAAATCTTTCTTGGAATAAATTTCCAAAAAGGCTAAGTAATTCCTGTGATTCTTCTGACATGTCTATTCCTCTTTTAGTTAATTTTAATGGCTCATTTACAAACGAAATCCATTGTACGTATTTAGTTAGCGGTCGTCAACACAAAACTAACTACGCATGACCATTTTATTTGCAAAATACCCGCCAACTTCTTAGACTTTAAGTTAAGAAATCAATCTCTAAAAGAAGGTGCGCAATTGAAAAAATCAATGCCCAGGCTAACCGCGAAAAACGCAATTTCATTTCAAGGCTACCTACCTATTAATGGCATTCAACAATGGGTCCAAATTGAAGGCCAGGAAACAACGAATCCGTTATTATTTATCATTCATGGTGGACCGGCGTCAACCTATTCGATGTTTACCGAAGCCACTCGTTTTTTCTCGACAACATTTACCGTTGTTCATTGGGATCAGCGTGGTGCTGGCAAAACTTACCTAAAGCAACCCGTCATGCCTGATAACCTCCAAACATTAGTTAATGATGGTCTTGCTCTGACAAAACAACTAAAAGGCGCGTTTCCGGGCGTCCAAATTGTCCTCCTTGGTAGTTCCATTGGCAGTATCATTGCCAATTTAATGGTGCAGCAAGCTGAAAGCTCTTTTGCAGCCTACATCGCTACTGAACAAATGACCAGTCGTTCTCATCAAATTGCCTTTAATCAAACCTTATTCGATTCTAAGAAACACGTTTTAAAAACGGCTTGGCTGAATAAATTACCATACGCCGCTAGCACGTGGTCTGCCAAACAAATTGCCCAATTTACTATTTTTTTCGCGCTGCAACACACGGACGTCCCAAATATGGTTACAGATTTATTCATCAAAAACTTGCTGCATGCTTATGGCCTAAATATTAAGGCGTGGCTGGCCTTTTGTCGCGGACTTATTGCCAGTCGTCAGGCTATTCAACCAGAACTGGACAGTTTCGACTATAATCGGCTGTTCTCCAAAACCAGCATCCCTTTCGTGGTTTTTCAAGGCAGTCATGATCCAATTACGCCAACCGCTGCAACTCAAGCATATTTCAATCAGGTCCAGGCCCCATACAAAAGGATGATCATTGTTCCAAATAGTGGGCATCTCTGTTTTTTTTCTAATCCAAAATTTTTCTTGGCTGAATTAACCAAGCAAGTGACACCACTAATTAGTTAACGTCAAAAAAAGCCCCCTTAGATAGATTTGAGCGACAAGTTATTGTCCGCATCTACCTAAGGGGCTTTTACTTTTTTAAATTAACCTTATCTAATCTTTGATCCAAACTTGAGCAGCAGCGTGATCTTCCATCGAACGCTGCTGCCGTTTCAGAAAATCGGCCGCAATTTGCTTTTCTTCATCAGTCTCTGGAATAACTTCCGGTAGCTGATACGCCTTATTCAACACGATGTATGTGAAGAAAGCATAAGCAATCAGTTCGTGCTTTGAATTGTAGGCTCTCCCAAACACTTCAGCAACGCGCTCATCGGTTCCTGAAACCGTGGAAACAACTGTAATTGTGTCTCCTAATCGACCGGGACGAATAAATCTAACTTTATCAACACTTCCCGTCACGGCATTTTCGTCCGTTAACTTCCGAATTGAATTGGCAAAATCAAGATCCATCTCCGCAATCGTTTTTCCACCAAATAAAATACCTAAATAGTTTAAATCCTTTTTGGTCACCACAAATTTGGCTTCATAGCGCGTTTCACTAGTTTTCATTGAGTTCTACCACCTTGTTAAAGTATAAATATAATTGTAAAACAATCCGCCTTAAGAAGTCCAACGCGATTCACCCCAAAATAAAAAAGATTGAAAGCAAAACTAGCTTCTGGTAAGTGCCAAAAATCAGTTTTGTTTCAACCTTTTGTAAGTTTTTAGTCTTTAAAACGTTGGATTAAATCTACAAATGCATCCATCGCGCTTTGCAAGAATTTAAGGGTTCCTTCGCTTGTAATCTTCAAATTGTCATCCAGAATATTTGTGACATTACCCAAGTAGACTTCTGGTTGTTGGACAACTGGCATATTCAAGAATACTAACGACTGACGCAAGTGATGGTTTGCTCCAAAGCCACTAATGGCACCAGGTGAGACACTTAAGATAATAGCTGGTTTCTTGTCCCAAACACTAGCCCCGTAAGGACGTGAGCCAACATCGATTGCGTTCTTCAAAACACCAGGAACGGAACGGTTATACTCTGGGGTTGCAAAAATCACAGCATCCACGCTCTGCACATCCGCACGGAATTTCTTCCAGCTTTCAGGTGCGCGATTTTCATCATCCAAATCCTGATTATAAAGATCAAGATCACCAATATTAATTTGTTTAACTACATAACCTTCTGGTAATAGGGCTGCTGTTTGTTCGGCAACTGCCTTTGTAAATGAACCTTTACGTAAACTTCCTACAATTAATCCAACTGTTGTTGACATAAAAAAATACCTCGCTTTTTATTTACTATTAGTAAGTATAACGATCCTAAATAAAAAATGCCACCATTTGTTCTCGCACTTATAAAAAAAGGCTGCCTACACGTTTAATTCCTAATGATTGAAAGGACAAAAGCGATTCTAAACACTTCCATATAAGTATTTTAAAAGCCAGAAGTCATTAATACCGTCTTACTATCTTTTTAATGATCGCGCTTATGTTCTTCAAAACTAAAATTAAATTTATTTTAGCTCACCCACGTTTTAGAGGGCGCCAAAATTTATCAATATCAGCCTTATCTTGGATGTTAAATTCAATCATTTGCTTCAATAATGCATAATTAAATGGCTGATTCCATGGCATTCTGACAATTCCTTTAGTATGGTCAATGCCCGCTGCTTGAAGTTCGTCTTCAAATTGACTTATACCAGCTTCTTCCGGCGTAAATGCCATATGCTTTTGAGAAACACTAAATCCAATGATAAACGTCCCGTGATCTGTAAACATCGGTTGATTCCAGGCAATTCGTGGCTTTAATTGGGGAAAAGTTTGGCTCACCCAATTCAGCACTTCTTTCACACGGGCTTGATGAGTAGAATCCTGGATGGTGCCGATAAAATCTCCAAAAGTATCCATGGTTTTCCTCCCTAAACTATTTTGATCTCAGTATACCGGATTTTTTAGTTATTCCATAATAAAAAGCCAACTCCAAAGTTAGAGTTGACTAAGTCTTTACATTGCCATCCAAGCTACCGATAAAATATTTCCATCTGGATCCTTCACTTCAAGTTCATACATCTGTTCTTCAGACATTCCCAATTCAACGTGGTAGAAATCACCACCATGCTCTTTTGCAGTTTGGGCAAATTTCTTTACCTCTGCAATGCTGTCCATACTAAATGCAGTCATGGAACCACTGACTTCTTGTGTGTCAGCAACTAGTTGTCCTCTTAAAAATTGTTGATAAAAATCATGGGTTAACAACATTACCCAAATATTGTCATCCCACATCATTCCAGTGCCATCGTCGTCAGAATAATCAGGATTCTTTTTAAATCCAAGCGCTTCATAAAATTTAATTGAACGCTGCATATCAGTCACAGGCAAATTAACAAACACCATTTTTGTCATTAAATTAACCTCCTAAAATTATACGGTCAGATTTTATCATTCCATTTTTCTTATACAAGTTATAATCATTTTAGCTTGTAAGGGGATTATGACACAGCCAAAAATTGGAAGCAAAGAAGCTGCTTCCAGTCTGTCAATGACAGCTATTCAAAAATTCCAAATAGCTTTGGTTATCACTATTTGATTACAAAATTGATATTAAATGACTGACAAAGCTTGAAATTAGTCGTCTTTAATCGTTATTTTTCCACCGCTAATTGTGGCTCTTTTAACCTGAATATTTTATTGAATAGCCATCTCTGTTAACCGATTAATATTATTTACAAGTGCAATTGTATAGAATTTATTGCTGAGTGAAGTCATGCTATCAGCAATTTGTTTACCATCCTGACCATCAAGTTTTTAAATATCTTTAACACCCCCACCTGGTAAGTCAGTGGTCGACGGATTTGACGATAGTTTCGAATAAATTTGAAAAGATCCCTCCCCAATTCTAACGAGCGTTTTCTGACTCACTTTCTCAATCATTTTGCCAGTTTCCCTGGTATTTACCTAGTCTCAAACGATCGCAAGCCTTTCCTTTGCACAATCTTAGTGGTCGTGCTAGTTTTAAGTTAAATTTTGGATCTACCATAAAACCGAAGAGGAGCTGGGATATATGTTTGATGTATTATTTATTGGTAGTGGACAAGGCGCTTGGAACGGCGCGATTCCCATGAGCAAAGCTGGATTAAAAGTCGCTGTCGTCGAAGAAGGCCTTTTTGGCGGTGTTTGTAGTAACCGGGGCTGTAACGCCAAAATTACGTTAGATAAACCGGTTGAGTTAGTTCGGACCATTGAACAGTTACAAGGACGCGGTTTTGACAGTGTGCCGAAAATTAATTGGCCTGATCTAATGGCGCACAAACATGAAGTCATTGGCAAATTAGCTGAAAGTAATAAACAAAAATTAATTGATGCTGGCGTAAAAGTCATTGTTGGCCGCGGTACTTTGGTAGATGCTAAGACGGTTCAAGTTGGTGACAAAAATTATCAAGCTAAAAAAATTGTGCTGGTTTTGGGACAACATCCCCATCGTTTAGATATTCCTGGCAAAGAATACTTGCATGACAGTACGGACTTCTTATCCATTTCACAAATGCCAAAACAGCTCACAATTATTGGTGCTGGCTATGTCGGAATGGAATTCGCCTCCATCGCTAATGCCGTTGGTGCGTCTGTGAATGTCATTTTAAATAGTCACACCCCTTTGCGAGGATTTTACCAACCTTACGTTCAGCGGTTAGTTGAAAATTTACGGGGCCGCGGTGTTAAGTTCTTCTATGATCAAGAACTGACAAAAGTCGTCAAAACGGAAAGTGGCTTTAAACTTCACGGACCTAATCAGTTTGAATTAACCAGCGACTACATTGTCGATGCCAGCGGTCGCATTCCTAGTTTGACAAATACTGGACTGGAAGAAGTTGGCATTACGACCAATAAAAACGGCATCGAAGTTGATGATCATATGCAGACCAACGTGCCTGGCATTTATGCAACGGGCGACGTGGTGGACAAAATCCAACCGAAGATTACCCCCACCGCAATTTTTGAGTCCCAGTATTTGGCTCAACTGTTTACGGGAGAAACAACTGATGCGATTAATTATCCGACAATCGCCACCACAGTCTTTTCTTCACCGCGGATTTCTCAAGTTGGGATTAATCCAGATGTGGCGGTCAAATCACCCGATAAATACACTATTGAACATTTCGAGTACGCAGACGATTGGTTCAAGCAGGTTCAAAACGAAATTGATGGTGGCTTAACCTTAGTGTTTGACCAAAATCATATTTTAGTTGGGGCTGTTGAATACAGCAACGAAGCGGTCGATGCAATTAATGGGTTACTAGACATTATTGAATTGCGCCTCACTCACGAACAAGTCCAACGATTTATTTACACATTTCCAAGTGTTCAGCATAGTTACTTCCGAAAAATTTAACCAAAAAATGCGGTGTCAGTTAAAAATAGCTGACATCGCATTTTTCTATAGATCTAATTCCAAAACAGCATTAAATACGGCTTGTGGTAAATCAATACTATTTTTAGCAGACTGGCGTTTATTAACTCCTTGACGACGAAGAAGTGCCTGCTTTTTTGAAATACTCTTCTTACCGCCAGAAACGGCCGCATTTTTTCTTAGTGGTGGAATGTCCACTCGTGCTACTGCCTTACCTTCCACAACAGCTTGGACTGGGGTGGGATAAAGTCGTCGCGGTACCGCAACTTTTAGTTTCTTAACAAGTTCTTGTGTTAGTTTATCAGCATCTTGACGATGAACGACAAAGGATAGCGCATCCACGGTCGCATAGTTAATATCCACTTCGACCTTAACTAAATCAGCAACTTCATAGTCCAAAGCTGTCGTATCGAGGGTCGCATAACCATGTGAAACTGATTTTAGCTGATTAAAAAACTCGTAGGCAACTTCAGAAGTCGGCATTTTGTACGTTAAGACAATTAAGTCTGCCTGATTATCCATATCGAGCAACGTACTTTTATGCTTTTCGGCGAGTTTCATAACATCACTTAACAACTCGTTCGGTGTGGTGATTTCAGCCTTAACAAAGGGTTCTTCCACATACTCAATTTTTGAAAATTCTGGAAAATTGATCGGATTATTCACAATCATGGGTTCCGTTTGGCCATTCAAATGCACATGGTACGTAACATTGGGAGCTGTCGTGAGGACTTCTAGACCATATTCGTCTTGTAGTCGTTCCCGAATAATCTGTAGATGTAACATCCCTAGGAAACCACAGCGGAATCCAGCTCCCAGTGCCTCTGAGTTTTCAAGACTGTAATGAAACGAAGAATCGTTTAATGATAACTTTTCAATTGCTAATTTTAATTCATTATAATTGTTGTCTTTCGGATAAAAGCCTGCAAAGACCATGGATTTGGCGGGTTCATATCCCGCTAACGGTTCAGTCGTTGGATTGGCAACAGCGGTCATGGTATCGCCGACCCGCACTAATTGCGGATCCTTCAAGCCGGTTATAACGTAGCCAACGTCACCCGCATTTAATTCACCGATTGGCGTCATATTGGGGGCAAAGTACCCCAGTGAATTAGCGGAAACTTTCGTTTGTTCGGCCATCAGTAGTAGCGCATCATCGGCCTTAATTGAGCCGTCGATCAACCGCACGTATGCAATGATTCCTTTAAAGGCATCATACATATAATCAAACACCAACGCTTTTAATGGTGCAGTTTTATCCCCGGTAGGCGCTGGAATGGTTGTTCGAATGGCTTCCAAAACTTCATGAACACCCATCCCGGTTTTAGCAGAAATTTTTAACATCTCTAAATTTTCAAATGCTGGATCTAACTTTTGAATCTGCGCTTCGGTTCTCGGGACATCAGCCGCGTCACTATCGACTTTGTTAATTACCGGAATAATTACTAAATGATTTTGTTGCGCCAGGCGTAAGTTAGCCACCGTTTGCGCCTGAACACCTTGCGTGGCATCGACCAACAAGATCGCGCCATCACTGGCTGCTAAACTTTTAGAAACCTCATATGAGAAGTCCACATGACCTGGTGTATCAATAAAATTATATTCATACGTTTGCCCGTCATCGGCCTCATAGTGATTCCGAACAGTTCTTGATTTAACGGTAATACCATGTGCCTGCTCAACAGCCATGTCATCTAATAATTGTGCTTTGGTATCCCGTTCACTAACTGTGTGGGTCTGCTCCATAATCCGATCGGCTAACGGACTTACCATGATCAATATGCGCAATGATGGAAAAGTTTCGAATGTTTGCTTGTTTCATGAGAATTTATTTACTTCCTTTTTTAATAGATCATTATTTTTCACTCAGTTGTTTTTCGTTTTTAACATAGGCTCTTGCCTGATTAATCATTTCTGGACCTTCGGGAGATTCGTAAATTCCCAATTTATAATCAATTTCTTGGAGGCTTTCAGCTAACTGCTTTTGTTTATCTAAAACTTTCTGTCGTTGCGCCGAAAGCAACTTTGCCCTTTTATCAATAGTAACAGATCCCGCCATCACATATTCAATGTATTTGCGAATATCACTAATTTTCATATCCGTATTTTTCAGACAACAGATTGTGTGGATAATGCTGAGATCTGATTCTGTGAATGTCCGATAACCCGCCTCGTTTCTCATAACAAATGGCAATAACCCCTGTTTGTCATAAAAACGGAGCGTGTAAATCGACAATCCGGTCTTTTGCGCAACTTCCTTGATTGTATAAGTCATATTTTATCTCTTTTCTAAATTAGTGCTTGCCCTAGAGTGCTGTCGAAGGTTTATGCTCATTATCATAAACGTTAACTAACAAACAAGCAACTATGTGGGGGTAACTATGAAAAATACAATTTTAGTAACTGGGGGCAATGGATTTTTGAGTATGCAGCTTATTTTGGAACTTTTAAAACAGGGCTATTTTGTCCGGACAACTTTGCGGTCACTGCATAAGAAATCAAGCGTGCTTAAGTCACTCAAAGCCAATCACGCTAGTAATCTAGGAAATTTAAGTTTTGTGGAGGCGGATCTGACAAGTGACGAGGATTGGGCGGAAGTGTCATAGATGGCTCTCTTAAGCGAATTCCTAATATTCCGTTGAACGTTATCGACGTTCGTGATGTTGTTGACTTACACATTCGGGCCATGACAAATCCCAAGGCAGATGGCCAACGATTCATCGCCAGTGAAGACGGCCAAATTACATTACCTGAAATTGCCACTTTAATTAGAAACCAGCGTCCGCAACTCAGTCCCCAAATCCCAACAAAAGTTATGCCAAATTGGATTTTGCGTGTTGGTTCATTATTTAGTAAGCAAGCCCAAGAAGGCAAACTGCTCATTGATATCAACCGCAATGTTAGTAATCAAAAAGCTAAACAGATTTTAGATTGGCAGCCTTTAAGTAATAACGAAGAAACTGTTTTAGCTACTGTTGATTCCTTAGTGAAATATAAACTTTTAGAAAATTAAAAATAACAACCACTCTATAAGAATAATTGCTTAGAGTGGTTTTTTAGTCTTGTAATTGTGATAAAAATTGAAAAAAATAAAATTATTTGGTTATTTATACGTATATTAATTAAAGGAAAAATCATAAAAAAGCATTTTATGCGCATTATGTGTATTAATTGTAAATGCACAACAATGTATTATAATATAAGGCAGCGAGTTACTATGCCCATGAAAACCAGAGAGTTTGAGAAAATATTGCAAAAAAATGGGTTTGAAGCAATCCGACAATCAGGTTCACATCGAACCTATTACAATTCTGATACACGTAAACAACTGGTGGTTCCAATTCACGCCGGAGAAATGCCTAAAGGGCTCTTGAGCAAAATGATGAAACAAGCCGGTCTGGAATAAAACTTAGAACTATATTTTTAGCTTAACTAATAGGAGGACTCTATTATGAGAAAAGCCAATATCGTTACTTATCCCGCATTAATTACCGCTGATGAAAATCATACTTATGATATTGAATTTGTGGACGTTCCAGAAGCATTTTCGTTTGGAAATTCAATCAACGAGGCTGTTATTCACGGTCAGGATGCTTTGGGATTAGCATTGTACGGGCGTAAAACATTACCAAAGGCAACGGACATTGAAAACATAAAGAAGGATGATGCTCAAATGATTGTGATCGTTTCCGTTGATTTAAATATTATTAAATCACAAATAAAGGAACCAACCGTTCACAAAAATGTCACCATCCCTGCCGACCTTGCAGAAAAAGCACAAAAACAAGGGATTAATTTTTCTGCAACCTTGGCAGATGCCCTAAGAGCAAAAATTGAGGCTTAACCTCTCACCAAACGACATCTTGATAAAAAGTTTTTTAATACAGCCTAATGCGTCACAAACTATTTTTATAGCTTGTGACGTATTTTTTTACTCAAAAATTTTCAAGAAACTTTGGGCGTATTTATTTAATAAGCAGTTGTTACTTTCTGTGTTGAAAAACAGTTGATATAAATAATCAAAGCGTTTCTGTTAAACACGTGCATAATACGTGCTATTATAATAATGGGCCCGGAGGTACGAAACCGTGAACTCTAGAAAAGTCTTAAAAATTTTGCGAAGGGATGGTTGGTACAAAGTACGAATAACTGGCGATCATTGGCATTTTAAAAATGCGCACAAATCGGGAATTGTTACTGTTCCACACCCTCGAAAAGACATTCCTAAGGGAACCCTAGACAATATTTGGAAACAAGCAGGCCTTAAATAAACTTACTTTTATTTTGGAAGGAGAACCTTAGATATGAAGTATTTATATTTTGCGGTACTCAACACGACAGAAGACAAGAAGAAAATGGAAGTCTCTTTTCCTGATCTCGCTCCTAATGCCGCAACCTTTGGAAATGACTTACCTGATGCACTGCATATGGCTCACGATGCTTTGGAGGGCTATTTACTTACAGCGGAAGATTTTAAAGAAACACTCCCCATTCCAACTTCTTATGAAAATTTAGTTGTTAAGAAGGGAGAACTTTTGGTTCCGATTGAAGTCGACACTAGCTTGGCACGTGAACGTGAACAAAATCAGGTTGTAAAAAAGACGTTAACAATCCCCAAATACCTAAATGACTTAGGAAAAGCAAATAAAATTAACTTCTCTGCTACCCTGACCAACGCTTTAAAAGAGAAACTGGATGCCTAAGTACTGATTGCGCAAATGAAAGTAGTGACAAAATTGTTAAGCAATAAAAAAGTGGTTTTTTTCGATATGGATGGCTTATTGCTGGATACAGAAAAACTTTATTTTGAAACACGTCGCGACATTTTAGCTAAATATGGTTTTACTTTTACAAAAGAAGACCATATCGACTATATCGCTAAGGGTTTCCCAGTAACAATTCAAAAATTAACTCAATTAGTCGGGAGCGCAACTTTGGGCCAGCAAGTATTCGACGAAGCCATGGTACTTTATCGGCAACGTCTAAAAAATGGTGACGTTCAAATTAAAACAGGAGCCGTTGAATTACTAAACTTTTTAAAACGGGCACACAAAAAATGTTATGTGACCTCCTCTGCTGCTAAGAAAACGATTATCCAAACCGCCGAAATTACTGGAATTGCTGATTACTTTACTGACTTCATTAGTGGCGATGAAGTTTCCCACAATGAACCAGCTCCAGATATTTACTTACATGCCCTAGAAAAAGCTCACGCCACCACAACTGAAACTGTCGTTTTTGAAGATGCAACCAGTGGCATTTTATCCGCAGCTAATGCTGGCCTAGATGTTGTTCTAATCCCTGATTGGATCCAACCTGAGCCCCAAATTCGGCAAAAATCAGTAGCAGTTCTACCAAATTTATTGAAGGCAGTTCCGTTATTTGAGCGTTCAAAAACAAATAGTTAAACAAAATAAAGAAACTAAAATCAAAATTTACTTTTGGTCTTAGTTTCTTTTTTTCAGGTGTAACTCTGCTAATTGATTATATTGAACCACTTCCTCCAAATTTAAACAGGTAGCATAGTTTCCGTTTGGAAAAAGACGAATCCCTTCGCCTAGCAGAACCGGTGCAATTTGAATCCACCATTCGTCAATCAAATCTTCTGCCAATAAATCAGCGACAATTTGACCACCACCCACAATCCAAATGTTACCTCCGGGCTTTGCTTGCAATTGGCGGACTAGCTCTACCGGGGAATGTTTCGTGTAAACGGCGTCTACTTCCTGTCCCTGACGAGTTCTTGAAAGTACAAAATTAGTTTTATCAGGAAATAAAAGTTCGTTCCCCATTGTCTTTTTAGTCACATCATAAGTTTTGCGGCCCATAACGGTCGTATCAACTTGTTGTAAAAATTGATCAGTATTGGCCTCTTCCCCACCGGCAGTATCAAATAACCACTGCAAATCGTGTTTCTTGGTTGCCAAATAGCCGTCTAACGAAATGGCCCCATAAAATTGAACTTGCCGCATAACTGCATCCTCCTTTTGACTGTTTCGTTCCCTTTCATTTTAAAGGATATAATTCGTACTTTCATTATCTATGTTTTCAGAACACTATCGCTTTGTTACTTAACCGCTAACATGGTATGATGCACAATATAAGCACGTTGGGGGAATTTCTTATGTTAAATTCAAATAAACAGTTCAAAATCAGTCCCATTAAAACCATTATTGCCATTTTGATTCCACCTTTGGAACTTTGGATTGGACCAATGGCAATCAAATTGGTCAGTGGTCAAATTGCCAAAGCTGCCATTATGGATCTCGTTTTCTTCATTGGCTTTATTGCTGCCATCTGGCTGTATCATGACGTCTTAAGTACCGATTGGAAACAGTTTAAACATCGCTGGTTCTTCAAATTTCTGCTCGCCATTGGTGGTGTTGTGGTGTCCTATCTTATTTTGATTGGTGCCAGACTGTTACTTAAATCGGTTGGCCTAGCTGATGGTGCAGGCACGACTAACTTATTAAGTATCCAGAGCGCTACGCTTGGACTGGTTGGTAGTCTGACCGTTCTAATGGCACCTTTTACTGAAGAAATTATTTTCCGCCACGCGCTATTCTATCAATGGAAAAACCGTGGTCTGTTAACCTGGTTAATGTTCATTGTTTCAGCCATTTTATTTGGTCTTGGACACTGGAATAATTTTGACGGAAACGTCATTGCCATGATCCCTTATATGTTAGTCGGTGCTTGGTACGCACTCATTTACTATTTCTCTCACAATATTTGGCAGAATATCCTAACCCATTTTTTGTTTGATATCATGCAATTTTTGGGCGCCTTGCTCGTATTTGTGGTTGCCTTCTTTCAATGATAAATTGTGCCTACTAAAAAATCGCTCATTCTATTGAATGGCGATTTTTTTTACGATCTAATCTATTTAATGCTGCCTAACCGGCAAACTGGTTTTCCACATAGTCATGATAGATCGGTAGCTTATCAATTAATTCATGATGCGTCCCGTGGCCACTTACTTTTCCGTCCTCAATAAAGTAAATTTGGTTTGCATTGACAATGGTGCTTAAACGATGAGCACTAACGAGTGTCGTTCGGTTGTGCATCAATTTTTCTAACGCTTTTTGAACCATTTTTTCTGATTCCGAGTCCAAACTGGCTGTTGCTTCATCGAGAATTAAAATCTTCGGATCACGGAGAAATGCGCGGGCAATTGCAATTCGTTGTCGCTGTCCACCAGAGAGTTTAACTCCTCGCTCGCCGACTGTTGTATCCAATCTATCATCCATCTTTTCGACAAATTCCTTTGCATAAGCCATTTCAAGCACATGCCAAAGCTGCTCGTCAGTATATCTTTTCTTCAAACCATACGTTAAATTGTAACGAATTGAACCACTCATAACGGGAGCATCCTGCCCAACAATGCCAATTTGTTGACGCCAATTATTTAAATTGATGTCTTCGATATTTGTGTTGCCAATCGTAATTTTGCCACCCGTTGGCTTATAGTAGCGCTCCAGCAAGCTAAAAATGGTTGTTTTTCCACCACCAGAAGGTCCCACAAACGCAATGACCGTATTTGGTTTAGCAGTAAATGAAACATCTTTTAAAATCGATTTCCCATCTTCGTAAGCAAAATCAACATGTTTAACACCCAAGGTCTGCCCTTGTGCAACAACCGTTTTTCCCTGATTTTGAACTTCTTCATCAACTGCTAGTAGCTCTTGAATTCTGGCCGTTGAGCCACTTGCTTTAGCCATTGCGGTAAAGAATTGGCCAAGCATCGTAAACGGTCCGATCATCTGAACAAGATACATCAAAAATGAAATCAAAGTCCCAAATGTCATCGAACCGTTTGCGACCCGACTCGCACCATAAATTAACATGCCGATCATCATCCCCATCATCACCATTTGCATAACGGGGCCGGCCACAGAATCATAAACGGCCTCTTTGAGACCAATTCGGTACAGTTTGTTAATGTCCTTATCTCCAGAAGTCCGTTCAGCCTCTTCGGCCGTTGACGATTTTACCAACCGAATCTCACTTAGAGTTTCACTAACTTCCCCGTTAAAAGTCGCAAGCGCGTCTTGCCGAGTGTGGGCAATTTTGCGTGAAAGTGAGGTTATCGGAATAATGCACAAAGTCACTAGCGGCACACTGATAAACATCAGCAAGGTCATTTTCCAATCCATCGTCAGCATCAGTACCAAAGCACCGACCAACTGGAGAATTGAAGTGACCATCGAAGGCATCGAATTGGCAAGCAAATCTTTCACTTGCGAAGTATCGTTAACTAGTCTTGAAGTAATTTCACCTGATTTGGTGTCATCAAAATAACTAACCGGTAACTTCAAGATTTTATCCCAAAGAAACTTTCGTAACTTATTTACAACATCTTCTCCGAAAAATCCCAATGCGGATCCCGATGCCGCATTAATGATCGCCCCAAAAACAAATAACACAATAACCAAAACAACCAGACTGGTATCGACGGTATGTCCCAATTGATTGACCAACTTCGCTGCAACCTTTGGTACAACTAAATTCATCCCCGTAGAAATAATTCCTAGCAACAAACCCTCGAGAAGCAACCAAAAGTGTGGTTTGACTTTTGTAATTAAGCTTGCGAAATCTTTAAAACTAAATTTTTGGCGTTTAAATGCTTGTGTGTTTGGTTCGTTTTGTCTATTTTGCATGTTTCTTTATCTCCAATTATTATTAGTTACTTATTTGCGAAAATTGAAACCCTCAGGAAAGCCACCAAAGCTTGAGGGCCTAAATCCTCTGCCGTTGAAAGGTGCCTTCCAATTTTGTTGTTGATCCCATTCAGGGGCTTTTTTATCTAAATCTGCATTAAGCTTAGTTAAAATATCTTTGAGTTGCTTTTTTTCATCATCAGATAAAACAGCCAACAGCGAATCTGATAGGTCGTCTGTAAATTTGTGAACCTTTTTAATTGATTGCCGTCCTTCTTCCGTCAAGGAAATGAACGTTACCCTCTTATCATCAGATGATTCAGTTTTTTTAACTAACCCATTTTCTTCAAGCTTACCAACCAGAACGCTCGCTGAACTGGGACGAATATCTAATTCTTCAACAATTTGCGAATTGGTCAATGACTCTTTATCAAACAACAACTGAAGTACGCGTTGTTGACCTCGAACATTACTTCGGGGATTATCCGTATTCTGCGTGCTTTTGATTGTCGCAAAAACAAATGATTTCTGCTGAAATAACTTTCCAAATTGATTCATGAGTTCTTCTGTATTATTAGCCATAATTAAATTCCTCTTTTTTATTTTTAGTTAGTTAGTTTTGAATTCATTTAACTAACAAAAATGATTATAAAACGTTAGTTAGTTAAAGTCAACGTAAAACTAACTATTTTTAAAAATAAAAAAAAGAGCTCTCAAAGTTACCAAATGGTCAACCTTAAAAGCTCATTTTCAATTTTTGCTTTTTATCCAATCACCTTTGCGATGGCGTCATTCACACTAGCTTTGTCAGCTTCGATCAAGCTCACACGGTCTTCAATTACTTTTGTATCCATGGTGATTTCACGTGTTAACCCAGGAGTGTTTAGTTTAGGTTCAAAGAACGCTTTGAACTCTGCTAATCGTTCTGGAGTCCGGAAGATGCCGGCGATCACTGTGATATATGTGGTAAATTCCATATCACCACCAACCGTATCTTCTAGCCATTGCCAATCATTGCGGATCCAATCCCAAGCTGCTTGTTGACCTTCGTCATTGGCCAAAACACCTCGGAACCAAGCCCGTAAATCTTGTGGCTTGATTGTGTCCGCATCTTCGAACTTCTCAATCAAACGGCCGATTAAGCCAGCATCAGGGGTGCTTGTCAAAGCTGCAGCGATGTCTTCTTTGTAACTTCCATCAGCAGTTTGACGATGAGCAGCCAACAATTTATCAAACAACTCGGCACTCCCAAAGTTTTTAACTTCATTCTTTAAAATGTAGAAACGGGTATCAGCGGGCAAGGTCTCAAGTTTATCGGCATTAGCTGTAAAAATTTCGTGAGCCGCTGCGATTGCATCCGCATCCTTAGCGTACAATGTTGCGCTCAAAACATAAGGACGAGTCAGTTGGTCGTCATTTGATTCACCAGCTTTTGGTGTCCAGCCCAAACGAGCAACTTGGTTTTTACTTAATTGATCATATAAAGTCTGTAATTGTTTTTCTTCTTCAGAATCTGGTGTCACAAATTTCTTTAAGTTGTTTGCAACCACGTACAAAGCGGCATTGACCACGTTTGATTTGCTGTCTGCAAAGTCTTTCAACAATGGCACAATTTCAGCATACGAAATTTGGCGGCCTTCTGCTAATAAACGCAAGTCTTGTAGCACTTGTAATTGTGAAATAGCGTCTAATGAATTTACATTGTCTAAAATATCTTGTAACAATGCACTATCATATTTAACAATAAAGTGAGAGTCGTTGCCGACATTTAAACGGAATGGTTTGCCATTAGCTTTACGTAATTCATCATAATCACCAAGAGTAAGACTCTTTTCGGGCATGATGGTTGGGGCAACCTCATAATTACTATTCAAAGGAATCTGCCATTGACGGCCGATATCCTTACCTTGACCGCTAAAGAATTGTTGTTGTGACAAGGTTAACTTGCCATCCACTACAGATACGGACACAACTGGATATCCGGGTTGTTCCAACCATGAGTTCATGATTGCTCCAACATCAAGATCAGAAGCTGTGCCTAACGCAGCCCATAAATCAGCCCCGGTTGCATTGTCATATTTATGGGTCGCAAAGTACTTCTTCAAGCCAGCACGCAATGCATCGTCGCCAAGCAAAGCACGGACCATCACCAACATCCGTGAACCCTTCGCATACACAATTGCGCCATCAAACAAGGCATCAATTTCTGCTGGGTTTTCTACTTGCACATGAACAGATTGAACACCATCGATGGCATCCCGTTGTAAGGCTGATGAAGCTTCAGATGTTTGGAACATTTCCCAGAT
Source organism: Pediococcus sp. M21F004 (assembly GCF_051122535.1). Taxonomy (NCBI): domain Bacteria; kingdom Bacillati; phylum Bacillota; class Bacilli; order Lactobacillales; family Lactobacillaceae; genus Pediococcus; species Pediococcus sp. M21F004. The sequence goes on from NZ_CP177314.1 coordinate 790,861, forward strand.
ATGCCAGTCAGGTTCAATAGCATCAATTGCGACATATTCCATCATGTTGGCAAAACTTTCGTTTAACCAGAGATCGTCCCACCACTTCATTGTGACCAAATCACCGAACCATTGATGAGCCAACTCATGAGCAACTACTGTAGCCACAAGTTGTTTCATTTCAAGCGCCGTATTATCAGGGTCAAGGACTAAATAAGCTTCTCGATAGGTAACCAAGCCCCAGTTTTCCATTGCGCCGGCCGAAAAATCAGGCAAAGCTAACTGCCATGAATGTGGCAATGGATATGGTGTTTGGAAAAAGTCTTCGTAAAATTCAATTGAGCGTTTGGCAATATCAAGTGCAAAGTCGAGTTCATTAGCTTTGTGAGCTTTGGTTGCGAAGACACCAACTTTAACGCCACTCTTAGTCGTTGTTTGTTTGCTTTGTAAATCACCGAATGCAAACGCGATTAAGTATGTGGACATCCGAACAGTTGTATCAAAGTAGTGCACGCCATTTTCAGTACGAACCTCTGGCATGTTACTAATAATTGTTTCACCAGGTTGTTCGTCAAATTTAAGTGCTAAATCAAATGTGGCTTTTGCTTCTGGTTCATCCACACAAGGAAATGCCTGACGGGCAAAATTAGTTTCAAACTGGGTCCCAATAATTTGTTTTTTTACACCTTCAACTTCGTAGTATGAAGGGTAAATCCCCATCATGCTGTCCGTAAGTTTGGCGGTATAAGTAATTGTAACCGTTGTGTTGCCAGTTTTTCCTAGGTCAACGCGAATTGCATCAGCATCATTGTCCGTAGTAAATGGCACGTCAGCACCATCAGCTTGAACCGTAGCAACAACTAAACCTTTTTGATGAATGGCAATTTCTTGTGCCTTGGCCTCACCAGTAATAGTTGTTTTACCATTAAATCGCTTTGATTCCCGATTGATATCTAAATAGACATCATAGTGGGTTGGTTGAAATGTCTCATAGAAACGTTTGAATTCTGTCATCGTATTCTCCCTATTTTTTTAGAATAATGCCATTATACGACTTTTATTGGAAAAATCCTATATTGACGGCCGTTCGAAAATTTTTTACTTATTTCTCCCCGTTTGGCTAAGAAACTATGGAAGCCTATCCACTTCATTTAAGCGTCAGAAAAAACGAGAACCCTGAAGATTCTCGCCTTTTCGTATTTTAAATCAATTAAGCCCCTTCGTGTGGCGCTAACTTATTGTCAAATTGATCTTTATCATAATCAGGTTGATTAGAAATATGCATCGCAGATTTCAATCTAACAGTGACGAAATTCCACATCGACGGTGTAATTCCTAATTCATCTACGTCACGCGTCGAAATTGTGTAACGAATACTTTCTTCATCATCAGTTTCAACTTTTTGAACCCACTTTGGTTCCCGTAAGCTTTCACGACCCAAAGCCACAAAATCAATTCCTGCATCCATGACTTTTTCAGCATCTTCTGGTTTTTCAACAGAACCAACCGAAATTAATGGTAACCGCCCATTAACCTGTTTTTGAATCTTTAAAATCAAAGGTTCCTTATCCGCTTTATCATTTAAAGACGTGCGCCAAGCGTAGCCCATCGAAACATGTAGATAATCAATTGGTTGATCAGCTAGGACATCGATAAAGTGCAAAGTATCTGCCATGCGAATTCCTGGATTTTCAATCTCTTCTGGAGAAATTCGATAACCGACAATAAATGGCCGATCAGCATATTTTTCAACGGCTACTTGCACGCTCTTGATAACTTCCAAAGCAAATGTCATGCGCTTATCAACACTGCCACCCCATTTATCAGTTCGCCGATTAGAATGGGGAGAGAAGAATTGTTGTAAAAGATACGTATTAGCACCGTGTAATTCAATCCCATCAAACCCAGCTTGGATTGCGCGCCGAGTTGCCTCACCAAAATCAGTGATGATTTGGTTGATTTCAGCATCAGTTAACTCGCGAGGGGTCTCAGCTCCTGGTCTTAAGGCTGCTACCGCACTGGCACTAACCGGTTTGGTTCCACGTAAGATTTTAGAATTAGACATTCGCCCAGCATCGAAAATTTGTAAAATGGCCTTAGTCCCGTTTTGTTTCATTGCGAGTGCCATTTTCTTCAATCCTGGTAAGAAGCGATCGTCGTCAACAGAAAGTTCACCCTCAAAACCTTTGCCATCTTCGGATACATTGGCAACAGGAGAAATAAACATGCCGACCCCACCGCTGTGTAAACTAAAGTAACGAAGTTCATCACGAGTAACGGATCCTTCTTCAAAAGCAGAAGCCTCAGTCATTGGCGGAATCACAACCCGATTCTTAATCTTGACCCCATTTTTAAATGTATAAGGTTCTAAAAATTTATACTTTGCAGACATACAAATACCCCTCTTTAAATTATTCTTTTCACAAACTTTATTTTAGTGCTTTTTTTCATAAATTCTAATATATCGACTTTTAGTCATCATCTTGAGTCTTTGATTCATCCCCGGATTTAAAGTCCTGCATTTGGGCAGCAATCGCCTTGCTCTGATAAGCATTGCCATCAGACCATGCGCCTGCACCACTAGCTAGCATCATTACCGGAATTTGTTGACCATCGTAATAACGATAACGTACATATTCAAAAGCACCATCGCCAGAAGTTTGATTCTTTCCACGAATATTAAACCACCTAATTTTCTGGATTGTAATATACGCAAGTTCAACATCACTAATCTTTTCTTCCCGGATACTGCTAATCTTTTTATCATAAGGACTATAAGAATACCAAGTCCCCTGATACGCACTAGGCCAGCGTTGTGGAGAAGCTTTCACCGAACTCTTAACATCCGTGTTTAATGATGCATCTGTCAAAATTGCCGGGTTCGTTCCCGTAACGATTTCAGCAAAACCCGCCTGTAGTTCCGCATTTTGCGTATCTTGAAGATACAAAATACCACCGTTAGTTGTTTGGGTCATGAAAACAACCGGCCGATTATTATGAAGACAGAATAGATAGGTTGTCGGGAAACCTGTTCCTGATTTACCCCCAGTCGCTACCTCGACAATTTGAAATTCATTGCCATTCTCACCATTATTGGACCAAGTTAAATTAATCTTTCGATTTCCCCACTTCACCTTGCCGTTTAATTTGCCATCTTTGATAACATCTGGGAAAACAAAGCCCATATGATCAGGCTTATCGCCGTTATAGGTTCCTTTATAGGTTTGTCCCATCTCAGATTGCCAGGTCTGCATAAACTTCGCTAACTTTTGTTCTTTTGTTTTATTCCAAAGTGTTGCTGCAACAGGCCTAGATTGGGCAACTGTTTTCTTTTCATGACTACTTTGACTAAGCTGTGAGGTCGTTTTGCTAGTCTTCTTAGTTACTGACGACGATTGCGATTCTTTAGAAGTCGCCTTACTTGTGGGCTTGTTTGCATTTGTCGAACATCCACCTAGTAACAAAACACCCACTAGCATACTCCACCATATTTTTTTCATTTCCATTTGAATGATCGCGCTCTCCACGTGGTTAGATCATTCATCCTCCTCTTCATTTGGCTATATAATACCCGATAAAATTATAGCACAAAAAAACTGTCTCCGCTTTCACACAGAAGAAGACAGTTTTTGTGATAGATTCATTTTAACCGTTAGCATGCACGTCAAATGCTGATAACAAGCGTTCCCCCAGACCAGGTGCGTCTGGATCGTGATTGCCTTTACCTTTATCTAATCCTCGAATCTCTGCCAATTCGGCATCCGTTAATTCGAAATCAAAAATATCCAGGTTACTCTTGATTCGTTCAACATGGACTGATTTAGGAAAGACAATAATTCCTTCTTGATTTTCAAAACGAAGAATTATTTGACCTGCATTTTTGCCATATTTTTCGGCTAACTTAGTAATAACTGGTTCGTTCAATAGATCATGATTTCCTTGACCCAGTGGCGCCCAAGCTTCAATTTTCACATTGGCAACATCCAAAATTTTTCGCAATTCTTTTTGTTGGAAATATGGGTTAAACTCTACCTGGTTTACAGAAGGTAAAGTGGCAAACTGGGGCACAACCTGATTCCAAATTTTTGGACTCATGTTAGAAACGCCAATGGATTTGATTTTTCCATCCCGTTTGGCTTCTTCCATTGCTTGCCAAGCGCCAAGAACATCCCCATATGGTTGATGAATTAGATACAAATCAATGTAATCAAGTCCGAGTTTCTTCAATGAGTGATCAATGGCCTTTTTCGCTGGTTCATAGCCAAAGTCTTGTAACCAAAGTTTGCTGGTAACCCAGATTTGGTCCCGGGCAATGCCACTATCTTTTACTGCTTTGCCAACTTCGGCTTCATTAAAGTAAGCTACAGCAGTATCAATATGACGATAGCCAACCTTCAAAGCCTCACTAACCGCTTTATACGTCGACCCATCACTGGGGATTTGAAACGTTCCAAATCCAATTGCTGGGATTTTGTTTCCATCATTTAACTTAATTTTTGGTGCTGTCATGTTATCATTCACCCTTCTACGTGAGCTTACTGTAATTGTTTCAAGCTAGAGCCAAAGATTTGTTCAATTGTCACTGGATCACGATGATCAAAGAATTGACTTTCATTCTTATCAAGAGAAGCCATCGTCTGCATCTCTGCGTCAGTTAATTCGAAATCAAACACATTCAAGTTTTCTTCCATGCGGTTACGATGCACAGATTTTGGAATGACGGTAATACCACGTTGTAAGAGCCACCGCAAGATCACCTGACCATTTGCTTTTCCGTACTTTTGCGCAATCTTAGCGATAGTTTCATTTGTGAAAATGTCATGCTTACCTTCTGCAAATGGTGCCCATGCTTCCACACGAATATCTTCACTTTGGGCAAACTTAACTTCATTGGTCTGTTGATACCATGGATTAACTTCAATTTGGTTAACCACGGGTTTAACAGGCATGGTTAATTCCAAGTTTTTTAATTGATCGGCATAGAAATTAGAAACGCCGATAGCACGGATTTTTCCAGCCTTATAAGCTTCTTCCATTGCTCGCCAAGCACCCATCACATCACCATATGGTTGGTGAAGCAGATACAAATCCATATAATCCAGACCTAATTTTTGTAATGAAGCATCAATACCCTTTTTTGCCCGATCGTAGGTGAAATCAGAAACCCATAATTTAGAAGTAACAAAGATATCTTCTCGTTTAACGTCACTTTTTTTGATGGCTCGGCCAACTGCCTCTTCATTTTGATAAGCAGTGGCAGTATCAATTAATCGGTACCCAGATTCCAATGCATTTGTGACGGCATCTTCCGCTTGGCTTAAATCTGGTACTTGGAAAACACCAAACCCTAATTGGGGCATCTCGACACCGTTATTTAATTTAATTGTTGGTACTTTTGTCATTTTAAAACATCCTTTCTATTTTCAAACCTAACTTTATTCAACATCCTTATGATAACCGCAATCCTGTGACTTGAAAATTACTAGTTAATCATGCTAGCATACAGATAACGTATACTAAGAGGTGAATATTGTGATTGAAATCTATTTATTAGAAGAATTAGCCGTTTTTTCTAAGGCGGGCACGCTTGCTAAAACGGCAGAACAGCTGAATGTCACCCAACCCACTGTGACCCGGGGTATGCAAAAATTGGAAGACGAATTTGGTGTACAGTTATTTGATCGCCAACCTAATCGAATCGCCTTAACTGAAACCGGCAAGCTTGCGGCTCAAGAAGCAGTCGCCTTAATGCTGGCCAACCAACAGTTAATTGACAAGGTTCAAAACTTTGACCAAAGTCAACGTACCATTCAAATTGGTTCTGTCCTTCCGGGACCACTGATTTTACTTAGAAATTCTTTAAAACAACCAGCCCAAAATTTTCAAATTGCGACTACCCTTACTTCCCCGGCACACACAGAATCGTTACTTTCAACAAATACTTACACTGGCATAATTTCCAACAAAGCACTTTCAACCTCTGATATTGGCTCTCAATACTTAGGAACCGAAATCCTGGCGGTTAATTTAGATAAATTTATGTATCATGCCAATCAATCTTCCGTTAGTTTTTCAGAACTAAAAGGTTTGAGCTTTATTGTATTAGACGACATTGGTCCTTGGCGACAAATTATCCAACAAGAGATCCCTGACGCAAAGTTTCTTTATCAAGCTCAGCGGGATGCGTTTGCTGAAATCACAAAGTATTCGGATTTTCCTTATTTCAGTACAAAACTCTCCAGAACAGATGCCACCTTTTTTGAACAATTTGACAATGACGATAATCGAATCCGCATTCCGATAAGTGACCAGAATGCCCATATGAAAATTTATTTTAACTATTTAAAAAAACAAAAGCAGCGGGTTGAGCCCATCATTAGCCAGATTCAACAAATTTGGCCTGTGTAAAACACAAAATAGCCTCCAGAACCAAGTTTTATCGGTTCTGGAGGCTATTAATCTACAATCGGGCATACACATCACGGGCGATCATCAATTCTTCGTTAGTCGGAATCACTAATGTCTTAACTTTTGCATCTGCCTCGCTAATATCAATTTCTTTGCCAGCTACTTTATTTTTAGTGGCATCAATTGTGGCTCCTACATAATCAAAAGAGGTCATAATTTGGCTTCGCATTTCAAAACTGTTTTCACCGACACCGCCGGTAAAAATCAACGCGTCAACTCCATCCATCAAGGCAATATAGCTTCCAACAAACTTAATGACGCGATTTGCAAACATGTCCAAAGCCAACTGTGCTCGCGGCTGGGTCTTTGCCACCTTTTTTAATTCACGTTGATCATCGGAAATCCCAGAAACACCTAACAATCCGGATTTACTATTTAAAATAGTGATCATTTCTGCTGAATCCTTAAGACCTAATTTTTTAGTCAGATATGGTACTAACGATGCGTCAATTTGCCCACTGCGCGTATTCATCATCAGGCCATCCAGTGGCGTAAATCCCATCGAAGTATCGAGTGATTTCCCCTTATTAACTGCCGTCACACTCGAACCAGCTCCCAAATGCATCACAATCAAACGTAAATCAGTTAACGGTTTATTCAAAAGTTTAGCTGCCCGCTTCGAGACGTATCGGACACTGGTCCCATGAGCGCCATACTTTCTGGCGCCGTACTTTTTGTAGTAATCGTAGGGGATGCCATACAAATAATTTTCAGCTGGCATCGTATGATGAAACGCGGTATCAAACACCGCCACCTGTGTAGTCCAAGGCATCAACTGGCGAAAAAGCTCAATCCCGCCTACTTCCAGATGATTATGTAACGGCGCGAAGATATCTAAATCATCAATCTGTTGTAAAACGTCCTTGGTAATCACGACAGACTCTTTGTACACTTCACCACCGGCAACCACACGATGCCCAACACCGACGATTTCATGTAATTGCGTAACTAATTTCAAGGATTTTAATTCTTCCATTAAAACTCTAATGGCCTGTTTGAGATCCAACTTTTCGTCAAAATTACGCGTTTTTTTCTGATCACCAAATTTAACCGTAATTTTAGCCTTGGTATTATCCAAAAAATCGACCAGTCCAGAAGCAATTTGTTGTTCTTCAGGCATTTCAAACAAACGCCATTTAAGTGTCGAACTACCTAAGTTTACCGATAAAATTTTGGCCACGTCTTCACCTTCCGTAATCTACATATTTACCTGTATATTAGGCTAGTTGCCAAGAATAATCACGAAGTTGGCTCACAAGTTTCTGATTACGGAGATTTTTTGCCCAGTTTGACACAAGCGGGGCCGTTTTAACTATCTAAAATATCGCTTTGATGCCAATGACGAATCAAATAAACCAACGTGGCCACAATCAAGACAAGTGCCCCCACGATTACTGAAACCCGTGTATCTGGGTTAACGAACATGAAAGCCACAATGACCGCCAGCATCACCAATGCGAAGTAATTTGAATACGGATAGAAAGGTAATTTAAACGGATGTGTGGTCATTAATTTAGAATTGTTTTTTCGAAAGCGAAGTTCTGCTAAAAGAATCACGAACCAAGGTACCATTCCCGGTAGCACAGAAGAACTAAAGACGACCACAAAGAGATTTGAAGTCGACTTACTATAAATTGAAGCCACCGTGTCGATGATAAACCCAATTAAAATTCCACCCGAAATCCCCAGAATGGCCATGTTGGGAACAATTTGCTTAGATAATTTTCCGAAAAATCCTGGTGCATCCCCTTCATGAGCCAGTTTAAAGAGCATCCGACTAGACGAATAAATTCCAGAATTAGCTCCTGATAAAGCCGCCGTTAAAACAACAAAATTTATAACTGACGCGGCCGAAGTGATCCCCACCTTGGCAAATGTCGAAACAAACGGGGAACCAACAGAACTAAGCTCGTTCCACGGATAAATCGTCACGATCACAAAAATTGCGCCGACGTAAAAAATTAGAATTCGCCATAGTACTGATTTGACTGATTTCACAATTGCTACTTGTGGATTAGCAACCTCCCCTGCCGAAATCCCCAGCAATTCAATACCTTGATAAGAGCCTACAATAATTGACATTGAGAAGAAGAAGCCTTTGAAACCGCCAGTGAAGAAACCACCATGACTCCACAGATTACTAAATCCAATTGGATGCCCACCATTACCGAATCCAAAGAAAATGATCATGAATCCTAAAAGAATCATCATAATAATGGTAATTACTTTGATCATCGCAAACCAAAATTCCAGTGATCCGTAAGCTTTGGCACTGGCTAAATTAGCCAAAACCAAGAATAAAATAATGAATATCCCGGCCAAAAAGGGATTGATATGAGGCCACCAATATTTGAGATACTCAGTTGCTGCCACAACTTCCGACATCCCAACCACTATGTATTCAAAAACATTGGCCCATTTAGCAAGATATCCGGCAATTGGATGAACGTATTCTGTCGCATAATCGGCAAATGAGCCCGTTCCAGGATTAATATAAATCATTTCGCCCAGGGCCCGCATGACAATATACAAAATTAGGCCTACAAACATGTAAGCCAAAAGTACAGACGGACCAGTCCATTTAATGGTTGAAGCTGAGCCCATAAACAGTCCAACCCCGATTGCGCCTCCTAAGGAGATCATTTCCATTTGACCAGCTGTCATGGACCGTTGTAGTTCTGGCGCTTGTTTTGTCTTCTGTTTCATCTGTTTATCTCCCAGAAATCAAGTTTTTGAATAAGCTGCTCATTAGAACAATATTTATATAGTAAAATATAATCTCTCTTTAATCAAATTCAAATCTTAACTAGTTTCTCTCCGGCGTCAAAATTTCGCCTTCATTTCTACAAAAAAAGGCTTTTCAATTAAGAAAGCCTTTGGGAAACTATATTATCTGTTTAAGATTAATCTTTACTTTATTTCTTCTCATCAATTAATACTGTTCCCTGAGCTGGGTTATGACTAATCGCCCCCACAATTTCATGTGGCACATACAATTCTTCCAGGTAATGCACATCTTCATCTGTGAGTTTCACACTCAACGCTTCAACAGCCTCATCCAAATGACTAACCTTGGTTGAACCCACGATTGGTGCCATGACACCTTTTGCCCACTGCCAGGCTAGAGCGATTTGGCTCATTGAAACATTATACTTCTTAGCTAGTTCATCAACTCGCTCAACAATTCCCAAATCTTCTGATTCAGCTCGGTCATATTTGCCCATGGCTACGCGATCAGTTTGACTACGTAATGTATTTACTTGCCACTGTCGATGACTCAAATGTCCGGCTGCCAATGGACTGTACGGCATTAATGAAACGCCCATTTGTTTGCAAATTGGAATTAATTCCCGTTCATCTTCACGATACAAAAGATTGTAGTGATTTTCCATGGTTTGAAATTGTGCCCAACCATGGTCTTTAGCAACCTGTTGCATATTATGAAATTGATATCCATACATTGCTGAAGCTCCAATTGCCCGCACTTTACCGGATTTAACCAACTCATTTAGAGCCGACATTGTTTCTTCGATTGGTGTGTCATAGTCAAAACGATGAATAATGTATAAATCTAGATAATCTGTGCCCAGCCGTTTTAAAGAACCCTCAATTTCACGATTAATGGCCTCTTTAGAAAGCCGACCCGGATTAAAATAGACCTTGGACGCTAAAACAACTTGGTCGCGGGGCACGTTATCAGACTTTAAAGCGCGGCCTAAGTATTCTTCACTTGTCCCTTTTGAATAAGTATTAGCAGTATCAAAAAAGTTAATCCCCAGACTCAAAGCATGTTTAATGACCTTTTCACTGTCCTCATAATCGAGTGACCAGTCGTGCATCGTGCCCGGTTTGCCGAAGCTCATCGCGCCAATACAAATCTTAGACACCTCAATATCCGTATTTCCTAATTTAGTATATTGCATATCTTTATTTGGCATTTTAAAATCTCCTATCTAAATTTCAGATCCAACTAGGTTTATCCCCATCCGTATCAGGTTTATTTAAGCCGACACTTTCATTAACATGTGTTTGTGGTTGGGTAACTACTTGAAAGGCAAAATCAGCCACACTTTTTCGTGAAACTTCCGTCCCTTTAAAAGGCTCATCCACTTGAGTTGTTTCATAAGCTACTTCGTCTTTATCCGTCAACCAAGCAGGCCGAATTTCAGTATATTTAAGGCCTGACTCACTCACTAACTGCGCCGCTTTTCGAAAACCGGGTAAATACGCCCCAATGGCTTGTTCATTCCATTCGCCATATTTTCCTGGCACTTCATGATGAGCACCCAGCGAGCTAATATAAACAAAACGTTCTTTTTGCGCTAGTTTCATAGCGTTAAGCACGCTTTGAATCTGATCAGCCAAATCAACTCCGCCCAGGTTTGAGTAAATAATCTCAGCCTCTTGCATCGCATCAGCTAATTGATCGGTATCTAATACATCGCCATCCACCAATTCAACACGTGGATTGTCTGCATATTTATTTAACCGCTGTGCATTTCGTAAAAATAAAATTAGTTCATCATTTGTCTCATTTAAAAGCTTTTCTGTCAGTAACTGCGCCATTTTACCATAAGCACCAATAATCATAATTTTTGCCATTTAATAGCCTCCGTTCTTTTACAGTAATTCTACTCCTTGAAGTATACTTCAAGTCAAGAAATATCCATTGTTGTCTGGTTATCGGCCAGTGGACGGTTAACTGATACTTAAAAAAAGAGGTAAACTGATCATGTGATTGACAATCAAGCACAAAATCAGTTTTTGAAGGAGTGTCAATATGTTAGTATTCTATGAATATACCAAAGAAGAAATGTTAGATTTTTTAAAAAGCCAAGCCCCACATGCCGAAATTCATGTCCAAGACGCAGTTAGTCAGCAACATGCAGCTAACGGTCGCGCCACTAATACGATGGAAGGCCAATTATTAGCCTACGTTGCAGTAAGCGACACTGACGATATCAAAGGTGTTTTAAAAACTGCCCGCAAATTTCATCTCCCTGTGATTCCCCAAAGTGGTGACACATCCACTGTAATTGGATCGGATGGCATCGATGGTGGGATCATCTTATCAACCGCAAAATTAAATCACATTAAGAAAATCAGCCCCGATGACGGCATTGCAGTCGTTGAACCGGGTGTTATAAATGGTGATTTGGATAGAGCTGCTCGGAAACAAGGTCTGTTTTATGCGCCGGACCCAGCTTCCCGCCCAATTTCAACGATTGGTGGTAATGTCGCCACAAATGCTGGTGGGATGAGCACTGTGAAATATGGCGCTACTAAAGATTCAGTATTAGGCCTAAAAGTAATTTTAGCCGATGGTCGTGAATTAACCCTTGGTGGTCAAACCTATAAACAGGCGTTTGGCTACGATTTAACCCAACTGTTTGTTGGCTCTGAAGGCACTTTGGGAATTGTGACCGAAATCACAGTCCGTTTATTGCCCATCCCAGTTGGTGAACCCGTTACGGGCATTGCGTTTTTCAAAAATATGGTTGAACTCTCCGTGGCCGTTAGGGATTTACGCATGTCAGGAATTGCCCCTGTTATGCTTGAAGCTTTAGATAGCAAAACCGTTGTTGCCCTGGATAAGTTTGAAAATAAGCATTACACCAATGGCACTTCTGCCATGTTGATCTTCAAATTAGATGCTGGCGGACAGCAAAGTTTGGATATTGCTAAAAGAGTCCTGTTAAACGACAACGCGACCAACATTGAAGTTACAACTGATCCACAAAAATCAGCAGAATTATTAAAGTTGCGCCAAGATATGTTGCCGGCCATTTTTATTAACAGTAACCATATCATGGAAGATATGGCCGTTCCATTGTCCAAACTCGCTGAAATGATAGATTACATTTCCAAAGTTGGCGACGATTTAGACGTTAACATTTATACCGCGGGACATGCTGGTGACGGAAATATCCACCCTAGTTTGTTATGGTCTAAAGATGAACCCAATCCACCTGCCAAAATAATCGAAGCCACCCGTTTGTTATTGAAAAAAACATTAGCACTTGGAGGCACAATTTCAGGTGAACATGCCGTGGGAATGCTGAAAAATCAGTGGACCAACGCCGAATTGGGTTTTGATGTCGATGAAATCCAACATGCGGTTAAACATCTCTTTGATCCAATGGGTATTTTGAATCCAAAACGAAAGATTAATTAAATCTACTGACTATTTTGCCCAATTACAAAAAATTATTAAGTCATGCGTTTGATTTTCCTGTAACAGTTAAATATTGGGATGGTAAGTCTGAGACCTATGGTGAAGGCACCCCTAAAGCGGAAATCGATATCAACAAGGAGCTTTCCATGACGGAAATTGCCAAACACGCAACTTTGACTCTTGGTGAAGCTTACATGGATGGCGACATCGATATCAAAGGCTCGATCCAACAGGTTGTGGCGTCAGCTTACCGTTCAACAACTAGTTTCATGCATGATAAGAGTTTCTTGAAGTTTGTGCCTAAACAAGGCCACTCTGAAAAAGAGAATACCAAAGATATCCAAAGCCACTACGATATTGGTAACGATTTTTATAAACTGTGGCTCGATCCAACGTTGACTTACTCATGTGCCTATTTTGAACACGATGATGATACCTTGGAACAGGCCCAGCTAAACAAGATTCATCATATTTTGAATAAACTAAAACCAAACCGTGGTAAGACCTTGCTTGATATCGGTTCTGGTTGGGGTACTCTGCTCTACATTGCTGCTGAGGAATATGGCCTCCATGCCACTGGTGTCACATTGAGCCAGGAACAATACGATTACACAAAAGATCAGATTAAAAAACGAGGTCTTGAAGATTTAGTCGATGTTCAATTAGAAGACTATCGCAAGATTAAAGTTCAGTACGATTACATTACCAGTGTAGGGATGTTTGAACACGTTGGTAAAGACAACTTACCTGGCTACTTTAAAAAAGTTAACGAACTGCTCAAACCGAATGCTCATGCGCTAATTCACGGAATTACTGGGCAGCATAATGGCCCCGGTGTTGAACCCTGGTTAACCAAATACATTTTCCCAGGTGGCTACATCCCGAGCGTTTCTAAAAATCTTGATTACATGATTGAAGCTAATTTACAGATTGAAGATTTGGAACCACTCCGCCGCCACTATCAAAAAACGCTTGAAATTTGGGATCATAATTTTAATGACGTTCGTGATCAGGTCCGGGAAATGTTTGACGAACGTTTCTGTCGCATGTGGGATCTTTATCTCCAAGCGGCTGCCGCTTCGTTTGAATCCGGCAATATTGACGTCATGCAGTTCTTATTGACGAAGTCTCCAAGTGGCGAAGGATTACCAATGACACGTGAATATATGTATGAAGAAAAGTAATTCACACAAAAAATTAGAGTTTCTATTCTGGGCATTGGTGAAAATCAATGCTCTTTTTTACCGCTAAATTCATTTTGATCTACATCTTCATTATGGTTGCTTACTTACGTCAATCTCCTTTATACTGAAACTATAGTATCTATAACTCGCTTACAATACATGCTTGTATCAAATCCACCCAAAGGAGATAACCAAAATGATAGGACTAATTGCACTTAAATTAATTTTTGGCTTAATCGGATTATTACTAGTTGTCCGTCTCTTAGGAAAAAAATCACTCTCGGATATCACTCCGTTTGACCTCATCTATACCTTGGTCTTGGGCGGCATTTTAGAAGAATCAATTTACGACCCAAAGATAAATATTGGCCACTTATTGGTGGGAATTATCCTATGGGGTAGCTTGATTTATTTTATCGAAAAAGTTGTTCAGAAAAACGAAAAAATTAATCGTTGGCTAAAAGGTGAACCCTCCGTTCTCATTAAGGACGGTGTTTTAAATTTAAAAGAAATTAACCGTAATAAAATCGAAATGGAACAGTTACGTCAGCTTGCCCGACAAAACCAATGTTTTTCGCTTCAAAACGCTAAACATATTGTTTTGGAAAATGCGGGACAAATTAGTTTAGCCGTTCAATCAGAAGAAGACAAAGTATTATCAGTCATGCTCATTGATCAAGGACATCTGCAAGAAGAGGTTTTAAAAACGCATCAACTAAGCACATCGTGGCTCAAAGCTAGTCTGCAACAACGCGGTTTTAAAAATATCAGCGAATTGGTTTATGTAGAATGGTCTGAAGAAAACGGACTCTATATCGTAACCAACGATGATGTAATCGAGAAAATCTATCGTATTGATGGTTAAACCCGCCAAATTGCTTAATGCATTAACTTAGTAATTAAAATTTTATTAAGCAATAATTATTTATCGTTTATCGATAAATACAAGTGATATTCTTAGTTTATCAAATAACGAGGTGAGCATCTTGAAATTTCGACGCGTATTCTTAAACTTAGCACTATTATTTATTACTGGCTTTTTATGGTTAGTGGGCTTTTTATATCTTGTGCAACTCTTTTCGTCCAAACAACTTGAACACCCAATGGTCATTAGCCTGCTAGGAATTGCAGTTTTTGGAACGGTTATTTTTGGCACCCAGATCATGTATTTTCTCCACCAAATCTTACATTTAATTGTTAACTATCAGTCCTTTTCGCAAGCCTCTGTGACCCTTATTCGAAAGGTGCGTCGCAATATTGGCTTCGTCAGTATTAGTTTTCTCTTCTCTATGCCATTTTTTGTCACCATTGCCAATTCCGATGATGCTCCTGGGGTTATCTTGCTGGGATTCGCAATAATCTGTGTACCATTTGCGATCTATATTTTTTCACAAATTATTGAAGAATTGTTCGAAAGTGCCCTCAATTTGCAAACTGACCATGATTTAACGGTCTAAGGAGGCCCCAAAATGGCAATTCAAATCGAATTAGATGTCGTCATGGCACAAAAAAAAATCACCCTAACGCAATTAGCCAATGATATTGGTATCACAATGGCTAATATTTCAATATTAAAAACTGGCAAGGCCAGGGCAATTCGCTTTTCTACTTTGGAAAAAATTTGTGAAGTTCTCGAGTGTCAGCCAGGTGATATTTTAAAATTTATCCCTGATCAGAAAACAAGATAGTTTGATTTAAGAATAATTTAAGGTAAATTCAGATTTTTCATTCAAAACTTCAATGATTAGCAATCGTTTCAGATACCGCTTGATTATATTTTCAAAAATATTCCTTCTTACAGTTGAATGATTTGTTTAGATATTCTGTGATAGCAAAAAAGATCTGCCTTTAATCGGCAGATCTTTTTAAATATTTACTTGTCATTCAATAAATTTTTGGAGACTATAAATTTGATCGAACACGTGATTCTCTTCATTTCTATCTTGCCGATTAGCCTTGTGAAGCGTACTATCGGGGCGATTGCGTTTTGTGTACAACACCCGTGACAAATAGACATACTTTCCAGGCGTGTGAGCCACAAAAGTCGCTGTGAACAAATAATCTTCCGCCAAATGCAAAGACTCATCGAAAGTTAAATTTGCAGCCTTAATCGCAGATGTTCGAAATGCCTTGTTCCAAACATAACCGCCAACTTCTGTCCCATGATGGGAAACCTGATCAAACATTGATTTTTGATCCAGTTCAACAAAAGAATCAGTTTGGACAGCGGGACGGCGATACCACTCGTAACCAACGACGGCCATAACTGCACCTTGATCTAATCCCTGTTCTAGGATCTCAACGAAATTAGACGCGATCAAATCGTCGCCGTCAATAAAGACAATACCATCCCCCGTAGCATGCCGCAAACCATAATTTCTGGCCACTGAAACTCCCTGATGTTCTAACTGGACAACATGAAAATTGGGATTTCCTTCAACAAACCTATTAAGCCGTATTACTGTTTCATCAGTTGATCCATCATCAACCAACCATAGTTCAAAATCCACTGTTTGTTTTGCCAAATTTGCTAATAGTCCCTTTACGTATGAGCCTAAATTGTATGTGGGTACGACAACTGACATTTTCATGACGATCACCTCATTTTTGTTTTCAGGACTTTTAATTCACAGCAGCAAATGACGGCTGTTTTCCAGTGGTAGTTATCGCCATTCTCACCAAAATTTGTTTATCGTCACTCACTGGCAACCCATCCAAATATAATTCGCGGTGACTGGTTGAATCCGTCACCTGATACCCTGCCTTCGTGACAGCTTGTTGTAATTGATCGATTACTTTTTGGGTGACAAAACCAGTCGTGATAGTTTGAATTTCAACGCCTTCCGCTAATTGCTCAAAATTAACTGCTTCGGCCAATTCAACTTGACTCACAGCCTTCTTATAGATACTTTCATCAATAAATAACGGTTGCTTGAGCCAAATCTTGAATTCATCTCCGCGCCAAACTGCCTGAACTGGATAAGGTCGATACTCTTTAAAACCCGGAATCATAATTCCAGCGGTAGCCCCCTCACTAATAAATTTTGCTAATTTAACTACCGCATCAGCCTTTGCTAAAAAAATTGGATCTTCTGTT
Source organism: Pediococcus sp. M21F004 (assembly GCF_051122535.1). Classification (NCBI taxonomy): domain Bacteria; kingdom Bacillati; phylum Bacillota; class Bacilli; order Lactobacillales; family Lactobacillaceae; genus Pediococcus; species Pediococcus sp. M21F004. Next base: position 807,764 of record NZ_CP177314.1, read on the forward strand.
CGTTTTAGCGCGGTACCACTTGCCGTCAAATAACTTCGTTTCGTTAATTTCACAAAACTAATCTGAGAGTTGCGACTATATTCTGCTTGTTCCCTAACTTCCCAATCAAACATTTAAATCTCCTCCTTTACCCCAACAATCAACAATATCCATTTTGATTTAAAGTATAGATCGTTTTTGCAGGATAGCCAGTAAAACGTTTTCATTGCCGTTAATGGAACATTTTTACATCCCAATAAGGACAAAAAAAATTTCATCATAATTAGATTTTTACCCAATTGTGATGAAATGCTTTATTCAATAAAGGCTTATCAACTTTTCAATTTAGGCCTTGATATCCTAAAAAATCAGATCATTTGCAGAGGTTGTTTGGAATCTGGGCCCGGAAATTGTAAATCAATTTGTTGCATTTCTGAATCAGATAATATAATTTCTCCAGCCTCAATATTTTGTTTCATGTGTTCAATACTACTCGTCTGTGGAATAGCCATGACATCCTCAGATTGAATTGTCCATGCTAATAAAATCTGCATTGGTGTGACCTGATGAACATCTGCAATTTTTTGAACAACAGAATTTTGGGTAAGCTTTTGCCCACGAGAATCGCCTTGATCAATTGGCGCATAAGCAATTAGTGGCAATTGACGACTACGCTGCCATGGCAATAAATCATATTCAATCCCCCGATTGGCAAGATTATATAGATCCTCATTAGCAAAAACTTGATCTCCTTGTGGTAAGCCATAAAGCTCTTCCAAATCCGCTGTATCAAAATTGGAAACACCCCAGTGACGAATCTTTCCTTCTTTTTGCAGGTCAATCACCCCAGCAACAGTTTCTGACAAAGGCACTGAACCTCGCCAATGAAGTAAATATAAGTCAAGATAGTCAGTCTTTAGCCGCTTTAGACTATTGTTTAACGCTTGTTTCATACGCTCTTTAGTCGCATTTTGTGGATAAAATTTACTAATCAGAAAAACCTTTTGTCGATCAAATTCTTGCAACACATCGCCGACTAAGGTTTCGGCATTTCCTTCACCATACATTTCGGCAGTATCGATAACGGTGGCGCCATGATTTAACCCATACAGAATTGTTGCTTTTTCTTGCGCATAGGTTTTGAGATTATCCCCCATGTGCCAGGTTCCAATGCCGATCGCTGGCAAGTTAACACCTTTAAAATTCACTTGTTTCATGCTGTGGCCTCCTTCAACAACTTCATTTTACGCGCTCCAGCATCCTCTTCCTAATTTTTACTATCAAATATTCCGCAAATTAAATTCACGTCTATCTAATAATCGCTAGTCAATAATCTGGTTCCAATTAGATTGACTTTTTTATTTTTGAGATACTACAATGAAATTATGAGAAAAGACGATATATTACGCTATGCATGCGCATGGGAAACTAAGTGGAAAATCCAGGTTAATCAGTAAATTTATTTAGTGATAATTTTAAACTGGAGGATTAATAATGGGATATTTATATTTAAGCATTGCGGTTGCCGGTGAACTTTTAGGTACCAATTTATTGAAAGCTTCAAATGGATTTACAAGAATTGGCTTTTCGATTGGCTCTCTAGTTGCCTATGCATTGTGTTTTTACTTTCTATCAATTGCGATGAAAACAATTAATCTAAGCATCGCTTATGCCTTATGGGCAGGTGTCGGGATTGTCGCCACGACGGTACTTTCTGTACTGATTTGGCATGAACAAATTAATTTAACTATTGTCCTTGGCATAATTTTAATTGTAGCTGGATCAATTTTATTGAATTTGCATGTTGAGTAAAACAAATAATTTTAATAACAAAATAAAAAACGCTTTGCAATTTTTCTTGCAAGGCGTTTTAAAATTTACAAATATATTTAAATAGGTTTTATTCCCATTCAACCGTTGCTGGTGGCTTGCTCGTAATATCGAGCACGATTCGATTAACATGATCGACTTCGTTTACAATCCGCACCGAAATCTTCTGCAACACATCCCATGGAATGCGGGCAAAGTCAGCTGTCATCCCATCGACTGAATTAACGGCCCGGATACCAACTGTGTAATCATATGTGCGCCCGTCACCCATCACACCAACGCTCTTGATGCCTGGTAAAACGGTAAAGTACTGCCAGATATCACGATCTAATCCGGCTTTTTTAATTTCATCACGCAAAATCCAATCACTATCGCGCACAATATTTAATTTATCTTCAGAAAGTTCACCAAGCACACGAATCCCCAAACCAGGACCCGGGAATGGTTGCCGCCAAACTAAATCGGAAGGCATTCCTAGTTTCTCACCTAAATCACGTGCCTCATCCTTAAATAAAGTCCGTAATGGTTCGATCAATGTGAAATGCATATCTTTTGGCAATCCACCAACGTTATGATGCGATTTAATTGTTTGTGCCGTATCGGTTCCACTTTCAATCACATCTGTATATAGCGTTCCTTGGGCCAAAAAGTCAATCCCATCAAGCTTTTGAGCTTCATCATTAAAGACTTGGATAAACTCATTGCCAATGATCTTTCGTTTCTTTTCAGGATCAGAAACACCAACTAATTTGTCCATGAACCGTTTTTGGGCATCAACCTTTACAACGTTTAGGCCAAACTTACCTTCAAGACTATCCATTACTTGGGCAGCTTCACCTTTACGTAACAGACCGTGGTCTACAAAAATGCTGGTTAATTGATTGCCAATGGCTTTATGCAAAAGCACCCCAACCACACTAGAATCAACCCCGCCAGAAAGTCCGAGTAATACTTTACGATCGCCGACTTCTTCACGAATTTTCTTGATTTGTAAGTCAATAAAGTCATCCATTGACCAGTTTGCGCGTGCTTCACAGACATCAAACGCGAAGTGCTTCAAAATTTCATTTCCATACTGAGTATTACGTACCTCGGCGTGGAATTGAATCCCGTAGAATTTCCGCTTTGGATCTTCAATGGAAGCAATTGGGCAATTCTTGCTGGTTGCAACAGCCGTGAAACCTTCTGGTACTTCCTTGACTAAGTCACCATGGCTCATCCAAACAGTTTGATGACTTGGTAATCCTTTAAACAAAGGTGTTTGCGCGTCTGTAACATCAATATCAGCGTGTCCGTATTCACGGTTATCAGCTGGTTCGACTTTGCCGCCCAAGTTATAAGACATCAACTGCATCCCATAACAAATTCCTAAAATTGGAATCCCCAAGTTATAAATTTCAGGATCAACCCGAAAAGCGTCATCATCATAAACACTATTGGGGCCACCAGAAAACACGATTCCCTTCGGATTGATTTTACGAATTTCATCTGCTGAAATCTTGTGTGACATCAATTCCGAATAAACGCCAAATTCGCGAATTCTTCGTGTGATTAGTTGGTTATACTGACTACCAAAGTCCAAAACAATGATTTTATCAAATTGCGATAAATCTACATTAGCCAAGCCTTTCACCTCATTAATATTAGTTTAAGTAACAAAAACATTCTGGTTCAATTCTATCTATTATAAAGCTTAAAGTAAAGCCAGTTTGAAACATGTTTGTTTCAAACTGGCTTATTTAACAAAAGATTCCTTTGCGTCTAGTACTTTCTAAGATAAACCATATCCATCGCATGGTGCTCTACCTTATGCAAAATCACATTGGCGCGAGATCGGGTTGGTAAAATAAATTCATTTAAGTTAGGTAAATCAACCGTTTCCCAGACCCTTTTGGCTTCCGCAAAGGCTTTTTCACGCGGCCATTGGGCATATTCATAATAGTAGTCATCTGGATTGTGAAAAGCCGTATCTAACAAAATTCCGAATCGTTCCAGAAACCATTTCTCAATTAATTCCGGATTAGCATCCACATAAACAGACCAATCAAAGAAATCGCTGATATAAATATTTTGATTAGAAGGCAATTGTAAAACATTAATCCCTTCAACAATCAGAATATCCGGATTATTAATCGACTCATATTGATCTGGCACAATGTCATAGCTTTGATGTGAATAAAGGGGCACTTGAATCTTTTCCTGGCCATTTTTTACTGAGCCCATAAAACTCAAAAGACTCGCCATATCATAGCTTTCCGGGAATCCCTTTCGATCTAGAATCCCACGTTTCTCTAATTCAGTATTTGAATATAAGAACCCATCTGTTGTAATTAATTGCGATTTTAAATCTGGAAAGAAATTCGTCAGTAACACTTGTAACAACCGGGCGGTGGTACTTTTTCCAACCGCCACACTCCCAGAAATACCAATCACAAATGGCACTCGTTTTTCTGGCAAACTTAAAAAGTCAGTCTTAGTTGCCTGCCACTCCTGAAAACTGCGGAATTTCTTAATCAGTAAATGGACTAACGGCACATAAATATCCTGCACATCCTGTAATGAAATGCGGTCATTTAAAGACTTAATGGCTTTTAATTGCTGACCAGACAATGGTAACTTAGCTTCTGGTGCAAGCTTTTTCCAATCATCTTTAAAAAAGCGATAGTAACTGCGATCTTCTTCTACCATTTCACTTCTCCACTAAAATTTAATCCAAGTCGTACAAATTGGAATCAATTCGATCGAACAATCGTGACATCTTTTCAGTCGCCACAATTGTTAAACGGTGCATTGCACGTGAACAAATCGTGTACAATAATTGGCGTTCATCTTCGTCATGATACGTTGCATCTGAAGCATCCCAGACAATTACTGCATCAAACTCAAGTCCTTTAGCCAAGTATGAAGGCACGACCACCACTCCGTCGGCCAAGCGCTGATTTTCTGTCTTGATTAAGGTAACTTTTTCACCTTGTTTGCGTAAACCATCGGTAATCTTTTGACACTCGGCAACGGATTTCCCAATGATGGCAGTAGATTCGCCGTCTTTTTCATTTTTCGCCATTTGTGCTTGGACCCGTTTGACAGCTAAATCAAAACTTGCCTTCACACTAACAACGGGCAAATCTCCCTCGCGCTGAAAGGCTTCAATCGCTTCACCATTTTTCAAGATTTCTTTAGTGAAATCTGTAATTTGTTGCGTGGAACGGTAAGATTTTTCAAGTTGGATCACACGCGTTTTTTCTTTGTCAAACATGGTGGATAACTCCGCCAATAGTGTTGAAGTACTTTCATTACTGTAAATTGATTGGTTCAAATCACCCAATAAAGTGAACTTAGCCCGTGGATAGTTGTACTTTAAGTAAGCTAGCTGAAAGGCCGTGTAATCTTGAATTTCATCAATAAACACATAACGCATATCACGTTCGCCTTTTTTACCGACGATTAAATCATAAAGGTAGAGATATGCAGACGTATTATTTAGTGAAATCGTGTGCTTCTTAAAGTTAGCAACCGTCTCATCCACATAAGTTTGCCAATCGGCCGCTGTTAAACCGGCTTTTTCCAAATTAACCAAGTGCGGAACGCTCTTTAAAAAGTGTACATACTGAGAATTAATATTTAGAAAACGGTTATGCACAATGGCATTGCGAACGGGTTGCAGCGCTTGGATAACCAATTTACGAGCTAAGAATTTGAATTCCTTATCACTATCATCAAATTCTTTTGGTTCACCACCATATAGTTTCTCAAGATCTTCATGGTTTAACGACTGAACAGCCTCTTCAGCCCACTTTGAACGAACCTCGCTACCAATATGTTGATTTAGCGACTTTAATAAAGCTTCCTTGGTTGCATCTAAGCGATTGCCCAAGTGATAATTTTCGTTGTACCCGTAATAAATATCTTGAATCTTTTGTTGATCCGCAAATGGTTTATCATGAAACATCAAATTACGGAACTTCATATCCGCTGATCCAAGGTGTTCCGCATATTTCGTAACGGCATTAAAGTAAACCAAACTATTCTCTAAACGTCTAATTTTCTTGGAAACAGAATCAGTCCGTCCTTCAAATCGTTGCTGCAGGGTCTCTACTTCCATATTAGGGATTCGGCGTTTCGTAAATTGATAATACGTCATCTGAACCATATTATGCTCGCCCAGTTCAGGCAAAACTTGATCCACGTAATCGTTAAAAATTTGGTTTGGTGAAAACATAATGACTTGGCTCGCCGTTAAATTTCCTCGATAGCGATACAACAGATAAGCCACCCGTTGTAAAATTGCAGCCGTTTTACCAGAACCCGCTGCCCCTTGTACAAACAGAAGATCGGAATGCGTGTCTCGAATAATTTGGTTTTGTTCTTTTTGAATGGTCGAAACAATGCTCTTCATCTTGGTATCAGAAGAGTTACCAAGCGCTTTAAGCAGCATCTGATCCCCAATCGTTTCATTGGTATCAAATACTGTCACAATTTTGCCGTCTTCAATAGTAAATTGACGTTTTAATTTTACATCCACTTCTTGGGTGCCATCCGGCGTTTCGTAAGAAACATTTCCTAATTCACCATCGTAATAAACACTCGAGATTGGTGCACGCCAGTCATAAATCAAGAAATGATCTGGATTATCAGAAAACGAACCGAGTCCAATGTAGATCGTTTCATCCTTTTTTTCACCAGCTTCGTGAAAATCAATGCGCGCAAAATAAGGCCGCTTTTCAAGACGCTTCAAGACGTCTAATTGTTGACTTGCATGTCGCCAACTATTTTGACGCTCAGATAATAACTGTTGTTGCTGACGGACCGAAATTGCAGTGTCCATCATGCCTGTATACGAGCTCGTATTTATACGAACTTCATTGACAAAGTTTTTATCAATCGCTTTAGAGTCTGTTTCTGCAGTTTTGGCATCTTTGTCAGCCTTCTTAATTGCCTCTTGAACCTTAGCAATTACACCGTCAAGATGTGTCTGTTCATACTTTTGAATTGAATCTGTCATGAAACCCCTCCAAATTGCTTGTTGTGACGATAAGTGACACAAAAAAATGGAAACTTCATGCGCGCATGTTTGCCGCAAAAAATTCTAATAAATTAAGTAAATATGATACCACTCTTTTAGCTACAACTCAAAGATTGTCCTTCCTATAGTATAAGCGAATTTTCATTCATAGGAAAAATTATTTATAAAAATTACTTGTGCTATTCTAATTCCATAATTATGATGATGCGGGAGGAAACCTATTATGAATCAATTGTCGTTACTCATTATGCTATTTGCGGCCTTAATTACACCCATGCTAATGGCTCATTTTAAAATCACTTTTTTACCAACCGCGGTTGTTGAAATCATCCTCGGCATCATTCTTGGCCCCAGTTTGTTAAACGTTGTTCACACGACCGGAATTTTAGAACAGCTTTCCGACATTGGTGTCATCATTTTATTATTTCTAAGTGGCATGGAAATTAACTTTGATTTGTTTAAAAAATCATCTCCAGAGCTTTCACCACTCGCCAAAAAGAACGCGGCTCAAGTTTCAAAATGGTCCCCGGTTCTATTGGCGTGTCTCGCTTACTTAACGATTATCGTCATTTCTTTAGGATTGGCCGGAATTTTTAAATGGGCCAACCTTTTTTCCGATTTCTGGTTAGCTGCCATTTTGTTTGCGACAATCTCGCTGGGTATCGTAATTGCGACGCTAAAAGAAAACGAACTCCTGAGTAAAGCTTTCGGGCAAACAGTGCTTCTGATCGCGGTTTTAGGTGAAGTTGTCCCGATGTTAGGCTTAACTATCTATGCCTCGGTTTTTGGTAATAGCAGTAAAAGTCTCTGGCTACTCTTGCTTATTATTGTAGTGGCGATTTTCTTATTGCATCGGTTTAAACTATTCTTTAACTTTTTTGAACAGATCAATAAATCGACCACCCAGCTAGATATTCGCCTAGCCTTTTTCCTAATTGTAGCCATGGTTACTGTGGCCTCTTCAGTAGGTGCAGAAAATATTTTAGGCGCCTTTATTGCCGGAATTATTCTCAAACTTTTGCGACCTAGTGAAAGCACTAAGGATAAACTAGATTCGATTGGCTACGGCTTTTTCATCCCCATCTTTTTTATGATGAGTGGCATTGGCTTAAATCTTCGGACCTTATTAAGTGATCCGCAAGCCTTAACCTTAATTCCGTTGTTCTTTCTCGCCTATATCATTGCCAAACTAGCAGTATATCCAATTTTAAAATTACGATTTAAAAATATGAATGCCATTGCCGGAACGAGTTTATCAGCCGCCACCATTACAATGGTTGTCGCAATTCTCCAGGTCGCAAAGAACATGCACACCATTAATAGTCACCAATCTGGCGCGTTCTTGTTGGCTGCCGTCCTAACTTGCATTGTGTCACCGTTAATTTTTAGCAAGTTTTACAAACCCGAACCAGAAGATCTCAATAAACAAATTGTCCATTTCATCGGCGCAAATATTTTTACTGTTCCAGTCGCCCAGCAACTCACACAAGGTTGGTACGATATTCAAATGTATACGGATAACGAAAAGAACTTTCGTACCTACAACAGTGAAGTCAAAGCTAACCTATTAGCTAATCTAAATTCTGATGAGCTCATTAACCAAGGCGTATTTGATACTGATATTTTAGTTGTGGGGCATTTTCGCGCAGAGGAAAATTATGAATTAGCAAAAGCTGCTAAAGCTTATGGTGTGCGGCGGGTACTTGTCCGTTTTGAGGATCGGAACATCTTAAATGAGCATGAAAAAGAATTACAAGATCTAGGAATTGAAATCTACAATACCCCAGAGGTCAACATTGCCATGTTACGTGGCCTAATTGAAACTCCATCCACATTGCTGCTCTTAAGGGACACGAAAAACACTATTTTTGAAGTACAAGTCCGCAATCGGAAATACACTGGCATTGAAATTAAGAATTTACCATTTGTTCAAAAAATCACCATCAGTCAAATCTTTCGCAATCGCCATCTCATTCGTCCAGTCGGGTCTACCCAATTAGAACTAAACGATCGACTTATTTTTACTGGTAACAAAGAAGATACTGAAGAAATTCGTCACGAACTAGGAAAAATGAATTAATGCACCAAAAATAGGAAAATCATCGGATGATATCTGATGATTTTCTTATTTTTTGTAAGCGATGCCTTATAAGCTATCACACCGATTGGACTTAAATCGGTCTAATTAGCATCTAAAAAAGGCTACAACTACAGTCATAGCCTGTGATACAATAACTTTCGGACATTAAACAGAAAGGAGCATTGATATGAAAACATTTGAAGTTTATTTTGTACGTCACGGTCAAACTTTTTTCAACCGTTACAATCGGATGCAAGGCTGGTCAGACTCACCTTTAACTGAGCAAGGTTGGCATGATGCTAAAGTTGCTGGTCAACGATTAGCAAATATCCCCTTCACTGCGGCCTACTCAAGTGATACCACGCGTGCGTTTAATACAGCTAACACCATCGCTCATAGCAATAAATCTCCGGGCCTCGCTGTAAAACAATTAGCAGAGTTTCGAGAAGAATTCTATGGTTATTTTGAAGGTGCTGATTCTGCACAAACCTGGTTCCAAGTCTTACAACCGATCAGTTCTGTACGGACTTTTCACGAGTTTTTGATTGATCACGATATAAGTGAATCAAAAAATGCCGTTAAGGCTGCTGATCCTTTCCATGAAGCTGAAGACCACCATGATTTTTGGCAACGCTTGGATAAGGGCTTTGATTACTTGATCGACCACAGTCAAGATCAGGATAAAATTCTCGTTGTTTCTCATGGGACAACGATTCGCAGTATTGTGGGCCGCTATGCCCCGGACATGGATATTACCACCAGTCCTAGCAACGGCAGCATCACAAAATTAACCATTCAGGATTCTCAAATTTCTGTTAATTATTTCAATCGAACAGACGAAACAATTAATTAAAATTAGGAGAATTTAAAAAAATGAAAAACTCACCCTTAGATGCCAACAAACACTACATAAGTTGGCCAGTCGTTGCCCTGATGGACTTTGTAACAGTTATCGGGTTTGATGATTTAATTTACAACTTCCATAACCAAGGTTTAGCGATTGTCACAACTTGGATCCTTATGCTGCTCCTCTTTGTTTGGCCTTATGAAATGATGGTTGGCCAGTTAGGTTCCACTTTTCAAAACGAAGGTGGCGGTTTATCGTCATGGATTCGTTCCACAAACGGCGACTTAGCTGGCTACATGGTTGCCTTCCTGTATTGGATTGCCGGGCTTCCTTACGTAGTCGACGTCGCCAATTCCGTAGTTGTCTCTATCAGCTGGCTAGTAAAAGGAAACGGCGATCTCAATAAATACATGTCGACATTTATGTTTGCCGTTTTCACAGCCATTATCTTCCTTGGATTCATTTGGTTCCAGCATTTATTTAAAAACAAGTCTTTGGAAATTATGAGTACCATCGGTGGCGCCGCAATGTTTATCATGACCATCTTGTTTGTTGTCATGACAGTGGCCGCTTTGATGCATGGTCGTCACATTGAAACCCAACCGTTTAATTTAAAAGCGTTCATTCCAAAAATCGATGGTCATTTCTTATCCACTTTTGGTTTGTTAATCTTTGCCATTAACGGAGCCGAATTGGCTGGTCCTTACGTTAAACAAATGAAACATGGCAATCGTGATTTTCCTAAAGCCATGATGATGCTTTTGATTATGACTGGATTTTTAACTGTCTTTGGTTCATTCTCATTAGGGGTGTTCTTTAACGCCCATCATTTGCCTTATGATTTGAAGATGAACGGTTCCTACTACGCCTTTCAAGCGCTTGGTAAGCAATTCGGCATGGGCAATATCCTGATGTACATCTTTGCCGTTGCCCAATTTGTTTACATGTGTGCCCAATTGGCTGTCATTTTGGATGCTAGCACCCGAATCTTCATTTCAAATGTTTCTAAAAAATACTTGCCCAAGAAGCTTACTAAATTAAATAATGATGGTTTGCCAATCAATGGTTACTGGTTAACAACCGCCATCGTTTCTCTGGTATTGTTCTTAAGCAATTGGCTCCCAAGTATCAATGACATGTTCAATTGGCTGTTAAATATCAACGGAATTGTGTCACCATTTGTCACAAGTTTTGTATTCTACGCATTCATGCGTATTCGTGCTAAAAGTAAGGAATATCCTTCAGAATACAAATTCATTAAAAGTGACCGTTTTGCTTGGTTAGTAGGGCTTTGGTGCTTATTGATAACCTTGATTTTCTCAGTCATGGGAATTCGACCAACCGATGCTACTCCAGGAACGGTGTTATATACAAAGGAATTAACACTAAATATTGTTATTCCGATTATCTTCATCGCCCTTTCTGCCGTTTTACCTTACATGGCAAAAATTGGTCGTGAGCATCTCACCAAACAAGCTTGGTTATCAACGCCTTTAGCTTTGGTTGTGTTTGTAGTTATCGGCTTCTTCCTCACCCCTTGGTTACACGGTGCAGGGATTGCCACAATGATTCTTAGTTGGGCTTTAAACGTCATTTTATTTATGATTGTTTACCAGATTGTCTTTAAACTAATTACGCGAAATCATTCTACACAAAATTAAAATAACCGTTACCGACGAAAAAAGCTCAAGTCCTGTGAATACATGGACTTGGGCTTTTTCGATTGCATTTAGTGATTTTTTAAATGTTTTCCATAAACATTCACTTTCAAAAAAATCCTACTTTACATACACATTTTCATCAATTAGTAGTTTCACATCGTCAATCTTTCCTTCCAAATGTTGCATAGATTGCCGTAGCTGCTGCATTTTCTGTTTGGATTGTGCCAATTGATTCTCTAAAACAGTTAGACGTTCAGTCAACGTTTGATCACCTTTTTGAAACATCTCAATAAAATGCCTGATTTGTCCCAGCGTCATGCCACATTCTTTGACACATAAAATAAATTCGATTCGTTGTAAATCGGACTCTTCAAAATACCGAATCCCATTCACCCGTTTAATCGGACCCAACAAGCCATTTCGCTCATAGTAACGAAGCGTGGCTGTCGATAGATTATATTTTTTGGCTACACCATCAATTTTCATTATCCACACACTCCTTGACTTGAAGTATACTTCAAGTAGTAATATTTACAATAGATAAAACTGGAGGCAAAAAAATAAACACAATCATTGATGTTTTCGCTCACGTTCTTCCACCACATTTTAAAAATCAGATGCTGCAAATCGCGCCAAACGCATTAGAACAAAATAAGTGGATGGAAAATCCCCTACTTTCTGATCTTGAACAACGAAAAAAAGGCCTTCTTGCTCACCATCAAGAAATTCTTTCGATCATTAATTTAAATCCTGAAGATTTTACAGATGCGGCTCAGGCAGCAAAACTGTGTCGTCAGGCCAATCACTGATCCGCTATATGCGCCAATTTTTGAAAAGATGGCTCAGATTAATAAACCAATTTGGTTGCATCCCGTTTTTGATACTCAAAAAAAAGATAATAATATAACTTTTAGCTGGGAATACGAATTAACATTGCCCATGAACCAAATTGTGAACCAAAATTACTTTACCCGTTTCCCCGAGCTAAAAATTATTGTCCACCATGCTGGAGCAATGGTTCCTTATTTCTCCGAACGCATCCGCCATATTCAAGGCGAAAAAAACTATCAAGATTTTAAAAAGTTTTATGTAGATACCGCACTTCTGGTTAATTCTGAGGCCTTACAGTTAGCCATTAATTTCTTTGGTATTAAGCATGTTTTATTTGGAACCGATACCCCGCTGGGAATTCCGCCAATCGGGCCCACCAAAGTTATTCAAGAAGCGATTGAAAAGATCAATCTGACTAAAATAGAAAGACAACAAATATTTTTTAATAATTGGAAAAGTTTACTCAACCAGTCATCGGAGGAATAAATCCATGCCCAATACAAATATTAATTTATTCAAAACAGATCCAGAATTTTCTAAATTAGTGCAACCTTTATTAACTGATATTGATCAAAAAACAGCTCAGCATTTAAAAAGTGATCGCACATTGATTCCGTTAATTGCTATGCTTGTTCAAGGCACTACCGACTTAATCGAATTCCAAACGCAACAAGCACTTGACCTGTTCAACCGGAAAAGATTTTAGAAATCGTCTACCAGCTAACTCCTGTGATTGGAATCCCCAAAGTTGCCACCGCCCTGTCAATAATAAACGGTGTTTTTCAACAAAAAAGCCTCTCCTTTACTCAAAAAAAGGAGAGGCAATCAGCCGATTTTGGTGCAACCGTTCAGCTATTACCCTATATTGGTTTTCCTTTTGTTATCAATAGTGTTCAAAAAATTCATACAGCTGCACTTACTTTGTCAGGAGATGGTTCAAAATGAAAACTTTATATCTTGTTCGTCATGGAGAAACTTTATTTAATATTGAACATAAAATTCAAGGCTGGTGTGATTCTCCGCTAACTAAAAAAGGAGTTGACCAAGCGCAAAACCTAGGAAAATTCTTCGCCAAAATTCCACTGGATCATGCTTATAGTTCAACTTCTGAGCGGTGCACTGACACAATTGAGTTAATTTTACAAAATCGTTTACCTTATCAACGGGTAAAAGCTCTCAAGGAACAAAATTACGGTGTTTTTGAAGGTGAAAGCGAGCGTCTGAGTCCCAAGGCCCCCAAAGATTTTGAAACTTTTTTCTTGCCTTATGGTGGTGAATCTTCTAATACCGTTGGTAAACGGATGTTGGAATGTTTGACAAAGATTATGTCTAAACCCGGTAATCAACAAGTCTTGGCAGTCTCTCATAGTGGCGCCTGTTTTAATTTTTTGCGCATGTTACAGGACCCTACGGAAGAACTCGAAAAAGGTTTTTCAAATGGCACCATTTTCGTTTATCACTTTGACCAGTCCACTTTTAAGTTAGCAAAAGTCATTCGTGATTTTAACCCAGAAACCTAACCTTCCTTATTTTTTAATTATCTGACTTAGCAAAGAGCCTTTCAATATCTCGATACGGAATTATCCAAAATAAAGTGGCCACAAAACAGCCGATAATTCCGGCTTGGGCCCAGAAAAATGTTAAGAACATGACCACAAGGACCCCGAAGAAAGTATAGACGTCTTTGTAACCTAAAAATCGCCCCAGCTTCGGATTGGCATGTGTTAACGTCATCCTTAAAATATTCCACGCCACATTGTATAACAAGTACAAGATCAATAGAGAGTTTCAGCAAAATGTGAATACCAATTTTTGTCGACTGTCGCCGTCACAAATGGAAATAGCGAAAGCCAAAATAAGAGATTCATATTTGCCCATAGAACACTTCCGTCAATCTTTTTTGCCGCCTGCAACATATGATGATGGTTATTCCATGTGACTGCCAAAATGAAAAATGAAAATATATAAGATAAAAATTCTGTCCTAATATGCCATAAACCATGCCAAGATAAATCAGTCAATGGTCCTAATTCCAATACCAAAACAGTCATAATAATTGCGATAACTGCATCAGTAAAAGCTTCAAGTCGACTTTTAGACATCACAACACCTTCTATCTTTATTGACTATCAATTTAAAACCAATTCTATAACGTTTCTTTAAAATACGCGAAAATTATGTTTCTCTCTGGCAATTAATCAAAATTTTAGGCCGCAAAAAAATCATCCCTATTCAATTAGGAATGATTTTTTATTTAACCTTCGCTGATCACCAACAAAGACTTAATGGCTGTTCGCTTGTCCATTGCTTCATAAGCATCTTCAATATGATCCAGGTCAAAGCGCTTTGTGAATACCTTTCCTGGGTTAATCTTGTTATTTAAGACTGCATCCAACAAAATTTCTTTGTCATACGTTGTCACAGCCGCAATTCCGCCACGCAACCCAATATTGCGGAAGAAAAGGTTATTAGTATTCATTTCGGCTTTTTGAGGAATACCCACTCGGCCAACAACGGCACCGGGACGGCCAACTTTAACGGCCGTATCTACAGATTGTTCCATTCCGACACACTCAAGCACCGCATCAGCACCAGTACCAGTTAATTCCATCACGTGTTTAACAGCTTCATCACCACGCTCAGGTACAATATCAGTAGCACCGAACTCAAGAGCCAATTTTTGTCGGTCTTCATGGCGACTCATGGCAATAATGCGTTTTGCACCGCGTAATTTAGCAGCGATCACACCACATAACCCAACGGCACCATCACCCATAACCACCACTGTGTCGCCTTTTTTAACCTCAGCAGTTGCAGCTGCATGATAACCAGTAGCCATAACGTCCGATAAGGTCAACAACGAGTTTAGCTGTTCATCTGAATAATCTTTAGGTTGTCCAGGAATCTTAACTAATCCCCAGTTAGCGTTTGTATAGCGTAAATATTCTGCTTGATAACCGCCTCTAGTCCCAGATACTGGATTCAAACAATCGCCATCAAAACCAGCTAAACAAGCAGCACAGTGTCCACAACCATGTGTAAATGGCGCAACCACGAAGTCTCCCACTTTGATATCAGTGACTTCGGAGCCAACCTCTTCCACAACGCCAATCGCTTCATGCCCTACCGTGACGTTTGTGTCTCGCTTTGAAATGCCACGATACCACCATAAGTCAGAACCGCACACACAGGCTCTGACAATTTTGATGAGCGCATCGCTTGGTTTTTCGATTTGTGGTTTTTCAACCTCATGAGCTTCCATTTTTCCTGGTTCCATAAATACTGCTGCTTTCAAAAAAACATCTCCTAAAAAAGTTTTTTATTGCTATGCTTAATATTATACAAGTTTATCATAAATCTTAAAGTCCGCATTATGGCATATGTTTCAAGTTTTAGTAGGTAGTGCCGCTAATTAGATTTTATCTGCTTTTAGTTCCGTTCCGGCGCTGATGTGGGGCCGTGTGGGTCGCTTGCGAGCTAACTTCTGCCTTTTACAGGCCAGAAGTGGATCTCTCCAGTCTCCCATGTCTCTAAGCGATAAATCGCCAAGTGACATCGACACACTCTCTCATCAACGCCTCCACTACACCTAATTAGAAGATTAACGGTCTTCTCGTGTTTTGAAAAGGCTTTTTTAATTTTCCTACTAAAACTTTACACTAACCATTATGGCAAGCAATTTCAAAAAATTCCGACCAATCAAAAATAAACATTACAGCAACTCTCTTAACTGAAAGTTAATTTGTAATGTCTATTTTTAGATTTTATAGTTTAAATAATTTTTCGGCCGTCCCATGGGCAAATTGCTCACGTTGGTCATCCGTCAAATCAGCTTTGGTAATAAATTCATTGACTTGTTCTTTTCGTTCAATGTATGGATAATCCTCTGAATACATTAAATGAACGGCGCCCATTTCCGTGAGTACCATTTGCATTTGCGGATTAGTGAACATCCCAGATGGTGTGACGTAGACATTTCGTTTGTAGTAGTACCCAAAAGAATGTGGTAAATCTAGCCCAGAGAATGGTAAAAATTCTGATAATCGTTCAAGGAACATTGGCACGAATTCACCCCAATGCCCCGAAACTAATTTAAGATTAGGATACTTTTCCATCAAACCAGAAACAAACAACCGAACCATTTGGATTCCTTGTTCCATATGCCAGCCCCAGGCAGCGCCGCCCATAAACGTAGCTAAGGCTGGTGAATAAGCTTTACTATCATACAAAATTTTCTTTTGCTCATCTCTAATAACGCCAGGATGTAAATACAATGGTACATCTAATTTTTCGGCCATCGCAAAAATCGGTTCAAATTTAGGAGCGTCTAAAAATTGGCCATCAATCGTACCACTAATGATGCCACCCTTTAAGCCAAGTGTTTTAACAGCTCTTTCAAGTTCTTTAGCGGCCTCTTCAGGTTTATTGACTGGTAATGTTGCTAACCCGGCCAAACGATCCGAACGGGTAGAAACCGCCTCTGTCAATGTGTCATTTTGCGCACGAGAAGCATCGACAATCAACTCATCAGGTAAAACTTGCGGCGAGTTACCAGCATCAGAAATCACTTGCATATCGATGCCATATTTATCCATATACTCAATCCGTTTGTCGAAATTAGTCAAAGTCTTTCCAAGAATTTCTTGGCGCGGATTGTTATTCTTCACTTTTGAGTATTCATTAAACTGCTTAATATTAGCTGGTGTATCGAAATGTTCTTCAACAGTAATAATTTTCATCATAGTTCTCCTTATTTTTTGTTTGGCTCTTCATGCAGCCGACTCATGGTCTGTAACGCATCAACAAAAGCTTTTTGATTAAAGCTGGAACCTTGTGCTTCAATCCCCTTCACCAATTCTGCTTCTTCTGTATCAAGAATCTGCAGAATTTGTGGATAAATCGTTGTTCCTTTTTCAGTCAAAGTAAGTTGGTATGCTCGTTTATCATCAGGATTTTGATGCCGTTTCACAAAGCCTTGAACAATTAATTGCTTAATCGCTCGCGTCACATTACTTTGATCAATAAACTCAGACTCCCCCAACGCCTTTTGCGTGAGGCCAGGGTTATCGTGAATTTTTAGAATGTAAAAATACTGACTGACACTCATGCCAATTGTGGCTAATCGCTGATCAAGATGTAGGCTAACCTGTCGACTAGCAATAATTAACCACTTATGAATTGAATTTTCACGTGCTCCTTGCAAATCCTCATCTCCTGTCTGTTATTATTTGGACAAACTGGTTTTCTTAAGATTCAAATACAGATTATATGGCAATACAGTTGCGCACGCAAGTAATTAGTTTTAAAAAAAAGAGCTTACTTAAACTTAATCCATAAAAATGAATCAAATTTAGTAAGCTCTCTTGATAAGCAGTGTTAATCATTTGTCGCAAAATAAGTCTCCAAAAAATCCGCCACACCATCATGATTATTATCCAAAGCTGTGACATGATTAGCGGTTTGTTTGGCCTCTGGGGTGCCGTTTGCCATTGAGACACCGATCCCAGCACTAGCCAACATTTCCAAATCGTTTTCAGCATCCCCGAAAGTCATTAAATTTTCTCTCGTCCATTCAAAATGCCTTAACAATAGATCAAGTGCCGACCCCTTATCAATACCGGGTTTTAAAAATTCCAAAATCATCGGTTGTGATCTGACAATGTGAAAATCTTCTTTTAATTGTTTAGGCAAAGTTTTCACAATTTGATCAATCGTTGCCGGCTCTGTGCAGATTACCGCTTTACTATAGTCAACTTCAGGCAGTTTGAAAAATGGCGTATAGGCTGCCCGTAAACTCGTCCCAAACCGTTTTTCATACCCTGAAATCGGTAAATCACTAATTGGGTACAGACCGCTAAAATCCAAAATATCTAACGGAAAGTTATTATTCACACAAAAGTCGTGCAAATTCTTAAAATGGGTTCGTTTCATGCCATCTGCCATCAAGGGCTTTTTATCGATGTTATGCACAATTAATGACCCATTAAAATTAACTGAATAGTCATCTTCGCTCATGAGCCCTAACTGGTTCAGCCAATCCCAAATTGCATTAATCGGTCGGCCAGTGCACAAAACAATTTTTTTACCTTGCTTGTGCAACTTTTTCAAAATTTTTGTATTCATATCACTTATTTCCATCTTGGAATTAAGTAATGTATTATCCAAATCTAGTGCAATCATTTTGATCAAAATATGGTACCTCCTAACTTTCTGTTGGCCATAAGTAAACCTTTTGCTTTAAGTTTTCTGAAATCGTCTGAAAAGTTTTTAAAGTTCTTCATTTTTAATCTAGAAAGCCTTTACATTATTTGCCAACTGTTCCATCATATACCTGTACCCAATAAATTGAAAAGAGGCAATATGAATGATTACAATTAAAAATAACAAACTTGAAGTTGAAATTGACCAACTTGGTGCCCAAATTACACACGTGGTAGATTTAAAAGGAAACTTTGACTACATCTGGAATGGGAAAGCTTGGAAACGTCATGCACCAATCCTTTTCCCTTCAATTGGGAGATCAAATGATGATCATTATGTTGTCGATGGTCAAACCTACCCAATGCCTCAACACGGTTTTGCGCGCGATTTACAATGGGAAAATGTTCGTAAAGCCGATGATCAAGTTTTACTACAATTAAAGGCTAGTCCAAAAACTAAAGAGTACTATCCATTTGAGTTCACTTTACAAGTTGACTATAAATTAGTTGGCAACCAACTTTTAACAAAATACAGCGTCACAAATAATGACAAACAGACAATGCCATATGCTTTGGGCTCTCATCCCGGTCTCAATATTCCAATCGATGACGATGGTGTTTTTGAAGATTATTCCCTAACTTTTGGACCTCATCCAAAGGAAATCCAACAGTTAGGCATCAACCCGGCACCTTTCCGAGATGGCACCAAAGCACCGTTTGAAGCTGTCGATGGGAATGTCTTAAAACTAGACCATAAAACTTTTGATGATGGTTTAATTATTCTTGATGCGAAAAAGATTGAATCAGTCACAGTTAGCTCCAATCAGACTGCTCACCAGATCAAATTAAACATCAAACATTTCCCTTATGTCACTCTTTGGACTATGGAAAATGCGACTGAACCTTACCTTTGCATCGAACCATTTGCTGGTTTACCCGATCAGGCTAGCAACGAACCAACCGATTGGGCAAACAAGAAGGGTAACAACTTCGCCGAACCTGGCGAAACACAATCCTTTGAATATGGGATTGAATTCTCATAAGCTTATCGAACAATCATGTTAAACTGAGAGTAGTGCGATTTTCATGTGCTGCTCTTTTTATAATTAAACTAAAATTAGGAAGTGTTCTTATCAAAAAATTTACTGTGTATCTCATTCGTCATGGTGAGACTTATCTTAATAAATATGATCGGATGCAAGGTTGGGCCGATGCACCGCTCACACCACAAGGCATTGAAGACGCCCATATGGCTGCAAAAAAAGTACAAGACGTTCACTTTGATCAAGCATTTTCTAGTGATCTAACCCGAGCCGTTCATACGGCTCACATCATTTTGGATGACACAAAAAATGACGCTCTAAAAGTCACACAACTTCCAAACATTCGTGAGGCTTTCTTTGGTTACTTTGAAGGTGCCAACGGTCCAGAAACGTGGGACACAATTTGCCGTCCCCTCGGCTACAATGGCATTGATGACTTTTTAAAGGACCACACTTTTTATGAGACTCGCGATGCCATGCATGCCGCTGATCCTTTTCATGATGCCGAAGACGCCCAAACTTTTAAAAAACGAATTTTAGCCGGGATTGATCAACTAGCCGAAAAAGCAAACGATGGGGAAACGCTATTGGTAGTTTCACACATGGATGCCATCCGAAGTCTTATTCAGCTTTTAAATCCGCAGATCGATGTCCACTTACCAATCAAAAATGGCAGTCTAAACATTCTCAACTTTACTGATAATCAAGCAGAAGTTGTGGCCTACGATAAGTAGAAAGCAGTTTAAGCAAGATATTTTTATTTAGTTTCGCCTCGTGAGACAATGAAGTTAAATAGAAAGCAGGTGGCAAAATGACAGATAAGAACCAAACTGACATGCCCGCATGTTTAACTGAGCCGACTGGCAAAGACAAAACCGAACAGGATAAATTAAGTCGGATCCATGACGAATTGGTTAACCGGCAACTCGCTGAAATGGGTTTACCGATCCGCAAACTAGAAAAATAGATTTTAAAAAACGACATTGGCCTTAAATAGGCAATGTCGTTTTTATTGATCACGTCACCGCAATCTTATCAGAATTCATTATTTCCAGTTATCGTTTATAAATTTCTCCCTGCCGCCCATTTCTTCTATCGCGTATCGTGCAGGATTCTTTTTATAAAACTCTTGATGTTCTTCCTCTGCTACGTAGAATGGTTTTGCGTCTTCAATAGTTGTTACAATTGGATCGCTGAATCGTTCACTTTCTTGTAATGCCTGTTTAGATGCTTCAGCAATTTGGCGTTGTTCGTCATTTTGCACAAAAATAACGGGACGGTAGCTATCACCACGGTCCTGAAACTGGCCCATCGCGTCAGTTGGGTCCGTTTGTTGCCAGTACAGTTCAACCAATGCTTTATAGGAAATCTTTTCTGGGTCGAATTTTATTTCTACGGCTTCGGTATGGCCAGTTGTATGCGTACTAACTTGTTCATACGTTGGATTGGCAACATGGCCACCCGTATAACCTGACAGGACTTTTTTAATTCCTGGTTGATCTTCGAATGGCTGGACCATACACCAAAAACAACCACCTGCAAAAATTGCTGTTTCTTCCATTATTATTGTCACTCCTCACAAAAATTAGTTAAAAAGATGTTCATATTGTTCATAACCGTTTGCCGTCAATTTGTCGGCGGGAATGAAGCGTAGCGCCGCTGAATTAATACAAAAACGGTGGCCACCTGCTTCAGTTGGGCCGTCATCAAAGACATGTCCTAAATGCGAGTTGGCAGTTTTACTTCGTACTTCATCACGAACCATCCCAAACGACGTATCTGTGTCTGATTTAAGCGCCGCCTGATCAATGGGATGGGTAAATGACGGCCACCCGCAACCAGCATCATATTTATCCTTGGAGCTAAATAATGGTTCACCACTCACTACATCAACGTAAATGCCATCTTCATAAAAGTCATCATATTTGCCACTAAATGGACGTTCCGTGACAGCATGTTGCGTAACCTCAAACTCTTCTGGTGTAAGTCGTTGTTGTAATTCTTTATCTGATTCTGCCATTTAAAATCACCCCTTGTTAGATTTTGGTGCAAAGGTTATTCTACGAGCTTCTCATTAAATTGCAAGGTTTTTGTCTTATGCTTATTCGCGGGCGAGCTTAACAGCAATAACTGTTGCTATCACACAACAAATTTTGATTGCTCAGCCTCAATGCTATCAACTTGCATTTACTCATTTCTAGCATGTTGTTGATATTTTTTAATGACCAGTCTCAGCGGACGACTTACTTTTAACTGCATACATTAGCACAATTATGACAAAGCCCATCAAAATTGTTAAAACTAACAAAGCGTTGCGTGAACCTAAAGCTGTTAATTCGCCTTGTGAGCTGCCTTTACTTAATTGACTCGCTCCAATAATTGTGGAGACAAGTGAGGTTCCCACTGCTCCAGCAAATTGTTGAATCGTATTTAAAATGGCATTTCCATCTGTTTGTTGTGTGTTTTTAAGGTTGGCTAAGCCATTCGTCATGACGTTTCCAAAAATCAAACCAATCCCAAACATATAGAACACGTAGATGCTTAAGATAAGGCTGTCTTTAATGTTTAGGGCAAAAATCGTAAATAACGCCAAACCGATAAAGACGACCGCGCTTCCGGTAAGCAACAGTTTTTTGGCCCCAAAATGATCAAAAATTCGGCCACTAATTGGCGACATCACTGCACCTAAAGCAGCGCCTGGTAAAACAATTAACCCGGCGGTAGTGGATGATGCACCATTTACCAACTGCATGTAGTTTGGCAAAATGAAGGACATCCCTAATGAAATTAGTTGCAAACTAAAAAATACAAATACATGTGCCGAAAAAGTTTTGTTCCCTAACACACGCAGATCAATAACTGGCTGGGAAATATGTAAACTACGATAAACAAGCCCAATTACGCCAAGCAATCCAACGATAAGAGCCCCCACGACAGGCAAACTAGCAAAACGCATCGCACCCATATTGCTGAATCCAAGAATTAAACCAATAAACGTCACAGCAATTAACAAAATACTTAGTGGATCAAATTTGATCTTTCTCGTCGGCCGTTTTTGTTCAATCGTCTTCATTCCTGTAAACAACGAAATTAACAATAAAGGCATTAAAATGATGAACACAAACCGCCAGCCTAGACTAGCAACGACCACACCGCCAAACGTGGGGCCAATTGCGGGGGCCACAGCGGTAATCAGGGTTCCGATCCCCATCATCATGCCCAGCTTACTAGCCGGAACCTGGTCAATAATAATATTAAACATCAAAGGCAAGGCAATCCCAGTTCCACACCCTTGAATGATTCGCCCCAGCAACAACACTGGGAAAACAGGAGCAACAGCATCCATAATTAGGCCTAGCAAGAATAATAAATTAGCTACCATAAATAAGGATTTGGTTTTAAAACGTGTTTTTAACGCTGACGAGAGTGGCACAATAATCGCCACGGTTAACAAATATCCCGTGGTTAACCATTGTACAGTGCTGGTTGTGATGTTAAATTCCTTCATCAAGGTTGGAAATGTAATGTTCATGGCGGTTTCGACAATCACACCACTAAAAGACATTAATCCTGTCGCAATAACCGCCGCAATGACTTGGGGGCGAATTTGTTGTCTATTTTTACTCTTCATATTATTTTTTCTCGTGATCCTTCCCATAGTTCTTTCCAGCTTCATCAATAGTTAAAAACTTCAAAATTTCGGTAAAATTTTGAAGCTCTGCAGCAGTAAAACTAGCTTCCAAACTAGCCCGTCTAACTTCCATGTAACGTTGATTAAGCTTCACAAACGGCTGCGCTTTGAATGTCAATTGAATTTGTTTTTGCCGGGCATCACTTTTCGCAATTGAACGAACAACCAACCCTTTTTTCTCCATCCGTTGTAACAGGGTGGTGGCACTTGATCGCCGAATGGCAAATTCATTTTCAATGTCACGTTGCAAACAAATCTGTTCCGGATATTTACCCAAAAAATCGATAATTGATAATTGTACACCGGTTAAACCGTAGCCGGCTGCAAAACTGTCAATATGGCGACTCATCATATTACTTGCGTGTTTGACCAGCCGTCCATACATAGATAAATCTTGTTTCATACACTCCGCCTCTTTTTTCGTTAGCATACTAACGTTTTTATTACAGCTCAATTATTCGGATTTTTGCAAAAAAATAAGCTGTAAAACCTTGTGTGCAGTTGGTCACACATATTAGGTTTACAGCTCATTTTTAATTTTATTAACTAAATTATGCTTTCGTAATTGGAAATTCAGCAATCTGTTCTTTAATCATTTGTTGATGTAACGCTTCTGCTGTATCAATGTCATTTTTTTCTTCTGTGGATAAAGTTTTCTTTTCTGTGTCAGCCATTTCTATCTACCTTTCTATTTTTGAATTGGCTTAATGTCGATTAAATTGCCTTTGACACCAGGTAAGATTCCCTGTGCAATCTTGTCAGTTCTAGAAGCATGCGCCATCTGGAACTTATTTTTCTTCACGATCATTTTATTGGTACCTTTGAAGCCCTCTGGTAACGGTTGATTTGTACCTTCCAAGACCATGACAATTGCCTTAAAGCCGCTGTCATCGACCTTGCATGGACTGTAATGTAATGTATCACTGTACATTTCAAACACAGTTCCGCGTGGGACGAAGAAAAGTTTCGCATGCTCTTCAGCATTATATTCATAATTATGAATATCTTGACGTTTCCCTAAAACCATCACCACATCGGTGAAAGTGATGTTAACTTCACTTCCCTGATGAAATTCAATCGCTGAAAATGAAGTGCTCTGACCCACACAAGGGCCTGCTGAAATAGGCATTCCTGCATAAACATCAGCGGCAATTTGTTGAATCGTTGCGTCATTTTCAAGTGTTTCATCATCTGGGACATAATCGTTATGATCACTAGGAATTTCAATTTGCGAATCCATGTAGCTTGTCATTTTGCTTAAATCATACTGTTTATAAACCAATCCAAAATCCGCAAATTCATCAATATTAACGTCATAAATGGTTTTGTCTGGATTAGCCTTTTTTATTTCATCAAAGTTACTCATATTTATCTCCATTTTCAGAAAAAGGATTGCACCAAGTTGGCACAATCCTTAAGGTTAAAAGCAATTATTTTTGAACCTTGTCGTACCATGAAGTTGCAGTAGCAGCCAAAACTTTATTTAAGTCTTCAATGTTTTGACGGCCCTGTGTTTGTAACCATTTACGACCAGCTTCTTCACTTTCGCCAGCAAATGGTTCAACTGAATGACGCCATGTCGCACGGCCACAAAGGACACCATTAAATGTTGAGCCTGCTTCTTTAGCAAACTTCAATTCTTCTTGGAATAACTCAGCAGTAACACCGGCACTCAAGAAGATAAATGGTAGGTCTGTTGCATCGCTTTGTTCTTTATAGTATTTAGCAGCATCTGCTTTACTATAAACAACATCAGAAGCATCTTTAGCAAAACCTTCAACATAGCTTTGGTTAACAGGAACTTCAAGCTTCAATACATCAACGCCGTATTGAGGTTTTGAAAATTCTTTAGTCATTTCAATAACTTTGTGTGGCTTTACCTTAGCATATTCTTTACCGGTAGCATCGTCGTTATTAGCATCATATGAAACTAATTCCAAGAACAATGGCATATCTTCGCCCTTGCATTCACTACCTAAACGTTCGATAAAGACTTGTTTGCGATGGTTAATGTCGCCGCCTTCATCAGCATCATAGTAGAGTAAGAATTTAATGGCATCAGCGCCTTGTTCCTTCAAACGACGAACTGACCAGTCATCCAAGATATCTGGGAAACGGCCAGGCTCAGTAGCGTCATAACCTGTTCGTTCGTATGCAAGCAATAAACCAGCACCGTCAGCACGAGCCTTTGAAGCTGGAAGTCCGTATTGAGGATCCAACAAAATACCTGTAGCATATTGAGTTAATTCGCTTGATACAGCAACTTTGAAGTCTTCAATTTCTTTTTGTGAAGCTTCTTTACCACTTGCAGCACCAATCATTTTTTTCAATGATCCACGTTGGTCAATAGCTAAAGCATCAATGACGCCATCTTTATTTGATAAAGCTTTGATTCCTTTTTCCTTACCTGGTGTTAATTTCAACATAAAATGATTACCCCTTTTGTTTTTTTCATGATTTGTCATGATTTATTTCAACAACGCTTTCATTATAAAACGGTTGCACCAATTTTACAATGAGGTCACATTTCTAAATATCACAAGTTGTTTTGCCAACTTAATCAGCCAAAATGTGTTTCAAAAAACAGCTTTTGAACACACTCTAGTCGTGATAAACGCCTTCAGCCCATTTTTCATTTTCTTCATCGAAGAAGTGTGGGTTATCTTTTTGATCTGGATTTGGAGTTGCAATATTGTCAATTTTATCGATTAACTTCTTGTTTTCTGCTGTTTCTTTATATTCTGAATCCAAGAATACAGAGATAATGTCTTCGCAAAGATGTTCCCCAACTGTTGCACCACCAAAACCGATGATGTTGGCATTTAATTCTTCTTTAGCATAGCGAGCAGCAACCAAGTTTGAAACTAAAGCTGCACGAATACCTTCATTTTTGTTTGCAGCAGTACTGATACCAATCCCAGTACCACAAAGAACAACACCGAGGTCTGCGCGACCATCAGCAACATCTTCAGCAACACGTTTGCCATAGATTGGATAGTGGGTTCTTGTTGTATCGTAAGTACCCTCATCAATAACAGTGTGTCCTTGATCCTTTAAGAAATTTGAAAGTTGAATTTTTGTTTCTGTAACAATATGGTCATTACCAATAGAAATAATCATGTGATTTCCTCCTCAAAATTTTTGTCTATTTTGCATTCGCAAAATCTTACTTTCGGGACGGATGTCCATCCTCGCTACGTCGCTTTCGCTCCTAGTTGGACTGGCTCCTCCTCAAAATTTTTGTCTATTTTGCATTTGCAAAATCTTATTCTAAGGACGAATACTCATCCTTAGAATTCATCTTACAAATAAAACGTTTTCAATCTTTTGTATAGTTTTGTTGTTTACTTGAATAATTCTCTTGCTCTCTTACCTAGAGCGGTTATGCTCAATGAATAACCGCTTCTCTCCGCAAACTTAGATCATCTTATTCAACATATCCAAACGAACTTGATGACGGCCACCAGCATACTCTGTATCCAAGTAATATTGAACAATATTATATGCTAACTTTTCGCCAACCACGCCACTACCAATTGAGATGGCCTTTGCACCATTATGCATTGCTGTCATATGTGCGGTATTTTCTTCAACGACGTTAGCTGTAACCATTCCTTTAACCTTGTTACTTGCCATTGCGGAACCAACCCCATATTCATCAAACATAACTGCTTTATCAGCGTTACCATTCAAAACTTCTTTAGTAACGGCAAGTGATGAATCAACAAAATCTTCTGCAGGTTTTTCACTCACATCAATAACCTCATAGCTATGATCCAACAAGTACTTTTTAACTAATTCCTTTAAATTGAATCCTTTTTCGTCTGAACCAATTACGACTTTCATGCAAATCTCTCCTTTTGTTTTTTGTTTGTACTGTTATAAACTTTTGTCAATTTCTGATACTTTTGTAAGGTTGCCGAATCAATATCCTGATCCGTAATCAAGCCATCACATTTGTCCAAATGATAGAAGGCATAGAAATCATTACGGTTCAGTTTAGAGTGATCAGCAACGACAAATTTCTTTTGGGCTTGATCCAACGCAATGCTTTGCGTCTGCCCTTCATCAGAATTGGCGTTCATAATGCTGTTTCCATTGATGCCATTGACACCAACGAATGCCTTATGCATTTTTAAATTTTTTAGGAGGCCGTTTGCTAAACTTCCTATAAAAGCACCACTTCGTTCACGGTAAGTTCCACCAACCAAAAACAGTTCGTACTCACTATGTTCATTTCGAAATTGTTCAAAGACCGGCAAACTGTTTGTGACAATTCTTAGGTTTGCAAGGTTAAGGTATTTCGAAACGAGTTCGTTTGTAGTCCCTGGTCCAAGAAAAATTGTTTCATCCTCTGCAATCATGCTTGCCACCTGTTGCGCAATCCCGCTTTTTTCAGCAACATGTAGTTTTCGCTTCTGTATATAGGAAGCTTCACGCTGATCCGAGGTATGAATACTTTGTGCACCCCCATGAACTCGCACGATGCGATGCTCTTGTTCGAGCTCTTCTAAATCACGACGAATTGTCATGGATGATACATTAAGTTCATTCACTAACTCTTGAACTGTTACAACACCTGATTGATTGACCGTGCTTAAAATGGTCGCTACTCTTTCATTTTTTAGCACTGGCCTCCCTCCTTTGGAATAATTTAAGAACAAACCGTGTTACAGAATGTTCGTTTTTGTTTATTTATGTTTCGGTTTCTAGAATAGACGAGCCCTAACAAAAAGTCAATACCCTAGCGCATTTTTTTAATTTTAAATTTTTGGTTGACATTTGAAAGCGCTTGTTTATAATTAAGTTTGTAAACGATATCAAACAAAAGTGAACATTATTTCACATTTGTGATTGAGGTGGTGAAAATATATGTCAGATAAAATAGCAGAGACTTCTCTTTTTGATAGAGACACCGTGTACGTGAGTGATGCAACTTCACGTGCAGATGTGTTTAAGACAGTTGCTGATGACCTCTATAAAAAAGGTCACGTCACAGCCGACTTCTTAAAGAACCTAAACGAACGAGAAGATAAGTATCCAACCGGAATTGATTTGTCAGTGGTTTCTCCAGAATACCCTAACGTGGCAATTCCCCATACGGAAGCTGAATTTGTTAAAGAACGTAAGGTTATTCCTATTAAATTGAAGAACCCTATCGCCTTTAATAATATGATCGATCCAAGTCAAAAATTAGAAGTTAACTTCCTATTTATGATTTTGAATGACGATCCAGAGGGTCAGTCGAATGTCCTAGCGCAAATCATGGACTTCATTAGCAAGACTCCCCAAAATCAGCTTTTGACATTCTTCAAGAGCAACACTGAAGAAGCTATTTATTCATTTTTGCAGTCTAAGTTCTAGATATTCGTTTCATTAACTTTGGTAATAAATTTTAAAAATTCTAAGGAGGAATTTACTATGATTAAAATGTTAACTGCTTGTGGAGCTGGTGTTAATTCCAGTCATCAAATTAAGGATGCTGTTGAAGCGGAAATGAAGAAACGTGGCTATCAAGTTAACGTTGAAGCTATCCAAATCAAAGATCTCAACCCAGAAACAATGAAGGGTGTGCAAGTCTTCTTACCTATTAACAAACCAGATTTGAGCTTTGATATTACAGTTCCTGAAATTGATGCTGGTGCCATTCTTTACAGAATGCCTGCAATGGCTACTCCAGTTTACGATAAGATTGAAGACGCTATTAAAAAGAATCACTTAAGCTAAGTGATTTTGAAGAGAGCATCCCTCTCTTCGCTTACATATTTCTTTTATGGAGTCTTCGCCACTAAATTTGGTTACAAAATTTCCAAAAAATACGAAGGAGTTGAACAAGATGCAGACCATTATTCATTTTGCCAACGTGGTATTCAAGCCCATTATCGCTTTGGGTGCTGCGCCTATTATGTTAATTGTTTTAACCTTGATTGCTTGGGCCTTAGGAGTTAAATTCTTTAGAGCCCTTGAAGGTGGTATTCGTTTAGCGATCGCTTTAACTGGTATTAGTGCCATTATTAATTTACTTACTACTACCTACCAACCAGCTTTAACAGCGTTCGTTAAGTCAACTGGAATCCAACTTTCTATCACTGATGTTGGTTGGGCTCCACTAGCAACGATCACATGGGGTTCTCCATATACCTTATTCTTCTTGCTACTTATGGTTCTTTTAAACGTTGCAATGTTAGCGCTTAAATGGACAGATACGTTAGATGTTGATATTTTCGATATTTGGCATATTTCATTTACAGCTTTAATGGCAATTTACTTTGGAGCAAACTTCTGGGTTGCTACACTACTTATTCTCTTAATTGGTGCCTTGAAGATTGTTAACTCTGATTTAATGAAACCTACGTTTGATGATTTACTGGATAATCATGAAAACCCAATGACTACAACTCATTTGAACTACATGATGAACCCTGTAATTATGTTATTAAACAAGATTTATGATTTACTTTTCCGTTGGTTAGACCGTTTTGATTTTGATTCTGCAAAATTGAACGAAAAGATTGGTTTCTGGGGAAGCAACTTCGCCATTGGATGTTACCTAGGTATCTTCATTGGTTTAGTTGGTCGTCAAAATGTTGAAACAATCTTTACATTATCATTTACTGGTGGTGTCTGCTTGCAGTTATTCTCACTTATCGGTTCATGGTTCATCAAAGCTGTTGAACCTTTATCACAAGGTGTTACTGACTTAGCTAACAAACACTTAAAGGGACGTAAATTAAATATCGGCCTTGACTGGCCATTTATCGCCGGCCGTTCTGAAATGTGGGCTGCCGCAAACGTCCTTGCACCTATTCTTTTACTCGAATCATTAGTTCTCCCTGGTAACCATATTCTTCCTTTAGGCGGAATCATTGCTATGGGTGTTACACCAGCACTTTTGGTTGTAACTCGTGGACGTATCATTCGTATGATCGTTATTGGTGCCGTTGAACTTCCTATCTTCCTTTGGGCTGGTACATTAAGTGCTCCATTCGTTACATCAGTTGCTAAATCAGTTGGTGCATTCCCTGCTGGACTTAAAGCTGGAACCCAAATTGCTGAATCTACTAAAGAAGGTCCTATCGAACAATTCTTAGCTTACGCAGTAGGTAAAGCATCTACCGGTGAAATCAAGTTTGTTATCTACGCAGTCTTAGGACTTGCAGCATATTGCTTACTCTTCTGGTGGTACTCTGTTCAAATGAAGAAACGTAACGCTGTTTACGCTAAAGAACAAGCTGCTGCTGCAGAAAGCAACTAAATTGATAGAATAGAAACTTAAAACTTTGACTTGGCAAAGGAGGTCAATAAAATGAACGAAAGACAAGAATTAACTGATAAACAAAAGAAACAAAAGATTACAAAGACAATGTTATGGGCTTTAGTTGTCATTGTCGCGGCAGTGATTGCCTCAGCAACACACCATAACATCTGGGTAACCTTTGGTCAGCTCATTGTTACCTTCTTTGCTCTACGAGAAGTCTTGAAGATCTAAACAATCGATGTGTTATAAATATTAAAAAGCCAATCCTTCCTCCCAAGGATTGGCTTTTTGTATGTAATCAAAAACTAAGCCTTACGCAATTCACTAAAATGCGTAAAACTTAGTTTTCGTTAAACCAGTCAATTAACTGGTCTAAGTTATTCATTTCTCTGTACTGGAGTTTATCGGCTAATCGTAAGAGTTTCCTATCAAAAACCAGCTTGGTAAATTCTTTAGCGTCTGTAACTTCTTCAACCTTTTTAAGTTGTTCATTATCTTTTTGAACAGCTTCAAAGCTTTTACCTGTAGCATCTAGAACATGCACATAATAGAGCACGTTTAACGCATTACTAGGCAATGCTTGGATCAAGGCATCCCTTTGACTGAGAATCTTACTATCGTCTTTAGAAGCCATGTGATAAGCATACCTGTTCTCCTTAACCTGTGTGGTTATAACCAAATGTCTATACAAAGTTAAGCATCTCCCCCAAGTTACATAATCATCACCTATATTATGGCAGGAAGCGGTTTCTCTTGTCAATCAATACCATGCTTCGGTGCTCAATAAACCAAACAAAAACGCATTGATCATTTGATTCCGGTTAAGTCCCAGTTTCAAACGATCAACGCGCAAATTAGTTACGTTTATGCTTGGTATCGTGATTCACCATCCAAGTATGTTTCTTTAAGATCCATGTCATGGTTCCAAATTAAGAAATCAGCTTCGCGTCCAGGAAGAATACTTCCACATTAGCCACCAATGATTATCCAGCAATCGGGTTCAAAGCTTCCTAAGGCCTTTCTAATCGGCTCTGATTCTATTGCAATTGGGGCGATGAGAGCTTTAGCAGAACACAAAATAGAAATCCCCAAACAAGTATCGATTATTGGCTTTAACGATATTACTTCAGCGCAATACGTTACCCCTAGTTTGAGCACGGTCCACGTCTCACGTAACGCAATGGCCCGGGCGGCCTTTGATCTTTTAAATGAACAGTTTCAAAAACGTAATATGGTCCCCAGAAAGCTTACAATTGGGACTTCACTAATTATTCGCGATAGCAGTATTTAAAAATGAACCAAAAAAACAGTAAGATCTTTTTTCAGATCTTACGGGTTTTTTTAATTGGTACTGTTTTTTAAAGAACTTCAAGTCCTTCTTCAGTCGCTCGTTTTTGATAAATGGCAACTTCATCCTCACTTGCACGGACAAAATGCTGTGGCGCAATTTCTACCATTTGACGTTTTTTATCATCAAATTCTAGAGATGAGTCATAAACAACTTGACGACGATTACGTTCAAATTCAGGATCAGGCTGTGGTACAGCTGAAACCAAACTCTTCGTGTAAAGATGAAGCGGATGATTATAAACCTCTTCTGCGGGGCCAATTTCAAGGAGCTTACCATAATGCATAACACCGATTCGATCACTGATATATTTAACCATTGATAAATCATGTGCAATAAATAAGTAAGTTAACCCAGATTTCTCTTGGAGTTCCTTCATCAAGTTCACAACTTGAGCCTGAATTGAAACATCTAAAGCTGAAATTGGTTCATCAGCGATAATAAAATCAGGTTGAACAGCTAAAGCACGCGCAATCCCGATTCGTTGACGCTGACCACCAGAAAATTCGTTTGGATAACGACTAGAATGATCTCGGTTCAACCCAACCGTTTCAAGTAAGTCTTCTACTTGAGTTGTTCGATCAAGGTCATTTTTGGCCAAATGATGAATATCAATTCCTTCAGCCACGATATCTTTAACTTTCATCCGTGGATTTAATGATGCGTATGGATCCTGGAAGATCATCTGCATCTCACGACGAAATGCCATCAAATCACTTTTACTTTTAAGTGAAGCTACATCGCGCCCGTTAAAAAGCACTTGACCATCAGTTGGATCAAGTAGGCGAATAATAGCTTGGCCAGTGGTTGTCTTACCAGAACCAGATTCGCCAACTAATCCAAAGGTTTCACCCTTATAGATATCAAAGGAAACATCATCGACGGCACGTACTTCATCTTTTTTACCAACATTAAAATATTGTTTTAAATGTTTTACTTCTAGAATTTTTTCTCGTGTATCCATGATTAGCCTCCTTTACTCACCAATTGCATCGTCATCGTTCACACCAAAGCTTGTATTCCCAGTTGAATGAATATGACCTTGATTGATCGTACCCTTTTTCAAACGGTCTGCATAGACTTCTTGACGACGTTTGATTGCGACTGGAGGTTCTACATTTGGTGCATCTGGATGCAAAAGCCAAGTGGCAGCATAATGGGTATCTGACACTTTGAAAAATGGTGGCTCTTTTTGCTCATCAATCTTCATTGCATAAGGATTCCGCGCAGCAAACGGATCACCAGCTGGTGGATCCAATAAATCTGGCGGTGTTCCTGGAATAGATTCCAACTTCCCTTTGCGCGTATCAAGAGTAGGCATTGAATTCAGGAGCCCCCATGTATAAGGATGTTGCGGATTATAGAAGATTTCATCAACCGTTCCATATTCCACAATTTTACCAGCATACATAACAGCCACACGATCAGCCATCCCGGCAACAACTCCTAAATCATGGGTGATAAAGATAATTGAAGTCGAAATTTTCTCTTGTAATTCTTTCATTAAATCAAGAATTTGAGCCTGAATTGTCACATCCAAGGCAGTTGTTGGTTCATCAGCGATCAAGATCTCTGGGTAACAAACTAACGCAATGGCAATCACAATTCGTTGACGCATCCCACCAGAAAATTGATGTGGATAATCATTAATTCGTTCTTTAGCGTTTGTAATTCCAACTAATTTAAGCATTTCTAAGGCTTGTTTGTTGGCCTTTTCACGACTGTAACCTTTGTGAATCTGTAAAGGCTCCGCAATTTGGCGACCAATTCTCATGGTTGGATCCAAAGAAGTCATCGGATCTTGGAAGATTTCGGCAATATCTTTTCCACGAATATCTTCTAGTTCTTTTTCTGACATTTTAAGAATATTCTTGCCATGAAACTTCACTGTTCCTTCAACAACTTCAGCATTATTTGCTAATAATCCCATGACAGTTTTAGTCGTAACTGTTTTACCAGAACCAGACTCACCAACAATTGCTAAAGTTTCTCCCTTTTTCAAATGGAAAGAAACGTCACGAATCGCTTTGACTGTCCCTGCATAGGTATGGAAGTCAATGGTTAAGTTTTTTACTTCTAGAATATTTTCTTCTGCATTTTCCATTGTAACTTCCTCCTATCTGCGGGCTGTTCGAGGGTCAAACGCATCACGTAAACCATCAGCCAAAATATTAAATGCAATCATAACAATGGATAACACAATTGCAGGATACCACATTTGATATGGCAAGAACTGGAAGTTCTTTTGACCATCACTAATTAATGTTCCTAGAGAAGCAGTTGGAGCTTGAATCCCAATTCCGATATAACTTAGGAAAGCTTCGAAGAAAATAGCGGATGGAATTGTAAACATTGTTTGAATAATGATCACACTTGATAAGTTAGGCAATAAATGTTTAATCGCAATTTTAAAAGTTGACTCACCTAATGTACGGGCTGCCAGGACATACTCTTGTGTTTTCAATTGCAAGGTTTGCGCTCGCGTCAGCCGGGCCATCGTCGTCCATCCATTAAAGGCAATCGCCAAAATGATTGGTAACATCCCGCCCTTTAGAACAAGCATGAATAAAACCATGATAACGATGTTAGGTACAGATGAAATAACTTCAATTATCCGTTGCATGACAATATCGGTTATTCCACCTCTCCAGGCCGAAACAATCCCATACCCAACCCCGACAATTAAATCAATCAAGGTAGCAAAAAGACCAATTAACAAGGAAACTAAAGTTCCTCGTAAGATACGTTGAGCCAATGAACGACCTAAGTAGTCAGTTCCTAAAGTGTAATGCACTTTACTTGGCACATTATTTTGTTTATAAGCATCTACACGTTTACCAGCAACCACTGAAGTTCCATTCAAACCATTGATATTGATGCCGGGAATCTTGGGTGGTAAATTGGCATAGTTTGGATTTGAATCATTTGGATGTGAAGCTGTAAGTGGTGATGTAAAAGCAACCACAAAGATAATAGCCAAGATCCATAAACAAACAAAGGAAGCCTTATTTTGTTTCAACCGCCGCCATGCATCCTGAACAAATGTCCGGGAAGGGGCTACGATTTTTTCATCATCTAGTTCATCTTTTTTAGATACCGGTTCAAATGCATCCGGTGCTAAATTCATTTTTTCTTCCATTTATTTACCCCTCATTCCCAGAAATTCGGATTCGTGGATCAATAATTCCGTAAACTAAATCAGTTAACAATAAGATTGCACATAGTAAAGCAGAATATAACATCGTGACACCCATAATAGTTGGGTAATCATTTACCAAGATGGATTTTACAAATTGTTCCCCAATTCCTGGTACAGAGAAGATGTTTTCCACAACCATTGATCCAGTCATAATAGCGGCTGCCAATGGCCCAATAACTGTAACTAATGGAATTAAACTATTACGTAAGGCGTGATGCCAAACAACCCCAATTCGACTTAATCCTTTTGCCTTCGCTAATTCGATATAGTCGCTTCCCAAAACATCGACCATTTCAGTTCGGACAAACCGTGAAGTTTCTGCAAAAGGCGAAGCTGCTAACGCCAAGGTTGGTAACACCGTGTATGAGAATCCACCCCAATCAGCAATTGGGAACCACTGCAATTTCAGTCCTAAATAGTATTGAAGCAAGATTGCCAGTACGAAACTTGGAATCGAGATTCCTAAAATTGAAATAAAAGTTGAAGTTCCATCAATCCATGTGTTTTTACGGATTGCGCTTAAAGATCCAACGATGATTCCGAAGAAAACACCTACAATGATGGCTTGACCACCTAATTGTAATGAAGGTCCAATCCGGCTTGAAATCAAGTAAGAAACAGGTTGATCACTAAACTGGAATGATAACCCAAAGTTTCCATGTGCTGCATCCACAATGTAGCTAATATATTGCTGCCATACCGGTTTGTTCAATCCATAGTGAGCATAGATTGTTTTAATCTGTTCCGGTGTTAATTTTGCCTGGTTATTCAATGGTGTTCCGGGCATCAACTTCATTAAGAAGAAGGTGATACTTGCAATCAAAAACAGCGTTAAAACCAGGTAAAAGATTCGCTTTACTAAATATCTTGCCATTTATATTCCTCCCAATCTTTCTCTCAAACCAACTTTGCCTTTATAACAAAGGGGTAAGGGTCAGCAGTTACGCGAGCCCTTACCCTCCTGTCCAAAATTAACGCCTAATATAATGAAACATTATTTTGTCAGATTTAAATTCTTGTAATCAAAGTTGACACCAGCAGTGTTGTAAACAACGCCCTTCAACTTAGAGTTCCAAAGCTGCGATTTTGCCTGCTGGTACACAGGTGCAATTCCTTGATCATTCATCAAGATCTTTTCAGCTTGAACCATGTCGTCCCAACGTTTTTCAGGATTTGTGGCATCAGTTGTATTGGAAGCCTTGATCAATGCGTCGTACTGTTTGTTACTGAAGCCACCATTATTCTGAGCATTTCCAGTTACAAATAATTGTAAGAAGGAAATTGGATCAGAGAAATCAGCACCCCATGCAGAGAGAACAACATCGAACTTACCATTTGAAGAATTTGTCAAACGTGTCTTAAATGGTACGTTTTGCAAATTAACTTTGACATTAGGTAACTTTTCAATTTGTGACTGTAGGAATTCAGTGATTTGCTTTGTTGAAGCTGTATCATCACCAAGAAGTGTAAAGGTCAAACTTGATTTGCCTTCTTCTTTAAGTCCTTCAGCCATTAATTTCTTAGCTTCCGTTAAGTTTGGTGTAACTGCTGACTTAACTTCAGATTCAGTTGCAAAATCTTCACCAGACTTAGGATTGCTTGCTAAACCAGTTGAAACAAGTCCTTTAGGATTTGTTGAACCATCAGCAAGAACCTTACCTGTCAATTGGTTACGATTAATCGTCATTGAGATTGCTTTCCGAATCTTAGCATTACGGAAAACTTTTTCTTTCTTCATATTATATTGAAGATAGAACATTGATGATTGCTTACGTAAAACATAATCTTTGTTGTTCTTGTATTGTGCAACTTGGTTACCAATAATATTAGCAACATCAAGCTTCTTACTGTTATACAAGTTCA
Source organism: Pediococcus sp. M21F004 (assembly GCF_051122535.1). Lineage (NCBI taxonomy): Bacteria > Bacillati > Bacillota > Bacilli > Lactobacillales > Lactobacillaceae > Pediococcus > Pediococcus sp. M21F004. The sequence continues at coordinate 844,617 of NZ_CP177314.1, forward strand.
AACCAGTACTTGAATCTTTGACAACTTGATAATTAATGGTATTCATTTTGACGTTCTTTTTATCCCAGTAATTATTATTCTTTTCAAGTTTCCAACTTAAGTTTGTACCAGTCCAACCAACTTGTTTGTAAGGACCATCATAAACTAATTTATCAGAAGCTGTTCCGTACTTAGAGCCGTACTTTTCCACAGCCTTTTGGTTTTGTGGGTAGAAAGTTGGGAAGCCCATTAACAACTTGAAGTAAGCAATCGGACGATCTAACGTCACAACCAACTTATACTTACCTTCAGCTTTGATTCCCAACTGTTTGTAGTTTACTTTACCAGACATGATCTTGTCAGCATTTTTGATGCCTGAGAATAAGTAAGCATACTCAGAAGCGGTTTTTGGATTAACCGTTCGTTGCCAGCCATAAACAAAATCTTGAGCAGTAACAGGATCGCCATTGCTCCACTTAGCATTCTTACGAATTGTAAATGTCCAAGTCTTACCATCTTTAGATTCCTTTGTACTTGTTGCAAGAGCATTGTTAACTTTGCTCTTCTCACCTAATCGGTAAAGGCCCTCTTGGGTATTTCCTAACTGGGTAAAACCAACGACATCGGTAACCTTCGATTGATCCATTGTCGCAATTTCAGCACTTTCTTCAAAGTTAACTGATTCTTTCGACGAACTACTGTCCTTGGATCCACACGCAGCCAAAACAAATGTTGAAGCGAGCGCAACTGCTCCAACTTTTATTGCTGATCTAACATTCATAATTATTTTCCAACCCCTCTGTGAAATCTTGCGAATTCCATCATTATGTACTTTCTTAACAAAAGTTGTTCTTATTATATATTAGAAGAAGATTAAATTCAATCGTTATCTCTAATTTTGACGTCAATAAAAACTATATTTGCTAAATCAAGTTCATAATCAATACCCGCCATTACTGAATGTATGCGATTTATGTTACATTTTTAAAATTGCTCATTTTTACTCATGAATTATTTTAAAATGCGCACTTTAAAGGCGGTTTGTTGTTTGGGATTCTTAGAAAGATCACATTTGAGAAGAGAATAAGGGAAAAGAGTCGTATAACTCTTTTCCCTTATTGCTTGTATCTACTTAATTATTTTGCCAAGTAAAGACCTGAGTAATCAAAATTGACACCAGAAGTGTTGTAAACTTCACCCTTCAAGTTGGTATTCCATAATTGAGAAGCAGCTTGTTGATAAAGTGGCACGATTCCTTGTTCGTTCATAAGGATCTTTTCTGCCTTAACTAAGTCATCCCAACGTTTTTGTGTGTTGTTAGCATCAGTTGTGCTAGATGCCTTGATCAACTTGTCGTATTCTTTATTGCTCCATGAACCATTGTTATTTGAGTTTCCAGTAACAAATAGCTGTAAGAACGAAATTGGATCGGCAAAGTCAGCACCCCAACCAGTAACAACAGCATCGAATTTACCGTTTGTTGAGTTAGTCAAACGAGACTTAAATGGAATGTTTTCAACATTCACTTTCACGTTACTACCTAATTTTTCGATTTGTGATTGTAAGAACTCATTTGTAGATTTCCCAGCAGGTGTATCATCAGCCATCAATGAGAATTCAAGCTTTGTCATACCCTCTTCTTTCAAGCCTTCTTTTAATAACTTCTTAGCTTGAGTTAAGTTTTGGGTAACTGCTGATTTAACTTCTGATTCTTTAGCAAAATCTTGACCTGTTTTTGGATTCTCTGCTAATCCAGCTGAAACATACCCAAGTGGATTTTGCGAACCATCAGCTAAAACTTTTCCTGTTAGTTGACTACGGTCGATTGACATTGAAATTGCCTGACGAATCTTCTTGTTAGCAAAGTACTTGTCCTTCTTTTCATTTAATTGAAGATAGAAGGTTGAAGCCTCTTTACGTAACTTGTATGCTTTGTTGTTCTTGTATTGAGCAACTTGACTACCAGTAATGGTTGTCACATCAAGTTTTTTACTATTATAGAGGTTCAAGGCCGTAGATGAATCTTTAACTACTTGATAGTTGATTGTATCAACTTTCACATCTTTTTTGTTCCAGTAATTGTCATTCTTAACTAACTTCCATTTCAAGTTAGTTCCTGTCCAACCAGTAGACTTGTAAGGGCCATTGTAAACTAACTTGTCTGAAGCTGTTCCGTATTTAGAACCATACTTTTCAACAGCTTTCTGGTTTTGTGGGAAGAATAATGCAAATCCCATTAATAACTTAAAGTAAGGTACGGGACGGTCTAAAGTAACGGTCAGTTTATAATCACCGTCAGCTTTAATCCCTAAAGTTTTGTAATTAGCTTTGCCGGCTGTAATTTTGTCAGCATTTTTGATTCCGGAGAAAAGATAAGCATATTCTGAAGCAGTTTTAGGATTTACAGTACGTTGCCAAGAATAAACAAAATCTTTGGCTGTAACTTTGTCACCATTGCTCCACTTTGCACCCTTACGTAAGGTGAAAGTATAAGTCTTTTTATCTTTAGAAACAACCGTTTTTGTTGCTAAAGCATTGTGTACAGAACTGTTCTTGCCTAAACGATAAAGACCTTCTTCAGTATTAGCTAACTGAGTTAAACCAATCGTGTCGGTAACTTTAGAAGTATCCATAGTTGGGATTTCTGAAGCAACCATAAAGTTAACGGTTGATTTTTTTGACGATCCACTATCACTTTTTGACCCACAGGCTGCTAGGACAAATGTTGAAGCCAACGCAACGGCTCCTAATTTCACTACTGATTTCACATTCATAAATGACATCTCCCCTTTTTTGATAAGCAATTTTTTAATCGCTTGTTGTGTACTCATTTCACGAATTGTTATTATTGTACATTAAAGAAAGATTAAATACAACCCAGTATGCTTATTTATTTTTAATTTATTGAAATAACTATTTTGATTATTCACGCCTTTTCACGCTATGAGACAAAGGATCATGGGCTTTCTGTTAAAATAACAAATATTTTAATTTTAAATCCATTATCATGTTTGATAGTAATTAAACCCACAAAAAAAGTTGAAGCCATTTAAGTCTTCAACTTCTAATTACATTATTTTGTTAAATTGAGTTTAGAGTAATCATATTCGTTACCCGCAGTGTTATAAACAACACCTTTAAGTTTTGTATTCCAAAGCTGTGAGGTCGCTTGTTGATAAAGTGGGACAATTGCCTGATCATTCATCAAGACTTTTTCGGCCTTAACCATATCTGCCCAACGCTTTTGTGGATGAGTTGCATCGGTTGTGTTAGAGCTCTTGATCAAAGCATCATATTCTTTACTACTGTAACTTCCGTTATTTTGTGCGTTGCCTGTGACAAACAACTGCAAGAACGAGATTGGATCTGAGAAGTCAGCTCCCCAACCTGTGACAACGGCATCAAACTTACCGTCACTAGAATCAGTCAAACGGGTCTTAAATGGAATATTTTGAACACTGACCTTGACGTTACTACCTAATTTTTCAATTTGAGCTTGTAAAAATTCGTTTGTCGCTTTTCCGGCAGTTGTATCATCAGCCATCAAAGTAAACTTCAAACTAGACATGCCCTCTTCTTTCAAACCTTCCTTTAAAAGCTTTTTAGCTTCAGTTAAGTTCCGAGTAGAAGCAGATTTCACGGCGGATTCCTTAGCAAAATCTTCACCAGTAGAAGGATTCTTTGCTAAACCGTTAGAAACAAGACCATTAACATTTTGTGACCCATCGGCTAGGACTTTCCCAGTCAACTGCGTTCTATCGATTGACATTGAAACGGCCTGACGAATCTTCTTGTTCTTAAAGATCTTTCTCTTCTCATTTAATTGTAGATAGAAGGTTGAAGCTTCTTTACGCAATACGTAAGCTTTATTGTTCTTGTATTGAGCAACCTGTGTTCCACTAATGGTTGTCACATCAAGTTTCTTACTATTGTATAAGTTCAAAGCAGTCGATGAATCTTTGACAACTTGATAGTTGATTGTATTCATCTTAACGTTCTTCTTATTCCAATACTCTGGATTTTTAACTAATTTCCAACTTAAATTAGTTCCTTTCCAACCTTCCTGTTTATACGGCCCGTTGTAAACCATCTTGTCTGAAGTCGTTCCGTATTTAGACCCATATTTTTCAACAGCATTTTGATTCTGTGGGAAGAATACCGAGAAGCCCATTAGGAGTTTAAAGTATGGAATTGCGCGGTCTAAAGTAACTGTTAACTTATAATTACCGTCAGCTTTAATGCCTAACTTCTTATAGTTAGTTTTGCCGGCCATGATTTGATCGGCGTTTTTAATGCCTGAGAAAAGATAAGCATATTCTGAAGCAGTTTTCGGATTAACCGTTCTTTGCCATGAATAAACAAAATCTTTGGCTGTGACTTTATCCCCGTTACTCCACTTGGCACCCTTACGAATTGTAAATGTCCACGTCTTACCATCTTTAGACTCTTTTGTACTTGTTGCTAACGCATTATGTACAGAACTATTCTTGCCTAATCGATAAAGACCTTCTCCGGTATTGGACAACTGTGTCATACTAACAACATCATCAGCTTTTGAAGGATCCATAGTGGAAATTTCTGCTGATTCCATAAAGTTAACTGACTGTTTTTTTGCGGTACTAGTACTACCCTTCGCTCCACATGCGGCTAACACAAATGTAGAAGCTAACGCTACCGCACTTAACTTGACAACTGATCTTACTTTCATAAAAATTCGACTTTCTTTCTAGCATCTTTGCCATTTTTTATTGCTTGCTTTCTCAAAAACGACCTTATTATAGGTTAAAGAAATATTAAATACAATGGTTTTTACTAATTTATTTTTAACTATCTAGCAAGACGTTCAAAAAAAATTCCCTTTCATCACCTGTATAATGGGAAGTATCTTCGTTATGTTACAAAGATTACAATTTTAATGTGTATCTCATTAATCTTTTTATAAGAAAACCTCCTCATACTTTTCCATATCCTGTAACCCCACTCATATTACTTAAGAACCCCGCGTCCCTATGCTATACTGAAGGCATTAAAGAATTCGAGGTGTCGCTATGACAGAAAAAGTCATTATTGCAGGTTTGCAGCTGCCTAATCAAGACATGGATTATGCCATGCAGGAACTAGCAGCTTTAGTTGAAGCAAATAATATGGAAGCTACTGAAAATGTCATTCAAAAATTGGATCGACCAAATTCTGCTACTTATTTTGGAAGTGGTAAAGTTGTCGAACTTCACGAACTCGGTGAAAGCATCAATGTTCACACATTAGTTGTGAATGCCGAATTATCGCCAAGCCAAATTCGTAATCTAGAACAAGAATCGAAACTCGATGTGATTGATCGAACCGGATTAATCCTAGAAATTTTCGCAAATCGTGCTAAATCGCGAGAAGCAAAACTCCAGGTCGAAATTGCAAAATTAAATTATCAGATGCCAAGATTGCGAACAAGCTCTTCGCAGCGACTTGACCAGCAGTCAGCTGGCGATGCAGGTGGTGGTTACACTAACCGTGGTTCTGGTGAAACAAAGCTTGAAATGAATCGCCGAACTATTCAGCAACGGATTAACAATTTAAATCACGAGCTTAAAGAAATGACAACATCTAGTGCGGTTCAACGGCAAAAACGGGATCAAACTGGTTTGCCAAGCGTGGCTTTGGTTGGGTACACAAATGCGGGTAAGTCCACCACTATGAACGGTTTAGTTCGTTTATATGGCGAAAGCGACGAAAAACAAGTCTTTGAAAAAAACATGTTATTTGCCACTTTAGATACCAGCGTTCGAAAACTAACTTTTCCTGATCAAAAACAACTTTTGCTTAGTGATACAGTTGGGTTTGTTAGTCATTTACCTCATCAATTGATTAAAGCATTCCGTTCTACTTTGGCTGAAGCGGCGCAGGCTGACCTCTTAGTTCAAGTAGTTGATGTTTCGGATCCCCATTTCCGAGAAATGATCCAAACAACTAATGAGGCGTTGCAAGAAATCGGGGTGACCAAAGCTCCTATGATCGTGGCCTTTAATAAAGCCGATATGGCTGGCGTAGAATTTCCTACCTTTGAAGGTAACGAAGAAATTACTTATTCTGCCCAGGACAAAAAGTCACTCGTTCTTTTAACCAACATGATCAAACAAAAGGTCTTTACTGGTTATCGTGAGGCTACCTTCTTGATCCCATTTGACAAGGGCCAAGTGGTCGATTATCTTAATCAACATACAAATGTGTTGAAAACAGATTATAAAGAAACTGGTACAGAGATTGTCACAGAATTAAGCAGCGATGATTATCAACGGTTCCATGATTATCTCGTTGAACCTGTTGAAAATTAAATGTTCAGCTAATAAGTATACAAAAAAGCCGTTACTTTCCTGATTTGGTGGATAACCAAATTCACGAAGGTAACGGTTTTTAATTTTCCTAAAAATCAGCGATTACTTCTTCACAACTAAGTTCTTGTAATCATAATAGATTCCCGCTGAATTATGCACGAGTCCAGTCACTTTTTTGTTCCAAAGTTGTGCTTGGGTGCTTTGATAAATTGGAGCCACACCCTGATCCTGCATTAAAATCTTCTCGGCTTGAACCATGTCAGCAAACCGTTTTTTCGGATTAGTGGCATCGGTTGTATCTGCTTTCGAGATAGCCTTATCATAAGCTGCATTTTTCCATCCACCGTTATTTTGCGCATTGTTGGATGTTAAAATTTGTAAAAACGAAATTGGATCAGAGAAATCGGCAGCCCAACCAGATAAGGCGACATCAAATTTCTTGTTTGATTCATCCGTTAAAAATGATTTGTATGGAATATTTGTTAAAGTGATTTTAACCCCCGGTAATTTTTCCCAATCAGATTGTAAAAATTCGGAAGTCTTTTTACCTACGTCACTATCATTATTTAAAAGATCGAGTGTCAAAGAAGTTTTGTTTTCTTCTTTGAGCCCCTCCGCCATTAATTTCTTAGCTTTCTTTAAATTATATGAAGTGGCTGATGTTACAGATGCTTCAGCAGCAAAATCCTGTCCAGTTGTTGGATTTTTCATCAGACCGCTGGAAACAAATCCTTTGGCTGATTCGGAACCATCCGCAAGCACTTTTCCGGTTAATTGATCCCGATTAATTGCTAGAGAGAGCGCCTGACGGATTTTTTTATTCTTCAAAACTGCATTTTTAGTTTGATTAAACTCAACATAAGAGGTCTGTGCCAGTTTTCGACTCACAAAGTTCTTATTTGATTTGTACTGAGCTACCTGACTACCACTCAGAGTCGTTTCGTCCAATTTCTTACTATTGTATAAATTCAGCCCCGTAGTCGAATCTTTAATCACCTGAAAATTCATTTGATTAAGTTTGACACTGCCCTTATCCCAGTAGTCAGTGTTTTTAATCATTTTCCAACTAAGATTACTTCCCGTCCACCCCTTTTGAACAAATGGTCCGTTATAAACCATATCTTTAGATGATGATCCGTATTTACTGCCATATTTTTCAACCACTTTTTGATTTTGCGGGAAGAAACTAGGAAATCCCATCAATAACTTGAAATAAGGAATCGGTGTATCTAAAGTTACGGTTAATTTATATTTACCTGTCGCTTTGATCCCTAGCGTCTTTACCGAAGACTTTCCTGCTGAAATTTTATCTGCGTTATGAATACCAGAATATAAGTAGGCAAACTCGGAAGCCGTCTTTGGATTAACGGTCCGTTGCCAAGCATAAACAAAATCCTGCGCCGTGACTTGGTCCCCATTACTCCACTTCGCATTTTTTCTCAACGTGAAAGTATATTTCTTGCCATCTTTAGATTCCGTTGACTTCGTCGCAATTCCTGGTAGGATTTTGCTGTTATTGCCAATCCGATATAGTCCTTCGTTAAAATTCGAAATTTGTGTCAAACTCGTGTCGTCAATTGCCGTGGATGAATCTAAAGTGGTGATTTCTGTTCCGGTTGCCATGTTAACAACCTCTTTTTGACTAGCCTTTTTACTGCCACAACCTGCTAACGTTATTGCGATTAAAACGCCTATGACCGAAATTCTTAAAGTATCCTGTTTTTTCATGTCTGTCTGCACCCCTGTTTTATTGAATGAATTTATTATATACACAAAGCTTGAATATATCAACACTTATTTGAATATTTATTCATTTAAACAAGTATTATTGCTAAGAATACTCATTATTAGCGTTTTAATATGCACCGCTATCAGTAAGCAAATTTACCTTTATCGATTTAATTCCGTCCTTTTTATTTTTCTGCTAAGCATTAGGACAACTCCACAAGTCAGGCGCTTAATTATAAGCAAGGCTCACTGCGGGATGCGATCCCGCCTCCGCCTTGCTTTCCTTTATCCTTTTTCTGCTAAGCATTAGGACAACTCCACAAGTCAGGCTCTTAATTATAAGCAAGGCTCACTGCGGGATGCGATCCCGCCTCCGCCTTGCTTATAATTAAGAGCCTTAACGACTTGTTGCGTTCACTTAGTCTTTTACGTTACAATATTACATAAAACAAATTTTCGGGAGGTATTCTTAATGAACAATGAAAAAGACGAAGTTACCCTCAGTCGGTCGCTCGGCCTTTGGTCCGCACTCGCACTTGTCATCGGAACCATTATTGGCTCTGGCGTTTTTGTTCGCCAAGCCGCTGTATTGGACGATGCCGGTTCAACCACCAACGCCATGTTGGCTTGGCTCGCAGGTGGCATCATCACCTTAACCGCCGGACTGACCATCGCCGAGATTGCCTCCCAAATGCCCAAAACGGGTGGACTCTACTACTACATGGAAAAAATTTACGGCAAAGTATGGGGATTCTTAGCTGGCTGGATGCAAATTATCATCTATGGTCCAGCCATGATCGCTTCTCTTGCCGCCTATCTTGGCATTCTCTTAGTCGACTTTTTTGACATGCCCCATAGCTGGACCGTGCCGATTGCCCTCATTACCGTTATTTTAGTCGCTTGTTTAAACTTGCTATCTAACCGCTACGGCGCAACTTTTGCCATTGTGACCACCATTTGCAAACTTGTCCCGGTCATTGCACTCATTGGTTTTGGGTTATTCTTTGGTAAAGAAAATGCTTTTTCTCAAAGTTTTACCACTGTTCACCAATCTGCTGGAAATTTTGGTGTAGCCATCTTGGCCACTTTATTTGCTTTTGACGGCTGGATTTTGGTGGCCAATCTTGGTGATGAAATTAAGAATCCTGAGAAACGACTGCCCCAAGCAATTACATTTGGGATTCTCTTAGTCTTAGTCATTTATCTATTAGTCAGCTTTGGCGTTTTTCGTAGCATGCCTGCTGAACAAATTCACAAACTTGGGATCGGCGCAATTCCTTATATGGCTGATAAAGATTTTGGGGCCATTGGGGGTAAGATCCTCAGCATTGGCATTATCATCTCAATTGTCGGGTGTATGAATGGAAAAATCATGACCTTCCCCCGAATTATGTATGCCATGGCCCGCGATCACGAATTACCATTTGCCAAGCAACTTTCTTACCTGAACCGTAACACACACACCCCGGTTGTGTCGGTTTTAACAACTGTCACAATTTCAGCGATTATGATTCTATTTTTTAACGCTGATCGCCTTTCGGAACTATGTATTTTCACTGTCTATTGTTTTTATGTCATGACCTTTGTTGGAGCCTTTATCTTAAGAAAGCGGGAGCCAAATTTAAAACGCCCATTTAGCACACCGTTCTTCCCAATTACCCCCATTATTGCAATTTTGGGATCCCTTTTTGTTATTGTCAGCGAAATTCAATCTGACTTAATTGGTGTCGCTTTCTCCTTTGTATTTGTTTTACTTGGTTTTCCAGTATATTATTATTGTAAACACCATTATCAAAACAAAGCTTAAGGTCAGGAGGCTCATACTGTGATCAAGTCCTATGAAAGTGATCAAAAACAAAAATTTGAATTAATTCTTGTTCAAGACTGTACGGAAACGGATAAAAAACAATTGATTCAAGATTTCGACTTACCTTCGACCGTTTTAGAATACGTTGACGATAAGGATGAACCGGCACGAACTGAGGTTGATGTAGAGGGCGATTATGCCCTTTTGGTTTTCTGGGCCCCATTAAAGGGATCTGCTCATTCTGAACCAATTTCTGTCATTTTCTTTGATAAAAAACTTTTTATCTTTTTGAGTTCTGAAATGCATTTTGTCAGCGACACTCTTAAAGAGTTGCGTGATCAAGCGTATGAAAAACGCATGTCTTTTGTGTTAGACCTCATTTTACCGATTGTCCGTAAATATATTGGTCGGGTAACTAAACTAGAATATCGTGCAGACCAAATTCAAGACAAGCTCAGTGCTCGAACCCGCATGAAACGTCTAGATGACTTGACCCTCATTAATCAAGATGCAATTTATTTACGCGCTTCAATTCAAGAAAATTCCAGTTGTTTTGAAGATATTAAATCTCTTTCAAAAGACACAGACATTCCCTTTGATAAAATCTGCAATCGAAAGTTGCATAATATTCAACTAGAAACCAATCAAGCTAGTCGAATGATTGGTTTGATTTCCGAAAGCGTTGAACAGTTAAGCAATACCTATGATCGTTTAATTAATAACAACCTAAATGATATCATGCGTTTTCTTACTATCTGGTCACTTCTATTAGCAGTCCCACCCATCGTTAGTGGCTTTTACGGGATGAACATGCATTTACCGCTGGTTTCTGGTTCACTAGCCTGGTTGGCTTCTATTATCCTAACAGGAGTCCTTATGTTGGCACTGATCATATACTTGCATAATCACCATTCAGTTTAATAATTCAAACAAAAAAATTGCTAATCAACTTAATGATTAGCAATTTTTGTTTTGCTTGGTCCATCTCGCAACCTGCTAAAACAGTTCGGGGTTGGAGTGAACTGCCCTAACAAGCTGCGAGATGGACCAAGCTTTCATTCATTAACGTTTATACAGAGGCCGTTTGAGCTAAAAGTTCTCGGTAACGTTCCTCTTCTTCATGATTGGCATTTACAAAATGTCCGGGTTTTATTTCGATAAATCTTGGCTTGTCATTTTCATAGTGATGAACCGATTCATCATAAACCAAAAGTTTCTTTTTACGTGCCAGAATTGGATCTGGAATGGGAACAGCTGACAATAACGACTTTGTATATGGATGAAGCGGATTTGAGAATAGCTCTTCCGTTGTCGCCAGTTCTAAAATTCTTCCATTATGAATAACTGCAATCCGATCTGAAATAAACCGTACAACCGAAAGATCATGAGCAATAAAAAGATAGGAAAGACTACTTTCGCGTTGAAACTTCTTTAATAAGTTTAAGACTTGCGCCCGAATCGACACATCTAAAGCAGAAATAGGTTCGTCGGCAACCACCAATTCAGGCTTCATAATTAGTGCCCTGGCAATTCCGATCCGCTGCCGCTGACCACCTGAAAACTCATGTGGATACCGATATAAATGTTCAGGGAGCAAGCCGACCTCTTCAATTATTGCTTTAACCTTATTTACACGATCTTCCTCAGAATCGAACAATTTAAAATTATAAAGTCCTTCAGAAATAATATATTCTATTGTTGCACGTTCATTTAAAGACGCTGAAGGATCTTGAAAGATCATCTGAATTTTTCGGGTAACGTCTTTCTTTTTAGCATCCGACATCGGTGCATTAATCTTCTCACCATGAAAATTAATGGTTCCTTTTTTAGTTGGATTAATACCAAGAATTGCTCGTCCAATTGTAGTTTTACCAGATCCTGATTCACCAACAAGAGAAAAGGTTTCTCCTTTGTAAATATCAAAATTAACATCCTGAACGGCCACAAATTCTTTTTTTCCAGAGCCGAATGCAATTTCAAGATCACGAACAGAAAGTAATACTTCTTTATTTGATGACAATTGCATCGCCGCCTTTCTCAAAATCCATAGTGGTTTCCGTTTCCATCATTTTTACAAAATGATCGTGTAAATTTTGGATTAATGCCGGTTTTTCAACTTTCGGTGCTCTCGGATCTAACAACCATGTTTTAGCCCAATGAGTATCCGAAACTCTGAACATTGGAGGCTCTTTTTTGTAATCAATTTCCATGGCAAACTTATTTCGAGGTGCAAAGGCATCCCCTTCAATATCTTTATACAATGATGGTGGCGTCCCAGGAATTGAATACAACCCGGCTTCTTCAGTTGCCAATTGTGGCAATGATGAAAGCAGGCTCCACGTATATGGATGACGTGGGTCATAAAAAATTTCATCGCAGGTTCCCAGTTCAATAATTTGGCCTGAGTACATAACCGCAATTCGATCTGCAATTGAAGCTACTACCCCAAGATCATGCGTAATAAAAATTGTTGTGAAATGATATTCTTTTTGAAGATCCTTAATTAGCTCCAAGATTTGCGCCTGAATCGTTACATCTAATGCAGTGGTTGGTTCATCACAAATCAAAATCTTGGGATGACAAGCTAAGGCAACTGCGATAACAATTCGTTGTCTCATACCTCCTGAATATTCAAATGGATATTCATTATACCGGTTTTTGGCATTTGGAATCCCAGTTCGTTCCATTAAATCAATCGCAATTTTTTTTGCTTCTTTTGCATTTTTCTTTTGATGTTTAACAACAACTTCGGCAATTTGGGAACCAATTGTTTTAATCGGATCTAGTGAAGTCATCGGATCTTGAAAAATCGTTGCAATTCCTTTTCCTCGGATACCATCCCACTCTTTATCCTTCTTTAAGTCACTTAGCACTTTATCCTCATAGGTCACCGTTCCATTCGAAATGTAACCATTTGTTTCAAGCATCCCCGTGAATGCTTTCGTTAAAACTGATTTGCCCGAACCGGATTCTCCAACAATCGCGAGTACTTCTTGATCCTTCAGATCCAAAGAGACATGACGAATCGCTTTTAGTTGACGACCACGCACTTGGAAATCTACAGAAAGATCCTTGGCTGATAATACAACATTATTTTTCATTTCTGTCTCTCCTTTCTACATATGTGTTCGTGGATCAGAAGCATCAGCCAAATTTTGGCCAACGATATACAATGAAACGGCTATCAAGGCAAGAACAAACACTGGCAGCCAGAATAGATATGGATAACTAGTCATGTACGGTGAATACTGAGAAATTAACCTACCTAAAGATGGCACATCAGAACTTAAACCAACACCTAAGAAAGAAAGAAATACTTCATAAGAAATGAATGAAGGTAATAACTGTGAAAGCTGCGTAACAATTACTGAAGTTAAATACGGCAAGATATTTCTGAGAATCATCCGCGTAGTTGGGGTCCCTAGCGTTTTAGAAGCAATGTTGTATTCCTGATCACGACGTAACATAACCTGAACCCGAATAAAGTATGCTGTTCCTAACCAGGTGGTTACAGTCATCGCAAAAATTAAATTCCAAAATCCATTACCAAACGTATAGGACAACACAATAATGATGAGTAGGGTTGGTACGTTTGAAAAAACATTGTAAATTTCAAGCATAAGACGATCAAACTTTTTTGAGAACCCCCAAAAGGCTCCCACAATAACCCCAATAACTGTTGTAATTAGTGAAGCAATAACCCCAATTGAAATTGAAGTTCGAGCCCCTGCCCAAATCGCATCAAACAAAGACTGGCCATCGGCATCCGTTCCAAACCAATACTTCAGACTTGGCCAATTATACCGGGCTTTAAAATCATTAATTTTATTGACACTCATTAAGTTGTAACCACTGAATAGCGGTTGAATAAAAGCCATCAACAGGATAATTAAAATCAGAACAAACATGGCGATTGTAATCTTGTTAGAAAAGAAAACTGTTGCTACTGATTTCCAATACGAATACTTTGGCGTGTCAATTTTTTCAGTCGCTTTTTTATCCATTTTAACGAGTGCAAAATCGTCTTCTGTAATTTCTTGATTATTCTCTGCCATCTTAATCATCTCCTGACGTTGATAATTTAATTCGAGGATCTACAATCGTCATTAGAATATCACCCAACAAGATTGAGAACACAGCGATGGTGGTGAAAATAAATACTAATGCAATCACAATCGGATTATTATGAGTAAGAATTGCATCAGGTAACATTTTTCCCATTCCAGGCATTGCAAAAATGGTTTCAGTCATGGTAGCACCACTGATTAAACCAATGATAGATCCTGGCAATCCTTGCACAATTGGAATTGATGCATTTTTAAAAATATGTTTCCGATAAATTTCACCGTCATCCAGCCCTTTCGCCTTAGCAAATTTCACATAATCAGAAGATTGTTGATCAATCATATAGCGTCTAAACCAGATAACCAGACCAGAAACTGATAAGAGTCCCAAGATAACAGATGGCAAAACCCACGATCCAAAGACTTCTGCCCCTTTCGTTGGGAAGGAATCAGGAAATCCGAATCCTGCACTCCCAATGTAACGGAAAACATAAATAAAGGCCAAACTTGGTACTGCAATTAAAACAGTGACAATTCCGGTACCAACTTTATCAAACCACTTGCCTTTAAAACGAGCCATCAAGATAGCCATTGGAATTGAAATGACGTAAGAAATAATCAAAGCAATAAAACCAGCTCTAAAGGAGGTTCCGATCATTGATGGATCTTGATACTCTTGCTCTGTACCTGTGTAATGTCCACCATAACGTTCTTTTGCCATTGAATCTTGCTTCGCTGAAGTTTGATATTGACGCGTATAAACGTTGTCAGAACTATTCATCTTATTACCGTTTGGAAATACATACTCGCTACTCTTGGTCTCACCTTGATGATTACCAATAACGTCCATAACAGCTACTCCTGAGTAACCAGGATATGATGTTCCTAAATCAATATGGAAAATATTTTGATGGATGTATGGGAAAGCTTTATTAAAGTAAATTTGGTATTTATATTTCGTACCAGACCCAACTAATGCCCAACCAACAACCTTATCCTTTGTTATTTTCAAATATCTAGGCAAATTGGGATTCTTAGCATCATGAATAGCCCAGGGGTTATCAATATGAATCAGATTCCCATAAAACTTACCAAGCCGTTCTACTAAGGAAAGCTCACGCGTCACGTAATAGTTTTTGTTTTGTGGATAACGATGAACTGTAAAGCCATTCTTCTTAGCCCAGTCTTTAATCGCCGTTGCATTACTTTGCGTATGAGCAGTTGTTACTTCCTTACCACTATTAGAAACTTTCTTTAAAAGTGATTTTGTATCCAAGTACTCAATGTAATTCATTTTGTTATACGCATTATCTTTGTAATCAATCAATTTATCGGGCTGAGAATTCAGTTTACTAATCATAGAATCTGATTTGAAGACATCTCGTCTTGGGACTAATGAATAAATCATAATAAAAGTTAAAGTCGTTACCAAAAAGATACTGACAATAGATCGTACAATTCGAAATAATAAATATTTCTTCATAAACTTCTTCCTCCTCGCATCTTCTAAATAGAAAAAGGGCTAGTTAACGGCTAGCCCTCCTTCTTTTTAAGCGTTAAATCTATTAATTATTGTCAGCAGCTTTGGCAATCTTTTCACGTTTTGAAGTCCAAGCAGCTTTTGCTTTCTTATTTTGTGAAATCGTAACAGCTTTCTTTTGAACTTTCACATATTTATAACGTTGTGCACCAAGCCCAGATTGTGCGTATGGCTTTGTGTATGGTACAACCTTTGTAACAGAAGGTGAACCACCAAGTGAATATACAGGAATCTGAATACCACTGTTAAGCAACCATGCCTCAGCTTTTGCAAATGCTTTGTAACGAGCATTTGTATCAGTTGTAATTGCTTCAGCTTTGCTTAACAACTTAGCGTATTGATCCAAGCCAACAGCTTTTACAGCGGCTGTGTCGGAAGCAATCTTAGTTGTTGAACTAGCATCTAATCCAATTGTTTGTAACATTGAACCTGATTCAGGGTTGTAGATTTCAAGATATGATGAAGGATCATCATAATCTGGAGACCAACCAGAAGCATTACTAATATCGAAATCACTTGCTGCACCAGTGGTTGCTGCGTATGTTGCAGCATTAAACTTGTCTTCATTTAACATTTGAAGATCAATTGTGACATTCTTTTTACCAAGTGTTTTTTCAACTGAATTTTTAAATGATTTTGCTTCATTCAAGTTAGTTGTAGATTTCTCATCTACTGGTAAATCTAAATGAATTGTGCCAGTGACGCCTTCAGATTTGAGTGTCTTTAATGCTTTGGCAAGATACTCTTTTGCCTTTGCTGGTTTGTAAGTTCCATCTTGAGCATCTGCTAAGTTAACACTGCCAAATGCATCAGAATCGTTCTTGCTCAAATCAGTTTCAACTTGTGAGCCGTAGTCTTTACCATCAATTGTAACGAATGAAGGAGGAGTCATCTCGTTACGTAAGGCTTTATTGGCACCGCTCTTACCGTTAATTTGTGCCGCGTAGTTGGTCTTATTAAAGGCAAATTGAACAGCTAGACGAAAATCACGGTTCCAAATAGCTTTTTTAGTATTAGCTTTAGCCTTAGATGTTTTCTTAGATGTTGCACTGTAAGCACGACGATTTAAGTTAAACGTAAAGTTATATACAGATGCATCTTGATCAGACCAGATAATGTTATTTTTACTTTGTTTAACAACATCTTTGTAACCAGCAGAGCTTGGGTAAACTCGAGCGGCAGTGTAATCGCCACTCTTAAATGATTTGTAGAGACCATCTGGATTACTACCATCATTGTATGTGAGTTTTACAGTTTTAAGATGAACATCCTTTGTATCCCAGTAACTACTGTTCTTCTTAAACTCGATAACTGATTTAGAAGTGAAGTTGGATAAGACGAATGGGCCATTATAGAGAATTCCATCGGCTTGTGCCTTACCAAAGTCTTTACCCTTTTGAGCTAAGAACTTAGCATTAACTGGGAACATAACCCCATAAGTTAATTTAGAATTCCAATATGTTTCTGGTTGATTCAAAGTGTATTGCACTGTGTATTTGCCAGTTGCTTTAACACCAACCTTTGAAAAGTCTTTTGTCTTGCCACTTACATAATCGTCAAGGCCTTTAATGCTGTCTTGAACCACATATAAGGTTTCTGATTTAGCAGCAACCGCATGCTTCAAACCAGTTACAAAATCCTGAGCTTTGACGTCGGCGTAATCATTACCTTCGCTATCAACCCATTTGACGCCCTTACGCAAATGATATGTATAAGTCTTGCCATCTTTGCTGACTGACCATGATTTAGCTAAGGCCCCTTTAAGTTGCCCCTCTGGATTGCGTTCCAAAAGTCCGTCCTCAAAGTTTGAATAAATGTCACTATTTGATGCCCGTGATGACACTGTATAATCCAAATTATCTGGATCAAGTGTATACACATAATTATAACTTGAAGCTAATTTACTAGAACTACCTGAGTTTGCTTTGCTATTACCACAGCCAGCTAACACAAGTGCGCCAACCAAAAACGTTGCGACTAGCCATCCTTTTTTTACCTTCATACGCCCAACTCCCTTATTTTTTTATCTCCTCAAACGCCCGTGCTCTTTTTATGAGATTATTTAAATAATAGCTTCACTTTTTTTTAATGTCAATGATAAATTTAATATTTTTTAAATTTTGTCTAATACTATATTAGATAAATGCCTTTATAAAGGGATTAAAAATGATTTTAAAAAGTTAGAAAGATTAGAAACAAATGAGATAAAAAAGGATGCATGCTTTCGCATGCATCCTTTTCAATCGATTTTTTAAGCCAAGCGTTTTTCCAAATAGTGTGACAAAATTGAAAGCATATAACACACCACAAAATACATAACAGCTAATGCCAGAAACATCGGTAAAATATAATTACTGTTTTGTCCGTAAATAATTTGTGCGTGATACATTAAATCCGGTAACACGATGATTGTCGCCAAGGAAGTATCCTTAATCAATGAAATGAATTGGCTCACAATTGTTGGAATCATTTTCTTTTGTGCTTGTGGCAAAACAATGTGCCACATGGCCGCCCAGTATGAAAGCCCGTTTGCCCGGGCCCCTTCCATTTGACCAGAGTCCACTGCACCAATCCCACTACGAATAATCTCTGCTAACATGGCTGATTCAAAGATCGTCATCGCTAAAATGGATGACCAAATCGGATTTAAACGAATCCCTATGTTTGGAAGACCAAAGTAAGTGAAGAAAATAATCAGCAACAATGGTAAATTACGAATCAAATCAATGACAAAGCCAACAACAGCTGATAAGTATTTAACTTTGATATAACGAATCAGCCCTAAAATAGCTCCTAAAATATAACTAAATACAATCGAAACCACCGAAACCTCAATCGTAATCCAAAGTCCTTCAAGGAGATAATGAATATTTACCCAAGAATAAGCATTAATAAAATTTTGCAATTTTCTTCACCCCCTAATCCAAACGTTTTTCAAGATATCGCATATAATAGCTAAGCGGCATCGTGATGATTAAGTACAAAATTCCTACTACAAAGTAGGCATTCAGTGTATCAAAACTTGTTGAAGCGATTGTATTACCTTGATACATCAAATCAAATCCAGCCACAAAGGCCAAGACAGAGGAATTCTTCACTAAATTAATAAATTGGTTACCCAATGGCGGAATAACAATTCGGAATGCTTGTGGTAAAACAACAAACCGCATTGCTTGCGAAAAGGTCATCCCGTTTGCGCGGGCCCCTTCCATTTGGCCAGGATCCACTGACTGGATTCCCGAACGGACGGTTTCTGCAATAAATGCCGATGTATAAATCGTCAGGCCGATCGTTCCGGCAGTAAAGCCGTTTACCTTCACAAAGAACATTGGAATGACCACGTAAAAGAACATGGTGATTACCAATAAAGGAATGTTTCGGAAAATTTCAATATAGACTCTCGCAATGATTCTCAGTGTTTTACTGGGAACCACTTCAAAAATGGCAAAAAACGAACCAATAATCAGACTAAAAAAGAGCGCTAAAATACTGCATAACAACGTTTGACCTAATCCATAGAGGAGGTCTTGCCAATGATTCGCGATAATACTAATCATTTCTCTGCCTCCTTATAGTCAAATCCAGAAATGTTACCAAACCACTTTCTAACAATGCGATCGTACTCACCATTTTCGCGAAGTTTTACCATGGCTTGATTGATCTTATTTACAAATGGTTTTTGTCCCTTGTTCACGGCAATTCCATAAGGTTCCTTAGTAAAGGCGCCACCCACAACTTTATATCCTGGGTTTTCAGCAGCCATTCCTAGAAGAATCCCATTATCCGTTGTCAGGGCCTTTCCTTGACCAGACTTCAAGGCTTGTAGTGCTTGGGCGTAATCTTGTAATTCCAAAACTTTGGCCTTAGGCGCCACTTTTTGGAAGTTTTCAACCGAATTAGCACCTGTAACAGCCAAAACCTGAGTTCCTGTCTTGTTTAAATCTTTGACACTTTTAATTGAACTGCCGTCTTTTACCATCAAGGATTGACCGGCATTAAAATAATGATCAGAAAAATCAACCACTTTTTGACGTTCAGGTGTAATGGTCATTGTGGCAATAATGGCATCAATATTACCGTTCTTCAACAGTGGAATCCGAGTTTGACTAGAAACCTGAATAAAACTAGCTTTTCCACTTGGTCCTAGAATTTGTTTTGTGAGCGCCTTGGCCATATCAACATCAAACCCTTTAATGGTCGAATCATTTACGTCCATCAACCCAAACAGTTTGGTGTCAGCTTTGACACCCCAAACAATTGTGTTGCTCTTCTCTGCATTGCTCAAGACACTTTGACTCTTGGTTGTCGTTGCACCACAACTACTAAGAATCATGACGAGCGCACACAGCGAGGTCAGCAATCCTAAATATCGAATTATTTTTTTCATGCGGATCCCCCTCTAGTGCTTAATAATCTTGCTAAGAAACTGCTTTGCTCGTTCATTTGAAGGCTGCCCATCAAAGAATTTCTCCTTGGTATCATCTTCCAAAATATGTCCATCAGCCATGAAAATAACCCGATCACCCACTTCACGCGCAAATCCCATTTCATGTGTAACAACCAACATTGTCATGCTGGAATCTCGCGCGATATCTTTCATAACGTTCAAAACATCATCGATCATTTCTGGATCAAGGGCACTTGTGGGTTCATCAAACAAGATACACTTAGGTTCCATGGCTAAACTACGAGCAATGGCGATTCGTTGTGCTTGGCCACCAGAAACTTGAGCAGGATAACTTTGTGCCTTGTCGGCCAACCCTACCTTGTCCAAAAGCTGCATAGCAAGTTCTTTATTCTTAGCTTCATCCTTTTTTAAAACAATTCGAGGAGCTAACATAATATTTTCCAAAACCGTTTTATTTTGATAAAGATTAAAATGTTGAAATACCATTCCGACATTTTTACGGATTTTGTTCATATCCGTTTTCTTATCAGCCAGATCAAATCCATCAACAATTAGTTGGCCTTGATTGATGCGTTCCAATCCGTTGACTGTTCGAATCAACGTACTTTTTCCAGAACCAGATGGTCCAATTAAAACAACTGTTTCTCCGGCTTCAATTGTCAAATTAATATTGTGTAAGGCATGGAAATCTCCATAGTACTTTTCAACATCGTGAAATTCAATCATTGACATGTAATCTTCCTCTTTTTCTTCAATATACGACTTGTGCTTAAATTCATCTCTGCATTTACTCGTCGTGTTTGGTACTCCTTAGCAAAATGAAAATTAATGTTCATTATCTATTATATCAATTTTAAGGTACAAAAAAGAGCCTGTCAAAAATTTAATAATTTTGATAGGCTTTTTCTCATTCTTATACATTTATAATTCATGCTTTTAATACGATTTTCTTCTTACTTGGGTAGTTTCATCTTCCCTTTTTTTGTACGCCATTTGAATTTTTGCTTGATAAGGTGCTTCTTCAGTCATCAAACTGGAACGCCCGGCAAATTTTCGCTGTCCACCAATCAAAACGGCCTGTGCCAAATATAACTCATATTGTTTTTTGGCGCTAAAGTAATCTGATAGGCCAACACTAGCTACTTTACCAATTCGCACTAAGCTCATCTGATTCATCCCAGCGTACACATTAGCCTCACCATCTTCTTCACGAAGTTCAAAATATGGAAAAGGCATCCCTTGACCAATGGCATTCATTTCCGTTTCGTTAGATTCCTGCAAATGATTTAAAATTTCATCATCGCTAAGGCCTTCATAGTCTGCCATCGCAAAATTATTTTGAATCATTTGTTCTGCAAGTTGCTGAATATTGTGTAGATCGCTCTGATTAGATTTGATTGTGGCTGGTAAAATTGAATTTTTCTCAAAAATTCCGGTGGAGGGCACAATTGCTGTTCGACCTCGGTTTGCCCGGTTACGCAGATTTTCGTTTTCGATTGCTTCTCGTGGCTTTCCGCCTAATATTTTTTCGATTTTGGGCGAAATATCAAACGGCGCCTTTTTAGTGGTGAAATAATAATAAATATTCATAATCAAAAAGTAGAGAAAAATAATAAAAACCGCAATAAATCCAAGGCCCCGGAGCCAGCGACCATTTTCGAAGAAGCGATATGCCAGATATAACATGTAAAAGTTACCGACAAAACCAACAATGGTATAAATGCGATTTTTTAGTTTTAGATTAACGTTAATATAACCTAAGTAATGGTTAATCATATCAATAATTGAAAACAAGTCTGATCACTCCTCCCTTTTAGTCACCCGTATCATTTTGAGTCGTTGTCGCCGTGCTACTTGATGAGCTAGCCGCTTTTGTAGTTGCCGAACTCGCTGCGCTAGACGAAGCCGAAGTTGCACTTGAACTATTGGTTGTCGGAGCAGTTGAAGAACTACTACTGGAGTAGACACTACTGCTTGCGGCCGACGAGGACCCACTATTTTGTGCAGAACTGGACGAGCTATTAGAATCAGAAGACGAACTTGAGCTATCGTCGCTCGAGCTGCTATCTTCTTTTTTACTACTATCATCAGAGCTCTTCTTTTTTGAAGCAGAACTACTTGAGTCTGAATCAGAAGTTTTATTAACTGTTTGTGTTGTTCTTGCGGATCCACCATCCGTCGTGCCCGTAACCTTGTTGACCACAACGTTTGTGGCACTCAAAGCAATTAGAATACTTACAATGGCAAACGGCGTAATAAAAGGTGGTGTTCGATAGACCATAACATTTCTCCTTCACGGTTATTTCTTAGTTACTTAAATTTTAACAAACCAAACGGTATTTGCATCTCAAAACTTAAAAAACATAGTAATTCTTTAAAACTATTATTTGAATATTAAAGACATTAAAAATGCCGTACAAATTATCAGAACGGCAAATTTAATCTTATTAGGCTTGCTGCTTTTTTGCACAGTTGGCACATAGTCCGTATAACTCAAAGCGATGCCCTGAAATCTGATAGCCCGGTAATTGGCGTTCAAAGAAATCAAGTGGACACATCTCCACTTCTTCTACCTTGCCACAATTCGTACAGATAAAGTGGTGATGATGTTGTTGAGTGACGTCACACTGATACTTTACTTGGGCATGCTCACCTTGAATAATTTGCTCTACCAAGCCGATGGATTCAAATTCTTTTAAGTTACGATAAACGGTGTTATGACTCATTTTAGGATAATGGGTCCGCATTTGTTCATCTACTTGAGTGACATCAATATATTTGTTTTCATGTTGCGTCATAATCTGAATTAAGGTTTGACGTTGTTGCGTGATTTTTAAATTATTTTGTTTTAGTACTTCAATTGCAGCGGTTAACTTGGTATCCATTTTTAACTCCTCTAATCCTAAATAGTAATAATTACTCTTTATAAAAGTTTAGCATACCTAAGCCAAACTTGATAGATTATTGATTGGCCACAACTTTTTGTAAATTCTGAACAATCTCGTCAATTTGTTTGCGGGCATCTTCCCATTGATCATTTAAAATCACGTGTGCCTTACCTCGAAGCGCTGTCGGCAACTGAAGATCGCGTTGATATTCTTCACTCGCGAGCCTTTTTTCAACCATTTCGGCATCATCCCCACGTTCGTGGAGGCGTTTGGCCAAACTTTTATGATTTGAAACTGTCATGTATAAAACGACCACTTGTGCGCCAAGTTTTTCTACATAGGTCACAGCACCCTTGGTATCTAACACAATACTGGCAAGCGCATTTCGTTTCCAGCCCCGCTCTAATCCTTCATACGAAGAACCATAATGATACCCTGCATAAACCACATTTTCAAGATAATGATTATCGAAAAAACTTTTATCCGTTTCAAAATAATAGTCTTTTCCAGAAATTTCATCCTTGCGCGCAGGTCTTGTTGTGTGAGTGATGACTTGCGGGATCCGATAATAAGTTTTTAAGTAGTCACTAACAGTTGTTTTACCAGTCCCCGTGGCACCAGTAATGACAATGATTTTATTCATCAATTTTCCACTCCATAGTTATTTCATTTGTCTTTTATTGTAACATGCTGTAGAATAAAAAAATAAAGTTAGATGTAAGCGATTTCTAAAGTTTTCTGAAATCTTTTCAACTTAATAAAATAAATGTGTCAAAAAGCTGCTTCTATCCGATTAGCTTAGATAATCAAACGATTCCCAATTAGGATCATTTGACTATCTAAGCTTCTCTGACCGCTAAGCCTTTTGCGACACTAAAACAAAGGAGGGTCAACATTATGACCTTTGAAAAATATAGCCACAACTGGTTCAGCATTGCTCTTGATACGGAAAAACAAGTTTTTATCGCCAATGACAAAGCTGACCCAACATTTGAAGCGACTGGAATCACCATTGAATCAGCTGTTCAAAACTTAAAAACGATTATGGCCATTCAAGGTAATCTACAGGATGCCTAACCAAATAAATAAGGGGTCAGAGAAATTTTATCATTTCTCTGATCCCTATTTATTTAACCTAATCCTGAGCGTTTTAAGATATTTTTTAATGGATAATAAAGAATCATCACTAGTACAAACGTGGTAATCGAATTAACGATGGTCGCGGGTTCGCTGGCAATCGCCCCAACAACTGCCGCATGTAATTGCATCCCTTCATACGCAACCCCTTCAATCACTGAGTTCCCAAATGAAGTAAAAATTTTCGTGAATCCAGCTACAAATGCGACAAGGACAATATGCCATTTTTTTGTATCATCACGCCGCAAAAGTCGGAACACCAAGGTGACAACTGCCGCCACAATAATCACTTCAATGATTGTGAGATAGGCCGTACTTGCATATCCATGGGTGACATCAAACAGTCCCAACCCAATTGCCCCTGCTAACGATCCGTATCCGAAACCTAAAAACATAATTGCTAAAGCGGTCAAGGCATTGCCAAAGTGGACAAATGGCCGGCCAATCATGGCAGGAATTGGAATTTGAAATACTGAAATACCAATAAAAATAATTGCAGCAAATAACGCCGTAACGATAATTTTTCTTAATTGATTGTTATGCATAACGTTAACTCCCCTTGTATGCTAATATTTTTGAAAAAACAGTTTGTAACCGAACTCCCATTCGTGGGTCTCGTGAAATTTGTTTGATTGTATCAGCTACTGCTTCACTTGTCCATTGATTGGCAAGGGTTAAAGCAGTCTCAAATGATTCTTGATTTAAAAGAAATTCAAATACCAAACTCGAGAAAAGATCTCCAGTACCAAAATAATCTCCGGAAACTTTTTGGGAAGAAACATATTTAACTTGTTGGTCACTCATAAATACCATGCCAATTTGGTTATCTCGTTCAATTCCAGTGATGGCAACTTTAGAGAGACCCGTTTTTTTTGAAAGCTCGGCAAGAATTATAGCCAATTCTGATTTAGTGACATGCTCAGGTACTTTCCGA
Organism: Pediococcus sp. M21F004; assembly: GCF_051122535.1. NCBI lineage: Bacteria > Bacillati > Bacillota > Bacilli > Lactobacillales > Lactobacillaceae > Pediococcus > Pediococcus sp. M21F004. Next base: position 869,428 of record NZ_CP177314.1, read on the forward strand.
TTCAAAATCAAGCAAGCTTCTGTAAAATTCGGCAGAAACACTTGAACATGCTTACACAACTGCAAATAGTTCTCCACAACTACCGCAGTCATCCCTGTGTACAACTTTCCATGATCGGCAAATGCGGGATCTAAAACCACCAGATTAGGCTGATCCGCCTTTAACAAGTTGTTTACTTCATGATAGACTTTTTGATTATTACCTAGATATCCAATTAAAACATTTTTAAAACGAACATCGGCTGTTTGCCAATGGTGACGAAATTCTGGGATTGCTGTTTCCATGGATACTGAGGCAGGTTGCCCAAAACCACCGGTGTGTGTGGACAAAAGGATTGAAGGCAAAATGGCTGGCTGTTCCCCGAATACAGTTACGACTGGCGTGGCAATACTCATAGAAACTGATCCAACTGTAGATAAGTCTTCGATTAACAATGCTTCATTTGCCGTAATGACCGCCACCTTTGCTCAGATTTTAATTTTTTTCATTATACCATGAAGACGAATAGCTAATGGTAGATGTTGTTTTGGTGGTCTGCAATCACTGTTAATGTTTCTGCTAGGCAGTAGGACAACTCCACAAGTCAGCAATGAATATATAAGTAAGGTTCCCACTGCTACGCTTCAGTTGTTGGTTTTCGGAACGAAAACCTTTTATGCTTCGGTCGTTGTCGATTCTTGTGGCAAAGTTCGGCCGCAATAACTCGCAGCGGGATGCGATCCCGCTTCCACCTCACTTATATATTCATTGCTTAACGACTTGTTACGTTCACTTTTATTTTTTCTCATTGACTTTTAATATTTTTCTGGATATAGTCTAATAAACTGGTTACAGTTTGAGTCACTACATTTAGGGAGTGTTGTTTATGTCATTACGCGGACGAATTTTCCGCAAAGAAAGTCGTGATCGTTACATTGAGCGCGACAACCGTTTCGAAAAAACCATGAACGGTTGGGATTTAATTGCCCTTGGAATTGGTGCCGTCATTGGTACCGGAATCTTTATTTTACCTGGAACCGTCGCCGCAACCAAAGCTGGTCCTGCCATTATTCTTTCCTTCGTGGTTGCTGCCATTGTTTGTTCTGTCGCTGCCATGTGTTACGCTGAATTTTCTTCCGCGTTGCCCGTTGCCGGTAGCGCCTATTCTTATGGGAACGTCGTGTTTGGTGAAATCGTCGGTTGGATTTTAGGTTGGGCCCTCATTTTAGAGTATGTCCTGGCCGTCGCGGCGGTTTCCACCGGTTGGTCGGCCTACTTTAGTTCATTTATATCAGGATTTGGCCTTCATATTCCTCAAGCCTTGTCTGGCCCATTTGATCCTGCCCATGGGACTTACATAAATATTGTGGCCATCATAATCGTTTGTATCATTGCGTTATTTCTATCGAAAGGATTGAAATCATCCCTTCGAATTAACAACATCATGGTCATCGTCAAACTTGTGATTATCGTGCTATTTTTACTAATTGGCGCATTTTACGTCAAGCCAAGTAATTGGCATCCCTTTATGCCCTTTGGTGTTAAAGGGATGTTCCAAGGCGCTTCTACCGTTTTCTTTGCTTATCTTGGGTTCGATGCCGTTTCTTCTTCGGCAGCCGAAGTAAAAGATCCAGATCACAACATGCCATTTGGAATTATCGGGACTTTGATTATCGCAACCGTCCTGTACATTGGCGTTTCAATCGTATTGACTGGGATGATTCCATTCACCAAATTAAACGTCGCAGATCCCGTGGCCTTTGCTTTACAAGCTGTTAATCAAAACTGGCTAGCTGGTCTTTTATCTTTAGGCGCATTAGCCGGGATGACCACCATGATGGTGACAATGATCTTTAGTAGCTCCCGATTAGTTTATTCCACTGGTCGTGATGGCTTATTGCCAAAAACATTGGGCAAAGTTAGTGCTAATCATTCGCCACTCCATGCCATGACGGTTGTCACAATTGTCATTGCCATTTTGGGTGGTCTAGTTCCTTTGGACCAATTAACTAACCTTGTTAACATTGGTACACTAATTGCGTTTGCCGTTGTATCCTTTGGAATTATTCCCCTTCGGAAACGAAAAGATATCCCTAATCATGGATTTAAAGTCCCATTTTATCCAGTATTACCAATCATTTCGGGATTCTTATGTATCTTCTTAATGACCACTTTATCTAAGGAAACCTGGATTGCGTCTCTATTGTGGTTTGCATTTGGTCTACTAATTTACTTTACTTACGGAATTCATCACAGCCAACTGGCACAAAAAGATAACGAAAAAAAGTAAATTAGATCATTAAAAATTAATTAGTTAAATTACCTCCGAATAGTTGCAGAATGGCGTATAATTGGTGCCATACAACTTTTCGGAGGTTTTTATATTATGAAAAATAACCAATTTGCAATTGAACCTGTCGATAGAACAACCGAACTTAAAGAGTTACGAGCGACCCACTTTATCGATGACTCAATTGATCAATTAGATGATCCAATCGCAGTTTGGCAAGAGCTTTTACACAAAACAGTCCTTGAAGCAAAAAGCCAAACCGTCTTCAAACAAAAATTGAATAATTATTTAGCTACCCCAGAAATGACCTTGGGAGACTTTTTAGACTCCCAACAGGCACTTACCAATGACATTTTTTATCGTGTGGCTATGCAGCTTCTTGAATTCGATGTAGATATCGATTTTAAGCTTGATAACCCCATTGAAGCCATGAAACAAATTAAGCTCCCCATCGTTGGTGAGCCAATCAAAACCAAGTCTGACTTACTGCATGCCTGGTATCTATTGCTTTGTACCCATACGAAAAAGGGCCAGACTTACTTAGACAAGTTAGCACAGGCCGGCTATTTTGTATCTTTCTATGCAACAACCACTAAACCTTTATTTTTCAACGGCAAGGCCCAAGCTGTTTTTGATCCTCACCAATTAATTCGTGACGTTGTTTATGTGGAGGCGCCGCTAGACACCGATGAGGATGGCAAACGAGATCTATTGAAGGTCGAAATCCTTCGGGCTAAACAAACCGCAGATGACTATCGTGCACCAGTTTTATATACGGCTAGTCCTTACAATCAAGGTATTAACGACGAAGCTGGCAGTGCAGCTATGCATAATGTTGACGTACCTTTAGAACCTAAAGAACCCAATCAACTCACTTACGCAGACGTCCATTATCAAGAGACACCAAAGAAGTTACCTGCTAAACGCAAAATTGCTGGTGAACAACAAGAAGCCGACGAAACCTTTGCGATGGAATCGCCTTATACTTTAAACGATTATTTCCTAACCCGCGGATTTGCCGTTGTTTATGCAGCTGGAATTGGAACTAAAGATTCTGACGGAATTCGGGACACAGGGGCCGTTTCCGAAACAGTTTCAACCATTGCCGTTATTGAATGGCTCGCTGGAAATCGTACGGCTTTCACTAACAAAACTGATAATATTGAAATCAAAGCTTCTTGGTCTAACGGTAAGATTGCGATGACCGGCCGCTCTTATTTAGGTACTTTAGCTGTCGCAGCTGCCACAACCGGCGTGGATGGACTAAAGACAGTCGTGTCTGAAGCAGCAATTTCAAGTTGGTACGACTATTATCGTGATGGCGGTTTAGTTGCCGCGCCCGATACTTTCCAGGGTGAAGACATGGATGTCCTCGCTACGGAAGTATTTAGCCGGATGCAAAAGCCTGGTGACTATTTGAAGATCAAGGACTTCTTTGATCAAGTTTTACAAACCATGACCAAAGATCAGGATCGTCAAACTGGGAATTACAGCCACTACTGGGACGAACGTAATTATGTCAACAATGTTAAAAACATTAAAGCTGATATGATTATGGTGCATGGTTTAAATGACTGGAATGTTAAGCCACGTAACGTTGGTAATTTATGGAACGCCTTAAGAGATGCCCCAATCACTAAAAAGTTGATTCTGCATCAAGGTCAACACATTTACGTCAATGGATTTCGTTCCCTCGATTTCACTGACATGATGAATCTTTGGTTTAGTCATGAACTCTTTGGTTTAGATAATCATGCAGAAGATTTATTACCTGATGTGCTAATTCAAGATAACGTGCAGCCTGAAACATGGACTAGCTATGAAGATTGGCAAGCACCAACTGATCAAAAACAGGTTTTCAATTTTGAAGCCAAAGAGTTGGTTCCAGAAACCGTTCCAGTTCGGACTGCCGCAGCTTCGTTTAGCGATCATCTTGATCCTGAAGTATTCGACTTCTATAAAAAACATTTAAATGTCTGGGAACGTGATTTACTAACCACAAACCATGACACAAAAGGTGAAAATCAATTGCGTGATAATCGCTTGATCTTCAAAACCAGTCGCTACGATCATGACACTTATATTGATGGGTGTGCACAACTCAAAATTCGTGTAGCCGTCAACGAACCATTTGGAATGCTGAGTTTTCAGTTGGTTGATTACGGCGATGCCAAACGCCTCACCGTAAGCCCAACGATTCTAGCAGGAAAATCATTGAGTGGTGCTTATGATTGGCGTCGTGATAATCTCCGCGAGTTCACCTTGCAAAAAGAGGCCACCCCTTGGAAGATGATTACCAAGGGCCATATTAATTTGCAAAATCGTCATAATGCTTATCAAGTAGATGAACTGAAGGCAAATGATTTTTATGATTTGACCGTCGATTTACAACCCACTTTTTACCATTTGTTAGCTGGTCACCAGCTTGGCTTAGTCGTTTATGCAACTGATTTTGCAACAACTGTTCGTGGTAACCAAGAATTACAATATTCATTACAAATTAATCAATGCAAAATAACTTTACCAATCAAATAAATAAAAAGGCGTCCGGAAAATTAATTTCCGAACGCTTTTTTAATTGGATTTAGTTGGACTTACGTGAATAATTTCGCCACTTGAGATGACTAGCCTTTGTTGTGTGGTTTGTAAAATTAGTCTTCCTTGGTCATCAATCGTTTCAACGACGCCAACAACGGTCTTATTTTGAAACTGAACTTGAACTTGCTGGCCAATTACAGATGATAGCTGCCGATACTTCGACATAAAATCTGCGTTTTGATAAGTTTTTAGGTGGTTTAAAAAGTTATTCACAAAATCAGCCAAAAAGTCCGTTTGGTCCTTAGCCTCCGCTTGATCACTTAAAGAGGTCGCAATTTGTTGAATCTCTGCTGGAAAAGATTGGGTATATAAATTTACACCAATCCCGATCACCACTCCTGCTAATTGATTGGTTATCGGATCAGTGATTGCCTCAGCCAGAATTCCGCCCACTTTTCGCTTATTTAAAATCAAATCATTTACCCATTTGATCTGCAACTGAACCGAAAAATGTTTTTGAATCGCTTCTGCACTGGCCACCGCAGTCATTGTTGTCAATAATCCCGGATTAAATGTCTTCCCCACCACTGGAATTAAAAAACTAATGTATAAGCCACTGTCTTCAGGTGAATAAAAATCACGTTTTAATCGTCCATATCCTGCTGTTTGATGATTCGCAATAAAAATTTGCGGCTGGGTTATGCGTTCAAGTTGCCGACCCACTCGTTTGGCCTCTGAGTTAGTCGAATCAATCTGATCAAAGATGTGAAAGTCAATATTAAATCCCGCTGCGATACTTTTTTGTTGAAGTTTTTTAAAATTAAATTTGATTGCGAAAACTTCCTCTACTTTTTTCTTAATCTTATCAATTGATTGAGATAAGAACAAGCAAACGTCTTTTAGTGATTTTAACAAAAATTCACTTCCAAACACCTTGCATGATTTCCTTGCACTTTGGTATACTTTCCTAATATTCAAATTTCTTGAAAGAAGGCCCGCACCATGAATTACGGACAACTTGCACTTATTTTTACCCTTAGTTTTGCTTACATTACCATGAACACTATCCGAACTCTTTTAGAGATGAAAGGCTATAAACTATGGGCTTCCTTACTTTCGATTGCAGAAATTGTGACCTACGTGGTGGGTTTAAGCTTGGTGTTAAGCAAACTTAATAATGTCTGGAATATTGCTGCTTACGCCCTCGGTTATGGCGCCGGTATTTATTTTGGAACCTGGCTGGAGGACAGACTACGCCTCGGATTATTGAATGTAAATGTCATTCTACCTAAAACGGACGAAAGCAAAAAGTTTGCTGAAAACATCCGTGACGAAGGTTATGGTGTAACTGTCAAAAATGCCCAAGGACGTGAAGGTGCTCGCTTAGAATTTGAAATCTTAACCCCTCGTAAACGAGAACAACATCTCTACAACTTTATCGAGGCCAACAATCCAGACGCTTTTATTATTTCTTATGAACCAAAATTCATTAAGGGTGGCTTTTGGCGCAAAAATTTACGAAAACGGGTTCAAAAACAAAACCGAAACATTGAGTAGTTGCCTTAGTTTTGCTAGAATAAGGGTTAACTAAAACGAAATAGGGTGATCTAGTGAAACAAGGAACAAAGATTTTAACGTTGAACAACGGCTACCATTTGTGGTCACACACAGATGGCGAAGATAGTCAGATTCATTTACTAGCATTGCATGGTGGCCCTGGTGGGAATCATGAATACTGGGAAAATTTCCATGATGAGCTCAAGAAACAAGGCTTAAACGTGCAGGTTCATTATTATGATCAATTAGGATCATGGTATTCTGACCAACCTGATTATTCAGATCCAAAAATTGCTGCTAAATACCTAACTTACGACTACTTCTTGGATGAAGTTGAAGAAGTTCGTCAAAAGTTAGGGATTGACCACTTCTACTTGATTGGTCAATCTTGGGGCGGTGCATTAACCATGCTTTACGCTTTAAAATACGGTAGCCATTTAAAGGGTGCCATCATTTCCAGCATGGTAGATAACATTGATGAATATTTAGAGCACCAAGACGCTATCCGTGATGAAGCTCTTTCTCCTAAAGATGCCCAATTCATGCGCGATTGCGAAAAGAATGGTGATTGGCATAATGAACGTTACCAAGAGCTTGTTGAGGTTTTAAACGAAGGCTACGTCGATCGTAAGCAGCCACCAGCAATTTCTCATTTGGTTGACACAATGGCTGTCCCTGTTTATAACGCTTTCCAAGGTGACAATGAATTTGTTGTTACTGGGAAACTAAAAGAATGGGATATTCGTGATCAAATCCACAAGATTAAAGTCCCAACGTTGTTAACTTTCGGTGAACATGAAACAATGCCACTGAAGTCCGCACAACGAATGGCACAAGCAATTCCAAATTCACGTTTGGTCACAACGCCAAACGGTGGTCACCATCATATGATTGATAATGCCCCTGTTTACTTCAAACATTTGGCAGATTATCTCCGTGATGTCGAAAGTGGCAAATTTTAGAGTGTGAGACAAGGCGGTTAGCTTCTGAGCATAGCCTAGATTGACGAATGGTCCGCACTTGGGACCGTTTGTTAATCGTAGCTAAGCGGAGGAAGCTGCCTTATCGAACACATTTTCGGGTCTCTGTCAAACTGTATTGGTAGAGATTTTTGAAGGCATGTTCACTTTAAAGTGCAACACAAAAGTTAGACAAAATTGAATATTTTTAAACTGCTAAGGCATGTTCCCTGTATTCGCAGGGAGTCATGCCTTTTGTTTTCTGTGATATTCGTCGATTGTTAAACCAATCGACGTAATTCTTTGTGATTTCCTTGAATTCTCCAATATCTTTACACTGTGGAAATCCATTAAGACATTCTGTTTTAAGAAGATGAAAGAAGCTTTCAATTGGCGCATTATCAAGACAGTTTCCCTTACGAGACATGCTTTGTATAAATTTTTTTTCAGAGAGTTTATCGGTATAGTAATTCAATTGATAATGCCAACCTTGATCTGAATGAATTATTGGTTTTATTCCTTCCGGAATATTTTCTGTGAGTTCATCGAGTGTATCCATAATTAGTTTACTGTTAGGACTATTACTTACTTGAAATGCTAAAACTTCCTTGCTTGCTTCGTCAGTAATAGCTGAAACGTAAGCCCACTTAGTATCGGCCAAGCGTACTTGTGTAACATCGGTATGTAATACTTTGAAAGGTACGGTTTCATTAAAATGCTGATGTAGAACGTTACGGGCCACTTTTCCAACTGTACCTTTATAAGATGAATATCTACCATTTCTGTGGCGGTTATAAAGGCTTACTTGAACATTTAATTCATCCATCAAACGACGCACTACGGCGTCTGATAGATGGATATCTAATTTAATGAGCTCTTCTTGAACGCGACGATAACCGTAGGTTAGACGTCCGCGATATCTTCCGCTTTCGGCAATTTTTAGTATCTCTACTTTTACATCTTCATACTTATCTACATAATTTTTGATACGTTTACGTTCATCATGATAAGTCGCTTTCTTAAGTCCAATGGTCTTAAGAATATCGCCGACTTTATACCGGTTAGATTTCGGAAGAGACTCTTGTTCGACCCTGATCTGATCAACTATTTGTGTTTTCTTTCGTCCTTTGAGGTTCCGAACAGGGTCATTGATTTTTTTAAGATTTCGTTCTCCAATTTTGCATCATATAATTCTTGATTCTTTTTCGTCAATTCTTCACGAAGTTGATCGATTTCGTTCTTGTTTACTAACTTACGTAATTTCTTCTTATTATGTTTCACTTTGGTTTTTCTGCCTTTCGGATGAGGCTTCAAGGCTTCTATACCATACTGATTGAAGGCTGTCCTCCAAAGACTGATTTGACAAGAATTAACATCAAATTTTGCGGATACTTCGGCTAAAGTTTCATCATGAGTTTGATAGTAGTTTATCACATCAACTTTAAACTCAACTGAGAAACTTCGTTTAACTCTTCTTCGTTTAAGAGCGTCTGCGCCGCTCAAACGAAAGTTTTGTATCCATCTACCTACTTGTATTCGAGGCAAGTTACGTTTCTTTGAAAGAAGACTGATACTAATGTCACCTTGAAGATATTCACTAACGACTTCTGCTTTTAATTCTGAACTATATTTGACCATAGAAAAAGGTGCTCCATAACTGTTAGATTTCTTGTCTAACAATTATGGAGCACTTTACTTCGGTGAATGTGCTTTTTGTTTACTCATGAATTAAACTGATACGAATGAAGAAGTTATGAATATTTCGAAAACCAAAACAGCTACGCTTTAATACCTTGATTTTACGATTAAGTCCTTCAATAGGACCGTTAGAATACGGATAACGACAACTGTTGAGCACTGCTGAGCCGTTCTTAACGAAGGTTGAAATGGTGACGTCCATTTGATTACCAGCTACTTGGTAGTTGGTAATCAAATTTTTAAATTCCGTGGCATCCTTTTGGTGAATAGCGGTTAGAATGCCTTGATAAGTTTGATACACAGTTTTGAATTCTGGAAATTCATCTAAGGCAAGGTCGATGGCGTTCTGTTGGGTCATATACTCGTTAATGCCTCGTAAATAGATAAGCTTAGTGTCATTGATTTTCTCTTCTGCCAAATGAAATAAACGCCATTGAGATTTAAGGATGCGGTAAATGCGTGAATGCTTATCTTGAAAAGTACGGATAATACATGTACGTTCATTGTCTAGTGCACGACCAGCAAGCTGAATAATGTGGAAACGGTCAATAATCGTGACAGCATTCGGGAATAAACGATGAATAAAGCTAGCATATTCGGCGTTCATATCAATAGTAATTGTTTGAACTTTCGCACGTTCTTGAACTGAATAACGAGCTTCAAAGTAATCAATGATATCCTTACTGAGACGATCTTTGAGGGTCACAATGCGGCGATGACTAACGGCATCGCAACAGTTAAAGGACATTAGATGATTACAGGAACGAAATTCATCGAAACAAAGATTTGGCGGAAGTTGCTTAACACGGTAAGCCAAGTGAATATTTGCATTTAAAATACGTTGCACACTACTTGGTGAAATGCCACAAATTTTAGCGATTTCTTTACTGGTCAGCATGTCACGAGCTAGCACAATGACCTGATGTTTAACATTGTGGGTAAAAGTTTCATTACGTCTAACGAGGTTAGTTTTAGCTCCACAGGTTTTTAAACAATGTTGGCATTGATATCTTTGTCGTCTTAGCTGCATTTCATAACGTCCGCCTGATAAGGTTCCCAACCTTAGATGACTAACGTGGGTACCGTTTTTAATTAGACTTTTATGGCCACAATGGGGACATTTCACAAGCTGATAAGAAAGGTTGGCGTGAACGACATGAATTCGTTGTCCATTCGGGCAACGTTTCTTGGTAACACCAGTTACGGTTATATTTGGGTCTGTCATTTCAAACAAGCTTAAGATAGAATTAGTTAGGGACATCTGTTTTTCCTCTTTTCGATTTTGTTTGGCGATTAAATCGTAGCACAAAGAGGACAGATGTCCTTTTAATTTTCAAAATAAAAACTGGTATCAGTTATTCACCAATACCAGAAAGTGTAGACCCACATTTTCGACAATAAAATCTAAAGATCACAAAAAAGGAACCTGAGATTTTTTCTCAGGTTGAACTGAACCCCATAATTTGGAGTGAATTTTAAGCAACCAACTGGTCGGATAGGTTTCGGTATTGTACCGGAGTTTTTCCGGCCAGTTTTGTTCTAATTCTTTTATTATTATAATAACTAACGTATTCAGTTATGGCTATTCTTAATTCTTCGTAGGAGGAATAGTGGTTATTATGCACCGTTCCAACTTTTAAAATATGGAAACAACTCTCAGCAACCGCATTATCCAGACAAGTCGCTTTGCGACTCATACTCTGCATAATGTGGTTTTTCTTTAGCTTGGAAACATACTGATAATTCTGATATTGAAAACCTTGATCTGAATGAATTGTCATCTTATAAGGTAATTGTGGTTTTGAACGAATTAAATCCATTAAAGGTTTTGTGACAAACGCTACATTAGGGCTAAGACCAATATTCCATGACAATATCTCGTTACTGTAAAGATCAACAAATGAAGTAAAATAAGCACGCTCAGAAATCGAACCAGAACCCCAGCGAACTTCAGTCACATCGGTCACTACTTTTTGATAAGGTCGATCCGTATTGAATCTGCGATTCAGTTTGTTTTTAGCAAGTTTACCAACAGTACCTCGATAAGAATTATATTTTCTAGTTTTTCGATCAAAAGCATGACAAAGCACGTCATTTTGTTTCATGATCTTTAATACCACTTTATGGTTAACAATTTTACCGTTGTTCCTTAATGCATCGGTAACCGTACGATACCCGAAATCTGGATTATCTTGTCTAATTTGAAGAATTTCATCCACTAAGTCCTGGGAATAATTAGTTTTATATTGTCGGTTAAGTGCATCATGATAACTACTACTTGACATACCGACAACTTTTAAAATAAAGCTAAGCACTTCGTTCAAATCACGCCTTAATTCAGCAACTATTTGTGCTTTTTCCTGGTTTTTAATGCTTTCTTTTTCTGAACCAAGGCGTGTAATTTTTCCAAATAAGCTAATTTAACTCTCAATTCACGGTTTTCTTCTTCTAATTCCTTTTTAGACTTTTCATTATTACTATCTGACATGGTATTTGACCGCCTTTGATTAGGATTAAGGCGTCCTTGTTCAAGAGCTCGTTCCCATTGCCAAATTACAGCTGGATGTTTAATTCGAAACTGCTTAGCAGTTATCGGCAAGGATGCATTTTGATCTAAACGCCATTTAATTACTTTCATTTTAAACGAATAATCAAAGTAAGTCTTCTTATGGTTTAAACTTAGACCTTCAACACCGAACTGTTCTAACCTGCGTTTCCATTCATATAAAGTGGCAGAGCCCTTGATACCGTACTTTTTCATGATAATACTTTGCGGCAGGCCACTAGTTAATTCTAAAACTGCATTTATTTTATTTTCCTTTGAGAACATAACAAAACCCCGATAATTTGGATTACTCCAATTATCGGGGTTCAGTTCAGGTTCCTTTTTTTACTTATCAATTCGTAATTTTTCAACGTTCAATTCTTTGTCAATCCAGTCAGTATAAAACCCATCTTCATGACTGACGACAATCAAATTACCCTTAAATCTCTGCAAAGCCTCACTCAAAGCTGATTTCGTTTCGTCGTCCAAATGGTTTGTTGGTTCATCCATAACTAAGAAGTTTGCTTCAACCAATTCCAACAAACAAATTTTAACCTTCGTCTGTTCCCCACCACTTAAAATACTCATCGCCTTTTGGGTATCCGCCGCATTAATGCCACATTTGGCTAACTTTGTGCGGATTGTTCTTGGCTGCATATCTGGATACACATTTTGAATCGTTTGTAGCGGCGTTAATTCAGGCTTTTCCCAAACTAATTCTTGGCTAAAATAATTAACCTTAGCCGAAGGTGAAAATGAAGTCGTACCACTAAGTGCTGGAATTTTTCCCAAGATCGACTTGATCAAGGTAGACTTACCGGCACCGTTAAAACCAGAAAAGGCAATTTTTTCACCAGCCGTCAAACTAAAGGTGACAGGTTCCAGCAATTGTCGTTTGCCATAACCAACTGCTAACTTTTTAACAGTTACGGAATTCTGCGAACCAGTTTCCAAATATGGAAAATCAAAATGCGCACGTAGATTTTCGCTTGGTGGATCCACCCGATCAATATGTGACAACATCTTTTCCCGTGATTTGGCCATCGTCGAATGAGATCCAGCCTTATTCTTGCGAATAAATTTCTCGGCTTTTTCAATCACAACCTGTTGTTTTTCAAAAGCCTTTAGTTGGGCTTCTTTCCGAGCTTCTTTTTGACGCATAGCAGACTTGAAATTACCACGATACTTAATAATTTTGCCAAACGCCACATCACAAATACAATTAGTTACTTCTTGCAAAAAATCATAATCATGAGAAATTACAATAAAAGTACCATCAAAAGTGGTTAAATAGTTCTCTAACCATTCAATGTGCGCCGTATCCAAGTAGTTAGTCGGTTCATCCAAGAGAAGAACATCAGGATTTTGTAAAAGCAATTTTGCCAAAATAATCTTTGACCGTTGTCCCCCACTCATCTCACTCACAATGTGATCTCTACCGATGTCATCTAACCCAAGTCCACTCATTACCCGCGCAATTTCGGTATCAATTTCATAAAAATTCTTAGCTTCCAAAGTTTCTTGAATCCGACCAGCTTTTTCAAGCAGATCGTCGTCTAAGTTCTCTGCATAATCGGCATAATCTTGATCCATACGATCTTTCAACTCAAACAAATGAGCATAGGCTGTTGTTAAAAATTGGTAAAGCGTATCGCCAGCCGGAATATCTGCATATTGATCCAAATAACCATAAGTAACTTTATTCTGCCACTTAATTGATCCCTCATCAGGCAAGATGGCACCAGTTAATATTTTGATTAAGGTACTTTTTCCAGCCCCATTTTGACCAACGATCCCCATATGATCCTGTTTATTGAGGTCAAAATTGGCATCGTCATACAATCTTTTGTCCGCAAATCCATGTGATAAATTTTCAACTGCTAGTATACTCATATTTCTCACTTTCTATCCGTTCGTAAATTACTATCATCAACCGTATCACAAACGGCCAAACAGCGTCAACTACAGCAATTCACAATCAGGAAATATGCTATACTATTGGTAATTAAATTCAGTAAGGAAGTTATCTATTATGAATGTACGTGAAATTGACCACATTGTCTTAACTGTTACCGATATTGAAAAGAGCCTCCGTTTTTATCACGAGGTCTTCGATATGCCAATCATGACCTTTGACGATGATCGGAAGGCAGTTTTATGTGGGAAACAAAAAATTAATTTTCAACTCAGCGATCACCCTCACAATCCGGTCGCATCCGAGCCCACCCCTGGATCAGCAGACTTGTGTATTGTGGTAAAAGACAAGTTACCTGAGGTCATTAATCACCTCAGGAGCTACTACGTTGATATCATTGAAGGCCCAGTTCAAAAAACCGGTGCTCACGGAAAACTGACTTCCGTATACGTCCGCGATCCCGATGGTAACTTGATTGAAATCAGTAACTATTAATTTTCCATTGATACTAAAAACAGCTTTTGGTTTAGAAAAATTCTAAAACCGAAAGCTGTTTTTTTATTTTTATTTTCGAACTTGTCCGTTTCCACGAACCACATACTTCGTAGATGTAATTTCGTTTAAGCCCATTGGTCCACGGGCGTGTAGCTTTTGAGTACTAATGCCAATTTCGGCACCAAATCCAAATTCCACCCCATCCGTAAATCTGGTTGAAGCATTTACGTAAACAACTGCAGCATCGATTTCTTTTGTAAATCGTTCACTATGCGCATAATTGTTGGTAATGATGGCTTCACTATGCTTGGTGTTATAGCGATTAATATGCGCAATTGCCTGGTCTAAATCATCCACCACTTTGATTGCCATTATATAATCGTTGTATTCCGTACCCCAGTCGGCTTCTGTCGCTGAACTGATTTCTGGCAAAATTTGCTTGGCACGTTCATCACCACGCAAATCCACGTTAAAAGGCTTCAGCGCCTCAGCAACCATTGGTAACAGTTTAGCTGCAACAGCTTGGTTCACAACTAATTTTTCCATCGCGTTGCAAACAGAAGGTCGTTGCGTTTTGGCGTTAACCACAATATCTGTGGCCATTTGCAAATCAGCACCTTCATCCACATATACGTGGCAATTGCCGGCTCCTGTTTCGATTACCGGAACTTTGGCCTTGTCCACAACCATCTTGATAAATTTGGCGCTCCCACGAGGAATCAAAACATCCAAATAGTCTGTCAACTGCATTAAAGCCGTCGCCGTTTCATGTGAAGTATCAGTAATTAGTTGAATACTGTCCACAGAAACCTCTTCAGTTTGCAATCCCCGACGTAGGGCGGTAACCAACGCCTGATTAGAATTGATGGCTTCTTTTCCACCCCTTAAAATAACCGCGTTACCAGCTTTAAAAGTCAGTGCTGCAGCATCGACGGTCACATTTGGCCGAGCTTCGTAAATCATCCCGATCACACCCAAAGGAACCCGTACCTGAGAAATATCTAGTCCAGCTTCAGTCGTCCAGCCTTTCAGTTCTTCGCCAATTGGATCAGCTAACCCAGCAACTTGTTCTAGGCCCTCGGCCATGCTATTGATCCGCTCTTTATCTAGTTGCAAACGGTCCAACATCACTTTTCGAACACCATTTTTTTCAGCATTTTGCATATCAATTGCATTAGCTTTCAAAATTTCAGGGGAGGCTTGACGAACTTGTTTAGCCATGGTTTTTAAAACTTGATTTTTCTTGACAGTCGCTAACTGAGAAAGCTGTTGTTCTGCAGCTTGCGCCTGTTTACCCATTTCTATTAAAGTAATCATGCTAATCCTTCTTTCGTAGCTACCTGTTTGGGTTCGAAAAGCGTCCCCACCGGTTCACCGGCCAAAATATTATAAATTATCCGCGGATTCTCTCCATTTGCCAAAACCATTTTCTGATTATTACTTAAAATCCGTTTTGCGGCTTTTAATTTAGTCACCATTCCGCCTGTGCCAAACTTAGTTCCCCGGCCACCAGCTGATTGAATGATTGAGCTATCAATACTAGTCACGGTATGATACAACTCTGCGTTAGGATCTGTTAACGGATTGCTAGAATAAAATCCGTCAATATCTGACAACATAATTAACAAATCTGCGTTTATCAAGTCTGCAACAACTGCTGATAATTGGTCATTATCACCGAATTTAGTTTTATGGTCCAATTCATCAACCGAAACTGTATCATTTTCATTTACAATCGGAATCACATTTAGCTTCAATAACTCCTGAAAAGCATTAAAGACGTTCTTTTTGCTTTGCGGATAAACCAAAACGTCGCGAGTTAACAGCATTTGGGCAACTGATTTTCCATAATTCTGAAATTCACGCTCATAGATCCCAAGTAACTCACCTTGACCAACAGACGCCACTGCTTGTTGAGCAGGAATTGTTTCCGGTCGTTTAGTTAATCCCAATTTACCCATTCCGACCCCAATAGCTCCCGAAGAAACCAAGACAACTTCTTTGCCTTGATTTTTCAAATCGCTGAGCACAAATGCTAAGCGCTCAATGGCTCGCAAATTTAGTTGGCTGGTATTTTGATAAAGTAATGAGCTGGTCCCAATTTTAATTACAATGCGTTTTGCTTCTAAATCTCTTTTATTCATACTGCCACCGTTTTTCATTTATAAAGTTTAAATCGTAATGTTCTACACGCGTACTATCATACCGAAATTTCTGTGTTTGTCCAAGTATTCGTCTTTTGCGGATACAAAAAAGTTGGCTACTTAAAAGTAAACCAACTTTTATTATTTTAAGTGAATATTTATTTTAGAATTTTAGCATCAAATTCTGGCTTTAATAAATACTTAGCATCAAACTCAGGATCCTGTGACGTTAAGATCTTTGGACCATCGTTTGTAACTACCAAAGTATGTTCATACTGACAACTTAAGCTGCCATCCATGGTGGTCACTGTCCAGCCATCAGGAGCAGAGGTGTCACAACGCCAATCACCAGTGTTCACCATTGGTTCGATGGTAATTGTCATACCCGCCTTCAAACGCAAGCCACGACCAGCATCACCATAACCCGGGACCATTGGATCTTCATGCATGGTTGGTTGAATACCATGTCCGACAAATTCACGTACATCACCATAGCCATTTTCATCTTCAATATAGTGTTGCATTACATGACCAATATCGCCAATTCGGTTACCCGGAACAGCGGCATCAATTCCAAGGTACAAAGCCTTTTTTGTCACGTCCATTAACTTTTTAACTTCATCGCTCACATCGCCCACTGCGTATGCCCAGCATGAGTCTGACATGTAGCCATCAACACTAACCACTGTATCAACCTTAACCAAATCGCCGTCTTTGATCAGCAAATCTTTGCGGGGAAAGCCATGACAAACTTCGTTATTAACACTCACACAAGTTGCATATTCATAGCCTTCAAAACCTTTTTCTTCAGCTTTAGCATTGTTTTCTGCAAGGTAACGAACAGCAAACTTTTCAATATCCCAGCTCGAAATTCCAGGCTTGATAATATCACGTAAGCCAAGATGCATGCCGGCAAGCACTGCGCCAGATTTTTGCATCCCTTTTACTTCTCGTTCTGATTTTAATGTAATCATTTCTATATCTCCCAATTTTTTAATTCAACAATACTATCTTAGCACAAGTCACACTTTTGGTTTAGCCTGACCCTGACCATCCTCAATCATGTCTCGCCAGTCAGGCGCCCAAACAATCGCCATTGATTTGTATCCTGCGTGAACACCTAAAAAAGGACCAATTTTTCCTGTTTCAACAACCGATTGGGAATAAGTCTTCGCAAGTTCATCACTCCACTGCTGACTTAATTCTTCGTTATCAGCATCCAAAACACTGATCCGGACATGTGTTTTTTGTTTTTGAAGGTCAGTATCTAGTCTCAGTTTAGCTTTCTTAAAGGCACGATTCATCCGATGCGCATTGGTAACTAACTCCAAACGGCCGGCCTCATTAAAGGTTAAAATTGTTCTCGTTCCAAGAATTGCCCCCATTAATGGCGAGCGACTCACAATGCGACCGGTTTTAGATAATGCCCGCATATTATAAACAATTAACAAAAAATGCGTGGCTTTCTGTAAGTCCTCTACCTTACTCAAAACGTCATGAACGGCATAACCCCTAGCAACCAGCTCTGCGGCCAACAGCGCCAAATTGCCTTCAGCCGTTCCGGCAAATTTAGAATCAACTGTGTAGACCTCTAAGTCTTTTACAGATGGCGCAAAGGCTGCCAAATTAGAAATAAATCCACTTAAACCACTAGAGATTCCAAAACAAATTGCTGCTTGGTACCCTTCACTAGCCAATTTTGTGAAAACATTTTGCATTTCCGTCATCGCCACTTGTGAAGCAGTAGGAACAGTTTTATCCTTTGTGAGTCGTTCGTAAAATTCAGTTGAAGTTAGATCAACTCCTTCACGATAAAGATGATTACCAAATAAAATCGGTTGGTTAATTACAACTAAATGATATTGTTTGACCAGTGCTTCCGGAACATACGCAGAACTATCAATCACAATTGCGGTTTTCATTTTGTCACCTTGTCTCTACTTTGGAATCCAGATATTTCGTTAATTTGTCTTTTGGATAATAGCCTGTCACTTTTTCAACAGCTTTCCCGTCTCGAAATAAGACCAGGGCCGGAATACTCATGATCTTATACTGCTCAGCAATTTCTTGTTGATGATCGACGTTTAATTTTGCAAATTTAATTTTTCCAGTATACTCAGTTTCGAGCTGATCCAAAACAGGTTCCATCATTTTACAAGGGCCACACCAAGGAGCCCAAAAATCAACAATGGTCAGGCCTTGGTCTGTCTCTTTATCAATATTATAGCTTGTAAGTGTTACAGCCAAATTGCTTTCCTCCGTTTTCAAATCTTATGGGTAAATTATAGCATAGTGAGTGAATTCAGACGTTTTGTTTTGAGGTTTAAGAATGTCGTTAGCGAGATTGCATCTCGCGGTTAGCATGCTTACAAATTCGTAACTGACTTACTGAACTGTCCTTGAATAGTGAGCGAAGTAAGTTGGGAGTTACGGAATTGCAAGAAGTCTCACAAAACTGCAAACCCCCTTTCAAATTTACCGTGCTTTACGAACTCTAAAGTAATGAATAACCAATGTAATCAATACCGCAAAAACCACAATCAGCGCAAATATGCCAGATGGAATTTCCCAACCAATCATTGGAATGGACACAAACAGTTTCACACCAATAATTGCAATTAACACATAGGCCATTGTTTCCAATTCTGGGATTTTACGCATCACATTCATGATCACTTCGGCAATTCCCCGCATACATAAAATTCCGATCATTCCACCAATTAGTACTACAACTGGATTGGACGAAATCGCCAGGGACGCTAAAACAGAATCCACTGAGAAAATGATATCCATCATTTCAATCTGAATAACAACGGACCAAAATAACGATATGTGACGTTTCTTTTTGATTGATTTTTGTGGTGTTTTGCTCGTTTTTTTCGTTTTAGGCGCAAAATAACGATAAACCATGTACAGTAAGTACAGGGCCCCAGCAATTTTAATCTCCCAGATATGAATTAGATACGTCCCAATTCCAATTACTAGAAAACGAAAAATATACGCTCCCCAAAGTCCATAAAACAAAGATTTTTCTCGTTCTTTTAAGTTTGTTAAGGCCTGCGTTTGTGTTGCAAGCACAACGGCATTATCAACGGACAATAGACATTCAATCATAATTAACGATAAAATAATCATCCAATCACTACTGGATGTTAAGACGGTTTCCCAATTATGTAGATCAAAAAAGGGACCATATAATTTTGAAATTATTTGCACATTTCTGCACTCCTTGTTCACTATATTTCGAAACTTTCATTGAGTAGAATCATACCACATTCACGAATATTCTTTCAAAATTAAGTTTTGTTTTTACATCGCATAGACGGCGGCGTTTTAATGGATTAAAATTGGGGTGGTGCAAGATTTTACAATTTCCACTTCAAATGAGGATAAAAATTATGATTACTGAAAAAAAGATCAATAAACAACACACTTGGGTTGCAATTAATGAACCAACTCAGGTAGAAAAAGAAAAATTAATTCACCACTACCAGGTAACTGATGAAATGATTGGTTACGCAATTGATCCAAATGAAAGAGCCCGCATCGAAACCGATCGTGACGCAAATATTTTTTTGCTTATTTTCGATGTTCTTTCTAAAGATATTACTGCCAGTGGGAGTACAGAGCCTATCGGGATCATGTTAGTTAATGATTATGTTTTAACTTTTACTCGATCTTCTACAGAATTTGTTAATACGGTTTTTGCCCGTCATCTCAACAACGCCTTACTTCATAGTAAAGAAGAAGTTGCGCCATTAACCATCATTTTCCGGACCCTCTATGAGCTTTCGGTTCAGTATTTTGACGCTGTAAATAACATTAATCGGCAACGGCAACAAATTCAAAAATCGATGACTCATCGCATTTCACGAAAATCTATTTCTGACATGTTGGGTTTAGAAACTAGTTTAGTTTATTATTTAACCTCTCTAAGATCTAATAATGCCCTTTTAACCAGTATGAACCGGATGCAAGAAATTCAGATGACCACTGGCCAACATGAACAACTAGAAGATGTCATTGTTGAATCACAACAAGGCGAGGAAATGGCGCAGTTAGCGACCGACATTATTGAACGGGTCGCAAACGCCAATTCAAATATTCTCGATAGCGATTTAAATAATACCATGAAATTTTTAACTGTCTTTTCAATTGTGTTGGCAGTTCCTTCAATCGTTTTTGGCTTTTTTGGTCAAAACGTCCTTGTTCCTTTTAGTCACTCCATCATTGGCTGGGAACTCACCATTTTAATCACTGTGATCCTCATTTTGATTGTCCTGCTCATTTTGAATTTGAATAACTTTTTCAAAAAATAATGGCATTATAAAAAATATGCATCTAAATTACGTATTTTCTCTTTATAGCGTAACCAATCTTTTATTTTCAGCTTAAACACAAAGCATCGTCTATGGTAAACTCAGAATAGCAAATACGTAATACATAAGGAATGAATAACGAAATGTCAAAGACAAAAAAACTTAAAATTGCCAGTCTGATCACGTGGGCCGTTCTTCTGGTTGGCTTGATCGTCTTACTTCCCAATTCACTGACTTGGAACAATCGTTACAGTCAGCAATTGCCTACCGACACAAGCACAAATAAGAAGCAGCAACGAACCTCGGCGACCATTGTTTATACAAATCCTAATGGTTCACTGACAAGTAAACAAAAAAAGGCTATCCAAGATACTCAAGAAAAATTACAAGCAAACAAAAAATTTCTGGGCATCCAAACCATTGAGTCTGCTAACGATTCGAATGCATCCCATCGTTTAAATTCGGCAGATAAGTCAACCGAACTAACCATTCTTCATTTCAAAAATAAACAATCTCAGTTTCATATTCTCATTCCCCAAGTCTATAGTTTGGTTCATACACCCGGTGTTACGACCTACGTAACTGGAAATGATGTCCTCCAGGTTGCAAGAGCTCAGGCCATTCAGACGGCCACAAAAATTATGATTGGTATTTGTTGTGTACTGATGCTAATTTCAATAGGACTCATTTTTCGATCAGTGATCGCCCCATTAATCACGCTGTTACTCTCTGGAATTACCTACCTAACCAGTCTTTCCGTTGCAGCAAGTGCAGCTCATTTTTTTAATGCACCCTACACTGCTCAAACCGATTTGATTATGGCATTTATCAGCTTTGGCATCTTGCCAATTGTTATTGCTGTTTTCTATCACTCTTACAGTAATCATTTTGAGACTCTTCAATCTGCTGATCCACTTTACAAACGGTCGTGGCTACCTTCGCTGATCACAATTGTTCCTTTAATCATCACTGGATCCGCTTTACTTTTAGCAAAGAACGAAACCCTTAGTTCGTTGTGGATTATTGGCGTTTCTTTGGGCTTAGGCTGGCTAATTTTTTACACTTTAATGCCTGCTTTAACCGAGTTTTTGGAAGATTTATTTTTCTGGCCCGGTTCCGCAAGAAAGCTATCCACTACAGTGAATTTTTGGCACTTCAATACCACTCTAGGAAATAAACATGCTATTTTAACCTTAGTTGGTATTTTTATTGTTATTTGTGCGGGTCTTTTCATAAAAACTCGGCCGCTTAACTGGTCTTCTTCGACAGACACGCCGTTTTCAAGCCAAGCTAAGACAGGCGCAAATGTTGTTTCCAGTCATTATCCGACCGGAAAGCTTTCACCAATCACCATTTCGCTAACCAATCAATCTGCAATAACCACAACTCAGGATCTAGCGGTGATTAATCAGTTGACCCAAAAGTTAAAACCCGTACCAAACGTGGCAGCTGTTTTCTCTGTAGTGCAACCTGCCGGAACACCGTTATCCAGTTTATACGTGAATCAACAACTTAAACTCATTACCAGCCAGCTTTCGGCGGCCAACTTGAACTTAACTAAAACACAAACGTCACTTAAAAATTCTCAAAAACAATTAAAATCCTTAAAACTTAGTTCCACTTTAAAGACCTTATCAGAAAGTCTCACCAATTTAGATGCCATCGGATCTCAAAGCTCACAGGTATCCGAACAAGCAAGTGACTTGGCTAGTGATATTACCACGATTGAAGACCAACAAACCACATTGACTAATTTGCTTAACTCACGAAGCCTATCACAGGGATCAAAAAACACGCGACAAGTTTTGACTTCTTTAAAAACACATAATAGAAATCCATTAAGTGATCTTAAAACATTGCATCGCAACATCAAAGTGATCAGTTCCAACAACTCGGTCATTGCTGATAATATCAGTCAAGTTGAAGATGACCAACAAACCGTTAATGATGATTTTCAAGATGCTGAAACGGCCATTGAAAATACTAAGACTGCCCTATCAAAGGATAGTAAGAACGTAGAAATTGCCCAACAAAACTTGGCTGCTGATAATAGTTACCTAACTGGCTTAAGCAAATCTGGTATTGTTAGCACCCTGTACATGACGGCAGCAGACTTAAAAACGGCCCCAATGAAAAATGCATTAAATCAATTTAATCTAAATAAGAACAAAACAACAACCATCTCAATTGTTTTAAATAAAGAACCTTCTTCCAATTCTGGCGTAAAAACACTTAAACAATTAAAAACAACCACGAATTCGACCTTGCAAGGAACGTCGTTATCAAAAAGCAACTTAGCCTATTCTGGTGAGACTGTTTCAGTTACCAATCAAAAACAAGCTCTTAAACATGATGTTACTCATCTGTTACCTTGGCTAATTGGTTTTCTGATCATTTATTTATTGGCTATTTCACAGTCTTTGTTTGCTATTTATGCGAGTGGTACTTTATTAGTCGCCTTTGGAGGAAGCTTTAGATTAATCAATCTATTATCGACTAGTCTTTTAAAAGAATCTTTATTAGCGGATGTTCCCATGCTTGCTGGAATTCTTTTTACCTATGTCAATTTAGCTTTGATCATTCCAATTATTTTACGAACGGCTCGTTCCTCAACCACGCAATATTTAAATGCCATGAATAGTTTTGATAAAATTCTTGGTTTTATTGGCCTATTAAGCTTAATTCCATTGCTTGCACTTGGTTTTACGCAACTACTTTCGTTCATTCAAATGGCACTGGTACTTTTCGTTGCAGAGGTTATTTGGCTGTTCTTATTTCCACTTGGTATTTCGGCTGCCCTGCATGTAACTTACGATAAAGTGTGATCTAAAAAGACATCTCAGACAGAATTTTTTCTGCTGAGATGTCTTTTTTAATATTATTGATGGGCGCGTTTTTGATGACCCACTTTTAAGCGAATCACCCACGTAGTAATCGGGATTGTCAAGATAACCCCAATAAACGAAATTAAAATCATTAAAAGCTCTGAGACAAATATTTTATTATTTAAAAGCTCACCAAACGTATAATTCAACCGTTCAAACCAAATGAACAATCCTAAAAAGCCTCCAAAGAATCCAAAAAATAGCGTATTGAAGGTTGTTCCAATAATTTGTTTGCCAATGGCCATGCCATCTTTAAAGAGCTGCTTAGCTTCTAATTCTGGCTTCTGTGCCAAAATTTCTCCTAACCCCGCAGAAATAGCAATTGCTGCTTCTGCGATTGCCCCTAAACTACTTAGAATGGTGGTTGCAATACTGACATCTAAGAATTTAATGCCCACCAATAGTGATAAGCCTTCCAGGTCTTCGGTATTTTCATTACCAAACCCTTGAACCGTGGCCCAGTGTTCAACCGGAATAATAAGAATCACAATGATAACCATCACCAAGACAGACCCGTAAAACGCTGTTTCGGTTGTCAGTGGATCATCATCCCCCAAATAAATTGTCACGGCTAAAATAATTGTGGCGTTTAAAAGCGTAACCCACATGATCGGAAAATTCAGCCCGATCAAGACGACAGTCATAAAAATAACTGCAAAATTAATTGTTAAACTCAAAAATGATTTTAAGCCTTGGCCACCACCAACAATGAGCATGAGAACAAATAAGATCAAAATTAAAGCTGAAATGGTACTCACAGTTGGTCACCTCTTTTTAAGATACTGCTGGCAAACCAACTGGCGGCAGGAATTGCCAATACGATCCCAATTCCACTCACCAAGCTTTGAACCATTCCTAACGACATATTCATTGTAAATGCATATGCCCAGCTATTACCGTTACGCAAGTACAAGACCATCATCCCAAATGTGTCGGCCATAAAAATAAGAAACAACACATTGATTAATGGTCCCATAATCGATTTGCCAATTTCTCTGCCCGATAGAAACAATTGCCATCTGGTCAGGCTTGGTGTCTCTCGGTGAAGGGCAAATAAACTGGAAATAATATCCGTGGATTCATCCATCACAGCCCCTAGAGATCCTAAAATAGTTTCTGCTAAGAAAACCGTTTCCGGATTCTGGGTAACATACTCCATCGTCTCAAAATGAAGACACTTTTCATGCGTCACGGCTAACACTAACAAAGTGACCAGGACTGATCCTACCGTGCCTAACACCGTAGCACCAAATGTCACAAGCATTTGCTTTGTTTTGCCAAGTACTAAAAATAAAGTGAGTCCGGCAAAGATAAAAGCTAAAACACTAAAAATTGCTAGGACATTAGTTGCCTGCAACATGACATCCAATTTAATGGCCAAAAAGAACAGCACACCATTCAATAAAACGCTCAGCAATGCCATCAAGCCACTAAATTTCATCGTTAACAATAACAAACTAATTGCTAGCCAACTTAAAAATACAATCACTGTATCCCGTTTTAAATCCGTAACCGTTGCTTGTAATTTTCCGTTTGATCCTTTTTGAATGTGTAAAAACACCTGCTGATTGCCACGAAAAGCCTGATCCATTGCTTTAGACTCAGAAAAAGTGTTTTGTGCGCGTAACACCTTGCCCCGATCTTTGCCATTAAGCACCTTCACGGTTAAAATCTGTTTTTGCTCATAATCATGATTATGAAAGTTATCTACTTGAGAAACACGTTTCTGGTTTGTCACGTGCGTTATTTGGGCAACCGGTGCTTTATACAATTGCGCATCATGCTGCGTTAAGAAACATAAAATTCCTCCAAGTACCAATACTAACAAAATCGTCACCCAATTCACTGAATATTTGGGTTGAATTTTATTCACGATATCTTCATCTCAATTCAATTTTAACTAAACCACAAAATCCATTAAATTTCTTTGACCATTTTGTGGTGCGGAATTCCAGCTTCCATAACTTGATCCCCAACCACTGTAAATCCGTTATTTAAATAAAACTTTTGGGCGTGATCTTGCGCAAATAGCCAGACCTGCTTAATTTCCTTTGCTTTTGCATCTTGTTCAATAGCTTGAAAAATTTGCGAAGACAATCCTTGGTGGCGATAAGCTTTCAAGGTACACACCCGCTGAACTAGGGTTCCTTCATCTGTTTGCATGACTCTAGCCGTCGTGACTGGCTCCTGATTTACATAGCCGACGTAGTATCGACACCGACTTTCATTTTCGTCTTGTTCTAACGCAGCATCAATATTTTGTTCTTCAATAAAAACGGCCTTTCTTATTTTCATCCCATCTTCATAAACGGTTCCGTTATTTCCAAACGCTGACTTTATATCCATTTGATCACCCATTCATAATTTGTATTTATTTTGAATTATAAGCTTTTTTTGCCTGGGAAAACAAACTGAACCCAAATTTAAGAATTTGCTTAATAAAATTATGTTAAAATGACTCTATATTTGTGAATCAAATTTACACTAAAAAGTCGATTTACACGGGAAGGTTAACAATCTAATTATGAAACGGTTTATTGCAAAAATTAACACCAGAATGGGGTTTTTCTTTCTATTAGTCTTTCTTTTCTGGCTAAAAACACTCCTCGCTTATTTCGCTGATTTTTCTCTTGGGGTAACTGGTGTTTTTCAGTGGTTTATTCTTTTAATTAATCCGTTGGCAACCACCTTTTTCCTATTCGGGTTAGCGCTTTACGTAAAAAAAGCAAAAATTTTCTACCCATTAATCTTATTGATCGATATCGGTAATACACTGTTACTCTATTTGAACGTCATCTACTATCGTGAATTTACAGATTTTATGACGGTTAACACCATGTTAGGTTACTCCAAAGTTAACCAAGGACTAAGTGGTAGTTCCCTAGCCTTAACTGAACCACACGATTTATTGTTTTGGCTCGATATTGTCATCATTTTAGTTTTAATGCTCATGCGCAAAATCAAGTGGGACAAAAATAGTTTACCTAAGCGGTTAGGCTTTCAAGTAACTTCATTATCTGTTTTGCTTTTTGGCTTTAACCTGATGTTTGCCGAAATTGATCGGCCTCAGTTGATCACCAGAACCTTTGATCGTTCTTACATCGTTAAATATTTAGGGATTGATCCATTCACAATTTACGATGGTGCTAAAACTGAACAAACGAGTAAGATGCGTTCTAGTGCCACCAAAAGTGAATTAAAAAACGTTGAAAAGTACGTTAAAGGACACTACGCAAATTCCAACAAGAAGTATTACGGAATTGCTAAAGGTAAAAATGTCATCGTGATTCATCTGGAAAGTTTCCAACAATTCTTGATTGATGATAAGGTTGAAGGCCAGACGGTAACCCCATTTTTAAACAGTCTTTATCACAGCAAGAGTACCTATTCGTTTTCTAATTTCTTTAACCAAGTTGGCCAAGGGAAAACCAGTGATGCTGAAAATATGCTTGAAACTGGTACATTCGGTTTACCCCAAGGTTCCTTATTTGCCCAGCTTGGAAATGATCAGACTTTCCAAGCGGCGCCGGCCATTTTAAAACAGCAACAAGGTTACTCGTCTGCCGTTTTCCATGGCAACGTAGCTAGTTTCTGGAACCGAAATAATGTTTACAAAAATATGGGTTATCAGTACTTCTTCTCAGCTAGTTACTATGATACTTCTGGTGACAAGGCCACTGGTTACGGCCTAAAGGATAAGTTACTGTTTAAGGATTCCATCAAGTATCTGCAAGCTTTACAGCAGCCTTTCTATGCCAAATATATTACAGTTTCTAACCATTTTCCTTATGATCTAGATTCAGAAGATTCAAGTTTTAAAGTTCCTGACACTGGAAATACTTCTGTGAACAACTACTTTAAAACAGCTAATTACCTTGACCAGTCAGTCAAAGAATTCTTCACTTTCTTAAAAAAATCAGGCCTATACGATAATTCCGTCATCATTTTATACGGGGATCATTATGGGATTTCTGATTCTGCAAATAAAGATCTAGCGAAAACATTTAGTCAGGACCCAAGTCATTTCACTTCGTATGGCAAAGACCCTGTTGATAACTGGACTGATTGGGATAATACCCAGTTACAAAGAGTGCCGTTTATGATTCATATTCCAGGAGTTAAAAACGGTGGCATTCAGAAACAATATGGTGGCGAAATTGATGTCTTACCTACCTTATTGCATTTGTTGGGAATTAACTCAAAACCTTACATGCAGTTTGGGACTGATCTCTTCTCTTCAGAACATGATCAAGTTGTCGCGTTCCGTAATCAAGATTTCATTACCCCAAACTATACATCGATTGGTGGTACCATTTACAACAACTCAACTGGCCAAGTCGTCACGCCAACTGGTGCTTTAAAAAAACAAGTTGCCAAGGCTCAAACGGCAGTCAATAAACAGCTTAATATGTCTGATGCTTTGAACGAGAAAAATTTACTCCGTTTCTATACACCTAAAGGCTTTAAAAAGGTTAATTCGACAGCCTATAATTATTCAAACGGTTTAGAAAAAGAACTCGCTATCCAAAAGAAATTAGGCTTAAAGTCCACGTCGATGTACTCTAAAAACCGAGATCGTTCCCTTGAGGATCTATATAAAACTGATGCTCCGGAAGCAACGCATTCAAAGTCAAAGAATAATCGAATTGAAATCACAAATCCAGATTCCACTTCAGGAAACTAACAGTAGAGTGATCAAAAAAAGTTCTAGACTTCAAGTAAATTCTTGAAATCTAGAACTTTTTTATAACTCCATAGAAGTGCTGTGCAATGGTCCTCGCCGGTCCGGATAGAGTTCCTTCATAATTGCACTTACTGCCATTGGACCCTCAGCAAAAGCGGTCGCAATCAAATCTAGTTTCCCGTCATAATCTACTCCGTCACCGATTGCATAAATTAAGGGGATGTTTGTTTTCATTTGGCGATCTACGGTAAACATCCGGTGTTGTTGTTCGGGTTGAACCTCCCATTGCCGAATTGTTTTGTTGTTCGAAATAAATCCATAATTCACCACGACATCGTCCACTTGTTTTTGAAGCAGACGTTCTCCTCTAACTTCTTTCATCGTTAATAAAAGATGACCGTCAGTTGGATCAATTTGTTTTAACAAATAGGGGGTTAACAGTTCAACATTTGATTGTTCCAGAATTTTAACGCTATGTTCCATCCCTCTAAATTGAGTCCGTCTATGCATTAAGTAAACGTGTTTTGCAACCTTTTCAAGCATCAGTGCCGTATCAATCGCTGAATCGCCACCGCCAGCAATCAACACAGTTTTATCTCGAAACCGTTGTGGATCAGGGATTGTGTAAAAAACATGGGTGTTTTCTAATTTATCGGCGCCGTCTACGGCCAAGCGCCGCGGACTGAAAGCCCCCACACCAGTTGCCACAATGACAGATTTTGAGTGATAAGTATCATGATTGGTCACAATTTCAAAATTATTTTCTTGTTGAATTAAATTAGTGACCGTTTCGTTTAACCGAATATCAATTGGTAGTTGTTCGACTTGTTCTTGGAGATGCGCGACTAAATCATTAGCCTTGATCCCCATAAAACCAGCCACATCATGAATATACTTTTCGGGATAAAGTGCACTAACCTGCCCACCCAATTGAGAAAGGCTTTCGATAATTTGAACTTTAGCTCCTCGCAATCCGCTATAAAAACCGGCGAACATCCCAGCGGGGCCCCCACCAATGATTGTAATGTCATAAATTTCGGACACGTTTATCCCTCTTTCTTTTTTAGCTAACAGTTTATTTCGATCATAATTTAGTTTTTGGGGAATGGCGTAATTCTAATAGCCTCAAAAACCAGCTTTCACTTCATATGCGTTTCCCATCGGTGATCCTGAATTTGGAAAAACCTCTCACCATTTTTTTTGAAAGATTTTTCCCGAAGCTTTTGTTTTTGCTTCTTAATTTTACATGACCAAGGCGGAAAGCCCAAGGATAAAAAATGACTAATCTAATAAATATTACTCCAAGTAAGCAAAATTTTAAAACTAGTGACATGGCGGCTTATGTATAAAGAATGTGCATACGTAGTTTAGCAACTTATCACTAAAAAACATGCGAGGCTGATAAGCTAGCCACACGGCCAAGTGAAAAAAGCCTTTTTAAAACACGAGAAGACCGTTAATCTTCTAATTAGGTGTAGTGGAGGCGTTGATGAGAGAGTGTGTCGATGTCACTTGGCGATTTTATCGCTTAGTGACATGGGAAGACTGGAGAGATCCACTTCTGGCCTGAAGGGCGAGAAGTTAGCTCGTAAGCGACCCACACGACCCACATCAGCGCCGGAACGGAACCAAAAGCAGATAAAATCTAATTAGAGGTACTACTTACTAAATCTTGACACATACCTAATAGACAACTATTTTTTGATTGTATTTAGGATACTTATTTCGTATGATTAAGATGTTAAAAATAAAATTTGGGAGGCTCCTCATGGCAACACGCAAAATGATCTTAGATTTAGATACTGGTATTGATGATGCAATGGCCATCGCATATGCAGTGGCAGCCCCAGATGTTGACTTAATTGGAATCGTCTCTTCATATGGAAATGTGTTAACCCCGTTGGCAGCTCAAAATAGTTTAAAAATTCTTGAGTTATTGGGTCACTCTGACATTCCAGTTTACCTTGGTGAATTATATTCTTCAACAACTACTCATTTCGATGTGATGCCAATTAGCGCCCAAATTCATGGCAAAAACGGGATCGGAGAAGTGCCTCTACCAACTGCAAAACGCCAACCAGAAACTGAATCTGGAGTCGACTTTTTAATTCAGTCTGCGCATGCCTATGGTAAAGATTTGATTTTGGTGCCAACCGGTCCCATGACTAATTTAGCAAAAGCTTTAAAAATCTCCCCACAAATTCAAGACGAAATCGGTAACGTCACACTTATGGGCGGTGCATTAACCGTTCCGGGTAACGTTTCACCAGTGGCAGAGGCTAATATCAACCAAGACCCTCAAGCTGCCGATGAAGTCTTTGAGAGTCGGCTCAATCTTACTATGGTCGGTTTAGATGTAACCTTGCGCACCTTGCTAACTAAATCAGAGACTGCCAAATGGCGAGCACTAAAAACTGCAGCCGGGGAAAAGTTTGCTGACATCGTTGATTATTACATTGATGTTTACAAAATTACAAGTCCCCATTTACATGGGTGTGCCCTTCATGATCCACTGGCTGTTGGCGTTGCCTTAGATCCTTCCTTGGTTTCAACGCTAGATTTAAATATGTTTGTCGATACCACAAAAGAAATGTGGGGCCGTACCATCGGTGATCCCGCTAGACTAACAGATAAAAATCCAAACGTAACTGTCGCTTTAACCGTTGACCAAGATAAATATCTGGCCCGCTTTATGGATTATCTTACCAAACTCTTCTCTAAAAACTAATTATTTCTAATTTAAAGCCCCCCTAGGCAAAG
Source organism: Pediococcus sp. M21F004 (assembly GCF_051122535.1). Taxonomy (NCBI): domain Bacteria; kingdom Bacillati; phylum Bacillota; class Bacilli; order Lactobacillales; family Lactobacillaceae; genus Pediococcus; species Pediococcus sp. M21F004. Next base: position 900,196 of record NZ_CP177314.1, read on the forward strand.
GTGTAAGAAACTTTGTTTATGGGGGCTTTTTTAGACACTGCAGACCGTTGTCCACCATCATTTTATAATCGCTATGGTAAACTAGAATTAGATTAATTTTTAGGAGTGAACATTATGGAAGTTGTTATTCTAGTTCTAGTCCTCGTGATTGCTGTGCTCATTTCCAATGTCATTGCCAGCAAAATTACGCAGATCCCATTAGCTTTCATTGAAATTGCAGTGGGCCTGTTGATGGCCTTTTTTGTCCCTTATTATCGTCACTACACCATGAATCCTGAACTTTTTATGTTAGCCGTTTTGGCACCTTTAATGTTTTACGAAGGCCTAAATACCAATATGCGGGCCCTCCGTCGCTCGATGTCGACAACCTTTTCATTAGCTGTTGGTTTAGCGCTGGTTACCGTCAGCATCGTCGGTGTCGTAACTCATTTAGCACTCAGTGAATTAGCCTTACCTCTGGCATTTGCCCTTGCCGCGATCATCACGCCAACCGATGCGGTAGCCGTTTCCTCTGTCACCGCCAACATTGCGATGCCCGAACAGGCCATGGAAACTTTGAAAAATGAATCTCTGTTTAATGATGCATCTGGAATTGTAATCTTTAATTTAGCCTTACAAGCTTTTACCACCGGGAAATTTTCCTTTACATATGGGTTCTTCGATTTCTTGTATGTGTTTATAGGTGGCTTACTATTAGGTCTTGTATTGGGAAGTTTGTTGGTTTCTTTACGGACACTACTAATCAACCATCGCATGGATAATTCTTCCGTCATTGTGACCCTAGGCATCTTAACACCGTTTTTTGTTTACTTTGTCGCAGAATCTATTCACGTTTCTGGTATCTTGGCAGTGGTGGCTGCCGGACTTGTTCACGGGGTTCAACAAGGACGTCTCCGTTTGACTTCCACAAAACTGCAGGTGGTCGGAAACACCACGTGGGAAGTCCTTTCAGATAATTTAAATGGTTTTGTGTTCGTGCTCTTGGGAGTTTCTTTACCAACCGTTATTTCTGATATTTCCTATCGAAACAACTCTTTTTTACTATTTTTAACCGGCTTGGCTGCTTTACTATATGCAATCATGACTGTCCTACGTTACTTATGGGTTCGGTTTGGATTAGCAACGGTCCGTGTCCGTCCAGAATATAAAAACACTAATTCTTGGATTATTGCCCTCAATGGGATTCACGGAACCATTACTTTAGCAATGGCCTTCTCGCTGCCTTTGACCTTTCATGGCGTCACATTTCCTTATCGAAATGATCTCTTATACATCGCAACCGTTGTAATTGTTTTAAGTATGTTAGTGCCATCCGTCATTTTGCCAATTCTACTCCCCAAACAAAAGCAGCCATATTCCGCGGCGGACGCTAAAAGAGCTCGTAAGCAAATGATTAACTATACAATTAAAAAAATTAAAGACTTAAATCAAAATCCACTGGAAACACAAGCCGTCATTGCCACTATTCATAGTCAAAACCGACCGGAAATTATAAAAAACAGACGAATTTTAAAGCAACTATTTGCACAAACCCGAGATGTTGAAAACGAAGTTCTGACCGATTTGGTTTCTAATGGCGACATTACCGAAAAAGACCGGCGGCTTTACCAGCGGACCATGTTTACCCGTGACTTTCACTTAGATAATAGCTTGTTACGCAGTATCTGGTTGCAAATCTCTTATCGGTTTATCTACACCGTCAAACGAATTACCCATGGCAAAAAGCTTAAAAACAAGCAGCAACAACTTAGTCATAACCCAGCTTTAGCCAAAAAATTTAAGAGTAAGCATGAACTTCTTGCCCAAATTGAGAACCAAACTTCTCAGGAAATATTTAAATACCTCCGGAGTCCGAAAGTTAATAAAGAAAGTAAAACTGATATCTCAATTGTGCAGCGCTATTATCGCGAACGTCAGCGCCGCTACCAAAATAATCCCGATAGTAATGAAATTCAAGAGGAATTATTTATCAATGCTTTTCAGTTTGAATATAACTTTGTTCAAAACCAGTTAAATGAAAACAAGATTACAAGAGAACTCGCCAGTGCTTTGTACGAACAAATTTCAAATGATGAACTTGTTTATATGCAAAACGACGAAATTTACGACTAACCATAAAAACAGGATTGAAATTAGAAGGAACCACCTTCAATTTCAATCCTGTTTTTAATAAGTCTTATTTAACGTACTGGCTCAAGAATTTTTTAACTGTTCTAATATATAGTTTCGGCTGAGTTGCCATTGATTTGGCATGTGCTGCACCCTTTATAATCAGAAGCTGTTTTGGTCCGTTATCCGCTCGGTACAGTGGATATACCATTCTCGTTGGCACAAACTTATCCTTACTACCGTGAATAAATAACATTGGTCGATGATTTTTTGCAACTTGTTTTAAAGCACTTGCCTCTTTAAAGTTATACCCAGCTCTCACTTGTGTCATTGCACTCAATGATGGTACAAGTGGCCAGTATGGTAAGTGATACATCGATTTAGCTTCATACGTGATTTCATCATTAACTGACGTATATCCACAATCTTCAACGTATGCTTTTAACTGCTTAGGGACGTTCTTTTCACCACTAACCATCATCGTTGTGGCACCGCCCATGCTCACACCATACATGACAAGTTGTTGATTCTGCCCATTTCTTTTAAGCAAAAGGTTCATCCATTTAATATAATCAAGGCGATCCGGCCAACCAAATCCAATATAATTACCTTGGCTGTCTCCTTGACCACGATCATCGGGAATCAAAACGTTGTATCCCATCTTATGAAACATTGCTGCAGATGCCCCCATTTTGGTCTTATCATCCATGAATCCATGAGCAATGACGGCCGTTTTTGTACTTTTATGTGCCGCCGGAATATAATAGGCATCCAACTTTAAGTTATCTGTAGCTGAAGTCTCATGCCATACCTGCTTATGAGCGCTTTGAAACCAACTTTTTTGTTTATATAGCGGATCACTTTTTTTCAGAGCCGTTTGACTACTCAAAAAATCTTTGTGCCCCGGGACAACCGCCACGTGGTAAAAATAGGCAGTCGCACCAATATCTGCCACAAGTAGAATTGCAATTACAATTAAAAACCATTTCCAAAATTTTTTCACTAGTTTCATCCCTCATACTTAGATTCAAAAAAACGTTGCTTGATTATTATTCCGCGATTTTAATTTTTATGCAAAGTACCCAGAACCGTTTGCTGGATTGTATTCGCCATCAATCCCTTTTCTGATGCCACTAAAACTTTTTTAACAAAGTGTGACACATATATAAAACTGTCGCACCTAAAAAAGAAAATTCGCCTTTCAAGCCACCTAACAGCCTGTGGTTATGCTAAAATTGAGATAACAGAAAGGGAGTAATCATATGTTTCCTGAAAGACTTCGTGCACTCCGCCATGGTCAAAGTATTACTTTGGAACAACTAGCGGCGGACTTAAATAAACAATATCCTGGACCTGACGAACGGGCCAACACTTCTTCACAAATTGGAAATTGGGAGCGTGGCGTTCGAACTCCCTCTTATATTGAGATCCGCAAATTAGCTGAGTATTTTGATGTCACCATGGATTACTTAAGTGGTAAAGCGGATCACGACGAATATGATCTTGGTAAATTGTTCTTGTCTGGTAAACAGCTCTCCTTCAACCATAAACTTCTTACTAGTGAAGACCGCTATGGTTTATTTCAGTTAATTGAAGGATACCTGCACGGTAAAAAGCGCCGAACAGTTCATGATGAAAATGATCAACAAGAAGAACTGGACCTTGGTTTGGACGACAGTAAGAAATAAAATTTGCTCACCAATCGACCAACAGAATGGATTGATAGTTTGAACTCAAAAAAATTAAAAAAGCTTCGCCATCAAGCTAAAATTAGCAAGAAGCAGGAGCAAGAACCCGATTATATCGGCCAAATAAAAAAGTATGATAACTTATTTCAGGAGTTTCCGCAAATTACTTTTTTAACCCACAATGTGTTAGAAAGTGATCGATTAATTGCCCAGAATCTCCTTCCCCAGTCATTACCTGTCCTGCAAGTCCCAGATGATTTTCAAGACACACTTTTCCAAAGTCTGCTCCAAAAATATCCAATGGGCGATCCTAAGGGCGATGAGTTGTGGAATCAGTACTCACAGGCTCTTCCTAAATTAGACAAATTGTTGCGCTCATTCCGAGACTATTTAGAAAATCATTACGGAATGTGGGCTTATATTTCTGCACCATTCATCAAAGATCTGGCTAAGTTCCTCAATGGTGCTCCAACCCTAGAAGTAATGGCTGGTAACGGGACGATTTCTGCAGGCCTTCGTGAATTAGACCAGCCAGTGATTGCGACTGATAATAAAGGCTGGATTGCTGAAAATGAAACAGGAAAACATTCTGTTACTGAAATTGAAAAATTAGATGCTCTGGAAGCCTGGAAGAAATACCAAGATCAAGTTAAGTTTGTGATTATGTCATGGTCACCAGATGGTGTCTCAATTGACTGGAACTTGTTACAGAAAATGCGTGAAACAAATCCCGATGTAACGCTTATATGTATTGGTGAAAAATTTGGTAGTTCTGGTAGTAAGCCCTTTTGGCAAGGTGCGCACTACGTTAATCCCAAGGCTACCGAACAGTTAAACCAGCATTTTGCTCGGTTTGATTTAGTTCACGATCAAGTTTATTTAATTCAATAAAAGGACGTAAAAAAAGGCTGAGACTAATGTCCCAACCTTTTTTTGAACGGTACTTGATTTCTCAAATAGATCTCGCACGGTTCACACATGTTTAATCAGATACGCCACACAATCCGGTGGAAGAAAAGTATCCCGTTCCAAGCAAACCACTAGTCACTCGAAAGTGAAACAACCGAAGTTATCTGGTTTTTACTCGACTCATCGCATAAATTTATAATAACACAGTTTTATCCTTTTGCAAACACACCCCTAGTCTTTTAAGACGTTTCATTATATGATTAGGGTAGATTTTTACGGGAATGGAGTTCCATCATGTTAAATTTAATCATTAATTTCTTTATACATCCACTCGCTTATATTGTGCCAATCGCAGACCAATTAAACGGCTGGATTTACTTATTCTTATTTATTTGGATTTTTTTAGAAACGGCGTACGTTATTTTTTCGTTTTTACCTGGGCAGTCAGTCCTATTTCTAACTAGTACCATCGCCGCCAGCCCACATTCCAGCCTGAATGTTATTTGTTTATTTATTATCTTTTTAACCGCAGCTACTGCTGGTGCCAATGTGAAATATCACGCCGGAGCCACTTTAAATCAACGTTCTAAGCTCTCACAAGAAATCCAAGCCTCAGATCAAATGGAAAAAACCCAAGCCTACTTTGATCGTAACGAAAAAAGCTCCCTGTTATTGTCCCGCTTTGTTCCCTTTGTCGGCCTGTTTGTCCCTATTATTGCAGGTAATTCCGACATGAGTTTACAACGATTCAATAAATTAAACTTTCTGGGCGCTTTAATCTGGGTTGGTGTTTGTTGTTTGGCAGGTTATTATTTAGGTGCCACCCCGTTTGTCCAAAAGTATTTCAGCTTGATTTTCTTCCTATTGGCTATAATACCAGCCATTTTTAAACCAGTATTCAAGCACCTTTTCCAAAAATAAGCTGATCTTACCGTTTTGCTTGATAGATTTCCCAACTATGCCAGGCTACTAAAAGCACCATGTAAAATATGGTGACTCCAATAATCTTTGGCCAACTCAAGAAAACAATTCTTGTGAAGACATAACCAATGAGACGATATAAAACCAAAAGGAGAAAAAGGCTCAAAATGCTGATTCCAGCATCTTGATACCTGAAGTGAACCCATAAAATTGGACAAATATTTATGCTGCTTTTTGAACGGCGAGTTCTCGGTATTTTACCGGGGACTTGCCGTTCAATTTTGTTTTAATTCGACGATTATTATAAAAACCTATCCATTCGGTCATTGCTTGGATTAAGCTAGCTTTATCTTCAAAATGTTCATCCATCATTTCAGCTTTCATAATGTGAAAGAATGACTCCATCGCCGCATTATCAAGACAAGTTGCTTTACGTGACATGCTTTGATAAGCGTGATGTTGCTTTAAAACCTGCTGCCAGTGTCGATGTTGATACTGAAAGCCTTGGTCAGTATGGACTGTTGTCCGGTAATTTAGTTTTGGTAGCTTTTCTAAAGCCTCTTTAAGCGGTTTAATTGCGAATTTAACTGTTGGATGTTCACTAATATTGAATGCTAGAATTTCTCCAGAAAACAAATCAAGAACTGGTTCGAGGTAAACTCGTTCGTTCATTCCCATGTTTCCATATCTGAATTCACTAACGTCTGCGACGAGCTTTTGATAAGGTCTATCGGTTTTGAAGCGTCGCTTTAAGCGATTAGCGGCGATTTTACCCACTAAACCTTTATATGAATTATATTTTTTGGTTTGTCGATTAAAGGCATGACACAACCACCCGTGTTCCTGCATAATTCGCAAAACGCGTTTATGATTAACTTTAAATCCTAAATCATGTAATGCATTTGTAAGTCTTCGATAGCCGTATTTTTTGGTGTATTTTGGATCTTTTTGGCGAATCTCGTCTATTGCTTGAATAATCTGGTCATCATCAAATTTACGTCTCTCATGACTCTGAGTGTAGTAATAGGTACTGCGTGGAATTTGGATTACTTTAAGAATCAGTTTGATAGAAGTTTGGAATAGTTGCCTTAACTCGATGGCTATTTCTGAGATTTCTTTTGTACTGATTTTTTCCGAGTTAAGGCCTCTAATTTTTTTAGGTAGGTGTTCTCAATCTTTAACATTTCATTTTCTTTTTGAAGCTGTTTTAAATCCTCTTTGGCTGTGGAATTGTCCTTTTGGACAATGGGTTTGCGACTTTTATTCTTGTGTTTTACCATGTTCTTGGCGTTGCCTCGCTTTCGCTCTAGACCCACAATTCCTAATGCCTTAAACCGACTTTCCCATTGCCAAATGGTACTCGGCGAGGATAAATTAAAATGTAAGGCAGTTACTGGAAGCGAGGCCTGATTTTGTTTTCTCCAGTTTAATACATCGACTTTGAACTGGCTAGCATATTCTAAATCCATTGCTTTGCGTTTAAGACCGTTAAGGCCAAATTTCTCATATCTTTGAATCCAATTGAAAACTGTGGCACTACTACCAATCCTGTATTTGTGTGCTAATGAATTAACGGGCAGACCACCTAAATATTCAGTTACTACTTTCACTTTGAAATCAAAATTAAATTTAACCATAAAAGAACCCCCAAGATTAGATTTTATGGGTCTAAAATTTTTGGTGTTGGAAAGTATTTCCATTCCAAAAGTACTAGGCCCTTTTTGATAACAAAAAAAGGCATCTAAGCCTCCCTAGTGCTATGCTTTAAGCGACGAAACTCAAGATAAGCGGGGTAGGAATAGATGTCTCAACTAGATAATACACTTAAATTACTGGGAATTACAGACACAAACATTCAGGTGTTCGGTACTCGTGATGAATTTCATGGTCGGGGCTCGGGTCGCAAAAAGTATTTGGTCATCCAGGCAGAGCTTACCTACACACTCAGGCGCTGTCCCAGCTGTGGATACAATACGTTGCACCCTAACGGACACAAGCTCACTCATGTCCACATTGCAGGACCCATGGACCGGCCCGTAATTCTAGAGCTAAACAAGCAACGCTGGCGTTGTAGTAACTGCCATAGCACTTGTACGGCCACCACTCCAGTGGTATCAACCAACCACGCCATCGGTCACGGACTAGCGACTCATGTGCTGAAGCTAGCCAGTAAATCACTCCCGGCTAAGACTATCGCCAGTCTCACCGGTATTTCGACAAACTCAGTTCAGCGTATTTTGACGGCTAATATTCATCCACACGCGAGCCGCCGGTTACCGATTAATCTATGCTTTGATGAATTCCGTTCCACGCACGGCTCCATGTCGTTTATTTGCATTGACGCCGACACTCACAAATCAGTTAAAGTACTTAGCGACCGCCTTAATAGAACCATCAAACAGTTCTTTCTTAGTCAGTACAGCACCGCAGAACGGGCCGCGGTTCAACGCGTCATCATGGACATGAACGCCTCCTATCAGGCATTCGTGCACGAACTATTCCCTAACGCCGAACTCATTATTGATCGGTTCCACATTATTCAATTAATGGGCCGGACGATGGATACCATTCGCACTCAATGTTTGAAGCAACTCGACAAGCATTCGCGGGAATATAAAGTACTGAAATCACTATGGCGCCTATTCCACAAGGCCACCCCTGACGCACAAAAGAGCCGCTACCTCTTCGGCCTGAATGAGTACTCGACCGAACAGAACGCTATTGATATTGGAACCGATACGTTTCCGGCCTTCAAAACAGCTTATGAAACCTACATCGATCTCCACGATGCTTTGATGGGGCGTCACGCTGATGAACTCAAGAATATCATCACTAACTATCAGCCTAACGGCACGCCCCTAGATACGGCCATGCATACCCTACGAAAGAATCTTAATGGAGTAATTAACGCCGCCAAATCGTCCTACTCTAACGGACCGATAGAGGGCATCAACCGTAAGATCAAGGAGCTCAAACGTGCTTGTTATGGCTTCTCCAATCAGGCCAATATGTTCACACGCGTCTACCAGCTGATTGCCTAGATTATCTACCACAATAACGTCACGATGGTAGGCTTATTTGTTATGCCTTCAAGTACGATATTCAGACAACACACCAGATTAAACGCTGCAACTAATAAAACAACAAAAAAGATCTCCCACACGAGGAGATCTCCAAAGGATAGAAACTATCCTTCAACACCATTTGACAAACTTCCGATTTTATCTGTCCAATCTTGGGGGTTCACTTCAACCATTTTCTTTTTTTATTTAAAAATTCGCGAATTTTATTTTTCATAACTTAACCCCTAGTGAATGACAACTTTCGTTCCTTCTTGAATATTAGTGTACAACCACTTTGCATCTGGTACTGCCAATCTTATACACCCATGCGAATTAGCTTCTTTTCCAAGCTTTTCAGCCTCTTTCACCAGAAACTGCCCTTGTTCATTAGTTGGGACGGAATGGAATAAATACACGCCATGATCTTTCCAAGAAACGTAGTATTTCGCGCCTTCTTTAGATTGCGCGTTATAAAAGAACGTTCCCCGTTCAGCCTGAATATGATAAGTTCCGGTTGGTGTTGGCGAACTCTTTGACCCTGTAGAGGCATACATGGTGTATAAACGAGTTTTATTGTTAAAAATGTAAACACGTTGTTTAGCAATTGACACTTTTATCCACACATCACTATATTTTTTTAAATCCGGATAAGCTTTAGTTTCTGAAGATTTTTTCCAATTAACTGCCCGCATGTACGCGGGGCGGGCTGCCTTTTTCTTAGCTTTAGACTTTGAACTTGATTTCTTTTCTTTTGGTAAATTAGAGACCGAAACCTGATTCAAATTTTGTTGCTTTGTTTTTGTAGCTGCCGGATGAAACCGTAAGCTAATCAAGAACACAGCCAGAAACAAAATCCCGGCTACTGTTAACATTTTAAGTAAACGATTCATAGGCACCTTTACTCCTGTTTTGTTTTATCTGAATCTAGTTTTTCGAATTGCAATGCTAGCCAATCCGTAATATTTTTATACACATCCGCATCCCCAGCTAGAAAATTATCTACCGTGCCCATCAAATCAATTCTGAGGTGTGAAGCATTAATATCTTCTGCTTCAAAAATTGCATAGAGTTGAAGCTCATATTCTGTGTCGGCGTCTGTTAGTTGCTCAATCTTGTTTGGATAATTGTACGGTAGATTAATAATATTTGTTTGAAACTTGCACACAACGTCCTTTTTAATTGTGACAGTTGCTTCCACAGCAGTTGGATTCTTTAGGTTTTCTTGTAAATATCCAAAAACTGGTGTTAAGGCCATTTTTGGATCCTTTTTAAGTTTCGTGCTTGTAATCTTAAATGTCTCTCGTTCAATTTTTTCGTCTCGAATACTTTCTAGTAAATCACTTGGTTTAATTTTCATTTTTGCACCGTCCTAATATTGGTTAAAGCCTACTTACATAGTCTAACATCTCAATAAAAAGTTACAACTTACATTTATATTTCAATTGAACAAAAAAACACCGCGCTAATCGAAACTAGCCCGGTGCTTAAATATTAATGGCGGTATTTGTATCGCCATCATCTATATACACATATTGTAACCGTATTCTTTTGAAAAGTATAGTAATTAGTTCTGGTTAAACTACGAATTTTAAATAAATTGCCAGAATTTTCTGCTAAGCTTTAGGACAGCTCGGCAAATCAGAGAGATAAAAATAGACACGACTCACACTGCTTCGCCTTGCTGGTGGTTTTCATACAGAAAACCTCCTGTTCTTCGGTCGTTGTCGATTTTTGTGGCACAAACCAGCCGCAAAAAATCGCAGCGGGATGCGATCCTGCATCCGTCGCCTGCTCGGCAATTTTCTGCTAAAACTTAGGACAGCTCGGCAAATCAGAGAGATAAAAATAGACACGACTCACAGCGGGATGCGATCCCGCCTCCATCATGTCTATTTTTATCTCTCTAGCGATTTGCCTCACTCACTTTGAACTAAAACACTTACATTTCCTTCAAAAAATGATATAGTATTCATAGGAACCCATATGAAATGGAAGGTGAGCAACATGTTACAACAATATAAAAACATTTTAGCTCCAATCGATGGCTCAAAGGTTACAGACACCGTTTTGAAAAAGGCAATTGAAGTTGCCAAACGGAATGACACCCATCTTGATATTCTAAATGTTCTTGAAGTGAACCAATTCAGTGACACATATGGGGGTGCTGTTAGCGGCGACGTCATTTACAAGCTATCCGAAGACGTTCAAAAACGCTTAGCAGAGCTTAAAAAACAAGCTGAAGACGCTGGCGTAAAAGATGTTAGTGTCCACGTTCGTTTTGGTAACCCTAAACCAGTTATTGCTAACGAATTCCCCAAAGATCATCATAATGAACTTATTATGATTGGTTCAACTGGACTTAATGCTTTGGAACGCTTAATGGTTGGTTCAGTAGCTACATATGTGGGCCGAAACGCTATTTGCGATGTTTTAGTTGTAAAACCTGAAGCAGAAGCTAAGTAATTTTAGATTTTAAAACCTAAGGGCCTCACAAACACTGGTTTGCGATGGCCCTTTTGTATTGGAGTGATTTAAAATGAAGTGGACCTACAAACGCATTTTATCAGATGATTTTCAACCAACCGCTCTAAGACAACTTCTTCAAAAAAATTGGGCTCTTTCCAAAAAAGAAGTCCACTTTTTACGTATCGACAGAAGTGTCTTAGTAAATCATCGCTACCAATCGATGAACACGGTATTAGCGCCCCATGATCAAATTGAAATGACCTTTGATTCACAAAATTTTTCCACTCCAATTCCAAGCTTTTTACCCGATAGCACCGCTAATCTTCAAGTTTTGTTTGAAAACAACGATCTTCTTATCGCAAATAAGGCAACCGGCGTAAAAACGCATTCCAACCAACCAGGTGAAACCGGTAGTTTGATGAACCATCTGGCCGCCTATCTACAAAATACCGATAGCTATCCTTACAATGTGCATCGGCTAGATCAACAAACAAGCGGTGCTATTCTGGTAGTTAAGAACCCGGTTTTAATTCCTATCTATAATCGTTTTATTAAAACAAAGGTTGTGCATCGAACCTATCTTGCCGTTGTACAAGGTAAATTTCAGCACGCACACGGCATTATTTCACTGCCTATTGGTGAAACCTTGGCTGACAAGCGCAAACGTGTGGTGAACGGCACACAGGCCGCCATGGCTGTGACAGAATTTAAGGTTCTCAAAGAAACTGACCATCAGTCGTTAGTAGAAGTTCAATTACAAACCGGGCGCACCCACCAAATTCGTGTGCACTTTGCGAGCTTAGGACACCCAATTATTGGCGATCCGTTGTATAATCCTAAGTATCACTCTGGTGAACGATTGGCTTTACACTCTTGGAAAATCGAATTTCCACTTCCTTTTTCAAACGAAACTAAATGCGTAACCGCTCCGATTCCTGATTATTTCCAGTTTGAAAAATAGTTTTATAGAAAGAAGATTCTGACTTTGGAAAATAACAAAACCTTACATTTACTGACGCACCACCGATCCATTCGCCATTTTAAAAACCAAGCCTTATCTGCAGACGTTATTCACACTTTATTAGAGGCGGCACAACGAACTTCTTCAAGTATGTTTATGCAACAATTTAGCGTCATAAGTGTAACTGATGCTAATTTAAAGAAACAACTTGCCGACATTACAACTTATCCTTTCACAAAAAGTAGTGGCCACCTCTTTGTCATGGTTGCCGATCAGCGTCGAAACGAATTTATCGGTCAAGAAGCCGATACCGATACGCACTTACTTCATGATGGTGACCGAAGCCTTGCTGCATTTGATGATGCCGCTCTGGCTGGTCAAAGTATTGTGACTGCTGCAGAAAGTATGGGACTTGGCGCAGTCATTCTAGGTAGCATTTTAAATGATGCCCAACAAGTAATTGACCTCCTTCATCTCCCAAAATTAACTTTTCCAGTATTCGGAATTGCGATTGGTTATCCAGATGAAAAGCCTAATTTAAAACCCAGATTGCCGTTAGAAGCTGTCCACTTTGATAATTACTATCAAGATCCAGACAAAAAAACGCTTGATGCTTACGATCAGACCATCGAAAAATACTATGCGCAACGCGGGACTAATAATCGTGTTGAAACCTATCGTCATCATATTTTGCATGACATGCAGGTCAGCCCCCAAAAACGGTCACAGATATTAATAGTCTTAAAACAACAAGGATTTTTTGAAAATTAATTGTCTTCAAAAAAGGGTGAAAATCAAAATTGATTTTCACCCTTTAACTATCTATGATTACCGATTCTTTCCATAATATTTAAGTTCTGCTTTTTTTCGGGCCGCAACTGCATCATCAAAGTCTTTAAAACTCTTGGCAAGCACATATTTATAATTAATCATCAAATGCGCAAACCAAGTATCCGATGCCTTATCATATGACACACCAACCACTCCGGTTTTATTACGTTTTGTCAGATCTCGTGAAGTATAGTTAATACCGTCCTTGTCGGTAAGGTTATTTGCATTTCCCACATTTTTTTGGAACGCAGGGTTATGTTTGATGCTTTCACGAGAAGTTTCCCGTTTTAAACAACCGCAACTTCTTGTTTGCCCACAACGAAGGGAATAGCCATCAACCACAACTTGATTTCCGCAATCACATTGACATAACCACAGCGCGTTACCATTATTCGGATTAGAACCTGCCCTTTTTAATACCAGCAGCCGAGCAAACCTTTTTCCAAGCATTGGAACCATTATCATCATCGCCTTTAATTATTCGTTCAATATTAATATACGCATATTATGACACTAACCACGTAAAAAGTTCAATGATTTGAACGATTTTTTTGGTTTGATTATATTCTTTTCCAAAACAAAATGCACAACGTCGTATGATTAACGTTGTGCATTTTTATGATTTTTTATTTTAAATCTTTCCAAGTCCAATCTTTCACTTCAGGAAGATCGTCTCCGTGATCCCGGATATACTGATAATGTTCAGCCAATTTGTTATCCATCTTCTGAATAAAGTCAGCGCCACTTTCAGCAAACTCAGGAATTGCCATAATCGCTTCTTTTGATAAATTGAAACGATCAAGCTGGTTAACTACCCGAATATCAAATGGAGTGGTAATATCTCCGTTTTCACGATAGCCGTGCACATGCACATTGTGATTATGACGATCAAAGAATATGGACTTCACAAGATCTTCATAGCCGTGGAATGCAAAGATCACGGGTGTGTCTTTGGTAAAGTAATGATCAAATTCTTCATCAGAAAGTCCGCGTGGATTAACCTTTGGACTCTGTAACTTGAGTAAATCAATCACATTGATAAACCGGATTTTCAAATCTGGAAATTGATCATGCAAAATGTTGATAGCTGCTAAACTTTCCATATTAGGTTCTGTTCCGGCAGCCGCAAAAATGACATCTGGTTTGGCACCTTGATCCGTACTTGCCCAATCAATAATTCCAAGGCCATTTTTCGCTAATACTTCTGCTTCTTCAATTGAATAAAATTGAGGACGCAACTGCTTTGAAGTAACCAAAACATTGACTTTTTCACGGTCATTCATAATTAACGGGCTAACTGCCAACAATGAATTAGCATCTGCAGGCAAATATTCACGCACAAATTCTGGTTTCTTTTCCGCCATATGGGTCAAAATACCTGGATCTTGATGAGTGTAGCCATTATGATCTTGTTGGAAACTAGTCGATGTTGAAACCACGTTCAAAGATGGATAATCTTTCCGCCATTTCAACTCACTAGCTTTACGTAACCACTTGAAGTGTTGGGTCAACATAGAATCCACAACCCGTAAAAAGGCTTCGTAACTTGTGAAAATCCCATGACGACCAGTCAATGTATAACCTTCTAACCAGCCTTCAGCTTGATGCTCAGATAATTGAGCATCCAAAATCCGCCCAGCAGGTGCGAGATCTTCATCCCAATCTTTTTTGATAGGGTCGATCCACTGTCGGTCAGTTGTTTCAAACAATCCATAAAGTCGGTTAGACATGGTTTCATCTGGACCAAACATCCGGAAGTTCTCAGGATTCAATTTAACGACATCGCGTAAGTAATCAGACCAAACAATCATATCTTGTTTGACAGATTGGCCCCGTTTGCTGGTATCCACTGCGTAATCTCGAAAGTCAGGCAAACGTAAATCTTTTGGATCAACGCCCCCATTGGTAATTGGGTTGGCAGCCATCCGTTTGTCACCTTTTGGGGCAATCGCTGCAATTTCTGGTTTAAGTTTACCAGCGTCATCAAATAATTCTTCTGGTTTATAAGATTCCATCCAATCCAGAAGCGCATCAGCATGTTGCATGTCTGCTTGGTCAACTGGAATTGGAATTTGATGCGCACGGAAAGTTCCTTCAACGACCTTACCGTCCCATGTCTTTGGACCTGTCCAACCCTTTGGTGAACGGAAAATGATTAAAGGCCAACTTGGAAGAGATGGATCGTTATTTTCACGCGCATTCTTTTGAATCGCTTGGATCTGCTCAACAGCCGTGTCCATTGCTTTGGCCATTTCCGGATTCATCTTTTCAGCGTTATCGCCTTCAACAAAGATTGGACTCCAATTCAAGCCTTCAAAATACTGCTTAATTTTTTCATCTGACATCCGACTAAACAACGTTGGATTGCTTAGCTTATACCCATTAATATCAAGGATTGGCAAAACTGCCCCATCATTAATTGGATTAATAAACTTATTTGATTGCCATGATGTTGCCAGTGGACCAGTTTCAGCTTCACCATCGCCCACTACAACAGCCGCAATTTGATCAGGACTATCTAAAATTGCACCTACTCCATGAGATAGAGAATAGCCAAGTTCGCCACCTTCATGAATGGAACCTGGTGTTACAGGAGCGGCATGTGATGCCACACCACCAGGCCAAGAAAACTGTTTAAACAGCTTCTGCATCCCGGATTCATCCTGTGTAATTTCTGGATAAGTTTCAGTGTAACTACCGTCCAAATAAGAGTTTGAAACCATTACTTGACCACCATGACCAGGGCCTTCGATATAAAACATGTTTAAGTTGTACTTATTAATGACACGATTTAAATGAGCATAAATGTAATTTTGACCAGGAATTGTTCCCCAGTGTCCAATTGGATGAACCTTTACATCCTCATTTTTCAATGGACGTTTTAATAACGGATTATCTTTTAAATAAAGTTGCCCAACTGACAAGTAATTTGCAGCCTGCCAAAATTTATCAAGATTTTCAAAATATGATTTTGATGAATAATCAGTTGCCATTGTATTGCTCCTTTTCATGTATAAATGTCTATTTTGCTCTCGCAAAATCCTATATTCAAAACGGATGTCCATCCTCTCTACTCTGCTAAAGCAGTTAGTCGGACTGGCTCCTTTTCATGTATAAATGTCTATTTTGCTCTCGTAAAATCCTATATTCAAAACGGATGTCCATCCTCCCTACTCTGCTAAAGCAGTTAGTCGGATTGGCTCCTTTTCATATGCTAATGTCTATTCTGCCTCTCGCAAAACCTCACATTCAAAATGTTTAGTTTTTTTGAAGTTGTTACCGAATACAACATAATAATAACCCGATATTTCCTTGTGGTCAACTAATTTGAAAATTGATACGGTCCAATTTTTTAAAAATAAAAAAACTGTTGATTACACGTTACATGATGTAATCAACAGTTCAACTTTTATGCTTACAGTGCCGCGAAATTCTCACCTCATAACCCCACTCGTTGGTTATGATTCGTTCATCTGGCTAGATAAATTTATAGTAATTTTCCTATTTCAGCTCAACCACTGCATTATACTTCATATATTTATAATGCAATCGCATGTTTGATAACTCAAATGGCGTCCCATCATCCAAGAAAAAGATTCCAGACATGACCCCCACTGGCTCTTGGGGTGTCAAATGCAAAAGTTCTTGATCATCAGAGGTTGAAGGTTGGGCTTCAATTGACAAGAAAGATTTAGTGACCGTTTGATTCTTTTTATCTTCTAAATAATTAAAAATTGATTTTGAGACAATTGTTCGTGATAACTCAGGGACAATTTTAATGGGAATATACCCCGTCTCAATCATGACTGGTTGATCGTCCAACAACCGTAACCGCCGAATTTGATAAACAAAATCTTCTGCTTCCAAGAATAAATCTGTCTGCATTTCTTTTGTTGCCGGAATAACAGAAAAGTCCAGGACTTTGATGCTAGGTTTTCGCCCATCCGCACGCATACTGTCGGTTACCCCAAGATTGGAGCCCTCATATGTAAACAACGAGCGATTCTTTAAATAAAGTGGATTCACAAAAGTTCCGGAACCACGCTTTTTAAACACAATCCCTTCATCTGCTAATACACTTAACGCGCGTTTGATCGAACTACGACTCACACCATACTGGCTCGTCAACGTTCGTTCATCTGGTAACTTTTTAGCAGGAAATTCATTATTGAAGATTCGTTTTTCCAAATCTTTTAAAATTGTTTTATACAACAAATCAGCCAAATCATTCCCACCTTTCAGTTACCCGTTAATTTATACCTTTAAATTATAGCATACCCCAAAATTTCTCGGTTCCTCTTTTTTAAGCCACTATGCTAAAATGAATTTGCAGGAAGGTGAACAATATTTCTAAAAAAAGCAAAAAAAATAAAATTGATAAAACTCTAGTCGAAAAGATTCTTGATAAAGCTAATATGAAGTATGAACAATATATCTTCCCCACAAAACAGGAAGGTGACGTCGAACAACTGCAAGTCGACCATCTCGCTGAAGATGAACATCATATCTATAAGACGTTAGCCCTAACTGGCAACAAAACTGGTCCGCTTGTTGGCGTGCTGCCAATTGATGAACACCTTAGTTATAAAAAGTTGGCTAAGGTTTCTGGCAATAAAAAAGTTGGAATGATTCCGCTGAAAGAACTGGTTAAAACCACAGGCTATGAACACGGGGCCAACACACCAATCGGAATCTATGAATCTAAACATTTCCCAATCTATATTTCTGACATTGCGCAAAAACAAGGTGAGATTATTGTCTCCTCTGGAAAGATTGGCCGCTCTGTTAAAATTGATGCGCAAGATCTAAAAAAATTAGTCCATGGTACCTTCGCAGATTTAACTGAATAACAAAAATCCACTAACTGTGAAAGTTAGTGGATTTTATTTTACCTTGGCCTCAATTGTTGTCGTCCACTCATTCAAATTTGCGACCACCCTATCGCGTTGTTCAGCACTTCCAAACACGCGACAAGTTTCTTGATCCATTTTTGCTAAACACTGATACGCAATTTTAACCATTTGCTTGCCAGAATCAGTCAGGCTCAACGCTACTTTGCGCCACTGATAATCCCTAGCGACGTACCCTTTCTTTACCAGGCTGTCCACAAATCGGGACATGGTAGACGGTGAATAATCCATTAAATCCGCTAAATCATGAAGTAAAACGGTCTTTTTTTCATCAATTGCCATTAACACATAGCTATACGTGGGATTCATCCCCGTTGGTTGATAAACTTTTTTTGCAATTTTCTCCGTTTCTCGTGCCAAACGGTTCGACACAAAATACGTACACGACTCTAAAACTGATGCCATGCAATAACCTTCTCTCTACCAATCTAATCTGTTGACAAAAGTATACCAGCATTTTACTATGTATGTACAGTAATATGTATGTACATATTAAAGGAGGAATTATTCATGATTACAGCAAAAAATGTTTTTATCGGATTTGGTAAAGCTGCGAAAACGCTCGCTGGTGCCCTTGCCTCTCGAGGTGAATCGGTCATTATGATTGAAGCGTCCGACAAAATGTACGGCGGAACCTGTATTAACGTCGCCTGTATTCCAACTAAAACACTACTAACTAGTTCCCAAAATAATCAACTTGGCAATGCTCAAGAAAATTATACCCATGCTATTGTTAATAAAAATGATGTAACTGGCACGCTTCGTGAAAGTAATTTGCACAAAATTGCCGACAAATCAACCGTAACTGTTTTGAATGGCCGCGCTGAATTTGAAGCTCCCAAACAACTTAAAGTTACTTATCAAAATGGAAAAACTGATGAAATTTCAGGAGACCACATCTTTATCAACACGGGAAGCACGCCAATCTTACCTGATGTTCCTGGTTTACAACAAAGTACCTTTGTTAAAACTAGCGAATCCTTAATGGACCAGCGCCACCTTCCTAAACATCTTGTAATTATCGGGGGTGGTTACATCGGCTTGGAGTTTGCATCCATTTACGCAAACTTTGGATCACAAGTGACCATCATTGATGCAGGTAAAAAGTTTATGCCTCGCGATGAACGAGAACTTGCGCAAGAAGTCAAAAAGAACCTTGCTGAAAAGAACGTGCGTTTTGAATTCAATGCCCAAATTGCAAAAATCGAGGATAATGATGGCTTTGCCCAAATTTCATTTACACAGGGCGACCAGGCTAGGACCATTGATGCCGATACAATCTTAGTGGCGACGGGCCGAAAAGCTAATATTGCCAATTTGGGTTTGGATAAAGCCGGTATAGAAACTAACAACCACGGTGTCGTCGTCAATGATCATCTTCAGACTAATGTCAAAGACATCTGGGCAATGGGTGATGTTCGGGGTGGTGCCCAATTCACTTACATCTCCTTAGATGACTATCGCATTGTCCTAGATCAATTGGTCGGTGATGGTAAACGATCACTTAAAGAACAAAGCCTTGTGCCTCACGTGGTGTTCTTGGATACACCTGTCGCAACAATCGGAATGAACGAGGAACAGGCCAAAGAAGAAAATGTCGCCTATCTCAGCGGTAAAATTATGACAGCTTCAGTTCCCAAGGCTCACGTTATTGGGAACACAACCGGTTATCTTAAAGTGCTAGTTTCACCAGATAGCCATGAGATCTTAGGCGCAACTCTTTATTGTGTGGACGCTCAAGAATTGATCAACACGATTTCATTAGCCATGCATCAACACATCCCTTATGAAGTGCTTCGTGATCAAATTTATTCTCATCCAACTATGACCGAAGCGTTTAACGATCTGTTTGGGGCTGTTAAATAATCAAACTTAAGAAACTAAAAACGAGAGTAAGATCAGATTTAAATCTGATGCTACTCTCGTTTTTAATTTTTAATTATCATGTGTCAACAATAATTGCCAGTCAGCCAGGACATGTTCTTCTGAATACCGATCGCCAATTTCATAAGCTTTCTCACTATATTCAGCCAGTAAGTCCGGATCACTCAACAAATCAATCACGGCCCGGCTAAAGAGGAAGACGTCTTCATCGCCCTCTTCAATTAGGCGCCCATTTTGCTTATCATCGATGATTTCGCTTGGACCATAGTGACTTGCGTATGCAACTGCTGGAACCCCATGAGCCATGGCTTCCACCATCGCTAGTGGCATTGCATCAGAATGACTTGCACTAACAAACAACCCCGCCTGGTTATATACCGTTGTCAAATCGTAGACAAAGCCTTTGAAGTGGACTAGCTGATCAACCTTTAAATCCTGCGCAAGCTTCTTAAAGGCGTTGACATCCTCTTCGCTACCATAACCATACAAGTCCAAAGTGACATCAGGAATCTTTTGACTAATAATTTGAACCGCGCGAATTAACCGCTCAATCTGCTTATCAGGCGTCAAACGCCCTACATACAATAAACGATCTTGTACTCGATTTCGGTACAAAACATGTGGTTCATTTCGGGTTTCATTAAGAACAACCGCTCCAGGAATAACATAGATTGGCGTTTTGGGATGATTCAAACGTTTACCTAAGTCACGTTTTTGCGCTTGAGTCATGACAATAATGCCATCTAATTCATCAATTCGGGGACCAAACACGGTTGTGTATGCAGGATCAAAATTGCTATGGACCTGATCATTTGGATCCACACCATGCACAATTGGTAGAGAAACATATTTATGTGCCAACGTCACCATATTCATCATTGGCATGTTTGTCTGGGCTGGTCGATCCGCAATAAAGGTCTGGTGACTCCCATCACGACGATTTAACTCATCTAAAAAGAACGTGAATAGTTCCTCTAAATTATCAAAATTATGGTCTTCACCTTTATAATCAACTAGTTTCAATAAAGAATTTACAGGATTTCCGTTCACATCATTCATGTAATATGACTCGTAAACGCGTTTTCCTTCGGGTGTAAATAAAAATTCGGCTGCCGGAGCTCCCGTCGGCGTGAAGTACTTATCCATCGACTTAAACCCACGCCAATCATAATACTCTGTTTTGGCAACATTCATATAGGCATCAAAATAATTCACATACGAAACGCGGCCAAAGGTGCCACTGGCAAAATGAACATCGGCCACCACGCGATCACCATCAGTTACGCGACTAAAATCGGCCCCTTGATCAATTTCGTAACTTTTTGGCAAATTTAAATCAATCGTTTTGAGGACTTTTGGTGTTTCAACATGTTCTGCATGCTGGAAATAGTCAAACATGTTGACCATGTCATCCGCTTCTAAACCCAGAGTCTGCATATTACGATGCAATTCCTGATTGTAATCTCGGGTTACAATTTTGGCTGGGACATGATTATTTTTGAGCAGTTTAATCCGATTAATTTCAGCATATTCTAGACCAGAGTTTAAAGCCATCAAATACTCATTTAAAAAATAAATCATCTACTCCACCGTCCCTTTCGTTTGAATTTGATCAAAAAATTGATCGGCATTATCAACCACCTGCTGCCATGCTTTCCAAATGGCTGCTTCACTGTAACGTTCACGGCTTACATAGGCGTGATTACTATATTCCTGAAGTTTCTTTTGATCACCCATAAGCGCAATTAGCGCCTGGGCAAAGCTCTTATAATCACCTTGTTTAACTAATGTTCCGCTAAAACCATCTTCGATAATGTCAGATGGTCCATAAGGAATATCGTAGGAAACAACTGGTAACCCATGAGATTGGGCTTCCAAGACTGCCAACGCAAATCCTTCAACATTACTGGTCAACGTTGATACCTGCGCGTGATCCATCACGTCGCCAATATTTGGCGTATAGCCTTTAAACTGCACGACTTTTTCAAGGCTTAAATCTTGAACTAGTTGTTTTAATCCTTTATCTGTTTTTCCATCCCCATATCCCCAGAGATCCAGTGTAGTTTGGGGTAATTGTTTATGCACAATCGCAAAAGCTTTGATGAGATGATCCAAACGTTTTTCCGGAAACAGACGCGCAACCACAATAATTTTCCCTGGTGTCCGATCACTGAAGGCTACCTGTGGTTTTTGCATCAACTCATTTGTCACAATTCCAACTGGAACGGTGTAAATTGCCGTTTGTTTGGAATCAAAACGTAATTTAACATCTTTGGTTTGCCGATCTGTAGAATCAATTACCGCATTCCATTCTGCAAAATTGTTTAAGGAGAATTCAAAATTATTATTTAAGACACGATCCATGGGGTCATTTGCGTCAGCGGTATGGGCATTATGCAAAAACAACGCCTTGTAGGCTGGAGTTTTCATATGTAATAAAGCCCACTCAGTTTCAACTGCTCGGTCAGAAGTAAAGACATTTTTGCCGTTGTCGACTTTGTTTAATTGATCGAAGAAAAATCGTTGTAACCCTCGTAACCCTGTAAATTCGTAATCTTGTCCGTGAAAATCTACCACGCGCAACAATGAATTCACAATTTTACCTTGGCCATCTTTAAAATAGAAGGATTCATAAACCAATTTGCCTTCAGGAGAGAAGATTTGTTCATTACTAACCCCTCCTTGAGGATTATGAATTTCTGCAATCGATAAAAAGCCACGATGATCATAGCGCTCGCGACGCAATAAGTTACCCGCGTAGTCATAATAATTGACTGCCTGCACTTGTGAATCATGTTCGCCCCAAACTTCGATCCGAACGGCCAACCGATTCTTAATATCTTTGGCCACAAAGTAATCTTTTTCAGCCTTTAGCTTACAACCGTGGGGCAATTTAATATCACGTGGTTTAACCTGTTTTGGCTTAAAATTTCCCGATCCTTGTAGGAATTCAAATAAATTTACATGGTTTTTTTCGTCGATTCCTGCGACTTTCAGATTATGATGTAAATCCACTTCAAAATTACGGGTCACAATTTTATTTGCAACCTTATAATTGTTAAATAAATTTACCCGTTTTATTTGGGCATGTTCAATGCCAGATTTATTTAAAGGAATGGTCGTATTCAAAAAATAATACATAAAATCCCACCTTTTTCTCAAATTTAAGTTACTGATACAATTATAACAGAAAGCGTTATCTACGTTTAGAAAAATAACGCGATCACTAATTTCAAAGAGCTAATTGAAATTAATGATCGCGTTATTTTACTCAACACATTTATTTAGAAATCCAAACTTTCATGGCGAAGTTTTGGTAAACGTTTTGCGACTGTCTTGATATTCAAGAGATCCCAATCCTCTAAGTTATGTGAAAGGGAGTTTTTACCCCATGATCCACAGCCCAAAGTTAGAGAAGGCGTCACATTATTATATTTGTAGCCAATTGCACCTTGTGAAGTTGGGGTATTAATTAAGATTCGGCAAGCGTCCATTTCTAAGGCAAAACGGTTAATCAAGTCATCATCTTTTGTGTGCAAGCCAACTGTATGACCAAGGCCACCAAGATTCAATCCCCGTTTCATTAAATGAACAGCATCATCTTGGTCTTTAGCCTTAACCATTGTCAAAACTGGAGACAACTTTTCGTGAGAAAGAATATATTCTCCACCGAGTCCATCCATTTCAGCAACCAAGAACTTAGCATCTTCAGGACAATCCTCAATCCCAGCCCACGTTGCAATACTGTATGCAGATTGACCGGCCACTTTAGGATTAACTGATTCTTTTTCCCGATTCATGACTGTTGACTCAAAGTTTTCCATATCAGCGTCTTTAACGAAGTAAGCACCTTGATCCTTCAAACCTTTTTTAACTTCATCATAAACTTCGGCATCAACGACCATATTAGATTCAGATGCACAAATCATCCCATTGTCAAAAGTTTTTGATAAGACGATATCATCAATTGTTTGTTTGAGATCAGCTGATTTCTCAACGTACACTGGAACGTTACCAGGGCCAACTCCAAGAGCTGGTTTACCGGTAGAATATGCGGATTTAACCATCCCAGCACCACCAGTTGCGACAACGGTTGCGACACCATCATGGTTCATTAAATCTGTTGTTGCTGCCATGCTAGGTTTTGTAATCCACTGGACACAGTTCTCTGGGGCACCAGCTTTTACAGCTGCCTCAGCCATAACCCGACCAGTTTCCACACACGTTTTTTGTGCAAATGGATGGAAGGCAAAAATAATTGGATTCCGAGTTTTAATTGCTAACAAGGCATTGTGAAAAGCTGTTGAACTAGGATTTGTTACGGGAGTTGCACTCGCAATCACACCAACTGGCTCAGCAACCTTCATGATTCCTGTTTCTTTATCATCGCTAATAATTCCAACTGTGCGATCATTTTTAATTGAGTTGTAAATATCTTTTGTAGCGAATTGGTTTTTAATCACCTTATGTTCATAAACACCACGGCCAGTTTCATCGACTGCCATCTTGGCCAACTTCTGACGAGCATGATATCCTGCTTCTGCCATTGCATGCACAATCTTGTCGATCTGTTCCTGATCCATGACACTGAGACGATCTAAAGCAATATGAGCTTTTTTAACAAGATCATTGACCATTACTTGTGGTTCATCAATTTCCTTCTTATTATCCAAATCTTTAATCATATTATTATTCTTCCTCTCAGAATGAGTATGTTATTCGCTTCACAAGTTTCATTGTAGCTTTCAACTATTCGTTTGTAAATACGTATTGTTTACATAATATGAAATTGATAGAAACCATTGTTCATCACGATATACTTAAGGTTTCGCCTTGTGAAAATTATGAAATTACCGAATGCTTTCAGATAAAGAGTTTGTGAAACAGAACACAAAAAGTAATCGCTTTCTTCACAAACTATTTACGGATTGGTTGATTTAAGTGTTTTGAGAAACCTATCTAATTATTAAGTGGACCGTTCCACTTTTTAAAGAATCATTCAATAAACAAAAAATTCCACAAAAATACATCTACTACGGAATTTCTCCGTTTATAGTGCATTTATGTGGAACTAATTACTGATTTGTCTTACTTACTTTTTTTATTTAACGTCGTCGGCTTATGTTCTGCCGATTTTTGTAATAATCTGATCAATTCACTGGTTTGCACTTGATCCACAATCATATTTGATGTGACCTGCATCAACTGTTCAGCTAAATTTTTGGCCACCATGGTTGTATGCTCCACACCGATTCTGGCAATCTTTTGGTTCACAATATCAATAAAACGATCATACGCCTGTTTTGGATAATCTGTTGCCGTAATGCGATCAATTCCGGAACGAATCACATTAATTGGATATGACTGTTTTAATAAAGTAATCAATAAAATGTCTGCCACTTGCATAACCTGGTACTTCTTTTTCGTAGGGGCAACCACGGCTTTTTGTTTCACATAGTTATTAATCATTGTCGAAGTTACAGGATCCATTCCTAATGGCCCGGTAAAACCGGTCAAAAGGGCAACTACTTGATCCATATACAAATCGAAGTTGGGTAATTCGTCCCAGTGAGGCAGCCTTACGTCTCTAACTGTTTTTAACCACCGATTATATGTTTCTAATTCATTCATTTCTTTTCACCTCATCCATAGATGTTACCGTCAGTATAACACGATCAGCTAGTTTTTATAACTAGATTGCCCATTTTTAGCCTATTTGCATGACGAAACTAAGGATAGTGTGCTATTCTTAGAAAAATACTAATGAATTGAGGCACTTTATTTTGTTTGAAATCACGAAGAAACGACGCGTAACCGATGAGGTTAAAGAAACTATTCCCCAACCCGTAATTGACGGAATTTGGAGAACACTTAAACAAATGCAGGCTGATGACTTAGTTGTTTCATCAGTGATTGCTTTTGTTTTCAGTGATGATTATACAGAAGACACCATTTATGTAATGGGCTTGCAAAACTCTGGTGATGTTGCTAAAGAATATGATCTTGCCTACAATGGAAACAAAGACTTTTTAGGTAAAGGGACAATTATCATCGTGAAAGATAAACCCAAAACTGTCAGCATGAGCATTAGCGCCTTGAACGACCAAACAAAGGAGTAACACACAATTTTGAAAAGCTTCAAAAAAATATTTTTAATTTTACTGATTGGTTTTGTAGCGAGTGGCGTAACTGCCTGTAGCGCTGGAAAGGCTTCAAATTCCGGGAAAACTAGCACTTCAAGCGCCAAAAAGACTAGTTCGGTCAAAAAAGTTGTGCAGAAAACAGCTACTTTGGCTGGGCAAACTTTTACAACCAAGCAAGGAACATTTTTAATTACCGAGAATCATGTCACGGCATCCGCTACCAAAAATAAACAAGTCTTAATTTTAAAATATACCTTCACCAATACCGGAAAATCTCAGCTCGTTCCATCGGACTGCTGGTATAAATATGTTAAGGCGACTCAAACCGTCAATGGTAAGCCTAAAACGCTTGAACAGGGATCCCTTCCCTTCTCAACGTCAGCAACCAATGATGATAATTTGGAAAATGCCTCGGTTAGTGAAATTAAACCTAACCACCATATCAAGGCTGAAGGTTCATGGCAGCTTGTGAAAAACGGCGCCCCCGTGAAGGTTAGTTTTTATGATACGCATCATCAATTGATCGGCACACGCCAATACAGTACTGATTAATTAGATTTTTAGAAGAATTCTGACTCAAACAATTGAAATTTGAGCTAGGATTCTTTTTTGGTCCATTATCTACTAAGATTTCTTAGGCCGGTTAAAAACAACAAAAGGTTCATAATAACCACGACTACTGCGGGAGTTTTCTCGCATACGTCGCACTTATTATGAACCTTTTTCGCGTTATTTTTACCCACTGGATTTAAGGCATATCATTTCCAGCTGCGTAGTAAATGTCGTACCACTCTTGGCCTGTCATTTCTACATCACTACCTGCCAATGATTCCTTAATATTTTGTGGATTCATTGAGCCCACTAATACTTGGAATTTAGCCGGATGACGCAAAATCCATGCTGTAGCAATAGCATTTTTTGTGACCCCATACTGATCAGCCAATTCTTGCATTTTTTTATTTAATTCAGGGAATTTAGGATTGTCAATAAATGGCCCATTGAAATTTCCCCATTGATATGGTGACCAAGCTTGGATCACGATATCATGAATTCGAGAATATTCGAGGAATTGCCCGTCATGATCAACACTATGGTCATCTTGCATGTTTGTATGCATCCCAAAATCAATCATGTTGCTGTGCATAATTCCAAACTGTAATTGATTAAACATCAGCTTTTGTGAAACTGCGCCTTGCAACATTTCAAATTGCATTGGATTGAAATTAGAAACACCAAAATGACGCACTTTACCAGCTGTTTGCAATTCATCAAAAGCTTCTGCAATCTCATTTGGTTCCATCAATGGGTCTGGACGATGAAGTAAAACGGAATCCAAATAATCCAGATTTAAGCTCTGCAACTCATGATTCACGGCATCAATAATATGTTGTTTAGAGAAATCGTAACGGTTTCCATAAGGCTTGCCTGAACCGTCATCATTGCCATTACGAATCCCAACCTTGGATTGAATCCATAAGTCATCACGATCTACGGATGATTTAGCTAAAGCATCACGGAAAACGAGATCTGATTTACCGCCTCCATAAATGTCCGCAGTATCAATAAAGTTTACACCGTTATCAACGGCTGTCTCAATTACTTTTTTTGCAGCGTCTGTATCCAACGCGTCCATTCGCATAATTCCTAAGGCTACGTTAGAAACCTTTTTGCCACCAATTGTAATTTGTTTCAAAATTATCACTCCTAAAATTATAGATTTAAGAAACTATCCAAGTTCCAGCTTAACACCTTTTTAGGCGAAACAAAATTAATTTGATATCGGTTACATAAAGAATTCAATTTATAAGCAGTTTTTGGCCCCATGATTACGCAAAAAAGCTGCGACAGTGTAGTCACAGCTTTTTAAAGAGTACCATTCAATTTTAGTTAATTTGAATTTGTTTGCCAGCTTCTAACTTTTCTTCACTCTTTGGCAATATTACTTTTAAAACGCCACCGTCATATGAAGCACTGATCTTTTCACGATCGATGTCTGGTAAATAAAATTGACGTGAAGTGTTACTGAAACTCCGTTCTTGACGAATCAAATTACCTTTTTCGTCTTTCTTTTCCTTTTCAACGTTATGCTTGCCTTCAATAGTCAACGTATCGTTGTCATAATTCAAAGAGATATTTTCCTTCTTGAAACCAGGTAGTTCTGCGGAAACTTCATAATTTTTATCGTTTTCACGGATGTCCGTCTTCATTGAGCTACCTTGAGTCATCGATTTGAAGAAATTCTTCCCAAAATTATCGAAAAAATCAAGTGGTGCAAAATCATCAAAATCTCTGTTTCTTAACTCGTTAGCCATAATTCAAGACTCCCTTTTAATATTATTTTTTGTACCTCATTTCTTGGTACATTTATATAGTATGACCTTTTAGAAACGAATGCAAGAATTTAGCACTCTTTATGTAAGAGTGCTAAATGTGTGTCTTAAAAAGCCGGTATCATAGGATTAACAATTCATTAATTTTAACAATAAAAAAGTTTCTAAACTAGCTTAACGCAGTTTAGAAACTTTTAATTTAGTCCGCTATTGTTTAATAAGTAACTACTTTATGTGTTTCATTAGGCTTATCTTGAACCTTTAAATCTGAAGCATCCCCTAAAATATGCAATGCTTTTTCTCTTGTTTCAACTTGGTCCATGTCGAAGATAATTGATTCAATGGCACCACCGATAAAGTCAAAACGTTCAAAGAAAATGTATGGATCTTCGTTATCACGATGATGAAATTCATCTTCAATTTGTTCGTAAAATCCTTCGCTCCACAGCCGATCTTTTAAATCGGGAAAATCATTTCTAGTAACGAAACCTTTTTCTGCGATCATGTCAGCTGCTTGCTTAACATCTTCTTTATCGAAGTCGATTTTTGCAATCCGTTCTTTATCTGTTTCAACTTTAACTGCTTCTTTTGCCATTTTCGAAATCTCCCTAATCATATTTTTACGACTTCATCCTAGCACCACTTTTTAAAATGGTAAAATGAAACCCCTTTATTTTTGATTACGAGACGTCGCTAAATGCAGTCGATGGCGGAGATCAAACAGTTTATCAAGCTCAGTAACAATTAAAACAACAATTCCGGCCACAATTGGCAATAACCAAAGGGGGGCGCTTAACCCAGCAGTGCTAAAGATACTCTGCATAAATGGTAAATAGGTAATTCCGGCTTGCAATACCAGGAGAATCCCGATGATGACAAAGGCCATCTTATTACGTAAAACATCTTTTGAAATTGCTGGCTTGGGCGTCCGAATGTTAAAGAGATAAAAGATTTTTCCGAATACAATTACGTTTAAGGTAACGGTACTTGCAACGGTCGAACTAACCCCTTGCATCGTTAACCAGTTGAAAGCTCCAATTCCCAGAGCAGCAATCAAAATTGCCACATAGATAATTTGCCAAACATCTTTTCTATTTAAGAAAGACTGATTACTCTTTCGTGGCATCCGCTTCATGATACCTTCCTCAGCTGGTTCAAATAAGAACGCGAACTGAATTGTGACTGCGGAAACCATGTTAATCCATAATAACTGGGTTGGCACCAAAGGTAATTCTTGTTGGAACATAATCGATATCAACACAATCAAACCTTCAGCAAAACTAGTGGGTAATAAGAACCGAATCGTTTTTTTGATATTATCGTAAACGTGACGTCCCTCTTTAATTGCGGTCGTCAACGTTGCAAAGTTATCATCTGCTAAAACCATATCGGCAGCTTCTTTCGCAACATCGGTTCCTTTGATCCCCATCGCAATTCCAATATCAGCTTTTTTCAAGGCTGGCGCATCATTAACACCGTCACCCGTCATGGCAGTGACAAGCCCATTAGCTTGGTATGCTTCCACAATTCGCAACTTGTTCATCGGCGTTGTCCGCGCAAACACATTGTAATCCTGGATAACTTCTTTTAGTTTTTCATCTGAAAGCTCATCAATTTGCGCACCTGTGATGGCCGAAACATTTTCATCTAAACCAAGCTTTGCAGCAATCGCAGACGCCGTTTCAGGGTGATCACCAGTAATCATTTTAACTTTAATTCCGGCTTCACGCATTTGCTTCAATGCCACGATGGTTTCTTCTCTAGGGGGATCAATAATCCCAGTAATTCCTAGAAAATGAACTCCTTCTGCCATAACTTCTGGGGTAAGGTTATGGACATCACGCGAAACTTCACGATAACCCAAGGCCACCACTCGTTCACCGTCTCTTGCCAACTGAGATACCCGGTTTGTCCAGTCTGGAATATCAAAGCTACTATCTGCTTGTTTGGCCATTGTAAAGATCTTATCTGGAGACCCTTTCACCAAAATAACGCGTTGTCCGTCTGAATCCTCATCCAGTTTAGCAATATAACGATATTCTGAATCAAATGGAATTTTGTCCAATTCAACTAAGTCAGGCTCAGTTTCTTTAAACACCTTATGATACAGTGCTAAAAATGCGCCATCAGTAGGTTCTCCGTTGATTTCCCACTTATCATCATTTTTAATCAGGCGTGTGTCATTAGCTTCGTGTCCAGCAACCATCAACCGGTCTAAATCTTCATCTTGACCGACAGCGACCGGTTGGCCATTTTTAGTAATATGCCCAGTTGGTGTATAACCCGTTCCGGTTACCGCATACTTACCATTTTTGGTAATCAGCGTATCAATTGTCATTTCATTTTTTGTTAAGGTTCCCGTTTTATCAGTATTAATCACATCAACTGACCCAAGGGTTTCTACAGCCGGCAAAGTTTTGACGATCGCATTTTGTTTCGTCATTTTTTGCACACCCATGGCCAAAACCACTGAGGTACTAGCTGGCAAGCCTTCTGGAAGGGAACCCACCACCATGGTAATCACCGCCACCATCAAGGCAGAAACCGAGTAAACTCGTGTCACTAAACCATAAACAGCTAATAAAACGGCTACCGCCACAATCGCGTAAGAAATATATTTACCTAAACCATTAATTTCTCGCATTAGTGGGGTTGTTTTTGATTTTACACTTTCCATGCTGGCGTTAATTTTACCAATTTCACTATTTGCACCAGTGGCCGTCACAATTCCTAGCCCACTACCATTTGTCACCGCAGTTGATGCATAAGCCATATTCAAACGGTCTCCCAATGGCGTTTTAGGATCTGTTAACGGTTCATCATTTTTTAAAACGGAGTCAGTTTCTCCAGTTAATGAAGATTCCTGAATTTTTAAATTATCAGCAGCTAAAATTCGGAGATCCGCCGGGACGTTATCACCAGCTTCAAGGAAAACTAAGTCCCCTACAACTAACTCCTCGGCCTCGATATCATCTCGTTTACCATCGCGAATAACCGTTGCAGAAACTTGCAACATCTGTTTAATATTATCGATAGCTTCCGAAGCTTTACTCTCTTGAAAATAACCGATCAGTGCGTTAACAATTACAACCAGCCCAATTACAATCGAATCTGAATATTCTCGCAATAGAAAAGTCGCGATCGCGGCGACAATAAGAATATAGGTAATACTGTTATTGAACTGTTTGAAAAAGCGTACCCACTTGCTTTGCTTCCTTTGGACCAATGCGTTGGGCCCATCCTGTTTCAATCGTTCCTGGGCTTTCTCACTTGTCAGGCCTTGATCAAGCGCAATCTGATCTTTAGCCAAGAGTTGATCCGTTGTCTGAGTTATAAACGCATGAGGAGGTTTACTCTTTTCTATTTCCCCACCATTGTCAGTACTACCAGAAGCAGAACCTTTTGTCATAATTTAAATTTCCTCCTATATATTGAATTATCTTTTGTAAGTAGTATCATATCCAATTATCACTTAAATGTCAAAAGATACTTATCGGACTTATAAGAATTCTAATATCATTCATCATTTTTTCAAACTTTTTTATAAATATGTGACAAATTAACTGGTATCCTTGACTAATTTGAAAGATTTTTCTCTAGAGACGCGCTATAATATAAAGATAATGTAATTACAAAAGAAATGGGGAATGGTCCTTGGACAGTGGTCAGATAATCAGCGATACTATTATCATTTTGATTACCTTTATCATGGCATACTTTTTCGTCGCTGCTGAATTTGCGCTTGTCGAAAGTCGGTTAAGTGCCTTAGAAGAAGCAAGAGCAACAGCAGTTGGTGGGCGGCTCAAAAAGCTCGATCGAGCAATCCACATGGTTTCAAATCTAAATGAGTACCTTTCTACAACCCAGGTTGGAACATCCGTCTGTGGGATTATCCTAGGTTGGATTGGTGAATCGTACGTTGAATACTTTATTATTTTGTTTTTCGGTTCTACACATCTAATTAACCAGACTTCTCTGCATGCCATTGGAGCGGTGATTGGGGTTCTTCTTTTAACCTATTTAGAAGTTGTTATCACAGAAATTGTGCCAAAGAATATTAGTATTGATATTCCCTTAAAAGTTTTAATGAGGCTTGTAACCCCATTACACTGGTTTCATACCGCGTTCTATCCCTTTGTTTGGTTACTAAATGCTTCAGCAAATGGTATTGTCAAATTAATGGGGATGGAACCTGCTGACGAAAGTAATGAAGTCTTCTCACAGGCTGAAATTTTAAGCTTATCAAAAAATGCCGTCACTGGTGGTGAACTTGATCAAAACGATTATGTTTACATGCAGCGGGCGTTTGACTTTAATGATAAAGTTGCTAAAGACATCATGATTGATCGTACTCAATTAGTTGTTTTAGATGTTGACGCAACGGTTGATGAAGCATTGCTACTATATTTACAGAAACGTTTTAGCCGTTTCCCAGTCGTTGCTAATAACGATAAGGATAAGATCCTAGGTTATGTTTACAACTACGATTTAGTTCGTCAAAGTCGTGTAGACGGTAAAGTTAAGGTTAGCAAGTTACTTCGAAACATCATTACCGTTCCTGAAACAGTCCTTATTCAAGAGGTTCTCCAAAGAATGCTGCAAAAGCAAACCCCCATTTCCGTTGTTGTTGATGAATATGGTGGGACTAGTGGGATTATCACGGATAAAGATATTTATGAAGAAGTTTTCGGAACAATTAGTGATGAAGTTGATGATGTTTCTGGCGACTATATTCACAAAGAAACAGATGGCTCCTATCAAGTCAGTGGTAAAACTACGATGTACGATTTTGAACGGTACTTTGGAATCGATGTCCCTGGATTTGAAGGAGAAGATGTTGTCACACTTGGTGGTTATGTCATTGATCATCACCCAAATATTCAAGTGCACGATAAAGTTCGCATCGATCGGTATAACTTCGAAGTTTTAGATAATGAAAATGCTCATATTGATTGGTTCCACGTCACAAAAATCTCTGATGAAGAATTCAAAAAGCTAAAAGACAAAGCTGAAACAGATCGATTAAACATGGATAACTAAATACGAAAGACCAGTTTGAGTTTCATCAAACTGGTCTTTTTTGTTATTACTTTTTTTGAGGACGGCTCGGCAATGCAAGAGGCAGAAAATAACTATCCTTCCCGCGGGATTGCGATCCCGCATCCAGGACAGTTATTTTCTGCCTCTTAACGCATTGCCGAGCCCACTAATCTAAGAACCTTCTCTTCAAATACTTGGGCAATCCGTCATCTTCACTTGCTTCTGTCACCGCGTCCGCTTGGGCCTTTATTTCATCCGCACTATTTCCCATTGCAACACCCGTTCCGGCCGCCTTTAACATTCCCAAATCGTTTTTATCATTTCCAAACGCAATCGTATGGTCTACCGGAATTCCATATTGATTTGTAATCGCGCGAACCGCACTTGCCTTATCAATTCGTTTTGGAATCAACTCAATATTATCCGGACTCGAAGACGACACACTCAACACATCTGCCTCTACTAATTTTTGGCGCGCAATTGACAGTTTGTCCAATTGTCCTTGAGCAATCACGATTCCATTTATAATTTGTTCACTAACCTCATTCAAATGATCGCGATCATGCACATCTTCAAACTTACCAGCACCATCCTGCATAACCCGCATTCTCGCGAGTCGACTCAGATCCCAGGGCTTATTCCTTGTATAAAACGTTCGATCTGTACTAAAAAAATTGGTCGATAATTCTAATTCCGTTGTGATGTCATAAACGGTACTAATTGCCTTCCACCCCAAATGATCTTGGTGCAAATGATGTCCTTTTTGATAAACGGAACCATTCGAAGCAATTATTTCTACCTTTGAATTAATTCTTTTTTGAATAACTTGCGCTAACGATAACATTCTCCCCGTCGCAATATAGAAAATAAATCCTTGCTGTTGCAATTGTTCGATTACTTTTTTAGTCATTGTAGAAACGTTTTGGTTATGTGAAATCAGCGTCCCATCAATATCCATAAATACAATATAAGGTTCCAAATTAACGACCCCAATTCTTTTTCATTTAATTTGTTATAGGTCTAGTTTACTACTTTGTTAAAACGGTTTCAGGATTTCAAGAAAACTATTTTCCAAAAATTTTAAGTGGTACAATATCCTTAATGACTTACAATTATAAACGGTAATCCTTAAGGAGGTCCCACCATGTCAATTATTAATATTTTATACATTTCTGTTGCGGGAAATACACGGTCTTTTACACAGGATCTTCAAGATTATGCTGAAGAACAGCATTCAAAAGATGCAGCCAATCCTCTCGTTTCTTTAAAAGAAATCTCTGAAGAATCCGATTTTGATAGCGAACAAGAACCTTATTTTGCTTTTGTGCCTACTTATCTTGATGGTGGGAATGGTGTGGATAATGGTGTTAAGGAGCTTATGACTAACGTTTTAGGCGAATACATCGCTTATAAAAATAATCGTAAACTTTGCCTTGGCGTAATCGGCAGTGGTAATCGCAATTTTGGTTTGCAGTATTGCTTAACCGCTAAACGATATGCCCGCGATTATGGCTTCGACTATTTAGACAACTATGAGTTGCGTGGAAATTCTACTGATTGCAAACGCATATACGAAACTATGAAGAAAAATAATGTATTAAAAAACTCTACCGAAGAAGTTTAATTAATAACCGATCTAAAAAAATGCCCGATTCATAAAAATGAATCGAGCATTTTACTTTGCTGACTACCAAGTAATGGTATCTGGATCCGTAGCTAAACCTGCAAGCCCCCGTAAACCATCAATTGTTTTCATATCTGCATCATCAATTACAAAATCAAACAATTTTGTATTTTCAATAATTCGTTCATTATGCACAGACTTTGGTAGTGGTAAAAATCCGTGTTGCAAAGACCAACGCAAGACAACCTGCGCGACTGACTTATGGTATTTTTCACCCATAGATTTCAGCTCTGAAACACCAAAGATTTTTCCTGTCCCTAGTGGGCTATATGCTTCAGATAAAATATTATGTTCATCATTGTATTTCACAACTTCTGGCTGTAAATCGCTTGGGTTAAGGAAAATTTGGTTAACCTGAGGGACAACCGTTGCCGTTTTTAAAAGTGCATCCAAATGCTTAGGACGGAAATTAGAAACACCAATCGTGCGCAGCTTGCCAGCTTTTTGAGCCTCTTCCATTGCACGCCATGTATCCGCATTGGCTTGTTCCCAAGTATCCCGATAAGCAATTGGATTTGGCCAATGAATTAAGAACAGATCCAAGTAGTCTAACCCTAAATTGGTTAAGGATTTATCAATCGCCTGCTTGGTATTTTCATAGCCATGATCTTTACCATCTAACTTAGAAGTAACCCAAAGTTGATCGCGAGCAATCCCACTATCTTTAATTCCTTTGCCAACACTTTGTTCATTCCCATAAGCGAAGGCGGTATCGATATGGCGATAACCAGCCGCTAAAGCCTCTTCAACTGATTTCTCAGCAACGTCACCATCTGGTGTTTGCCAAGTACCAAAACCGACAATGGGAATTTTTACCCCATTATTTAATTCATAAGTATCTGTTAATTTCGTTAATTTTGCCAAAATATACCCTCCTGTCAAGTAATGGTTCCATTATAGAGCAAATTTGTAAGCGTTAAAAATATTTGGCATCTTTCTGCAAAATATTCTATGATGATCACATACATACTGTGCTGTATGAATTCAGCTAAAAAGGAAGTTCCGTTGTGGACAAACATGCAGATTTTAAAAAAAGGCTCTTTTTCTTGGCCGTTTCAATCGTCTTAAACTCATTTTCAAACGCACTGACGGTTGCTAGTCACTGCGGAAGCGCCCTTTGGACTTCCTCATCGGTCAACTTAAGCAACTGGCTGCATTTCTCTTTAGGGAGTGTTTTATTTGTCGAGGGAATCGCGGTGGTTATTGCTAACGCTGTGTTACTCAAAAGGTTTGACTGGCACCGGGCGCTTGGAAATTTAGTATTTATGATTCCATTTTCTTTTCTGGTGGGCAGTATTAGTACTGGTTTAGATGCCCATGGCTTTTTAAACTTGCCACTGTGGGTCAGAGTCGTAGCTGACATTCTTGGGATCGTCGGAATTGGTGTTGCAGTCTCTATTTATCAACGTGCTAATATCGTGTTGCATCCTAACGACGATCTGACCTACATCGTGCGGTTTAAATTTATGCACGGTCATGCGGCCAAAGCACAGTGGATCAGCTATATTCCGGCAATTTCAATCATCTTGCTGACATTTATAATGACTCATCATGTTTATGCGGTCGGGCTTGGAACCGTGTTGGCCTTTGTTTTACAAGGTGCCGTCACTGGTTGGGCAGATCGCCATGTCTTCACCACACTTAAACATCATCTAAATGTTTAAGTAAATTTAATAGGAAGAAAATCAGGACTGTGCTATCATTTTTTATATAGGTTGTACGTTAAATAAAGATACGGGAGGATTTATCATGGTGAGATCGCGAATACTACAATTGCAAAAAGGCGGTAATTTTAGAGAGCTTGGTGGCTATCAAACAATATCCGGTGAAACTATCAAATGGCACAAAATCATTCGATCAGCAAAACTGGCGGATTTGACAGATGCTGACCTTACTTTTCTAAGCGATTATGGATTAAAATATGACATTGACTTTCGCTCTCCAGAAGAAAAGGCAACCTCTCCAGATCGTGTTCCAAATCACGCAAAGTATTTATTCATCCCCGTTTTTTCAACGGATGAAACTCAAAATTCCAAACAAACTGACCGCTTGCAACGAAAAATGGATACCGATCCCACAACCGGCCGTCAACAAATGCAACGTGCTTACCAAGATATCATCACAAATCCTCATTCTCAAAAAGCCTACCGAAGTTTCTTTGATGTGCTACTTGAAAATGATGACGAGAAAAGCACCTTATTGTTCCACTGTACCGCTGGCAAGGATCGCACAGGTATGGGAGCCGTCTTCTTTTTAAGTGCGTTAGGTGTGAATGAAGACACCATCAAGGCCGATTATCTCTTGACCAACAAAGTCATTCAACCGCAACAAGCTGCGATGATTAAATCCTTAAAACTCCAAGGAGCTTCTTCAGCATTTATTCAAAGCATGCGCGACTTACAAAGTGTCCAAATTTCATTTTATAACACGGCCATGGATCAAATTCAGAAAACCTCAGGGGATATGCCCACGTACCTCCATGACTATTTGAACCTTTCAAAAAATAATATCCAAGATTTACGTCACATTTATCTCGAAAACTAGTACAAACTAACAAGGATGGTGATTTATGAAGAGAAAAAATTTAATTGGCCTCGGTGTTGTAGCTCCTTTAGCTTTAGGAATTACCGGGCTAACTGCCGCGAGTGCTAAATTATATGATTATGCCTTTCGCCGCGTAGATTACGTTCCCGAAACTTCAGCTGATAAACAAAAATATGCAGATGATTATTATACCTATGTCAATTGGTTTCACGGAGTAACTTCCCATCACTGGACATTACATCACGACGATTTAGAAAACCGCGTCGAGGCTACTTTTATTCCAGCTGCCCAGGCCGACTCAAAAAAGACGGTTATTATTGCTCATGGCTATAAAGGAAACGGCGAAACCATGTCCAACTATGCCAAAATGTTTTACGATATGGGTTACAACGTCTTATTACCAGACGATCGTGCTCACGGACACAGTTCCGGTGATTACATTAATTTCGGCTGGATCGATCGGTTAGATTTTGTGGATTGGGCTAATTCTGTAGTCAGTCGGATCGGTTCGGATTCCCAAATTATTATGTTTGGGGTTAGTATGGGTGGCGCGACGATACAGATGACCAGTGGTGAGGATTTGCCCTCTCAAGTCAAACTTATGATTTCTGATT
Organism: Pediococcus sp. M21F004; assembly: GCF_051122535.1. Taxonomy (NCBI): domain Bacteria; kingdom Bacillati; phylum Bacillota; class Bacilli; order Lactobacillales; family Lactobacillaceae; genus Pediococcus; species Pediococcus sp. M21F004. The sequence continues at coordinate 938,292 of NZ_CP177314.1, forward strand.
GTGGCTATTCAAACCTACGTGACGAACTTTCTTATTTATTAAAAGAACAATTCAATCTACCTGCCAAAATATTTGTGCCCCTGATTAATGCAATTAATCGCCACCGCATGGGGTTTTCGATCGATGCTGTTTCTTCCATCCGACAGCTACGCAAAAACACCCGACCATTTTTATTTATTCATGGGGAAAAAGACATTTATGTCCCGACCTCCATGGTTGATGAAAGTTTCGAAGCTTGTGGTGATCCTAAAGAAATTTGGATTGTGCCCGAGGCCTCTCATGCGGAGAGCTTTTGGATAAATCCTCAGGCTTACCAAGAAAAAGTTCAACAATTCATTGATGAATATTTAAATTAGCTATCAAAATAAAAAGACTAAGTAAGAAATCACCAGCTGCCCACGTTTATTGGCGTGGTCGACTCTGATTTTTAGCTTAGTCTTTTTTTATTATCTAATTATTAGGCATCATGTAAAATGCTCAACATTTGCGCAAATGACACGCGTCTCGTTTCTCTTGGGATAAAGCTACGAATTTCATCTTCATTGAACCCAATTTGTAATTTATTGTGTGTAAAAATAATTGGTTTTTTAATTAAACTTGGATAGTTCACTAATAGTCGATGTAATTGACTGATAGTTAGTGAATCAATATACTTCCGCCCAAATTTTTTGAATGCCTTTGATCTTTCGGAAATAATCTCTTCCGCACCATACTCAGTAAGTGATAAAACTTTTTTTAAAGTGTCTAGTGTAATGGCTGTTGAAACAACATTAACTCTGTCATAAGCTAAATCATGTGTATCTAACCAGTGACACGCGCGCCGTGCGGACCCACAACTAGGTCCCCATAATACTGTTATCTTTTCCATACTTGAAACACTCCTTTTTGTTTTACTTATCATTTACATAAGACTAACTATAAACTAAATAATTAGTTTTGTCTACTGTTTTTCATAATTAAAATAAATTATTTTTTCAATTAGTAACTCGGCTTGTCGGAAATAGCTAAGCGCTTACTTTTTGAGCATTTCTCTTTAGCAGTCCCGGTGGGGTTGGTAAACTCTAGGTAATTACTAAAACTTTTATCTGGGAGGATCAGAATAATGAAAACCAAAAAATCGATTAATTGGATAGTACTTATATGCTTCATCCTTGGAGTTGAGATTCTAGGAAGCCTTTCATCTTTGTTTGCGGGAAACATTAAGGCCATCTATAATGCTTTGTCTCTACCACCATTGTCACCGCCTGATTATATTTTCGGGATTGTTTGGCCACTACTCTACTTATTGATTGCACTCTCTGGTTATTTTATCTTTCAGTCAATTGCCTTTAAGCGTGACAAAGTAGCTAGTTTCATTCTATTTACGACCCAACTTGTTTTAAATTTCGTATGGAGTATTGTTTTCTTTGGCGGAGATTTTTATTGGTTTGGACTGTTAATCGTAGTTATTTTAGACCTAGTCGTTCTGGGGTGTATCTGGCACTTTTATAGAGTCAGCCGAATTGCATCCCTGCTCTTGTTACCTTATTTTGTCTGGATTCTGTTTGCGACCTACCTTACCTTAGGAGTTGCCGTGTTAAACTAGTGTTAATAAACCTTTTAACTTTTCGTCACAAAAAATTCATACATGCAAGGTATTATATAAATATAGATAAAGCCAATAACTTTACCTATATGAAATTAGCATACTCCTCCAAAGTTACTATATTTCATTGTTTTTCATGATAACAACCTACTCCCCTATATAAAGAACCCAGCCATGCATGGCTGGGTTTCTTTTTTTTCATTGTTATTTATTCGCCAAATAAGGTAGTATAGAAACAATAATAAACATAGGATGTGTTAATGTGCGTGTAAAATATTGGTCAGATTTTGTCATTGGAATTATCGTCATCATTGCCTGTATCGTGGGCTGGTTTACTGGTTACTTTAACAATGGTAATAGTTATTCAGAAATCGAAAAAATGCTGATTCTCATTTTAGCTTTTAGTGTTTTGTTTGGCTTACGGATGGATATGAAAGGTGCCAATCGTTTTGAAGCCGTTTCGGCCGCATTCCTCGGAATCGCCTTTCTGCTGGCCGTTGTTTTATTAGTATTTCTATAAAATAAAAAGTTTGAGACAGATTATCTGTTTCAAACTTTTTTATTCGGTATAGAGATCTCTTAACTGCTCCAACTTTTTGTCAGACAGGTTCATCGCCTCGTGAAGATAATTTGTCATCCCTTGATAGGAAACATCAATTGCCTGTTTAGCTAAATGTAAACTTTGTAGATTTACGTTTCTGGCTTGGTTCATCCGCTCAATGGCCGCACTTTTTGTTCCAGAAGCCGATTTTAATGACGGCATTTTCCCAAACAAAACTTGATTTGATAATAAGTAATCTGTGTCAATCGTTTCTTGATCGACACCTAAAGCACTTAAAACCAGGAAAGCTGCAATTCCAGTGCGATCTTTGCCTGCTGAACAGTGGAAAACAACTGCCTGGTTTGGTTGATCATTTTTAAGCAAAATTTGAAATAATTCTTTAAACGCCGCTTGGGCATGTTGATCAAGCACCATTAGCTGATACGGATCAGAAAGGATGCTCGGCTGATGCGCATCTTTATGAAAAATATTTTTCCACCACTGCTTTAGACTCATCTTTTTATGAGCCGTAAACGGATAAACTGACGCTGAAATGTGGACCATTTCAGGAATTGTCGGATCCGGATTTCGCGAAATTTCGTAATCTGACCGTAAATCAACATCGTAACGAAGCCCATAATCTGTCAGAAACTGTTTGTCCGTTTTCTTAAGCACAGATAGATAGCCGGAACGTAAGAGTTTGCGCCATTTAATTGTTTTACCATCCTGTGTCGGATAACCACCTAATTCGCGAAAATTCAATCCCGACTGAATGGGCAAGATTCGCTGCTTTTCCATAATTAGCCTCTTTACTCCAGATATATTTTCTTGAGTGCATCTAAATCACTTTTTGAAAGGCCCATCGCTTGATCAAAATAAGTTTCATAATCACCATAATTATCCATAATCGCCTGTTTAGCAATATCCAAAGTATCCCCTTGCACTTGAAAAACAGTATTCATTTTATTGACAAAACTTGCTGCCTTGTCGTTTTGCAGCTGTTTTCGTAAACCATCTTGATCCATTGTGCTATATACAAGGTTAGTCAAAACAAAATCCTGTTTAATCGTCGCATAATCGACACCCAAAGCGGTTAGGATTAGGAATCCAGCGACCCCCGTTCGATCTTTACCAGCCGCACAATGGAACAGTAACGACTTCTGCGGTGTTGAATTAGCCAACAAATCTTGAAACATTGTTCGAAAGGCCAACTGACTTTGGGGATTTAAAATCATCAAAGCGTATGGATGTGAATAATCGGTTGATTCTAGTTTATCGGGTAGTGGTGGCAAATCAGATTCATCATTTTGGGCGATCGGGTAAACGGGATATGACCGATAAATCGTATCTTCAGGTAAACGATCCTGTAGCCAGCTGGCTTCTGAAGGAGAACGTAAATCGATATCATAGTGAAGTCCATAATCTGCCAGATTTTTAACATCTTTTTCTGTTAATCTACTAAGATCACCAGATCGCAATAGTTTTTGCCATTTAATTGTTTTACCATCTTTGGTTGGATAACCGCCAAGTTCACGGAAATTGACACCGCCAGTTATATTTAAAATCCGTTCTTTCTTCATTGTTATCCCTCCAAGCCACTTTGCGTCCATTATACCAAAGAAAAGTTAGTTCGTTTAGAAATGAACATCACATTTTATCACCTAATCTTCCTCATATATAAAAGGCTTACATTTTTCTTAAATTCCAGCCTTGTTTCGTTTTATTTCTGCTCTCAAAGTGCTACACTACAGACATTAAATACGAAAACGAGGATTGATTATTATGGCTTTAAGTGCAGAAAAAATTTGGACCGATTTTGCGGAATCCCATCAACTTACTGACAAGACTTTTCAAACACGCTGGTTTGGTGAACAATCTAATTCCGAAGAAGTTAGTGAACTTACCGAAAAAATTCTTGCTGGTGACAAGACTGCTACATCAAAACCATTGGCCTACTATTCTTCTAAAGATGAACCAATCCCTCAAGTTGGCGATTACTTCGTCCTTTTGAACGCCGACATGCATCCTGTCGGAATTATTGAAACAGTCGTGTCAGAATTGGTTCCATTTTTCCGTGTTTCAGCAGAACATGCTTATAATGATGCTGAAGGAGACCGAACTCTTTCCGATTGGCAAGAACGCAGTAAAGAAAAATTCTCCAGTCAAATGCGTAAATTTGATCGTGAATTTTCTACAAATGATCCGGTTGTTTGTGAAGTTATCAAAGTCGTTTATCGTGTTTAGCTTTTAGTTATCATATGGCTTTACTTATAATATTCATGCATGTATAATACACATTATAGAAAATTTATTCCGACAAAAAGGAGAATGTGTATGAAAATTTATCCAGCTATTTATTCTGTTCAAAACGGTTCTGTTGAGCTCTTAATTCCAGATTTTCCGGGAATGCTAATTGAGGGTGAGACTTTGGTTCAAGCTACTGAAAAAGCAGAAAAACTAATTCTGGCTCAAGACAAAATGCCTGCCCCTTCTGATATGAAAAGTACTCATTTAGTCGAAGGTGAACATGTCATTATGGTCCCGATTGCAGAGCACGAAACAAAAAACACAAAACGCATTCGGCGGAATGTTACCATCCCTCAGTACTTAAATGATTGGGCCAAGCAGACCGGCATCAACGTTTCACAGATTCTGACTGAAACGCTAGATCAACAGTTTAAAACAACTGAATAAACTAAGCTTCCAAGAATCCTCTGCACTTCAAGAGATTATTCTTGGGAGCTTTTTTTCCTTCGTGGTAGAATAATGGCAAAAGGAGTTGTTGGACATGCACCCAATTGCATCACACAGTTGGAAACAAAATGTCGGCTATTTTTTAGCCGCTCAAAATTTTTTCTTATTCGGATCTTCTTCAGTTTATTTTGCCATTCTTTGGTACATTGCTTTAAAAGCATCTTCTGGAACCTGGATTATGCTGGCAACAATGGCTACTACCCTTCCACAAATTTTAATTTCTTTGTGGGCCGGAATCTGGTCTGATCAATATAGCCGCAAAAAACTAATTATCGCGTCCAGCTCATTGGTCACCTTATTAACATTTGGAACTGCAATTATCTATTTTTTCTTTTCGCGTGATCTATGGCTTCTTCTTTTAATTGCCGCAATTCGATCCTTAGGGTCAGGTGTTCAAACCCCAGCTGGCAACGCGCTATTACCCGAAATAACACCAAAAAAAGAGCTTTCCCGCATAAATGGCTTAAATCAGTTTATTAGCTCCGTTCTCTTGCTAATTTCACCAATTTTAAGCGGATTTATTTTAGGAAAACTCGGAATTATGTTTGTCTTTGTCGTTGATTTGGTTACAGCCACATCCGGAATTATTTTGATGGCCTGTGTTCATGCTCCCCAGCAAGAACAACAGCAACAGGAACACGTCGCCGGTTTATCTGGAATTAAGGATGGCTTAAAATATACTTTTTCACATCGCTATCTCCGAAACTTTATGGTATTTACGTTGATTGCTTTTGTGCTTGTTGCACCATCTTCACAATTATCCACGCTATTCGTCAAACGGGCATTCGGATCTGCCGTTTGGCGCCTAACACTAAATGAACTTCTGTGGACGATGGGAGCTTTATTAGGCAGTTTTTACATTACGATGCAAAAACGTTTACCACACAAAATTAAATTAATTACGCTCGGATTTATTGGATCAGGTATTAGTTTTGCGGTGATGGGGCTCCCAGAACCTTTTTGGACATACTTACTCTTTATGTTCTTCTCTGGAATTTGCATGCCAATCATTCAGGCAACCACCAACATCTTAATTCAAGAAAATGTGGCTAAAGAAAAAATGGGTCGTGTCTTCTCCATTCTCCAAATTGTGTCTACCGGTATTTATCCAATTGCAATGCTAGTTTACGGTCCCTTAGCGGATCAAGTTTCAATTCGGTATATTTTGATTGTCACTGGCGTTTTGTTGATCCTGGTTGGCTTTGTATTTCAGAAACGATTAACGTCACTCGCCGGTTACCTGAAGGACCTGAACTAGGCTTAAAAAACTTTCTCTATTTGCTATGTTAACCAAACGATTCTAAAGTCAAATCATTTGGCTAACTAAGCCACCAACTTTTCCTTATGATCTGAAACGTGATTAAAAAAACAGCTTCCTCCGCTTAGCTACGTTAACCAAACGATTCCAAGACCAAATCATTTGGTTAACTAGGCTATGCTCAGAAGCTGACCGTTTTTTTAATCACTCTACTTTATTCCCACCCGCTCAAAAATATAATCCACATTCTTTAGATGATACCTATAATCAAAGGCATCATCTATTTCTTTTTCTGTGAGGTGCTTTTTAATTACTGGATCATTTTCAACCAGTGGTTTAAACTGAATTTCTTCATCCCATGCCTTTGCCGTCAACGGCTGGATCCGGTCATACGCATCCTCTCGTGACATTCCCGCATCAATTAACTTCAATAAAACACGCTGACTGTAAATCAGCCCAAAACTACGACCCATATTGGCCTTCATATGTTCTGGGAATACAGTCAACTCCCCAATAATCTTATTCATTCGCGTCAAAATATAATCCACCAAAATTGTCGTATCTGGTAAAATAATTCGCTCTGCTGATGAATGAGAAATATCACGTTCGTGCCATAAATTTACGTCCTCATAAGCTGTTTGCACATGTCCACGAATCACCCGTGCCAGTCCGGAAATGTTTTCTGAACCAATTGGATTGCGCTTATGGGGCATTGCTGATGATCCTTTTTGGCCGGGCGCAAAATGTTCTTCAACCTCGCGAACTTCGGATTTTTGCAAGCCACGAATCTCCGTCGCAAACTCTTCAAGACTGGTTGCAATCAAAGCCAAAGCTACAATATATTCCGCATGTAAATCACGTGGTAAAATCTGTGTCGAAATTTCTTGAGCGTTTAATCCTAAATCTTCACACACAAATTCTTCAACTTGGGGTGGCACGTTTGCAAAAGTCCCAACTGCGCCACTAATTTTTCCAGCTTCAACGCCTTTTGCGGCATGTTCAAAACGTTCGATATCGCGTTTAATTTCTGAATACCAGCGAGCTAGTTTCAAGCCAAACGTCATGGGCTCAGCATGAACACCGTGCGTACGTCCCATCATGACCGTATATTTATATTTTTTTGCTTGAATAGCCAGAGTTTGTTTAAAAGTTTCTAAGTCGCGACGAATAATTTCATTAGCCTGTTTCAACCGATAACCTTGCGCCGTATCCACCACATCGGTACTCGTTAAGCCATAGTGCACCCATTTCTTTTCGGCACCCAAAGATTCCGAAACATCGCGTGTGAAGGCAATGACATCATGATGCGTCACAGCTTCAATTTCAGCAATTCGATTTTCATCAAACTTCGCATTCTCTTGAATCTTAGCCACGTCTGCGGCAGGAATTTTTCCAAGTTTCCCCCATGCCTTCACAGCTGCAACCTCAACTTTTAACCATGAAGCGTATTGATTATGTAAACTCCATACGTTCCCCATTTCTTCACGTGTATATCTTTCTAACATTCGTATTCCTCACATTCTTCAAGCAAAAGTAAGCTATCTAATATCCGTATAATACTATATCATATAAATATCGGATATTCCATTTGATTTAATAAATAATCAGCTTCTTATAAAGAACAGAACGATTAAAAGCATACTTTAATTTAGTTATTTTATATTATTATTCGTGTTTTACTTGTATTTTCTTAAAAAACTTGCTACACTTATCTGGTTGCTTAAATCAAATTATTTGGGGGTCATTAAATGTCATCAATTGTAGTTGTAGGTAGTCAGTGGGGCGATGAAGGAAAAGGAAAAATCACCGATTTCTTAGGTCGCAAAGCTGCTTTAACCGTTCGTTTCTCTGGTGGAGACAATGCCGGACATTCAATTGTTTTTCAAGGCAAAAAATTCGCATTACAACTTATTCCATCCGGAATTTTTAATCAAGATGGTTTGAGTGTCATCGGAAACGGCGTTGTGGTTAATCCAAAATCCTTACACAACGAATTGCACTACTTAGAAAGTAATGGTATTCCCACAAGTAATCTGCGAATTTCAGATCGGGCACAGGTTATTCTGCCTTATCATATTCGTTTAGATGAATTACAAGAACAATCCAAGGCTGCCGGTAAAATTGGTACAACACACAAAGGTATCGGCCCAGCGTACATGGATAAAGCTGAACGCATCGGAATTCGGATCTGTGACTTGTTAGATCGCGAAACTTTTGAAGAAAAATTAAGAACCAACCTAAAAGCGAAGAACTTATTATTCACCAAGTTATATGAAACAGAACCACTAAAATTTGAAGATATTTTTGAAAGCTACTATCAATATGGTCAAGAAATCAAAGACCAAGTCACTGACACATCGGTCCTTATCAACGATGCGCTTGATAACAATCAAAAAGTGTTGTTTGAGGGTTCACAAGGTGTCATGTTAGATTTTGATCACGGTACTTATCCTTATGTAACCTCTTCTAACCCCATTGCTGGTGGTGCTGCAGTTGGTGCTGGCGTTGGACCACAACGGATCAATCACGTAGTTGGTGCATGTAAAGCTTACACATCTAGAGTTGGTGATGGTCCATTCCCTACCGAACAGCTCAACGAGATTGGGGACTTCATTCGTGAAGCTGGCCATGAATATGGTACTGTTACTGGTCGCCCTCGTCGCATTGGTTGGTTGGACACCGTTGTGTTGCGCCATGCTAAACGGGTTAGTGGTTTATCAAGTCTTTGCTTAAACTGTTTAGACGTTTTGACCGGTTTATCAACCATCAAGATATGTACAGCCTACAAGTTAAACGGTGAAACAATTTATCATTATCCAGCTGCTGAAAAAGCGATCGAAAATTGTGAGCCGATTTACGAAGAATTACCCGGTTGGAACGAAGATATTACGTCATGCAAAACTTTAGAAGAATTACCAGAAAATGCACGTAACTATCTCAAACGAGTTTCCGAGTTAGTCGGAATTCCCCTATCAACATTTTCAGTAGGCCCAGATCGTGAACAAACAAATGTTTTAACCGATACTTGGAATGCCTAATTATTAAAAGAAGGGACCTTATATTATGAAAGTTTTTGATTATTCAGATGTTCAATTAATCCCTAATAAGTGTATTATTGACAGTCGTTCAGAAGCAGATACCACCACAAAGCTCGGAAAATACACCTTTAAAATTCCGGTTGTGCCAGCTAACATGGCCACGGTTATTAATGAAGATCTCTCTGTGTGGTTAGCAAAAAATGGTTATTTCTATGTGATGCACCGTTTCGAACCTGAAACTAGGCTCGCTTTCATTAAAGATATGCACGCTCAGAAGTTAATCGCTTCGATCAGTGTCGGCGTGAAAGAAGAAGAATTTGAATTCATCTCCCAATTAGCAGAACAAAAGGCTAATCCAGAATTTATTACAATTGATATTGCTCATGGTCATGCCAATAGTGTTATTCGCATGATTAAACACATTAAGTCCCTCCTTCCAGAAACCTTTTTAATCGCCGGAAACGTCGGGACACCAGAAGCAGTACGCGAATTAGAGAATGCAGGTGCTGACGCAACCAAAGTAGGAATTGGGCCAGGAAAAGCTTGTATTACCAAGCTAAAGACTGGATTTGGAACTGGTGGTTGGCAATTAGCTGCCATTCGCTGGTGTGCCAAAGCTGCTAGCAAGCCCATTATTGCCGATGGTGGAATTCGGACAAACGGTGATATCGCCAAATCAGTTCGTTTTGGGGCTTCAATGGTCATGATTGGCTCTATGATGGCCGGTCATCAAGAATCACCTGGTAACATGATTACAATTGATGGAAAAAACTACAAACAATATTATGGTTCGGCCTCAGAAACTCAAAAAGGTCAGCACAAAAATGTGGAAGGTCGTCAAATGTTGGTGCCTTATCGAGGCCATATCCAAGATACCTTAGAAGAAATTCATCAAGATCTTCAATCAGCAATTTCTTACGCCGGTGGTCGTTCCCTTTCGTCCATCCGCAAAGTTGATTATGTCATCTTAAATGGTGTAAATGATTTCTAAATTAAACGCAAAAAAAGGCAGAAACCTTATTTAGCATTCCCGTAAAATTTAATAACTTGTTTTCCTAACCTTGGAGCCAACGAGTTATCCAAATTCTATGGTGCTAGTAAAGTTTCTGCCTTTTTTCTATACGTAAATTATTTTTGATTCATAATCTTTTGGCCAAACTCTTCCAAAAGATCTAATAATTCCGTCACTTTTTCTTCGCCCATCTTATCAATCCAACTCTTAAAGACTTTATGGACGTTTTGATCAATTAATTTTTCTACCTCAATGCCTTGGTCCGTCAAACGCAAATATAACTTTCGCTGGTCTTTAGGTTCCGGTGTTTGGGAAATATAACCAAGCTGCAATAACGATTTGATTTGTCGGGCAATGGCACTTCTTGTGACTCCACGTTCAGCCGCAATCCCCATTTGCGTCACATCGTCACGATAGCGCACATTTCGTAAAATTAAAAATTGTTCAAAAGAAATATGGTACTGCTTTGTTGGTTCTGAAAGCACATATTCCAAAAATTTTAGTGTCGACATATAAATCTCAATGGAACCTTCAAACAGTTTTTCATTATCTTTTTCCATAAAAAAACAACTCCTCCAAATACTCACTCATTTAAACAAATTTCGAACAATAACGATCCCCTAGATTGCAATTATTTCCAAAATCTTTTAAGTCTTTGATTCCATTCTTTAGTTGTATCCTCTAAATCACCATACCTCAACTCCTGATTGGTGGCATTAATCACCCCGCCAATCATAATAACCAGAGCAGAAAATTCCAGCCAGAACATCAAGGCAATAAAGGTTCCAAGTGTTTTATAACTATTCACAGAACGCGCAAAATAGCGAAGGTACAAAGTGAAGAATTGAGAAACACCCATCAATCCAATTGTGGCCGCCGCAGATCCCCAGATCACACTACCAAATCGAATGCGCGTATTAGGCACGACATAATACAAAATGGTTAAACTCAAAAAAATGATAATCAAAGCCGATGGTAATTTAACGTTTCCGACAATGTGAAAAAGGCTATGCGGTAATTTAAGAATTGGGGTGAGATACGACACAATTGTTTGTCCGAAACTAAAGAAAAACATCATCAAGGCAATCAATCCAACTAAGAAAATTGTGAAGAAAAAACCACCAATTCGATTAATGATGGGATTTTGGAATTTTGCAACTCCGTAAGCCCGATTAATTGAACGTTGAAAAGCGGACACAGCTTGACTCGATGACCATAACATCAAAATGGCCCCCACAGACAGCACTTCCCCATTGCCTTTCTCCAAAAAATCTTTTACAATCGGTTGACTAATTTGATAAATCGTACTTGGGACAACCGTCTCAATATATTCCAGCACCGTTCCCACATTGATATGAAATAACGGCAACAAATTTCCTACAAAGATAATCGCGGGAAACATTGCCAGCAACGTGTAAAACGCGAGAACAACGGCATTATTTGCCGCGTCAGCCCGGTTAAACCGAACCATAAATCCTTGCCAATATGTTTTGCATTTATGGCCAAACATCTTCCAAGTCATGTTATATACCTCATTTTTATTTAACTTTAATAGTATACAACAGTTTATCGGTTTACCCCTTGTTTTTCTGAGTTTTTAAGTGAAATTGCAAGTAATAATCCAACAATCGCAACTAAAAAGAATGTGAAAAACACAGCGCGGTATCCCATTTGAGAAGCGATTGCCACATGTTCGCCTTTAGCCAAGTGATTGTTAGTGACGACCGTCAAAATAATTGTCGCACATGCCACACCTAAAGAGCCTAAAATCTGTCGAACGGTGGTGATAACCGCTGTTCCATGAGCGATTAATTTATCTGGCAAAGAATTTGCACCCAAGGTTACAGCTGGCATCATCACAAAGGCATTTCCGCCTTCAATTAGCATCGCCAAAACGATCATGCCAATTAAGTGAACGCCACTGGAAAAGACAAATAAAATGCCCCAACCTAATGTGATCATACTCATCCCAATCAATAACACCCGTTTAAACCCAATTCGGTCCGCCAGTTTTCCTGAGACAGGATTTAAAATACTCAAGAAGACGGCTCCTGGAACCAATGCCATCCCTGATACAAATGGCGAAAGATGGAGGATTTCTTGATAATAAAGGGGAAAAATAATTGTTGTCACAATCAAGGCAATGTATGAAACGCCAGTTAACAATACCGCTAAATCATAATTAAAAGTTTTAAGAACTCGTAATTCCAACATTGGTGTTTTTTGATGAAACTGTCGAAATACAAAATAACCTACTGCAAGAATACTAACAACTAATAAAATCAGTTGTTGCGACCAATTGACCTGCGTTTTACCAATCTGATTAATCACATATAAAATTCCAATGAAACCTAACGAACTGATTACAGAAATATAATCTAATTTAGTCCGCTTCAATGTCATTACATCAGAAATGAATTTAAATGATAACAGCCAAACCACCGTAATAATGACGGCAAAAACGATAAATAATCCTTGCCACGTCGTAAATTTTAAAACAATTCCAGAAATAATTGGCCCTACTGCCAAAGCTGATCCCATGACTAATCCAACCACGCCCATGGTGACCCCACGCGATTCTTCAGGCGTGATCGTCAACATGACACTTTGGTAGGACGGAAATAAGATTCCGACCCCCATTGCCTCTAGAATTCTTCCCAGCATCATCACCGGAAAACTTGGTGCAAATAAAATAATTAACGTCCCCAAATCAAATAAGAGCAATACCGCTTGAAATAGATGCTTGAACGAGACGTTACTGAGCAACCAAGGACTAATTGGCATCATAATACACATTACCAACATAAACCCAGTAGTTAGCCACTGAATGGTGGTTGCAGACACACCAAAATAGCGCATCAACGTTGGATAAGCCGTGGATAAAGAAGACTGGCTAATGGACATCGTAAAGGTGCCCGCTAATAAAATCCCCACAAACCAGTTATGCAGGCTCCGATTCCCTTTAAATAAATCTGTTTCTTCTTCCATACTGAATTCTCTCCCTGCCAAATTAGAATCATTTTAAATCGATTTAATTGTATTTCATATTTGGTTTGGTGTAAACTGATTTTTGAAAATAAGCTTTTATCCCCATTTTAGAAGTTGCTGTAATCTTAAAAAAGTGATTAAATTAGTTTGACACTACCCAACTCATGAAAGAAGGCCAACCTATGGAAAATGATGAAGTCGCTGAGGCACTTGAAGAATTACAAAAAAAACACGTTAGAATCACGCCACAACGACAAACAATTTTGACTTATTTGGTAACTCACCATAACCATCCAACGGTTGAAACTATTCAAGCGGACTTGAGCACCAAAAAGCCTAATATGAGTTTGGCTACCATTTATAATACCTTAAAGTTGTTTGTCGACTTAGATCTCGTCATTGAATTGGCAAGTGGCGAAAATGGTGTTCACTATGATTATTACAATAAACCTCATTACCACATAATCTGTACCAACTGTGGCAAAATTGCCGATGTTTTCTATGACGGCTTCGCAAAAGACGCCCACCACATGGAAACAGAGGCTGCCAACCAAACTGGTTATCAAGTTTCTGGTAATCATTTTGAGATCTACGGACTGTGTCCTGAGTGCCAATTAAAGTTAAAAACAAACTAACCAAAAAAGGCTCATCCAAGTACATCGAAGTTCTCATTTTCGATGAAACGCGGATGGTCTTTTTTTAATGACATATTTTTTATTTTTCAGTTATATCAGTAATATTTGCAATTCCTAAATTATCCAAAACAACTGGCAAAGCCGAAATGATTTTTGGACAAGCCAGTGGGTCATCATAATTGGCCGCTCCCACTTCAATCGCATTCGCACCCGCCATCAACAATTCCACTGCATCTTCTGCCGTGTACACACCGCCAACGCCAATAATCGGCAAACTCACGTGTTTCCTTACCTCTGCTACCATGCGAATCGCCACTGTTTTAACAGCATGCCCTGAAAGCCCACCAGTCCGATTGGCTAAAATTGGCTGGCCAGTTTTTATATCAATCCGCATGCCTAAGATTGCGTTAATCATTGTAATTCCAGCGGCTCCACCTGCTTCAGCTGCCTCAGCAATTTCACTAATATCAGTTACATTTGGGGACAATTTTACATACAAGGGAACTTTTGAAACGGCCACACACTGTTCAGTGATGGTTTGAACTGTTTTGGGATCCACGCCAAACGCCATCCCCCCATTTGCTACATTCGGACAAGAGACATTCAACTCAATTGCATGCACATTTGGCACCTGACTCATGCGCCCAACTAAATCGCGATATTCTTCAATCGAGTCTCCCGCCACACTGCCGAGAATGGGTAGTTCTGGAAAATGGCCAGCCAACCAAGGCAATTTTTCAGCCATCACAACCTCAATTCCTGGATTTTTTAATCCAACTGCATTTAAATGACTATCCGTGGTCGTCGTAAACTGAGGTGCCGCGTTGCCAACTCGTGGTTTGGGAGTCGTCGTTTTGATAACTAGTGATCCCAACTGATTTAGATCGTATTGTTTGGCAAAGCCGTCCCCGTAACCAAACGTACCACTAGCTGGAATAATCGGATTCTTCAAATCTAATCCTGGTAATTTTACTGCTAATCGATTCATATACGTAAACCTCTTTCTTATATCTATTTTGCGTAGAATCGATCCAAAGAAAAAGGAACCCAAAACAAACATGACGTTTGCTTCAGATTCCAAAATGGTTTTATTCAGATAGCCCCTTAAACGGGCTCTTCATTTATTGATAGATAACACAACCATTTTGTCTTCTCTGAAACAATTAAACGGTGTTCTCTTAAATTATTCATTATTCAGAGGCTTTCGTGCCTTCGAATTAATACTCAGTTTAGGGATCTTTTTGGCTTCTGTCAAGGTGTAATATGTGGCAAGGTGTAATATGTGGCAAGTTTTAGTAGGTAGTGCCGCTAATTAGATTTTATTTAAATTTTTTTATCTGATTTTAGTTCCGTTCCGGCGCTGATGTGGGGACGTGTGGGTCGCTTGCGAGCTAACTTCTCGCCCTTCAGGCCAGAAGTGGATCTCTCCAGTCTGCCCCATGTCTCCAAGCAATAAATCGCCAAGTGACATCGACACACGCTCTCATCAACGCCTCCACTACACCTCTTATTCAAGTTTCACGAAATAATCTTCACCAAATTACCCATGGCACTGCTGGTTGCCGCATACTTAAATTCTGTTCTGCATTAAATATACTATTACTATCCTTTAAAACTTTACACTAACTAGACCGAAAGCATAATTTTTCGGGACGGTTCCATAAACCAAAAGCAAACCATAACTATCCTTACCGCGGGGAATATGCCATGCTGTCTCAGGACGGTTCAGAAAGTCAAAAAGGGAAAAATAAGTATGACTCCCGCGGGATTGCGATCCCGCATCCGTCACAGCCTTTTAACATTTAATTTCCGCTGAGCTTCAGGACGGTTCCATAAACCAAAAGCAAACCATAACTATCCTTACCGCGGGGATGTGCCATACTGTCTCAGGACGGTTCAGAAAGTCAAAAAGGGGAAAATAAGTACGACTCCCGCGGGATTGCGATCCCGCATCCGTCACACTTATTTCTCCCTTTTTAACGACTTTCTTCACCCACTATTTAATTGCCTGGGCCGCCGTCATTATCGCTACCTTATAGACATCTTCTTCACTAGCACCCCGTGACAAATCTGACACCGGTGCATTCAATCCTTGAAGAATTGGTCCAATTGCTTCGAAATGACCCAAACGTTGCGCAATCTTATAGCCAATATTTCCTGACTGCAATTCTGGGAACACAAACACCGTTGCGTGTCCTGCTACCTTTGAATCCGGTGCCTTACTTGCCCCAACATCCGGCACAAATGCGGCATCAAATTGTAACTCGCCGTCAATTTCAACTTCGGGTGCCTTTTCTTGTGCTAACTTAGTTGCTTCTTGAACCTTAGTGACCATCTCACCTTTGGCAGATTCTTTTGTTGAGAAACTCAACATAGCTACCTTAGGCTCAATATCAAATATTTTAGCCGTTTCTGCACTTTCGACCGCAATTTCAGCCAACGTTGCAGCATCCGGATCAATATTAATGGCCGTATCTGCAAAAATATAGCGCTCGTTATTTCGTTGCATCACAAATGCTCCGCTAATGCGTTTCACACCCGGTTTAGTTTTAATAATCTGCAAGGCTGGACGAACTGTATCTCCCGTTGGATGAACAGCACCAGACACCATTGCGTCAGCTTTTTTCAGGTAAACGAGCATCGTCCCAAAGTAATTGACGTCTTCCAACATCTTTTGAACTTCTTCAACCGTATTCTTACCTTTGCGACGATCGACCAAAGCATCTACCATTGCTTGCTTATCAGCTTCTGGATAAGTATTTGGATCAATAATTTTGACATCCTTTAAACTGACATCTTCTTTTTCCGCTCGCTTTTCAATTTCAGCTTTCTCACCTAATAAAATAGGTTCAACTAACCCTTCTTGCGCTAACCGGGCTGCAGCCATAAAAATCCGAGACTCTTCGCCTTCTGGGAAAACTACTGTTTTATTCTGGCCCTTAATCTTTGCTTTCAAACCGTCAAATAAATCCATCGTTAAATCCTCCTTCAAAACTTTAGTATGTTTAACAAACAGTTTATGCTTTAGTACCCTTTTTAAAACGCTCAACTTCGCGGGCAATCGCTAATTCTTCATTTGTAGGAACAACCAATACTTTTGCCTTAGAATCAGCTGTACTAATGTCGCGTAGTTCACCTTGGACTTGGTTTTTTTCGTCATCAACTTTAAGACCAAAGTAATCCAATTCATCTACAATCAATTTTCGAATCAGCATCCCATTTTCGCCAATTCCTGCTGTAAATACCAATACGTCAATTCCGTGCATTTCGGCAATGTACGCGCCGATATACTTCACAATGTTATTCACAAAAATTTCCACGGCTAATTCGGCCCGGCGACTTTTATGTCTTGCTTCCAAAACATCACGCATATCAGACGAAATGCCCGAAATACCTAACAATCCCGATTTGGTATTCAAGATCTTAATCATTTCAGAAAAATCGGTAATCTGGAGTTTTTCCATTAAATAATTTACTAATGAAACATCGATATCACCTGAACGCGTTGCCATCGTGATTCCTGAAACTGGCGTAAATCCCATTGAAGTATCGTATGATTGACCATTCAAAATTGCATCAATCGAAGAACCCGCCCCCAGATGTAAGGTGATCATCTTTAGAGAACTTAACGGTTTCCCAAGCAACTTAGCGGCATCTAAAGCCACGGATTGATGACTCGTTCCGTGAGCCCCATACTTCCGAGCCCCGTAATCTTTATAATACTCATACGGAATACTATATAAATAATTCTTAGGTGGCAACGTTTCGTGGAACGAAGTATCAAACACGGCAACACTAGTCACATTGGGAAGGACCTTTTGCATTGCCCGAATACCCATTACATTGGCTGGATTATGCAACGGCGCATATTCCGACAAGCTCTCAATTTGTTTAATCACTTTTTCTGTAATGAGCACAGAACCTTTAAAGATTTCACCACCAGCTACAACGCGATGGCCGACGCCGGTAATTTCGTCAAAGCTTTTAATAATTTTTAAATCAATGAGGGAATTCAAGACAATGTTAATTGCCACCTCGTGATTTTTAACTGGTTTTTCAATACGAATATTTTGCTGATCACCATAAATGATTGTAAACGTAGAACCGTCAATACCGATTCGATCCACCTGCCCGCTTGCCAAAACCTTTTCGCTTGGCATCTCAAACAGCTTGAATTTAAATGATGAACTTCCAGCATTAATCGAAATTGTTTTTTCCATAGTTTTACTCCACTCACACTCTCTAGGTTTTTACTAATTTAGGTTAATAATTGTGTCTAGAACAACTCTAACGCGCTTAGCATAAATTCTCAATAACTACTCACATAAATTATACCTTATTGTTATGAATATGAAAACGAAATAGCTAAGCAACATAAACTTTAAAACTAAAAAAGATCCATTCTATTTGGCCTAAACACCGGATAGGATGAATCTTTTCAAATCAAAATAGCTAATTATTTATTTGTTAATTTACTTGCAGCAGCTTCATCAAGAATAACTGTCACGTTGTCATGGTTTTGAAGAATACTTGCAGGTAAGTCAGCTGAATCTGGGCCTTCAATCATGCCCCTAACTGCATCAGCTTTTTCTGCGCCGTATGCTTCCAACAAAATATGTTTAGATTTCATAATTGAAGCTAAGCCCATTGATAAAGCTTCCTTAGGAACATCTTCTTCACGTTCGAAGAAACGCGCGTTAGCATCGATTGTGGACTGTGTTAAAGAAACACGGTGTGTACCGATTTCGCGTGAAGTTCCTGGTTCATTAAAACCAATGTGACCGTTACGGCCAAGACCTAAAATTTGAAGATCAATTGGGTTGTCTTCAATCACTTTGTCATAACGTTTTGCTTCAGCATCAATATCTTTTGCTAATCCATTTGGTAAATATGATGTCTTGAAAGGCTTTTGGTTGAACAAGTTTTTGTGCATGAAGTAATTGTAACTTTGATCATTATCAGCGGATAAACCGATATATTCATCTAAGTTAATTGAGATTGAATCGCTAAAATCAAGGTCGCTAGCAATAATATCTTTGTACGTAGTAATTGGTGTACTACCTGTAGCTAAACCAAAAACATGAGCACCATTCTTCTTTGCATCCGCAAAAATCTTGTAGCCTTCTTGGCCGCCTTCAACTTCATCTTTAACAATAATAATTTGCATAATTACTCTCCTTTTCGTTTTTAATGTCTATTTTGCTTCAGCAAAATCTTATCCTCAAAACGAATGTCCATTCTCACTACGCCGTAAAACGACTAGTCGAACTGGCTCCTTTTCGTTTTTAATGTCTATTTTGCTTCAGCAAAATCTTATCCTCAAAACGAATGTCCATTCTCACTACGCCTTAATACGGCTAGTCGAACTGGCTCCTTTTCGTTTTTTAACGTTTATTTTGCTTCCGTAAAACATCATTCGTATTGGTATAGCCCAATTATATAATCTCTCCGTTTGAAATGCAAGGGTATAGACCAAAAATATTCGTTTTATTTTTCTTATCGTGCTTTTATAAAAACTTCCGACAACTCCACACAACGTTAGTGTAAAGTTTTAGTAGGAAAGTGAAAAAAGCCTTTCAAAACACGAGAAGATCGTTAATCTTCTAATTAGGTACAGCAGCCAGCAACGCCATGGGTAATTTCGTGAAACTTGAATAAGAGGTGTAGTGGAGGCGTTGATGAGAGCGTGTGTCGATGTCACTTGGCGATTTATCGCTTAGTGACATGGGAAGACTGGAAAGATCCACTTCTGGCCTGAAGGGCGAGAAGTTAGCTTGCAAGCGACCCACACGGCCTCACATCAGCGCCGGAACGGAACTAAAAGCAGGTAAAAACTTAAATAAAATCTAGTTAGTGGCACATTTACTAAATCTTGACACATACCCACATAACAAATTAGTTGCTCAAAATGACGTTTATAGCTATACTAAACTCATATTTAATACAGGGGTGCTGGATCCAATCCGGCTGAGATAAAAACTAGTGGTTTTTGACCCTCGAACCTGATATGGATAATGCCAGCGCAGGAAGTCTTTAACCTTAATTGTTATTTGATTTGGATAAATCTCATGATAATTAATTTAATTATGTCCTGAATCAGCTGGCGAAAACTCGTCGGCTTTTTATTTTGCATCAAGAAAGGATCGCAATTATGAATACAAGTGTCGCAATTCAAGTATTACCAATGTTAGAGGACGACAAAAAGGTCGTCGCCGTTGTCGATAAAGCAATTGAATACATTCAATCAACCGGAGTTACTTACGTGGTCGGTGCCTTTGAAACCACCATCGAAGGTGATTACGATCAGTTAATGGAAATCGTTAAAAACATCACAAAAATTGCCGCGGATGCAGGTGCACCCCAAGTGATGACTTACGTTAAGATTGACTATAAATCAGCAGGTAAGGTTTTAGGAATTCATGAAAAAACAGACAAGTATCAACATTAATTTTTTACCAGCCATCGTTATTCTATTGTTATTAATTGTCTGGCAGCTCATCAGTAGCTTTCAACTTGTTCCAACTTTCCTTCTGCCATCTCCACTAAGCGTTGTTACAGCGTTTGTGAGTGACTTTTCATTGCTCATGAGTAATGCTTGGGTAACTTTCTTAGAAGCTTTCTGGGGCCTATTATTGGGTGTTTGTGGCGGTTTGCTAATTTCTATCTTGATGGATCTCTTTAACCCCCTTTACAAAGCTGTTTATCCGTTATTAGTAATCAGCCAAACCGTGCCAACCGTGGCGATCGCGCCTCTGCTCATTCTATGGCTCGGCTATGGAATGTTGCCAAAAATTGTCTTGGTTATTCTTACAACGTTTTTTCCAGTCGCAGTTGAGATGCTGACTGGTTTTCGTTCCACGGACCCAGACTTAATTAAACTCATGCAAACCATGGGAGCTAGCAAATGGAAACTATATTATTATGTAAAATTTCCTAGTTCCTTAAATCATTTCTTTTCTAGTTTGAAAATTTCTGTATCTTATGCGATCGTCAGCGCAGTCGTTTCTGAATGGGTAGGCGGATTTAACGGCCTTGGAGTTTACATGACCCGCGTCATGAAGGCTTATACCTATGATAAAATGTTTGCCGTAATTTTTCTAATTTCGGCATTAAGTCTTCTGCTCATTTGGCTCGTATCTTATGTTCAGCGAAAAGTTATGCCCTGGGAGGTAACCAAAAAATGAAACACGATGGACGCAAATGGCTAATCTTACTGTTCAGTTTTTCTTTGATTGTGATTCTCAGTGGATGTCAGTCTAAACAAACCAAGTCCAAAAGCCGGACAATTACGGTCGTTTTAGACTGGACGCCAAACACAAACCACACTGGGATGTATGTGGCAAAACAAAAAGGTTACTATAAAAAATATCATTTGAATGTAAAATTTATCCAACCACCTAAAGATGGTGCGGAACAGCTTGTTGCTAGTGGCAAGGCTGACTTTGGTATTTCTGCTCAAGATACTTTTGCAGGCGCGATTGCTCGAAAGAATCCATTACCAATCACCACCATAGCCGGGATTATTCAACACAATACCTCTGGAATTATGTCTCGAAAAGCCGATGACATTATCTCTCCCCAAAAAATGATGGGAAAACGTTATTCTACCTGGGATTTGCCCATTGAACAGGCAACAATCAAGCAGGTGGTTAATGACGATAACGGTAACTACAAAAAATTAAAGTTAATTCCGAATAACATCACCGATGAAGTTGCCGCGTTAAAGGCAAAACAGACAGACGATATTTGGGTATTTTATGGATGGGCCGGTCAAAATGCTAAAGTTAAAAACTTTCCAATTGATTACTTCTCGTTTCGATCTTTGAATAAAGTTTTCGATTATTACACACCAACCCTAATCGGTAACAATAGCTTTTTAAAGAAGAATCCCCAAGTTGCCAAAAACTTCATGAAAGCCACAACGAAGGGCTATAATTACGCTTCTAAACACCCCCATCAATCAGCTGATATTTTAATGGACCAGGTTCCAGAACTCAAAAGTAATCGTAAACTCATATATGCCAGTCAAGCTTATCTATCTAAACAGTATTCTCTTGGTTCAACCCAATGGGGAAAAATCAGTGCAAATCGCTGGAACGGGTTTTATACTTGGCTAAATCAACATAATTTAGTTTCCGTAAAACTCAAAAAAGATCAAGGATTCACGAATAAATATCTTCCAAAATGAGGTTTTCACTATGGTATTATTGCAAACACAGCACATCACTAAAAACTATGAAGAACGAAAAATTCTCTCGGATGTGAATATCCACCTCAATCAAGGCGAACTAGTCAGCATTCTCGGAATTAGCGGGATCGGTAAAACTACCCTGTTTAATATCATTGCCGGTCTGGAAGCTCCTCAATCCGGTCAGGTACTGCTTGAAGATCAGACAATCACCAATACCACTGGACATATTAGTTATATGTTACAAAAGGATCTCTTACTTCCCTATCGAACAATCATGGGAAACATCATTTTACCAGCGCTTATGCAAAACATTCCTAAAAAAGAAGCGGAAGCTAAGGCAGCCCCTTTTTTCAAAATTTTCGGTTTAGAAAAAACTGAAAATTTATATCCAAGCGCTTTATCTGGCGGGATGCGGCAGCGAGCTGCTCTATTGCGAACCTACATGTTCTCAAAAGAAGTCTCATTATTGGATGAACCTTTTAGTGCCTTAGACGAAATCACCAAACGTCAAGTTCACAGTTGGTATCTTGAATTAATGAAAAAAATTGATTTATCAACCCTACTAATCACCCATGATGTTGATGAAGCCATTCTGTTATCAGATCGTATTTACATTTTAAGCGGTCGTCCGGCCTCCATTACTAAAGAAATTACGATTGAGCCAGATTTAAAGAAACAACCGGAATTTGATCTCAGCGCTGATTTTTTAGCCTACAAACGTGAAATCTTAAATTTATTATAGAAAGCAAAAGATTCGGCAATTAATCAGTCGAATCTTTTGCTTTCTATAACATTCTAGTATATATTCTACTTAGGTTGGACAATGAGCGATATGATAGTTACTCAAAATTTTACTTGCACTGTTTAATCTATCTGAAATATATCTAAAAGGGAGTTGTTTTCATGGCAAACGAAGTTGTACTTTTCAATCCTGGAGACTCTTTAGGAAATTTTCACGATTATAATGAGGCTATTCGAAGCGGACAGCTGTACAAAAATAAAGATAAAACGCCCCATGAAATTGTCATTGCTACAGATCCCAAAAGTGACGAAGACTATTTGGTCTTTTATGTCAAGGATGCTGTTGACCCAGCAACTAAGAACCATCACGGTACTCAATACAACATCTCAAAACATATCTAAAAACTTTCGCGGAATTTGCAACAAAAGGAAAACCCGCAATGACCTTTGCAGATCAACTTATTAGGCAACGCAAACGGGCCGGCTACACAAGAAGCGCCTTGGCCAAAGAATTAGAAGTTAGTCCTGATTTGATTACTGAATGGGAACACGGCGAAGCGGAACCAAATTTAGATGATTTAGTCAAACTTCATTCAATCTATCAAATTAGCTTGGATGAACTGGTTTTAAGCGCAAAGCCCTACAAAACGGTGAGCGCTTCTAAGTGGTTAAATCAGTTTGATCGTGCTTTAAAGAAAAAGTAGTTCATTTCTATATCAAAATAACCCCTGTAATTTTACAATTACAGGGGTTATTTTGTACGTCCAGCTTTAGTAGACATCGACATTAGAGCCGAATTCAGCCTCTAAATCTTCTAATAACGTATGTTGTTCTGTTTTGCATTCTTTGTCAGAATATTTAATAAATAAAACCTCGCTTTTTAATTTGCCTAAGAAGTAACTTATCAGGCGCGAAAGCTTTACTGTTTTTGAACGTTAACAGCTTGTGGTCCACGGTCACTGTCTTCAACGTCGAAAGTAACTTCTTGGTTTTCTTCCAATGTCTTGAAGCCGTCGCCTTGAATAGCTGAGAAGTGAACGAATACATCGTCACCATTTTCGCGATTGATAAAACCAAATCCCTTATCAGGGTTAAACCATTTAACTTTTCCTTTTTCCATGTGAATGAATCCTCCTTGCGCAATGCGCGTTTTAAAAATTTTTGTATCCCACAAGCCAATTACGAAAGGAGTGACGCTCTTAGAACTCCGTACCCTTAATAACCAAACTGATAAAACACATTACATAAAGCTTAACAGGAATCCCCTTTTCTTACAAACAAAACGACTCGTACAAATTCGTCTATCTCCAGTGTTCCCTATTGTTTTGCGTCCTACAGCCAGGTATGATAGTTAATAGGGAGTGAAGTTTATTATGAATAATTTTTTTGCGGGGTTACTCGCACTTAGTTTTCTAGGAATGATAATTTTGGAGATTATCTTCCTATACAATAAAGTTACGCATCATTTGCTTTTTCATGTGCCAAATAAAAGAAATAAAACATTTCTTTTGTGCGCATTACTAATTTTCTGTGTATCAATTTTTGGATTTCAGAGCACTAATCCGGCTCCGTCAACTGCCAAACCACCTGTAAAAAAAATCTACAAAACTAAAACTGTGGGAAAAAAAGATTTGGCTTCTGCCAGAATTCAAGCCTACCAGCTCGAAAAAGATTCTTCAAAAGTGGACAAGCAATCTGAGTCCGTTGAAAAGCTGGTCGACAAAGTTAGTTCACAAAAAGTAGTCTCCTCTGAAGCTATCTCTTCAGAAAAAGCGGCTTCTTCTGAGTCCATTGCTTCACAAAAAGCAGACAGTGTGTCAGAAAGTCAGCAGGCAAAAAAAGCATCTCAGCAAGCTCAGGCTTCGAGTTCCACCAAAGCCAACCGCACTTCTACTCAAGGCGATTTAGACACTGGGAATACTAAAAAAATTGTCGGCAATGTAAATTCTAAAATTTACCATACACCCGATCAAGCCGGCTACCATATGAGTTCCAAAAACGCGATCTATTTTAATACCGAGGCTGAAGCTCAAGCCGCAGGATATCGAAAAGCTAAAAGATAGTCAGGAGAGAATTTGAATATGTTTATTGGAATTATATTTTTAATTATTGGTCTCTTCGCCATCATTGTGGCCTTCCGTCAACGTAAGGACCGCCTTTGGTTCGCTCTTTTAGCAATCATTACCTTGTTATTGAGTTGGAATCAGGCAGGTACATATGCGCGACACAAGTCTAATCATTTAAAAGATGTTATGTCGACCAAAGTGGTAACCCGGGTTGACTCAAGTGCATCTAGACTGGCAACCTCATTACAATCTAAAAATAGCAAATTAGAAAGCACCCTTTCGTCACGCTCATCTTCTTTAAAAAAGAAAGCAGGCAGTCTTCATTTATCAATTGCCAAATCACAATCAGACACCAGTAAAACAAGTAGTACCCCTTCGACTAGTCAGGCTGAATTAGCCACTAAGCAATATGCCGGACAGCAAACAATTACCATTAATCAAAATGAGCCTGATTTTTCAAATACTGACCTCTCAACTAGCCGTAGCGCCTGGCAAACATATGGCAATTTGGATAGTTATAATCGCGTTTCCGCCGCTAATGCCCTTTTGAACAAGCGCCTCATGCCAAAAACAGAACGTGAATCATTGGATGTTGATCCCACTGGTTGGCATAATAAACGGACAAGTAACGGTTGGTTATACAATCGATGTCATTTAATCGGCTATCAATTGACTGGTCAAAATAATAACGCTAAAAATTTAATGACTGGTACGCGTTCTTTAAATGATCCCGAAATGACCACTTACGAAAACGAAGTAGCCGCCTACGTTAAGGAAAATAAAAATCATTACGTTCGCTATCGTGTGACCCCTGTCTTCCGCGGAACAGAATTAGTTGCTCGTGGGATTCACATGGAAGGTCAATCGATTGGTAGTAATGCTGTTCATTTCAATGTTTATATTTTTAATATTGAATCTGGTTATACAATTAATTATCAAACTGGAACTAGCGTAAAGAAATGAGGCTAAGCTATGAAAATTGTTTTTCATATTGATGAACGTGAGAAATGGCAATCAGCCCTTTCAAACATAAAAAATGCAATTAATTTTTCCAAAGAACAACAGATACGCATTGATTTGATCGTTGTTGTAAACGGCCCAGCCATTAGTGATTACTTAACGCCGGAAATTGGTCGATTCATTGAAAACGCAAAAGACTTGGTGAGCTTCCATGCTTGTCAAAATGCAATGAATAGCCATCAAATTCAGGCAAGTCAGTTACCCCGAGCCGTCAAAGTTGTGCCGGCCGGCATCATTGATTTGGCACAGCTTCAAGACCAAGGATATCGCTATATCAAGCCATAATTCAGTTTGAATAAGCCTGGCAAATGCTGATAAATTGTGTTTATTCTCCTAGTTGTCAATTTTTTAGAGACGTCGGAAATAAAATCAGAAAAAACTATTGCCTTGGTATAGAAGTCTTTTACTTCTATACCAAGGCGATAGTTTTTTAATATTTCGCGTCGTTTTGAGGACAGCTCCACAAATCAGACCAAAAAATATAAGCAAGGCTCACACTACTTCGAATTAAGGATGATTTTCGATTCGAAAATCTTTTTTCCTCCGTTCGTTGTCGATTCTTGTGGCCAAATTCTGCCGCAAGAACTAGCAGCGGGATGCGATCCCGCTTCCGCCTTGCTTATATTTTTAGGTCTAACGATTTGTTACGCTCACTTTACTCTCACTAGTTTCTGTTCCACCAACTTCTCCGCAATCTGCACCGTATTCCACGCAGCACCCTTCAACAAGTTATCCGAAACCACCCACATGTGATAGCTTCCTAGATTCTCTTGATCACCACGCACTCGGCCCACAAACGTCTCTCGTTTGCCTTCTGCATTAATCGGTTGTGGATACAACTGTTGGTCTGGATCATCCTGCAACACAACCCCAGGAGCCTTTGCCAATGCTTCTTGAATCTTCTCGCGACTCGCCTGCTTTGGATCAGCCACCTCAAAGTACACCGTCTCGCCATGTCCAATTCCAACCGGAACGCGGACGCAAGTTGCCGTCACCTTGATATCTGGGGCATCCATATCATCCAACATGATTTTCTTTGTTTCATGGATCATTTTCCACTCTTCATGTGTATAGCCATCATCTTCAAAAACATCAATTTGAGGTAAGAGATTAAAAGCCAATGGATAATGCTTTGCCCCACCCTTTACAGGAAAAATAGTACTTTGCATTTCTTTGCCATCTAAATGTTCCTGAGCTTGGGTATTCATCTCGTTCCAAGCCTGTTGACCCGCACCAGATGCAGCCTGATACGTAGATACTATCACTTGTTTTAATCCAAATGCCTTACGAATGGGTTCCAACGCAACCACCATCTGGATCGTTGAACAGTTTGGATTAGCAATAATCCCATGGTGTCGGTTAAGAGCCTCCGCATTGACCTCAGGCACAACCAACGGCACATCAGGGTCCATTCGAAATGCGCTCGTGTTATCCACACAAACAGCACCCCGTTTAACCGCTTCTGGCAATAGACGCTTGGAAACATCCCCACCTGCAGATGCCAATACTAAATCAACACCTTCAAAAGATTCTGGTTTAGCTTCTTCAACCACTACTGGTGCATCCCGGAACTTCAATTGTTTCCCAGCTGATCTTGCTGAAGCTAAAAATTTTATTGATTTCACTGGAATAGTAGATTGCTCTAATTGTTGAATTAAACGCGTTCCGACAGCACCTGTTGCACCTAAAATAGCCACATTATATTCGCCCATTTAATTTTCCTCTTTACTTGATGAATTTTTAGTACCTAAGCCACACTTGTTTTAGCAGCCATGAAACCCTTCATATTTGTCATTGCAGCATGCAAATCTTCCACACTTGCCGCATACGATAAACGGATGTAGCCTTCACCACCAGGTCCAAACGCGCTTCCTGGAATCACACCAACTTTGCCATCTTGAGCAAGCTCGGTCGCAAAATCAACTGAATTTTGCGTAAAGGCCGCTGGAATCTTGGCAAAAATATAGAAGGCACCTTTTGGTGGAACCGTTTCGAAACCTAATTTATCTAAGCAATCAATCACATAGTCCCGACTCTTTTTATACTGCACACACATTTTTTGAGGATCTTCCAAGCCATTTGCTAAGGCTTCTGCAGCTGCTGCTTGGGCTGGATTTGAAGGCGCTGTGACTAAAAAGGCATGCATTTTAGCTGCGTTTTTAACAAAATCAGCCGGGGCCGCGATATAACCAATTCGATATCCAGTCATGGCATGTGATTTTGACAAACCATTAATTAAAATTGTTTGTTCTGGAATCATTGCTGCAATTGAATGATGGGTAATATCATATGTAAGTTCGCTATAAATTTCATCTGCGATAACAAACATTTGTTTTGTAGCAATCACGTCTGCTAACCCTTGTAATTCAGCCTCTGTGTATTCCACACCCGTTGGATTATTCGGATAGGTCAAGATGATTGCTTTAACAGCATCGCCTTCATTGGCAAGGGTTTCTTCTAAACGTTGTGGCGTTAGCACAAAGTTATCGTTTGAGGTATCTACTTCAACCGGAATTCCACCTGCAATAGTAATCAAGGGCACATACAAAGCAAACGCTGGGGTTGGCACAATGACTTTATCACCAGGGTTCAAAATTGCCATTAAGCTGGCGGCTAAGGCCTCTGTGGCCCCAATTGTAGTGACAATTTCCGTATCTGCATCGTAATCCAAATCGTAACGAGTTTTTAGAAATCCACTAATGGCATTTCGCAATGCGGGAGTTCCCTTTTGAGCCGAATAATGAGAATCATTATTACGAATGCTCTCTACTGCGGCCTCTTTGACGTGTTCTGGGGTGTTAAAACCGGGTTCGCCCAAAGTCAATTTAACTAGTCCAGGAATACCTGTCACCTTTTGGTCAAAAGCACGAATCCCAGATGGCCCGATCGAATCTAAACGTTGATTAACTTGATTTTCTAAAGCTGCATTTAATTTTGGCATTCTACCACTCCTTAATTTTTACGATAAAACGTTCTCTAAACCGACGACCAATTCAGATAGTTTCCCGACATTTTTAACGGCTACTTCCACACCCTTCATGAAGGAATCGCGGGTAAAGGAATCTTGACGAATCGTTAAGGCTTCTCCTTCACTACCGAATAAAACCTGTTCATGAGCCACGTATCCTGGTAACCGTACTGAATGAATTCTGATCCCTTTATAATTACCACCACGAGCACCTGGTAAGGTTTCTTCAAACTTGGCATTATCAGCCGCTTGGGGCTCACGGGCTTCACTAATTTGTTTTGCAGTACTTAAAGCAGTCCCTGAAGGAGCATCGATTTTATCAGCATGGTGCATTTCAATAATTTCTGCTTCAGGGAAATATTGAGCAGCTTCTTTTGCAAATTTCATCAACAAAACGGCCGAAATTCCAAAGTTAGGCACAATCAGTCCAGCCATATGCTGATCTTTTGCGTAGGCTTTGAGATCTTCAACTTGTTGATCCGATAAACCACTCGTTCCCACTACCGGGCGAATTTGATGACCCAAGGCAAATTTAGTATTTTCAAAAACTGCTTTTGGTGTGCTGAAATCAATCCACACATCGGCATCCGTCTTGATGTTCGTAAGATCATTAAATACCTGAACCTCATCTGCTAAATCATAGCTGGCTGGCTGTAAATCAGTGACTACCGGGCTGTATACAGCAACTAATTGAAAGTCTTTTGTGTCATTCACAAGTTTGACGGCTTTTTGGCCCATCGAACCATTAAATCCCGCAATAATTATTTTAATCATCTGCAACTCCTAACTCGCCTAAATCAGTTGTTTCCAAGGCTTCCTCATTTAATCCCAAAGCTTTTGCCAATGTTTGGCGCTCTTCGTGATTCAATGGCAAGATCGGTAAACGACTACCGCCCACTTGAAATCCTTGGGCCTTCAAAACAGCCTTAACAGGTGATGGTGATGGATAAAGGAATAAAGCTTCCATTTTAGGGGTCAAACGCCGTTGTAAACTTGCCGCTAACTCTCTGTTACCATCATAAAAAGCATCCAACATTGCGCGCATATCTTTTCCATATATATGTGCCGCTACAGAAACCACCCCGTTTGCGCCAATCGCAATCCCGGGCAAGGTTTGTGCATCTTCACCTGTGTAGACCATGAAATCATCTGGGGTATTTTGAACTAAGTATTCCAAATCTTCTAAAGAAGTGCACTGTTTAACCGCCTGAATATTTGGATGTTGTGCTAACTGAACAACCGTCTCATTTTGCATGGTGACACCCGTTCGACCAGGAATGTTATAAATTGCAACTGGAATTGGTGACTGATCGGCAACGGTTGTAAAATGAGCAACCATCCCGCGTTGATTAGGTTTATTGTAATAAGGGACAACCACAAGAGCCATATGAATGCCCTTAATTTGGCCAACTTCTTTAGTGAAACGGGCCGTTTCCAAGGTGTTGTTACTACCAGTCCCAGCAATGATTGGTCCTCGTCCATCAACGATTTCAGCAAACCGGGTATACAATTCAATTTTTTCATCATGCGTTAAATTAGGAGTTTCCCCTGTAGTTCCACCAATAATAAAGCCCCGACTACCAGTATCAAAAAGATGATTGGTTAATGTTTTTAAAGCCGGAAAATCGATTTGCCCCTGATCATCAAACGGCGTCACAATCGCAGTTAAAATATCTGCATTTTTAAACATAATTTTATTTCCTTTCCTATTAATTATTTATTCATTCGATCTAGTAAGAATCCCGTAATGGCACTAACTCCAAGCTGAATCGCTTTTAGATTCGGTTTTAATGTGGCTGAATGCAACTGTGAGGCATCTTCAACTCCCAGCCAAAACATGGTCCCTGGAAACTTCGCTAATAGGTACCCAAAATCTTCTCCAGTCATTGCCGGCTGCGTTTCAACAAATTGTACATTCTCTGCTTGTTTCATATAGGAAATAAAGTTTTTCGTTAAAGCCGAATTATTTTCAACTGGCCAGTAACCACCTTGGTTAAGTTTCACTTCCACCGTTGCTTGATAGCTCTGGGCAATCCCATTCGCAACTTCTTTGATCCGCTGATCAATGTGTTCAATCATCGTTTGCGTCAATCCGCGAATGGTTCCCTCCAAATGGGCTCGGCCCGCAATCACATTGCGAATCGTTCCAGCTTCAAACTTGCCAAACGTAATTACGCCGCCTTCGATAGGATCCACGCTCCGTGACACAATCGTTTGCACCTGATTAATAAACTGGCTAGCAGCCACAACCATATCGTTAGCATCTTGGGGAAACGCTGCATGGCCACCCTTACCATAAAAATCAACATCAACTTCGGTAGTACCAGCAAACAACGTGCCCATCCGACAGCCAATCGCTCCAACTGGTAAATCAGGATTATCATGGAGGCCATAAAATTCATCAGGACGCCATTTACCAGTAAACACATTTTTTTCATAAGCTGTTTTTCCGCCATTCAAGCTCTCTTCAGCTGGTTGAAAGAAAAACAAAAGATTATCTTTAGGCTGATGACTGGCAAAATAATTCAGTGTGCCCAAAGCAACTGACATGTGAATATCGTGTCCGCAAGCATGCATCACATTTGGATGTGTTGAAGCGAACGGCAAATCCGTTTCTTCCTTTACTGGCAAACCATCAATATCTGTCCTATAACCAACGGTTCGTTTTGGCACACTCCCATGAACTAAAACTAATAGGGCCGTTGGCATTTGCGCTGGTGTTATCATATCTAAGTTTGTTTGGTCAAATTGACGAATAATTTTTTCTAAATAAGCATGCGTTTGAACTTCTTGCATTGCTAACTCTGGGATTTGATGTAAATCCTGATAGATTTGAATTAATTGCGACTCTGTTAGCGGTGCTTGGCTTTTATTTTCCATTGGCTTACAGCTTTCTTAACGTGTCCTCTAGTTCTGTTTTTGATCGTGTTTGGTCGTCAATATCCTTCATCTTGCGAGCAGGAACTCCGGCTACCATCGTGTTAGGCTCAACGTCTTTGGTCACAACCGCACCTGCTGCCACAACTGCGCCTTTACCGACGTGTACTCCTTCTAAAACAACGGCGTTTGCGCCAATCATCACATCATCATCAATCCGAACTGGTTCAGCTGATGCTGGTTCAACAACCCCTGC
The DNA here is from genome assembly GCF_051122535.1 of Pediococcus sp. M21F004. Taxonomy (NCBI): domain Bacteria; kingdom Bacillati; phylum Bacillota; class Bacilli; order Lactobacillales; family Lactobacillaceae; genus Pediococcus; species Pediococcus sp. M21F004. The sequence goes on from NZ_CP177314.1 coordinate 970,222, forward strand.
TAAAACTGTTCCGGCTCCAATGTGTGCGTGTTTACCAACCGTTGCTCGACCACCCATGACAACGCCCATATCAATCATCGTGTCTTCACCGATTTCTGCACCAATGTTGATTAAGGCTCCCATCATAATCACGGCATTGTCACCAATGACAACTTGATCACGAATGATGGCACCTGGTTCAATACGAGCATTGATATTTTTGGTGTCCAACAAAGGTACAGCCGTATTGCGACCATCATTTTCAACAACGTAATCATCAATTACTGCTTTGTTTGCTTCAAGGAAAGGTTTAACGTCGGCCCAGTCACCGAAAATTGTTCCAGCCTTGGATTCTACAAAGCTTTGAATAGCGTTCGGAAAATCAAGTTTATCCAAATCACCTTTTAAATAAACTTTCACCGCCGTTTTCTTTTTAGCATTACTAATAAAATCAATAATTTCACGTGCGTCTAACTGTGCCATATCTTGAACCTACCCTTCGAATTTTGTGTGTATGTATATTTTAAGATTGCCGGATTAAGCCAACCTTAAAAAATTATTTTTACTCTTCTTCTATTATACGACATCTAAATGTAATCCTGATCCAAACTCACCAGGTCTTCGTAACTTTCTCGTTTAACAACCACTTTGGCTTGCCCGTTTTCGACAAACACTACAGCCGGGCGCGGATTCCGATTATAATTGGAGGCCATTGAATACCCGTAAGCACCGGTTGATAGGATTGCCAAGGTATCCCCAGGTTGAGATTTTGGCAACGCCTGTTTTTGAATCAAAACATCACCGGATTCGCAATATTTTCCGGCTACTCGTACCGTTTCTTCATTTTCATCAGCGGCCCGGTTGGCTAAAACAGCTTCATAATCTGCTTGATACAACGCCGGACGAATATTATCTCCCATGCCCCCATCGACCGTTACATATGGTAAGTGTCCCGGAACTGCTTTTCGAGAACCTACTGTGTATAAACTGTAACTGGCAGGACCCACAATGGAGCGGCCAGGTTCAATCCAAATTGCAGGCATATTCAATTGACGAAGTGCAACTCGTTTTTGAACCGCTTTAACAATCGCATCAACAAACATTTCTGGTGCAATTGGATCATCATCTTTGGTGTAACGAATACCAAATCCACCCCCTACATTTAGAACTTGAATATTCAAACCAAACTTGGCCTGCCAACCCGCCGCCAAATCAACTAATTTATTGGCCGCCATCACAAATCCTTCAACTTCAAAAATCTGTGAGCCAATATGGGCATGAATTCCGAGCATCGTCATACGATGATTAGCTAAAACCTGTTGCAAAGCTTCTTCAGCTTGCCCCGATTGGATATCAAAACCAAATTTGCTGTCTTCTTGGCCAGTTTGATCGTACTTGTGCGTGTGGGCAGAAATTCCGGGAGTTAAACGTAACATGACGTTTATGGTCTGATCCTTTTCTGCCAAAATTTCACTAAGTAATTGAATTTCATAAAAATTATCTAAAATTACGACCCCAATTTGCTGGTCAACTGCCATTTCCAGTTCGGCCCGCGACTTGTTGTTCCCATGGAAACTAATTTTGTCCATCGGGAATCCCGCTTTAATAGCCGTATACAATTCTCCACCTGAAACGACGTCAATATGCCCTTTTTCTTGGGCAACAACTTGAAACATGCCAACTGTCGCAAACGCTTTGCTGGCGTAGCTCACTTCATAGGCAACTTGATCTTCTTCAAACACCCGACTAAAATTTTGAATCTGTTGGCGAATCTTCGCAACATCATAGGCAATCAATGGTGTGCCGAATTGATGTGCCAAGTCGGCAGCATCAATCCCACCAATTGTTAAATGTCCCGCTGCATTAATTTTTTGAATTCCTAACTGCTTATCCATTGTATTTCTCCTGTTATTTTGCCATTTTAAAATAAAAAAAGGGATCTTTTTGTTTTGCGCAAACAAAAAGATCCCAGAATTAAGTTATCGTTATTCTGTATCAATTGTCGATAGCGCCCCGCAGCCGACATGTTTTGCTGCGACAGTCCGTAGTCTCTTAAACTGCGTCCCAGCTAACTAAATCTCTATCCAGATTCAGCGCTTCGGCAACCGCCCCTTTTACAAGCTTCTAAGTTTGATAGAAACTCAGCTTGTGACTCATGTTGGTTGCAACCTCTTAAATTATTAAAAAGTTTATAATACTTTTCACAGATAGTCAACCCTTCCGATGAAAATTAAGTCCTAAATCAAATTTTTTTATTGCTATTCATAGATTTAATGCTAAAATTCACAATAACTAATCAAATTCTAATAAAATCTTTTTTAATTTATTTTAAGGAGTGGCATAACTAATCATGAATGTTGTAAAATTTGGCGGAAGCTCGCTGGCAGACGGTCCCCATTTTCAAAAAGTTATCAATATCATCACGGCTGACCCTAAGCGACAAATAGTCGTTGTTTCAGCCCCCGGTAAACGTTTTTCCACCGATACCAAAGTAACCGATCTTCTAATTAGCTATGCACAAGCAGTTATTGACCATACGGATGCAAAGCCGGTTATAAAAATGATTGCGGATCGCTACGAGGCCATTGGTCAATTTTTTAGTTTACCAGCTAGACCAATTCAAAAAATCATTACCAAATTAAAATCTTTACCTGATGAAGATTATCCCAGCAATGCTTATCTGATGGCCGCCTTTAAAGCTCATGGTGAACGTTTAAACGCGATGCTTTTAACTAGTGTTTTAAATCAACTCGATATTAAAGCCCGCTTTGTTGATCCGTTTGAAGCTGGCATTATCGTAACCGACGATCCAAGCGATGCAACTGTTCGCCCGGAAACCTATGACAATCTTGCCCATTTAAAATTTGGTGGTGAAAAACTTATTTTCCCGGGCTTCTTTGGTTTTACGCCCAATGGCCAAATTGCCACCTTCTCAAGAGGTGGCTCCGACATTACAGGCGCCATTGTAGCTCGCGGTCTTCATGCAGATTTATACGAAAACTTTACAGATGTAAATGCCATCTATGCAGTCGACCCTCGAATTGTAGCGCATCCCCAGGCAATCAAAAAGATGACCTACCGCGAAATGCGTGAACTTTCTTATGCTGGTTTCTCGGTATTTCACGATGAGGCCATCATTCCAGCCATTGAAGGCCAAGTCCCAATTAACGTCAAGAATACCAATCACCCAGAGCTACCTGGTACTCTGATTGTGCCTGAAGAAAATTTCCAGCCAAAACATACGATTACCGGAGTTGCCAGTTCTGATCGCTTTGCTGCCCTATATCTGCATCGTTATTTGCTCAATAAAGAAGTGGGATTTACATTAAAACTCCTTCAAATTTTGTACAAATATGATGTTTCATATGAACACATGCCTTCTGGGATCGATGATTTAACGATCATTTTTGATAAGCAACAGCTAGATGACCACACAATTCATGAAATGTGTTATGATATCAAAAATACACTGCACCCCGACCAACTCGATTGGATTGACGACTACGCCATTATTATGGTCGTTGGTGAAGGCATGCGTTCTAAAATTGGGACAATTGAAAATATCATTCGTCCTCTTGCTCAAAATAATATTGGCGTCCACATGATCAATCAAGGTGCTTCTCGGATTTCCATCATGTTAGGCACAGAGCGGGCGGACGCCAAAAAAGCTGTTAAACAAATTTATCAACAATTTTTCACGCTAAAAAGTAACGAAGGGAGCAACACCCATGCAAATTGATAAAGTCCATGGCTCAGAAAACCACTTTTTCTTGTTAGATCAAACCAAACTAAAAACTCGGCTCTCCGATCAAGAACTAATAAAATTCACTAAAAAGATTGCCGATCCGCAAACCGGTATTTTGAATGGATCTGACGGCGTTTTGGTAGTTGATCAATCAAATCATGAAGGCGTAGCAGCCCAAATGCGTGTCATCAATGCGGATGGTAGTGAAGCATCCATGTGTGGAAATGGTTTACGGACCGTTTCACGCTATTTAGCTCAAGAATCCAATATAGACCAATTTAAGGTTCAAACATTAAACGCTGATCTACAAGTTAGTAAATCCGGCAATTTTGCAACCAGTGTGCCCGCCTTTAGCGTTGAAATTTCGCCGGTTTCGTTTGCAGCCGAAAAATTACCATTTAAAAACTTAAATACTGAGAAATTAATTGATCAACCAGTCCCCGAATTTCTTCCCAATCTTAAATTTACAGCTATCGCGGTTCCTAATCCCCACCTAATCAGCTTCGTTTCTGCCGAAGAATTAGCATCCGATGATTTAGGAATTTTAGGCAAACGATTAAATGCGGAAAATCCCTATTTTCCAGATGGTGTAAACGTCAGCTTTGCTCAAATTCTTGAGGACAATAAACTTTTTGTGCGCACGTATGAACGCGGTGTTGGGTTTACAAATGCCTGTGGAACTGGCATGTCGGCCACTAGTTTAGCCTTTGCAATCACCCACCCTGATCAAGGCCATTTTGAACAAGAAATTACCGTTTATAATCCGGGTGGCATGGTCAAAACGATTGTTCATCAAATTGGCAATACGTACACGATCGATTTAACTGGAAATGCTACCGTAACGCATCACATTGAGATTTCTGAAGCTGATTTACATGCAGCAGACTTAGACAACGTTGCAATTACAGAAACTCATGAAGAATCCGCGTATCAAAAATTTGTCACCCAATTGCCAAAAGTTAGTGATATTGCTGTTAAATCATAAATGCACTCGATCTCTCTGAATTCTGGAGAGATTTTTTATTTAAATTAAAAACGATGCGTGAGTTTACACTTACACATCGTTTTTGTTTGCTTTTAAGTAAAATTTCTAGCTTTTCTTATCTTGTACCGCAATTTTCTTCAGTTTCCAACCACTCATTAATCTAAATTCATAATTTTGGCTGACAAACTGATGATTAGGAATCCCATTACTAAATAAAATTCGTAACCCATCATTTCGATAGACTCGATAAGTGCGCGTAATCTTAACTTGGCTCATTTTAGAATTATGCGTCACTTTTGCAGTTCCAGTACTTGGATTGGTTTTGGCTAACTTTTGTTGCATTGGATTTGTCGCATAAAAATAAACACGTTCATTCTTGGTCCCCAGCTGTTGATAAGCAAGCGCATGTTGTCCTTTCACGCTTGATGTCAGCGGATAGGTTTGCGTTTGACTAACCTTTTTCATTCCCAAAAAAGTATTGTAATTTAGGGTCATGACCACTACGGCACCGATACTGAGAATCAATCCAATCGACACCCATATGATTTTTTTGACACCCGGATGGATAAAAATCATGCTGATCGCAAAAATTAAGGCACCAGCAATTAAGAAAATAACAATCATATTAATATGCCTCCCGTGTGTCTTTTTTCAAGAAGAAGGTTAAGGCCAACCCAATTAACGCAAAACAAGTTGCAATGAAAAAGGCATATCTAAACCCAATGACATTTGCATTTGATGACAGTTTTTGAAACAAGATTGGAGTAGCTTTCGCAATCGCGTGAGAAGGCATATGATTTAGCGTCACACTAGCCATCACAGAAACTAAGATGGCTGTTCCCATTGAAGCAAAGACCTGGCGCGCCGTATTATTGACCACCGTTCCATCCCCGATTAAATTAAGGGGCAATGCATTCATCCCGGTTGTCGTAATCGGCATCAAGACCATTGAAATTCCGAACATCCGCACTGCATACAAGCAGACCAGATAGAAAACCGGTGTCTCAGCAGTAATCGGAATAAAGGCCGCAGTTGTTAATGTTAGTAAAAACATCCCAGCGATGGCCATATTTCTAGCTCCTAAACGATCAAAAATCCGCCCTGTAATTGGATTCATAACCCCGATTGTAATCGCACCTGGTAATAGAGTCAGTCCAGAAACTAATGGCGACTCCCCACGGATTGTTTGGAGATACAAAGGTAAAACAAGGGTAAAACCGTTCATGGACATGTTTGAAATAGATACTAAAATTGCGGATAAAGTGAAATCTGAATGTTCAAAAACTTTAAATTGTAATAGCGGATTCTTGATCTTTAAAGATCTCATAATGAAAATTGCCACTACGACAACCCCGAGGATCAAAGTTCCGTAAACCACTGGGCTGGTCCATGAATAAGTTCCTACTGATGAAAATCCGAATAGCATCGCCCCAAATCCAACCATGGAAAGTGCAACGGAAGACCAATCAACGGGCGCCTTTTTGGTAGGCAATACTTTTCGTAGAGTGAAAAATCCCATGATTAAAACTAGCAATGAAATAGGCATAATGGCGAGAAATAGTATTCTCCAGGAATAGTTCATAAGGACCCACCCAGAAAATGTTGGCCCAATCGCTGGTGCTAAGCCAATAACCAGTCCAGCTGTGCCCATTGCTGCCCCTCGTTTTGAGGGTGGAAAAATCGTTGCAGAAAGAAGCCGGTAATCGGAATAACAATTCCCATCATTAGCATGAATCCAGTCGTTAGCCACTGGACAGTCGTTGTTGAAATATTAAATGATTTCATTAACGTCGGAAAAGCAGTCGTGAGCATCGTTGTTGTTAGAAAAGTACTAAATGTCCCAACTAACAGCGTAAAAACTAATGCAAGGCGATTGTATGGACGGCAATTTTGGTCGACCGGTTGATCAGGTTTATCAAAAGTATTCATTAAATAACCACCTTAAAAAGTTTATTTTATAATTATGTAAATCGAAAAAATGCCACAATGATAATTGTACCATAAAAAATCAAGTCCCAATTTCGAGTAATTATCAAAGTTTACTTAAAGTAAGCTTTTTGCATTGACTTCCTTTACACCACGCTTCATAATTACTCAAGACGTTTCAGAAATTTAAAATTTGGGGGAGAACTAAAGTGACCAAAAAAAATCATTGGTTAGCATGGACTGTTTCAGTGTTGATTATCATAATTATCGGGGGTGGCGTGTTTGCTTGGCAGTATGGCCAAACTCATTTTGCGCCAGGCACTATTATTAACGGACAATCCGTTTCCCGTTTAACGGTGAATCAGGCTGAAAAGAAGCTTGCGAACTCTTCTTCTACCGTGAGCAATCGCGTTTATCTAAACAATAAATTACTAGTTGATGGACAAGATCAACAATTGGACAAAGTAACCAAAGCTCAGATAAAATCTGAATTAACAAAACACCACGGATTGTTCACTTCGAAAGCAGCCGTTGACGTCAGCAATTCTAAAACAACTCTGACTTATCGAAACACTTCATTGAAAGATCAAGTTACCAAGGCTGTTGCTGCTTATAATAAAAGTGCCACTGTTGCACAACCGACGTCTTACTATTTAAAGAATGGCGCCATTAAAAAACAAGCTAGCAAAACTGGTACTCAAGTGGATGCCGCGAAAGTTCTCGCCAAATATAAGAACCAAGTTAACAAACTCCAAGATATTAAAATCAGCACAAACTATGTGAAAGCTACCAAGGCCGCAACATTTAGTGCAGAAAAATCAAAACAAGCTTTGCAGCAAGGATTATCAAAAACCTTGGTTTATCACGTAGGTGGCAAGGATTACAAATTAAGTGGTTCTAAATACTTGGTCAATTCAACTCCTGGTAGCACACCATCGATTGATTTATCTGCTTTAAAGGCTGAGTTAACAACTATTAATAATTCTGACAGCACTCAGGGTAAAGTCATTAGTGTAAAGCTTTTAAACAGCAACAAGACAGTTTCAACCAATACATCGACAGCTTCAAATTATGGCTGGTCACTCAATGTAAATGCAGAAGCCGCAATGTTGGCTAAGAAGTTTATTGATTCCTCTGTTAAAACAAACGCGACTGTGGATATGAAAAATTATTCTGGCCAAAATATTAGTTACAATCGTTCCACTGCAATTGGATCAACCCGGGTTGAAATTAATTTGACTACCTTACATGAATATATTTATGTTGATGGCAAACAAAAAGCCGATATTCCGGTTATGAGTGGGACCCTTTCAGGAAATCATGAGACTCCAACTGGGTTGTTCCACATTCTGTACAAACAGAGCCCTTCAACTTTGACTGGGAACAACGATAACGGTTCAAAATATTCTAGTAAAGTTTCTTATTGGGAGCCATTAACGGAAGATGGCGTGGGAATGCACGATAGCCCATGGCAACCGGCCAAGGTTTATGGAAATCCAAGTTACCGTGATACGTATCACTCACACGGTTGTTTGAATAATCCCCCAAGCAAAATGAAATTGGTTTGGGATAATACTTCGACAACGGAACCTGTAATTATTTACAGATAATACTGTCTACAAAAACGTTGAGAATTTAAATTCTCAACGTTTTTTTTGGACTTATTTATCAGTTTCTTTAAATCAAGTACAATTTTCCAACATTATTTTATTTGTTCAAGATAATATTCGTTACCACCAATTAGGTCATCTCGATCAATAAAACAGCTGCTGGTTTCATACAACACCCCAAAATAGAAAAGTTAAACCTATATAAACCCATTCTTTAGATAATACTGTTCTAAGGTCTGGTCAATATATTTTTCAAAAGCTTGATCTTCAACACTCCCGCTACACATTCATGATCAAATTGGAGATAGTTGCATTTGATTATTCTTAATCATTTTTTTCACATCATCAGGGTCAAAAAAATCTGTTAATTTCATGTAACCAAATGTCTGCGATATTTTTTAAACGACTGCTCTGTTTGATAATTAGGTAAATATTAATTAAGCTTAATTTTTTTGTAGCTTTATTAATAGTTTTAATGGTCATCTCTTCAGCCGCCCAATAAATCCCAGCGTTACCGCTCTCCAATTAGATCTAGTTGCTCTTTATATTTTTCTGCCAATTCCGTTATCGAATCCCCGTCAATCGCAACAATTTCATCTCCTAAATGTAATCTTTTTTCTCCAGCAACTGCGGTCACTAATAAATTATCTATATTAATCGCGCCTTAAGGCGGTGATATATTTTTCCATATATTTATCTTTATTTTGGGAATTGTATTGCATGATAAAACGCGGATGCTCTAGCGGAATGATCGTCTTAAAAAAATGATAGTCATTATTGATTTTTGTTAATACTTTGTAATTTTCCCCACTCCCGATACAGTAGCACACAGATGTATCTATTCCGAAGTTAATTTGCCGACGAATCGAGCGTACAATAAAAGGTAGTAAAAGCTTCTGCACCTGTTTGCTTTCATAATAATTACAATTTACTTCATTTCCTTTTGCGTTTATTCTAGTTAAACCTAATGGACACACAAAATTTAAATAAAAATTAGCATAAAATTTCTTGCTTCCACCATAGTTACTTATGACATCGTATAAAAAATTCGACGAAGACTGGTTGATGTGAAAATTATCAATCAGAATCCCGGTTTCTTTTTTAAGATGATCTGCATCCTCAAAGGGGATTCCTGTTCTAGCAGTCCCGCGCCGTGCAGGAGAACTCCCTAGTATTAATCGACGAGGCAAAGTATCGTTAAAATATTTCTGATAGAACGTAGTAGTTATACGATGGACAGCTTCTCTCTGCTCTCCATTGTATGGATTCACAATTCTAAAGCCCTCAGGTAAGTCTATAGAAATGTGTGATAACTCTTTATTAAACTCTAGTACTTTTTTAGCAAATGTTACTCGCTCATTCATATTTTTCCTCCTTTGTTATGCTAATCAATTCGCCTTCATGGTATATCGTCTCCATTCCGGTAAAGCTTTGATCAACGTCTAAACAAATCTAGCTTTTTCATTATTTTGTAGTTTTTTCCATTTACCAGAAATAATCTGAAGTGTGCTTTCATCAGGACATTTCTCACCACAATCAAAAATACGTTTTTACATAACTCTGACTTGCTATCTTTATTTAATAACTAATTTAAAAATAGTCCACGTCACGTTTAATGTCCACTGCTAAAATTAAACGGTCAAAGTTTTGTTGCGTAGTGCAATTAAATTTCCGTCCGGCTACTTTTTAAGTTCCGTCGAGTAGCCACATATATCCTGCAATCTCCAGTTTGGTATTTACAATAGATACATGATAAACTATAGATACAAAGGAGTGTGAGTATGATGGATTCCGAAAAATATTTAGGTATTTATAAAACAAGACGTCAAGGAAATTCGGTCACCGTAACTATCCCAAAAGAAGCAAATATTAATGCTGGCACAGAACTGGCAGTTACACAGACCAGTGCTGGAATTATTTATGTACCCATTAAGCCCACTAAAAAAACAAATCGTTATGCAACACAGGCAGCTAAAAATCATAACTATCAACAAGACATCGATGATTTAGGTTATGATCCCAACACGCAACCTCCAGTTGGTTCAGAAAGGATTAATGACTCATGGTGAAAAAACCACAACAAGGCGACATCATTTGGTTAGATTTTGAGCCTCATTCTGGACACGAAACAGGCGGTCACAACCCTAATAAAAATAACATCCGGCGTCCATGTTTAGTGGTTAGTGCCACCGAATATAACGAAACCACGCCACTAGTACAGGTTATTCCTGTTACCAGTACAGTTCGCGAAAATGATCCTTTTCGCCAACAGATTGTTGATCCAAGATTAGGCATCAAAGGCATGTTACTCTTTCAACAGTTACACGGATTTGATTTTCAAAGTCGGCACGGAGAAATTGTAGGCCAGGCAAATTCAAAACTCGTTCGGTTAACTTTGGAAGCCGTAAAGGATATTTTTAATTTTTAAAAGAACTACTTTCCAATAAGTCCAGACTGCTGTGGTCAAAGACAATCTATCGGTAAAGTTTAAAATTTGTACACTAATCTAAAATAATTACATTAAAAATAGAGATTGAAAATTTTTCAATTAAAATTTTCGATCTCTATTTTCGTTTAGTATTATTGACCACTTACCCTAAGTTTTCTTGTTAGCTTAGACTAATCAATATCATCAATATCTGGCACATCGATTTTCCTCTTTTTAACCGACACTTCATAAAATATCCAAGCAACTAGCGCAAAGAATACCGGTCCAATTACTGTCCAAAACGCCGTGTAATAATCGTGAATTGAAAGAGGTTCAACCACGGTGAAGATAATGCCAATTAAAATCACAAACCAAGTGATGATGGTAATTGACCAGGTCATGGTCTTGTTTTTAAAGAAAACAAACGGCCGCTCTAAGTCAGTCCGCTTTTTAAAGAACGGAAATGCCCCAACCAAGAATAAGTACGGAACCGCTGAAGAAATATTTTCCATATCCTGTAAAACCGTGTAAAACGACTGTGCATTACTGCCACCAAATAAAACTGCAAATATGATGACCACCACAATAATGGCTTGAATCCACATCGAAAATGCGGGTACGCCAAATTTGTTTAGTTTCGTCATTTTCTTCGGCCAGAACTTGGCTGGTGATCCCATGATAAATGACTTTAAAGGTGAATAAACAAGCACGAAAAAGGCACCCATATCGGATAAAAATTCTTCAATTCCGATTACCCGCGCAAACCAGTTACCCATCGTAATGCTGGCGGCTCCTGATAAATGCATAGTTTTGCCAATGGAAACCCCTAAATTATTCATTAAAACGTACAAAACGTTGCCCAAATCACTCGTCTTATTGCCAAGCACCGCCTGCCAGTTCGCGCTCACTCCCCAAAGAAAGATGCCAAGTGAGTAAGCCACTAACATAATGATGGTGGAAATAATCATAGCCCGCGGAAATGTCTTAGATGAATCTTTGACATTATCGACAACCCCGCCCATCGTTTCCATTCCACCATAAGCAAAAATGGCGTACACAATAAACGACATAATCGCAATTGGTGATCCGAATTGCCCGTTTGGCGAATGAATAATTGAGCGTGCGGTAAACGGCTGGGCCAAATGACCACTGTGAACTGCTAATAACACTAAACTAATCAACAGAAATAGAGCCGTGATGGTCAGGGTAATAATTCCTCCAAACGCTGCAAAACGCGCGATTTGATTAATCCCGTGTGTGGAGAAAAATGTCACTGCAATCATGAATACAATTGCAATCAGACCAATCGTTTGAATGCTGTTCAATCCTAGAAAGTGCCACGATTGGGTGGTGTCATGTCCAGAAAACATTGTCGCAAACGGAATCCAAATTTTCGAAGCTTCCGACACTAGCCAGACAATCCACCCAGATAACCAGATGAACGTGCCAATAAAAGCTAGTTTTTCGCCAATTGATCCGGCTAGCCACGAATAGATTCCTCCGTGAGCCTCTTTAAAACTCGATCCATATTCGGCAAACATCATAACGCTGGGAAGGAAAAATAAAATTGCCCCCAACACATACCACAAAATCGCGCCGTAACCCATTTGATCATAGGCAACCGTAGTATTTGAAATTCCATAAATGGAAGTGAACACCATCAAAATTAGGCCAACCAGACCAATCTTATGCTGGTTGGTGTTTTCCAAATCGTCCAAAACAAATCCTTCTCTCTAAAATAGAAATACTTGCCTATTTTAGCACTAATTATTCCCAAAATATGCATCTTTTAATAATAATTATTCAAAAAATAAAAAAAGGATGCCAGAACAAACCCTGCACCCTTCGTTATTCAAAATTTTCAAGTTAGCACTTTATCAATACTGTTTGGGCTCGTCTGCCAATTTATTTTCCGCCAATTCAATTGATTTATTCACAGATTGAATTGCTTCTAAAATCTCATTTAAAGTTAAACCGTCAGAGCTATACCCCTTGTACGAGGCCGTCACGTAATCATCTTCCTCTAATCGTCGCAAACGTTCTCGCAAACTACCTAGTTTCTTAATAGTTCGGTCATACTCAACATCGTTCATCTAACACCTCACATTTTTCTAGGCCAATGCTTCCGGAGCTGCTAACTGTGGCCCTTTGCCTTCTCTTGCAAGAACCCAGTTATCATAATTCCATTCCTCAGTGGCACGTCTGGACCGCATATAATCCCAATGAGATTCACGTTCAACTTCCATTATCTGACCGCCGGGACCAAAAGTAACCCAATTATAGGAACCATTGCGATGGGCAAATTTGACCCAAAGCACTGCAAATTCGTTTAGTTTTCCTTGCTCATCAAAATAAAAACGTTTCAAATTATCGATTCTCATAAAGTCTAATCCAGCAGCATACTGGGCATCCAAATTTTGCCATACAGCCATCGCTTGCTGAACCAAAGCATCTTTAGCTGGCAATGGTGCATTTAAATCGCCAACAAAATTATTGTAACTAATTAGACGTTCATCTTCACCAAACACTAAAGTCACATGGGCATTGTTGGGCACTACGTTTTTGCCGTGTTGGTAACGTTCAACCCGAACTTGTTCACCATTCCGTTTTCGTAAATCTGAAGAAACTAGTCCAAATTCATCTGGCATCACTAAATCTTGATTAGTTTTACCATAAACTTTTACATATTCAGTCATGAGCGACACGCTCCTTTTTTTAATCTCATTTAATTAAACTGTCCAAATTTGTTTCCATATTTTTCATAATTTGTTTAAAATCGTTCACCTGGTTTGCGGTTAACGAGTCGACAAGGAATACGTTAATAGTTGGTAACCGATTAACTAACTGGTGGTACTTTTGCTTTCCAAGTTTTGTTAATTTAAGCATCTTCATTCGCGCATCAGTGGCAGACTGTTCTTTTGACATATACCCTAGTTTAATCAAACGATCGACGCCGCGCGTGATATTACTTGGGTTTAAATGAATTAAATTAAACAATTCATCTTGTGATAGTTGACCTCTCTCGCCCACTTTTAAAACGAAAAAATAAGTGCTAGAAGTTAATCCCAAATCTTTTAATTGTGCATTTACGTATTTTTTCAGTTTATGAGACACCGTATTTATCGTCCGAATATACGTATCTATTTCATCTGCTTTAGGCATGCTTGTACCCTTTCAAACGTATTATTTTTGATTCCACAGGTATCATGCACTATTTTATTTGCTTAAGCAAATAAAACGATTTACTTTTTAAATAAATGTTCAACAAAAAAGCAGCCATGAAATATACAAATTTCATGGCTGCTCTCCTTATTCAAATCAACTTATGTTTTTGACCCATTCCAATATTTACTACCACCGTTCCCACGATAAACAAAACAAATGCTAAATTGAAAATAATCGCTAAACTAGAAGCCACCGTTAAAAGTGCAAATCCAATTAAAATAAAGACCCAAGACTGCGCAATTAACCAAATAACTAATCCATCCAACAAAGAAAACTTCCACAGTTTAATATTTAACATTTCAAAAAATGCAGGTAATTTAAAAACATATTTATCACTGCACCCATCATTTAGATGAAGGCTAACCAGTCCGATCAAGGTTTCAGCTAGGAAAAATACAATTAACGTAATAAGTAATGAATTAATTTGATCGCCGCTCTCAACTGTATACTCATAAACAGGACGGCCCCAAAAATTAATCAGAGTCGGAATTTGCAGCTGCATAGCCCCACCGAAGAATAGCACAACTAAAACTTCCACAAAAATATTTATCAACATTACACAACTCAATTTGTATTTAAATTTTGGCATCATAATAATCCATCCTCCCTTTACACAGCTCTTTTGAAAGCGCTTTAATTTACAACTTCATTATACAACCTCTGAAAAAAATATCAAACCTCAATCAAATTAGGAATCCTTTAGAAACCTAAAAGAGTAAGTGAATTATGGAAAATACTTCAATCGGCAATCATGCGGGTCGAAAAGGGAGAAAATACTAGTATCGAAACTTTATCTAAGCTGACCAGTCCGCTAGATAAAAAGTTGAAGATTACCTACGCATAAATTCAAAAAATCTTATAATCTATGTTTTACTTTAAACACGCCCATACTGTGTGTTTTTCATCTCCAAACCTATGCAACAAGAAAAAGTTTGTAAAATAATAATTTAAAGCAATTTTTGAACAACTCAAAATAGCCAGTCAAAAAGTACTTACTTGTCGTTAAGTTCTTTTTGACTGACTATTTATATGTTCTACCACATCCCCAACTCTACCCGGGCTTCACGGCTCATTTTGTCGATGGTCCAAATTGGTTCCCATACTAAATTGATTTTCACTTTTTTAACCTGATCTAATGTCAACAAAGCATCAGTTATTGATTGATTCAAGACATCAGTCAACGGGCAGCCCATCATGGTTAGTGTCATCGTGACTGTGCAAAGACCAGTTTCATCACAGGCAACTCCATAAATTAGCCCTAAGCTCACCAAATCAACTCTAATTTCCGGATCAATCACACTTTTCAACACTTCATAAGCTTGTTTTTCAAAATCTTCATCAGCTATCATCATCCAATTGCCCCTTCCATTTCAAAACTAATCAGACGATTTAATTCGACCGCATATTCCATCGGTAATTTCTTGGTAAATGGCTCAACAAAACCCATCACAATCATTTCAGTTGCCTTACGTTCCGAAATTCCGCGACTCATTAAATAGTACAGCTGTTCTTCTGAAATTTTAGAAACTTTCGCTTCATGCTCCATTGAAACGTTACTATTTAAAATTTCGTTGTACGGGATAGTATCACTGGAAGACTGGTCATCCATAATAATCGTATCGCACTCCACATGGGCAAATGACCCGGCAGAATTCCGGGCGAACTTCACATTTCCCCGATAATCCACAATACCCCCATCTTTGGCGATCGATTTCGACACAATCGACGAAGATGTATCAGGTGCATTGTGAATCATTTGTGCTCCCGTATCCTGATCCACATTATGGCCGGCAACTGCTATTGAAAGCATCGTTCCTCGAGCCCCACGTCCATTCAAATAAACGGAGGGATACTTCATTGTCGTTTTAGACCCAAGATTACCATCAACCCATTCCATCGTGGCATTTTCCAGAGCCTGTGCCCGTTTGGTCTCCAAACTATACACGTTGGTTGACCAATTTTGAATCGTTGTATAGCGACAATAGGCATCCTTCAAAACGTTGACTTCAACCACGGCCGCATGCAAACTATCCGTGTCATATTTGGGAGCGGTACACCCTTCCACGTAATCAATTCGGCCACCTTCATCCACAATAATCAACGTGCGTTCAAACTGACCGGAATTAGCAGCGTTAATCCTAAAGTAGGCCTGCACCGGGATTTGTGTTTGTACCCCTTTCGGAACATAGAGAAAGGTGCCACCTGACCAAACTGCCGCATTCAAAGCCGCAAATTTATTGTTTGTCGGTGGAATTAGCTTGCCAAACCACTTTTTAAAAAGTTTGGGATACTTTTGGAGCGCAGTATCCGTATCCGTGAAAATAATTCCTTGTTTGGCAAACGATTCGCGCATATTGTGATAGACCGCTTCCGATTCATACTGAGCAGACGAGCCCGCTAAGTATTCTCTTTCAGCTTTGGGAACTCCCAAACGATCAAACGTCTTTTTAATCGTTGGCGGCACATCATCCCAATTCCGATATTTTTTGTCCGTGGCCTTTTGATAGTACAACATATTTTTTAAATCTAAATCATCTAAATTGGGGCCAAATTTAGGAATTGGCATGCTTTGATAAATTTTGTAAGCTGCCAATCGATAGTCCAGCATCCACTTAGGCTCGTGTTTTTCGGCTGAAATTTGGCGAATGATTTGTTCATTCAAACCTTTACCGGTGGAAAAAACTGGCTTCACATCGTCATGAAACCCATATTCGTATTCATCGGGCATTTCTGTACTCGTACTCATTTTACCTCTCCTTTTAACGCTTCTTTAGCTGCATGCCACGCTAAAGTTGCACATTTAATCCGAGCCGGAAACTCTGCTAAACTCCCTAAAATTTCCGCATCTCCTAGAACTTTCTTGGCTTCATTTGAGATTGAATTTCCCATGGCTAACTGAAAAAAAGCGTCACAACTTTTAATTGCCTCTGAAATTTCAAGATTAGTCAGGGCATCGGTCATCATGCTTGCCGAGGCTTGTGAAATGGTACAGCCATTTCCAGTAAACGAAATTTTTGCAACCCGGTTCGCCTTAGTTTTGATAAATACTCGAATATCGTCTCCACAAGAAACATTATGTAGTTCCACACTTTGAGTCGCATCGCCCAACTCATGTTTATGATGCGGATGATCTGCATGGTCCATCACCACTGCCAAATAAAGTTGATTTAACTTATTAAGACTCACGGTTGAAGAACTCCTTTACCATTTTTAAATCATATACAAACCGATCCATATCGGCCAATGAATTATAAAAACTCATGCTAGCGCGAACGGTCGACTCCACTCCCAGAGTTGTCATTAACGGTTGCGCACAATGATGCCCGGCACGAACTTCAACTCCCAACATATCCAAACCCGTCGCCACATCGTGTGGATGAAGATCTCGCAAATTAAATGCCACGATGCTTTCGTGTTTGGCAACTGTTTTGGGTCCATACATTGTCAGTCCAGTTATTTGGGCCAATTGAGGGAGTAAATAAGTGACCAATCGATGTTCAGTGGCTTCAATCCACGGCATCCCCAGTTTGTTAAGATAGGTAATTGCTGCCCCCAAACCGATCACGCCCCCAATATTCGGTGTGCCCGCTTCAAACTTCCACGGTGCCGTTTGCCACTTGGCTTGTGTACGACTCACCGTTTCAATCATTTCCCCACCAAATTGAATGGGCGCCATTTCGTTTAATAAATCTAATTTACCATACAGCACCCCGATTCCCGTGGGTCCCAGCATCTTGTGCCCGGAAAAAGCCAAGAAATCGGCATCTAAGTCCTGCACATCAATCGTTTGATGAGCCGCAGATTGAGCAACATCCACAACCACATAAGCCTGCTGCTGATGTGCCAACTTGGTAATTTCTTTAATCGGATTGGTCACTCCCAGAACGTTACTTGTTTGGGTGACTGCCACAATTTTCGTCCGCTCCGTCAGTTTGCGTTTAAAATCCGCCATATCTAGCGTTTGATCGGCGGCTAATTCCACATATTTCAACTTCGCATGTTTTCTTTGTGCGAGCTGTTGCCACGGAATTAAGTTGCTGTGGTGTTCCATAATGGTAATCAAAATCTCATCATCTTCGTGAACGACCAGATCTCCAAAACTGCTTGCCACCAAATTAAGGCCGTCAGTTGTTGAACGCGTGTACACGATTGATTTAGCGTCATCGGCATGAATGAACGCCGCTACTTGTTCGCGGACGTTTTCATATGCCGTCGTGGCGTCATTAGCCAATGTATAAACTCCGCGATGAACGTTAGCATTGGTGTTTTGGTAAAAACTTACAATCTGGTCTAAAACGGGATTAGGCGTTTGCGAAGTCGCCGCATTATCCAGATATAGGAGTGGTTCATCATTAATTTTGCGCGTTAGGATTGGAAAATCCTTAACTGCCTCTTCAAATTTTTTATCCATTAGTTAACTTTCTTTCTAACACTTTCCGGAAGGTTTCCCGTGCCTGTTGATTTTGGATTTCTTTCGCAAAACTGCCAATAAAGCCGCGGACGACAAGCCGTTTAGCGGTGGCTTTAGGTAAGCCACGACTCATTAAATAGTACAATTGCTTCTTATCTAAGCGTCCGACACTGGCAGCATGACCCGCCACCACATCATTTTCATCAATCAACAAAATTGGGTTAGCATCCCCACTTGCCTGATCCGATAACATCAAAATTCGATTTTCTTGTTCCGCAATCGTACCGTGAGCCCCATGCACAATCTTGCCAATTCCGTTAAACACTAGCCGCGACTGATCTAAAATAACGCCCCGTTGGCGAATCTTGCCAACTGTATAAGGTGCTAAATTGGTCAAGCGTGTATTCATTCCTTGAATTTGATTTCCAGATGTGATTGCCGCATTATTAATTGTCGCTGTTGCCCGTCTACCAACCAGTTCCGCATTCATTTCGGCAACCACTTTTCCATCGCTAAAGGACCCAATTGTCCAATTCAACTTGGCATTTTCACCCACATAAGCTTGGCGATTAACATAAACCGTTTCCTCAGTAGAAAAACTGTCCACGTTTATCAGTGTTAATTGGCTGTTTGCTTCCAAAACAATTTCGGTAATACGATGTATTTTTGAAGCAGTTTGTTTTGCATCACCCGCTAAACAAATGGTGGCCTTAGCGCCTTCACCCAATACAAGCAAATTGTGACTAATTTCTGCAGAATTTTCTGGAAGATCAATTTGATCCAGCATAATTGGCTCGTCTAATTGGGCCTGTTTTGGAATGTATAGAAAATTTCCTGCGTTCACGAACGCCGTACTAAAATTGGTTAATCGATCAGCCGGTTCAGTTAACGCTTTTTTCATATAATATGTTTGAAATAACTTTTCATGCTTTACCAGAGCCAGGGCGATGGGACACAAGATATACTCACGTGTACTTTGATCAACAAGTTTCATATTTTCATCAGTAGCCACCGCATTAGCTGGGGTTTCTCCCAAGCCCCAATCTCGATAGTCGACTTTAGCAAAACGTGGATCCTTGGTTGTTTGTAATTTTTCAAAAGCCTTTTTACGCAGATTCGTAAACCAAGTCGGTTCATTTGGAAATAAAAATGAGGTTAGATTTATCTTACTGTCTGTTTCAATCATTCCTAAACCTCCGAATCTACCAAATCGACGTCAATTCCTAACTCATCTCTCAAACCAGAATACCCTTCGTCTTCCAAACGATCCGCCAAACTAGCATCCCCCGTTTTAACAATGCGACCACCCATCATGACGTGTACTTTATCAGGCTGGATATATTTCAAAATTCGCTTGTAATGCGTGATCATCAGCGTTCCAAAATCCGGTCCAATTACGTGGTTGACACCCTTGGAGACAACTTGAAGCGCATCAATATCTAGGCCTGAATCCAATTCATCCAGGATCGCAAAAGTGGGTTTAATCATTAGTAATTGCAAAATTTCGTTTCGTTTCCGTTCCCCACCAGAAAAGCCCTCGTTTAAATAGCGCTCCGCCATATCGCTTGTCATGTTCAAGATATTAAGCGCGTCATCCAATTGAGCCAAAAACGCCTTGATCGGAATGGGTTGCTCACTTGGCCGCCGGGCGTTAATTGCCGCCCGCAAGAACTCCATATTGGTGATACCTTTAATTTCGGCTGGATATTGCATCGCTAAAAACAATCCGGCTCTGGCGCGCGCATCCACAGGTTCTGCCAACAAACTTTTATTATTCAAAAGAATATCGCCTTGTGTAACGTGATAATGGGGATTTCCCATTATGGTTTCAGATAAGGTCGATTTCCCGGTTCCGTTGGGGCCCATAATGGCATGAACTTCGCCTGTGTGCATGACTAAATTCACCCCAGTTAAAATCTCTTTTTCTACCTGTGTGTCGTCATCTTTAACCGCTACATGTAAATCTTTTATTTCAAGTGTTTCCATTTTGAATCCTCCTACGCAGAAATCGTCATCCCTAATAGACTACCAATTAAATAAGTCGCCACTGTGGTAAAAACGCCCACCGCAACGTTGCGAATAACTGCTTTATAAACTGGTGTTTCTGCTTTGTTGTAACCAATAATTGCATTAATCGAAAGTGCAATGATCATTGCTAACGCGGTATTGGTTACTCGCCAACGACTATTAGACAGGCTGATTGCAAGCAACGGAATAATGGCGCCACATAAAAATGAGAAGAAAGAGGCTGTTGCTGCATGAATCGGATTTAACACATCCAGTTCGCTAATTTTGGTTTGGTAGAGATTTTTGGTGCTCAGCTGGCCTGCAGCCTGAATGTTTAGGCGTTTCAGTTGCACTTCTTTTTGAGCACTCACTGAAATGTACTCTCCCCCAGCCATCGAACAGGCGCCAGCTAGCATCCCTGAAACGCCACTAATGAACAAGGTACAACTGCTAAGATTGGCTGCCGCGGCACCAAGGACAATTCCTGAAACCGAAATAATCCCGTCGTTCGCACCCAAAATCCCGGCACGTGTAATATTTAAACTATCCCAAAAATGAAATTTTTTAGCCTTGACAAATTTTCGAATTTCTAACATTTTGTTTCCCCAATCCATAATTTGCTTTGTTTTCCAAAACTTTTCCTCTTTTGTTGTGAGAAAATATGCATGAAAATTCAACTTTTCAAATCTTCATGCACATCAAGTTTTTTATCGCACCAATTTGTCCCAGATGATAACTTTATCCGCTGCTAAAGATTTAGGGACATCGATAATGCGTTGGTTAGAGCTTCCCCGAAATTGGAGCGTTAAATCCTTCTTTTCTTCTAAGAAACGACCATCCACCAAAATATCAATTAGTGACAGCATTTCTAGTTTGTCATCAGAATCTTTCAATAGTTCATCCCAGTTATAACCAGTCCAGGACCAAATATCTTTGGTATGGCCGAATTCTTGCCGAATTCGTTTGCAAATTCGAATACATACTTGTGTATTTAAAAATGGTTCGCCACCCAGCAACGTTAATCCTTGGACATAATCTTGGCTCAAATCTTCCATAATTTGATCTTCTAATTCTTGCGTGTAAGGTTTGCCATAATGAAAGTTTTGCGCCGCCACATTGTAACAACCTGGGCAATGAAATGGGCAACCACTCACATATAAACTACAGCGAACTCCTTCGCCATCGACAAAGTTAAAAGCCTTGTAATCGGCAATATATTGTAAACTTAAATCTTTAGCCAACCACTCTTTCGGCATCGGATTGTTTGGACCGTGCGTTTTTCGCTGCATTTTGGATCATCTCCGTTGTTAAATTTTTCCGTCTTGAAGCAATTTCCACGTGCCGCCCGTGAACCATCGGGCGTTGTTGTGGATTGCCGAGATACCCACATGTCCGTTTAACCACATCACAGAACTGAGGATCATGATTACCACATTGCGGACATTGGAAGCCCCGCGCCGTTGCTTTAAATTCACCCTTAAATCCACATTTATAACATTTATCAATTGAGGTATTGGTTCCCAAATAACCGACATGATCATAAGCCCAATCCCAGACTGCTTCTAAGGCTTTGGGATTTTGGGTTAGATTTGGATATTCACAATAATGAATAAAGCCACCGGAAGCATACTTAGGAAAATCTTGTTCAAAGGTTAATTTTTCAAAAGGCGTTGGATGTTTGCGAACATCATAATGAAAACTATTCGTGTAATACTCTTTATCAGTCACATTGGCGACCTTACCAAACTTGGCAATATCATCGCGACAGAAAGTATCGGTCAACGATTCGGCTGGTGTGGAATACAGGCTGTAATGATAGCCGCTTTCCTTTGTCCAATCAGCACATTTTTTCCACATCGCTTTGACAATCTGTTCCGCAAAATCATGGGCTTCGGCATTATGCTCCCAGTCTGGACCATAAAAGACGGTACAAACTTCATATAAACCGATGTAGCCTAATGAAACTGTTGCGCGTTCATTTTTGAAAAGTTCATCCACATCGCCATCAGCTGGCAAGCGCTTACCAAAAGCGCCGTACATATAGAGTAATGGCGCATTTTTGGGTTCTGCCTCTTTGGTCCGTTCCACGCGATAAGCCAACGCTTGATGACATAGAGTCATGCGTTCTTCAAAAATTTCCCAGAATAATTTTTTATCACCGTTTGATGCCAACGCTAATCTAGGCAAATTAACGGTCACGACGCCAAGATTCATCCGACCTGAATTAACTTCTTTACCATTTTCGTCACGCCATCCTTGTAAGAATGAACGACAGCCCATGGGTGTTTTAAAACTACCCGTCAGTTCTTTGATTTTGTCATACATTAATAAATCGGGGTACATGCGTTTAGTAGAACATTCAATCGCTAATTGTTTAATGTCATAGTTAGGATCGGTTGGATGCAAATTCAAATCACGTTTAAGTGTAAAAATTAATTTCGGAAAAATTGCTGTTCTGTGTTCGGTACCTAATCCTTTAATTCGAATTTTTAAAATGGATTTTTGAATTTCACGTTCAATCCAACTGGTTCCGAGCCCGAAATTCACCGTTGTAAAAGGCGTTTGCCCCTGGGAAGAATACAAAGTATTAATTTCGTATTCCAAAGCCTGCATCGCATCATAAATATCTTTTTTAGTTTTACTTTTGGCATAGGCTTCTTGCTTATCTGGAGAAACCCAATCTTTAGCGTCAGCCAAGTGTTTTTGATAATTAATTTCGGCATATGGTGCCAATAATTGATCTACCCGATTAGCAGAGCAACCGCCGTACTGAAGTGACGCCACATTGGCGATGATCTGAGCCATTTGCGCCGTCGCCGTTTGAATGGACCGCGGCGAATCGACTTCGGCATTACCAATTTTATAGCCGTTTTTAAGCATCCCATCAAAATCAATCAAACAACAATTAGTTTCCGGGGTAACTGGTGAATAATCCAAATCATGCCAATGGATATCGCCCCGTAAATGGCCCTTCGCAACTAATTCTGGTAACATCTTCAAGCCCATCGCCCGACTGGCCGCACCGGCTTCCAAATCGCGTTGTGTATTAAAAATAGTGCTGTCCTTATTGGCATTTTCATGAACAACTTCGGCATCCCGTTCGAAAACTTTTTCGATGCGCTTTTGCACATTGGTGGCATCAGAAAAATTCTGCTGCTCTTTATCAAAATAATCTGCATAAGCCGTTGCTGAATCTTCTAAACCACAATTTTTTAATTGCTCAATCACCGCATCATGAATTGCTTGGGTGCTAATCACTGCCTGATCATGAAATTGATTGACCAATGCTTCACAAATCTGATCCTGAATTTTTTTATCTGCCACTACCTGTCGAAGACTAAAAAGTAACTTATACGGGTAAAATTTAGTCTGTTCACCATCTCTTTTTTGAATAAGTGATGTTCGTAATAGTCCTAATTTGTCCTGAAATGTTGATATCATATTGTACCTCCTACTGCTTTATATGTAATCGATTATTTCCTTTTAGTAAGCAAAAGTACACAATCAGTTGTGTTTTTATTTGCTGTGCATACTATATATAGTAGACCGTTTAACTATATTTGTATATGACTTTTTTGGGAAATTTTTTAACCAAGTTGACTAAAGGTGTGGTGCTGCCGTTTGCCTCGAAAAAAGTTTTTTTAAAGTAATCACGCCAACAAAAAAAGGATCAAAAATTTCGGTTAAGAAATTCCTGCTCCTTATTTAAACTCAAACCTTATTTTCCTGCATTTGTCCCATAAACGATCGTTTGAACTTTTTTGGTGATTTCAGCCATTTTAGGAAAACCACTAAAGCCCGATTGTCCGTGACCATGGGTCATAATAACCAATATATATTTCTGACCATTGGGTAAGGTCACTATTCCAGCATCATTGTTGGTATCATTTAGAAAGCCAACTTTATCAGCCACTTTGGTTCCCGTCTTGGCAGCACTTGCGCCAGCGGGAATTCCCGTTCGATAAATTTGTTCACTCATTAATTTTAGAATTTTTTCCCGATCACTGGCATTTTTAAATGGACCGGTTCCGGCCGCCAACTGTTTAAGCAAGAGCATCAGGCCGTGACTGGTCGTCTTGGCGATAACCGTTTGTTGAAATACCGGCGTATACCAGCCCTGACTGCCGATAAATTTATTAACAGCTGCCATCCCATAGTTTTCAAGCTCGCTATCAGCAAAGGTGTTGGCACTATCCACAATCATCTGATAAAATCCTTCTGTATTACTCGACGTCCAACTAAATTTACCATTTTGCTTTTGGTGCATCAGATAAGCTGCAATAAATAATTTATAAGTGCTAGCCGCAGTTTGCGCGGTGTGAGCATTGGCTTCAGTTGCCAAACTCCCCGGCTTATAAACAGCTGCGTCCGTGCTAGCCGCTGCCTTACTTTTTGGTGTTGCACCTAAATTATAAAAACTGACACTGACTGTCCCATCTTTGGTCACCGTTTTTAAATAGCTCGCAAGTTCGGCCTTAATTTTTTTCTGTTTATTCGTGACTTCAGAAGAACTTGAACTGACAGTGGTCTGTTGACTACTATCAGTGCCTGACTTAGATTGGGCTTTACTGCTATTACTATTAATTTGAAGGAACACCAAAATAATCAAAAGAACTCCCATGACCCATGGAAAAGCTTTAAAAACTGTTCGGTTAAGCTGCCTTCTTTTTTTATCATTCATTTTTTATTTCCTTTTATAAAACCATCATGATTGCGTGATAAATCTCCATGTCCAAGCATACACTTCAAACTTATTATTTTATAGAGATTTTTGAAAGATTCACAAAATATTCAGATTTTTCGTCTTCAAAATGAATGCCACTCTAAAAAACTTAACGTCATTTTAAGTTTGCTATTTTGTAAGGGTTTACTTTTAATCCTCTTTATTATAGAATTTACTTGATCAGATCAAACAAATACATAAGACAGGGAGATATACACATGATTATTGTAAATTCACCACAAAAACAAGATGAAATTGTTGAGCTTTTAACTAACTATACTGACGGCGATTTTAACTTTGAATTCGTCAAAAAAACTGGAATGCGCATGGAATTTAAAACCTCTGCCACTGATTTAGATGCCGCTGCAAAGACTGCAAAAGGCTTAATTAAATCAGAAAAATGGGGATCAGTTCTCTTTTTCCAAGTTGTCGCTGGTTAAATTTAATAACGTTTAGAAATTTTAAAAAGGAAATTGACGGCCGTCGAAACTAAGCGAGGCTATCAATTCCCTTTTTTAATAGTTATTTATTAATGCATCATTTAGTCACATAAGCATTCTTCAGGTAAGTTCCACCATCAGTTGTTGAAACGGCATTTTTAACCTTTGGATTGTGCAAATAGGTTGAGGCGCCCTGATCGATAACCGCAACTCCTTGTTGTTTCATCAAAACTTTTTCAGCTTTCACATAATCGTCATATCGTGCTTCTGAATCGTTGGCGTCAGTCGTAATTGCAGCTTTCATGTACTTATCAAACGTCTTATTACTAAACGAGCCAAAGTTATAAGGGTTTCCGGTCTGTTCCAATTGAAGGACATCCATCAAATCAACAAAATCCGGACTCCAACCAGTCAATGCCATATCAAATCCCGTATGACTGGACATCTTAGTAATAGCTGATTTCTTTGGCAAGGTGCTTACTTTTACATCTGCGCCATTAAGAGTTTGGTTAATCTCACTTTGCATGTATTCAGCAACTTGCGAATTAGTTCCCTCATCCCAACACATTAATTGAATGGTTAGTTTTGTTTTGCCAAGCTGTTTCATCCCTTTTGCCCAGTATTTTTTAGCAAGCTTCTTGTTTTGGGTCGTGGTATTAGCAACTTCAGCATCGGTTGCAAAATCAGTCCCCGTCTTTGGATTTTCAGTAAGTTTAGACGGCACAAATCCTTTTGGTGCAATTGATCCATCTGCTAATACCTTGCTAGTTACTTGTTCACGATTTAAGACTAGTGACAGTGCACGACGGATATTAATATTTTGCATAGCTTGATTTTTAAAATTATAAACTGCGTAGGTCATCGAATTAGCTAATGAAGAATAAAAATCTTTATTGCTTTTCTCTTGAGTAGCTTGTTCACCAGACAATGAAATATCATCAAGCTTTTTCACTTGGTATAGATTCAGTGCTGTACTTGAGTTTTGGACCACCTGCATGTTAACCGTTGATAAGTGAACCACTTTTTTATCCCAATACTTAGTATTTTTCTTCATCTTCCAAGTTAAGTTAGACCCAGTCCAACCTTCTTGAACAAACGGACCGTTGTAAACAGTTTTGGCGCTAGTTGTCCCATAAGATTTTCCGTATTTTTCAACCACTTTTTTATCCTGTGGGAAGAACGCAGGGAGCGCCGTCATTTGTTTCAAATAAGGGGCTGGTTTTGATAATGTCACTTTAAAAGTTGTTTTATTAACTGCCTTAACTCCGAGTGTCTTAGCACTCTTCTTATCGTTCATAATGGCATTTGCGTTTTTAATTGGGGCAAACAAAAAGGCGTTTGGAGCCTTGGTGTCTGGGTCAACAGTCCGTTGCCAGCCATAAACAAAGTTTTGAGCAGTAACCGGATCTCCGTTACTCCATTTCATCCCTTTATGTAATGTAAATGTATAGGTTAATCCATCTTTACTAACTTTGGTTTTAGTAGCTGCTTCAGCCACTAATTTACCATTCTTATTTGGATGATAAAGACCTTCATTGGTATTATTCAATTGCAAAAGTGACGCCGAGTCGTCCGCTAATGAGGGATCCATCGTTTCGACCTCAGTATTAGCCATTAAATTGTAACTTTGCTTCGTCGCGTACTTATGCGTCCCTGCACTAGCACTCTTACTTCCACAACCCGCCAGCAACATTGCTGCTGCTACAAAAAATACTGATACTTTCCATTTTCGATCCATACACAACACCCCTTAAATTTGGATAAAAAAATGCCCGCTACACTTCATTTACGAAGCACAGCGAGCAACCCAATTATCCTTTTATGGTAATACTAAAAAGTTATTAGCCAAGGATTGAAGTCACATTACTGTGCACTTTAATTAATAAGCTAATAATGACTAAAATACTTAAAATAGCTTTAACAAAATGTGTCATGTGACTTCACCCCTTTCAACTTGATGTTCCTTATTATAGAATTATAAAATTAGAGGTCAACAAGTTTTTTAATTGTTTTTTAACGTTTCACAAGACCGCGGAAAAAGTCTGCTTCATCATGATTTGCCTCAGCTGCAATCGCATCTCGCTGGTTCAGTTGAAAGACGTGCTCTCTTGGATCTTGTTCGGTACCGTAAGTTTTAAATTGATGGGCCAGCTTGTGATCCAACAAAAATTGATCCAGCCGAACCCCCTCATCACGTAAGAAATCATTGGTGGCTGTCATAACGTAAACCGGTGGGAATGCGGTGGTTATAAACTCCGCCGTATTTAATTCTCGATCATAGTGTTTCATTACTCCCGGCGTGTAGTATGCTGCCATTAAACTATCTGCAGTGACTGCTTCCGAACGTTTAATAAAGTAGAAGCCACTGTTAAGACCGCCCCCTCTAATCGTCAATTTAGGACGCTCACCTAATTTCAAAGCTTGGCGATAATCTGGATTGGTATAAGCTGTTAAATACTGCTCAGCTAAAGTTCCTCCAGCGCTATCACCCACAATAAACACATTGTTAAGGTCCAATCGATATTTTTTACCATGTTCCACAAGCCATTTCAAAACTAAATCAGTGTCTTGTAACGCCCCCGGAAAAGGTGTTTTTGGTGCTAATCGATAGTTAAAGTTCACCACGCCAAATCCAGCTTGGGGCCAGCCTAAACAATAATGCTGATACAATTCTTTTGAACCGTAGACATTTCCGCCACCATGAATATTAATAATCGTTGGCACTGCTTTAGCTGTATCTTTGGGCGTATAAATGTCCAACAAATTTTCACTTTCTGCTGGTCCGTAACTCAAATTATCAAACCGCGTCACATCTGAAAATGTCGTCGGTAACCCAGCATCACGTTTTTCATCAGACGCTCGCCAAAGATCAGTGGTCTGTTTAATTGCGGCCAGCACTTTTTGATTTGCAATTGTCATCTCAAAACTCCCTTTCATAACTAAACGCCTTTATTCTAGCACTCATAATAAGCGCTTTCATATTTTTAATTTAAAAAAGCACAGCCCTAATAGCTGTACCAGTCACCACTTAAAATTTAATTTCATAACAGAATTCTAGCTTTTTATAGTAGTCCAACTCAATGAAATCAGTTGGCCGAACGTCTCCAGCTGGTTTATCAAAATAATCAACGTGCGCCAATTTCAGCATTTGATAAACAAACTGCGAACAAAACATAATGTTAGGTCGCAATGAATGTTTGGTCACTAGCCCTAATAGATTATAAGCACTACCGGTTGAGTTAATCTCTTTGATTTTATCGATAATGATCTGTTTTTGGGCCCGTGTGACAGCCAACTGATAAATCAAAACCGAGGCATCGTCTTTTTTGTGAAAAGCTTCAACCATCTCAGCATTTAAACCTGGCGGATACACTTTTTCTCCACCGTTATAGCTGACAATCGTTTTTAAATCAGCATCAAAACTAAGTGAAGCATGATTATATTGTTTTTGGGTAAACAGAGAAATAATTTCACTGGCGCTACTTCCTGTATTGGAAATGACCAAGTATATATATGGATCAGCTAACGTTTGATTAGCCAACTCAAAATATTCATCGGTCAACGAGCCATTATTAATATACCTGGTGGAACTATGGCGGTGCAGGTCTTCAAACGTTTCTTTCAAATTATCACTTGCGAGAGTGTGCCTAACCTTGTTAAACCCTTGCAGGGACTCTTTGATGGTAGATTTATTATTCCGTAACTGTTCAAAACTAATGGTCGCCATTTCTTTGACAGACGGTAAATAAAAATCAGTCCGTTTGCGAATAATAATATTCCGTTCGACCGCCAAAGGAAGCAAAATAAACGCTGCGGCAACCACCCGGCTCAAAATTTCTGTAAACACATCATTATTGAAGGCGCCAATGGTATTCGCGGCAAAAATACATTGCAAGATCGCCAATACAAAATAGGTAATTATCATCGGCACCTTAACCTTTTTGGCTAATTGCATCTGCGTCGTTCTGAGAATCATAAACGTTGCCACCGTCAAATAAGTAATCACAAACAAGGGCACGTTGCCAAACAACGTTACGCCGATGAAGAATATCCACAGTGCCGTGTTGATTACTTTTCGATCTGAAATGAGATCTTTCATTTGGTTAAGCTCCTAAAATTTAGTTTTCGAGCGTTTTAAACTTATCATTCGGGTATTTTGATGTCAACATCATTTTTCATATAAAAGGATTATCACAATCTTTAATTGATCATTGTAATCCAGTGACCACCTGCAAAGTTGCTGAGAAATAATTTCTCTTCTCAATTGATTTAGGCAACTGTTTAGCCGTTTTCTTTTTCAAACTGGTTTGTTTAAGGGTTCTAGCAGCCATATTGACAGGCGCGGTAAAGGCTGTATTTGTGTAATTATTAACCGCTTTACCACTCATCGTATAAACAGCCGTAATTTTCTTTCGTTTGTTAAAGAAAGCCAACTGCTTTTTTAACACCCGCTTCGTGGTGCCATCTTTAGTAATCAAGTATGTTTGCGCCAATCGCCACGGCACCCGACATGCATTGTACCCATATTGGTTATCACGGCCGCTTTCAATCTGATAGGGCTTGACTGCTGATAGCTTAATAGTTTTCCTTGTTGCTTTAATAAAATCTGGAAATAGGCCTGATTTATTGCGTGAACTCAATTTTACGATTGCTTTTTGACTCTGGCTGGCCACTTTGGTCCAAGTACGATCCTTAGTGTACTTGGCAAATGTTTTGAAATAGCCCGTCATCAAATCCGACGTGCGCAATTTGCTTTGGTCATAACTGCTAGTCGCCCAATTACCCATCTTGGGTAGATAAGTTGTCTTGTTAATTTCGCGTTTCTTAATCGCCGCTAGAAGCGCCTTAGCAGCAGCTTTGTAATTTGTTTTTTTGCTTCCCCATTTTTTATCAGCCAAAATCAAAGAATAAGCAATATCCAAATCACCGTCAGTGGCACTGTTCTTCTCAGAACCGACGCTGGTTAGTCTCCCGCGACGGCTTGTTTGTTCCCAGCTCATCAACGGATTCTTACTAGAAATTCGATGTGCGCGATAGTAGCTATACAATTGATTAAACGTACTATGCGTGTTAGCTCCTTTTTTGGCGGCCAACACTGTCACCAGCATTCCATAGCCTTGACCCTCAGAGATGACCTTCGTAGCTCCCTGACTGTTATTGGACTTTACGTACTTTTTCGACCCACCCGCAACATAGGCTTTCTTCCATTGATTATATAAAGTAACTGACTGGCTCGTTTTGGCCTGTACAGGAGCTGTCGGCTGCATATTTGTGAATCCAACTACAATTCCTGCCACAATCGCGATTCCTAAAATTCCCCAAAGTAATGTTTTCCGCTTCAATTTTTTCAAACTCCCCTTCGAATAAATCTGTTACCTTTATTATAGCGATAAATATTTGAAATAGCTGATCTTTTCTACTGATTCTATCGCATATCACTATAATTTTCGAAAAGTAACTAAAAAGGCCCATTCATCTACGAATGGGCCTTCAACGATTTTGATCTTCTAATAAAATTGTTGGGGTCGGTCAAAATAGAAACCCTGACCGTACTCGATATCTAGTTGTTGAGCTATCACCAAATCTTCGCCCGTTTCGATTCCCTCCAAAACAAACTTTTTGTCCAAATAGTTAGCCACTTGATTCCAGAAAGCCAGTTTATTATAGGCCACACTGATTTCCGGCTCAAAGTTTTGAAGCGCAAACTTCAGTTCTACGACATAAGGTAATAACGGCTTTAAAGTATCGAAACTATTGACACCTGAACCAACGTCATCGAGACATAGCAGAAGACCTTTTTCTGTAAGATACATTGCGGAAGTTAACAATTCGACATTCATAATAGTTTTCGCATTATCCCGCTCTGTCAATTCTACAATCAAAGTATAATCTGGCATCTGCTTGTGGATGGCAATTAAAGCATCCAACATAGTGTGATCCACAAATTGGTCATGATCTAAGTTAATCATGATTCGCGAGTTAGAAGGCAAATGCAGCAGCGCGTCTGTCACAATTTCTGAAAAAGCCTTTGGTGTCAGCATATTAAAATCAATTGGCGCCAGCCATCGATAGCCATCTTGTTTGCGCATCAGCAATTCATAGCTATCCACTTTTTCATTATCGAGATCAAAGCAAGTTTGTCGAAATAAACGGTAATTTTCAATTTTCAAAATTCCCACTACCTTTAGTTATCTTCTTTTTTCTTTAGTCGTAATCCAAATAGGCTTAAAGTTGCAGATAATAATGCTACACCTAAGACAGATAGGCTTGAATTTTTATTATCACCAGTTTGTGGTAAAATTCCAGCTCGCTTAACTTCACTAACTGCTGCTTTCTTGGTCTGAGACTCTTTATGAAGAACTAAATTATTAGTCTTAACTTGTTCTTGCTTTGAAACAGCTTTTGTTTGCGTATTTGAAGTCTCACCAGTTGCTCCCGGTAATTCTGTAGATGGTTGCTCTGGGGTCTTATCACCGCCATTGTCGCCTGAATTACCAGCTGGGGCTTTTGCTGTATAAGTTACAGTTGCTTCAATATTATCAGAATCCCCGCTAACTGTTTGTGCAGCATAAACCGCTTGGCTCGCAGTATATCCAGCAATGGTTGGTGATGTCACAGCATCAAATGTGTTATCTCCATTAACTGCTTTCCAATCACCGTATGAAACAACTTGACCAGTTACTTCATCAATGGTGATCGTACGATTAAATGATACGGAATCCGTATGATCTTCAGCAGCTTTTGACCCATCTGCATAAACATAATGGATCGTTTCATTCACCGTTTGATTCATTTCGTCAGTGTAATCCGCATTAGTTGGTCCATCGGGATTATCAGGATCAACCGGATCAGTACCAGGGTTACTTGGATCAACCGTAAGAATCTTATGTGTCAAATGCACGGTTAAATTATCACTATCATCAGCTGTAATTGTGTAATCCATTGAACTATTTTGTCCATCAGCTAATGTATAACCTGCTGGAATATTGACCTTGTAACTGCCGCTCGCACCAAGTTCTCCAGAAATTGTATCAGTTTTAACTGTCGAATCATCAGTATCATCAATATACTTAATAGTTAAATCTTCATTTTCAATCGCTGTCTTGCTATACGTAATTGTACCGACAACATTGCCATGATCAGCTGTAACATTATTTACTGCTTTATATGTGGCTTGACTTGGTGTGTAGCCAACAATTACTGGTGATTCCACTGCCGCAAAGTCATCACCATTAACTGCTGTCCAGTCGCCATAACTGGTTACCTCACCCGTGACGCTATCCGTCGTAACCGTCCGTGTAAAGTCTAAACTAGCCGTCGCCGGATCATGAGCCTGTGTGCCATCGGCATACACATAATTAATTGTTTCATTTACGCTTTGATGCGTATTATCATAGTTCACATCATCCGGATCTGTTGGTGTAGTTGTGACGGTTTTATGCTTAAAAGTAACCGTGTAGCTCTGATCAGTCTTGCCATCGGTATCAAATACAATGCCACCTACCGGTACCGTATCACTAACTAGTTCATAACCTTGTCCTTCTAATGCCGCAATTTCATCAGCTGTACTGTAATTGCTAGTTGTATTGCTATCCCCATTAATCGGATCAGTCTTAAGTGTGTCGCCTGTTGTTTCATCAACGTATTTAATGTTTGCTTTTTGATTATCTACTGAATAAGTTACTTTCTCAGTAAGATCGTCCGCTGCCGCGTCCACATCGTTTACCGCAGCGACGCTGCTAACATCTGGTGTGTAACCGACAATTACCGGTGATTCCACTGCCGCAAAGTCATCACCATCAACTGCTGTCCAGTCACCATAACTGGTTACCTCACCCGTAACGCTATCCGTCGTAACCGTCCGTGTAAAGTCTAAACTAGCCGTTGCTGGATCATGAGCCTGTGTGCCATCGGCATACACATAATTAATTGTTTCATTTACGCTTTGATGCGTATTATCATAATTCACATCATCCGGATCTGTTGGTGTAGTTGTGACGGTTTTATGCTTAAAAGTAACCGTGTAGCTCTGATCAGTCTTGCCATCGGTATCAAATACAATGCCACCTACCGGTACCGTATCACTAACTAGTTCATAACCTTGTCCTTCTAATGCCGCAATTTCATCAGCTGTACTATAATCGCTAGTTGTATTGCTATCCCCATTAATCGGATCAGTCTTAAGTGTGTCGCCTGTTGTTTCATCAACGTATTTAATGTTTGCTTTTTGATTATCTACTGAATAAGTTACTTTCTCAGTAAGATCGTCCGCTGCCGCGTCCACATCGTTTACCGCAGCGACGCTGCTAACATCTGGTGTGTAACCGACAATTACCGGTGATTCCACTGCCGCAAAGTCATCACCATCAACTGCTGTCCAGTCACCATAACTGGTTACCTCACCCGTAACGCTATCCGTCGTAACCGTCCGTGTAAAGTCTAAACTAGCCGTCGCTGGATCATGAGCCTGTGTGCCATCGGCATACACATAATTAATTGTTTCATTTACGCTTTGATGCGTATTATCATAGTTCACATCATCCGGATCTGTTGGTGTAGTTGTGACGGTTTTATGAACTAAGTGAATCACAATATTATCACTGTCATCAGCCATTAGCGTTACTGTTTTGTCTACAGCAGTTTCTCCTGAGGCCAATTCATAATTAGCTGGAACAGTAATATTATCAAACGTAACCGAATCGCCCGCAAAGCCACTTTGTGTAACTGAATCACCCACAGGTTCTTCTTTATTGTCATCATCAACATAAGTCAAAGTAACATTGACAGTGGCATCATAAACAACATAAATCACTTTATTCGTCAGACTATAAGGGCCTGTATATTCTGCCTGACTTTCATCATCCAATCGGTATGCTTCTCCATTACTATCAGTCAAATTTTTGGCTGCAGTATAGTCATAATTTGTTGCCGTTTGACCAACACTATTGCCATCCGCCCAACCCGCTAGAGTTGTTGAAGCTGGAACTGAATTACCGTCTGAATCTGTTGTAGCTCCAATAAGATTACCATCCTGATCCACATTCACAAATTGAACAGTATTTTGACCTGCCACCGCGACACTCGTTGGCTTTGTTTCAGCAGTTAAATTACTAATCGGAGTCGCAAAACTATTACTGCTTGAATAAACAGTTATTTCAAATGGTGTTACATAGTTAGGATCAATTGGAATTCCATTGACTTGAATACCAGCACTAATAAAGGATCCATTAATGGCATTGTCGCCAGTCAAAGCAGTAACTGCTTTTTCATCTGCTCCTTCATCAGCAGTCCAGGGATTATCATTGACACTATCAGTAACCCAGTCAGCAGTTGTCTTTACTGCATCGTCAGTGCCAAACTGACCAAAATTAACTGCTGCATACCAATTTCCATCGGCATCCTGGTAAGTTGTATACCTGCCGACTGGCAAAACATTTTCAACGTCCGCAATTGCTGTATCACTTGGAATTGTGTAAAATTTTAAGCCATCAAAACTTCCATTGGTATAATGTCCATTATTAGCAATATCGCTAGCATCCGGCATAATACCTTGCATTCCAGTTGTGCCACCATTTTCATATATTTGGGGTGATGAAACACTTTGTAAATTTGGATTGGCCGCAAACTTCCATACATAAACGAGGTCCTGGTCTGGATAAGAAGTATCCGTTGTTATTGTGCCATCTGATCCTAGTAAGTCTTTATATGGAGTTGTACTACCAAATTGAACGCCTGAATATACATAACCGGTCGTACCATTTGTATATGAATTTTCAGTAAAACCACCACCATTATCCACAACTGCTGCTGGTGTAACTGGTTCATAGTTAATTGTTATTGTTTGACCTAAATAAGTTTCAGAAATTTTCAGACTGCTGTCGTCAATATTTTTAGTCGTATTTGAACTTATATTTGTGGGAAAATTGATACTAATTGAGTGGTCTACAGAATCATTATAAGTATCATCCAACGTAATCACAGAGCCTGATAGCGTTCCAATTCCTGTTAGAGTTGCTGAACTCAGATTCATTGATGCACTACCGGTTAATTGACCCGTAATTGAAAGATTTCCCAAATTGATTGTATCTCCGGCTTTTAACCCCGAATTAGCCTTAATTGTTATTAATCCATCCGTTGGGACAGAAAATTGGTAATAATCCATTGTGCTATTATCAGCAGATGACCAATTTAGACTGTTTAATATAATTTCACCGCTATTTATTAAATCAGCTGCCGTGTAACTTGTCGCAGTATCAGCATCCTTAGCACTTAAGGTCACTGGAAATTCAATATCCATATTTTCAAGAATGGCTTTTACAGCTGTTGGATCATCTCCAGCTGATAGATCAATATGAAGAATACCATTATTCTCTGTAACTAAAGTTCCTGTAGGTAATTGGTCTTGCAAATTTTCAATTTCTGTACTCGAAATACTTTTGTTCGAACTCAGACTTTCGGTACTGCTCATGGATCCACCTGTATCATAAGAAGTGACAGTACTTTCAGAATTAGTTTGAGCAACACTCGCACCTGTCTGGTTAGTACTTGATGAACTAACCACACTTACAGCAGAACTGTTAGTTTTATCACCGCTATTATTCAGATTTGCCGCACTACTTACGGGAGAGCTTTGCGAAACAGCCATAGAACTAGAATTACTTTGTGAAACAGTAACATGTTTTGAAGCCACACTGTTCGTATTAGTAGCACTGGAATTGCCAGCTGAGGTGACAGAACTGCTTGCACTTGCATTACTTGTAGCTAAACTGAAATTAGCTGCTGAACTCAAAGCTTTAGCAGTGGAAGCAGATGAACCGTTAACTTGTTCTGTAGCCACAGTAGAGGCAGCAGTAGTATCTGCTTTGATACTTGGTAAATCGAAGAAAGTAGCGGCTCCAAAAACTAGAACCGTTACTCCGGAAAATAACCAGGTTCGCCCCACTTTGTACATTTTGAAATGTTCTTTTAGCCGGCCACTATCGTGTAACAACTTTAAACGCTTATTTTTTTGCTGATTGTCAATCATAATCTTTCCTCCGTTTTTTATAAACCCATATGTAAAATTCAATACATGTAAACGATTAAATAATAGCACTTTTTCACCAAAAAAACATTAAAAATAGGGCAAATGCAAAGATATATTTTGGTATTTTACGTATAATCAAACGATTGCACATCAATAATTTAGTGGTTAAAGTTTATATTTGCTAAATATAGAGCCTTTCCGTTTAAATAATAGGCAAAAAAAACGCTACAAAACTTTTCGAATTATAAATATAGCTAACTTAAACGTCTAATTTTATCTAACCTCATTCTACAAAGTAGGATATAATAATAAAAAAAGAAAGGTTCGACCTCATGCACATAAACCTTAAACAAGAGCTGAGCTATGCATTTTATTTTGCTATCGCTATATTTGGTTTGCTGCTCTGCCAAAGCAATTTTCAAGGTGTTAAATTGGTAGGCCCAAAAACCATTGATCAAATTACGGTTACCCAGAGTAACACGGGATCCATTGCCTCTTATGTCGGAACCACAACCGATGATGAACATGTGCAACTAACCAAAAAAGATTATCAAGCTTGGATTGATTCCCCCATCCAAACAATCAAACGAACAGTTTACCATCGTTATGATGGCCGACTAGCAGTTAACAATTTAAAAGTTGATTGGCGATTTTTTCCTTTATTTATGGGTGGCTCGCTTTTAGTGATTATCGTCTATCTCATTCGTCTTATTTTAAAGGTGCTCGCCTATTTTCAACATAATCAAGTTCAGCCTTTGTTTCATAATCTGATTCGTCTTGACCTCCTGATCGCCATTTTCATTTTCTTGGTTGGCTTTACACAGTGGACTTATACAAATGTCTTGAATCCGATGGCCTTTGACTTTTTTCAATCTAGTCACGCTACTGCCCCAACCAAAGCAAAAATTGTCCACAAGCAACAAACCATTTTAAATTCACTTACCAATCATGGCCATATTTCGACCACAACTGATGCCTTAACCCTAAGATTTCAAAACGAATACGGCATCACACAAAAAGTCGTGCGCAATGTTCCCCCATTTTTCTATCGTCACCAAAAAATCGGTGATTCTTTAACCGTGCTGCCTTACGTTGATAATTCCGGTGGCGTAAAAATTGTTAAGAGTCCGCTTTCCCTTCCCAATTTTTTTCAGGCCCTTTTGGTCTTGCTAAATTTTGCATTGATCTGGGTATTGCCGCGACTCTTCGGTATCTTGCATTTATTACTCACTAATCTGCACACTAAAAACGATTTCAAAAAAATACCCAAACGCCACTGGCTGAGCGTCGGTATAATTGCCATCCTTCTAACTTGTAGCGCTATTCAAGGTGCCATCCAGGCTAAGTCTTTCTCATCAAATTATGGAACAAACCAAATAAAACAGGTCCAGAAACTAGATTAACCAGCTTCTGAACCTTTTTTAAATTTTAGATGTTTCCGTAAAATGGGGACGCTTATTTTCGATTTGAAAAGCCTTTAAATGAAACCATCTCAGGATCAAGGCTGGATATCCGTGCCAAAAAATAACGACTAAAATTACCCCTAACATGATCACTAAAATATCAAAACTATTTTTAATATTTGATTCAAACAACATGATTGCGGTACTAATCAGCAAGGTCGTCAAGCCAATCCGCGAAATGATAAAAAAGGCATAAATAAGGCGCACTCGACCAGAAATTTCATACGCTCACGTACATAACTGACCGTATTTTTAATAAAAATTGGGATTTGAAAGTTTCCGCGTCTAAAAATAAGATCCCGACCATCCGGAGTTGAATGCCAGCCTATACGAAAAATAAACCAGTAGCAAAATTCGGATAATCCGAGAAACGTTGGAACAGCAATTAAGAAATAGATAAAACTTGCTAGGCCATCATTTTTAGTGACAAAAATTTGGTTAGCAACCGTTCCTAGCCTGTACGCTACAAAGAAGGCGATTACCTCCAAGCCGGCCCACAGCCACCAAATTTTCAGCGATACTTTTTCAATATATTGATTTTTATATTCGTTTTCTAGAACCTCAATATCAAGCGCAGGTACCTGTTCACTTCCAGCCTGCTGAACCGTATTAAAGTGTGTAATGCCCCCTTGAATCACATATAAGGCCTCGTCAATATCTTTTTGGGGTACGCCAACTAAGGGGATTCCCATTGAATCTTTTCCATTGATAGACTCTTTAAAACTCAACCCTAGCGTAGTAATTAAACTACGGTGACTAGTTGTCACACTGCCAATATTATTCCAGGCAATCATCGTACGGCGTTTTTGAAAAATCGCCCCACAATTAAAGATTCCCTTTCGAGAAACGATCAGAACAGTCGGTCTAATCATTCTGTAAATAGTTTCGATTAGCCCAACCCCAAAAAGGAGAATTATCAAAAGACTAATCCCATATTTTTGCGAATCAAAAATAAGCATTAAAACGCCAACTGCCACAAACATCATGAACAATAACAAATAAGCAAATTCATACAAGCGACTGGCCATTATGTCTAAGTTTTTCATAAAGATCCTCGATTTTAAATACTATTTTTTTACAGAGACAATCAAATCAGTAATTGTTTTGAGGACATTTTTTCGTTTTGAAACCACGAAGAAAAATTCATCGGTTGACGTGCGCACTTTCACACCATTGGGGACAATTCCTAAAGTCATCCCCTTATCTACTGACACTAACAAATCTGCTGCAACAAAAAGATCCTCAGTTTGCACATTTAGCGCATGTGGATGAAAATACAGCCCTTTATCATCAATTGTTAGATGACCTCCAACATATTCCGTCCCTCTTTGTAAATTAGCTTTTACCTTTAAATTTTCCATATTAGTCTCCATAGGGGTTGTCCTGATAACGTTTGGTATCTGTCAATTTTCCATCATGAATGGTTAACAGACAGTCATCCAAATTATCGTTTTCTTTACCTTTAGTTGTAAACCAGACTTCCACCACATATTTTCCGTCTGGCAGATGAGTCAAATCCAGCTTTTTCAATTGGGTGAACATCTGGTTGTACATCACATTAATTTGCTTTGCACCTTTTTTTGACTGGCTATCGTGCGCCATTGGATATTGCATATCCACATGCAACCACATGATATTTTGTGCCATAAAACGCTGTACCGGGAAATTATAGAAACCGTTGAAAGCCTGGGCCGTTTTAGAAGCACTACGCCGATTTTTTGTAATTTGATTGGTGAGAGTTTCTCGTACGCCCGCATTTTTCTTTCCTGAAGGCAGGAATGCATAGTTACGTTCCAACTCACCGCCAACTTCTCCGGTAACTTTTTTGTAGGACAATCCATGCACTTTGGTTGCCAACTGTTTGAACACCCGCTGTGTCCTCGCAACAACCTTTTTAGCTTTGGGCTGTTGCCAAGCGGCTTGCTGGACAAAAATCGCGATATCCTGTGAAAAATCGGGTTTCCCATCATAATACATCGTGGTGTCATACTTTTTCCCATCTTCATACTTATCAAAACCCGCTTCATCTGAAATACTTACTTTACGACCATTGACCTTTTCTGTATATTTATATTTTAAATCTAAATATGTATACATTTCATACCCAGTATGTTTAGCGTTAATCACTGTAATCTTCCCTGGGTAACCATTCGCATGATAATCATGCGTTAATAGATTAACCGCATTAGTCACCTCTTCGTTCTTTGGAGAACATGCTGTCAAAATTAAAACCATTGCTACTCCCAGAATTACCAAGGCTAAAAATTTTCTTTTCATAATAAACTCCTCAAGGCGGTGTTTTTACTGGTCTAAAAACTGCATCATTTTTTTAAATGATTGGTAAAATCTAATTACTTTTGTTTCTCACCTTGATAATATTATTTCGTGATTTTTAAAATTATATTAATACGAATTTCTCTCAATTTTATCAAATAATTTCTTCTAGTACAATCACTTTTAACATTAGCTAAAAATTACTTAGAAAAATTAAATAGGATAAAGATACTCATTTTCATTGAAGAATCAGTTGACGATAGCCAAAATTTCTGTATACTTATATTAATAATTGAACCATAAGGAGGAACCAAAAATGCTTGTTTGGAAAGGTAAAGGTCTGTTAGTTCTAGTTGCAGGTTTTCTCGGAATCTTCGTTGGGGCAATGTTTGAAAGCTTAAATTTGCCAAACGCACTGCAATCTAGTTTAATGTGGCTTGTTGCAGGAGCCGTATCTGCTGGAGTAAATTACCTATTCTGTCGATTCTTTATTTCCACCGAAAAAAGGATCTACATTGATGAACAAACGGGACAGCGTGTCGAAGTCATGGACAATTCCTCTCTCTTTTTCATTCGCAACCGTATTTGGACATACATATTTGGCATCCTTTTTGGGGTGCTTGGCGTCTTAGGACTCGGAAGCTATGTCATCTCACTGTTTTAAACATTTAGATAGCTAAACAAAAAAATGGCCGCATTTCAGTCTCAATCCGAAATGTAGCCATTTTTAATAACTTGCTTAAAAAGGAAGATTCACTCATATGGAAAATTCGGATAAAAAAACAAATCCCATCTATACTGCCATTGGTGTCATTGTGATTAACCTTGTCATGTTTTGGGGTGCCTGGTATTTGTTTACACCGCATATAACTAACCAACTTCCAGCTAACCAAACCATTTCTAAAATCACGGTCCATCAAACGCAAACCGGATTAGTCGAAAGTTACACCGCCTACTATAAATCTGATGACGGTTCACTGGAACACACACCAATAAACAAAGCTGTTTATAGTTTATGGGACAAAAATAATGTAGTTTGAGTACCAATATTGCCAATCGCCATCGACAGTCTCATGATGTCATGCTAACTTGGTTGGCTGCTATTTTAGTGGCTACCATTTTTCTGGAAATTTGTATTTTTTTAGACTCCTTATTCTGGCCAAATAAAAAAGGCCCCAAATGGTTCTCGGCAATTTCATTTAGCCCCCTTTTGATTGCGATCGCTGGCCTTCTCTTAACGACCGGCATTATTCCGACCACAAAAAGTTTAGCCACCCGCTATACTGGTACATCAGTAACGGGTTATATTGCCAAACGAAACCTCGAATTTGAGGGTGGAAAAAATATCCGTTATCACTATTTTTTAACTATTCAATATCATTCCAAACAAGCGCAGTTAAACACTATTAAACACGAG
The DNA here is from genome assembly GCF_051122535.1 of Pediococcus sp. M21F004. Taxonomy (NCBI): domain Bacteria; kingdom Bacillati; phylum Bacillota; class Bacilli; order Lactobacillales; family Lactobacillaceae; genus Pediococcus; species Pediococcus sp. M21F004. Next base: position 1,011,881 of record NZ_CP177314.1, read on the forward strand.
TTTAGTGATGCCATCTATCATAAATATCCCACCGGCCATTCCGTAACTATGCGTGTAATGCGTGATCATAGCGGTGGTGTTGTCCTGACCCACATTCCTTTTTGGGCATCATTTCGGACAATTGTTTGGGGAATGCCTGGCTTAATCACCTTTATGACGTTGTTTTTATTGATTTACTATGTGACTCGCCGCTGGTATCGACGACGCCTTGCAGCGTTTGAAAATAAGCCTAAAATTGTCCATGGTGGTTATGTGACTAAACGGAAAAAATCTAAGTAAGGCAATTAGTTATCTATTCAAATAAGGAATAAAACTCTTTCATAGACTAATTGCACCTAAACTTAATAACTTGAATTAACTGAACCACTAAATTTTTTTGTATAACCTGTATAATAGTTATACACCCTTTGGTCTATCTGCTTGATATGACTTTTTCTTCCAGACATTTTGCGTTGACGTACGACGTTAAGTACGTTATTATGTAAATGTGTTTAGAGAAGTAAAATTATACAAGGGGGAATTTACTATGCAAGACATTTACACTCCAACAAAAGCACGCCAAAATCTATATAATATCTTAAAAGACGTTAATAAAAATAGTCGGCCCATTACAATTGTACGTGCCAATGGTGATGAAAGTACTTCTGCTGTTATTGTTAGTAAAAGTGACTGGGAGGCGCAGCAGGAAACTATGGCACTTCTTTCTAACGGTCAACTACAATTCTCACTTGCACACGAAAAGGACCAGACAGAAGATATCGATGACATGTTAGCCGATATTGATAAAGAAGTTGATTCGGAAAAAACAAACGACTGAATGGAAAGTTAGAGCAGTCAAGTCAGCACGATCTGACTTAAAGAAAGCTCAAAACAGTTATTTACGTGATTCTTTAAGAGACATTATTGAAACTTTAAAACAAAACCCATACGACCCAATTCAATACTTTGAGAAACTTACACCACCTGGTCAAGGCAAATATTCGCGCAGATTAAACGGACAACATCGCGTAGTTTATTCAATTGACAAGAATAATCATATTGTCACAATCTTATCTGCTTGGTCCCACTACGAATAAATTAATAAGGATACTAAAAAATGACTATGAACTAATAATTGAGGTTCATAGTCATTTTTGATTATCCTAATCAAAAAAGAAGGCAGAAAAATGGTTACACGTGAAGAAATAATTAACTATGTAACTGAAAAGTACGATATTCAACCTGAATATCCATTCAAAAAATATCCCACCTATTGTGTTTTCAAAAGCAAACGTAATAATAAGTGGTTTGGCTTAATGATGCTTATTCCACAAAACAAATTGTATGGTGATCAGCAAACGGAAATTGAGGTTATCGACTTCAAAGTAAATCCTGAACTGGGTGCAATTTTAAAAAGCAGTAAATCTTACTACCCTGCCTATCACATGAATAAAGAACACTGGATTACAGCCGACCTCACTGCAATTGACGATCCCGATCAATTATTTGGACTACTCGATGACAGTTTTGAATTAACTCAATAACCTGATAAAATGGACGGCAATCAGATTAGGACAATCACCATATTTTTCTAAGCTCACAAAATTTCATAATCAATCGTAGCTGTACCCTAACAGACCAAAAATCGTTTATAATGAAGTTAACAACTCTGGTTTAGGAGGTACGCTTTGACTTATGAACCGAAGAAATCTTTATCTTAATAAACACGGAAAAAAATCACGCATTAAGATCATATCTTGGATAGCGGTTGCGCTACTGTTTATCGCGACCACGACCTTCGTGTACATTCGGCATGCCCAAATGGAGCCCCCTGCCAATAACCTGACTCCTAGTGCTGCGAGCTCACGGAAGGAAAAACGTGCGGAATCGGCCTCGATCGCTAAATTTAAATCAAGCCTTAGTGCGAAAGACCGATCTAACGCGCAATCCTCATCAATTTTACGGGCCCGCAGTTCAATTAGTAAGGCCAAAGAATCTCTCGCACGAGAAAAGGCTTCTAACAATAAAGTTGCCGCTTCTTTAAAACGTGAACAGGCCAAGGTTGCCAGAGACGCCAAACAAAACTCGACTAATGCCGAAAAAGTTTCTAGTGAATCTGAATCAATCAAGGCAACTTCTAGTTCACCAACTAAAGCTAGTTCAAGTAGCAAAGCAAGCAGCAGTTCCAGTCAATCCAAAAGTTCCGCTAGTAACGCTAGTTCTAGTGATTAATAAAAATATAAACAAACAAAAATCTCTTTCTTTAAACTGGGTTTCCAGTTAATTGAAAGAGATTTTCGACTCTATACTTTTTCCTGTTGATGGACTACCAATGTGGTAATCTATTAACAGGATTTTTTTGTAAAAAAAAGAGGCCCATAGGCCCCCACACACAAAAAAATCCACCCACTACAGCATCATCAAAGGATGTGAGAAACCATGAACCCTATAGATAATAATATAAAATTTTCACTCAGTATTAAAGACCCAAATGTTATTTTTTTCAGTTATAAGCATCAATTCATAAAATCAAAACCTGCTAAAGTCTATGTTGCCAATGTTAAAGCCACTTATAAAAGGTGTCCTCAATGTGGTTTTGAAAACTTTAGTCATAATGGACACTATGTGTCACGCGTTTCATATCCGTCGGCCAACGCTAGTGAGCCCGTCTATCTTGAACTGCATAAAGAACGATTAATCTGTAAAAATTGTGGAAACTCGGTAATGGCAACAACAGATCTCGTCAATAAGTATTGTAATATTTCCAAAGCTACCAGACAAAAAATATTCATGCATCTTCAGGATGATCGTACTCAGACTAGTATTGCTTTAGACAATAGTGTTTCTCCCAGTACCGTTTGTCGCTATTTAGACAACTATGATGATCTATTTCGGAGAAATTATCATTCTTTACCTGAGCACTTATCTATGGATGAATTTCGTGGTGTTGGCGGCGATTTCCACTTTCTCTGTATTAACGGTGATGGTGATCATGAAATTCAACAGATCCTACCGGATCGCTTTAAACAAACTATTATTGATTACTTTAATAAGTTTGACAGCACCGCTAGAAAGCAAGTAAAGACAGTTTCTCTGGACCTTAATAGTTACTATCAAGATATCGCCAGATTGGTATTTCCAAATGCCAAAATAATTGTCGATCGTTTTCATATTGTTGCGATGATGACTAGATCTTTTAACCAAAGTCGCGTTCAAATTATGAAAGAATACAAGAAACAATCCAAGGAATATCGGATGCTTAAATTCTCTTGGAAACTTTATTTAAAACACTTCGATGAACTTGAGGTTAAAAAAACATTTTTCGATCGACACCTTAGGTAACAAGTAACTCAACTCGAAAGAGTTCAGTTAGGTCTAGATGTTGATGAAAGGCTGTTAAATACTTATAACGCCATGCAAGGCATTATGATATGTCTTAAAAATCACGACAAAGATGGTCTCGTTCGATATTTATATAACAACGATAAGCTTAGCTCGCAAATGAAAGATGTTTTAACCACATTTAAAAAGAATCTTGAAATAGTCCTCAATGCCAGTGAATCAAAGTATTCTAATGGTCCAATTGAAGGGATCAATAGAATGATTAAACAAATTCAAAGAACCGCCTTTGGTTTCCGAAATTATCACCACTTAGTTTCAAGAGTTAAATTACAACAAATGAGAACTAAACCAAACAAAAAGACACTGTTAGAAGTTGCATAACTTCTAACAGTGTCCCAAATTCATCTATCAACAGGATTTGACAAAGAGCCAAAATCTCTACCGATAAAGTTTGACAGAAACCCAAAAACATTTCATATGAAAGTCTTTTTGTTAGATAATCAAACAAACACTCCCTACCTATTCGCCCATTACTAGAATATGGCAAACTCGGTTTCTAGCACGGTTCTGATCCCAATCAACAAAATAAACATAGCCAACAGAACCTGTTAATAATTGCTTGTCTTTAACTGCAAACGTCTGGTTTCCCCCAAATAAGGATCCACGAATATGTGCATCTCCGTTAAGAATTGTCCCAGGATCGTTTGGATAATTCTTATCCTTTTGGGCCAGATCTGCTAAAAACTGAACATGTTTTGGGCCAGGATAACGATAATTCGAATTTTCGGTTAGTTCTCTTGGCACTAATGTGTCAAGAATATTGTTTAAATCCGCCTGTAAATATTCATCTCCATTAAAATCATGATCATGAACATACTCTTCAAATAAAACAGAACAAGTAGTGTGCGAAGTTTGTACTAAGCAGATACCATTAGATACTTGACTCTCTTTCACAATCTTTTTAATTTCTTCAGTAATGTTCTTATAGGTTACTCGATCTTCCGTAGTAACTTTTATATCTTTTTGGTATACATTCATATTAGCTCTCCTTCAGATCTACCATGGCAGACATCATTTCATTTAACTTTTCTTCCCAGTTTGGTGCCTTAATAATACCGCTGGTACCACCTGTTCCATCTGCGCCAAGGCCCAAAACCTTCTTTACATCATCAGCAGTACTAACTCCTGCAGCTTGCATTATAAGAATGTTCTTGTCTACGTCCCGTATTGCACGATTTGTTTGCTCAATATATTCATCATTACTTATATTACCAGTGCCAATTAGGCTGTTGGGTTCACAGATCATCATTGTTGGATGCATTTCAGCAATCGCCGCACATTGCGCAGGTGTGTCAGAACATACTATGCTCATTATGCCTACTTCTTTTGCACGATTAATACTTCTGTCCAGTGTGGCAATCGTTAAAGGATTCTCTGCATGATTTAAAACAACCGCCTGTACGCCAATATTTTTTAAAGCTTCAGGTAAAACGTGCCCCATACCTCTTCCAGGTTTTAAGCTATCCATGTGTTGTGCTGTCAAAACTAAATTTGGTGCGGCTTCATGGATTGCCGATAAATCAACTAATTGTCCTGTAAATATACAATCGATATCATATCTTGCAGATACTTTGTCTGCGAGTTTAGCTAACTTAATGACATCCGCACCATATAAATATGATTTTGGATTTACTATAAAAAATGGTGTTTTTATTTTAATCAAGTTCTAAACCTCCAATCCTAAATTGTATATTGATAATTAACAGTGCCAAACACTTTATAATAATGCTCCGCCAAATCCTTTACCGCTTTTCGTTGTGCAAATGCCATATCAGGTTCTGACAAGAATGAATTTTTCTGGGTAGCATTCAACGCAGCATTTGCAAGATCGGTATATATATTTACTTTGGTAATTCCTTGTTTAGCAGCACGAGCTAAGTTTTCATCTCCAGATGAAGACCCCCCATGCAACACTAATGGAATAGGAACTGCTTTTTCCAATTCTGCCAATCGCGAAAAACTTAATTTTGGTGTTCCTTGTTTATACACACCATGTGAAGTCCCAATAGAAACGGCTAAAGAATCAACATTTGTCAATCTAGCAAATTCTTGGGCAGCTGCTACTTCCGTGTACATACTCCCATCTTTTGTAGAATTTGTGCCAACATGCCCAATTTCGGCTTCGACAACTATTCCTCTTTCATGAGCATAAGAACCAATGATTTTTGTTTCTCTAACGTTTTCGTTAAAATCCTTATCGGAAGCATCAATCATGACAGATGTAAAACCATGTGTAACCCCGTATTCCACAGTATCAACGTCTACACCATGATCTAAATGTAAAACTACCGGTACATTTGCCTTATTCCCATAGTACTTACCAAGTGCCAGAGCATCTTCTATACCAATTTCTGGGGAATGTTTTTGTGCCCAAGCTAATATTACTGGTAACTTTAATTCTTCCGCGGCCATAATTTCTGCACGAATTGAGTTACTATCCCAGAAATTGAAGTGTGGAAATGCATAATGATTTTGTTTTGCGTTTTTGAGTAATTTCGATGACGATATAAGCATTTATAACCCCTCTATTCATTTAATTCTTTTTTTATTTCTGAAAAAACACGATCAGCACCAATACCAGTTAGTAGAGGAACTCCATTAATTACCCTATCTTTAATATTCTCAGGAACTAATGTCGTAGATACAATAATGTCATAATCATCAATATGATTAACCTCTTCAGCAACTTTACTTTGATATAATTTTACTTTATCAAGCTGCCCTTCACTTTCTAACCAAGTTTTAATTTTACCAGTGACAACTGTTGAAGTTGCAACTCCGCTGCCACACATAATCATCATTTTCTTCATAATTAATGCTTCCTTTCAAAAATAATTTTTATTCTTTTTCGACTGGTGTTTTACGCAATTTGTTTAACTAAATTAATAACCCAAGAGCAATTACAAATAATATAACAACACCGACCCACTGGAATTTTTCACCCATCATGAGGTAAACCCAGTTGGTCCATAATCCTCCATCACTCAACGCTGAAATAGAAGAATTATTCCCCATATTAAAGCTTGCAGCCTTAGCCAGTTTCGTAATGACTGGTGCAAGCCAAGTTGCTGCATATAAGCTAATCGAAATGTCAACCTCACCTGCAATCACAGTTCGTAAAATATCACCTTTGAATACTGCCGCAAATAAAGCGATGAAATAAGGAATTGTTGCAAGATCACCAAAAGGTAAAACCTTATTTCCGGGTAAAATAACAGCTAATAATAATGTAATAGGCACAAGGAGTAACGCCGAAGATAACACACTCTCTTGACCAATTGCTAGAGCACTATCCATACCAATATATAATTTTTTGCCTGGGAATCTTTTCTTAATCATGGCATTAGCACCCTCAGAAATGGGTGTAAGTCCTTCCATTAATAATGAAACCATCCTAGGCATTAACATCATGACAGCGCCCATACTAACTGCTAAATTTAATGTTTTAGCAACATCAAGTTTTGCTAAAAGACCAATGACAAGACCAATAATTGCGCCTATTACCGTTGTATCACCAAAAACACCTAATTTTTTTTGAATGGTTTCCGCGTCTAAGTGAACTTTATTTAAGCCTGGAATTCGATCAAATAGCCAATTAAACGGAAGAGCAAAGATATAACCTGGTGCAGATAATCCATGAGGAAATGAGATTCCTTCCAACCCATAGTATTTCTCTACAGTCGGTGCACTTAAATCTGCCAAAAAATAATTGAACATTGTGACTACAATCATTAAAGCTGCACCAAGCCACATGTTACCGGTTAGCATATATAGAACAGAGCCTGCAAAAGCAACATGCCAGTAGTTCCAAATATCAACATCTAAAGTTTTCGTTAGTCCAAGAAGCAACAGAACAACATTTACTATCACACCTATTGGAATTGCCATTGCTCCGAGCGTTGTACCATAAGCAATAGCTGAAGCAGCTGGCCAACCAATATCTATAGATGCGAGATGTAACCCATAGTTTTTAATCATCAACTTTGTTGCTGGTCCTAAACTTGTGGTTAAAAGCGTGATAACCAGATTTAGTCCAATAAACCCAATACCAACCGTTAAACCTGCCTTGAACGCTTTACCAGGTCTGATTCCTAATATTAATCCGAATATAAATAATAGAATTGGTAAAAACACACTTGCTCCTAGATTGACTATCCACTGAATAACTTGCATAATTTAGCCCTTCTTTCAATAATCATCTTAATTTTCTAAAACATGAAAAAATTCTTTTTGATTGTGGCACTTGATAAGTTGCATCATAAACTCATTATTAGTAAAAAGTGCCATTAAGTTTTGAAGCATATCTAATTGATCATGTGGTGATTTCAAGCATAAAATAAAAATCATATTCACAGGCACAACCTCCGTTTCGCTCGCCATCTGCCGAAAAGTGATCGGGTTTTTAAAAGACATAAACGCAATTTGGTCTTGATTAACCTTATCTGCATCAGTATGAGGAATAGCTACTCCTAAATTATTTGATAACTGTAATCCAGTTGGATAATTATTTTCTCGGATTAGAATAGCATTTAAAAAGGAGGACTTTACAATATCCCTATCAAGTAACTTGTTACTCAATTTAGTTATAGCTGCTTCTCTAGTTACAGCATCGTCATCAAAGAGCATAATATTTTCATTAAACATTTTTTTATCCAGTAACATTAAAATCCCTTCTTCTTATAACCAATTGATTAAATTGGTATTTTTCTCGTACATTTTCAGAAATTGTTTTCTCCCTGTATCGGGAAATTGCAAAAATTTAGATAATTGTTTAAATTCTAGATCTTGCTTTTTAGGATTAATCACTAATACAACAAAATTCATTACTTGATGATTCTCTTCACTATATGCGGATTTCCAAATCACCGGGGTTTTTTCTAACGCATATAAACAGAATGGTTTTTCTATCTTTTCTGACGATACATGCAAAATTACCGTTTGATTACCAATAAAAGTATCACCAATCTGTTCTCGAGATTTTATACAATCCTTAATTTCAAGCACGGACATACCTGGTAAATACGGAGTAATAGCTTTTGCTAATTGATTTATTGGCAGAATCGTAGGTATGTTTTCTAAATATAGTATTCCCTCTTTAACGTATTTTCTGTAATGCACTATTGATCATCTTCTTATCCGTTTCATTTAGTAAAGCACTAATTAAGATGCTCTTAGCGGATTGAATTTTCCGTGGGAGAACAACTGTTGAAATAATTAAATCTACATCTGTATTTTGATCAAGGTATAATTCATCATCAAAAGAGGAAAACACTTTATCCACAGTTATATTATTAAAACTTTTTTCTATCTTTACTTTTAGTAGCTCTGAGGTCCCGATACCACTAGCGCATACTATCCATACATGAAATTGATCCGCCTGTTCTTCTAAATATTTAGCAAAATATAAAGTAATAAAACCGACCTCATTATCAGATGCATTTGGCAATTTAAAGCGCTTACAAATAATTGTAAGGGCAATTCTAATTTTATTGGGTCTACACTTTCTGGTATTGGTGAATAACTGATACCAGTTTTTATTTTGAAAATTAAAAGGACATCTGTCCTCTTGGTGCTACGATTTAATCGCCAAACAAAATCGAAAAGAGGAAAAACAGATGTCCCTAACTAATTCTATCTTAAGCTTGTTTGAAATGACAGACCCAAATATAACCGTAACTGGTGTTACCAAGAAACGTTGCCCGAATGGACAACGAATTCATGTCGTTCACGCCAACCTTTCTTATCAGCTTGTGAAATGTCCCCATTGTGGCCATAAAAGTCTAATTAAAAACGGTACCCACGTTAGTCATCTAAGGTTGGGAACCTTATCAGGCGGACGTTATGAAATGCAGCTAAGAAGACAAAGATATCAATGCCAACATTGTTTAAAAACCTGTGGAGCTAAAACTAACCTCGTTAGACGTAATGAAACTTTTACCCACAATGTTAAACATCAGGTCATTGTGCTAGCTCGTGACATGCTGACCAGTAAAGAAATCGCTAAAATTTGTGGCATTTCACCAAGTAGTGTGCAACGTATTTTAAATGCAAATATTCACTTGGCTTACCGTGTTAAGCAACTTCCACCAAATCTTTGTTTCGATGAATTTCGTTCCTGTAATCATCTAATGTCCTTTAACTGTTGCGATGCCGTTAGTCATCGCCGCATTGTGACCCTCGAAGATCGTCTCAGTAAGGATATCATTGATTACTTTGAAGCTCGTTATTCAGTTCAAGAACGTGCGAAAGTTCAAACAATTACTATTGATATGAACGCCGAATATGCCAGCTTTATTCATCGTTTATTCCCGAACGCTGTCACGATTATTGACCGTTTCCACATTATTCAGCTTGCTGGTCGTGCACTAGACAATGTACGTACACGCATTATCCGTACTTTTCAAGATAAGCATTCACGCATTTACCGCATCCTTAAATCTCAATGGCGTTTATTTCATTTGGCAGAAGAGAAAATCAATGACACTAAGCTTATCTATTTACGAGGCATTAACGAGTATATGACCCAACAGAACGCCATCGACCTTGCCTTAGATGAATTTCCAGAATTCAAAACTGTGTATCAAACTTATCAAGGCATTCTAACTGCTATCCACCAAAAGAATGCCACGGGATTTAAAAATTTGATTACCAACTACCAAGTAGCTGGTAATCAAATGGACGTCACCATTTCAACCTTCGTTAAGAACGGCTCAGCAGTGCTCAACAGTTGTCGTTATCCGTATTCTAACGGTCCTATTGAAGGACTTAATCGCAAAATCAAGGTATTAAAGCGTAGCTGTTTTGGTTTTCGAAATATTCATAACTTCTTCATTCGTATCAGTTTAATTCATGAGTAAACAAAAAGCACATTCACCGAAGTGAACATGCCTTCAAAAATCTCTACCAATACAGTTTGACAGAGACCCAAGTTTCTGAATCAACTTTACGACGAATACTTAGAACCCATCGGGTTCTGTCACCCAAAGCTCATCACAATACCAAAAGACAAATACGCAAAGAATTAAAGCTCAAGGAACAACGGCAGGCTTTGTCTAAACGTGACGAAAAGACCTTACAAGTTGTTGAACCAGTGGAAGCAATAAAGGCTCATCCGTCACGCGCTAGGAAAAAATTTGCCGGTGAACTTATTCAGATGGATGCCTCGGTTGAGCTCTGGTTCGGCAATACAAAGACTTATCTACATGCCGCGATTGATGATTATAGTGGTGCGATTGTTGGCGCCTACTTTGATACCGAAGAAACGTTAAACGCTTATTATCAAGTTATGGCTCAAATATTGACTTCTTTTGGAATCCCGTATGAGATTTTAACAGACCGAAGAACGGTTTTTAACTCAAACAAAAAAGCAGATTCTCCAACGAAGGAAAACCCACTCACTCAATTCGGTTATGCGTGTAAGTCACTGGGAACCAAACTCTCAGTGACTAGCATACCGCAAACCAAAGGCAGAATTGAACGCCTTTTTGAAACACTACAAAGCCGACTTTTAAATGAACTTAAACTAGCAAATACAACGACAATTGAGCAAGCTAACGACTTCCTCAACCCATTTGTAAAAGAATTCAATCAAAAGTTTGCTTTACCTATTAAAATTAACACGAGTGGCTTTGACAAACAACTTACATCTTCAGAAATTGATCAGATTTTAATCACAACTCGAGAGCGCTCAATTTCATCTGGTCACACTGTCAAATTAAATAATCAGGAATATCAATTATTTGAATCAGATAAGCTAGTTTGTTTAAAACCACGAACTAAGGTCTTAATCGTTAAAACTTTAACTGGTAAGCTTTACGCTACTACAGATGCAGATCAAATATTTGATTTACATCCGCTTGCAGATCATGACTTAGTTTCGCCAGCTTTCGAGGTTATTATTGAAAAACCATCTAATATGGCCCCAAAGAACAAGAAGCCCAAGGCTTCTATGAACCACCCATGGAGGAGAGCCAATTATCGCGACTATTTGCGTACAATTGGGTATTCCGAAAAAGGAGCAAATCATATGGCATATGAGATTTAAATTTGACAAGGATGTTCAATGATTATTGAGACATTTTTCCTTACCGATTGACACTTTCGCCCAAATAATTGCCACGTTTTTTAATTTTTTTGCCAAATCTGTTGATTATTACACTAAAAACAGAACCCGACAATTTGGAATACTCCAATTAACGGGTTCTGTTTTATTTATTTTGTAAACTGATTCTTAATTAAACTAACCTTTTTCTGCTTGATGCATTGTAACTCGTTCTGAAATCTTCATAAATGGTAAATAGAAAAATACTCCAAATACAATTGAAATAAGTTGTACAAGAACTGCCCTCCAGTCACCACCAGTAGCTAAAAAGCCATTAAGCAGAGGCGGAGTCGTCCATGGAACCATGACAACAGTTCGATTCATAAATCCAACTGCTGTGCAAAAATAAGCAAATAATAAGGCAATAACAGGAGTCAAAACAAACGGAATTAATAATGGTAAATTAAAAACAATTGGATATCCATAAATAACTGGCTCATTAATATTAAACAAACCAGGCACAATAGAAAGCCCTGTGATCTCGCGACTAGCCTTCATTCTTGAAAATAGAATAGTTGCAATTAACAGACAAATTGTACTACCAGTGCCACCCAACATACCGAAAGTATCACGAAAAACACTAGTAATAATATATGGAACATGTTGTCCAGCTGCAAACGCCTGCATATTTTTGTTTGTATTAATCAATAATACTGGATCCAGTAGTGTTGCATTGATAACAGCCTGGTGAATACCAAAACCAAATAATAAATTACCAACACTGTATATCAGTAGAAAACCAGGCAAACTTGTATTAACCCGACGTAAAGGCTCTTGTATAATCATTGTAATTAGTTTAATCATATCCGTATGTGCCAGAACGGTTAGTAGTGCGGCTATAATGGCTAATAAACTCAAAACTACAATTGTTGGAATCAAGGTCATGAAAGAATCACTAACTGCAGGTGGAACATTTTCACCCAAATTAATTCGAAGCTTTTTCACACTAGATAATTTAATATAAAGCTCAGTGGCAACAATTCCAATAATAATCCCAGCAAACATGCCAGTGACACCGATATTTGTGTAAGATAGGTATCCTGTAATATTAACTGATGCGTTTTTTCCAATTGGGAGTGCTTGTAATGTACTTGGCATCATTACAATCAACCCTGCTAATGAGATAATTGCTGCTCCTAAAGCATTATTAAATCCACGATTTTTTGCTAAGCAGTATCCAACAACTGGTGCAATTAACATCCCCGCGATATTCAGAGTTCCATTAACTAACAAATTTCCAAATATTTGAAAATTAGCTAATGTGCTACCTTTTAGAAATAGTGTGAAAATAACATTATTTATTAGAACTCCTAAACCAGCCAGTATAAATAAAGGCATCATCATTGCAAATGCATCTCGCAATGATCTTAAGTGAATTTGATTTCCAATCTTGATTGATACTTTTGTGAACCCATCAATAAATTTTTTTCCTATTCCATGATTTTGCATTTTTTCACCTCACCCATTCTTTTCGTTTGCAATCATGTCTTTAAACCAGTAATAACTTTTTTTTGGTACTCTACGTAAATCACGAAGATTATGATTGTCACGATTAACGTAAATCAAGCCATAGCGTTTCTCCATGTTTCCGGTTGAGCTTGGAATATCGATTAATCCCCATCCTAGATATCCAATAACATCTGCACCATCAATATGAATTGCTTTTTTCATCGCTTCAATATGGTCTTTATGATACTGAATACGATAGTTATCAATAATTTGATGTGTACCATCCCAGTTCTCTTTAGCCCCAATTCCATTTTCCACTGAGAAAATTGGCAAGTCGAATCTATCGGCCATCTTGGTAATACAATTTCTGAATCCCTCAGCATCAATTTGCCAACCATATTCTGAAGTTTTTAAATTAACATTTGAAACCTTTCCTTGACTCATATAATAATTAGGAGCTGTGCCTTCTGAAATTTTTGCTGAATCAATTACCAAACTATAATAATAGCTAAATGCTAAGAAATCGCTCTCAATATTTTTATAAGTGTCAACAGTCATATTCAAATTTTCAATCAGATCAGACATTCCGTTGTTTTCCATAAATCTCAGTACTTCATTAGAACGAACACCTTTTGCAAAAAACGAAAGAAAGTCGTTATTAATAAACTCATTTGCCTTTCGAGTGATCATGACATCTCTTGGCTTTGTAGAATTTGGGTACATCTCCTGATAAGCTACCATTCCACCAATTTGTAGTCCCTCAAATTGATGAACATAATTTGCAATTTCTGCGTAGGCAATAAGGGTATTAGTTGCAATTTCATATTGATCCTGAACTGTTTTATTCCCCTTAAAATAACCACTATTTTGAAATCCCTCTTCAAACATTGTGCAGTTTTGCTCATTGAATGGAATCCAATATTTAACTTTACCAGCAAGAGATTTTATCATTATTTTTGAAAAACGTACAAATGCGTCTCGTACATGATTATTTATAAATCCATTGTATTTCTTCGCCAATGCTAACGGCATATCAAAATGATACAAGCAAACAACAGGTTCTATATCACGTTCTAAAAGTGCATCCACAAAACGTGTATAGTATTCAATACCTTTTGTATTAATTTCTCCGTCACCAGTTGGAATAATGCGAGACCACGAAACCTGAAAACGGTAACAATTCATTCCAGCATTTTTCATCAAGTCAAAATCTTCTTCATACCGATGATACTCATCAATACTAACTTTCCAATCTGCAGTTTCTGAGGTCTGTTCCCTAATATCATAAACAGAAGGCCCTTTTCCGTCTTCGTCCCATGCACCTTCTGTTTGCATACTTGATACCGAATTACCCCACAAAAATTTAGAATTTTTCATTTGCACCCTCCTTGATTAACTATAGTATAACTCATTTTTTAAACTTGTAAAGTCAAATGTTTTATTTATAAACTCAAATGCTTAAACTTGGAAAAGTAACTTAATATGATAAAATTAAAAGTGGAAAAGAAGGTGGTTACTATCAGCCAATATAAAGAAATTGCAAACACATTAAAAGAACGCATTAGGAATGGTGACTATAGACCTGGACAGCACCTTCCCAGTCAAAAAAAATTAGGGAATGAATTTAATACCTCACGGGTTACAATTCAGAAAGCCCTTGACGAATTATCAAATGCCAATTTAATTTTACGTAGACAAGGAAGTGGAACTAAAGTTGCCCCAAACTCTCAATCAACTTTAGATATTCTATCCAGTCAATACGAAGGTACAACAAAACTTTTTGAAGGACGTGGCAAAGTTAGTACTAAAGTTCTAAAATTTCAAATTAGACTGCCTTCCTCGCATGAACAAAAAAGACTGGCTATTTCTGATTCAACACCCGTTTATGATGTTCTGCGTTTACGAAATGTTGATGAAGAACCTTACGAATTAGATCATTCTGTTATGCCCCTTTCGGTTATTCAGAACTTAACTGAAACAATTGCTAGTAAATCAATCTATGATTTTATTGAAACCACTTTAGGATTAAAAGTTGGAAGTTCTATCAGAAAGATAACAGCGGACATTCCGCAAAAAAATGACATCGAATACCTGAAGTGTGACCATGGGGAGCCCATTTTACAGGTTTCGCAAACCGTTCACTTGTCTGATGGAAGAGCCTTCGAATATTCACAAACACGACATCGTTATGATAAAGGTGGAATTATTGTTATCAATAATACACTGAGCACCAACGGATTAGACGCATAAAAAATGTTAAAAATAACATGCATAGGAATTCTATGCATGTTATTTTTTGCTTATTCTATAATGGGTACAGTCCAAGTTTTCATCTCATTTTAAAACTCGAAATTATATTTTTCGTAATGTTGCTCATGATAATGCGGCTCGGCCTCAAACATCGCTTCAAAAACATAAAATTGAAATCTATCAGGACCAATTTGGGCCACAACGTTATCTGTATATGAATCCGATCCAGAACCAACTAATATATCTCTCAACTGGGGCAACGTCATTTCATCATTCTCATATTTTCCAATCTCTAATAGATAATCTCTAGTATTGCTGGCGTTGTGTTTGATGTGGCCCACGCGAGGGTGCTCTGTTTGGTCTAACCTCGTATTAACTCGTTGTAACTGATCTGGATCAGTAATTTTTTCCGATTCAAGCATAGAATTCCTCCCGACTATCTTAAAGTTATTTAGATAAATCAAGTTCATTATACGAACACACGTTCTTTTAGTCAAGGAGGTCTTTGTTATTAACGCATAGGCAATGGCGCGCTTTATTTAGATTAGTCAGCTCTGTTTTCGGTTCAACAAAGTAAGTTTAGACTGTCATTCTGAAAGCTTTTGACTTATCAGAATTAAATACTGTTATATAATATGCTGATAATGTTATGCTGTGTTTGTTTCATACGAGATTAGCTTGTTCGAAGAAAATGTAGCTGTAATAACGCTCAGCAAAAGAGAACAAGCAGAGATACAAAATCAGAAAGAAGCTGATGATTACGAGTAATAATTCAGTTAAGAATGTCATTGCCATCTCTGACATCCATGGCAATATGGCCGTTTTTACCGAACTTGATAAGCTTATTAAGAAATATCCCCTTGCCCAAATTGTTTTCCTTGGCGATTATATTGATGGACATAAGCAAGGCTTTCAAGTACTTAATAAAATTCGAGACTATCAGTCTAAGTTGCCGACTCAAGTACTTGTCTTGAAGGGTAATCATGAACAAATGTTTCTGGATTACATGGATACTGAAGACCAGCTCTGGTTTGTTAACGGCGGCCAAGCAACGCTAAAAGAATGGGCTTATCAATTGACTGGACGTGGCTACTCCATCGATAAGGACCGGAAACTGGTTAAACGTGACAATCCTGAGATCTTAGATTGGATTAATAATATGCCTCTTACATATTCAATCGGTCACTTATTCTTTGTTCACGCTGGATTAGATTGGAACAAATCTGATCCACGTACCCAAACACAACCCGATGAAATGTTGTGGATTCGCGATGCCTACATTTATCAAATGTCATCATCTGATCCTGTTTTTGAACATAATCCTTTGAATCAGGCACTTATCACAGGACATACACCTACACTTTTGATTTATGGTGAATATGATGACAACCGTCCAGGTTTCAAGAATGTATTTACTAATCAGTCTGACCCATGTCCCATTAAACAAGTTCAGTACCCTGGTGAATATGCACGGTTCTTTATTGACGGTGGCAACCATGGCGGTTTGGCTCGCTTAGGGCATTTTTTTAATGTTTCTGACAAATATTTTCTGAATTTACAAAACGATATCGATAGTCGTAATACCAACACTAAGTTTTGAAGACCATTTTTTAAGTCAACATCTGCAAAATCAAAATATGAATATAGATAGCAAAAGAGGCTAGATGAACAATTCTTCTGTTCCAGCCTCTCCTTTTATTGTATTTAATTTGGAAAACGAAGTTTATCTAGATCGATCGTAAAAAAATTCTTAGATCCAAGGTTTTCGCACTCTCCTATTCAGTTGATATGTTGCGAAAACACGCATCATTGCTATCCAATAAGTAACAAATTTAAATTTTTCCTCCACCGTTCAATAAAGAAGTAAGTAAGCAGAATTAGTTGCGTTTTGTACAATAAATTCAATTACATTCTGTAATACAGTCTGGCATACGTCTTGTATATACCGTCATCACGTGTTAACTTATGCTATTGAAA
Source organism: Pediococcus sp. M21F004 (assembly GCF_051122535.1). NCBI lineage: Bacteria > Bacillati > Bacillota > Bacilli > Lactobacillales > Lactobacillaceae > Pediococcus > Pediococcus sp. M21F004. The sequence continues at coordinate 1,029,039 of NZ_CP177314.1, forward strand.
GGAATGATACTCATGCCAAAAACTGTTAAAACTCGTAAGGTTGCTAAATCTACTGTCATCACTGTTCCAAGCGAATTAAATGTGCCCATTGATGTTCAATTTAAGCCGTCAGTTAATGAACACGGAGACTTGATTTTTAAACGAATTGACCAATTAAATCAAGAAGAAGCTACGAACATTACTGAATTTGTTGATCAATTTAAACCTGTTCTTGAGTATTTAAAGGACCGATAGTACGAAGCTTAGATACTTAACAGTCCAGCAGCTTAACGAGATAAACAAGCAAGTTGTACTGCAGGTCGGTGAAACCAACTATGGCGCTCAATCTGTTGAAAGTTTGCACGTTGTGATTGAGCAACCGGCTCAGATCGTATTCGGTCACGAACTGTATCCGACAATTTGGTTAAAAGCTGCTTTCATCCTGCAAAAAATTATCCAAAATCACGTTTTTGTGAATGGTAACAAACGAACCGCTTTGATGGCGAGTCTTTATTTTATTAATCAAAATGAATACCAACTAATTAACAACAAAATTGTTAATCAAGCTGGCGGCTTTGCTCTCTCAGTTACCAATTCGCCTGACAACGAAGAAACCATGCAGCAAATAGCTAACTGGCTGCAAGAAATTCACAAAAATAAATAACATCATTATTAATTAACACGAGGATTCATCTACGCCACTACGTTACATCTGCAATCAAAAAGCCCATGCCTCTTATACCAAATGAATAAAAACAGTGGATTTAGAGGTTTACAATCATTTTAAAAATCAGCTGGAACATCCAAGCTCAAACAGGTTCAAATAGCCCGTACCCATTTTCGTACCTATTTGGCCAAAAAACAAAAAAGCACAGGCCATAAGCCCATGCTAAATGCTGTTATATCAATGATGCGTCAGGAGGGAATCGAACCCTCATCATGAGGACCGAAATCTCATGTGCTATCCATTACACTACCGACGCGTATAGTGTAATTCTAATGAACTTAGACCCAAATTTCAACCTTAAGTTTCACGTACCAATGGAATTTTAGCTTTTTTACAGCTAAAACTGTCCGTTTAACACCCGATCAATCATATCCAGCACACCACCATGATTATTATCAAGCGGCGTCACTAGCGAGGTTACCGCCTTAGCTTCTGGCGCCGCATTTTTCATCGCGTACCCATATTTAGCATGCTGCAACATTTCAGCATCATTTTGATTGTCACCAAACGCCATCGTTTCCGCCATTGAGACGTTCCAGATCCGCTGTAATTGCTCTAATCCATACGCCTTAGTGACATGTGGTTTAATGATATCAATCCCACCAAGACCACTCATCACTTCTGTGAGGTGGTCTCCAAACTCAGCCGACAATGCAGCATGCTTATCCCGCACATCACTCAAATTGGGCCAATTAACATCCACTTTATAAATATCATCTGTAACGGACAGAAGATCATCCCTATGGATAAGCTTTTCATAAAAGTATCTAGTTCGATCCCAGGTCTCACTTTGGGGTGTGATATTTGTAGAGGCTGCTTTCTCACCAGACAAAATAATGACGGCATCCGCAAACATCGGCTGTTTCATCACAGTAGTTACAACTTCTTGCCACAATTCTGGTTCAATCGGACTGGAATCGAGCACTTGGTCTTTTTCCACAATCAAGGCCCCGTCTTCCACCACATAGGTGAGATCACCGGTAATCCCGGCCATCACTTTTGTACAGTGCAAATACTGATTTCCACTAGCTACAACAAAGTGAATGCCACGTTGATTCATCTCGTCAAGTTGTGTTTGAAACCTAACTCGGTCAAACTCGTGCTGATCATCTAAGAATGTGCCATCAATGTCGCTCGCAATTAATTTAATGCTCATTTAGAACTCCTTTAAATTAGCGTTGATTAATAACTCTGCTGATTTCTTTACTTAAATAAATTAACATACCATTTGCATCCTTACGGAAATCATCTTCAAAGGAAGCCCCTTGAGATTTAACAGTTCCAGCTGGTTTTTCAGGTGTTTCGTAAACAGTAATTGTGTCGTTATCTAAGGTACAAGAATAATAATGGCCTTCAAGTTGTTCATCTAAAATTGATTGCGCATTATCTTGAATGGCATCAAAAATAACTTCTTTTTCATCGCTGGTATGTCCCAGTTCTTCTAGTTGTGCAATTTTAAATTTAACCTCTGTCATGTCTTGAGGAATTTGAATCATTTTTCTCACGTCTCCCTATGATTAATCTATTTAAACGCGTCAAAAAAGGCCGGCCTTTAAAAGCTACCCACCTTTTAAGAACACTTCTTCATTCTAGCATTGTCCGTACCAACTTCCCAATAATGTTATTCATCATTCCAGAATAGTTTTACCGGTATAAAGTTCGTAGTACTCGCCTTTTTCTTCCATCAAGGATTCATGATTACCAGCTTCGATAATTTTTCCGTCTTCAATCGCCAAGATCTCATCAGAGTTATGAATTGTGGACAACCGATGGGCAATCACAAACGTTGTTCTCCCCTTCATCAAATTATCCATCCCTGACTGGACCAAAGCCTCAGTACGTGTGTCAATACTTGAAGTAGCTTCATCCATAATCATCGTTGGCGGATCGGCAATGGCAGCTCGCGCAATTGATAATAATTGACGCTGCCCTTGTGATAAATCAGACCCAGAACCGTCAATCACCGTGTCGTATCCTCTAGGCAAATTACGAATAAAGCTATCCGCATTTGCCAATTTAGCCGCCGCGATCACTTCTTCATCCGTGGCCTCTAAACGACCATAGCGAATATTATCACGAATTGAAGCCGTAAATAAATTCGTATCCTGCAAAACAATTCCCATCGATAACCGCAAACTAGCCTTTTGGATTTGTTTGATATCGATACCGTCATAAATAATCTGACCACTGGAAATATCATAGAAACGATTCAACATATTGGTAATGGTGGTCTTACCGGCTCCGGTTGCCCCGACAAACGCCATCTTTTCCCCAGGTTTCGCATCTAATGAAATGTGATGCAAAACGGTCTTTTTACCATCATAGCTAAAGCTGACATCTTTAAATTGAATGTGGCCTTTGACCGGTATGAGTTTAACAGTGCCATCGGCTTCAACCGTTTTCCAGGCCCATTTATCAGTCCGGTCACTGGTCTCTGTCAAGTCGCGCTGCTCGTTTTCAGTCACATAAACTAAAGTTGTATTTCCTGAATCCTGTTCAACCGGTTCATCAAACAATTGAAACATCCGTTGCGCACCAGCCAACCCCATGATTATCGAGTTTAACTGCATGGTGATTTGCGCAATTGGTTGACTAAAAGAACGGCTCAACTGAACGAACGCGGCAATTTCACCTAACGTAATGGGCGTGACATGATTTACTGCCAAATACCCACCCACAACGGCAATCAGCACATATAAAATATTGCCGACATTTCCCATGATTGGGAATAACATCGTTGAAAGGCCATTAGCCATGCTGGCGTCTTGACGTAATTCTTCATTTCGTGTATCAAACCCCGCTTTAGATTGTTTCTCATGAGAAAATACTTTAATAACTTTTTGACCATTCAGCATTTCTTCGATATAGCCATCAATATTTCCTAACGACTTTTGCTGCATGCGGAAATAATAACTACTTTTCGAACTTAATTTTCGTACAATAAAGACGCTCAGCGCAAAAATTACCAAACTAATTATGGTCAACATTGGGCTCAACGTAATCATGGCTGTTAATGTAAAGACAATGTTAAAAAGCGCGTTGATAAACATGGGGAAACTCTGTTCTACCATTTGCCGCAAAGTATCCACATCGTTGGTATAACGGCTCATGACATCCCCATAATCGTTGGAATCAAAATAACTCAAAGGCAACTTTTGCATGTGGGTAAACATTTCATCCCGAATTCGTTTTTGCAATTTCTGCCCAGTCATAATCATCAACTGTGAATATAATAAGGTTCCGACGACCCCCAACAAATAAATTGCCCCCATTAAAATGATCATATGCAATAATGGGGTGAAATTTGGATGAGCAACTTTCATTAAAGGCGTAATATAGTCATCAATTAACCGCTGAATAAACAGTGTCCCAATGACCGATGCTCCAGCCGAAACAATCACAGAGAAGAAGGCAATAAAAAGGGCAAAGTGACTTTTCTGCAAAATATATTTCAATAACCGCCATAAAATCTGCCACGCTGAGCCATCTAGTTTAGCTCTTCCGGCAACTCTAGTTCTTTGCATGCGCTTCTCCTCCTTTGATTTGTGAGTTATAAATATCTTGGTAAAGTTCGTCTGATTTCATCAGTTCATCATGCGTGCCGATTGCTTCAATCTTGCCTTGATCAATGACCACAATTCGATCTGCACCTTGTACGGAAGAAATCCGTTGGGCAATGATCAGCTTGGTCATTTCAGGCAATTCATCACGAAACGCCTTTTGAATCAAGCTATCTGTATGCGTATCGACGGCACTGGTTGAATCATCAAGAATTAAAATCTTAGGCTTTTTCAACAGGGCTCGAGCAATTGTCAGCCGTTGTTTTTGACCACCAGACACGTTACTCCCGCCTTGTTCAATATGTGTATTGTAGCCATCTGGCAAACTTTGAACAAAGGCATCCGCTTGAGCTAATTTGGCAGCCTGCACTAATTGTTCGTCAGTAGCTTCTTCATCACCCCAGCGTAAATTATCCGCAATGGTCCCTGAAAACAAAACGTTTTGTTGCAGCACCATGGAAACATTATCCCGAAGTGTTTTAATGTCATAGTTTCGCACATCTTGACCACCAACTTTGACGACCCCTTGATTAACATCATAAAGGCGAGGAATCAGCTGTACAAGCGTACTCTTCCCACTTCCAGTTTCACCAATCACCCCAATAGTCTCGCCTGGTTTGATATGCAAATTAATACCTTCCAACCGCGTTACTTGGTCATCTTCATAGGCAAAATCCACATTATCAAATTCAATGTCGCCATCTTTTACCTCAGTTACGGGGTTTTTCGGATTTATCAGCGTACTTTCATACGTCAAAACTTCATTGATCCGCTGTGCAGAGGCTAAAGAAATTGTCATTTGATTAAACACATTTGATAACATATTCAAACTCATCAAAACTGACATGGCATAAGCTATTAAACTAACTAATTGACCAGTCTGCATGGTGCCATCCACAATCCTTCTAGCCCCAAACCACGCCAAGAACAGTAATGTGCCATACATCACAAACTGCATAATGGGACTATTTAATTGGAGAATCCGTTCTGCTTTACTGAAGACTTCATAGATCCTAGAAGAAGCTTGCGCCGCTTTTTTATCTTCCGTTTCAGCACGATTGTAAGTTTTTACTACCCGAATGCCACGTAAATTTTCTCGAACAACCTGGTTCAATCCATCATAACGTTGGTAAACCTTCTTAAACAGCGGTCGACCAATGGCGATAATCACCGTTAATCCGATTACCATGGCCGGTACAGACACAACAAAAACCATGGCCATTTGCGCATCCACCGTGAAAGCCATTGTGATTGAAAAGATTAGCATCAACGGCGCTCTGGCAGCCATCCGAATCAACATTTGAAAAGCTTGTTGAATATTCATGATGTCCGTTGTAAGCCGCACCACAATACTAGAGGTCGAAAAATGGTCCACATCTTCAAAGGAGAAATCCTGAATGTGATGATATAAATCATGGCGCAGATTTTTCGCAAATCCCGCACTAGCCTTGCTTGAATACCAACTAGCTCCTGCACCACCGGCTAAGGAAATTAGTGTCCCCACTAACATAAAGGCCCCTAATTTTTCGATATACGCTAAATTTCCGGGAACAATTCCCTTATCGATCATTTTTGACATTAAAAACGGAATAAACGTTTCGATAAAGGTTTCGATGGCTACCAATATCGGTGAGAGCAAGGCATACTTTTTATACTCTCTTACTGAATGTCCAATTCGTTTTAGCACTAGTTGTCACCTCCTATTTTTGCATCTTTTAAATTTTTCGTCATTTGTTGAGTTACTCTTTGCCAAGTAGCAATGTCGTCTACAGAAACTCCTTGGATCATCTTATTTTCAAAATCGATCGTCCCTTGGACAACACTTTTCTGGAATTTTAAAGCCTTGGGGGTAAGCACAATTAGTTTTAATCGGGCATCATTTTCGACCGCTTCACGGGTAATGTAGCCATTGTCTTCCAATTTCTGTAACAGACTAGTTACCGATGACCGCCGAATACCAAATTGTTTTTCGATGTCTCGTTGGTAAACTGCCTGCTTTCCCGCGCGTATCAAGAGAAAGTGTAAAACGCTCCCTTGTTTACCAGTGATATCATCATCCAAAAAGCTTTCATTAAATTTTCGGGTTGAGCAATTCGCCAGAATATGAATTTGCCGATTAATTCCAAGATGTTTTTGCATAAGTTGCCTCTGTATTTTTTATTGTTAGAATTCTAACAACCTAAGATAACACTTTCAAAATGACTTGCAATTATTCGGATTTTGGACAAAAAAATAGACAGTCCGCTCCCCTAATTCGGTTTTTACTCTCGAATCGGTTGAGCGACTGTCCTGTTTAAAATTAAGATTACAAAATTGCTTTTAGATCCAGTAAGTCGTCAATTTGATAAGTTGGACTCACTGATGAATGATTTGGTTGTAACGCAGGATTAAACCAGACTGAATCGATTCCCGCATTGGCGCCACCCTGAATATCGGACGTTAATGAATCACCGATTATTAAAGAATTTTTGGGAGTAAACCCAGCAATATGTTGGGCAATAAAATCGAAAAATTCAATTCTTGGTTTTTGATAGCCAACTTCTTCAGACACAAAAATATGTTTAAAGTATGTAGTCAATCCCGAATCGTTTAGCCGTTGCTGTTGAACAGATCCAATCCCGTTGGAAACGATAAATAGATTAAATTGGTCTTTCAAACTGTTCAGTAATTCTACCGCGTGCGGTTCTAACTGGTGACCCTGATTCAAAAATTCTCGATAAATTTTTTCATACTTAATCCCATCAACTGCCTCATTAAAATGGGCGAAAAGTTTGGTAAATCGCGTGTTAACCAGTGTTTGGCGATCTAATTGGCCAAGCTCAAAGCGTTGCCACATATGCTCATTAAGTGTGCGAAAATAGGTAACCATGTCATCTGTTAGTGGATATTTAATTTCTGTAAACAGCCCTTTAAGCGCCTGATTCTCAGCTGCTTGAAAATCTAATAACGTATCATCCACATCAAATAATAAATTCTGATATTTCATGCTTTTCACCTCAATCCCTCTTGTGTTGCATTATACCAAATTCTACCCAATTTTGACGAATTTCTTTGGAATATCCGCGTAAATAATGGTCATTTCACTCTCAACTATGGTACATTAAATGTAAGGGCTCAACATTACGAAAAGGATCAGTCCGGCTGGGTGTCGAAATGCCGTAGTGATAATGGTATTTTGCGGACGCAAAATAGTCACTAAAAAACGAGGAGGGCCAGTCCGACTTGGCGTTATTGCCTTAGCGAGGATGGTCACCGTAGCGAAAATAAGATTTTGCGGATGCAAAATAGCCATTAAATATGAGGAGGATTTACCATGAACGATTTAACGAAACTTGCAGAAGAGATTATTAATTACCAAAAGAAACATGATATGACAGATGCTTCAGTGGCATTTGGCACACATTTATCTGTGGAAAAAATCCATAACATCAAAATTAACAAGTATAATCCAACGGAAGATGATGTTCGCCGGATTAGTAACTTTATGAGAGATAATAAATAGTGAAAGAAGTCAGTTGTAAAAAGAGACCCATAAGTGTGACGGATACAGGATCGTGATCCCGTGGAAGTCATACTTATGGGTCTCTTTTTGACTTGCTTAGTTGTCCTGAAAAATAAAGGCAAAGTTCCAAGTCATTTCAAAGCCGATTTTTTAGATTTTATTATACTTTTTGCGCTTCTACATAGGCCTGATAAGTTTCCTCATCAAAACAAACCATTGTCACATCTTTGACATTTTGGGCAGTTTTTAAAAATTCATTGATAGTCGTAACCGCAAGCTCAGCTCCCGCTTGCAGTGGGAACCGGTACACACCTGTGCTAATCGACGGAAACGCCACACTGCCACAGTGATTTTCTTCTGCTAATCGTAAACTATTTTGATAACTACTTCGGAGCAATTCAGCTTCATTATGCTGGCCACCACGCCAAATGGGACCTGGTGTATGAATGACAAACTTAGCTGGTAATTTAAAACCAGGCGTTATCTTAGCCTCACCCGTTTTACAACCATGGAGCAATCGACAAGCCGCCAATAACTCTGGACCGGCTGCGCGATGGATCGCCCCGTCAACACCGCCCCCACCAAGTAATGTGGTATTAGCTGCATTCACAATTGCGTCCACGGGCATGGTCGTCACATCCCCACGAATTACTTCAAATGCCATTTCTTTCACCTCTTACAAAAGTCCCTTATCACGCAAATGATTTTCAATGAGAACCGCATTTAAGAAATCAAACGACAGTTCATCCACCTCTTCAATCGCAATTTCCACGCCCGTTTGATCGACATATAAATCAGGGTCAATCACATGGAACCGGAAAGTGTCAGCAGTCACATCCGTCACATAGCCCATTTCGCGTGCGCTACTTAGTAAAGCGATGCTCAAGACCCGTGAAAAGGTCTCAGTTTGTTTGAGTAACGCCATCATCAAATCATCCGTAGCATCAAATAAACGTTCCTCATTAAGCACCGGTTGTACGAAGGTCTGGTTCTTTTTTTGATACCCAATAAAAGCCTTCATGACCTGCATATAATCGGATTGCAACGTGATACTGGCGATTGCATCAAGCCGAATTAGTGAATAACCACCGAATTGCCCGGCCATATCCACTAAATTGCACAAAACTTCTGTCTCATTAACGGCATTTACAGTCCCCACAAAAAAGTTTGGTGATTTAGTTTCGTCATTAATTGTAATCAGTTCTTGCTTTTGTTCCGCGTTTTTCAAAACCGCATAAAACCCTTTTGCATCGGTTAATGTTAACCGGGATTCGGGTTGCTGTTGTGCAATTTTGGGCCAGGTCGCCGTTTCAACTGCTAGTTCTCGTCCAGAAAACTCCACAATTTCGGCTTCTGTATATTTAAACGTAGTCGTGATTTCATGTGTCAAATTAAATTTATCCACTAAATGCATTTCAAAATCATTTTCATGGATTGCAGTAACAGCGCCCTCTTGATAATGTTCTAGATCGCTTCTAGTTAAAACTAAAAACTGTTTGTTTTTATAAGCAGCTTCCACCACTTGTTTAATTAAATCGCTAGTTGAAACGAAAACCGGAATCTGATCCGTTACCGTAAATAGCTGATCGTTTTCCGCAATCTGAATGGTTTCCAACATGTTATCCAGATCAGGGCTGTCAAACTCCACATTATCAATGGCATCAAATTGAATGTAGACCGCGCCATCAGCTTGGCCAGTATCATCGTAAGTGTTAAGAATGACCCCATCCGCACCAATACTATTAACAAAGCCGGTATAAAATGTTTCCTGTTCTTTTGGAAAAACGTTAGCTAACCGTTGATCATTCTTGGCAAACTCCAAATCATATAAAATTGAATCCATCGAAACACCCCCTAATCTGAATTTCTTCTCATTATATATACAACTAACAAGCCCAAGAGAACTAATCCTCCGAGCACAAAAAATGTTCCATGATTAAACCAATCAGAAATGAATCCGAAGACAAACGACCCGAATGGATGCATACTGTCAAAACAGAGAAACCAAATCGAGAAAACCCGTCCTAAAAAGGCCACATCTGTCAAATCTTGAACAATGGTCATCATGCGGATTCCCATTCGTGAAGTATAAAATCCGTAACCAAATGCAGAAATTAACAACAGCCCATAATTAACCCAAACGCCGGTCAATATTAAAATGATTGCTAAAATAAAAGCATCCTGATAATTCGTTTTAATTTTTGGTTTATGTTTATTTAAAACTAAAGATAGGCCTCCCAGCATACCGCCCACAGCTACCAACGTCAAGACATAACTATATAATTTCTCATCGCCGTTATAATAGCGGTCCACATCATAAGGAAGCAACAGTGTGTAGCCGGCGTACATGGCGGCTAAAAACGCGTCAAAAATAATCAGCTGGAACACGTCTTGTTTATTCCGAACGTATGCCAAACCCTTGGCTAAGCTCTCTAAAATCGGCATTGATTCTTTAGTATGATCTTTTTCCGGCTTGTACTTCAGTGCCAAAGTCAAAATAAAAGATAACAAAAATGAACCGGCATTGATAAATAAAAAGGACCGAAAATTAATCCAGTGCAAAGTCAGTAAGAAGCCGCCAAACAATGGCGCAATGATGTCTGCCAGGGTCAGGCCCGTGTTTGACCAAGAATTAAATACCGACAATTTATCACTGCGAATGATTTCTGGAATTACCGCTTTAGCAGCCGGAAAGTTAAATGCCAACCCAATATCAATGATGCAAGTTAACAAAACTAATTGGTAAAATACCGGCTCATTGACATCCATAATCCCGGCCATAATTAAACACGCGAGGAAACTAACGAGATCAGCAAGTAACATAACGAGTTTTCGATTATATTTATCAACCAACGGACCAGCAAATAAATCACCTGCCACTAAAACAATTCCCCCGATTCCTTGCACAATCCCTAACAAAGAGGCGTGACCGGTAGCCCGAACAATAAACCAGTTTAGCCCAAAAATAAAGAGCGCATCCCCTAGTCGCGACACAAATGGGCTAAAGAATAATGGCCAACTAAATTTTTGTTTTGTTCGATCATCCATTTCACACACCTCCAAGTAGTACGTCTCTTCATTCTACAAGAGTTATGCAGACGTGACAATGCTTGAAGACAGCCAAAAACAACCACCCAAGTTTTTAAACAAGTGTGGTTGCCAGTTAATTATTTAAATTAGAAAAAAACTTTATCTTGCCGGATTATTTTTAATTCCATTTTTGTCCGTAAAATCAATAAAACCAACGTTATCGTCAATGGCACCACCATCTCCGCTTAGTTGCAAAGTTCCAAGATGGCTGTTGAATTTCATCGTCATGTTTTCTTCCAAATCATCAGTTGAATAGTCCTTAATTAATAAATCACCAATGTTAGACTTCACAGTCTCGTTATAGCCGGTTACCGGCATATCCTTAGCTACAATATTAATGGTAAACTGGACTTGCATATGAATCATCGCGTGTTGGGAATAGTCTCCCACCCCATCTTCAAAAGTTAATAATAAACGTTTATTGTCATCCAAATGCGCTTGAATTTTTTCTGCAGATGCTGAATCAAATTTAATATTCATTATGACGTCCTCCAATTCGATTTTTCTTCATTGTAATCGCTTAATCACAAAACACCAAGCATATTTACTTGGAACTTCACAAAAATGCTTTATGCTAGAGTTATACGTTTAAACTGAAAAGAAAATTAAAAGGAGTAACCATGGAAAAATTCGAAAAATATCGCCCAATCCTGACCCCCCATTTCACTCTGGATTGGCTTACAGCCACAAAAGTTAAAGATATTTATACGCTGCGCCATGACGAAAACATCGCCAAAATGAGTGATCGGACAATTGATCCCACGATCCAAGATACCGTTGATTACGTGAATCAAGCCATGCGTCTGATCATGAACAACGACTCTTTGTTATGGGGAATCTCTGATCGTAAAATTGATGAATTTTTGGGAACTTTTTGCATTTGGAATTTTAATGACCCCAAAACGGCCGCAGAAATTCGGTTTGAAATCCTTCCCAATCAACAAAATCATGGCATCATGACCGAAATTCTTCAACATATGACAGAATTTGCCTTTAATGAGTTGGGTTTAACAACTTTATATGCGGTCGCAAAGCAGGCCAACACACCAGCAATCACGATCTTAAAGAAAACCGGCTTTGAAATTGATCCAACCTATCCCGGTGGGAAAAACACTTTAAGTTTTTCAATCTCCAAATCCGTTTAGTCGTTGTACCATTCCAATTTTTCTAAACTTTTTTTAATCGCGTCCAGTGACTTTTGTGCATCTGAAGTCGGGACGCTTTTTTGTTGCACTTTTTTTGGAGATTTCGGAGTTGTTTGGGACATAACGGGCTTACTAGCAACTGATTGTCGTTGTGTACCACTCATTTTATCCATCGTTTGATTTAATAAATGATCCACAAAAACATTGCCTTCATTAGTGGCGTGGCCTTTTGTCCAATGAAACTGCAAATGACTGAACTTAGGTAAAAGCCCGTCCAATTGTCGCCACAACTCGCTGTTAGCTAATGGTTGCCCCGTTCCACGTTTCCAGCCGCGCCGTTTCCAGCCAGCTATCCAGTGCTTTTGAATCGCATTTAAAACATACTGGGAATCCGTCACAATTGAAATAGCAGCCGCTTGTTTTCGATTGGCTTCCAGCCATTCCAAGGCACGAATCAACGCCATGATTTCCATGCGGTTATTCGTTGCGCCAAACTCACCTTGAGAATCCGAGACTTGTTGACCATTTAAATTAATCAAATATGCCCAAGCTGCTTTATCCTGTTTCTTAACGTGTCCGCCATTCACATTCCCCGTATTTCGGGATCCACCGTCTGTATACACCACAAGGTCGGAATCATTTGGTTGTTGGCTTGGGGCAGGAGTTATTTTTTTAGAAACTGTTTTTTTCGTAATTGTCCCACCATCATCTAACCATTGACGGGCCTCAGCTTCCGTTGTGAACCCTTTGTATCTTGCCCCAGGAAAACCATCAATCATTGCCTTAGTCTCGTTCCAGTCTGTAAAAATACCGGTTTGCTTGCCTTTTGCGACTGCGTAAAATTTTTTCTTACTTGCCATGTTAGTTTTCTCCAATTCATATGTATAAAAAAATTCCTCTAGGATAAGTTTAATACCATTGTATCAACTTATCCTAGAGGAATCGAACACGTTATCCGAAACGGAATCATTAGCATCCAAAATTGCTAGACCTCGAATTTCTTATTAGTTTGCGTACTGTTGTACTAGACCATTAGTTTTTTCGTTTAACTTGTTAAGTGCTTCAGTGATTGTCACACCACTGGCTTTAATATTTGGATCGCGTTTTTCACTTGCCCAGAATAATTGTGTTTCTGTATCCAAAGCAATGCGATAATCACGATTACTAAAATTTCCAAATCTCATTGTAAAACCTTCTTTCCTTATTGTTTCTCAACAAAGGATTAGAATGAGATACGAAATATCAATGCTTCAAAATGAATATCTTTTGCTGCAGCCGCGTTCTTCCCTTCAAAAATGATATGTCGTACCAACTACCTTTGTTAGCTGTAGTTACTGTACTTGCATTTGTAACTACTATTTTGAATACTAACACTAAAATAGAATTAAAGGCAAGCAAAACGATTCAAAAATAAGAAGTAATGCATAACGTTCACCGATAACTTGAACTAAATGAAACTAAAAGTACGCTCATCTACTCATTCGGGTATATAATATAGTCATTTAAAGCGTTTTCGAAAGCTGACTTTTGGATGCATGCTCAGTAATTGCAGAGAGGAAGTTTAACATGAAAAAAAAATTACGTTATCTTACTTTATCTATTGTTGGTTTAGTACTGGTATGTTTAATATTTATCAGTTTATCATCGTATAGCAAACACAAGGCCTCCTTTGACACTAATGTTGTTAGCTCCAGTAAACAAGATAGCACTAATGCCGCATGGTGGGCACACACGTGGTCAGTTCCTGATAAAAAGTCGTCATCTACTACCAAAAAATTCAATCCAAGAAAAACTTCTGTCACTAATTTTAGTAATGATACTAACACGACAAAAAAATGAAGAAAAAAGCGTTAAATTCTGACTGCCATTTTACATGTGAACCATCTTTTATTCCATAAGTTTTTACCTTTTAGTCATTTACCGCTAAGCCTTACTTAGGACAGCTTAACAAGTCAAAAGGCCGGAAATAAGTATGCTTCCAACGGGATTGCGATCCCGCATACTTCCCTTACCTGCACCTCTTCGCTAAGCCTTAGGACAGCTCGACAAGTCAAAAGGCCGGAAATAAGTATGCTTCCCGCGGGATGCGATCCCGCATACAGCACACTTATTTCCGGCCTTTTACCGACTTGTCTCACTCACTAGCCTTTGTTCAAAATATACAAGAAGAAGATAAACACGAAGAACAATCCGTACATAATCGGATGCACTTCCTTACCTCGTTTTGCAGCAATCATTGTAATTGGGTACGTAATAAACCCAAGGGCAATCCCATCCGAAACACTATACGTCAATGGCATTCCGATCAAAATCAAAAATGCTGGAATGGCAATTTCCATTTTTTCCCAAGCAATATGTTTCATGGATTGTGCCATCAATACCCCAACAATAATCAACGCTGGTGCTGTTACCTGACTCGTGACAACAGCTAACATTGGTGAGAAGAATAATCCCAAGATAAACAATACTCCGGTTGTCACAGCCGTTAATCCAGAACGACCACCAACGGCAATTCCGGCTGAAGATTCAACATACGCGCCAACTGGTGAAGTTCCAAAGACTGAACCAGCCAACATTGCAGTCGAATCTGACATCAAAGCTTTACCAACTCGTGGCATTTTATTATCTTTCATAAATCCAGCTTGCTGTGCTAAACCAACCAAGGTACCAGCTGTATCAAAGAAAGTAACCAATAAGAATGTTAAAACAACCACCCATAATTGGACTGTATTAATATCACCAATATGTCGCACACCAACCATAAATGTTGGTTTCAAACTTGGAGCAGCTGATACCCATTGAGCTGGTGCTTTAATCAAACCAGTTAACAAACCTAAAATTGCAGTTGCTGCCATACCAATAAAAATTCCACCTGGTACACGACGAACCATTAAAATTGCAGTTAAAATTAAACCAAAAATTGTTAACCAGGTTGTGGCAACTCCCAATGAGCCTAAACCAACCACTGTCGATTTATTCGCGACGATCAAACCACCATCATGTAAACCAATAAAAGCAATAAACAACCCAATCCCACTAGAAATCGCGTATTTCAAATCTGCAGGAATGGCATTAATAATCATTTCACGTAATTTAAAAATTGTAATGACAATAAAAATCAACGAAGCAACAAAAACGCCGGCCAATGCTGTTTGCCAAGGAATCTTCATCCCGATACAAACTGAATAAGCGAAAAAGGCGTTAATTCCTAATGCTGGTGCTGTTGCAATTGGATATTTAGCAAGCACTCCCATCAAAAAACAACCCAACGCACTAGCTAAGGCTGTGGCTGTAAACACAGCCCCTTTGTCCATTCCTGAAGCTCCCAAGACACTTGGATTCACAAATAAAATGTAGGCCATTGAGATGAACGTGGTAAATCCTGCCAAGATTTCCCGTTTCACGGTTGTATGTAACTGATCGATCTCAAAATAATTCTTAATCTTTTCTCCCATAACTGCATTTCTCCCTTAGCCTTGCTAATTTTAAATTAGCTCTCTATGTTTGTTCGTGTTTTGCTATCAAAACTACAATATACATCTTACTATAAAATCGTTTCAAAGTAAAACACAAACTTTATATTATTTTGCATTTGCAAATGGTTTAAAAAAGCAATCTAAATTTATTTAAAATTCAGATGATTGGCTCTCGTATTTCTTATAATAAGGGTGTATAATTCATGTTTATGACAGTTTGTCATATCGGACACGTATAAACGTAAAATTAAAGGATGGTACATTATGAAAAAGTTGTTAACTGGGGTTATTGGTCTATTGGCGCTCGCCACGTTAGCTGGTTGTGGCAATCATAAATTATCCGTTGGCGCATCCACGAAAACGCCGAGTGGAATGGTAGCCGTCATTAAAGGAAAGACGAGTAAAAATGCCAAAATAAGTTACAAAATTGATAACCAATCAAAAAAGGCTGTCAAAAATACTGATGGTGCTTATATAATCGAAGTTCCCGCTAAAACTAAGCAGCAAACTGTTGTCGTTACATCTCAAAAAGATTCTGACGTCATCACTAAA
Source organism: Pediococcus sp. M21F004 (assembly GCF_051122535.1). Taxonomy (NCBI): domain Bacteria; kingdom Bacillati; phylum Bacillota; class Bacilli; order Lactobacillales; family Lactobacillaceae; genus Pediococcus; species Pediococcus sp. M21F004. The sequence goes on from NZ_CP177314.1 coordinate 1,045,070, forward strand.
AAAGTTACTATTAATAAAACCAAGGCACTTGGCAAATACAAAACAATTTCCGCTAGCTATAACCAGGCAGTCATTGGGATGTCTCTATCAAAAGCTGATCAAAAGAAAGCTAAGGATTTAGCGGCGGCTGAAAAAAAGGCTAAAGCTAGTTCATCGACAACAACTTCAGCAGCTAAGGCCAAAGCAGTGATTGCTAAACTTCCTGCATCCCAACAAAAGGCTGCTCTTGCAAAATTACAGGCCCAAGCAAAAGAAATGACTGCCCTTCAAAAAGAAGGCAAAGAAGTCCAGGCTGCAATGGCAACTGCTAAGAAAGAAAACAAAGACAAATTATTACCTACTACCCTATCAAATGGTGTAAAAAATGTGATTACCCAAAACAATTACACCGTTCGGGCCAACTATCAGGACAAGAACTTAATGGGCTTAACCCTTATCGTGCCTGTAAAAGCCATGAAACAAAAAGATGGTCAAAAAGATTTTGGAACTGTTTTTGCGCTATTGTCTAATGAATTAGGCGCAAACTACAAGTCAGTTATGAAACAATTTGAAAAATTACAAAAAGATGCAAAAAATAGTAGCAGTACTTCGACTGCGACTAACGTGATTAAATCTAACGGTGTCAAATTTGCAGTTGGTTATTCAACCACTCACCTTTATATTTATATTACTAAATAAATTTTGGTATCTAAAAACACCAACTGATCACTTCAAAAATGATTGGTTGGTGTTTTTTTATTCTTTGAATTTTATGCACTGTTTTTAGGACAGCTCAACAAACCAAAAGATCAGGAATAAGCACGCCTCCAGCGGGATTGCAATCCCGCATCCAGGACAGTTATATTCCGGCCTTTAACGCTTTATCTCACTCACTACCCTTAGGACAGTTCCTTGAAGCAGCACAAAAAATATAAGCATGCCTACCGTGGGATTGCGATCCCACTATCGGCACGCTTATATTTTATTGTCCTACCGCTTCAATCCACTCACTACCAGATTTGCACCCGTTTCTCCGGTGCCAAGTACATACCATCGCCAGGTTGCACATTGAAAGTCTCGTAAAACTCATCAAAGTTTTTAACCTGCACATTTGCCCGCAACTTATCTGGGGCATGCACATCAATTGAAAGGAGTAATTGTTTGCGTTCCTTTGTCGCCTTACTACGCCATACTGTTGCCCAGTTTACAAAGAACTCTTCTAAATCAGGATCACCAGTCAACTTGGCTGCGCCCAAAGCACAACTCAAACCACCATCATCAGCCACGTTTTCGGTTACCACTAACTTACCGTTAACCTTACCGCCAGCATATGGAAGTCCATCAAATTCATCAATCATGGCTTGCGAACGCTTCTTGAATTCCTTCATATCATCGTCTGTCCACCAGTTATTCAAGCTTCCGTTTTCATCAAACAAAGCGCCATTCGGATCAAACGCATGCGAAATTTCATGAGCCATAACTGCTCCGATACCACCGTAATTTTGGCTTGCTGTTTGTTTTAAACTGTAAAATGGTGCTTGAAGAATCGCTGCTGGGAAACAAATCAAGTTACCTTCTGGTGAATAATACGCATTCACAGTGTCAGCACTCATTTCCCACTTTTCTTTGTCGACTGGTTGATTAAATTTGCTGAGTTCGTCTTCAGTAAACACTTTAGAAAAGGCCTGAATATTTTCTAGCAAACTACCACCTTCTGCAGCTGTGGTTGTATGCAACTTCTTGAAGACGTCTTCCATTTTGTCTGGATAACCAACGTGGATATCCATCGCGTTTAACTTCACAACCGCTTTTTCACGAGTCGCCTTGCTAAGCCATGTGTTGTTCTGGAGCTTTTGTTTATAGACACCTGTCATGGCTACAACCATATCATGAACATCTTGCTTAGCTTTTTCACCAAAATACTTCTTGCCATAGTAGTCACCAACAACTTGACTAAAGATCCGCCGTGCCAAATAAAAGGCACTCTTTTCCTGTTTCATTGCAGCTTTCTGACCAGATAAAGTTCGTGAATACGTTCCAGCAACTTGACGGAAGTCTTCACCCAAATACGTTGCCAGATGACGAACGACATTGACAATTGCCCAATTTTTAAATGCTGGGAAAGTCTCTTTATTAACAATTTTAGTAAAGTTTTCAAAGAATTTCGGTTCCGTGACGATCACTTGCTTTGGTTTTTCACCTAACAATTCAACAACGGCATCCCCAATCTTAAATTCACCTAATTGTTTGACAAATTCATCAAATTCAATCGGATTATATAAGTTGGCAACATCGCTCATCTCTTCAGAATTTTTCTTAAACGGTGCCATCGAAGCATCAAATTGTTTGGCATCCGCCACCATTTTTTTAGCTTCATCTTCAGATTTGCCCACCATTGTGAGTAACTTCTCTACCATTTGTGTAAAGACTGCTAAAAGCTGGGGACCAGCCTGATTATCTTTATCATAATAGGTTTTGTCAGGAAGAATCAAACCGCCACCTTCAGCCCAGAGCACATTGAGTTTAGTTTTGCCCTGGCTCTTAAGATCAGGCTGCACACCAATATCAAATGGCGTTGGTAAGCCCTCAACGGACCACTCTTTAAATTGTTTGCTGAGCTCTTCAAAACTAGAAATTGCTTCAACTTTATCAATATATGGTTTCAAAGGAGCGGCACCATCTTGATCCCGTTTTTTAAAGTCTGCTGCTAATTCATAAAACTTCAAAAATTCTTTCATCAATGGGTCTTCATTAACGAGCTTGCCAGATTTCATATCAGCAAAATCACTCATTAATTTTTCGTCCACATCATCTACTAAATCCATAAAACCACCTGTCGAAGAGTGGTCTCCTGGAATTACTGCAGTTTCAAGCCATTCGCCATTTACTGCATCATAAAAATCATTTCTTAATTTTGTTTTATCAGCCATTTCATCCCAACCTTTTTCTTTAGATAGCAATAGTATAGCGCATTTTTAATTTTCTCACAAAATTTTAATTTTACGATACTGCATTACTAATATAATCGCGCAACTTTTGACCAGTTAACCCGGCACTAATTCCGACCAGTAGCTTGATCCGCGCCTTAGGTCCGTTTAATCCCTGGCAGAATGTGACACCCATTCGTTCCAGCGCAATCCCGCCACCCGGATAATCATAAATTGGTTCAGCCACCCCGTTATAACAGCGAGAAACCATCACTACCGGAATATCATCGGCGATAAGTTGCTGAATCGCTTCAACCGTTTCAAGTGGCATGTTCCCGGCACCTAAGCCTTCAATGACAAGCCCATTTGTATCTTCTTGGTCCAAACAATTCAACAAACTAGCCGGCATGCCGGCATAGGCCTTCAACAAATACACATTATGTTTAAGTTTATCAACTTGCACATCGGCTTGCTGAATTAATTCTTGAAAATAGTGAATACCGCGCTTGCCAACTAACCCAATTGGTCCAAACGTGGGGGTGCGAAAAGTATCGACATTCGTAGTATGCGTTTTAGTCACATAGCGAGCCGTGTGAATTTCGTCGTTCATAACCACCAAAACGCCTTTATCAACAGACTCGTCTGCAGCAGCCGTTAAAATTGCGCTTTGAAAGTTATAAACACCATCTGAACCGAGCTCGTTAGAAGACCGCATTGCCCCTGTTAAAACGACTGGTAAATGATTTGGCAAGGTTAAATCCAAAAAATAGGCCGTTTCTTCTAACGTATCTGTCCCATGCGTAATCACAATGCCATCATAATCCTGTGTTTCAGCTTTTTTTACGCGTTGTTGCATCTTAAACATATCTGCGGGTGTGATGTGTTCTGAAGGTTTATTTAAAATCGTTTCGTTTGTCAATTCAATATTATCGTCAATAAAACGGCTGTCTAACAAAGGATTTTCCTTATTTGTCGAAACTTCGCCCAGTTCATTTGCCGACATCGAAATTGTGCCACCTGTATGTAGTGCCAATATTTTTTTCATTGTTGGGCCTCCTAATTTAGATTGTGCTTGGAATCGTTTTGAGACACTCTCCCTCGATTCTAATCGATTGAAAGCAGACTTGCTAGCCCAATTTGGCATTTCAATCCTAAAAATTTTCTTGCAATCAAAATTCATCTATTTACACAGCTTGTGAAAGGTTTAAAATGAGCTTAACAAGTAAAAGTATGGGTGAATAATATGTCTAAAAAACAACAAAAATGGCTTATTTGTTATCACTTAGCGATTGGCGGACTGGCGCTTATTTCCAGTGGGTTAGCCTTTTCAACTTTCTTTACACATGGAAACTTACTAACCGGGCCATCTGGGATTTTTATGAACAGTATGCTGGCAATCTTTTTGGTCGACTATTTAGTTCGGTTTCGATTTTCCAAAAATAAGAAAAGCTTTCTCATCGACAACTCGTTTGATATGTTAGGACTAATTCCGTTACATCCTATCTTTGCAATTTTTCGAATTGAGCGCGTCATCCGTCTCATTCGTTATTACCATATTTTTTGGCGTTTAGGATTAGACGGTAAATTAACCAAGTCTGTGCATCGCTTCTTTTACGCAACCGGCTTTGTGTATCTCCTATATATCAGTGTTGTGATCGTTGTTTTAAGTGCCCTTCTCTACTCAATCGTCGAAAAAATTTCTCTTTCAAACGCTTTGTGGTGGGCCATTACAACTGCAACCACCGTTGGATACGGTGATATTTTTCCCCATACGACAATTGGAAAAATCATCGCGGCAGTCCTGATGTTAGGCGGAATTGGTTTTATTGGTTTGTTAACCAGTACAATTACCGGATTCTTCACTTCCGACACAGCAAGCACGCAGGATAACGATTTAAGTTTGCTCTTAAAGAAAATTGATGACCTTTCCGATCAAGTGAACCAACTGCAAAATCAAGTTTCCAAAATTCAGAAAAAACCTCATCATAAAAAGAAATCTTAAATTCAAATAAGGTCCAAGAAAACTATTTCTAGCTTTCTTGAGCCTTATTTTTTTGAAATATTAATCAACCAACTTAACTGCTGTGCCATAAGCCACAACTGTTTCCATGTCTTGGCTAATCGAGTCCGAATCAAAGCGCATCATCACTACCGCATCTGCACCCATCTCTGTAGCATTATCGCGTAACCGACTAATTGCCGTATCCCGAGCTTCTGTCAACAATTCGGAGTATGCTTTAATCTCACCACCGACAATGCCTTTAAGCCCCGCGCCAATATTTTTAAATACATTTTTAGATTGCGTAGTTAACCCAAATACTTCGCCGATCACTTCATAATTATGTCCTGGAATAGTTTCTGTTGTCGAAACTAAAATTTTGTCTGCCATTTTGAGCTCCCCCAGATCTTATTTGATGCCTGTATTATAGCATGAAATCGGTCTCAATTCTTTAGACTGGTTTTTAGGTTTAGTTTCGGTTTTGCGGCAACGTTGGTGCTGGAATTCGGTTCGGGCGTAAAAACTTTTTGGACAGCACGTCCTTGACTGCCTTTTTCCGCCGAGCTTTAGGACAGTTCCATAAGCCGTCCTTGTTTACTTCTTCTGCTGAGCTTCAGGACAGTTCCATAAGCCAAAAAGTTTCCTATAAGCACGCCTACTGCGGGATTACGATCCCACTTACGGTGCGCTTATAGGAAACTTTCTACCGGCTTATTCCACTCACTTTTTTTAGGACAGCTCGACAAATCAAAAGGCCGGAAATAAGTATGCTTCCCGCGGGATTGTGATCCCGCATCCAGCCCACTTATTTCCGACCTTTTACCGATTTGTCTCACTCACTTTATTCTTCACTACCCAAAAACTGACTCACACCCGCTGCCAACACTGCACCTACCAACGGAGCCGTCAAATACAACCAGTAATGTGCCATTGCCGAACCGCCCGCAAAAAGCGCTGGCCCGAAACTTCTTGCCGGATTCAATGAACCGCCCGTTAAGTTTAACGCCACAATGATCATCAATCCCAATGTCAGTCCAATAACTAAACCAGCAAAATTTGGATTTCCCCATTTTTTACTCGTTACCAACAAAATAACTAACACAAATAAGAATGTGACCAAGGTTTCTGTAATAAAAGCCCCACCCACAGAAATATTTGGAAAGTCTGTTTGACCCAAGCTTTTTGTTGACAATCCTAGTTCATGAACTAAATCAAACACCATTGCGGAGGCCAAAATTGCACCAATAAATTGCGAAATCACATAACCAATAAAATCTTTTCCACTAATCCGTTTGTTCAAAAGCATCCCTAAAGAAACTGCCGGATTAAAATGACCACCTGAGATGGCACCCACTGAGTAGGCCATAATGGTAACTGCCAATCCAAAAGCCAATCCAATTGTCAAAGTACTTCCCTTAGCAATTACAACAGTACCCGTTCCAACAAAAACTAAAACAAAAGTTCCAATGATTTCTGCGACATATTTTCGCATATTGCCATCTCCTCGTATGTATATTAATAATAATGAATAATCTCTATCTAGTAAAAATTATAGAAGATTTTGACAAAATACTCAATCCGGAAGCTCTATGAATTGCAGTTATTTTTTTAAAACTCTTTTAAAATTGTACTAATTACTGGGTTTATATAAGTAAAAAATTAATTCTTATGGTAAAATATAACTATTATATCTTAGGGGGAATGACCATGAGTCAAATCGATGTTGAACTAATCACTGAACCAACAGCTAAAGAATTTTTAACCGATTATAAAGAACAAAAACGCAATAATAACGTTCCAGAACTCAAATCACAAGGCCATTTTATTTTACCCGATTACAAACTGACAAGGCAGCGTAAAGCTTTCAAAATCATGAAGCATACCTACCTTACAAAGCACTATAAATCATACGTTGCGTTTGATTCGGACAACGGTCACACATTATGGATGAAGAATTTTGCAAGCTTAACCGAAGCTGTTTTCTGGCTTGAAACTGGTCTTGAAATTGGTGACACGGATACTCGATCTACCTACAAAGACTGGAAAATCAAGCATGACGATAAAATCCAGAGCTTGAAAGATCAGCTTCGTCTCCTCAAGAAAAAACATGCTTCAAAACAAGTCCCTTTAGATAATGCTAATTAATTTCATATTTTGCAATCATTAAGAGTCCCCATTTTGTGGCTCTTTTTTTGTTTTAAATCGATATTACTAACTCAATTTACCTTTGAATACTAGTCAATTTGTTTCAATCCTTCTTCTTTACTTAATCGCATTGAGACAGCTTAGTTACTTCGTTGTAATATTTAACCCGTATTATAGTAATTAAACATTTAGTACGGGGGTACGTCATGAGATACATAATAAAACTATTCGCGATTCTTTCTATTTTTATCGGCATCACCGCCGTTTCAACAACGCAAGCACACGCTGCAACTAAATTCCGGGTTGTTTCTACAAAGAATGTGGCCGTAAAGCCTTACGTTCGGACAAGTGCTAAGGGAAACATGTTTAGCTTGAACGGTAAGCTACCTTATGTAAGTTTCAAAACTATCCACTATTTAAAAAATTATCCAAGAACCACTTGGCGGGTCACCAAATCACGTGTCATCTTAAGAAACGGTGTTCGCACTCAATACTATTATGCAATTAGCTCTAACGGTAAGGCTTCTGGTTGGGTTTGGCATGGCTATCTTAAAGTTAAGCCAGGAACAGCGCTCTACTCTAAGGTTTATAGTTATGCTCATAAGCAATTAGGCAAACGTTACGTTTATGGCGCTGTTGGTCCCAATCGTTTTGATTGTTCCGGTTTATCAAAGTATGTTTACAAGAAATCCGTTAACAAGACTTTGCCAAGAACCGCACAATCTCAATACAATAAGTATAAAAAAGCTTCCACTGGTTCACGGAAAAAAGGCGATTTGGTTTTCTTCGGTAGCAGTAAAAAGCGCATCACCCATGTTGGTATCTATGTAGGTAGCGGTAAAATGATTGATGCTCAAAATCGGGGCGTAATTACCGAAAAGGTTGCTTCTCCATGGTGGCATTGCGTTGGTTATTCTCGTCCAGCCACTCTCTATTAAACTAAATAGTTCGCAAATAGTAGCGCTCCATGGCTGCTATTTTTTTGTTTTTAGACGCAAAAAAAGTAGACTCTAAGTTCTTCTCAAAGCTTAAAGTCTACCTACGAGGAAAGGATTTCGCGATTAACATCTTCAAAATCAAATTTGTTAATAACATTACACCTTCATTGTTCTATTGTTCTACCGTCGTGAACCTGACCTACCTGTGATCGTCGTTATCAAAATCTGCTAATATGATCAGCGTAAGTTTGAACCCCACTTGATACATACACAAAATACAGGCTAACGGTGATTAAAGACGGTTTTGGAAGCATTAAGTTTTTTTATGCTGAATACCCTCCGCAAACGTACTTCTATTTGTTCTTACTACACAATTTTTCTTATAATTTGGAACTCTGTAAGTTATTTCTAACTTACGTTTTCTCTTGTCATTGGCAACACCTACTTAAACCGAAGTTCAACTACATATCAACAAAAACATTTAATCTAAATCTAAACCAGTTGCAACATTTACCAAGAAGATCATGCACCCATCATTCGCACATCCAGATTTTTGAGCCAAGTACCAACTACTTTGACTGCTCTTGATATCTTTCAACATCAAAACTTTTTTGAATCGATGCTCATGACTCATGACGTTTCAAGTCACGAACCGCACATCCAGGTTTTTCGAGCCAAGTACTAACTACCTTAACAACTCATAATGTTCTTCAACACCAAACTTTTATCTATCGATGCCCATGATTTACGGTATCAAATCATACTCTCGTAAATCGCGCATCCAAACTTTTGAGTTAAACACATAATTCTGACTGTAAACTGCTCACATGTTTTTCAACAAGCAAAACTTCTACGTGATGCCCATGAATGATAAGCCTTCACAACATAATCTTCAGCTGCGCCTCTACGTTAGATCACCATCGGCAACTATCGACTGACCTAAGGCGCTTTGAGAATTTTGAGTTAATCGGAAATTTTAACTTTTCCCTTTCCTCACTTATTATATTACCACGTGATGTAACCGTTTGCAACGAAAACACTTAACTTTTTTAATTATTTTTTATAAGCCTGATAAGTCCCATTGTAGCGTGCTTTATAGCGGACATATCATTAATCAACCAAAATTTTAATTCCTTTGTAAATACTGTAAATAGTTAACGTTATTGCAACGATTGCGCAGAGCCCACCAAAAATCACAATCATCCAACCAGTTGACTGGGCGTTATTTGTAATCAGCCCATGAACACCTGCCAGAATAAGGAGAACAAATATTAAAAGGGCCGGAAAAAGATGTAACAGTAATGCATTCAAGGCATTGCGATGAGTTTCAGGACGACTGGCCGTTACTAACCAAACGATCAGCGGAAATATAACGGGAAGAAACAAAATACTTAAATAAGAGAGCGAACTGAGTAATTTATTTTCAATTGTCATGATTGCAACCTCCATATTAGTTTATGACCTTATTTTACCTAATTTTTTCTGATTTACATAGAAATATGAGTACCAAAAAAGGCAGTAAATAGAATTCCACTGCCTTTTTCTTTAAATTAGTACCTGAATGCTCATAACTCGGGTTTAATAGCGTTTCTTTCTAGCTAATCCAAACAGCGCAAGAGTTGCCATTAAAAATAGTCCAATAAATCCGACGTTTCTGCCGGCAATACTACTTGCTTCACTTGTTTGTGGCAATTCTTTGTTTGCCGAAACCGAACTAGTATTTTTTTGCACATTGTTGGTTCCTGAAGTTTCTTGACCAGTAGCTGTAGGATTTTGATTTGTCCCTTGGCCTGATCCATTGCCTTGATTACCGGATTGGTTCTGGTTGGAATTCGTTCCACCATTACCATTTGAGTTTCCACCGTTTCCGTTGTTGCCGTCTCCACCTGGTGTTCCGGGATTTTCTGAGCCACTATCAACCGCTACAACAACCACGCCAGTCGCCGTTACAGAGAGTCCTGTAGTTGGATCTGTATACGTAAATGTGTAAGTCCCACGATTACCAACAATATTTGTATTAAAATTGCTTGGCCCAGTTACAACTAAGCTCCCATTAGCAATCGCTTCAGCATAACTTAGCGTTGTTCCTGTTGAAGAAACAATGGAATTAAATAAATCTTGTTGATTAAAGCTAGATCCCTTTTTAATTGTAAGCTTTGGCGTCACATTGATGGTTGGTTTTACTGCGTCGTATTTGTAAGTTAGCGTAATTCCATAGTCCTTGCCAACTGCCCCAGTAGGAACTTCTTCCTTATTAATATAATTCAACACTGTCTGCCAATCTGATGTCGTCCAAGTGCTTGGATCACCGTCAACGCCAGCAGCTTCTGCGAAGTCCGTTACCGAACCACTGTTGACCCCATCTTCATTATTTAACGTGTAAGTGCTTTGCCCATAATTTACCTTGTATCCCGCAATATTCTTGGGCGCACTTAAACTATAACTGTCTCCAGCTTTAAGATCTGAAATCGTGGAATCAGCAATCGCATTTCCAGCAGCATTTTGATACTCAGTCGTTTGTTTAAACGTTCCTTGTGTTTCAGCCACATCATATTTATAAGTTAAGGTAATGCTGTAATTTTCACCAATGTTGTTAACAGTTGTCTCATTTAGAAAAGCTAAGACTTGTTGCCAGTCTGAGGCTGTCCAACTACTTGGATCACCACCCACACCAGCTGCAATTCCAAAATCTGCGAATGAGCCAGTATTCGTGCCGTCCTCATTAGTCAACGTGTAAGTACTTTTAGCGTAGTTAACCTGATAACCCGCAACGTTTTTAGGTGCCGAAAAACTATACTTTTCACCAGTATTCAACTCCGACGTATCAGCAGTTGCCAAACTTGCTCCAGACTCACTCTGATACTCAGTTACCTGTTTGAATGTATTCTGAGTTGCCTTTTGACTTGTTGCCTTATCAGCATCCTTCTTTGTTTGCGAAAGATCTGCCTTTGCTGTTTCAGACGTTGAACCAACATTTTCTTTGGAAGATGCAGCTACGTTTGAAGTATCAGCATTTATTTGATTTGGTGTCACACCCATCCCTAAAATACCTGCTGAAAATAGCAATGTACTTGCGAGTAGCGCATACTTCCGATTTTGTTTCAATTCAGTTTTTTTCATTTTTATCTCCTTCAAATAAAATCAGCCAAATGTGCAGAATCTTTTTATTATCCTTCACTTAAATCTTACCACCTTGCAAGTATTAATGATAGCGTTAACACTAAATTTTGTTTTATATTTTTAATCTAACCGTACAAACTAATACCGCTGTTAAAGATAAAAAATCCAGAAAGAAACATTATTCATTTCTTTCTGGATTCAAACATAAATTATTTAATTTCGTGATGCTTCTTCTTTACTGAAACGATTATTAAACAGTGGACTAACTGGTTTGTCTTCATGAATCAAGCGAATTGCTTCTCCAATTAGAGGACCAACTGAAATCTGGGTAATTTTTTCAATTTTCTTTTCTTCAGGTAAATTAATCGAATCTGTCACAATTAATTCTTTAATTGGTGAGTTAGCGATTCTTTCAATGGCTGGGCCTGACAAAACAGGATGCGTACAACTAGCATAAACTTCAGTTGCGCCAGCATCCATCAAGGCTTGTGCACCTAAAGTAATGGTCCCGGCTGTATCGATCATATCATCGATCATGATACAACGTTTGCCTTTAACTTCACCGATAATATTCATAACCTCGGCCACATTAGCACGTGGACGACGTTTATCAATGATGGCAATTGGAGCCTTTAAAAACTCAGCTAACTTACGAGCACGTGTCACACCACCGTGATCAGGAGAAACCACAACAGAATCTTTATCAAGATGATGCTCAATAAAGTAATCTGCTAACAATGGTGCGCCCATTAAGTGATCCATGGGAATATCAAAGAATCCTTGGATCTGGGCCGCATGTAGATCGAGGGCAATAATGCGGGTTGCACCAGCCTTTTCAATCATATTAGCCACAAGTTTTGCGGTGATTGGTTCCCGCGAACGTGCCTTACGATCCTGACGTGCATAACCATAATATGGAATCACAACATTGATGGTCTGTGCACTTGCTCTCCGCAGTGCATCAATCATAATTAGAAGTTCCATCAAGTTATCATTAACAGGAGCCGAAGTGGATTGAATAATATACACTTGGTCCCCACGAATGCTTTCTTCAATATTAATTCTAATTTCGCCATCGCTAAAACGATCAACAGAAGTCTTACCTAGCTTAACACCAACTGCTTTAGCAATTTTTTCTGCTAAAGGCTTGTTTGAATTCAAAGCAAAAATCTTCAGCTTTGGATCAGAATATTGTCCAGACATGAAATCCTCCAATAATGATTTTTAAGAATCTGTTCGATTACCACTCTATATCATAAGTCATTTACAGGGCCAAAAGCAAGTCCAAATCTAGTCTTTTTGGCGTTCTGCCTCTTCTTTTTTGGCTGCTTCATACACTGGAAGCTTCTTAAAGTATCCTGGTTTGGTAGTTTGCCGTTCACGGGCAATTCCCATATCATATTTCGCCAAATCATCGGTAATGGTTGACCCCGCTGCAACGTATGAATAATCTGCCATCTTAACTGGCGCAATAATATTTGAATTACTACCAATAAACGCGTGATTGCCAATGATTGAGGTGTGTTTGTTAATCCCATCGTAGTTCACAAAGACCACCCCACAGCCGACATTGATATCAGTTCCTAATTCAGCATTTCCCACATAAGTTAAATGGCCAACTTTGGTTCTCGCACCCAACTTAGCTTTTTTAATTTCACAGAAATTACCGATATGCACAAACTCACCAATTTCAGCTTCGGGCCGTAAATGGCTGTTAGGACCAATATCACTATCGTCATGCATAATTGATTCTTCAATTGTAGAAGAAGTCACATGCACGCGATCCCCGATTTTAGATGATACAATTTTAGAATTAGCTCCGATCACACAATCAGAACCAATTTCAGTTTTACCAGAAATCGATACCCCAGGCTCAACGATTGTGTCAGAACCAATTTTGACATCAACATCAATATACGTGTTATCAGGATCAATCAAAGTAACACCGTCAACCATGTGTTGTTCATTAATCCGTTCTTGCATAATCTTTGTAGCATGGGCAAGCGCTTTTCGATCGTTGACACCCATTGACTCTGAGAAATCCTTCATTTCGTACGCAGCAACGATTTCACCCTCAGACTTCATGATTTCAATCACGTCTGGCAAGTAGTATTCACCTTGGGCATTATCATTTCTTACTTTATGTAACGCGGCGAATAACTTTTTGTTGTCAAAACAGTAAACACCTGTATTAATTTCATGAATAGCTGCCTCTTCACGAGTGGCATCCTTTTCTTCAACAATCTTAGACACAACGCCAACATTATTACGAACAATCCGGCCGTAAGAGAATGGATCATCGGCATCCGCCGTCAAAATTGTGGCTGCTGCACCTTTTTCTTTGTGATATTCAAACAAGTCTTCAAAAGTGCTTGCCCGAAAAAGGGGGGTATCGCCACTCACAACCATTGTCATACCATCCTGATCTCCTAAAATAGATTCAGTTTGTAAGACAGCGTGACCAGTTCCCAATTGTGACTCTTGATAAGCATATTCAGTCCGTTTGCCAAGTTCTTCTTCAACTTGTTCAGCGCCATGGCCCACAACCGTCACAACTTTATCCATGTTGGTTTTTTCAACTTGCGTCAAAACATGATCGACCATTGATTTTCCACAAATTTGATGTAAAACTTTGTATAATTTAGATTTCATCCGTGTTCCTTGACCAGCTGCCAAGATAACCGTATACTTTCCACTCATTGTAAATTCTCCTTATTTAATTAGACTGATTAAAAACCTTGGTTAAATAATTACCAGGTTGAATTTGAATTTCATCGTTGCTAGCATCTACGTTCAATAATGATGTTACATTATCAATCATCCGTTGTCCCGTAAAACTACCTTCTGCAAAAACAGTCGTGCCAATTAGTTCAGCTTCAAACTCAGTAATCAGCGCCTGCATCCCTTTTAAGGTGCCGCCGCCTTTCATGTAGTCATCGACCACGAGTACTCGAGTGCCGGCCTTCAAACTGCGTTTAGAAAGCTCCATTTTTTTAATTTGCGCAGAAGATCCAGACACATAGTTCACGCTGATCGTGGAACCTTCTGTGATCTTTGAATCATGACGCACAATAATAAACGGCACTCCTAAATAATTGGCTACACTCTGAGCAATCGGAATGCCTTTCGTTTCAACGGTCATAATTGCATCAACTTTTTCATCTGCATATTCACTAGCAATCAAGCGACCCACTTTTTTAAGAACGATCGGATCACTCAATAAATCAGACATATACAAATAGCCACCGGGTAAAATTCGATCCGCTGTCGAAAGCTGTTGAATCAAATCCTCAATAATTTCACTAGCTTCACCTTTTTTGATGGTTGGAATAAATAAAGCTCCACCGGCTGCTCCTGGAATCGTTTCTAATCGTCCGGTACCGCGATCCGCGAACGTTCGCTTAATGATGGCCATATCCTCGCTAATTGAGGATTTTGCAGACGCGTAACGTTCGGCAAAAAAGCTTAACGTTACTAACGTATGTGGTCGTTCTAAAAAATATCTTGTCATATCGATTAATCGATCACTTCTTCGGATACTCACCGTTAACACTCCATTCTAATTTAAAAACTCTTTACTCTTGATCATAGCATAAATGTTCGTGTTTTGGAGAAAAAACAGAAAGTTTTCCCGTCATTTTTTAAATTTTTAGATGGATAATGCTAGTTTTACTTATAAAATAAAAAATCCGTTGCAAGCAGCGGATTTATGATAGCTATTTATAATCGGTAGTTTTTTACTTAGCTTTTAATTCGGTTCCAGCCCAACGCAGTAAAATAAATCGCGCATTCGATAATGGCAATAAAGAAACTAACCGGTAAATTGGTGACATAGCCTAAGTACAAGCCAAGCCATACGCCGATTAAAGCAGCTCCAATCGCAAATATCATCATGCCACTAACGGTTCGCGTAAAGTACTTAGCGCTCGAAGCTGGCAAGGTTAGCAAAACAAAAATCATTAATGAACCGACAATCTGAGCGGCCACACTCACACTCAAGGCCAAAATCACCAAGAAGATAATGGAAATGGCTTGCGTGTTCACGCCCTTAACGGCCGCCCCCACATGATCAAACGAATCAAATTTAAGGTCTCGATAAACCAGAAAAATAACGATCAGTACCGCCAACGATAGCCACATAATCTGTTTCACTTCAGATGAGCTAATGCCAATCATACTCCCAAACAAAATGCTGGTAGCATCACTCGCATTTTTATTTGCCAAGGAGAGAAATAGAATTCCTGATCCTAAAAACAAACTGGAAATCGCGCTAATAGAAGATTCTCGGCGTGACGATTTCGAACTCATTTGTCCAATTAAAACAGAACTAATGATCGTAAAAATTAACATTCCGTTTAACGGTGGCCAACTCATAAAAATTCCAAACGAGGCCCCAGAAAAACCAATCTCAGAAAGCATGTGACTCAGAAACGACATGTTACGGCCAATGACGTAGACCCCGATAATACCGCTAATAATCGCAATGATCGTCCCCGCCATATAAGCATGGCGCATAAATGCAAAACTAAGCATGTTCAGCCTCCTCTAAATCAGTTTCTTTGAATTGACCAATGGGACCACTCTGATAGCTGCCGTGGCGCATAAGTAAATATTGATTGGCGTATTTTTGGGCCAATTCAATATCATGGGTAATAAACAGCACCGACACATTCTGATGCACATTAAAATCCTGAACCAAATCCAACAATTCAAATTTACGAACGCTATCTAAACTAGCGGTTGATTCATCCAAGATCAAAAGATCGGGATCGTTAATAAGAGCTTGTGCTAGATAAGCTTTTTGTTTTTCTCCACCAGAGGCTTCCCCAAGTGGAGTGTTTTGAATCGATTCTAAGTTAGTATCTTTAATAATGCGATTCAATTTTTGCCGCTCGTTTTTCGACAGCCAAGGTAAATGACTGTCGTGCAAGTTCAAACCTATAAAATCACGAATAGACAAAGGATACTCTTCATCGATATTCCGAAACTGAGGGACATAACCAATCTTCATGTGTTTAAAAGTAGGCGTATATGTGACACTCCCCTTTTGTGGCGTTAACTGATGCAAAATGACCCGCACCAACGTCGTCTTTCCCACACCATTTTGGCCAACCACACTCAAAAAATCACCTTTATTTAATTCAACCGAAAGATCATTTAAAACTAAGTGATCCGGAAATGATACGGTTAAATTTTTGATATTTAATACGGACTCACTCATTGCAATCTTTCTTTCTTTTGAATTTCTGCCACTTGCTGATATTGATCTGTCATCCACTCTATATAAGTTTTATTGGATGGCTGTGTTTCTGTCACATTCAAAACGGGAACATTATGCTTCTTAGCCAGCGTCACCATATTCTTTACAATCGCATCTGAAGCCTGCGGATTATTAACAAAAAACGCAATTTTATGTTGTTTAATATCCTTTTGCATTTGGCGAATATCTTGAGCCGAGGGATCCGAGCCATTCTCCACAGCTAAAGCAAAATGTGAATTATTGATCTTATATCCCATTTTGGTAAGCGCATAGTTAAAGACTGGTTCACTCACATCAACCAATGATTTTTGTCGGTTTTGCTTGAGAGCTGCTACTTTCTTTTGGATAACTTTCAATGAAGCCACGTAATTTTTAGCGTTCGCTTCAAACTGTTTGCGATGTTTGGGATCTTTTTTTGCATAGATCTTAGCTAATCGATTCGCCAGCTTTGCCATTGTTTGATCGTTATACCACAAATGCGGATTATCACCCGTTTGTTTATTCATCACGGACTTACCCACATTTAAAGCTTTAACGTTCCCCTCAGAGTCAGAGCTGATCAGTCTTTGCATCCAACTGTCATAACCCAAGCCGTTATACACCACAACATCTGCCTTTGCGACTGCTTTAGCTGAGTTTGTAGTTGGCTCAAAATCATGCGGATCTACATTGGGACTTTTAATAATAGAGGTCACCGTGCCATACTTTCCCGCAACGGCCTTCGCAGTTTCACCATAGAAATTTAAGGAAGCTACAATATGTAATTTATTAGAAGTTTGTGTTTTGCGACCACAACCATTAAGCACGATCATTAGCACGCCCATAAGTACCAAGGCGCCATAAAGCCACTTTCTTTTTCGCATATCTTCCTCGCTTTTAAAAAGTAATCATTACTATTTAGCAACGAATTATATTATAGCAAAAGAAGACCGTTTGTAGCAAGCCCAGCGAACAACGTAAATATTGTCACGAAATGGATAGCTCCGTTCTGGTGTTTGCTAGGGACGTGTGGGCTCGCCTCCAAGCTAACTTTTGCTACTCGCAAAAAGTGAATCTTTCCGGCCTCTCACGCCAACACCTCTACTTCGCCTATTTATAAACGTCCATTACAATCGATTAATTCTATTTTTAATCTTTAATGTAAATTTTTAGTAAGAAAAGTTATTTCATAAATTAGATAAGACAGGTGTAGCGGAGACGTTGGTGCAAGAGTGTGTCGATGTCACTTGGCGATTTATCGCCTAGAGACATGGGAGACTGGAGAGATCCACTTCTGGACAGAAGTTAGCTCGTAAGCGACCCCACACGGCCCCAGCACCAACGTTGTAGCGAAACTCAAATAGATCATTAAATCTAATTTGAACGCTTTCCTACTAAAACTTAACTCATAATTTTAAATTTTAAATCTGTCTATACCACTGCTAATTATGCTAGAATTAGGGTATCAACTAACCACGGAGGTTCCTATGAAATCACGTTTTGTGCTCGATCAATCTGCAAAATCTGCGCTTTATGATTTATATCTCTATGCATTTAATAAATCAGACAGCGACTTTCGCAAACAATTTTGGTCCACTCGCTTCGATCATGGCATCCCTTATGGCATTTATGAAAACCACGATCTAGTCAGTGGCCTCTTCAGCATGCCATATAAAGTAAACTTTCATGGCCAAGCCTTTCTGATGAACGGCATCACCGACGTCATGAGCGTTCCTGAATACTCGGGTAAAGGGGCGGCTGGTACGCTCATGAAAACGGCGCTTAGCGATATGTATGAAAATGACGTTGTGTTGTCTTATTTGGCACCCTTCTCGTTTGCCTATTATCGTAAATTCGGCTATGAACAACTTTTTGATCACCAACTTTATCAAATTGATGGCGACAAACTCCCTCGGGTGCGGCCAAGCAAAACCGGCCATGTCCGCCGAACTAGTTTAGCCAAAGCCATTCCGTTGATTCAAGAAGCCTACCTTAGTTCTCCCCTCAGTCAAAATGGCGGATTAATTCGGGCTGATTGGTGGTGGCACTACTTAACTGAAAAGCATCCCGAATGGCAAGTTGCCTATTTTGAGGACGATCAACAAACCGTGACTGGATATCTCATTTACACAAGAACTGCCGATGAATTTCATGTTCAAGAATTTGTCCATCTCACCCCAGCTAGTTATCAATCCCTTTTAAGTTTTGTATTCAAACACGGCGCTGGCTATCAAAGTTACACGTTTGAAAATGCTAATCCTAATTACCAGGGTGATTTATTGGCTGATCCTTACGCCCTAAAGGTAACGACGCAGCCATACATGATGGGTCGGATTGTGAACCTGCAGGCATTTCTTGCCAAATATCCCTTTGCACAAACTGACTTCAAGCCAGTTAGTTTTAATATTTTGGATGAAACACTGGAACAAAATCAGGGCACTTGGACAATTTCGGTAACCACTGGAAAAACGGGGATTGAATATGACTCAGAGTTAAAAGAGGCTGTCCCAACCTTCACAATTCAACAATTCACAAAAGCCGTTTTTGGCTATCGTTCATTAGCCGCTCAACGTGCATTTGGGCAGATCGCAGCTGATGCCGAAAAATTAGCTAAACTAGACAATTTATTCATTCAACAAAAACCGATTTTGGCGGACTATTTCTAATCTCTGCAATCAATTAAATAGTTTCCGAAACTAAAAATACTTTTCCAACTAAATTGGAAAGGTATTTTACTATGCATTTAAAACCACGAAAAGAGTGCTCCTAAGCCAACGACTAACAAAATAATCCCGAAAAACAAACCTGACCAAAGCGCAAACCCAATAAATACTGACGTTCCTTGATTAGCATTATTTTTCAAATTTAAAAACGATTTTCTAACGGCGTAGAACTGCCAACAAGCTAGTAAGATCACGGCAATTCCGATCAGTTTCAAAGTTAACATATTTAGATTCCCCCCAGGTTACTCGTTAAGCGTTTCAATAAACTAACGATTTTTGAATTGCTAGTTTTCGTTTACCGGTGACTAAGAATAGTGCCACTGCCACAACAACAATCAACAAAATCCAGGTTTCTACCCAGCCAATGTCATCCGGGCTAGCCATTAAGAAGTTCCCATTCGCATATGAAAAGGAAAAGACATCCAAAAGAAAATGGACAACCATGGTTACTGCAATGCTCTGTGTGTATAGATAAACAGCCGCAAACAGCATCCCCATTCCCACAGCAAATACCATTTGATTCAAGGTAGCATTTATGGCTTGGCCCGCAAGTAAATTAGAGGAATGCCACAATCCAAATAAAACACCATTAATGACAATCACCCAAACTGAAGTGAACCCATAAAATTGGACAAATATTTATGCTGCTCTCTGAACGGCGAGTTCTCGGTATTTTACCGGGGACTTGCCGTTCAATTTTGTTTTAATTCGACGATTATTATAAAAACCTATCCATTCGGTCATTGCTTGGATTAAGCTAGCTTTATCTTCAAAATGTTCATCCATCATTTCAGCTTTCATAATGTGAAAGAATGACTCCATCGCCGCATTATCAAGACAAGTTGCTTTACGTGACATGCTTTGATAAGCGTGATGTTGCTTTAAAACCTGCTGCCAGTGTCGATGTTGATACTGAAAGCCTTGGTCAGTATGGACTGTTGTCCGGTAATTTAGTTTTGGTAGCTTTTCTAAAGCCTCTTTAAGCGGTTTAATTGCGAATTTAACTGTTGGATGTTCACTAATATTGAATGCTAGAATTTCTCCAGAAAACAAATCAAGAACTGGTTCGAGGTAAACTCGTTCGTTCATTCCCATGCTTCCATATCTGAATTCACTAACGTCTGCGACGAGCTTTTGATAAGGTCTATCGGTTTTGAAGCGTCGCTTTAAGCGATTAGTGGCAATTTTACCCACTAAACCTTTATATGAATTATATTTTTTGGTTTGTCGATTAAAGGCATGACACAACCACCCGTGTTCCTGCATAATTCGTAAAACGCGTTTATGATTAACTTTAAATCCTAAATCATGTAATGCAGTTGTAAGTCTTCGGTAACCGTATTTTTTGGTGTATTTTGGATCTTTTTGGCGAATCTCGTCTATTGCTTGAATAATCTGGTCATCATCAAATTTACGTCTCTTATGACTCTGAGTGTAGTAATAAGTGCTGCGTGGAATTTGGATTACTTTAAGAATCAGCTTGATAGAAGTTTGGAATAGTTGCCTTAACTCGATGGCTATTTCTGAGATTTCTTTTGTACTGATTTTTTCCGAGTTAAGGCCTCTAATTTTTTTAGGTAGGTGTTCTCAATCTTTAACATTTCATTTTCTTTTTGAAGCTGTTTTAAATCCTCTTTGGCTGTATAATTGTCCTTTTGGACAATGGGTTTGCGGCTTTTATTCTTGTGTTTCACCATGTTCTTGGCGTTGCCTCGCTTTCGCTCTAGACCCACAATTCCTAATGCTTTAAACCGGCTTTCCCATTGCCAAATAGTACTCGGCGAGGATAAGTTAAAATGTAAGGCAGTTACTGGAAGCGAGGCCTGATTTTGTTTTCTCCAGTTTAATACATTGACTTTGAACTGGCTAGCATATTCTAAATCCATTGCTTTGCGTTTAAGACCGTTAAGGCCAAATTTCTCATATCTTTGAATCCAATTTAAAACTGTGGCACTACTACCAATCCTGTATTTATGTGCTAATGAATTAACGGTCAGACCACCCAAATATCCAGTTACTACTTTCACTTTGAAATCAAAATTAAATTTAACCATAAAAGAACCCCCAAGATTAGATTTTATCTGTCCAATCTTGGGGGTTCACTTCAAACTAGCTGATTTTTTCGTTTGCTAAACGCTTTTAAGCTTAGAAATAATACAGCAAACCGAAAGGCCCATTCTTCAGAAACAGTCTCAAGTGCACTCAAAATTACTTTCAAACTAAAATGTCCCAGTGTAAAATCAAAACTCGTAAACATATTCGAAAGTTTGTCTCCAGAACCAAAGGCGTTTCAAACCACAATTGCTAACAACAACACAAGGACGAAACTCAGAATTAACCAATTTACATTTCGCGAAATTCGAAATCCCGGTAGCTTAAAGCCCCATAAATACATCAAAAATCCGACTGTAATTATAAAAGCAAACGCATTTACCACCCCGCTCATATCAATCGTCTGTAAAACAGAACCAATTTCATGTTCCCGGGTGTACATTAATGCAAGCACGGATCCAGACCCCAACGCTTCAAAAATGATGATCGTGACCAAAATAATTCGACCAATATAAGACTGAATATTTACAAGCACATAGTACGCAACAGGTAGATACATAATTAATAAATACAGCAAAGCTAAAATCGCCAGAAACGGATAATTAAGAAGCAACACCTTATGAAAGATCAAAACAATCGCTGCTAATCCGAGTGGTAATAACAATAATTGAATGATTGACTGAAAATAATAATTACATTTTCTAAGTCCGCTTCGCAACTTTTGATCAGTTCTTAAAGGCTTCTCGAAAGGAATGCCAATGCCCAAAATCACTGTTGCCAATCCCAAAACCACTTCAACCAATCGCGTCGGTCCAAATGGTTCCCAGAAAAAGGTCAAACAGAATGCTACAACCGCGACCACCAATTGCCAGAGGTACCATTGTTTTAACACCCGTACGTATTTTACTGATAAATTATTAGTCATAAGTCACTCCCCCCAAAAATCAAATCTCGATTAAAAACCTTTCACACCATAGTTTGAGCCATACGACACGGGATAGTTCGTGCCTTTGCAGAGTTCCTCATAATTTTTGTTAAAATACTCATCTCGTTTTTCATTACTTGGTAACGACGCAATGTTAAAGGGATCTTCAACATTAACCGATTGGGCCTTATATAAGGCGACTAATTCTTTAAACGGTGTAAAATCAGAGTTCAAAATATAATAACTCCGGTCTTGCATCTTGATTGCGATGGCCATTGCACTAGTAAGGAATGGAACTCGTGCAGCAAATCCCATTTTTCGAATCACGCCAAATTGCACATTTTGGAAATCCCTAATTTTTTCGTTTTTAACAACCTGATCTTTTTCATTGTGAATTTTCATTTCATCTTGGGTAAACTCAACGGTCGCTGCTGCCGGTAAGCCGAGAAAGCTTCTCCCAATTTTGACCATTTCACTATTTGCTTTCTTTGGAAACGTAGGATACTCTCGCCCACCAACCAGAATTCTCATTGAGGTGAAGGACTCTGTCACGGCCTTCACTTTATCAGTTGAAAAACTATTAACCATTTTAAATGCTGATGCTGAAATCATATACATAATAAGATCTCCCCATAATTTATTTTTTGAAATCGCTTACTTGATATTACACTGATATCATAGCACCCTTTATCCAAATTAACAATAGAAAGTAAAATTAATTTTTAAAATAAAAAATCCCATCACAACACTATTGTGGTAGGATTCATATTCATAATTTTTCCAAACTAATTTTCACCGTCATTTTTATTTAGCACATGCATTTAATATCATTACTTACTTTTGTTCACTAATGCTTCAAGCAATTTCAAAATCAGCAGTTTGTTACCAAACGTTACCTTATCTTTCTTCTAACCATTGACAAATTAACCCAACACCGTATACTCGACTTTGAGTGGTAACTTAAGCACTCGCTTACACGAGGTAAAATTTACGAACAATTCTAAAGGGGCCCATACCGTGACTAATTCTGAACGAAAACTTTTTGAAGACGCTCATGCTTTTGACAACATGACGGATAAACAAATTAAGATCTTAGCTGCTGCCATCGACGTCTTTGCAGAGAAAGGCTATGCCAACACGAGTACCAAAGAGATTGCAGAAAAGGCTGGCGTCGCTGAAGGCAATATTTTTAATAAATTTGTGAACAAACGTGGCTTACTGCACGCCATTGTGACACCAGTGATGCAAAGCTTCTTTCCAGCCAGCATGGATACCTTTGTAAAAACCCAGCTGACAAAAGTTTATCCATCCTTGAATGCCTTCATTACCGCATTAGTTCAGGATCGCTTCGCTTTTTTAAAACAAAACTCAAAAGTAATTAAAATTTTCGTTTCCGAAATGCTATATGATCAAGAAGTTCGTGCGCAACTTACTACTGAATTCACTGGTGCTTATTGGCATCGGATCAACCAACAACTTGATTCCTTAAAAGCTAACCATTTGATCGTGGATTGGTCCAACATTGAGATTCTCAAAACCATGTGGTCAATCACCGGTGGCGCAATTCTTGGCTACTTATACTTTGATCAACAACTCACCAAAACGAGTACTGATCATGCGATCACTGCTTTAGTCAAAGCCCTGAGCTATTAAATGTAAAATTCAAAAAACGTCTCTGAATTAAATTCAGAGGCGTTTTTAAATTATTTATGTGGTATCCATCCCGCAATATCACTTGATTCAAACTCATAGGTTAGGGGTTTTCCGTAGGCCTTTTCGTATGCGTTGCACTTTTGTTCATAGTCTAAATGCATCATCATCAAACTATTTTCGCGCACACTTTTGCTGGGATCTGGATAAATCGGTTTTAACACGTGGCACACAAAAGAAACTTCTTTAAAAGAATCTGACTCCGCTTTATCTAAATCCTTAATCTCCACAAAACACGAAATAATTGGCACGTTAAACTGGGCCGCATAGTAATAAGCACCGCGCTTTGGTGGCCGTGGCTTTCGGTAATTAAACCACATTTCTTGTTCTGGATAAATTAAAATCAAGCGATTCTGAGCTAGAATTTCTCGTAATTGTTCTGGAAACTGGTGACCCATATAATCCGTACTGTCATCAATTGGAATTGTATCAGAATACGTCATAATAAAACCAAGAATTCCCGGCATCTTTAGGTTGGCCAATTGACTAACCATAAAAATCTGTCCTTTTCCAGCTTGGCGCATCGCTTTACGAACCGCTAAATTTTCCATCGGATTAAAATGATTACTCGTGACAACTCCACCACCTGAAATATTCTTCATATTTTCAATCCCCACGACTTTAGTTTGTTTAGAAACCAGCGAAATGGCCATACTAGACAGTTCATTAGCAAAAATATGATTAAACTTGTATCCAAAATGATTATAGTGTTTCAAGTAGTTTGACAAGATTACTTGTTCTTGCCCACTTGATAATTTTGCGTCACTAACTTCGACTTTGGCATTAAACTGATTTTTAGCCACAGCCTTTTGAATATTCGCAATCACTGGTTCTCGTTTGCCAGGAACTAGATTAGTCGTTCGCATAATTCACTCCCCGATTTGGTTTGTGATCTTGCTTATAAAGCTCTTTGAAAGTTTTTCCTGACCTGATAATCTTTTGGGTATTTTCAACTAAGCCTTTATAGTTATCTTTATCAGCCTGAATTTGTTCTGGTGTATATGCTGCTTGCATTGCCTTGGCTGCATCATAACTGCCAGGAATTTGTTTCGCATATTTCCAGAAGTAGTCTCCATAGGCCACATTCGCATAACTCCATGGCTTATTAAATAAATTGTAGTGGACTAGTTTAGGATTCTCTACTACCCGTTCTGGATAACCTGCTTGTGCATTCCATTCATCACCTAAATGATAAATTCGTCCCTGGCCAATCGCATTTAAATAGTCCTGATCTGGGGCAATGGTTTCAAAATGGTATTTGTTATATAAGTACAAAAATTCATTAGAAAATTCTTGCGCCCGGAATTGTTTCAAATTCATAATCAAAACACCAGAATTAACATAGTCGGCAGCAGGAACGCCAACAGAATTTTTACTGTAGTCGGCTAAAAATGGATTGCCACCAATAAAGAAGTCTGAGGTTGCCGCAACCAAGTTATCCCCGATATCAGTTTGGTAAAGTTCACCAATATCCCCAGGGACAATGATATCAGCATCAAGATAAACGGCTTTATCATATTCGGCAAACATATCAGCAATAAAGAGGCGGAAGAAAATTGTAAACGTGAAATAGTCTCCACGTAATTTTGCTTCTTTACCTGTCATTACTCTTGCTAATTGACCCTTCATTGACACAAACTTAATATCAAATTGATCATTAGCTAAGTCTGAAATTTGGTTCTGATTTTCTTCTTTAATACCTTCGTGCAAAATAATAATTTCATATTTGTATGCTAACTTAGCGTTGGCAATCATAGATTTTAAGGCAACCAATAAAAATGGTACGTAATGGTCATCCACAGAGAAAAAGAGTGGAAGTCGTTCTTGAGTTGTTTTCATGATTTGAGTGCCTCCATTTGTGGTTTCAAGTCTTGGTACTCACTTAAAACATCATCGTATTCGTATAATTTTAGTTTGTCATGAACCGCCTCAACATCCCATGGTTTAACGGTCAAAGTATGGATCCAAGGAAATAACCGGAAACTCGTAGTGAAATGCTGGAAAACTGTATTTCTGTGGAGACGTCGTTGCTCATTGTAGCGGCGGGGCACAATTTTTTTAGTGACTGCTAATTTATTAATTGCCGTTTGATCAGGCATGAACATTTTCTTTGTTCGACACAAATCACGACATCTGCGTAATAACTGAGTTTGCTTGATTAACGCAAGGTTCATCAACAAAACTCCTGAATTCATATAACTAAAGTGGCCTTTTTTGTGTTTAAAAACCCACTTGCCATAATAATCTGCCACCCCAACAACTTCATGTTCAGTAAGATCCTGATCATAAAATGCTTTAAAATCTTTTCGACAAATCACGTCAGTATCTAAGTATAAAATCTTATCGGGTAAACTAGGACATAAATCGGCAAATAAGCGCAACATACAGTAAGGTGTAAAGACTGTTTCCATGTTGGCGGTTGGTGCTTGTTGTTCAAATAGTTCGGTAAGATCGAGTCTGGTGACTGAATTAGCTGGATTAGCTTGTTTGACTTCGCTATCTAAGAAATTTACCGTTGCTTCACTGAGTGGATAATAATTTTTTTCGTTTGTTTGAATAAATGCAGTCATAATATAAATATTCAGTGTTTGCTTGGTATTTCTTAGTAACGAAAGAATTGAGATCAACAAACCATCTGCCATCTTTTCATTGCCACAATACAAGATATTCATGCTTCCTCCCCCTTTTTTTGATACTTAATATATTCGTACGTACTGGATCTACTGCGTTTAACCATGCAGTTGTAAATTTCTTGGTGTAGTTGCTCCTGCTGCGCCTTTTTGTTCAAATCCGCCTTGGGTAGAAATGGGCCATCGATATAGACCGTCCGGCGTGGTTTTGAACCAAATTTTCGTTTTTGGTAAGTCGTCGTCACGCAAAATGACGGTGCCTGCTGCTGAACTGGATAATGAAAGGCACTATCTGGAAACGGGCGAATTTTTGTATAGTACGGCCACACATGCGCCTCCGGATAGATCATAATACCATGTTTTTGGTCAATGCGCTTCTTAACAATACGATCAAACTCACGTAATTTCCGCCAAGAGTCAGGCACAATGATTGCCCCACCCATTGTAAGCATGGGTCCCAGAATCGGCAGTCCTAAATTAGCCGGACTAGCTAAGGTATACATACTTTTAAACGGACTAATGTGTCTTGGGGTAAGTACATCTCCCACTGGCTGTGTATGATTTCCATACAGAAAATAACCCTGATTTTGATAAGCCTTCAACACCCGCCGATTTTTAAAAGTCACGTGACATAAGCGACAATAGCAAAAACTCACTACCCATACTATCATATAAAGCAATTTTGAGAGAAATCTGTAGCCTGGATTTGTATGCTCCCACACATAATCATCCGGTAATTTATACTCCTGATCCTGCGTAGTTACTAAATCATCTGTAAAAGATTTGTAGTACTGAACCGGTATTTTTTCTTTCTGAGATTTTCTCGTGATGACGTCCTCCTCCCTCAAATTAATTAAGTGTTCACTCAATTAACTTACCAATTAGATTATAAGCAAATGCATTATTTAGTCAACCCTAACTTTTATTTAGTCTTTCCTAACTTTGGCCTAAAGCGTTTATTAACAATAGAAAAGTGTACAAAAAAATACGTAGAATCTTTTCAGATTTCTACGCATCATTTGCTAATTATTTTAATTCAAACGTACTCCATGGCTTGATGTAATTCAAAAGGAATAAGTCATCATCCGTCAGATGTCCAACCACGTTCCGCCGGCCATCATTTGGAAATGCTTTTAACGCAATTTGAAGTTCACCTTTGTATCGGCTGTACACATCATTGACCACAATAATGTCACCACGTTTAAAGTCATCTTGTTCATGATGAGCTGGAATTTCTTTATCTTTATACCAAACACGCGGCATGGTGTCTCGCAGCAAATAGTCAGAAGCATCGCCACGATACAAATGGGGTTTGCCCAAAGCAACCAACTTTTCATTTTCCGTTAGGTCATCCACAAAATCCGCATGCAAGACTGGATACTGACCGAAGAAAGCAACCGAAGCAGCTTTTAATTCATCCTCTGAAGCATACGCATTCCCGATCAAGACATCGTCAATCAAGCCCGTCAACAATAAATGTTGAACTTGCGTATCAATTGGCAGGTGGCGGTCATCTTCAATCGTTGGCAAACCATCTTGTACAGGCCAAGGACCGAATTTAGCAGCGTTTGAGCTCACAAAAGCAGCTGTATTGATGTTGTTTTCTCGGAATAACTTCGAGCACTTCACAAAGAAGTCTTCCCCAAGTCCAGTGTATTCCTGTGGATAAAAGTTATGACAGCCCAATAGATTTTGTTTATCGGGCGCAAAACTGAGAATATTTTCCAAATAACGGGTTCCGTTACTCATATTCACTTCGATTTTAATTCCGTATGGATTTCGGGTCATCCGCGATTCTTCCATCCCAGTAAATCCTTCATCCAAACGTAATCCCCACGCACCAAGATCATCAAAGAAAGACAGATCATCATACGTGATTCCTAGTTGTTTAAATAAGGATGGATTCATATCCACCATAACTTTAAAATCTAGTGAATTCGCATACTGCACAATTTTCTTGAAGTTAGCTACAACGGCGTCTTGATCACCATTAATTTGTAATAGCGATGTAAATACCCGTGTATAACCATACTTATGTGCTAGATCTAAATAGGCTTTATCTTGTTCAAATGTTGAATGCTCTGGATATAAAGAAATTCCTAATCGTGCCAAAATAATACCCCCTATATATTAAGCTGTAAATGCTCTAAATAACTGATAAATAAGAACTGCTGAACAAACTACCACAACTAGGACATTGGCAAGAAACGCGAAAATTTCGTTCCATGCTAAATGTTCAATATCTGTAACTTGTTCCGCTTTCCGGCGGATTTTGATACTCACATAACTACCACCAGAAATTAATAAACTAACGAAAGGGATGATGAATAGGGCATTTTTGTTAACCACAAGTCCCCCACCCATGGGAACGCGATCGTTCAGCATAGGTGTTACCAAGACGGCAATGATCAAAGGGATAAAAGAAATCACTTCACTAAGTCCAAACCGCCGGTATGCCAAGTCCTGTGACCAACTAGGTAAATCTTTAATACTAGTTTTTTGAGTCTTAGTTTTTTCTTTAATTTTGTCCACATTAGCTTGTGCGTTACGTTCCACGGCGGAACTTGGTCGATCCTTTTTATGTTTACTCATGGTTCTCGCTCCTCTTTTTAAATAATCAATTTCTCATTCACTCTTAATTATACGCATTTCAATGAAACATTTACCTCTAAAACTAAATTGTTGAAAATTTTTAAGGTAGATCTACGATAGTTATTTGGCATTCTCCGTAAAATTAGTCTGGAACGCTGTGGGCACAAATTGAAGCCAACCAGTTGTCTTCAATATTGACCTTATTGTAAGCGCTAAAGCGCCAACAATAATTTCACAGCTGAGCCTATTTTTACTCCGAAAGCCAGATGTGTATCTTCATCTATGCCCGCTACCCATTTGTATAGTAGTCTTACCATGCGAATGCCTCAACCCTAGTCACAAAATTAAGGATACGTAACACTGACTGGTTTGATACCTTTAGGAGTGCAGCAAGCCAAGTTGTGCCCACTACGTTCCGGCTCAGTTTCACGGAGAAAGTTATCAAAACATTCTGTTATTTAGATTGTCATAAGAACTTGTTGTTTTAGCAACTTTAGCTCTACGGACAACTACAGGATTCTCAGAAGTTAACCGTCTCATTAAAAATTCTGCTTTTCACTAAAAAATCTGCCGAATGATTTCGACAGATTTTATTAAAACTTACAAACGAATGTTTAGTTGTTTGCAGCTTCTGCAGCTTCTTTGTCAGCAATTTCTTTTTCTTGTTTCAATGCTTGACGATCAGCAACCTTGAAGAATGGATACCAGATTGCACCACCAATAACAAAGTTAACTAACTGAAGCACAGCACCGGAAAGATGACCAGTTGCCAACCAACCTGAAATAATTGGAGGCGTTGTCCAAGGAACAGCAACTCCCATCGTTCGTGCAACAATTCCTGTCTTCATTGATACATAAGTAATAATAACAGTTACTAATGGAACAACGATAAATGGAATTGCCATAACAGGGTTCAAAACAATTGGTAAACCAAACATAATAGGTTCGTTAATGTTGAAGATTGCAGGTGCAGCAGCCAACTTACCAATGGCCTTCAAGTTTGCTGATTTAGCAAAGAAGAACATCATTAAGGCAAGTGAAATTGTTTCACCAGAACCACCAGCATGGACGAAGTTATCAACGAATTGTTGACTAACAACGTTTGGAATTGGTTTGTTTGCTTTAACAGCAGCAGCGTTTTGTCCCATTTGACCTAACCAAATTGGTGCCATGATCCCACCAACAACGTTAGCACCATGAATACCGAATAACCAAAGGAATGAAACGAAGAATTCAGCTACTAGAGCTCCCCAGATCGTACCACCAACGGCTGTCAAAGGTTTAGCTAAGATAACTGTGATGATGTTTGGAATCGTCTTGAATGCTGTAAAGCTAACACCAATCCGGAATAACCAAACAACGGTGATAATCACGAAGCCAGGAATCAATGCAGAAAAGGCATTCCCAACTGCGGGTGGAACTGTGTCTGGCATATGGAACTGCCAGTTCTTATGAATCATCCATACATAGAAATCAGTAATGAATAATCCAATTAACAATGCTTCAAACAGGCCCATTGAACCTAACATTGTCAAAGGTACAAATGTGTTTCCTGCTTTATCAGTAGTCAATGGGATCGTTAGGATAAATGCTCCTAAAGAAATCATACTTGCTGACAATGCATCAACACCGTCATACGACTTAGCTAATTGATATGAAATACCAATTACAGCAACTAATCCAATAATATTGAATGTTGCGTTTGTCGCCCAACCAACAACTGTTGCCCAGTTAGGACCGAATACCGAACTCATCCAATTGATGTAGGCCGGAATTGGAAACTGACTGACGATCATGAAGACTGAACCAATAATGATTAGTGGCATTACCAGCGCAAATCCATCACGAAGTGCAACCAAATGACGAGAAGCAGCCATTTTCCCAGCTAAGGGAATAAGCTTATCCTGCACGAAGCTGGATTTTTTCTCACTCATGTAAAACCCTCCCAGATATCACTTGCAACGAAATATAAATAGCAAAAACTAAAATAATAGGTATAACTTCGCAAGTGATAAAGTTTATTTGAAAGAATACTGTGTGCGCTTTCATCTCCTTTAATATAGCACCTTTTTAGATTTGTGCCTACCTATTTTCGAAAGAAAGTTTAAATTTTCGTTAAAAAAAACATGTTTCTTAAAGAAACATGTTTCATATTATTGATTGGTTTGTTTTACAAAGTAAGCAGATAAAGTTAATAATAGCCTTGTTTTTAAACTGGTATGGGCCAATTTAAGCGTTTTCTATTTATTTTAAAAAATCGAATCTTTTTGACTGTTTGTCGATTTCAAAAGATCTTTATGGGCCTTAATACCGATTTGTTCTAAAAGAAAAACGACTGGAATTTGCGACGTGAGATTTAAATCGGCCATCCGCACTTCGGGGACATTATACGAAATGTTAAAATCGACAAGTTGTGCCAGAGTAGAATAACGATTGGCAGTAATCGACATCGTTTTTGCGCCATTTTCTTGATAAAACTTAGCTTGATTCAAAACTTGGGGTGTCTCACCGGATACGGATAACAAAATAAGTAACGTATCAGAAAAGTCTCGCCGCGCCAATGGCTTAGGCTGAAATGGATCTGTAAAATTTAGCGTATAAATCCCATAATTGGCTAACAAACGGGCGCCATATTGTGACAAACTACCGCTAGTTCCTAATCCAAAAAACAAACTGGTATCCGCATCGATAATGAATTGAGCCGCCTGGTTAATTTTATTAAGAAAATGGTCATCGTTGACCTGGTCAAAGAACTGATTCATCGGAACCAACTGTTGTTGTGATGGTTCTTCAACTTCAATTTTTTGTTGCCGTTTCAAAGCATATTTAAACTCGGAATAGCCATCAAAATTCATTTTTCGGAGAAACCGTAAAATTGTCGTTGGTGACACGTGACTTTTCTTTGCTAGTTGCCGGATAGTCATGTCGGCTACCTCAGCTGGATGGGCAATAATATATTTGTAGATACTTAGCTCCAATTGGTTTAACAATTTTACTCTTTCATATGGAAACATACGATTCACCTTCCCCTATATCCACCTATAACATAACACATTGGTCGTTTTTGTGGAACAAGTTTCAAAAGAAAAAAACAGCCAGCCAACTGAACAGCTAACTGCTTTTCAAATCAAATCTTACTTCTCAGAAATGTCTTCTCCGTTTGATGCAATAACCTTCTTAAACCAGTCAAACGAATCCTTCCTAGAACGTTTCAATGAGCCGTTTCCTTCATCATCTTGATCAACATAGATGAATCCGTAACGTTTCTTCATTTCACCTGTGCTGGCCGAGATAAGATCGATGCATCCCCATGGTGTGTAACCGATAAGATCCACGCCATCTTCAACCACCGCTTTTTCCATAGCTTCAACATGATCATGGAAGTAACTAATCCGGTAATCATCGTGGACACTACCATCGGCTCCTTTTTTATCATAGGCGCCAAAGCCATTTTCAACAATAAACATTGGTTTGTGCCAACGATCTTGCATCCAGTTCATGGCATAGCGTAAACCGATTGGATCAATTTGCCAACCCCAATCAGATTTCTCTGTATAAGGGTTGTCGACTTGATCTTTAGATTCGGTATAAACATACTCTGGATTATCTTTACTAAACTTCGTTACAAAGGACATATAGTAGCTAAAGCCAACGTAGTCTGCAGTTCCTTCACGTAAATCCTTGGCATCTTGTTCAGTACGGTCAATCTTAAATCCTTTGCGTGCCCAATATTTTGGCACCCAATTTGGATAGAAACCATTAGCCTGAACGTCTCCATAGTAATAACGAGTCTGCATGGAACGTTCTGCCATCATGATATCTTTAGGATCAGCAGTTAATGGATAAATTGGACACATAGCAATCATGTCACCAATTTGGAAATCTGGGTTGATTTCATGGCCAAGTTTAACGGCTTTAGCACTGGCAACCATTTCATAATGAGCTGCTTGGTACATCGCTTCTTCCCAGTTATCGTCGTCGCCTAATTGCAAACCAGAGTTCTGTAGCATTGGATGAGGATCATCCCAAGTCGTCTGGTTATTAATTTCGTTAAATGTCATCCAATACTTAACTTTATTTTTATAACGTTTGAAAACAGCTTCTGCATAGTTTAAGAAGAAACCGATTAACTTACGGTTTGACCAACCACCATATTCTTTTACCAAATGATAAGGCATCTCAAAATGAGATAACGTAATTACTGGCTGAATATTGTATTTTAAAAGCTCATCGAATAGGTCATCATAGAATTGAAGTCCTTCTTCATTAGGTTCTGTTTCATCGCCATTAGGAAAAATTCGAGTCCAAGCAATTGATGTTCGGAAACATTTAAAGCCCATTTCGGCGAATAACTTAATATCTTCTGGATAATGATGATAAAAATCAATTCCCCAATGGTTTGGATAAACTTCGCCATCTTTAACACCATCAGTTACACGGCGAGGATGATCCTTGTCTCCAGCTGTCATGATATCAGCGATACTGACACCCTTACCGCCTTCTTGCCAGCCACCCTCTAGTTGATGGGCTGCTACAGCGCCACCCCAGAGAAATCCCTCTGGCATTCGCATTTTTTGTTCACTCATTTTATGCACCTCATTTTAATATTTGTACAAAAGAAAGGCACCCAAATGAAACATCATTGGCTGCCTCTTTTGTTTAACTAATCTTCAACTTTAACGCCATCAAGACGTTTGTATAAATCAACAATTTCTCCAGCTAAATCACGGAATGTGATGGCATTCATAATGTGATCTTGTGAATGAACTGTTAACAACGTAACCTTGGCATGAATCCCATTAGCTTCATCAGTTAACATTCCCGTTTGAGAATTGTGGGCTTCTGTCAAGAAACCGTCAGCTTCTTTTAACTTAGCATCTGCTGTTTCAAAATCACCAGTTTTTGCGGCATGGATTGCTTCAAACGATGAGCTCTTTGCATTCCCACCATTCATAATCAAACCCATGATTGCTTCTAAGTTCTGTTCTTGTTCTTCTGTTGCTTTCTTTTCTTCAGCCATGATAGTTAATCCATCTCTTTCTTATGTTATGTAAAAACGGAAGCAATTTCTGTTTCCGCTTTCAAAAATATGTGGACGTTTGGGGTTTGAAGCGTGTTTACAGAGGCGGATTTCTCCACCTCTTCCAGCGCTCTTATTTTACGCCAATCGTCTTAAATGCTTCTGCCAAAACCTTTTCGCCATTCATCATGCCATAATCTTGCATGTTGATTACTTCAACCGGAATATCTAACTTGCTCTTGAAGTTGCTTTCCATATAACGAACCTGGGGTCCAAGCATTAAGATATCTGGATGTTTTTCTTCCAACTTGTTATTAGCATCTGAAGCTGCTGTTGCAAAAATTTCTGCATCAACGCCCTCTTTTTCTGCTGCCTTTTGCATTTTTGATACCAAAAGACTTGTTGACATACCTGCTGCACAAACTAACATAATCGTTTTTTCTGCCATAATAATCACTCCTAGAATTTTGTCTTATTTTTTATTTAAGCGGTTGCATGTAAAACCGCTTTCATTACAACTGAATTGTAACTCGTAGGTACAAATTTTACAAGCCTGATTATCACTTTTTTTAAAATAACCTTGCTATCCCCTTCTGTATCAAGGAAAAATAATTTTTTATTTTTAAAAACTGAATATAATTTGTTCTCTATTCATTTAATTTAAATCCCCTTAAAATCAGCCTTTCAAAGGGAAAACATGTTCTTATTGTAAATAATATGTTCTTTTCTTATAAAAGAGGTTGACTATTAAACCGTTTTCATTACAATTAGTGATGGCATAGGTGGGTACAAATTGGCCTAGTTTAAACTTTAGCAAAACGACCAACAGCTTTTGCTCACGTTTTATTCAAATTATGTAGGATAGGAGGTAACCTTCAATGTATCATGATATTGCAGACGATTTGATCCACTCAATTGAAAATAAGCTCTTCAGTCAAAAGCTTCCTACTGAACATCAGTTAATGGAACGCTATAATGTGAGCCGGAACACCATCCGGAAGGCAATTGATATTGTCGCTCAAAAGGGATTGGTCCGCCGTGTTCAAGGAAGTGGCTACTTCGTAAATGATATTAGTCAAGCCAAACACACGGTTGTCAATTTGACTATGGGAACTAGCCGGACCCGCTATCATAAAGAAATGACTTCAAAAATCGTTACTTTTGATGAAATTCATGCGGACGAAGCTTTAGCCAAAGAGTTTGGGGTCCTAAATGGCGCAGCACTACATCGCATTATTCGTCTTCGTTATATCGACAAACAACTTTACAGTTTGGAATATGCATACTATGTAAAAAGTGAGGTGCCTACCCTAACCCTAGTAAGTATCAACCATTCAATCTTTGATTATATTGCAAAAAAGTATGACATTCGAATTAACAACAGCGATCAATATTTATCTCAAGATGCCCTAACCAGTGAACAGGCCAACCTACTTGGACTTAAACCAAAAACCGCTTGTATGGTATTACAGCAATCCAACTATTATAAAAATGATGTTCTTTTCAATTTTTCACAAACGATTTACGTTTATCCAAACCTTAGCTTTTATTTTCACGCAGCTAATCAATCGGGAAATTCATAATTATAAATAAAGCCTCCTCAAAATTTGAGGAAGCTTTATTTTTTGTCTTAAATTAATTATTCAAATCAATATCTGCCGTTACCTGGCTTGTTTGGTATGGAAACCGCGATTGAGAAAATTCAAAAGGTTCTCCGTCTTCAAGATAACTAACCTGCTCAATAACTAAGACTGGTTCATCTTTTTTCACTCCCAATGCTTCCACGTCTCTTTGCGTTGCCCGATCGGCTTTCACAATTCGATGAGAACCTGAGATTGTTAAATGACATTCGTTCGTTAAATAACCGTAAACCGAGCCTTCCAAGATTTCTTTAGTAATTTGCGCAATTGAGGTCGGCATGATCGTGTGCTCGTAACTATAAGCGGCATTATCAATATAGCGAACCCGCTCAATCACATACACCGGTTCCGTTGCCGTAATCATCAACTTAGCTTGTTCTTCTTTGTTTGGCAAACGGGCGTCCAAATCTAGCACCTTGCTTAGCACTTTTTTATTAGGATGCGTATGCGTTGTGCCAAGTGGTTTATCGATTGCGTTACCCATATCATCCAGATTTTGTAAATAATCCTTACGGACAAAGGTCCCCGCACCCCGCTTTGTATAAACAATCCCCTCAATAATTAAGGCTTGAATTGCTTTTCGAATCGTAATTCGAGTTGTATCAAAATCTTTGGCTAGCTGATTTTGATCTGGCAGTAAACCGCCCGCTTTAAAATTGCCATTTATAATTTTTTCGCGAATTTTTTCAGATATCTCTTGATATTTATACATTTTTATTTTTCCTCGCATCTCTTATTAGTTCTATTTTACCCTTTTAAGCCTTTGTTTCATACTGTTTACTTCAAGTCTTACAGGATCTGCAACTAATCAATCTAAACAAATGTATATACTTTTTAAATAAAAGACTTTACATAGTTATTAAGATGGTTATATAATGAAACCGGATTCAAGAAAGGTGGAGATAGGTATATGTCAAAAGAAATGCCCAAGGGTTTCCTTTGGGGAAACTCAGTCTCAAGTATGCAAACGGAAGGAGGTTATAACGAAGGCGGACGTGGAAAATCCGTTTATGATACATTCCCTGCTACCGAAAATTCTTCGGATTGGAAAGTCGCAGTCGATGACTACCATAACTATCCTGAAGATTTAGACCTCATGGCCAATCAAGGAATGAATTGCTACAGATTTCAAATTGGTTGGAGCCGGGTAAATCCCGATGGCGACGGTGAGTTTAACGAAGAGGGTATCAAATTCTACGATAATTTGATTAACGAATTGTTGGCACGCCATATTGAACCAATGATTTGTCTTTATCATTTTGATATGCCGCTTCATCTCGCTGAAAAATACAATGGCTTTTTAGACCGTCATGTCGTGGATGCATTCGTCAGATTCGGTAAAAAGATGGTTGATTGTTTCGGCGACCGGGTTAAATATTGGATTACCTTCAACGAACAGAATTTATATTCAACTTCAGAAGCATTTCGGATTGCTGGTTACCTGAAAGGTGATCGAACACATGATGAACTTTATCAAATTTCACATCACGTTATGTTGGCTCATGCAGGTGTTGCAAATTATCTACATAAACAAACAGATGACTTAATTGGTGGAATGCTTGCGTACAGCGAAGTTTATCCAGCCTCATCCCTACCCAAAGATGTGCAGTATGCTCGTCAGATCGATGAATTCTTGAATCGCAATTTGTTAGACGTTTTTGCAAATGGTCACTATTCAAATGAAGTCCTTACTTTCGTGAAAAATCATAATATCAATATGGACTTTACCAAAGAAGACCAAGCTGTTTTTGATCAATTATCAAGTGATTTTATCGCATTTAGCTATTATCAAAGTTCCACAATCAGCAGCACAATCGTTCCAGATAATACCCTCCCAAATTATTATCTCGACGCTGGTGGCAAAGAAAATCCATTCTTGAAAGTTTCAGAATGGGGTTGGTCAATTGATCCACTTGGTTTCCGTGATATTCTCACCAAAACGTATAACAGTTATGGAATTCCAATGTTTCCAATCGAAAATGGAATTGGTGTTCGGGAAACTTATGATGGTCATGAAATTCAGGATGATTATCGGATTGATTACCATCGTGCCCATATCCAGGCCATGAAAGATGCCATGTTTGAAGACGGCGTGCCTGTAATTGGTTATCTTGGTTGGGGATTGATTGACATTCCAAGCTCTTCTGGAAATATGGAAAAACGTTACGGCATGGTTTACGTCAATCGTGGCAATCATGATTTACGTGACATGAAACGAATTCCAAAGAAGAGTTACGGTTGGTTCAAAAAAGTTATTGCTTCAAATGGAAACGATCTTAATTAAATTGTTTAACAAAGGAGGAAAAATTTATGAGTGAAGATAACAACAAGAGTACAAGCGACAAACTTGAAAACTCTGGTTTCATTGCCAAATTTACCGAAATATCTGTAAAAGTTGGTAATTGGGTTTATCTCCGTTCCTTGCGTGATGCGTTCGCAGTTATTTTGCCAGTGTTCATCATCGCCGGACTAGGAGTGTTGCTCAATAACACCGTGTTTACTTGGATATTCCATGGAGACACATTAGCAAAAGTACAGGTGTTTGGTAATGCGATTAATAATGGTACTTTAAACGTTGCCGGTTTGTTAGTAGCCCCCATGATTGGTTATGCCTTAGCTAAAAACAAAGGGTTTGATAATCCAATTGCTGCGTCTGCCATGTCATTAGCTTGTTTAATGATTATGATGCCAGGGAATATTGCTTTAGGCACTGTTGCTTCAGGTGGTGCCAAAATGGCTACGGTTACTGGCGGAATTAGTTACCTTAATGCTGGGACACAAGGAATGTTTGGTGGGATCATTGTTGGTCTTTTGGCCACTGGTATTTTCATCAAATTGTCTAGTTACAAGAGTTTACAGATTCATTTAGGGGAAAACGTACCACCTGCAGTTTCATCATCATTCAGTGTGTTACTCCCTGCTTTAATTTTAATGTCAATCTTTGCTCTTATTGCCGCATTATTAGCAGGTCTCTTCAACGCCGATTTGATTAACTTAATCAAAACATGGATTCAAGAGCCATTACGTGGATTTAATACTAATATCGTTGGATTCTGTGTTATTTACACAGTAGCTAACTTCCTGTTTACACTTGGTATTCATCAAACTGTTATTTCAGGAACTTTAATGGATCCACTAGTTTTAATCAACATGAATGCCAACATGACCGCATACGCTCATTCACATTCATTTGCACACATCCCAAATATCATCACCACATCATTTGTAAGTAGTTACACATTGATTGGTGGTTCTGGTAGTACAATTTCATTAATTATTGCTATTTTAATTTTCAGTAAAGTTAAATCGTCTCGACAAGTTGCTAACTTATCATTAGCTCCTGGATTATTTAACATTAACGAACCAATGATTTTTGGTTATCCAATTGTCTTTAACTTACCATTGATGATCCCATTCGTTTTATTCCCAACAATTGGTAGTATCATCGGATACGCGGCAACTGCAGCTGGTTGGGTACGAAGAACAGTCGTTTTGGTTCCTTGGACAACGCCACCACTAATTGGTCCTTATCTTTCAACGGCCGGTGATTGGCGAGCACCATTAGTACAACTCTTCATAATCATCCTTGGTGTTTTCCTTTACTTACCATTTATGAAGATTAGCGAACGAGTTGCACAAGTTCAAGCTGAACAACAAAATGCTTAGGTCGTGATAATATGAACGGAAAATTAATTTTTAGTTTTATTGGTGCTTTACTTATGTTAGTTCTTTCCATTGTGGATCTCGTATCCTTTGGACTAACCATCACAACTATTAGTACCATTGCCATCTTTATTCTATTCAGTTACGATCTCTATAAGGTTTGGAAACTTAAAGATCAAAAATCAAAGTAAATTTAAAAGGTGTTTCGCAATTAAGCGAAACACCTTTTTGATTGAGCAAAAATTCTAATCTAAAACAAATTCATATTTTCGCTGCATTCCCATAAACAAAATCTCTTTGTTCACTTTTTTAATGATATATTTTCCCGCATTAGTGGCCTGAACCTGTTTTCCGACTTGATAGGCATCCCCATTTAAAACACTCAGTTTTCCCGTCTCGTAAAACCAGACATAGGTGTAAAAAATCTTAGAGTCGTCATCTGTCGGTTCAACCTTCATTGAGATCGACTTGTTGGCCCTCATCAATAACCACAGGGGGATAAAAATACAAAGTAATCCAAAAACTGTTAACAAAACTGTATAAATTAAATGAGCCATAGGCGAATCTCCTTTTCAACTAGTTGTCTATACTTTTTATTTTTAAGTATATCCGTATAAACTCATTTTAACATATTTTGTATCCGTTTTCGGCTTTTAATTCAACAAATTTCCAAACTAATTTGACGTTTTTAATTCCACCACATCAGTCGTCACATGTTCAATAAACTCGCGGTCATGCTCGATAATCAGCATCGAAGGTTTTACCGAGGTAATCAGCGTTTCTAACTGTTCTTGATTATAGATATCTAAATAATTTAACGGCTCATCCCACAAGTATAATTCTGCTGGGACCGACAATGATTTTGCTAGTTCCACCTTTTTCTGTTGGCCCATACTCATGTGCTCGATTTTGGTGGTAAACACATTACGTTCCAATCCCAGTTTATGCAAATTATTCAAGAATTCTTGATAATCCAAATGGTGCTGTTCGGCAAACTCCTGAAGGGTTCCTTGATTATCTTGATAGGATTGCCGTACAAAACTTATCTGCAAATGCTTTGGTTGCTCAATTTCACCACTAATCTGACCCAAAAAATCACCTAATAGCGCGTGAATTAAAGTTGATTTGCCGGATCCATTTGGACCCACAATGCCGATTCGATTTCCTTTTTTTAGATCAAACGAAATCGGCTTAAATAACGGCTGTTTGGCGTCCTGATAACGAAGTGAAACCCCTTTTAAAGTTAGCAAACGTTCATGATAGCTAGGCCGAAAGTTTATGGTTAACGGGTCAATGTATTCAATATTTTTCAACAACTTTTCTTTTGATTGAATATCATTTTCCATATGCCGTTTCAAGGTCAGCGACCGTTTCATAGTCCGTGCGGCCCGTGCGCCAATCGCACCTTTATTATACACTGCTCCGCTGCCCTTCTTACGGGGATTACCGAGTTTTTCTCCTTCTTTAGATCGTGACCATTCGGCTTTCTCGGCCGCGGTTTGTTTAAGCCGACTGATACTTTTTTTAAGTTTTGTATTTTCCATTTCTTCATGGAGATCTGATAACTTTTTTTGTTCTTCATAGACAGCAAAATTGCCTTGATACATTAAAATATTGGACTTCTCAATCGATAGGGTGTGATCAACCACCTGATTTACAAAATGGCGATCGTGACTAATCACAATGAATCCTTGCTTCTTTTGCTGCAAATAAGCTGCCACTTGATCACGGGCTTTGATATCCAAATGATTCGTCGGCTCATCGATCAGTGGAAAATTAATTCCCTGTGTAAACAAGCTGGCTAAAAGCACTTTAGTTTGTTCACCACCAGATAAACTGGCAAATTCACGCCACAAAATATCTGGGTCGGTTCCCAACAAATTCAACTCGCGTTCCACTTGCCATTGCTCGTCCACACCCAAATCATTTAGCACATAAAACGTCAGCTGCTTAGGATTAGCGATGGGTTGCGGAAAATAATCAAACGTTAAATTAGAACGTATTTTTCCTTGATAGCCTAACTGATTTTGCAACAATTTCAAAAAAGTCGTTTTACCGCGCCCGTTGCGCCCAATTAGCCCTAATTTCCAGTTGCTATCCAGATTCAAGTTAACGTGATCGAACAACAGATTTCCTTGGCTTTCATAGCCAAACGTTAGATTTTTAATTTCAATTTTAGACATACAGGTACCTCATATTTCTAGCTTTTTTCAAGACTAGCTAAAATGAGCATACAAAAAGACCTGCTCATCAAGAAAAAATAGCTGATCCTGAAAAACTGCAGAGCACCCCCTATGACAGGTTTACTCACAGATTCAACAGAATTGGCTTAATTTCTCAACGGCAGATCCCTCACTTTAAAATTTTTCTAAAGTATAGCATGATTCACAAATATGGTCCATGGTTTCAATTTATCTAATCCACATTTAATAAAAAAAGTTCAAAAACTATCTTGACACCCGCTAAAAAGATATCTATACTCATAATTAATTAATAAAGAAAGTTGGCTAGACACATGACAAAGACAAACACACAACTTAATAATCGTTGGCAAAGCCGGTAATTAGGTTGTAGTTTGTCTTATGGCAAGATACGACCTGGATGCATACAGATCGTATCTGTGCCGGCTAATTTTGACGTAGAAAAAAGCCCGCATGGATTATAATATTCATGTGGGTTTTGTTT
Organism: Pediococcus sp. M21F004; assembly: GCF_051122535.1. NCBI lineage: Bacteria > Bacillati > Bacillota > Bacilli > Lactobacillales > Lactobacillaceae > Pediococcus > Pediococcus sp. M21F004. Next base: position 1,087,057 of record NZ_CP177314.1, read on the forward strand.
CGATTTATTAAGAACAATCCTGCAATGGGATTGTTCTTTTTTTCTTTCTCAAAAATTCCAATCCCATGTGCAAAATATAAAGGAGTCGAGGATATGAAACGTTTAATTACATTTATTGCAGCAATATTTATTTTTCTTGGTTTCGCATTTTTTCAAGGAAACGCTAAACAAACCGCTAAGCCTAAAATTCCAACCGTTGGGATTCTGCAACTGATGAACCAACCAGCTTTAACCCAGATTCAAAAGGGAACCATTGCCGGTTTGAAATCTGAAGGATTCATCAAAGGCAAAACGGTCAAAATTGATTATCAAAATGCGCAGGGTAACCAGAGCAACTTGAAATCAATGAGTGAGAAGTTTGAAAACGAGAATGCCGACCTGATGATCGGGATTACAACTCCCTCTTCACAATCCTTAGCTGATGTTACAACCAAAACACCCATCGTTTTAGGTGCGGTAACTGATCCCAAAGGCGCCGGATTAGTGAAGAACGAATCACATCCCGGTGGCAATATCACTGGTGTTTCTGATCAAGCCCCTTTAAAAGAGCAACTGGACTTGATTCGAAAGTTAATGCCAAACATGAAGACATTAGGAATCATCTACACCTCTAGTGATAATTCGGCCGTGACACAATACAAACTTTTCAAAAAGCTTTGTGCCGAAGAAAACTTAACCTTAAAGGCTTACTCAATTTCCAATTCGAATGATTTAAATCAGGTTTCTCAAACAATGTTACAAAATGTGGACGCGGTTTACGTGCCAACTGACAACACGATTGCCGGTGCGATGCAGACACTTGTTAAAAATGCGAACAACGCCAAGATCCCTGTTTTCCCCGCTGTTGACTCCATGGTTAAACAAGGCGGTGTCGCAACCTACAGTGTAAATCAATACAAGCTTGGTGTAATGACTGGGCAAATGGCTGGCAAGATCTTAAAGGGCCAAAAACCCGCTTCGACACCCATTCAGTTTGTCAAACATGGGGAACTGACCATCAATCTTAAGCAAGCCAAGAAACTCGGCATTCACATTCCCGATTCTCTAATTAAAACCGCCGAAACGAAAGGAGAGATATTCAAATGAGCTTAATAACATCAGCAATTGGACAAGGATTTCTCTGGGGTATCTTAGGAATCGGATTGTTTCTAACTTTTCGGATTCTTGATTTCCCTGATATGACCGTTGAAGGCACCTTTCCAATGGGCGCCGCAGTCTGTGTTGCCGCGATTAGTCACGGTATGTCTCCCATTTTAGCAACATTGTTAGCCATTGTCGTGGGTATGATCGCCGGCTTAGTAACTGGTTTACTTTATACCAAAGGTCGCATCCCCATCTTACTAGCTGGTATTTTGGTCATGACCGCATGTTATTCAATTAACTTACGAATCATGGGGACTTCTAATATTTCACTACTCGGCAAACAAAGTTTATTTACGAATCATTTTCTAGAATCACTACCAAAGTACTTCGACAGTGTCACGCTTGGTCTAATCATTGTGATCATCGTCACCGTTATTCTTGGTATGTTTCTCCAAACTGATTTAGGCCAATCATTCATCGCAACTGGCGATAATGAAACGATGGCCAAGTCGCTTGGAATTCACATTGACAGCATGAAGATCATGGGTTTAATGGTATCAAACGGACTCATTGCCTTATCTGGTGCCCTCGTAGCTCAGAGTGATGGTTATGCAGATGTGAACATGGGAATTGGGATCATCGTCATCGGCCTAGCTTCCATTATTATCGGTGAAGTTGTGTTTGGTAATTTATCGATGAATCAACGTTTGATCGCCGTGATTTGTGGCAGTATTTTATACCGCTTCGTTTTATTGATCGTCTTACAGCTCGGCTTCAGTACAAACGATTTGAACCTAATTTCTTCAATCGTATTGGCCATCTGCCTGATGTTGCCAATGCTGCGTAAGGCGCTCCATTTAGACAATTTAATCAAAAACAGCGTAAAGACGCCACTCCCAGATAAGAAGGTGCGTAATCATGACTAATCCAATTTTAGAACTTCAAAATGTCACCACCTATGTCAATCGGCATACTCCTGATGAACAAAAGATTCTGCGGGGAATTAATTTAAAAGTGTACCCTGGCGATTTCATCACGATTCTGGGTTCCAACGGGGCCGGAAAATCCACCCTTTTTAATACCATTGGTGGGAACTTAGCAGTCGATGACGGTCACATTCTGGTCAACGAGAAAGATATCACGCGTCTGTCTGAAGAAAAACGGACCCGCTTCTTAAGTCGGGTTTTCCAAGATCCAAAACTAGGGACTGCCCCCCGGATGACAGTTTCTGAAAACTTGCTGCTTGCTGAAAAACGCGGTGCGCGACGTGGACTGGTGTTCCGCGGATTAAAACGACAAATGCCCCATTTTCGAGAAATCACCGGAACGATGGAAAATGATTTAAGCAATCGTTTAAACACCCCCGCTGGTGAACTGTCTGGCGGGCAACGACAGGCTTTGAGCTTCTTAATGGCTACTATTAAACGGCCAGATATCCTATTATTGGACGAACACACAGCCGCATTGGATCCCAAAACTAGTCAGGAATTATTGCAAGCGACTGACGATCGGATTCGTGAAGATAAGCTGACCTGTTTGATGATCACCCATCACTTAGAAGACGCCTTGAAATATGGCAATCGTTTAATCGTGTTAGATAAAGGTCAAATTAAAATCGATGTGTCTGGTGACGAAAAACAAAAACTGACGATCGATGATTTATACAAATATTTTGAAATTTAAAAATGTTTCTAATTAAAAAGTGGTTGTTCCCGATTAAAGGTGAACAACCACTTTTTTAGTATTCTGTTATAAGAATCTTACATCTTCATACCCATTTTATCGTAAGATTCCATGCCACCCAACCATAAATCTTTGGGATCAACATTGTTTTCCTTGGCAAATGCATTCATCAAGGTATCCATGTCCATTAATTTATAAGTCTTTGGATGTTCTGGATCAAACGACTCAATTTGAGCCATCATGCCACCATCTTCATGTTCAATGATATGACAGTGATACATGTAAACACCAGTATACTCAAATCGCACTTTGATCTGCACATGCTCATCAGGATTAACACTAACCGTATCTTTCCACCCATGTTCATTCGCATAAGGAGCGTGACCATTTCGAGAAACAACTAAAAACTGGGTTCCGTGAATATGGAACGGATGAATCATGCCACCCACCATATCGTTAGTATTGGTGATGTCCCAGACCACCACATCCCCAACTTTTTGCCGAGCATCAATTCGTTGCATCTCAAACTTCTTACCATCAATCGCCACTTCTTCATCCATGCCAGACATTACTACATGGCGAACGTCAGTCCCAGGTGTTACAGGGAGTTCGGGGTCATCAATCAAACGCTCAGATAGTTTGGTATCATCTTTGGCAAAGCTATGAATCCGGAAACGAACTAAAGGCACATCATCGGACATCAAAGCCACTTCATCGCCATCATGATAGCCTTCAAAATTAACGATGAACTCATCTCGTTCAGCACAAGTAATCATGACTTTTTTAAAGTAAACGGGTTTTGGCATAATGCCACCATCAGAAGCCACTTGGGCAAATTCTAGTCCATCATTAAAGTGTAAACGAAATTCTCGGCGATTAGCGCCATCTAACACACGCAAACGCACCCGCTGTGTTGTGACATCGATGTATGGATTAATTGTGCCGTTAATCATGGCAGTTTTTCCTTGAACGCCATCGGGATCGTAATCTGCTTGATAATTCCACTGATTGTCTTCATGGAAATTACGATCTTGGAGCACAATGGGAAAATCATCAACACCGTAGTTTCTAGGTAATGGTAGTTTTGCTTCAACATCATCAGTCACTACAACCGGTGTTGCAAGGCCATGCCAAACCTGTTGTGCGGTCGATGGGCAAGGATGGGCATGTAGCCAAAGTGTTGCCGCTGGTTGATCACATACAAATTCAATGTCACTAGATTCACCCGGATAAACTGGCGCATGACAACCGCCATCAATGTAAGGTCCTGGCACATTAAGACCATGCCAATGAAAAGTCGTTAGTTCATGAAGGTCATTTTTTAACGTGATATGAATTTTTTTGCCGCGCTTAAAAACAATCGTCTTTCCTAATAAGGCACCATTATATCCCCAGGTTTTCGTCTTAGGCCCAGGTAAGAGTTGTGTTTCACCCTCCTCGGCGATCACCGTGTAATACATATCCGTGTCTGTTTCCTTATCAGGTTCTAAAATTGCCGGTACCCGTAATTTTTGTTGCGGTGCCGTCGATTCTTCAAGCGGCACATACCCACCATCATGCGTATTCCATGCTGGTTCATCAAAAAAATAATCATCATAAACTTGCTTTGTCATTATTTTCAAGCCTTCTTTTAGAATTATTTGTTTCTAGAATCATTCTAACTTGTCACTCACTCAATTTCAACCCGTCTCTAATTAAACCACGAAGTTTTTATCGAATGACTAACACCGAAATTGGCGAGTATTTGGCCATGTAAGAAGCCTGGCTACCGAAGTAACGGGCAACCCCAGCTTTGGAAGAAGACCCGATTACCAACAAATCTGGGTCCACATGTGGAATGACATCTTTGACAATTGTTTCTCCGGCGTCTCCTTCAGCTGTGAAGGTTTCCACTTTTTTAATGCCAAAATCTTCTGCAATCTTTCGATACCCTTGCAGGTGTTTTTCCAAATCATCCCGTTTGTTTTGAATATAGTCTTTGTTTAAAGCTTGGTAAATATTGATTTCATCTTCTTCTAAAATCGAAACAATATCGAGCTCAGCCTTGTCTTGTTTAGCCCGGTTCATGGCAAATCGAAACGCTAACTGCGCATCTGGGGAATCATCAACCCCAACTAAAATTTTTGAAAAACGTTTTGGATCTAAGTGGCTTGCACTCATTTTAAATTCCCCCAATAGGTTATAAATTTTATACCCTAATTTTAACATTGAATTCTCTTTTCAACGACTAAGGGGCTTACAATTCTATTAAAAAACTAGAGAATTTTAGAGAACCGCCCCTAAAACTTTCTAGTTTACTTAATTACCGATTGATTGCCTTAATAAATTTTAGAAAACCGGTTTGCCCATCACTGGTCCGTTTAAAGACCCCAGCATCTTCTAACACTCTTAAAAAGACGTGCCCAACTTCTTGATTCAAAATTTCTTGGACATTTGTGTCCGTGATTGTATGCCGTTGTTGCACTTCGTCAGCCCAATTCTTATGGTACTCCTTCATTTGATTAGGTTGCGCTAATAAATAACGTTGAACTTCTTGTAACTCTGTTTTTAAACGTGCCGGCAGAATTGCGCGACCCATTACTTCAATCAGCCCAATATTTTCTTTTTTGATGTGTTGCACATCAGCGTGAGGATGAAAGATTCCATCTGGATACCGCTTGGAAGTTTGATTATCTCGTAAAACTAAATCCATCTCAAATTGATTCGCTCGTTTTCGAACAATCGGCGTAATCGTGTGATGATTGATCCCCTCTGTTTCACACTGAATTTGGCGATCTGGATCACGGTACTTTCGCCATGTATCGAGAATGTGGGTAGCAGCGTTCACTAACTCGCCTTCATCTTCACTCGCAAGGCGAATCACTGACATTGGCCATTTCACAATTCCTGCCTGAACGTCAGGATAGTCACTCAATTTGAAAGATGTTTCAACTTTTGCCATGGCCATCGGAAAATTGTGTTTTCCGCCTTGATAGTGATCATGGCTTAACATCGAGCCTCCCACAATTGGCAAATCAGCATTACTCCCAACAAAATATTCAGGAAACAGTTTGGTGAGCGCCACTAAGTTTTGAAACGTCGATCGATCGATGTGCATTGGTCGATGTGTTTCAGAAATGAAAATACAGTGTTCCGCAAAATACGCATATGGTGAATATTGAAATCCCCATGTTTCACCATCTAGCAACAAACGAACGATCCGATGATTAGCTCGGGCCGGATACCCAACGTGGCCTTCATATCCCTCGTTTTCCATACATAACTGGCATTGTGGGTAACTAGTTGATTGCTGCGTTTGAGCTAGGGCAATTGCGCGCGGATCCTTTTCAGGTTTGGATAGATTGATTGTGATTTCTAGGTTGCCATAATCTGTTGCAACCGGAAATTCAATATTTTTAGCTATCGCCCGAGTTTTAATATAGTCATTATGCTGGCTTAACTGATAAAAGTAAGTTGTGGCCGCTGAAGCACTTTTTTGATAAAGATTCCAAAATTTGGCGTTCACTTGAGACGGTGTGGGAGTCGCAAAATTCATTAAATCAGCGCCTAATATTTCCCGTTCTGTAGGGTTATCTTCAATTTTTTTATTTTGGATAGCCATCTCGATCAAAGCATCGTGAATTTCCAAAAAATTACTGGGATGTTTTTCAAGCTGAGGATCAGTTTCACCCACTAATGCGTAGATCCGATTTACGAGATACTGCCGATCTAACTCTTGGTAGGGTCCTTGCTCCAAAACTTTGGTCACAAAATTTTCAACGATATTTTCCAACTGCCCTTACTCCTTTTGTAATTGTTGGGGGCCATCCGCAATTTCGGCCACATAGAAATCAGGCGCATATCCAATCACGGCTTGGTAATTGCGACCTACACGCTCTTCGAAAGTTTTAACCGCAGGCTTTTGAACCAGGGCAATGGCACAACCACCATAACCGCCACCGATCATGCGGGCCCCTAAAACACCATCTTGTTCCCAAGCAGTATGTACCAAAGTATCCAGCTCCTTACCGGTCACTTCAAAATCATATTGAAGGGATACATGAGAAGCGTTAACTAGCCGACCAAATTTAGCCAGGTCTTTCGTTTGCAGCGCTGTAACGGCCTCACCAACTCGCTGATTTTCAAACACAGCATGACGTGCACGCTTGAGCAGTGGTTCACTTTGAATGAGATAACTGTATTCGTCAAACGTTTCTTTATCTAGCGCTCCCAAGGTGGGGATATCGATACCGGTTTGCAATTGAGCTAGAGCTTCATCACATTCACGCCGGTGTTCATTATACTTAGAATCTGCCAGCTCACGGCGTTTGTTGGTGTTCATAATGATGATGACGTACTCACCTAGTTTAAGTGGTACGTGCTCATATTCAAGCGTATTGGTATCCAACAAAACCGCGTTATCTTTTTTACCCATTTCAACGGCAAACTGGTCCATAATTCCTGAGTTTAGACCAATAAATTCATTTTCGACTTTTACACCAAATTTCACCATGTCAATCGGGGCCACCTGGAGATCAAACTCTGTTTGCAGAATTTTTCCAAACAACATTTCTAGGGATGCTGACGAGGACAAACCCGCACCGTCAGGCAAATTACCTTCTATGTACACATTTAACCCATGCGTAATTTGGTTTCCCGCTTCGATTAAATATCGCAGCATTCCCTTTGGATAATTCGTCCAAACATTTCCAACTTTTTCTTGAATTTCATCCGTTCCCAGCGTTAATACTTGCATCCCTTGATCAGCAAAATTGGCCGAATATAAATGGAATTCATTATCAGACCGGGAGCTTACTGCTGCATAAGTCCCTAAACTAATCGCACATGGAAAAACGCGGCCGCCATTATAATCTGTATGTTCCCCAATTAAATTAATGCGTCCTGGGGCAAAATAATAGGTCTCGGCATTACTGTTAAACGCAGCTTCAAAGCCACCTTCTAAATTTTGAGTAGAAATTCCTGTATTCATAATAAGACTCCTTTGTTTTTAAAGCGCTATCATAATTTGTGAAATAAAAATGCTTCAAAGACGGCTTCTTTTTCTTAATTATCCACCCTTTGAAGCACCATTTGAATTATTCCCAAGTAATTGCTTCGACACCGTTTGGGCGATTCTTTTCAGTAATCAAATAGCTAATTGCCCCGCGAAATGACAGCATCCCCACTAACCCTTTTTCGCTAAATTTAATTGTTGAGCCAGAAGACATATGGGCCAATAAATCTTTCTCAGCATCCTCAAGGCCTTCATAGTCTCGGTAAAATGTGACAACGCGGCCATTTTCATAAGATAATTTGAATTCGAATTGTGTCAATTGATAAACTCCTCTTCTTTTTTAAGGTTATATTCATCATACCATTTTTAAACTACTAATTATTATAAAAACAGGTTGCTGATACTTCATTTAGACGCATCGCAACCTTGTTTTAGCTTAATTTGTTATTAAGATCTGTTCGTATCAGCAAAACATCACAGTTGGCGACCCGCACAACGTAATCTGCAACCGAACCAATCATTGTCCGCTGCATGGCATTCATACCGGTGGCTCCCATCATAATCAAATCACTATGCAATTCTTCTGGAGCCAACTTTGCAATGATTTTTCCAGCATTCCCGGACTCCACAGAAATCGAGACATCATCAAAATCATATTTTTCCTTAATGGTGTCTCTCAACATTTCTACGTATTCTTGCGTTCGGTGATAAGTAATATCTAGATAATCTGTATTTGACCCCATATGACCATAAACATCTAAAAATCGGCTAGTCTGAATTATTGAAACAATGTCTAAATGAGCTTGATTGCGTTTAGCTGTAAACACGGCTTTGGTCACTGCCAATTCAGCATTTTTCGAACCATCAACCGGAACGAGAATTTTTTTATATTGCATCGGGTTACACCTCTCATACTTTTAATCTGTTAGGTTGATTATAGTCAATCTGAGGCTGTAGCGCTACCATTTGAGAAAAAAACACGCAATTTTAAACTGTTTTAAAATCGAATCACATCTACTAATTTAAATTTCCGTTGGTCATACGTAAATTTAAAAATACTACAATTCGAAAATCCACTCTTCAAAACGTCTGTCGGGTCCTGCAGCATTTCCAAGAAGTTCACACAGGCACCAGCATGTGAAACGGCCAAAACATTTTGATGATCCGGCTTATCCATAATGTCAGTTAATGTTTCTAGCATTCGTTTACCAACCGCTTTGGATGATTCGCCCCCAAAAGGGAGGAAAAAAGTTTCATAATCTTTAAGGATTGTTGGATTGAGCTTTTCGCTCTCGCCCTCATAAACACCAAAATTCATTTCCTTCAGCCCTTTTAGCCTTTGATAGGGCATGCGATTCTTCAAGGCAATTTCAATTGTGTCGCAACTGCGCTCTGATGTTGAACTATATGCATGATCAATTGGTAATTTATCCAAGTATTCACCCGCAACTTTAGCCTGTTGAATACCGGTCTTCGTAAGCGGTGAATCACACCAACCTTGAATTTTTCCAAGTGCATTAAAAAGTGTTTCTCCATGTCGCATTAAATACAGTGTTTTCGCCATTGATTACTCATCCTCTTTTAGCATGAAATCGTTTTACTTATCAACTCATAAATTAAGTCAAACAGATATTTACAAATAATTCAAGCACGGATTAATATTTAATAAAAAAGTCTTAAGCACAAGCGCCCTGCAGACCAGCAGGCGTTTGATGTTTAAGGCTTTTTTAGGAGAAACTACTAAGATCTCAGGACATTATTTATCCATCGTATCCGCTAATTCTTTAAACCACTCCGCACTCTTTTTGACATATCGTTTCTGAGTGTCGAAATCAACATAAAATAATCCGTAACGCTTATTGTACCCATTTGCCCAAGAAAACTGATCTTGTAAGGACCAAACGAAGTATCCTTGAACATCAACGCCCTCACTACGAGCTTTCAATAAAGCTGCAACGTGTTGATCAATGTAATCAATTCTTGGTTCATCTTCAATTACTTGATCTTCACTTACAAATTTATCTTTATAGCCCAAACCATTTTCAGTAATATAAATAGTTTTAGAGTTAGGATACTCTTTTGCAACACGTTTCAAGATATCGTACAAACCTTCTGGATAAATATTCCAATCCCAATCAGTAGTTGGAACTCCTGGTTTTTGTACAATCTGTCCCACACCATGGAAACTAAAGGATGAAGAACCCTTATCACCAGTTCCGTTAAATTTATTACCACTTGGGCCGTCGTAAGCCTGAATAAACTGTGATTGATAATAATTCATCCCAAAATAGTCATTTTGAGTAGAAGCTTTTTTCAAGATATCCATATCACCATCTTGAATATCAAGTTTGGCGTTATTTTTATCCAAAATTTCGTTAATCAAGCTCATGGTTTCATCGGAATATTCACCAAGGAAAGTCCCATCGAGTAAAAATCGATTAATAAACGCATCGTATAAAGCAGCGGCATGTTTATTTTCAGGTGTCTCAGTAATTGGATAAATTGGCTGCAAAACGTGAATCAACCCAATTCGACCATCTAAATTCAATGATTTGTACAAATTAACGGCCTTTGCATGTGCTAAAAGTTCATTGTGCTGAGCTTGAATAGCACTTGTCACATCAAAATGATGGTTAGGCGGAAAGTTTCCTGCAATATATTGAGAAAGAGAAAGTGAAATTAATTCATTAATTGTGAACCAGTTTTTTACCTCAGTAAATTCTTTAAAACAGAACTCAGCATACTTCACGAAGTAATCAATATTTTTACGATTTAACCAATCGCCTTGGTCAAAAAGTGTTTTTGGCGAATCAAAATGATGTAATGAAACATATGGTGTAACACCATTCTCGATACAAGTTTTGAATAATTCGTGATAATATTTCACACCCGCTTGGTTAGGTTCACCATACCCATCTGGGAAGATCCGTGTCCAAGCAATGGAAACTCGAATCGCATTTAAACCATACTTATGCGATAATTTTACATCTTCTGGATAACGATGATAAAAGTCACTTGCAGGATCAGGAGAGAACCGACCTTGCGCTTTCAAGTAGTCGTCCCACATAGTCTTGCCTTTCCCATCGACTTTGGTTGCGCCTTCAACTTGATAGGCAGCTGTGGCACCACCCCAAACGAAATTTTTTGGTAAAGATTTTACTCTATTTAACATATTAACCTCCTAGTGTTAAGCAGTTGGTGTTGGAGTCTGTGTAGGTTTCTCAGTATCCTCTGATTCGCCTTTTAATTTACCGACAATGAATTCCAAAGCCTTATCTGCATGTCTTGTTAGATCGATATACTGTTTACCAGTCGTTGTAATCATTTTGACATTGGCTTTATCGGTCTCTAGTTTTAATGAATCACGCATCGCATCCATTTGGGGTGCCAAAACAACAACATCCATGTCAGGTAACAAGTCACCATGAGCACCGTACGCTGCAGCAGCTGCTTCAACAGGTAACTCTTTTTCTTTGGCCATTTTATTTAAAGCATTGGCCAAAATACCACTAGTACCACCACCGGCACAGATAACCATAATATTTAGATTCTTTTTATCTTTTGTCATGCTAACTGGAATTTCACCACTGTCAACTTCAATAGGTGCTTCAACAGTTGTTGCAGAAATGCCTTTTGCAGCATTTTCTGCATCAGTTGCTGCTTCTTCAGCAACTTTTTGTGAATCATAGGCTTTAAAGAATGGATAGTAACAAACGACATCCATTGCTAACAAGGCCACAATTAAGATTAAAGCTTGAATTGAGAAACCAACACCCATGTATAATCCAATTGGACCTGGTGTTGTCCAAGGTAAGTTATAAACAAATCCATTCATACCAAAGAAATCAACAAAGAATTTGAACAACCAAACGTTAAAAATTGGTGTCAAAATGAATGGTAAGAAAAATACTGGGTTCAAAATCAAAGGAGCACCGAACAAAATCGGTTCATTAACACCGAAGGAAACTGGAATTGCCGAGGCTCGTCCAACAGCCTTTAGTTCTTTCGATTTCGCAAATAATGCAAACATATAAGTAATTACTAAAGTAGCACCAGTACCTCCAAGGGTAGCAACGAAATACTGGGTTCCTTGTGCAAGGATATTTGTTGCGTGTCCACCAGCCTGAAATAATTTTAAGTTAGCTTCAACGTTAGTTAAATAGATAGCTGTAACAGCTGGTTCAACAATTGATGGTCCTTGAATTCCGATAAACCAGAAGAAGGCCATTGCTCCATATACAATTGCTAATCCAAAGTATCCATCAGCAGCTGTAAATAATGGAGAGAGAACTTGAATAATCCAAGCCGCTAAGTTTGCACTTGTTAATGCTCTGAATACAATATCAAATATCCAGAAGAAGAAGCTGGCAAATGCGAATGGAATAATATTTGTAAATGCAGATGAAATATTTTGTGGGACCGCATCAGGTAACTTAATTGTAATATGATGTTTAAAACAGAAAAAGTAAATGTTAGGTACAATAAATGCAACTAAGAAAGCACAAATTAAACCTTTAGTACCCATGAAAGCAGTGTTAAAGAAAAGCTCTCCTGCTTTGTTTGTAAATGGGTCAACAGCAACCAATAAGAAACTGATTTGAGCACCAAACATAACGGCAGCTTCTGGAATCTGATCAATTTTTGGTAACCGAACATTTAAATTACGTGTTAAGGCTCGTGCAACGTTTGCTGCGGCCATTAACGATAAAACACCCATTGAATAATTATAAAATCTATTTAAGTTATTACCTACATTTGTTGGCCAGTAAAAGCCCCAAATGTTTGGTACATTTGCTACTAGAATAAAAATACTTGAGAAAATAATAATTGGCATTAATGAGATAAACCCATCACGAACCGCCTGAAGATAGATATTTGCAGACAGTTTTCTAAAAAATGGTTGAGCTTTCTCAATTTGTTTAACAATCCAATTCATGAGATAACCTCCTACATTAATTTATTTCGATTTTTCGATTCCTAATTTCTTTTCGATAACATCAATTCGTTCATATTCATCAATAAAGTATTGAACTTCGTCTTTCAACATCATCGTGGTCATCAATGTATCCTGTCCATGAACCATAATGAATGTCACGTCCATATCATCACCACCAGCTTCTTTACTTAAAAGCTGTGTTTGCTCGTTATGAGCGTCAACGATGGATTGATTGGATTCTTTAAGTAATGCGCGTGCTTTTTCAAAGTTACCATCGCGTGCTTCATTGAGCGCTTTAATCAGCGCCGTTTTTGCATCTCCTGCATATGCGACGATTGCAAAACCAACCATTGATACTTCTTCTCTTGTTGCCATAATACTTTCCTCCATAACTGTTTATTCTTGAGCCTGTTCATTAATTAGTCTCTGTATATGAATAATAAAATATAGTTTTTCGTTATCACTAAGTGTTGCAGATAATTGTTTTTGCAGATTGTCATAAATTTCTTCTGCAATCTGTGTTGAATTTGGATAAGATTTTTCTAGACTTTTTTCTAAAGATTTTGTAAATGCCGAACCATGTACTTCAGATTGGTTGAGTCGATCCACCAAATATTGAAGATGAACCATTAATCGATCATAATAATTGCCATTTTCTTTAGTACGTAGAATATGATTTTGGTTCAAAATGTCTTGAACAATGTCGTTTACACTCATAGTCAGTGATTCATCAAGTTTATCGGCTCCCGGTGTGCCTTTTGCATTGATGAAATGTAAAGCAATACTCTTTGCTTCACTATGTGGTAACTGAATGTGCAAATTATTGGATATAATTTCTACTGCTTTTTCACCAATAGCATATTCAGTCGGATATTCTGTGTGCATATCAGGCACAAGACTTTCAGTATAGTTGTCTGCTTGAAGTCGTTTATAAACACCGTAAATATGATCACTTAGCGTTATATATACATAATCAAGTACTGGAAAATCAAATGCTTTCTGTGCAACGTCGACTATCTCATATGTGGTAGTCACAATATCGATGGGAATATCTTTAAGCAGAAAATATAAATTTTCTCTAGATTCCGCGGTCTCCAGATAAAAGATCTTTTCTACTTTTTCAACATCAACACCTTGTCCTTTTTTCTTTTGAAAAACAATTCCTTTTCCCTTTACGATTGCCTGTCGATTATCATTTAGCTTAACCAAAGCTACATTGTTATTAAAAATCTGAACGATAGTCAACATTTTTATCACATCCTCTTTTTTGAAAAAAAATGACCACAAGCAATGAGTTGCATTGCTTGTGGTCACGCCTAATCTAATTAGTAACGATCCACAAAAACTTTATCCGTGATTACTATATCATATGATTTCTTAAATGTAAACGCTTTATTAAATAAAATTTCCTATTTTCAATGCAAAGCTTATACTACCACGCTTGAATGCTTATGAATAATCTGCATAGCCTCTCGAGCAATCGGCTGCGCAATCAATAGTTCCACAGCTAAAGCAATCGCAAAATTACGTGGCCATTTTACGAAGAATTGCTGAATTGGTGCCCAGCTAATTTGTTGACTTCCGATCCATGTTCCTAAAACAGTCATAAAAATTGAGATTAATAATACCGAACACATCCCATTAATCACCATATGAGCCGCAAAACTATCTTCTTGAGCTACAATTTTCCCCGTCAACCACCCAGCTGGCTGCTGTGTGAAAATCACAATTACCAAAACAGTTATCCACATAAATGGAATAATTGTCAAAACCTGACGCCAGGTCTGCCAACTAAATCCAATTTCAAACCCTGTGATCACAGGGGCAATAATATTCACCGAGATTGCAGAAATTAAAAACATAAATAAAACCGTTTCTTTCTTGTTCTGTGGTAACTTCATTCTAAATAACATCTAAAATCCTTCTAATTTTTTAAAACTTACCAGATTAGCCCTTAAAAGCACAAAAAATCAGCGCATGTTTTTTATAAAAAAAACATACGCTGATCAATTATACGCAGTATGAGCTCTATCTATTTCATTGTATCAAATACAGATTGAAAATTTCTAGTGTTTTTTGAAAAGAATTGAAAATCAATTCACTTTCCATATACTACCTTAAAAACTTACGGGCGATCATAACCATTTCCTCATTTGACTCTACCATTTGGTCTTTATCCCATCTAACAATCATTTGGGTTAATCCGCCGGCAACAAACGCAATCCACATTTTTGAAGTTCGATCACGGATTGTTAAAACACCTTTATCAATCAGGTCAGTAATATAGAATTGTAGTTTATCCAAAATAATCGGGGTCAAATCTGCTTGAATTAACACATTTACGGTCCCTTGATGACGTCGCATCACAGTAAAAAACGCATCCAAAAATGCCGTTAAATCATGATTGTTCATCACTTGCAGGTAACTAAAGAACTCTTGAAACACCTCGTCAAATTGATATTCTAGAATTTGTTGTTTTGATTTAAAGCTCCGATAATAAGACATCCTCGAAACTGAGGCTTGTTTACAAATATCGCTTACTGTCACTTCATCAACAGAGCGTGTTCGCATTAATTCGAACAACGCCATCACGATTTTTTGCTTGGTGTTCACACGCTTTGCCATGATTTCCCTCTTTACTATTTCTCTCTTTAAATACACCTAACGCGAGTGCTGCAGGTCGCTGGCGTTACTTATTAAAATCTCACTCACTACATAGTAGCAGCCGACCGCATTTCAAAACACCCTTCTTAGTATCATACCATTTTCCCTTAAAATTAAGTAATTTGCAGTTTTTAGCTTCATCTAGTTTTAAATACTAGATCATTGGTATATAATATCTAGTTGAAAGAGAGGATGACCAATGAAATCAACTTTAACAACTAAACAAACTCTATCAATCCGGCACGCCCAATTGTTAAACGAAATCTGGAGTGCAATTACTCATGGTTTTGGATTCATTTTGAGTATCGTCGGCACAATTTTATTACTTATTAAAGCAATGGGGCTTGGGAAACCACTCGATTTAGTTGCCTATGCGATTTATGGAGCCAGTTTGTTGGTTCTATTCTTCTCCTCCACCATGTTTCATAGTTTATATTTCACGAAAGCTAGTCATGTCTTCCAGATTCTCGATCATGACAGTATTAATTTTTTAATTGCCGGAACCTACACACCTTATTGTTTGTTGGCCATTCGTGGGCGGCTTGGTATCGGCCTTTGTATCGTTATTTGGCTTCTCGCAATTGGTGGTATTATTTTTCAATTTTTTGCCGTTGGTAAATTCAAAAAAGTTGAAACGCTAATCTACGTTTTGATGGGTTGGCTGTGTATGGTAGGTGCTAAACCGCTCTATGAAAGCCTTGGATTAATCGGTCTTTCCCTACTGGTTGCTGGTGGAGTTGCCTTTTCGCTAGGCGGATTAATTTATAACATACCTCATGTCAAATACGTCCATGTTTGGTGGCACGTCTTGGTCTTAGTAGGCGCCACACTCATGTATTTCTCCATTTTGTTGTATATTTAAGATAATCATCCACAACGGAGGACTCACATGAAACGACCAAATAATAAATTTTTACTGATTCAATATCTTCTTGGATATGTTGTAATGGCTTATTTTCTGTATAAATTTGGCTTTCCATTACCTTTAATTTTTGGACTAGTTGCCGTCAGTCTCAGTTTAGCCGGTGGCTCGATGTATTTATCGAAACATTATAGTCGTCGTAATCTTTTATTGATGTTGCTGGTCATTTTGATTGGAACTGGCTTATTATTTTTGATGTTTAGAAACTTTTATTAAGTTACATGTAGGCCTTATGTAAGCGTTTTCTAAAACTAATAGACCATGCTACACTATGCTTGTAATGTCAGACTACCCAATAAGAGTTTTAAGTTTCGTAAATTTGAATGAAGGCGATTATAATGATTACGCGTATCTTAATTGGTACTGTGAGTATTTTAATTGGTTTGTTTCAGTTTTACAACGTATATACCAGTTGGAAAACATTACGAGTAAAGATGACAGCTGGTACATCTGTTTTTATGCCGTTTGCCCTTTGGTACAGCATATTTTTCGGCCTACTCCTGATTGGTCTGGGTGTTGCTGCATTACTTTAAAAAATAGAGAGTTCACCAAATTTTGGTGACTCTCTATTTTTTAATTTAACGGCCTCACTAGATACACCTCAGGACAAAATCCCTTTAAACTATTCACTAAATGCTGGGCCCGACTTTCTTTGTGACAAATTCCAAATACCGTTGGCCCAGTACCACTCATCTGAGCCGCATCAGCACCATATCGTAACATCCGATCTTTTAGTTGGAGAATTTGCGGATGCAACTGCCCTGTGATGGGTTCTAAAACATTGCCCACATTAGCACAGATTTCCGCAAAATCATTTTGTTTAATTCCTGCTAAAATCCCATCGATTTCCAAATGGTTTAAACTTTTGTGATCAATTTGGCGCAAAATTTTAGGTGTCGAAACACTTAATTTTGGTTTAGCAATCACAAAATACATCGCTGGTAATTGGCGTAACAGTTGCACTTTTTCGCCCTTCCCGTACACATAGGCGGTTTGACTGTATACACAATATGGAACATCCGAATCAATTCGCAGGCCTAGCTTGGCTAGCTGCTCACGCGAAATACCCAAATTCCATAAATTATTCAATCCACGCAACACGGCGGCTGCATCTGAAGAACCACCACCCATACCAGCCGCGACCGGAATATTTTTCTTAATCCGAATCTTAGCGCCTGCCTGCACATGAAACTCCTGTTGAAGCAGTTTAGCGGCTTGATAGGCAAGGTTACGACTGTCATTAGGTAAAAAGCCTGTATCCGTATGCACGCTAATGGCGCGTTTACCAGGCTTGGTCTCTATCTTCACATAATCAGCCAGATCGACCGACGTCATGACCATATTCCATTCTTGAAGTCCATCCGAGTGATTATAAGGTGTATCCAAAAACAAGTTGAGTTTGGCTGGGGCCTTTTCCGTTGTCTCCATTTAATCACCTAGTTTGTTAATCCAGTATTTTATCACAATTATACTTAAAAACTGGGCAAAGTACCAGCGTGGGTCTAGTTTAACTAAAAAAAGCCAACTAAAAAATCTGTTGGCTTTCATTTCATGCATGCATCAAATAGTTTAAAGTGACCGTTCCAGCTGCTTTAGCTGCAATTAACAGGCACTTTTCATTCATCATAAAATCTGGACTATGATGGGGGTGATTGGCATGATCATCTGTCATGCAGCCCACGTAAAAGAAACAACTGGGGACTTTTTGCGCAAAGTAAGCAAAATCTTCAGAAGGATCTTGCGGCCCACAATCCGAAACTTCAGTAACTTCAGGTAGATTTGCAGCTTTCAAGCTAGTCACCACTTGATCTGTTAGCTTAGGATCATTCACAAGGACTGGATAGTTGTCATCATAATCTAGTTCAGCCGTGACACCAAACATCGACTCAACCCCATGAATAATTTGCTCAATTTGTTTTCTGACCAGTTTTCTCGTTGATTCTTTCATCACGCGGACATCCCCTTTAAGAGTGACAGACTCCTTAATAGCGTTATATGAACCTACCCCATCGAATGACCCAATTGTGACACTAGCTGTATCAAACGGATTAATTCTACGAGCCACAATCGTTTGTAGAGCGGTCACAAAGTAACTTCCGGCTACAATCGCATCGTTAGACAAATGAGGCATTGAGGCATGACCGCCTTTACCAGTAAATTTAACCGTGAAATTAGAACGGCCCGTTTGCGTTTCACCAAAGTGATAACCAATCATGCCGGTCTCCATTGAAGACATCACGTGAATTCCAACCACATTATCCACGTTTTTTAAAACGTCATCTGCAATCATGGATTGTGCGCCACCTGGAGAAACCTCCTCAGCTGGTTGGTGAATGATCCGGATTGATCCTTTTAAGCGATCTTTTAAGGCAATTAAATGTTTCGCTAACACCATAAGATAAGCCGTATGCCCATCATGGCCACACGCGTGCATCACTCCGGGTACTTGTGATTTAAAGGACAAATCATTATCTTCTTGAATAGCTAATGCGTCAAAATCTGCGCGCAATCCAAGTTTTGGACCTGAATGACCGCTATCAATATCCACCACAAAACCATACCCATCACCATAATCCGTTATCTGACAGTCTAAATCTCGATAAAACTTTTTTATGTAGGCAGCCGTTTGTTTCTCTTTAAATGAAATTTCTGGATGGGCATGCAAATAGCGCCGAATCTCAATCATTTCATCTTCAGAGTCTTCTAAATGGTGCATTAATTCATTTTGTAAATCCATAGTTTTTTAAATTCTCCCTATTTTTGGCAAAATAAAAAGACCTTCAAGGCCCAATTATTTTTTATTCTTCTCCAAATGCAATTTCGATGTTTTTGGTGAGGATATCTGTGTAACTATAAGATACGCGCTCAAAAGAATTTTCTTCTTGGTCCAAATCAACAACGAAAACTGCTGGATATGTTTTGTGGAGAATACCATGACGTTTCGTAATTTTCTTACGACCTGCTTGTGCAACGACCATCATTTCTTCTCCGACCTTGTTATCTAAATCAGACTTAATTGTGGCTAGTGTATTTGGCATTGGCATCACCTTCCCATGTGAAACATTGTAGCATAGTTTCACAAAAATTGCAAATTATACCACAATGCTTAATGAGCCGCAATAAGTAGTTTCGAAATCACCGCCAAATTTTATCAAAAACTTCTAATTTCAGTTTATTCTATTTGACCGTTTTCATCTGCGTTACACTGTTGCTGCACGTCTATGAGACATATAGTCCTCTTGTGTCTTGCAAAACGCTTTTATTTACCTTATGGCCTCTTTATAATATCTATTGTATAAAGGATTTAAATCCTCGTGACGAAAGGAGCACTTAAAATGAAAGTTATTACGCTTGAAGAACATATTGAATCAAAATTATTAACCGATGAAATTAACAAGGCCATTGGTGAGCCCACTTTGCCAAATCTAAGTAAAGATATGTTGACTTACATGCACACATCGCTACCTACTCCGACTGATATGCAGGATGTAGATAACCGCCTAAAATTTATGAATAAATATGGCGTTGACATGCAAGTTCTCTCTTATGGTAACTCACAACCTCAAAATTTGGACCCCGAAGTGTCTGTTCGGCTCTGCAAACTCGCAAATGATGAACTCGCCAAAGTGGTGGACGCCCATCCAGACCGGTTTGCTGCATTAGCCGTATTGCCAGTCGGTGATCCCGAGGCCGCTGCCAGTGAACTAAAAAGAACCGTTAAAGAATTAAATTTCAGAGGCGTCCTTTTAAAAGGTAACTTTGATAATAAGTTCTTTGATGACCCATTTTTCTTCCCAATTTTCAAAATGGCAAGTGACTTGGATGTCCCAGTTTACTTTCACCCATCTTTTATTCCACAAAATATTACCGACCACTACTTTGGTAACGGTGAATGGTCCGATGTTGTGACTGGAATTGCCTCTAGTGCCGGTTTTGGTTGGCATATGGATGTCGGCATTCAAGTTATGCGCATGATTTGGTCTGGCATCTTTGATAAATTACCTAACCTAAAACTCATTTCCGGACATTGGGGCGAAATGATCCCCATGTTCTTGGAACGTTTAGATGATGAACTCACCAACTATTCTGGTTTAAAGAAACCATTTTCTGAATACTATCGAAACAATGTTTGGCTCACACCAAGTGGCATGTTAAGTGAACCCCAATTGAAATTCATTTTAGATGAAATGGGGCCTGAACACATCATGTATTCACTGGATTATCCATACAAGCAGCCTAAAAATAGTAAAACTTTCCTAACAGAGATTTCCGCTTTAACAGACAAGCAACGTGAATTATTTGCCCATGGTAACGCAGAAAAATTACTCAAGCTTTAATTTTAAAGGAGGAAACTTAAAATGTCTTTAAATCCCACTCAAATGAAAAATACGCGCAAGGAACTCAAGGAAAACTTTGAGATTTCTGGTTTAACCAAAGAACAGGTTGCTAGCGACCTTAACATCAGTTTAGAAAAACTGGATCACTTATTCACCCTTACCCAACAATCACTTTCTGATCCTTGGATATTGAGAAACTATTTAACTGAAAAAGTTGAAGAACAGGGTAAAACCCCAGTTTCGTACACTGCTTTACTAGGTGATTGGCATCAATACTGGTTCTTAGATACTAGAGCCATTGATGCGCAGCAGATGACGCCCGGTGATAATTAAACTCACTGTAAATTAAAACACGATTATCGAATGATTGTTTATTCGGTAATCGTGTTTTTTTTCTGTTCAACTTAATGAACTGATTGCTGCTTTGGTAACAAGTTGTCGTAATTGCGAAATTTCTTTTTTTTTCGCTTGATTTTCGCCTTGGGTTTTAACCTTTCGTTCAAGTACTTGTTGCTCTTTTTTAGACATTGTTGGATCGGATTTAACTGCCTTTTCTACATTTTGAGTAATTGCTGTTTTAATCTCAGATTTCCCGTTTTTTTAGCAGTTGCTGTTTTTGACGGCCATTCAGCCTGACTTCGACTTAAAATATGCCAATTATTGGGAACTGTGACCTTATTTTTACGACTACTAAAACGCCTTTGCGAGGTAACCGATGAAAATTTCTCTAGTGTTTGTGGATCTTTTTCTAGTTGCTTAACAACATCTGCAACTTTCTAAAAATCGAGCTGCTTTTATTGATCCAAATTTAAAGTATTCTCCATATTAAATTCCTCCTCGTATTTTTTAAAGCCAACCATTTAAAATGGTCTGCCTGTAGGCACACTTTCCCTACCAAAATTACCACCACCTATTTCTATTTATCCAACGCAGGAGATACTTGATGCGTTATTATTAACACTACTGCAAAAGTTAAATATACAAGACCTCCAATTAATGCGAACCTCTGAATACCCCAAAAGTTAATTAGTATAGGAATTCCAAGTAGTCCAATAGGCTGGGTTATATTCATCACAGCAAAATAGCTATTAAAAACAGTGCCTAATTTTCCTTCTTCTACCTTATTTTGAAGTATGGTTTTAGAAGAAATGTTAAAAAATGGTAATGATAAGCCTAATATTACGAGCCCAATTAATGACACTAGTAAGTTGGTTGTATCTCCAAAAATTAATAGCGATATTGGGACAAGTACCAATGCAGTTTCAATAAGGTTATGCATTGGAACTCTTGTAATAATAATTTTATAGAACAGCGATCCTAATAAAAATCCAAGTGAGAAAAACGATTCCATAAAGCCTACTAATCTTGGGTTATTAAAAACACGACTAGATATCTGTGTTAAGTACACATCATTAGGTGCTAAAATAATGTTAAACAAAACTGCCGCGAGAAAAACAGGAACCACTACTTTGTAAGTGTTTAAGAACTCACGAACTACCTCAAAACCATTCAAAAAACTTAAAAAATTCCCTTTTTCGGTTTTTGCAGTCTCCGCAATCGGTTTAATACGAAGTTGAATTAATAAAATTGTAATAACTAGATAAGACATAAAGTCAAAAATAAATAAAAAATAGGTAGACAAAAAACTAATGAAAAATGTCACTATAATTCCAGAAAATAGATTTGCTCCGGTCATGGCCGTACTAATGGCCGCATTTATATCATTGTACTCATTGCGATCAAATATTTGTACGGTTATCTTAGTAACAACAGGCATATAAAATCCAGAAAATAGATTATAAACAATGGCCAAAAGAACTAGTAGGAAAAACGATTTTACTTTGAAGTACGTTAACAATACAATTCCTAACACTGCAATTGCTGAAAGAAAACTTGTACTTATCAACAATTTTTTTTGATTTCTGCACGAATCAATAAAGTAACCAATTGGAGTTGCCAATAATATATTGGGCACAAACAAAAAGAAAGAATATACTCCCACATATATTGGGTTTTTAAACCATGTGGTGACTAATATAATAAGGGCAATTCTAGAGAACCCCGAACCAAAATTGTTTACAAATTGACTCACAAGTATAACTTTTTTATTACTCAATCGCCATCACCCCAGTTCCACAGTTGCGCCAATTTATTCTTATAAGAAAACGCGTAATCACTTTCACTTTGAAACTTTTCACCGATTCTCTTGAGCTTCTGCAATAAGTGATTTTTTGGCACACTCACCTCAAACTCTACTGACTCCCATTTTCATGACGTCTAACGTTTTTTTTACCGATGATAATATTTTTTGAAATCTTTTGTAAGCTTCAATTGAACTACTGCTATTACAATAATCGAATGTTTCACTTAATAATTGTAATTTGAGCTTATAAACAATTAAGCTATTATCACCATATTTAACCGTATAACTTTGAATTTAATTTTGAAAAGATTTTACATACTCAAAAAAGCTATTCTTATTCATATAATTTTCTGCCTTCCTTTTAACCACCAACAATCCAAAAATGAGTTTTAAATTAAAGCTGCTGCCGATTCGTCATCTCGTTTTATAATATGATTTTAACATGATTGTAATTATTCGTGAAAAAAGGTAAACTATATTCACAATATAATTGGAGATGATTAAGTGACTTTTGGTGATACGCTCAAACTAATTAGAATATCCAAGAGCTTGAGTCAAAAAGAGCTGAACAATAACCTAATGTCTAGAACCTCAATATCAAAAATTGAAAATAATCGTCAAATACCAACTTACCCCAAAGCAATTATTCTAATATCAGAATTAGGTGTAACACCTAATGAGTTTGAATATATAAGAAATGGCTTCAAACAAAGTTCAAAACAAGAGATTATTGACGACTTCATTCATTTATCTAATTCAACACAACATAAAGCTCTCGAACAGTTATTTATTCGATGCAATAATCTATTAAGCAAAGGACAGAACGACGATATATATAGAATTTCATTAATTATAAAAGCTTTACTTTGTACCGATACCAAAAGTCTTAAAGAGTTGCGAATAATTGTAACTCCTGTCTGGAAATATTTAGAAACTCACGATTCTTGGGATAAACTGGATCTTTATCTTGTTAACAATATTTTATTTTTATTTTCATCAGAGACTTCCTACACCATGGCTAATACAGCTATCAAAAATATAGACCAAAATTATCCTCAGTTAAGGAAATTAAAAAATGGTTTTTTACTAAATGAAGCATTTCTCTTAATGCAACAAAATTGTTGGAATTCAGCTTTACAACTTTTGGAACTGAGTATGTCATTGTCTCAACAAATTCAACGTTTCGACCTTTTTATACTAGGAAGAATTAGAATAGCTATATGCAATGGCGACTTTATAACTGCCGAAAAAGAAAGAAAAGTTCTATCGTTGATGGGAGCAACAAACATGTACAAATCGATTGAATATGAAATTAATGAATTTAGAAAACAAATTCAAAAAAAAACACACTAAAATGTGTATCACAGTTAACGCATTTTTGATTAAATTCTCTTACTAAAACTGAGAATAACTTAACAAGACGGAAACTAGTAAATAAGCAACACTAACACCGGATACCGAGTCTCATGATCTCACCTTACTTATTTCTTGGCTCTTAACGACTTGTTTCGTCCACTTTCTTAGGACAGTTCGACAAAATAAGTGTAAAGAAATAGACGTGTCGTATGCGGGATTGCGATCTGACAAATCTGAGGACAACTGCACAAGTCAGAGTCAAAAAAATAAGAGAGGTTCTCACTACTCGAAATTACTGATGATTTTCGTCCCGAAAATTTCATTTCTCTCATTCGTTGTCGATTTTTGTGGCCTAATTCAGCCGCAAAAACTCGCAGCGGGATATGATCCCGCCTTCACCTCTCTTATTTTTTTGACTCTTAACGACTTGTTTCGTTCACTGTTTTAGGACAGCTCGACAAAGCAAAAGGTGATAAATAAGCATGACTCCCGCGGGATTGCAATCCCGCATCCGTCACGTCTTCGCCTTTTGCTTTCCGCTGAGCTTTAGGACAGTTCGACAAAATAAGTGTAAAGAAATAGGCGTGTCTCCCGCGGGATTGCGATCCCGCGGGAGACACGCCTATTTCTTTACACTTACCATTTTGTCTCACTCACTATTTTAATTCGTTCGTCAGCCTTACAAAATCATCCACCGTCAACCGTTCCGGCCTCACTCCCGGCTTGATTTCTAATTTTGCTAGTACCGCTTCTAGCTTAGCCTTTGTCTCATCATCCTTGCCGTAAATTCCCACAAGGTTATTCCACAAAGTCTTTCTCCGATGCGCAAAACACCCATGCACCGTCTTGAAAAAGGCATCCTTTGAATAAGGTTGCACCTCTCTTGGTTCGCGATGGGTCAGCTTCACGATCGCCGAATCCACCTTTGGTTGTGGCACAAATGCCGTCTTAGGCACCTCAAATTCGACATTTACATTCATTTCTAGCTGCACTGCCACACTCAACGAACCGTATGCCTTCGTTCCTGGCACTGCATTCAAGCGATCCGCCACCTCTTTTTGCATCATAACCACAATCTGATCCAACGTTAAGGGGCTCTGTAACAAGCCCTTTAAAATTGGCGTCGTAATGTAATATGGTAAATTAGCCACCACTTTTAGAGTGTGTTTGCCATCTAATTCTTCTGAGACAACTTTTGGTAGATCCACCTGCAAAATATCACCATTAATGATCGTAATGTTTTGATAGGGTGCTAAAGTTTCATCCAAAACGTTCAACAGGTTATCATCGATTTCAAAAGCCAGCACATGATGGGCGTGGCGAGCTAATTGTTCGGTCAAAGCCCCAATTCCTGGGCCGACTTCAATAACATCATCAGCTTCAGAAATTTCCGCGGCTGACACAATATCCTTTAAAATTTGAGGGCGGGTCAAGAAATTTTGTCCAAGACTCTTCTTGGCATTTAATCCATAGCGTTCTAAAATGCCTCGTGTTCGGATTGGATCGGCAATATCTATTTCTTCTGTCATCTGTTGTCCCTTCTTTACTCTTGTCCCAATTTAGAAACCGCATCCTGAAAATCTTCATCGCTAATTTGAAATAGCTGTAATCTTTTCAAAAGCTGTTTACCATTTACATAGCCAATATTCAAAATTTCACAAAGTTCCATGCGCCGTTGCTTTGCATCTTGCCCAGCAATTAAATCAGCATCCAACAGGTCTGCACGAGTGATTGTCTGAGGGGCATCAGAAACTTCCGTATATACTTTATCCAATGCGTCACGAATAGCTTGTGGCGTCGCATGTTCTACGCCAAGACTCCCCTTTTTACTAGGCACCGCATCCCGACGTGCCAAAAAGGCATGTTTCACATCAGGGACCGCCGCTGAAATGGTTTTACGGATCTTTTCGCCAGAAAAATCTGGGTCCGTAAACACAATCACGCCCCGTTCTTCTTGCAAACGACGTATTTGATCAATGGTTTGCTCCGAAATAGCGGATCCCCGGGTCTCAATCGTATCCGCATTGACAGCTTTGTTGATGCGGACTGTATCATCTTTACCTTCAACTACAATTACTTCTTTAATTTTTTTCATCATCTATTATCCTATAAAATCGTTTGGCATTTTCATAAGTGGCTTTGCCAGTCACATCTGGATCTTCATCCCGCAAGCGCGCTAAAGCTTCCACCACATAAACAGTATATGCAGGTTCATTTTGTTTACCGCGAAATGGCATCGGGGCTAAATAAGGGGCATCGGTTTCGGCCATAATCCGATCTAGCGGCGTTGCCTGCACTGACTCGTGAACATCCTTAGCAGATTTGAAACTAGCCACGCCACTATATGAGATATGCATCCCAAGGTTTAAAAACTTTTCTAGCCATTCTGGCGAGCCATTAAAACTATGCATCACCCCACCAAAGTTTTCAACATGCGCGTTTTTTAAAATTGCATACGTATCTTCAAACGCATCCCGATTATGAATGGCGACTGGCACATTGAGCTCACTGGCAATCGCTAGCTGTTCTTCAAAAACACGCCGCTGAATTTTTTGTGGCGATTTCGTTTCATAATAATCCAAGCCAATTTCACCTAACGCAACCACTTTCGGATCTTGTAATTGGGTTTTTAAGGTTTCGACTTGAGGTTCATGAAAATTTATGGAATCTTCCGGATGCCAACCGACTACCGCGTATAATCCAGCGTATTTATGAGCTAACATAATCGCATCTGCATTTAGTTTGGCATTTGAACCAACCATGGCCATTTTTTGAACGCCTAATTTATGGGCATGGTCAATGTAACTGGCTTCTTGGCCTAAAAATGCGGCATCATTTAAATGGGTATGTGAATCAAATAATTGCATGTTTCCTCCAATTACTAAAATAACTCAAGACACCTAGATAAACGCGTTTGGTCTTGAGTTAATTTTATCATTCTAAAACGGCCTCAAAAGGCATTCTTCTTATTCCACACCCGAACCATTCACAAGTGATTTTGGTACTTCAACCACTTGAATATGGCCATCGTGTTCCGCTGACAACAGCATGCCTTGGCTAATCTCACCACGCATCTTACGTGGTTTAAGGTTAGCGACAATTAACACTTTTTTGCCAACTAAAACACTTGGATCTGGGTAATATTCAGCAATTCCTGAAAGAATTTGGCGATCACCAACATCCCCAGCATCTAACTTAAATTTAAGCAATTTGTCGGCACCTTCAACATGATCAACAGACTTGATTTCAGCAACTTTCAACTCGATTTTGTCAAAAGCTTCAATCCGAATTGATTTTTTAGCTGACTTTAATTCAGGTTCATCAGCAGTCTGGGCAGCCTTTTTAGCAGCTTCCATTGCGGCACGACCCTTTTTCTTGTCAGTCTTTGTCATCTGAGCCTTAATAAAGGCAACTTCCTCTTTAGCATCCAAACGGGGGAAGATTGGCGTTCCTTTAGCAATCACTTTAGTACCAGCAGGAATTGTGCCAAACTTAAGTTCATCTAAGTTAACCGTTTGAGCAGATAAACCTAACTGTGTCAAAATCTTGCCAGGCGCCTGAGTCAAAACTGGTTGCAACAGGTGAGCCAATAAACGCAAACTTTCAGCCAAATGATTCATCACACTAGCCAATTTGGCGCGATCAGCTTCATCGTCACTCTTAGCTAGAACCCATGGGGCTGTCTCATCAATATACTTATTAGAACGACTCACTAACTTCCAGACTTCAGAAAGAGCGTCAGAGAAGTGCAACGAATTCATTAATTCACGATAGTTGGTAACCACTGTGGCAGCCGTTTTTTCAAGATCCTCGTCAAATTCGGTAACTCCAGCTTTGAAAGGTGGAATAACGCCGTCTTCATACTTATTAATCATCGCCACTGTCCGGTTCAAAAGGTTTCCCAAATCATTGGCCAAATCATAGTTAATTTTGTCGATAAAGTCTTCCGGTGTAAACACACCGTCGTTTCCGTAAGGCATTGCTTTTAATAAATAGTAGCGCAAAGCATCTAGACCGTAGCGTTCTACCAAAGTTTCTGGATAAATTACGTTTCCCTTTGACTTCGACATTTTGCCGTCTTTCATCAATAACCAGCCATGCCCAACTACGTGCTTAGGTAGTGGTAAGCCTAACGCATGTAATAAGATTGGCCAGTAAATCGTATGGAAACGCACAATTTCTTTACCGACCATATGCACATCAGCTGGCCAGTATTTATCAAAGTTACTTTGATCCGCGCTGCCATAACCTAAAGCAGTGATATAGTTCGTCAACGCATCAATCCAAACATAAACCACGTGTTTCGGATTATCCTTTACTTTAACTCCCCAATTGAACGTGGTCCGTGAAACAGCGAGATCTTCCAAACCAGGCTTGATAAAGTTATTGATCATTTCATTCATTCGGCTTGCAGGCTGAATAAAATCAGGATGTTCCTTGTAATATTGCAATAACCAATCTGCGTACTTACTCATTTTGAAAAAGTAAGACTCTTCTTTAACTTTTTGAACTTCATGCCCTGATGGAGCTTTTCCGCCGGTCACATTGCCGTCTGCATCATGATAAACTTCGGCTAATTGGGTTTCCGTAAAATACTCTTCATCTGAAACTGAGTACCAACCTTCGTATTCGCCCAAATAAATATCGCCACTATCTTCCAATTTTTGGAAGATTTCTTGAACGGCTTTTTCATGATAGTCATCTGTAGTACGGATAAACTTCGTGTTTGAAATATCCAATAATTTCCAAAGCTTTTTGATGCCGTCAGCCATGCCATCAACATAAGCCTTAGGCGTGGTGCCAAGTTCCTCAGCCTTTTGTTCAATTTTCAAGCCATGTTCATCAGTTCCTGTAAGGAAGAAAACATCTTTACCTTCTAGACGCTGAAAACGAGCCTCCGCGTCACAAGCGATGGTCGTATATGAATTACCAATGTGTAATTTTCCCGATGGATAATAAATGGGAGTTGTTATATAGTATGTGGATTTATCTGCCATATGAGATTTCCTTCCTAGTTTCACAAAAAATTTAATTTTATATTTGAATTATTTTAACTTTAAGTATATCACAAAGAACCGCTTGGCAAAGCCTGTTTCATTCTGATTTATCACTTAAAACAGACCAAGCTGTAACGGACCTAATCCATCAAAACTAATATTCAAAATTTCTTTTAAACGCAGGGCATTTTCAGCAGCATCATGCCCACTATTATTATTAAAAATAATGCACACTTCTTCCGATTTTTCCTGCATCTGTTTCACAAGCTTCGCAAAACTTTGTAGCTCTTCTTCCGAGTAGCGATACAAAGTCCGTGTTTTACGCCAGTTCGGCCCTTTTTGTGCCCAACCTTCTGCATTTTGCCCGTGTAATCGTAAAACAGCTAATTGAGAATTGGTCACGGTGCTAACTAACGGCACCCCATTTGGCACCGAACTTGGTTCATCCACACTCACATGACTCATGCGCAACTTTTTAAGATACAGCATCGTTTCCTCTTGAACCGCCGGATCATACCAACTCTGATTACGAAACTCCACGGAAATTGGTAGGTCACCCATCAACTCACGAATGTCCCATAAATATCTGATGTTGGCTGTTTCACAATTAAAATAGGGTGGAAACTGAAATAAGATTGTTTTAAGTTGTTTAGCCTCAACTAAAGGCCGGACCATTTTACGAAACTCCGTAATTGCTAGGCGGTGTTCATCATTTAAATACTCATCCGCATTGACGCCATCATGTAGAGTCATAATTTGATTAGCTTTCAAAATAAATTGAAACTTTTCTGGAACGGATTTTTGCCAATTTTCAACGGTCGTTAGTCTAGGAATCCCGTAAAACGATGTGTCCACCTCGACCACAGGAAAAAAGCCGGCATATTCTGTCAACGTCACCTTACGATCTTCATTTTCAATTAGTGAAGGATGATCTGCCCATGTTGTTAATCCAATTGTAATCAATTCTCTTGCCTCAATTTATCGTTTATTTACGCCTAGTCTATCACAGTTTTTCTACGCAAACATTAGCCAAATATTTCTGTAAGATTTTAGTTTGTTTTCTGGATACTGAAATAATTGCCTACTACTTCAAAGCAAATCAGGCAATGGGTTGGAGGTGTCACAATTGTTTCTTGCTTCTCTCATGTCGCTTTTAGTAGCGATTTTAAACTCTTTATTTGTCTTTTGGTTGAATAGACACGATAAAAGTGAAGACTAGGCAACATCAACCCGCCCGCTTAGTTTTGGTCTTAGCCAAAGCTGATCTAAAAACGTTACATAAGTGTAAAAAAGGCCTTAACTATGTCCAGTAGTTAAGGCCTTTGGCGTCACAATTGTTGATCACTTGTCTCACAAGCTTATTTTAACTCATATACTTTGTGCTAGCAAAAAATAGTTTACCAAAACGACTGCTCGTCTTGATAAACTATTTAGTGATTATACAAATTGAATTAAGCTCATAACAATTGGGACAACCACAATAAAGAGAATTGTACTTGTCGTGACCAAGTTGGTTGCAAACTTCACGTCACCATGCGATTCATTAGCCAAAATTGGCATTACAGCTAACGCAGGAGCAGCAGCTTGGACAATCAAGGTCTGCATTTCCATTTTTGGAATTGCGTAACCCATTTTGGCACCTAACATAATCAACAATGTGATCACAATTGGTGATAATGCAAATCGGCCCAGCAAAGCAAAAATGGTATCCTTATCAAAATTGATACTCTTTAAGCCGGCATCTGCCAACACGATCCCAATATAAATTAAGGAAAGTGGTGTAACCAAGTTACCAACGTATGTCAACGTATTGTTGGCCCAAGCTGGAACTGGTAGGTTCAAGATTAACCAAACTAAGGCAACCAAGAAACCTAACAATGGTGGGGGTAGAAGTTTCTTCCAGTTAAAGTTACCGGAACCCTTTTCGCCCTTTTTCTTCGTTGGGTCATCGTTTGAGATTAAGAACACCCCAAATGCCCACGTTGAAACGGTGTTGGTTACATAGTAAACCAAGAAGTAAGGCAAACTTATGGAACCAAACAACGCAATATTTAATGGCAATCCGATAAAAATCGTGTTTGCATTAACAACCGTATTCATAAAGATTCCCCGTCGACCTGGTCGAACACGAAGAACTTTGACTGCTAGC
Organism: Pediococcus sp. M21F004; assembly: GCF_051122535.1. Taxonomy (NCBI): domain Bacteria; kingdom Bacillati; phylum Bacillota; class Bacilli; order Lactobacillales; family Lactobacillaceae; genus Pediococcus; species Pediococcus sp. M21F004. Next base: position 1,118,320 of record NZ_CP177314.1, read on the forward strand.
CATGCAATGATGTAGCCAATGATGACCCCACCGAATGAGTAAATTAACCCACTAGATAGACTGATCAATTTTGGTAACGTTAGATATTTCATAATCGCCACAAAAATTGATGCTGGCAACGCAACATTCATAATTAATTTGGAAATACTGCCACTAAAGTTATCATCAAACCAGCCAATGCGGCGCAGCACATAACCTAACGCCATCATCAACAGGATTGTCACAATACTCTCAACAGAAGTTATAAAAGCCATGATAAACCTTCCTCCAGTTAAACTCTTTTATTTTTTAGTAATGCTTGCTTATTTTAATTACGCTTTTTACTATTTAGCGCAAACTTGTTTAAAAAGGCACTAGCATTGGCCTTTTGAAACACTCTAGTATTTTGGTTCCCACTTCATATCTTTGATTGCTTTATCAACATCTGAAATAGGTTCCTTATTTAATTTCTGGTCTACTGCACTCTGTGCGACAGCTTTAGCCACAGTGTATGAGAATTGGTCAAGCTTTGAAACTGGAGGCAATACTGCTGCACCAGCTTTGTCGCCATCCACAATTCCACCTAATGAATGAGCAGCCTTTGAAATCATTTCATCATTCAAAACCTTGGCAGTTGAAGCAATCACCCCTAAACCTAAACCTGGGTAAACTAACGCATTATTAGCCTGACCGATTTGGTAAGTTACGCCATTGTATTCAACGTCATCAGCTGGGATACCGGTTGCTACTAAAGCTTTACCATCAGACCATTTGATCAAGTCCTCTGCCTTAGCTTCTGCTAATTTAGTTGGGTTTGATAATGGGAAGATGATTGGACGTTCAGTATGAGCTGACATTTCCTTCACGATTGATTCTGTGAATGTATCTGGTTGCGTAGAAGTTCCTACTAAAATAGTTGGGTGAATGGCCTTTACGGCTGCTTCCAAACTAGTTAATTCATCAGCATTAGCAAACTCAGAACGTGAACGGGCAAATGGCTTTTGTTCTGGTGTCAAAGTCTTGTCATCATCAAACAGCAAACCTTGCTTGTCCACCATGTAGAAGTGTTTACGAGCTTCTTCTTCAGATAAACCTTGTTGTAAGAATTCATCGTAAATTCGTTTTGTGATTCCGGCACCAGCAGTTCCAGCACCAAATGAGAGATAAACTTGATCAGTCATTTTTTGTTTAGAAACGTTTAAAGCACCCAAAATTCCTGCTAAAACAATAATTCCAGTTCCTTGAATATCATCATTGAATGTGGTGATCTGATCTTTGTAAGTGTTCAAGATATTTGCGGCGTTGTCGCGACCAAAATCTTCAAAATGTAGATAAAGCTTTGGGAAAAGATCTTCAGCAGTCTTTACAAATTGATCAACAAATTTGTAGTAACGATCGCCGGTTACCCGTTCGTGACGATTGCCAAGATACATTGGATCCTTCAACAAATCTTGGTTGTTTGTACCAGTATCCAAAACAACTGGCATGACTTGGCTAGGATCAATTCCAGCAGCGGCCGTGTAAACCATTAATTTTCCAACTGAAATGTCCACACCGTTTGTGCCCCAGTCACCGATACCCAAGATTCCTTCAGCATCTGTAACAACGATCAAACGAATATCACGACCGTCAGCAGCATTCTTCAAAGATTCTTTCATGCTGTCTGGATCATCAATTGATAAGAACGTTGCGTTTTGTGATTGAACATATAACTCACTGTAGTTTTCAATTGTGTCTGCAATCGTTGGGTCATACACAATTGGCATGAATTCAACGACGTGTTGGCTAAACAACTTGTAGAATAACACACGGTTTTCGTTGAAAATTTCCATCAAGAAAATTCGCTTTTCTAAACTTGTTGTTTTTGATTCGACCTGCGCATAAGTTTGGGCAGCTTGTTCGTCTAAAGTTTGGATGTACGGTGGTAGTAAACCAACTAAACCAAGTGATTGACGTTCTTTTGCTGTAAAAGCTGTCCCTTTGTTTAAAAATGGATCGTTTAAAATTTCTACTGGACTTTTTGTCATATTAATAACCTCCAAATACTTATTTTCCTAATCAACAGCGCAAGTATACGCGCGCTAGAAAACTATAGTCAAATGTTTAAGATTCCATTAAGTAAATTAATAAGCAGTCAGACAAACCGGGTATCCGCCTGGGTTTACGTCACCCTTTATTTTGAACGCTTTTTGGTGGGTTTTAATAGTCCAAAAAGTTATAATAAAAATATAGAAAAAGTTTGTAAATGTGGATGTGATTTATAAATAACGGAAAAGAGGAATAATTATGGATAAGAAATTAACCAAATCATCAGATAAAATGTTTGCTGGCGTAATTGGCGGCTTTGCTGAATACCTTGGCGTCGATAAAGCCTTACTCCGTGTCATCTACGCCGCAATCTCAATTCCTGGATTTATCCCCTGTATCATTTTGTACCTTGTAGCCGCTTGGGTAATGCCAGAGAAAAGTAAATAGGTAATTATAAAACTGTACTAGAAGCTGAACCATAACTTAGCCAATAGCACAGTTATTTTAATATTTACCTTTCTATAACTGAATTAATCAAATAGCTAGTTTTCCTACAGCATTATTGCGTATATTATTTTGACGCACATCATATCACCCGATTTAAACGAACTTTTAAACTAGTTTTACACGTGTAATATGGTATACTTTTGCTGTTGGAGAATAGTCATGAAAAGAAGAGACTTAATCAACAAACTTAAAAATGATGGGTGGCAATTGATTCGTCACGGTGCTAACCACGACGTCTACGCCAAAGGATCAAAAACAGAACCCATCGAACGCCATAGAGAAATTCCAGAGAATTTAGCACACAAAATTCTTAAAAGAAATCATATAAAACAAAGCTTTGATTAAGTTATTTAGAAAGGAAATAGATCATGCAAAAAAAACATCAAAATTTAAGAGCAGCCTATCCAGTCATTATCAGTCACGATAAACCTGACCTTTATTTGGTACATATCGTGGATTTTAATAGCGACACAAGTGGCACAACCCTATCAGAAGCAATTGAAATGGCTCGTGATGCTTTATCAGAAGAAGGATTGGCTAGGCAAGATGCTGGTCTCTCCATTCCTGAACCAAGCTTTGACATTGAACATCCCGCAAATACAGTGGTGACTTATGTTGATATTGACTTAGCTAAGTATCGAAAATTATCAGATAATCGAACAGTCAAAAAGACAATCACTATCCCCAGCTATCTAAATGAATTGGGTCGCGAACAAGATATTAATTTTTCGGAGACCATGACCATTGCGTTGAAGGAAAAACTAGGGGTTTAAAAGGAACCATTCGATTCTAAAATTAACCAGATTGAGGCAGCCAATGAACATTAAAGATCTAGAATATTTTCAGGCCATGTTTGAGGAACATAATTTTTCCCGCGTGGCCACCAAATTTAAAGTCAGCCAACCGACAATTAGTACCGCCATCAAACGACTCGAAACTGAGCTCAATACCCAATTATTTGTGCGCGATGCGAGTAAACACCGGCTGACAACTACTTTGAGCGGTCAACAATTGGCTGAACACTCTCGCATTATCCTAGATCAGGTTAATGTTGCTCAAAACGAAATCAAAAATATCAACAACGGCAAAATCGTGCTTGGTTTGCCGCCCGTCATTAGTCAGTCCTACTTTCCACAAATTGCGACTGAGCTTGCCAAACAAAACTTACTTGCGCAAATTGTGCCAATTGAACAAGGATCTGCGGAATTACTAAAACTGCTTTTAAATGGCACTCTTGATATGGCGTTAGTGGGCTCCATTCAGCCTTTTGATTCTGGACGCTTATTCAGCCAAACCTTTGCGACAACCACCTTTAAAATTATTGTTAGCAAGGATAATCCTTTGGCACAACAATCCGGAGTGTGGTTTCGTGATCTTCAGAAGCTAGACTTTATTATGTTTGGTAGTAGTTTTGTCCATTCTGAGGCGCTTAAACAATTAAGTCATGCGAACCATTTTCGACCCAAGATCACTTATCAAAGTGAGGATCCCCAGGTCATTCAAGGGATGGTGGCAAACAACGTTGGAATTAGTTTCTTAGCTAAATCAGCCGTTACTAATCCTGATGTCGTGCAATTAGATCTACTAGATGATCCACAACCGGAATTTTTTATGAGTTTAGCCTATCGAACAAATCATATTCTCTCCCCCGTGCAACAAAAAGTGGTGGACATTTGTTTGAATATTGAAGAATAAATAAAAATGAGCTGCTTATTCAAAAACTGAATAAGCGGCTCATTTATTTTAATATCTTTCAAATTGGCGAATGACCATAATTTCGTCTTCTGATAGTTGACCACCCAAATGGCCAATCAACGTCCGACCCATTTTGCGATAGTTTTTGCGAATCTGGGTAAAACACAAATCAATCACCGCAATTAAAAAGGTGATGGCCATGGCGTTATCTTGTGGCATTATTTTTCCAAATAGGGAAACTGTGTCGCCACTCAATACCGTTCTTATAAATGTGTACATCATGATAAAATCAAGCGCTAACTGAACAAAAATTAACCCTTGCATGCGATTTTTTAATTTAATAAGTTGTTGGAAAACGTCTTGACGCTTCACGGTTTGGCTTCCCTTCACTATGAGACTTCATTTACTATCTTCGAGTATATCTATATTTTAAGCTAAAAAGGCCACCAGGTAAACCAATTGATTTTCATCAAATTGGCTAACGCACTAGATATGGAATTTGTAATTTCTCAAACAACTCTCTTACTGATAAACCGTACAACGTCTTGAAATATTCTTCCGTTTGACTCTTAGGAGGCATGGGAAGGACAAACGCATTTTGTTGATCATGAACCCCGAGGCCAATGTACGCCCGTTTCTTAGTCACCGCATCTTGAATTTCGGAATGAGAAATCTGGAAAAGTTGGCGGACCTCCAAACGTAATTGGCGCTCGCTCAATACACTTTCTAAAGTGACAAACTCGCTACTTCCTAGAGTTGGCAATCCGAGCTCTTTCAACACATTATCAAATTCCGCAAACAGCGCCACAATTGTCCTTCTTACTGCAAACGGCGAATCAACCGGTTTTTCCGTAATTAACTGATAGAGTTTTTCAGCTGCTGCTAAAGTGACTGGATAATCACGTTTAAACTGATCAGTCACTTTATCAAAGTCGTCACCGTAAAACACAAGGGCATCCAAAACTGTCATCAACCGCAAATGCATCATCGGATCAAGTTTGCCGGCCTTCTCCGGCGTGATGGTCTGGACAATGCCTTCCAAATAATCTGCTTGAACCTCTTCGGTTAGCAAGCCATGTTTTCGTTGCCACTCATAAATATTCAAATGGAGCACCGCATCATATAGCGCAGTCGTGATAATCATTAATTGCTCATCAAATTCCCGATTACCACTAGTTAAACGAAATTGAATTTGCGGAAACTTTTTAACTTCCATTAATTTGTGCAAAAGTTCATGTGAAACTGTATAATTCGGCGCTGTGACATCCTGCACGTGAATAATCAGCTGCCCATTTTCCGCTGTTTGATACGATTGATCATAACGGACATAGCCAGACTTTTGATTGCCATATTGCACAACCAATTCTTCTGGAATCATTTCATTAATCTGTTCAAATAGCTTTGTTACCTCAGCGTTAAGCTGTTCATTACTCATTAATTTCTCCTTCATTTCGTAACTTTTTTAACACCTGTTTTGCCGCGCGTACGTCCATCACCGGTACTTTTTCGAGTGCCAGTTGGGCCTGCGTTAATTCGGCGTTGGTAGCTCCCACACCTAATAAAAGGGATTTTGCCTGCAAATGCATATGGCCCCGTTGAATTCCTTCAGAAACTAACGCATTTAAAGCCGCCAAATTTTGCGCCAATCCAACACTGACAATTACTTCTTCTAGTTCTTTTACAGAATTAATCTGTAAGAGTTTATGCGCCAATTGCGCCTGGGGATTAATCTTAATCGACCCACCAACAAATCCGACTGGCATCGGCAATGTTAGTTTTCCAACCAGGTTGTCATCAACAACTTGCCAATCACTCAGGCCTTGATACTGCCCATTTTTGGATGCGTAGGCATGCGTCCCACTTTCCATACTACGCCAATCGTTGCCCGTTGCCATCACGACTGCATCGACACCATTCATAATTCCTTTGTTATGGGTCGCGGCTCGATACGGATCTACTTGAGCTGCTAAACTAGCCAGGGCAATGCGATCCGCCACTGTTTTCCCGCTTAACTGATTAGTAGTCAAACTGGTTACTGGAATCTGACAAGTAGCTGTTGCAAGACATTCGTCGGATAAATTACTTAAAACCGCCATCAAACTATTTTGCTGTAAATCACTTTGCAAATAAGTGACCACTGCCTCCAGCATGGAATTAATCATGTTGGCGCCCATAGCCTCTTTCGTATCAATAAAGATATCAAGTGAAACAAACTGGTGAGTTAATTTCCGGATGCGCATTTTTTTAGCGCCACCACCCCGTTTGACAATTGAGGGGTGCGCATCATTAGCCGTTTTTAAAATCTCAGTTTCATGTTGGGTCAATTGGGAAACCAGCTGATCAGAATCGGGAACTTTGGCCATTAGAACTTGTCCCATCATCAACCGCTCCGTTACCTGAACCTGAATTCCTCCACCAGCAAGGGTCATTTTGGCCCCGTGACTGGCGGCGGCAACCACCGAAGGCTCCTCTGTAACCATCGGGACAACCTTTTCTTGACCATTAATCAAAAAATTAACGGCTACCCCTTCAGGAATAGAGAAATCCGTCAAATAGTTTTCAATAATCTGATCGCCTTTTATTGTCCGGCTCCTGGCAATTAGTTCAAGATCCTGTTCATCTAAACCTAGTTGTGCCTGCAGGATTGCCAACCGACCCGCATATTTTTGTTTATAGAAATGATTTAAATTCATCGAGTCACGACCCCTCAATTTAAAAAAGCCCAGTAAATCTATTCTAATTATAATAGTAGAAAAAAGATTTCTGGATTTTCTTATTTATGCAAAATATTTTTTAACGGTGATGCACATATTCTGAGATAATCCCCTCACGCACACCGCTTTCCGAAAAAATTACCCGATCCGCATCCAGCATCTGTAAAAGCATCACTAAGGGTAAAATTCCCCCAATGATAATGTCTGCCCGTGGTGTTTCCAGTCCCGGCATCTTTTTCCGATTGGCTAAATTTCTAGATAGGAGTGCTCTGAAGGTTTTATTGACAACTTCCGTTTTTAAACGATACCCATGAATATTATCCACCCGCGCCATCCCTTGATGTTGGCGATTCATGCGTGCCAACGTTCGATTGGCCCCGCCAAGCAGGATGATTGGTAATTGTAAGGCATCCATAATCCACCAAATATCACGAAACTGTTTGTTTACAAAATTTTGGGCGGCAAATAACCGATCTGCGCGAACCACATTGTTTAAGTGGAACCGTTCTGAAAGGCTCACCGCTCCAAACGGCACACTAATTAAGTTGCGTGGTTTGCCATTTTGTACATGGATCAATTCACAGCTGGCACCACCAGTGTCAAGGATCAAACAGTCCTTAATTTCTAGTGAATTCATCACACCCAAATAATCATAGTAAGCTTCGTCGTTGCCAGATAAGACGTCTAGTTCAATGCCTACCTCATCTTGCACCCGTTTTAAAAATTCGGCTTGATTTTTAGCCACACGAACTGCTGCCGTTGCAATGCCACGCACCGTCCGTTTAGGGTAGTTATTATAAATATGTTTAAACCGTTTTAAGGCTGCTATAGTACGCTCCATGGCGATCGGCTGTAAAACCTTATTACTGCCCATCCCTTCAGAAATTCGTGAGTCTTCCTTGATTCTCCGGACTTCATGAAAACTTCCGTCATCGCGGATTTCATTAATTGCCATACGTACTGAATTTGAACCCAAATCCACAATTACTAAGTTCTCCATTTTACACGCCTCAATTTTTTGATTCATCCCGTCAATTTAATTGTATTTATTTTAACATGTTTTTAGCAGGAAATGCGCGTTCTGAGGTAGGCTGGGATAATTTGCATCATAAAAAATTTTGGTTTGCTTTGTCTTTAATTCCTAGAGGCTTGAACGTTTGATGGTCGTGTGGGTGCTATTGCTGAGAACTAGGACAGTTCAATAAACCAAAACATCCCATATAAGCACCCCTACTGCGGGATTTCTCCCGCTTACGGCGCACTTATATGGAATCTTTTTAACGGTTTATTTCACTCACTCTTTTAGGACAGTTCAATAAACCAAAAGTTCCCATATAAGCACCCCTACTGCGGGATTTCTCCCGCTTACGGCGCGCCTATATGGAATCTTTTTAGCAGTTTATTTCACTCACTCTTTTAGGACAGCTCGACAAGTCAAAAGGACGGAACTAAGTATGCTTCCCGCGGGATTGCGATCCCGCGCTGCTCCATTTCATAGGTTGATTTTCGAATCGAAAATCTTTCTTATTCCGGTCGCTGTCGATTCTTGTGGCAAAGTTCAGCCGCAAGAACTCGCATCCAGGACAGTTTTCTGCAACTCTCCGCTGAGACTTAGGACAGCTCGACAAGTCAAAAGGACGGAACTAAGTATGCTTCCCGCGGGATTGCGATCCCGCATCCAGCACACTTAGTTCCGTCCTTTTTAACGACTTGTCTCACTCACTACTTAAAATAATTAATTCCCATTGCATCCCGCACTTCATCCAACGTTTTATTGGCCACACGGTTTGCCTTTTCACTACCCTGCTTCAAAATATCATACACGCCCGGAATATCCTGCGCATACTGCTCTCTTCTTTCTCGTATTGGTTTCAAAGTTGCCTGCAAAACTTCATTTAAATACCGCTTAATTTTGACATCACCAAGTCCACCGGCCTGATACTGATCCTTCAAATCCGCAACTTTAGCCTTATCTTCATCAAAGATATCCAAATAAGTGAACACCGTGTTACCTTCGACATGACCCGGATCCGACACCTTAATATGGGTTGGATCCGTAAACATCGACATCACTTTCTTTTGAATTGTATCTTCATCATCCGACAAATAAATTGCGTTATTCAATGATTTACTCATCTTGGCGTTTCCATCCAAACCAGGAATTCTTCCCAATCCCTTTGGTGGGAAATAGCCTTTAGGTTCCACTAAAATTGGCTTGCCATAAATATTATTGAAACTTCGCACAATCTCGCGTGTTTGTTCCAGCATTGGTTCCTGATCGTCTCCAACTGGCACCGTATCCGCACCAAATGCTGTAATATCAGCTGCCTGACTCACTGGGTAAATAAAGAATCCCGCTGGCACACTTTCACCAAATTTTTTCTGTTTAATTTCAGATTTAACAGTCGGATTGCGTTCCAAACGCGAAACGGTCACCAAATTCAAATAAATTTCAGTTAAATCACTCAATGCTGGAATTTGAGACTGCACTAAAATAGTCGACTTTTCAGGATCGATCCCAACTGCTAAATAGTCCAATGCCACTTGGATCAGACTGTTACGAATTTTTTCTGGATCACGCGCATTATCAGTTAACGCCTGCATATCAGCGATCATGATGTAACTCTCATAGTTACCACTGTTTTGTAACTCCACGCGATTTTTCAACGACCCAACATAATGTCCAATATGGAGCTTACCTGTAGGACGATCACCCGTTAAAATAATGTGTTTTTCTGCCATTTTAATAATCCTTCTTCCTATTAAATAACTAATTTTTACTTACAAAAAAATCCCATCACTAGTTAACCTAGCAATAGGACGAATTCACCGTGGTGCCACCTAATTTGCAGAAATTTCTCTGCCACTCAATGCAGTTAACGGTGCCCCGTCGCTTTAGTTCTCCAAAACCCACTTCGTTTTTCGAAATCTTTCAGCATTTGATTTCTCTCTGTTAGTGAAAAACTACTTCATTTCTTCATTGAACTTATCACAGTAATTGTACCTGTCTTTGCGGATACGGGCAAGTTAAAACTTAACGCATACTTATTTAACAGCATCTTTTGCCAGTTTCATAAATAGGAGTTATAACGAACTTACGAAAATAACAAAAAGCACACCTCCAACCCATTGCATAATTTGCTTTGAATCAGTAGGCACCTATTTTAGTATTCGGGAAGAATTAATGGCCACAAAGACTAATAATATCCATGCCTAAAAGTATCTATAATGCGATATATGGCGCTTTTTTTCGAATTTCAAAACCTAGTACAAAATTTCTAATAAAATAATTTACTTGCTCTAAAAACTTGAATATAGTAAACTAACTAATGTAATAGCTTGTTTAGCTCAGTTGGCAGAGCACATCACTAGTAATGATGAGGTCGCTGGTTCGAGACCGGCAACAAGCATTACGAAAGTCATTCTAACTAATTAGTTGGGATGACTTTTTTTATGGACTGCTTCATACAAATCTATTTATTGTCAGACTCTCTTCACAAATTTGATACTTTAACTAAATAACAATTATCTGGAATAGTCCGTGCCTTCGCCAATCACCAAGCAGTATTAAAGTAGCGAGTAGATTCTTAAAAACAAGAATCTACTCGCTACTTTGTTTAATCCGATTTTTCTATAACTTAAATAATTCGATTAGTACTTTAACTTTAAAGAAATCATATCATAAGTTCCAATAAATGTTTTACGGTCTACAGTTTCCTCTAGAGCATTAACAAATTCAGCTTCTTCAACTAAATCATCAGGCAATTTCATTACTTTGTTAGTTGGATTTTGAATTCGCATAATGTAACTATCTTGCTCCTGATATGATGGATAAATCGCTGAAACAATTAAACTTTTATCCAAATTTAATAACGAATAAGAATCTGAAATCTGCGGATTATTTTCAGTTTCCCAAATTTTATTATCTAAACGATTAATAAAATAATTTAGTTTTTGTGTCTGATATGAAATAGATTGTGACAACCAATTTCTCGTCTGTTCACTAATTTTCTGTTCAGAAAATGTTTTATCATCAAACACAATTCCGAACTCAAATTCATTTAAGCCAAGTTCTTCAGCCATTGGCGTTGCCATCATTACATGACCTTGATTAGTAGTATCACCTGAGGCTCGTCCTGGCCGCCACGCGAGATTTCTCTTTCCTAACTGACTAGTAGTTGCCATTAACGTAATAAAGAGCTTGTCGTCCTTAAATTCATATTCTTTAAGTCCTTTACCAAAGAATGTTAAATATTTCCCGCCATCCGTAATTGTGACCGTTTTATCAAAATTATAGATGTTGACTGGTTTCTCGACAAATTCTTTTTCCCAATCTTTATTAATAACATGATTAGTAGTTTTTACAAATCCATCCTGTATATGAGCGATTGCATCTTGAGTGTGGATAGTTGATTTAATTTGAAGTCTTAATCTATGGGAATAAACTCGATTGTCTATAATCAACTTAGCATTCAGCATACCATCACTTAAAAAAGTGAAATGAATTTTATAGTCCACAAAGCCATAAGCAGGATCAGTTTTTTCTCTATCCGTAAGTTTCAGTGGAAGCCTGCTCGAGCCACTTACGACTAGCTCGTAAGGATCATCATCTACACTATTTACAAAAGAATTATTGAATGTTAATTCCTTTTCTTGGTCATTTTTCAATGGAGAATAATCATACGTATCACCATCATTTGCAGAGTCGACCAAACGAACAATATCGGGAATTTTAATTCCATTAATTATAAGATTAACAACGCCATTCACAAATTCAATTTTATGCCCATTCTTTTCAATGCTGTTATTGGTATTATTAGCATTGCCCAATTCTGGGATAGATTTTTTTGCATCAGTAAAATGAATGACTTTATATCCAAGACCTGGCAAATCTACCTTGCCTTGTATCTTCAACTGAAAATACTCCGGTTCATCTGTATATTCTTGTCCTTTAGGTGTCATCATTAAGATATGATGACGCGCCGGAAAATGGTTGCTCTCCAGAATCATTGGATTCTTCATCCCGATAAAACTAATATTTTTGGAGCTTGTTACAATATTAATTTCCTTGTTGCCGTGAAATTCACTTGGGTCTGTATTAAAAATTAAAACATCATGGTCCCCAAGATTCAGATATTCTGCTAATTTTTTTTCAATCATATTTTCAATTCCATCAGCAATTTCATTTGCTTCTTTAAATCTATGATTGATATCAACTGCAACATTATCTGACACACTTCCACCGATGGTATCATGTGCTTGACACTCTAGCAATTTTTTCCAAAGCTTAATCAAAAGTCCGTTCCCAATATTAATCCCATTTTTTTTAGCGATTACTACAAGTGGTTCAATTCTGCGTAGAATTTTTTGTTCTAAATCAAAGTTTTGTATTTTATTTCTGTGACGTACTGACCCAATTGTCCGATGTACACGAGAATACGTTGGCAAACGAAGTTCTCCTTGATAATTTGGCAAATTATCACGTTTACGAAGCTTGTCAATAAAATCAGGGTAAGTACCGATTTCTGTTTTAACCTTACTAATTTTATTTAAATCATCTACAGTATCAGACATGTTTTTCACAATGTTCATTTGATCAATACCAGAAGGCATCAATACTTCGTTATTATTGTGATGGACTGCTTCAAACTCTGCAGCAGGGTCATAACGCTCTTTCACAAACTGTTCTAATTTACGCTTAGATTCTGTCGTGATTTGTGCAGTAAAATAACCAAAAGGAAAATTTGCTGCATAGACTTCTTTGCCAGACAATCCTTGCCATTTGAAATAAACTGAATTCATTTGTAGACGGAAATTTGTTCCTCTCCAAAACACGAAATTATCTATCCCAACTTGTTGCAACAACGTGGGCATCTGAGCATTGAATCCAAAAGTGTCAGGTAAATATCCAACCATCATCGGATTCCCATAATTCCGTTTCGTATCGTTTATTCCAATTACTAAGTTTCGAACAATTGCCTCCGCATCTGGAATTAATGCATCCGTTTGTGTGTACCATGGCCCAACGAATAAGCGTCCTTCAGACACAAGCTTTTTAATACGTTTTTTTGCTTCTGGATGTATTTCTACATATTCATCAACTACAGAAGTTTGCCCGTCTAAACAAAAGTTAGCATCCTTATTTTTGTCTAATTCATCCAATACTTCGGTGAATAGCTGTTCACTTAAGGTCAAAGCATCAGCAGTCGTAAAATACCATTCTCGATCCCAGTGAGTGTGATTGACGATATACGCTTTAGTCATGAACTAACCTTCCTCTCCTTCAATACTTCCATTATGTCTTGTAAATCGTTTCAAGAAATTAACAAGTAGTGCTTCAATTATGACACCAATTAAAATAGCAAGTGTATATAGCAAGGCATTGGAGGAAAATGGAATCGCCATAACTGTCGACAATGCAGTTTTTTGAATTGTTCCAAAGAATGCATTGATAGCACATCCAGCCGTTGTTCCTACGATAATACTTGGAATTACCCGAACTGGATCAGCTACCGCGAATGGAATTGTTCCTTCAGTAATACCAACAATTCCCATTACTAAAGCAGATCGGCCGCTTTCAATCTCTTGATCACTGTATAATCGTTTTCCGCCTAGTAAAGTAGCAACAAACATACCTAGTGGTGGAATACCAATTGCCATAAGCATTGCGGTACTTGCTTGATAACCTCCTGAAGTGAAGGCGGCCATCCCAAATGCATAAGCAATTTTGTTAATAGGGCCTCCCATATCTACGGCCATCATAGCACCTAGAATAGCAGCTACAAAGACCGCGTTACCGCCACTCATACCTTTTAGCCAAGCAGTTAAACCAACTGTCATTGCTTTAATTGGATCTCCAACAATATATATTAGAATTAATCCAACTATCAGAGTAGCTAAAAAGGGAATCAGAATTAAAGATTTAACAGACATCAAATTTGCTGGCATTGGAATCTTCTTTAACCACTGAACCAAATATCCGACTAGCAGTCCAACTAACATACCACCTAAAAATCCTGTTCCCATTTGTGCTGCAACAAGTCCCACAATAAATGCCGGGGCTAGCCCTGGACGATCAGCAATAGAAAAAGAGATATATGCTGCAATAATTGGCGGAATAAAACCTAATCCAGTTTGTCCTAAAAGTCTTAAGTTTCCCCAAATATTACTTGTTTGATTCCAAACATCTTGCCCACCAAAGATAACAGCAATTGATGTTAACAAACCTGCCGCAGTGACTAACGGTATCATATACGAAACGCCAGTTTGGAAATGGTTTGCTAATTCTTTACCAAATTTTTTCCAACTCATGATATTCACCTCATCCTATCTTATTCAACTTGTGAAATTGCACTATCAATAGCAGCTTTACCATCTTTAACAACCTGAGATGTTCCAACTTTATAAATCTGTTTGCCTTCAAACCGATCTGGTTCTTGAACAGTTGTATCAACAGCAAAGATTACGACGTCAGCATCCTTAATCTCCGATGAAGAAAGCCGGTTTTCAAGTCCCATTGCACCTTGAGTTTCAACCTTAATCTCGTATCCCTCTTTTTTTGCATATTTTTTTAAATTTTCCGCTGCCATGTAGGTATGTGCAATCCCTGCAATACATGCTGTAACGGCTACAATTTTTTTTGCCATAATAATTTCCTCCTATTGTTGTTTTAAAATTTTTAATATCTGTTCAGATGAACCTGCGGTCTTTATTGCATCCACAAAATCATCATCCATTAATTTTCCCGAAAGTTTTGCTAACATCCTGAGATGCTCATCTCCTTGGTCATCAGGTGGAATTGCCATCAAAAAAATTATATTTACCTTGCTTCCATCCAATGAATTCCATTCTAATTCTTGATCATTTTTTGCAAAAATCATTGTGGATGAAATAACTGATTTACTTTGTCCATGTGGAATTGCAATGTTTTTACCAATCCCAGTAGTTGTCATTCCTTCTCTTTTTAAAACATCTGCATAAAAGTCTTCGGAGTCGGAAACGTTTCCATTTTTTTGCAAAATAACAGCTAGCTTTTTAATTGCTTCCTCTCTCGTCTTTGCATGCAAATTCATCACGATATTCTTATCTGAAATAAAGTCACTCAGTTGTTCACTCAATTAGATCACCCCTCAATAAATTCAAAATTTCATTTTCCCTTTTGCTATTAACAAGTTTTTTTATAAGCCTTTTATTTTCCAACACACTATTAAAGTGCTTATAAATTTGTTCAATTTCTGGCTGTATTTCTCTATTCATGGCTAAGAAAAAAACGATATTTACTTGGTTATCTCCCCATGAAATTCCATCCAAATTTACATACACAGCAATACATGGATGGATCACAAATTCAATAGGAGCATGCGGCATAGCAATATTATTCATTGCTGTGCTTGCCATCTTTTCTCGCTTCATCGCCGCCAAGCTGATCCCTTTTTGACCAAATCCTTGTTTTACTAATTCATTGCCAATTTTGTTAATAACAGCTTGCTTGGTTTCAGTTCCATGATTAATAAAGATTAATTTTTTTGAAAGTAATTTACCAAAACTATTTGAATCTTGCCTTTCAGATAGAACTTGATTACTGATTTTTCGAATTCTACCAGTAGACTTCTCATCTAAAAACGGAGAAACGACAACCACAGGCTTATCTGGAATTTCTATATTAATCGTGCTAATAACTAAATCCTCGCTGATTGGCTTTTTAATCAAGTCTTGAATTGAAGTTATGCGGCTAATATGAATGGTATCAGAAAAGAATTCACGCAATCGCTGCTCTAATAACCGGGCCGTTCCTAACCCTGTGCTACATACAACTACCGCATCAACTACATCCTTTTTTCGCTCAATAAACGCCTCTATATGAAGTGCCATAAAGGCAATCTCATCATCGTTCAATTTAATGCCAAATGTATTCTCAATCTTTGTCCCTAAGTCCATTGCGGTGTTAAACGCAAACGGAAAAAATGTTTTTATATCTGCAGTGTATGGATTATACAGGCTTAACCCAAGTGATAATCTTTTTAATCCTGAAGCCAAATGTACTGTTAATCCACGAAGCAAAATCTCATCATAATTAGCCAAACTCTCGACTAAAAACTCATGAATATTATTTTTCTGTATAGGAGAACTTGCCTTTTTTAATTTATCATTACCAATTGGCTGCCCTTCAGCCGCTAATATATGAATATTTATATATTGACATTCATCTATAGGAATAGAGAATTTAAAATTACTTTCCAAAATTGATACGAGTTTCTTTGTGTCTGCTTCTAGCGTAACTTCTGGTCCATTTTCAGTAAGCGTTTTGTCTTTACGAATTCGTTCGATTGAAACTACTAAATGAATTGCTAATGACTGAAACTCATAATCTGTAAAATGTATTGCGCTTTGCTTTTCGAACTCTTTCAACGATTTTAAAACATTATCAAAAGTAGCCTTACTAAAAAATGGCTTCATTGCGCTAGGAATATCTATTTGCCGATGCATTTCCCCCTTTTTATCTTCTGAATAAGCTGTTTCACCCCAATACATCGTAAGTAATTGTGACATTAACTTTCTTTTAGAATTTTCAGTTGCCTCGACTATCATTCCTTCATGATTTGTAGTAATAGTTGCACCAAATTTTGCTAACATCCTTTTCACTTGTTTAAAATCTTTTTCCAAGGTGCTCCGGCTAACAAAGGCACTATCTGCTAAATCTTGAATTGTTTGTGGTTTTCCTGATAATAATAATCTGGACAATATTGAAATCACACGTTCATCACTATTACTCTTTGTACTTGAATAGGTTCCACTTTGCATTGCATTTTGTAATCCACTAGTACTACCCTCAAAATAGATTCCCACATTTCTCTTTCGAGTTAATTTAACGTCATATATCTGAATAACGTCTTGAATGTTGTCCAAGTATTTCGAGATAGTCTTCCTGGATCTTCCAATATGCTTAGAAATATCAGAATAATGAATGACTCCGAAATTTAGAATCAACTTCACTATTTCGACTTCCTGATCAGTTAAGTCTTGAATTGATTCTTGCAATACATCCACCTCCTGAATACGGTTACATTGTATAATGAATACTGCAATTGGAATATACTCTAAAGTATACTTAAGAAAGTGTACTTTTTACACATCCTTTCAATAATTAATGATTAACCTTTTTTCACCGAATCAAATACCAGCCGCTTTATATTTATGATTCGTTTCGTTCGCTTCGCTGTCAATCGGTAAGGAAAAATGTCTCAATAATCATTGAACATCCTTGTCAAATTTAAATCTCATATGCCATATGATTTGCTCCTTTTTCGGAATACCCAATTGTACGCAAATAGTCGCGATAATTGGCTCTCCTCCATGGGTGGTTCATAGAAGCCTTGGGCTTCTTGTTCTTTGGGGCCATATTAGATGGTTTTTCAATAATAACCTCGAAAGCTGGCGAAACTAAGTCATGATCTGCAAGCGGATGTAAATCAAATATTTGATCTGCATCTGTAGTAGCGTAAAGCTTACCAGTTAAAGTTTTAACGATTAAGACCTTAGTTCGTGGTTTTAAACAAACTAGCTTATCTGATTCAAATAATTGATATTCCTGATTATTTAATTTGACAGTGTGACCAGATGAAATTGAGCGCTCTCGAGTTGTGATTAAAATCTGATCAATTTCTGAAGATGTAAGTTGTTTGTCAAAGCCACTCGTGTTAATTTTAATAGGTAAAGCAAACTTTTGATTGAATTCTTTTACAAATGGGTTGAGGAAGTCGTTAGCTTGCTCAATTGTCGTTGTATTTGCTAGTTTAAGTTCATTTAAAAGTCGGCTTTGTAGTGTTTCAAAAAGGCGTTCAATTCTGCCTTTGGTTTGCGGTATGCTAGTCACTGAGAGTTTGGTTCCCAGTGACTTACACGCATAACCGAATTGAGTGAGTGGGTTTTCCTTCGTTGGAGAATCTGCTTTTTTGTTTGAGTTAAAAACCGTTCTTCGGTCTGTTAAAATCTCGTACGGGATTCCAAAAGAAGTCAATATTTGAGCCATAACTTGATAATAAGCATTTAACGTTTCTTCGGTATCAAAGTAGGCGCCAACAATCGCACCACTATAATCATCAATCGCGGCATGTAGATAAGTCTTTGTATTGCCGAACCAGAGCTCAACCGAGGCATCCATCTGAATAAGTTCACCGGCAAATTTTTTCCTAGCGCGTGACGGATGAGCCTTTATTGCTTCCACTGGTTCAACAACTTGTAAGGTCTTTTCGTCACGTTTAGACAAAGCCTGCCGTTGTTCCTTGAGCTTTAATTCTTTGCGTATTTGTCTTTTGGTATTGTGATGAGCTTTGGGTGACAGAACCCGATGGGTTCTAAGTATTCGTCGTAAAGTTGATTCAGAAACTTGAATACCTTCTCTACTTAATAAAAACTCATAGAAATGGGAAATATTGAAGCCTTGGTAATCAGTTTCATACAGCTTAATAATTCGATTGATTTGTTTGGTTGAGATCTTATTCTGTGGCTTTTTGCCAGTATTGCCATGCACAAAGCTAGATTTACCCTTAGTTCGATATTTGATTATTAATCGATCAATTTGTCGTAATGATAGATTTAATTCAATACTAGCTCGACAACGATTCTTTCGTTCATTAACTACTTGCTGAATTACTTGATATTTGTGGTCTTCTTTCACTGTTAAAACAACCTTTCTCATGTTGTCCACCTCCATTAACTATTTTGCCGGAGGTGAAACATATTTGCGAGACATTTTTGCTGACCAATTAGTTAAGACATTATCACTGGCGAACAACAATTTATGATTCGTTTCGTTCGCTTCGCTTGACTTCCCCACCCAAACGGCCTAAGATACTTACACATTTAAATGCTTTTCACTAAGGAGTCACGCTATGAGCACTGTTGATCCAGAAGAATTCCAACGCGAGCAACACCGCGTTGATGACATCATTAAAAAAATTGGCAAGCAAGCCGATCACACTCAAAAACTCTATAATCAAGCTCACAACGAAAGACGTTCCGTCGAAGGTAACTATTCTCAAAATGCCAAAATCAACACCTTCGAAGCCGATGACCGAATTGAAACTAATGCGGAAGTTCAACAGCAAAAGGGCCTGGTTGCCAGTGCCGTTGAAAATGAAACGATTCTCAATCGCCAAGTTGCGACCTATAAACAACTGCAAAAGTCTCCCTACTTTGGACGCATTGATATTCAGGATCCGGACGAATCCGAACCAGAAACCCTTTATATCGGAACTGCTTCATTTACCGATGAACACGAAAATTTTCTCATTTATGACTGGCGAGCTCCTATTTCCAGTGTTTATTACAACGGCAGTCTCGGTAAGGTTTCCTATCAAGCACCTGCCGGTAAAATGACCACCGATTTAATAAAGAAACGCCAATTTTCAATTCAAAACGGTGAAATCGAGAACTTGTTTGATACGAACGAAACCGTTGGCGATGAAATCTTGCAAGAGGTCCTTGGCCAACAAAACGACACGTATATGGCCAACATTGTGGCGACCATTCAAAAAGAACAAAACGATATTATTCGCGATACAACTAGCGATTTACTCGTGGTTCAAGGCGTGGCCGGCAGTGGAAAAACTTCTGCTATCCTTCAGCGAATAGCATTTTTGTTATATCACAGTCGCCAATCACTGGATGCAGAAGAAATTGTGCTGTTCTCACCTAACCGATTGTACAGTCGCTACATTTCTGATGTTTTACCAAGCTTAGGCGAACATAATATGCGGCAGATTACCCTCGCCGACTTTTTGTCCCAGCGTTTCCAAGGGTTAAACGTCGAATCTTTATTTGACCGTTACGAAAAAGATGACCGTCGTTCTGAAGCCCAACAAACAATCAACGCCTTTGAAGAAAGCGCCGAATTCATGCAGCTAATCACTGATTATGTGGCCAATCTCACTGCAGAGGATATTCAGTTTTCTAATGTCTTATTTAAAGAAAAGCCATTTTTTACTGCCGATGAGATTCGCAAAATCTACCAGCAATTGCCTTTGACCATGTCACCTGCTGACCGGTTTTTAAAAACCAAAAATACCCTCATCAAACGATTGAAAAATCGTATTGATCAAGAAGCCAATGCTGATTGGGTTCACGAACAAATTGATCACTTAAGTAATGAGCAATATAACGACTTAACTGGCACCAAAAAGCTTCATGACTTTGAAAGCTACGATGATGAAATTCATTACATCGGTAAAAAAATCGTCTCCAAATACTTTCAGGTCGTTTACGATGCACTCTACAACAATTACTTCGTTGATCCTTATACCCAGTTCACGCAGTTTTTAAAACAGATTAAGCTACCTAAAGAAATCTCAGCTGATGATTGGCAAACACATTGTTTCGCCTTTCAACAGGCCATTGAATTTCACCGCCTACGTTTAGTAGACGCCGCTCCGTTGCTTTTAATGCGTGATTTGATCACTGGTGGAGGTCGTAATCGCCAAATCCAACATATTTTTGTGGATGAAATGCAGGATTACTCACTTGCCCAGATGATTTACTTTAAACATGCCTTTCCAAACGCCAAATTCACATTACTTGGTGACAGTGAACAAGCCCTTTTCAAAAATGTGGAAGCCCCTCAACAATTGTTGGACAATTTAAAGGAAGCTTTCGCCGTTCGCCGAGCTAATTTAATCACTCTGAATCGAAGCTATCGATCGACTTTTCCAATTACAAATTTTGCCAAATCGTTGCTACCAGACGGAGATCAGATTCAAGCATTTAGTCGTGATGGGAGTTTACCAACAATTTTGGTTCGTGACAACTTCACAGAAAGTCGCGAGACACTCATCAAACTCTGTAAAAAACAATTACAAACCTATGGCACTGTGGCAATCTTGACGCGCAATGTGGCAGAAAGTCGCCAAGTATTTGAACAAATTCACCAAGATACCCAGGCTCATTTACTGACCGATGCCGACTTAGCTTTGCCCAAAGGTGTCTTGATCATGCCTATTTACCTGGCTAAGGGGCTAGAATTTGATTCTGTAATTGCCTACAACATCTGTGAAAATAACTATCCTGATGCGAGTTCAACCGGAATCATCTACACCATGGCATCCCGGGCCATGCATGAATTGACTCTGTTGAGTATCGGCCCAGTTTCGCCACTTGTGCAAGAAGCGGTGACTGGAGAAGATAAACTTGTTCAGATTCAATAAAAATAGGCATCCAGCCGCTCTTAAAAAGCGTTTGGATGCCTATTTTGTTTACTAATCTGCTTCATTTTCAACTGATTGAATATCCATTTGGTCATCATCTCGTGTTGAAGACTCATTCTTTTTGGCCTGCCGAACACGTTCGCTAATGTTGACTGGTGTCCCGGCACGGCGTAGATCTGCGAACTCTGCAGTGGCTGTAAAAAGTAAATCACTAGCAGAGTTAACGGCCGTTTCAACTGAATCTTGAATCACACCAATGATGAAACCAACTCCGACGACTTGCATCGCAATGTCATTCGAAATGCCAAACAGGCTACAAGCCATAGGGATTAGAAGTAACGATCCTCCTGCAATTCCTGAAGCACCAGTTGCCGAAATGGCGGATAGTAAACAAAGCAGGAATGCCAATGGAAACGAGACTTCCATTCCGAGGGTGTGCGTTGTCGCTAAAGTCATAATCGAGATGGTCATTGCTGCGCCGCCACTATTTGCAGAAGCTCCCAGTGGAATCGAAATGGCATAAGTTTTCTTGCTTAATCCCAGACGCCGACTAAGATCCATGTTAATTGGAATGTTCACGGCAGAACTTCGTGTAAAGAATGCTGGAATGCCACTTTCACGGAGCGTAAAGAACGTTAACGGATAAGGATTTTGATGGGTCATCAACCACACCATTGCTGGGTAGACAATCAGCGAAACAAACATCATCGAACCCACTACCAATAAGACTAGCTGGCCATATTTTGCCAAACCGACGAGCCCAGATTCTGAAACTGACGTAAAAACGAGGCCGATAATCCCAAATGGTGCCAGCTGAATAATTAACTGAACCACACCTGTCACTGCATTCGAAAGTTCATTGACAACCTGTTTCGTTTGTTTGCTGGCCGCTCGCAAGCCAACACCAATCAAACTTGCCCAGACTAGAATTGCCAAGTATTGACCCTCTACTAGGGCTTTGACGGGATTTTCAATCGCATTGTTAAGGACACCTTTCAGCACAGTCGCAATGCTTTTAGGTACAGCGGTGGTTGCATCTGATACTTTTGGCAAAAGGATTTCAACTGGAAATAGGTAGCTGGCGCCAACTGCTACCACGGCGGCCACCAATGTTGCCACTAAGTACAGAACGACAATTGATCGCATGTGGGTTTTCGAACCCTTTTCGTGTTTGGCCATTGAAGACAGAATTAACAGAAAAACTAACAATGGGGCAATTGCTTTTAGTGAATTGACAAAAAGATCACCAAGGATCGTGATCCAGGTCAAGTGTGGGACCCCCACTCCTAGAACTGCACCAACGATAATTCCAATCAAAATTCGCTTAATCAGCGAAATGCTAGTAAATTTATCCCACATAAGTTTCACATCCATTCTTTTTAGTTATGACCTAGTATATCGGAATATATGATAAAAAGAAACATTTTTTAATTTATTTTTAATTTTTCTCACAAAAACATCACTTTTGAGCAATCATCATCTCCAGTTTTACGCTGGCTTTGCATCTAGATCTAGACACAGAAAAATCCCTTCATGGTTGTCAGATGAATTATATTATTTCATCTGAGAACCATGAAGGGATTACTGTAGATCCAAAACTAGTCATAAGGAACATTTTAAAATTGTATTTTACTTCAGTATTCGTTGAATCTGCATGGCCATCAGCATAACTTCTTCGTCAGGTAATCCATGTCCAAACTTAATATCAATGTACTCCGATATTTTCTTAGCGATTCGATAGGCACGTTCGTTTTGACTTTCAACTATCGCTACCATCGCTGGATCTGCATCATCTAGTAATTTTCCGGCAATTGCACGTTCAACCAAAAACTTCACATGAACCACGCAACGTTGGTAGTTTGGACTGTCTTCATCAAGCTCTCCTTGTGACTGATACTTGATAATATTAACGATCCGTCCAATTATTTGCCCCGCCTTCAAAGCATCTTTCCGTTCATCAGTGCCATTTTCAGCGTTAATCACATGTGCGGCAATATTGGCGGCTTCTTGTTCAGAAAAATCAGTTTTCAACTGTTCATTCATTAACTTAACAGCATACTTACCTACACCAAACTCAGCCGCATAATAAGATTTTATTTCCCAATATACCCGATTAGTAATCGTAATTCCTTGTTGGAATCGTTCCAATGCAAACTTCACATGATCCAGCAGTGATACATATAGCGCATCACTAAGTTTGGCATTTAAATTTGTTTTCGCATAATTAATAATTTGCTGGGTAATATCAATTAATTCAGGAGAGGATTCTGCAATCATCGTCAAAAAACGCTCAACACCAGCATCGTTAACTGGCATAAAAACTTGATCAAAAGATTCATCGGTTACTTTGGCTCCGGGTCGTTTTCCATATCCGATACCTTTCCCAAGCAAGATAAATTCCTTTTGCTTTTCATCTACTGCCAAGACCACACTAGAATTAAGCACTTTTTTGATTTGCATTACAGTCACCCCACTTCCTAAAATTATTAGGCTAAATCCGTTCCATTAGAACGAATAACTTTCTGATACCATGCAAATGAGTCTTTCTTATAACGATTAAAAGTACCCTGACCCAAATCATCTTCATCTACATAAATAAAACCATAGCGCTTAGACATTTGCGAAGTCGAAGCACTAACCAGGTCAATTGGCGCCCAACTTGTATATCCCATCAAATCCACGCCAGCATCGACTGCTTTAATCATTTCTTCAAAATGGCTCCGGAAATAATCAATCCGATAATCATCGTGAATTTTACCATCACTTGTTAACTCATCTTGCGCACCCATTCCATTTTCAACGATGAACAGGGGCTTGTGATAACGATCGTAAAGCTGTAATAACGAAATTCGGAGTCCAACTGGGTCAACTGTCCAGCCCCAATCGGTTGATTTCAGGAACGGATTCTTTCCGCCGACCACGGTGTTGCCACTAGTCAAAGTTAAGTTATTCTCATCATATGCAGAAACCATCGACATGTAGTAACTAAACGACACAAAGTCAACTGTATTAGCAGCCAAAATCTCTAAATCACCATCTGCCATTTTTATGTGTAGATTATTTTCTTTGAAATAATTTAATACTAGCGCAGGATAACGTCCAAACACTTGTACGTCCGCTGCAAAATAATTCATAGTATTCTTATTGAACGAGGCCAAAACGTCTCGCGGATCAGCAGAATTAGCGTAATCCGTTAACTTGGTAAGCATACACCCAACTTGACTCCCTGGAATGATTTCATGACACAATTTAGTAACTAAAGCCGACGCCACAAATTGATGATGGAATGCTTGATATTCATCTTGTAGTAGATTATCCGACTGATCTGGAATAATTCCTGCTGAAGTGAATGGATGGCGTGTCACACTATCGATCTCATTGAAGGTCAGCCAGTATTTTACGTCATCTCGATACGCTGTGAAACAAACCCGACAGAACTTCACAAATAAATCAATCACGCGTCGGTCTGTCCAACCGTTATATTTTTGTGCGAGTGCTAGGGGCATTTCATAATGGGACAGTGTTACTAAAGGCTCAATATTGTATTTATGCATCTCTTTGAAAACAGACTTATAAAAATCAACTCCCGCTTGATTAGGCTCAGTTTCCTCACCCGTTGGAAATAAACGTGTCCAGGCAATTGAAATTCGTAAAGTCTTAAAACCCATCTCAGCAAATAATTGCATGTCTTCTGGATAACGATGATAAAAGTCAATTCCTCTGCGTTTAGGATAATAGGTCGTGTCATCAGTTGTCAACGCTTGTGCGATGCTCTCTTTTGAGATTTGAACTTGCTTCTTGTAGTCCTTAATATTTACATCAGGTTTGTACGTTGCTACATCGGCAACTGAAGGCCCTTTACCATCAACATTCCAAGCACCCTCAACTTGATTAGCAGCAATAGCGCCACCCCATAAAAAATCTTTTCTTAATCCCATTTAGTTAGCCTCCAATTTTGAAATATTCATCACAGCATGTGGTTCAGTGGTTTCAGTTTCATCTACATCAACTGCATAATGGTCCTGATTAGTTACAACCATCATGGTTACTGGGTTATAGCCAGCCTCTTTAATTTTATCCAAATCAAACGTCTCAAGAAGATCACCTTTTTCAACATGATCACCAACTTTAACCTGCACATCAAAGTATTTACCTTTTAATTGTACCGTGTCCAAACCAATATGGAAGAGCAATTCTGCCCCGGCATCAGTTGTCATTCCTAACGCGTGTTTTGTTTCGTAAACCATTTGAATTGTTCCAGAAGTTGGTGCCACTAGCTTTCCTTCAGTAGGTGTAACGGCAATCCCTTTACCTAATAAGCCTTGTGAAAAGACATCGTCCGGAACGTGTGACAATGACATTACTTGACCGGCAACAGGTGCATCTAAATCTTCTTTGGCAATATTAACTTTTGTCGTATCTACTTTCTTATCTGATACTTTTTCGTTTTTCCAAAGAAGCAAACTAGCTACAAAGGAAACTGCAAACGAAATTCCGAAACCGATCATAGCATTTACAATATTCATTGGATTACTCTTGTCTACAAACATTGGTAAACTTGCTAGCCCCGGTCCCACGATTGTAAAACCAGCTAACCCAGTAATCCCAACATAAGTACCACCAACCAAACTTCCGATAATCACACTGCTTAAAGCACGCTTATGCTGTAACGTAACTCCATACAAAGCAGGTTCTGTAATTCCAAACAATGCTGAAATTCCGGCCGAGATTGCTGTAGCCCTCATCCGTGTATCATTTGTCCGTAGTGCAATCGCAAAACAAGTTCCACTTTCAGAAATATTATGGGCTAATGATGCTGGTAGATATAATGTTTCTTTACCAACTGTACTAAATGTTGCAACCACGTAAGGAATCATTGGTTTATGCATCCCTGTAGCTACCATAAATGGTAATGCAGCTGCTAACAAGGCAGTTGCAACCCAGCCTAAGTGCACATTTAAGAATAAAATTGCTGCAACAAAGTACTGTCCAATGACATATCCTAAAGGTCCTAAGAATAATAAAGTTAAAGGGGCTGTAATCAGCATTGACATCATGGGTACGAAGAAAATTCTGATTGGTTTTGGTGAATACTTCGTAAAGAAGCGCTCCATAACCGCATATAATAAAATACTTAAAATTGCTGGAAAAACCTGAGAACTGTATGTCACATTCAAAACATGCATTCCGAACAAGCTTGTACCTTTTTCCAACATCGTCGCCATATCTGGTAAGATCAACACACCTACCGTAGATACTGCCACGAGTGGATTAACATTTAATTTTTGAGCAGCTGTAATCGCTACCAAAAGTGGTAATAAATAAAGTGGCGCGCCACCAATTAAATTAAGAATTTGGTATGTTGAACTCTTGTCGCTCATCCATCCAAACATCACAATCAGCATCAGAACTGACTTTAAAATTCCGCCTCCAGCGATTGCAGGCACTAAGGGTTGGAAGACGCCAATAATAAAATCTAATACAATTTGGCCAATCGATTGTTTTTTTGCCTTGCCGGTTCCCTTGCCATCGCCTAAAAATTCTTGTGTGGCATCGTACATCTCAACCACGTCGTTACCAATAATTACTTGGCATTGTCCTCCAGCAATCACGGCACCAAGCACACCATCAATTTTCTTTAAGCCATCTAAATCAGCTTTATCAAAATCATTTAAGCTGAAGCGCAGCCGTGTTGAACAGTGAATCAAGCTAGCGACATTACCAGCTCCACCAACTTTTTCAATTATTTCTTTTGCACTCTTCTTGAAATCCATTGTAATTCCTCCTCGTATGATATAAACAAAAAAACAGGACCTAAAAGTTACGGACTAATGTCCATATCTTGTTAGATCCTGCCTGCATTACCAGTCACATGTCTATATATATTTATTTTATTTATGTGTTTACTGTAACCGTTTTCTTTTTGCTTGTCAACTGTAAATTTTTCAAAAAAATATTAAAACCAGTCAAAGTACGCAAGAATTACAAATAAAATTAAAAAATATCAACTTTTTTATAGTTCAATTTTATACTTTTTAAAGGAGATTTTTACCAAATAAAAATCTTAAGAAATTGTTTTACACGTAAAGGTGCGTTTGAATATATGCTACTTACTCATAAAGGGTCCTAAATTCCCATTTAAAATGGGTAATTTACCCGCTTTACATGCAACTTATCAGGGTATACAAAAATTTAATTTCTGGTACACTCTTAAAAGTATCAAAAATTAGTTATTGAATATACGGGGGAGTTATTTAGATGGATACAGTACACTTGGAGAAGTTAAATGAGTTGCACGAGGTTGTTGAAAGAAGAACGATCAGTCGGTTTCAAGAAATCGCGGATAATGCGCAAACAATTGATCGAACAGAGATTTGTGAAACCACGACTTATTACATTCATGACACCTCACACTGGGACACCGACTATAACAGCATCGTTTTTGATGCTCATCGCGGTCTTCACAAAACGAAGAAATCAACCAAACAGTTGATAAATAGCTTTGCTCGCTCTAAAGAAGCCAACTTTATGTTAATGCAAGAAATGGGACGCCAACTTGAAGTTAAACGGTGCTGGCCTTATGTATTGGGAAACGTTCAATTCGTGCCAACTAGTGGTGCCACTTATGCTTCAACCAATTGGATCGCGGTCCATCACTTGAAGGACGCTTATCAAGATGTGGATGATGCCAAACGCCTCTATTTACTATTTGACGAGGGCCTCCGTTTAAACGTCAGAATTGATTTAAAACATTTAGAACGAAAACTGACGACTGTCCGCAAATACTATGATTTCCAAGTAAGTTTAGCTAAATTTCTTGGCAACCAATTTACAACCGAATTTGTGGCACCTCAAGCTAATAGTTATCTCTTTACACGCATCCCTAAAACCGCAGAGTTACCAGAAACGGAATACCAAAATTGTCGTGAAATTTTGATGCGAATTCTATTTCAGGTTTGTAAAACCATGAATCCGGAAGAACGGATCAGACTCGATGATATGGAATATTTTTATAATGAGATGCTGAAGGAACGCGGAATGCTGTAGTCCAAAATCGTAGGTTAAACAACACAGCCACATATTTTCGTTTATAATACAAGTAAGAATTATTATAACTGGAGATGATTGGCATGGATTACGAACAAATACACAAAGAAATAATTAATTTTCGTGATGACCGTGGTTGGAAAAAATATCATAATCTAAAAGATTTGGCTTTATCATTGAACTTAGAAGCCAGTGAAGTTTTAGAAATTTTCCAATGGAAGAAAACTGACCATAAATTATCGGATGAGGAACAAAAGCACCTTGAAGATGAACTGGCAGACACTCTAATTTATGCATTTTATATGTGTGATAAACTTGGGGTTAATCCGTACGATATTATTCAAAGCAAATTGAATGTGAACAATAATCGTAAATGGAATTTTGATGACTAGGTGAAACCATGACAAAGTTACATATGATAGAAACTACGTATAATGATTCATTTGAAAAACAGCTTTATAGCGGAAACGATAAAAATGATCACTTTATCAGCAAATTTCCAGTTTTATATGTTATTTACAGTTTAGCCAAGATAAAAAAAGCTTACATTGGTGAAACTAATTCAATCGTACGACGGACAAAACAACATCTCAAAGATGATCATCAATTCAACGCGCTTCAACATATGCTCGTAATTGGTGAAGAAGAATTTAATAAATCTGCGACGGTTAATTTAGAGACACGTTTAATTAACTTATTTTTAGCTGACAATTTTGATCTTTATAATACTAAACAAACAAAAATATTATCCACTAATGACTATTATCAGAAAAGTTACTATGACGATGTTGTATTGAAAGATCTATGGAACGACCTTAGAAAACGTAAGCTTGTAACCGAATCTATCGATTATCTTGAGAATAGCGACGTGTATAAGATCTCACCGTTTAAATCTCTGTCTAGTAGTCAGCTAACTCTAAAAGAAAAAATAATAGAGAATTCACAGAAATGGCTTACAGAGTATCAAACCGACAAAAAACACGCTATTTATATAGTTAAGGGTGAAGCTGGAGTTGGTAAAAGCGTTGTTCTAAGCTCTATTTACAATGAAATACAAAATATTTCACGTAATAAAAATAGTAAAGATGACTCACTCTATGAAACTGATAATTATTTATTGGTCAATCATCAAGAAATGCTCAAGCAATATCATCATTTAGCGAAGCATCTTAAAAATCTATCTAAAAATCATATTCTTAAGCCAACTTCTTTTATTAATGATGTAGATAAAGGAAAACACAAAATTGCGGACGTTACATTAGTTGATGAGGCACATCTTCTTTTGACTTCTAAGGATAAATACAACAACTTTGACTACCAGAATCAGCTTTCTGAAGTAATCAAACGTAGCAAGGTCACCATCCTTTTCTTCGATCCAAAACAATTTCTTAAATTAAAAAGTTACTGGAATGTAGATGATTTGGAACTGTACAAAAAAATGTATAAGAGCAGTAGTTTCGATTTAACAGAACAGTTCCGTATTAATGCCGGCCCAAGTGTCATAAATTGGATAAATGATTTTGTGGATTGCCAAATTGATGATTTTCCAAAAACATTTGAACAAGGTAAACACTACGACTTTAGGATTTTTAATGATGGCAACGAAATGTTTAAAGAAATTAAAAAGAAAAACTCGGAATATAAACTTTCCCGAGTTGTTTCTACATTTGATTACGAATATCACATCCCTAAAAAAGATAAAATTGGTGAAAATTCGGCTACTTATAAAGTGCAAGCAGGTGCTTTAGAGCTACCTTGAACACAACTAATGACAATGATTCATGGGCTGAACGAGATGACACAATTAACGAAGCTGGTTCTATTTACACTATTCAAGGTGCAGATTTAAACTACGTTGGCGTAATCCTTGGTCCTTCTGTTTCATATGACGAAGAAGCTGACAAGGTTAAAATCCTAACAGATAAATATAAAGATACAGATGCTTTTCGTGGCCGGCATGATCTTCCCAATCGTGAAGAAGCCAAACGACAAATTATCCTTAATTCTATTAATGTTTTGATGAAACGTGGCATTCATGGATTGTATATATTTGCTGAAGATGAAAAGCTTCGTAAGAAACTGGTTAGTTTAGGTAGCAACCATTAATTATAATATGACTTAAATAAAATTATAGATTTCATAACTTTATTATTGACCAAACAAAGCTTATTTGATAATCTATCTATAGGCTTGTGAGGACAGTTTGCGTTTGTAAACTGATAGCCGGCTGCAATCACATTTTATAATGAAATGTGATTTTTTGTTGTCTAAAAAAGCATACAACGGCAAAATGTTGTATGCTCACTTTCCTTTGTAAAAATGTAGCTTTTCTTTAATACCCAATATACTAAGCCAGCATTATAACAACCACGCTACCTCCCAAAATTAGTCCAAGCCCCATAAAAGTCCGTAAGTTACCAACTGCTGTGTGTTCTTTAAGCCAAAATATACCAAGTAGTGTTGCAATGATCATATTCATCTGTGATAGAAGAAAAGCGTTAACGAGGCCATTCATTGACATCGAAACAAGATAAGTTCCAGCAGCAACACCAAATAGCATACCAACACCAGTATTAGAACGTATTCGCAACCAATTTACATTTCTGCTTTTATCTAAACCTTTAACTAACAAACAGGCCATCAAAACCATCCCAATTGCTTGGAACAACAAAATTTCTACTGGACTTCCCTTAGAAGCAAGTTTTGGAAAAGCTGAGTAGCCCCAATAACCGATTGTGGTCAAAACTAATATCAAGTAATCCTTTTTATGCGCTGTTTGTTTCTCCGCCATTTTATTACGCTGAACCAGATTTCCCACCGTCAGACCAAATATTATTAAAAGAATGCCTAAAAATCCATATTTTAATTGATTCCCTGTATGCCATTCTCCTAAAAGCAATCCACCGATTAACGTGTTCCCAATAATTTGTAATCCTGTTGATATCGGAAATGTTTTACTAATACCAATCCTTTGATAAGCCCAATATTGGCCATACTGTCCGACACTCCAGAAAATACCAGAAAGCAAGCTAAATAGCATTACATGTGGGCTTATGCTTGGTCTAAAACACATAAAAACAAGTATAGCTACTATCAGTGTTCCCATAGTAGTTCCGAGTAATTGTTCCGTCGCCTTCCCTTTAACATAAAATAAAATAGTAGGCGTAATGCCCCAAATCAGAGCTGGGATTAATCCTATAAATATAGCTAACAATTTAAACACCTCAAAAAAATATCGTCTGTGCACAATTGTCACAAACGACATTTCAACAAATTTACATTATTCCTCTGTAAAACTAAATAAATCTTTCGTACTAGCAACTTTTAAGGTAAGAATATCATAAGGTGCAATCTTGCCTTCAAATTCTATTTCCTCGTCTAAGGAGTTCACCGCAACACTATTCAGTGGCGCTTTAAATTCTACAGATGATCCAGTAGGATTTGATAACCGTACAATAATTGCGCTATCGTCAAAATAATCAGGATAGCATGCACTAACAATCAAATTCTTAGGCGCATCTAATAAACTCAGTGTCATATCCAAGTTTCCATCTGGAGCCAGTCCGTCCTGTAATTTATTGTCCAAACGGTTCTTAAACAAATTTAAGCTTTGAACTTGATAGCTAATCGCTGGACTGGCTATTTCGTCAGACTGTTTAGCAACTGCAAGCTCGTTAAAACTATCATTCACACAAACATCAAATTTAAATTGAAATTTTTGAAACAACTCAGCATCAGGAGTTGCAATCAACGGATGTCCCACTTTTGTTGTATCTCCTGAGGCTCTGCCAGGGCGATTAACTAAATTAGGTTTTCCGAGTTGGCTTGTTGTGGCAAGTAGTGTAAATAACAATTTATCGTCATTTTGCCGATACTCTTTTACATCATTTGAAAAAACCGACATACTATATGATAAATGACTATAAACTGACACATTATCATCAAAAGTCCAATAATTTATTGGCCGTTCTGCAAACTTGTCCTCCCAATTCTTAATTTCTGTTGACTGTCGCGTTAGATATCCAAATGGCACTGAGGCTCGTGCAGGTTCCTCAATTCCTGTTTTAATTCCTAAGGTTAATTGATGATCAGCAACGTTATTATCAAAATCAATTTGAATCTTTATTCTATCGGTTGAGCTCAGTGTCACTTTAACCGTATAACTAAATTTAATGTTAAATTTTTTTGCTTTTCGATCTTCTAATGAGTATGGTAATTCAGTACTTCCGTCTAGAATAAGTTGTTGGATATCGCCAACCGTTTGCACAGAAGCAGAAGAAAATGCCAATTTTATTTTATGATCCTTTAAAAGCGGTGAAAAATCGTAAGTGTCACCAGCATTCCCTCTGTCTTCTAGGAATAGAAAGTCTTTGACGTTTGTTCCATTTGACAAAGCCAAGTTCAAACTTTGTCCGTCAAACGCAACTTCCATACTTTTGTTTCTAATGCTTGTTCCTAATTTATTCTTCAGGTTTAGCACATTTTTATTTTCTTTGTGGAAATTCAAGATTTTATACCCCAAAGCTGGCAACGTCACTTTTACAAGATAATCAGTAATGTAATACCCAGGTTCCGTAATATATTGCTCACCACCCGATACTTCTTCCAAAACATTTTCCCGCTTTTCTACAAATTCTTGATGCATTTGATAAACAGATTTCACATTCTCGAAAGTAATATTCTTATCTGCAGATATTACCTGAACTTTCTGAAATTCAGAGACTTGTGTTGGTAACGGATTAATCATCAAAATTTGGTGTTCTGATAAATCCAAATTTTTACTTATTAATCGTTGAATAGTATTAATAATACTATCTGCAATCTCTTCGCCTTCTTTGAGTCTCTGTAAGATATCGATAGCCACGGAATCAACCACACTTCCAGCAAGACTGTCATGCGCTTGGCTCTTCAAAAGCTTTTTCCAGGCTGCCACCAATACTCCATTACTAAGATTAATCCCACAATGTTTGCCAATGACCATTAAGGGCTCAACCTCATGGATCAGTTTTTTTTCTAAATGACTAGCAGCTAACTTGATATTCATTCGACTGGAACCACAGCTCCGATGAATCCGAGCAAACACTGGATCAATAAATTCACCAACATAATCAGGTCGTTCAATGGTTTTAATTTTATTAATAAAATCAGAATACGTACTTATTTGATAATTATATTTTCCCAGTTGATTTATCTGAGCGACCTTTTTCTCAAAGTCATGAATAATATCCATTTGATCATTTCCTGTTGGAATTAAAACATCAGGTGTTTCTGCCGGTGAATTTTTCTCAATAAATTCTACAGCGGGATCCAATCGATCATCCACATATTTATGAGATGACTCTAATAGCATGCCTGTTCCATAACCCTGTGGCATATCAATGGCAATCACAGATTTAGATTTACTTAGACTCTGCCAATTGAAATAAAAGCCACCAGTTTTTTGGGGGTTAATTCCTCGCCAAAAAACAAAGTTATCTAAGCCGAGATCGTTAAGAATTACAGGTAGTTGACTATTAAACCCAAAAGTATCTGGCAAGTAACCCACTTTCATCGTGGGACCAATCTTATTTGCTTCTAGACGACCAACTATGCCATTTCTTAATAAAGATTCACCCTTAACATGTAACGCATCTGGTTGCGTATACCATGGCCCTATTTTTAATTGACCAGTAGTAACCAGCTGCTTAACTCTTCCTGTCATTTCAGGTCGAATATTGAGATAATCCTCAAAAATCGATAGTTGTCCATCTAATGTAAATGACATTTTAGGATGCTTTTCTAACTCTTGGATAGCATTTGTAAATAACACATCACTGAGAACTAATGAATCTTGCCCTGAAAAATACCATTCTCTATCCCAATGAGTGTGATTAACAAGATAAACTGTTGTTTTTTTCTTAGAAGTCATAACTAATTCTCCCATTGGTCCTCTGAAAAGTATGCATCATCACTACTACTTTGTGTTTCTTCTACTTGTTCTGGTTCCTCTTTAATATCTTTACGGAATAACAAAGTTAAACCAGTAACAATCAGCGTCCCTACTACGATAGCAATAATATAAACCCACCATTTTTCAACAGCGAACCAACCATAAAATCCTGAGATTGGAGCACGGTTTACAGCGCCAAAACCAACTGCAATGGCACTTCCGACAGCGGATCCAATAACGTTTGCTGGAATAACCTTCAAAGGAGACTCAACGGCAAACGGAATTGCTCCTTCACTAACACCAATTAATCCCATTACTAATGACGCATTCCCAGCCTCTCGCAACTCACTATTAAATTTGCGTTTTCCAAGAACTGTTGCTAAACCTAATCCTAGAGGTGGAATAATAATAGCCACCTGAGCCGCAGTATTTGGATCGTAAACACCACTTGTTATAAGTGCCATTGCAGTAGTAACTGCGGCTTTATTAACTGGACCGCCTAAATCAAATCCAACCATTCCACCTACAATTGCTGCTAATAATACTCTGTTTGTTCCTGTCATACCTTTTAACCAGGCAGCCAAACCAGTATTAATGCTGGCAAACGGAATCCCAATTACATACTGAATTAGAAACAGCGTTACAAAAGCCCCAACTACCGGAACAATAAATACTGGCAAGACTGACTTAGCAGCCTCTGGAAGATGAATATGATCAATTAAGAACTTAACCGTATACCCAGCAATAAGTCCAGAAGCCAACGCACCTAAGAATCCAGCGTTCATATTAGCTACCAATAATCCACCAATAATACCAGGTGCAATACCACCTTTATCTGCAATAGAATATGCAATATAGGCAGAAATAATAGGGAACATTAGCCCCAATGCAATACCACCCCAGCCATCATCGACATTCAAAAACCTAATAATCATATTGGCACTTTTAGCCCATTTTGGATCCCAAATATCCGAAATTCCAAAAAATGACGCACCAACACGACTAATTGCCATTAACACAGCTCCAGAAATTACAACTGGAATCATATAAGATATACCAGTCATAATATGTTGTTCTAAAGTTTTACCAAATTTTTTCCAACTCATTCTAATCAGCTCCTTATTTTTGATCGGCTAATTTCAAAGCATCATTAATCACTTTTTCTGCATTCTTGATGGGATCGCTTACATTGATTTGCATAATTTTTTTGCCTTCAAATCGATCGGAATCTCTTACTTTAGTATCTGTTGCAAAAATTACAGCTTCGCCTATTTGAACATCTTTATCTGTTAACTTGTTTCCAATTCCCGTTGCTCCTTGAGTTTCAACCTTAATTAAGACTCCCATCTTTTTAGCTGTTTTAATTAATGCTTTTTCTGCCATATACGTATGTGCCACACCTGTTGCACAAGCTGTAACTGCTAATAATTTTCTTGCCATAATTAATTTCCTCTTTCCATAAATATTTTTTCTAAATCTTCTTTTGAACTTGCTGATTCTAACTTTTCGCGAACATCATCGTCCATCAGAGTACTTGCCAGTTCTGACAATAATTTTAAATGTTCATTATCACCATCATCGGGAATTGCAAGTAAAAATACATAGCTAACTGGTTTATCATCTAATGCATTCCACTCAACGGGATGCGCCAACTTTGCAATAGCAACAGCTGATTTTGTTACTGTTTCTGCCTTACCATGAGGAATTGCAATTCCTCCACCAATCCCAGTGGTCCCTTCGACTTCGCGTTCATTTACAGCTTCAATATACTTTTGTTTGTCTGAAATTACACCATTTTCTAAATATACATCTGCCAGTTGGTCAATAACCGCATCTCGGCTATTCGCCACCAAATTAAATTTAACTAATTTAGGTTGCACAATTTTTGAAACTGCCATTTTTTCATCTCTCCTTGTCATTCAATTTGTTGAGTAATTCATCATCTGAGGAACTATCAATTAACCGTTCCAACGAACGCTTATTGCTCACCAGCTCATAAAACTCATCAAATATATTATCAATCTGTTCCTGGCCCAAACTTTTGGTCATTGCAATAAAAAACACAATTGAAATTTTCTCTTTTCCCCAACTAACCGGCTTTTTTAATGTACAAACGGCTATTGCTGGTTTTTGTACTAAATCTGGATTTGCATGTGGAACTGCATAACTTCCAAAGCTTGTGTATGAAAGATCTTCTCGCTGAATTGCACTTTCAATAACACCTGAAGTTGCATACCCATTTGAAATTAAATGATTACCAATAAATCTAACAGCATCCTGCCAGTTCTCAAAAGACTTATTTGCAAAAACTAATTTCTGAGTAATCATTTTTTTAAATTCAGACTTTAAATTCTTTTGTGAGGCTTTAGATTTATTTACAATATTTTCAATCGATTTTAGTTCTCCATCTTCTAGTAACGGGGAAACCATAACAGTAGGTATATTCGCTATTTTTATTTGAATTGTGCTGATAATCAAATCAATATTATCCAAAGAATTATGTTGTAGATCTTGAACTGACCAAACACCATTTATTTTTAAGTTTGGAAATTCTTTCCGAACCTTTGCTGCTAACAATTGTGCAGAACCTAATCCTGTGCTGCAAACTATGGCTACTCTTAATCGATTGACATCTGTCCGTTGTCTTTCAAGAAACGCCTCTAAATAAATGGCTAAGTAAGCTACTTCATCATCATTCATTTTGATTTTTTCATGCTGCTCATAGCTCTTTGATATTTTTAAAGCTTCGTCAAACGCCTGAGTGTAGTTCTGTTTAATTGTTCCAGTATAAGGATTACTAATTGTCGCACCAACTTGTAGCCTCTTCAACGCTGATTCAAGATGAAGAGCTAGTCCAGTCAATAATTCTTCATCCATGCCAAAATCTCTTAACAAAATTTTTAATCTTTCTTTCACTGGAGATTTTGTACTACGTAATGCTAAATTTATCCCACCTGATGTTGCCGCAATCAAATGTAATTGAATATAACTAATTTCTTTGTCTGGCAAGGAAACTTTCAATCTTTCTTGGATTAACTTTGCTAATATAATTGCATTATTTCTTTGCAGATCACCTAATTTTTCAAAACCTTGTAGACTTTTTGAAATGGCATTTCCGTCTTGTACTCTTTGTACAGCAATGGCTAAGTGAATAACTAATGATTGAAAGGCGTAATCTGAAATTTTAATTTCCTGTTCTTCTGCAAATTTACTTACAATTTCAATTAATTGCCCTGCAAGCTTGCTTGATATAAGTGAACTATCTGTAATCTGTTGATAGCTCATTACTTGTCCTGACTTACCATGCTTGATAACCCACCGATCACCCCAAAACGAATTTAGGATCTGAAATAAAATTTTTCGTTTTTGTGTTTCACTAGCTATTAGGCGAATTCCTCTTTTAGGATGTCGATCTAATGTCACTCCGTAGTCTGCAACCTGTAACTCTAACTGGTGTAAATTACGCTCAATAGTTTTTGAACTAATAAATAATTCCTGTGCTAAATGCTCAACCGTAATATAATTATTCAATTTTAGTAATCGAGTCAGAATGTAAGTTACTCTGTCTTGATCGCTATCTGGCAAAGCATGTTCTTTTGAAATTTCGTTAATGACAGATTGAGGATCCTCTGATCTTCCTTTAACAGTTATTCCAATTCTTGGTTGTTTTTCAATAGTGACACCGTATCTTTGTAGTACTGATTTGATAACCTGCAAATCACTATATATTGTTTTTTCAGAGACACCTACCTTTTTTGCCAATTCTCCTGCTGTGGAACGACGAATATTCAACAAAAATTTAACAAGTTCAAATTGGCGAGCGTTTAAGTTATCCATGATTTCACCTCCTCATCCCTACAATATCAGTATATATTATTATTAAGCGCTTACAATGTCTGTGACTACCAGATTAATGTTGAAGTATTGATTACTACGAGTGTTTAAATAATTATGTGTAAATGATTCATTGAAAAAGGGAAGCCTCTCCCTTATGATAGTTAGCGTCTAAACAAACATCACAGGAGACTTCCCCATGAATCAGTTTACCAAAGAAATCGTCACAGCACTAGCGCAGCGTCAGGATCTAGATATTATTTTCAAAGATCAACTAGAAACGGCCGTTAATGAGCTATTACAAAATGAACTTTCTGCATTTTTAGGTTATGAGCCCTATGATAGGAATGGCTTCAATTCAGGAAATTCTCGTAATGGCCACTACACGAGAACCTTTAATACAAAATATGGCGAATTGAATCTTATGATTCCCCGTGATCGAAACGGAGAATTTGTTAACCACACATTACCAGCCTATCAACGACGAACAGACCAGTTAGAACAAACCATCATTCAGCTTTATCAAAAGGGAATTACCACTCATGAGATCGCCGATCTGATGGAAAAAATGTATGGTTCCTATTACACGCCACAGACAGTTTCCAATCTAACTAAGGTAGTTAACGAACAAGTTGAAGCTTTCAAGAATCGAACGTTATCAGAACGGTACGCTGTCGTTTATTTAGATGCCACATATCTTCCCTTGCGACGTGACACAGTTGCCAAAGAAGCAGTTCATATTGCAATTGGCATTCAACCTAATGGTCATAAGGAAGTGCTGTCTTACAAGATAGCTCCGACAGAATCTAGTTCTGTGTGGTCTGAAGTATTAGCTGATTTGAAGGATCGTGGCGTACAACAAACCTTACTTTTTGTGGCCGATGGATTGGTTGGCCTCGAAACTGCCGTTGGTAAATATTATCCCAACGCCGTTATTCAGCAATGCCTAGTTCATGTAAGTCGTAATATTTCGCATCATGTACGGGTTCATGACCGTAAAGCTGTGTTAAATGATTTTAAGTTAATTCATCAAGCAACCAATAAACGAATGGCTGAGCACAGCTTAGCCAACTTTGTTGACCATTGGCGCAAAAGATATCCCAAAGTTACGCAAGCTTTATTAAAGAACCAGAAATTACTGGTATTTTTTAATTTTCCACCGGCTATCCGGTCTAGTATTTATAGTACCAATCTTATCGAATCATTTAACAAAAAATTTAAGCGACAAACAAAGAAACGTGAACAATTTCACAACGAAGAATCTTTGGAAAGAACCTTAATGACTGTAATTCTTGATTACAATGACAAATTTGGGCGACGAACACATAAAGGGTTCAACCTAGTTCAAGACACTTTAGAATCAATGTTTTAGTTCAAAAGTGAGAGGCTTTTTCATTTACACATAAAATTTGACACTCTCATTACTACGGACATGTCCTTCAGAAGGTGCATTCAATTATCTCTATTAAAAAATGAGTATATAAAAAAGATATCTAATTTTCAGATATCTTCTTCATAGATTCTAAATCATAAGTTTTCAATTTGCTTACATAATAAGTTGTTACAATTTTCATATCACTACAGAAACTGTACTATAACAATTCGCTAAGTTGAATAATAAAATTATTATAACTTGAAGTATTAACGAGAGTTGAAACATTTTTAGCATCAACTGCAATTTGCGAAACATCATCAAATATATTTCGATAAGAACTTTTATTTGCTTCGCTAATGGCTAGCAAAAACACCAAATTTACTGTACTTCCGTTATTATCCCATTTAATTCCTTTAGGACTCAATAAAATATATCCTTGTGTCTTTAATGCGCTCATGTGTAACGAATGCGGAATGGCAACCTTTCCAAAGGCTGTGCTAGACATTTCTTCTCTTTCTTTCAATTGCTTCAGGAAATCTTTTTCTACAACATGCTTTTTTTCTAATTCACTACATACTTTTTTAAATATGCCATCTCTTGTTGCGTCATTTTTGATAATCTTAAAATTTTCCGGTGGAAAAAAGTTTCTTAAATTAGCTGCAAAGTTATTTTTCTCTTGTTCATGCTTTAATTCTTCTATAATTCCGCTAATTCTGCGATAATCAAGCTGTGTTAGAAATTGAGAAATGTTAGTATGTCTTATTGTCTGTAGCAAATAATCTGAATTTACTTGCACAACAAAGTCGACGGTTCGTACATATTTACTATCCTCCAATTGCTCAGGCGTATGAACAATTCCTCCTATCACTATATCTTGACTAAATAATCTTTCTAACCGATTTATAAAGTTACTGTCATCACTTTGATAGTCCGGAATCAACACTATTACATATAATTTATGAAGGTCATTTATATATTCTGAAACAGCATTTCCGATATGCATTGCTATATATGCAATCTCATCATCATCAATTGAAATCTTCTTAATCTCCTCTAATCGATTCGATATCAACACTGCACATTCATAAATTATAGGAGATGATTCTCGAATTCTTAATGGCATAGGATTTCGCTCTACATAACCATGTGAGGAACGTTCTAATAATCGTTGAATATGAATAGCAAATTGCTCTCTAAAATTGAGACTTCTCAGATCAATGTTTAACATTGAATTTACATATTTAATTAAATCATCAACTAAGACAGCAGTACTATGATTAACGTTATCCTCCAAGTCGCTGTGCTTTCTAGTAATGGAAAATTGAATAACTAACACCAAACTATGACGTTCTTCATTAGAGAAAACTATCCTTTCTGATTTTTCTATTTGTTCAATTAATTCACTACCAAATTCAAAATCTAGATCATTTTGTCGCCCTTCATTAGCACTTGGACGTTGAGTTTCATTCTGAGAATAATTTATCTGTGGCAGATAACCATTTTTCAATCTATGCGTCGCAATTACCACGTGAAGTAAAATATTATTGAAATCAAATACATTCAAATAAATATCCTTTAATCTGGCTAGTCTTTTTATAATATCGGCAAAATGCTTAACATTTATATCAGCAAAGTTATCTTGGATTGAATCGGAACCAATAAACGTTCTTCCAGATTCTTTGTATAAGATGTCACTAATCACTCTACGCTTATCTATTTCCTTCCCGTGCAAAACCCACTCGTCTCCCGAATGAGTTAATTTTAAATTAAAGGCTTTAACATAACTTTGTACTTCATGCATTAGCTTTAATAACGTTGATTCACTAAGGTAAAATTGTTCCGTAAGGTCATAAATATTTAATGATTTCTCTTGAGTAAGTTCATTGACAAGCACACGCTCAATACTGTCATAACTTAAACTTGCTGTCGAACCGTTTACCGTAGTAATTTGTTTTTCCTGATTAATCTTATATCCGTTATTACTGACAAAAATAGCCGAGGAATCGACTAAGTCTTTTGCGTAGCGCTTTATGCTACGTGTAGATACGCCAATTACCACGGCTAATTCATTAGAGGTATGCCAACCAGGATTATTTTGTAAATACTCCAATAATTCTGTTCTATGGTTTTTATGCAAATAGTTTGCCTCCTGTATACACTATATCTGTGCACCATTTGAAGAAATAACACTCTTATACCAATAATAACTATCTTTTGGTAGCCGTTTACCACTGCCTTTGCCTTCATCGTCTTTGTCGACATACACAAATCCGTAACGCTTAGACATTTGTTGAGATGAACAACTAACGATATCAATTGGCCCCCAAGCACAGTATGCGATCACTTCAGCACCATCATGAATCGCTCTTCCCACTTGTTCTATGTGTTCTGACAAGTATTCCGATCTATACTGATCATGAATCTTATTTTCTTCAACTTTATCATACATTCCAATACCATTTTCCGCGATTATAATTGGCTTTTGGTAGCGATCCCAATATTGGCTCAACGTATTATAAAGTCCTTGTGGATCCACAGCCCATCCCCATGGGCTCTCCTTTAAATAAGGGTTTTTACTAGTGTCCGAAGGTAAGTACTTATTCTTAGAGGCATCTACCATCTTCGAGTAATAATAGGAAATTGCTAAAAAGTCCATTGGATTATCCTTTAGAAGTTCTAAATCCTTACTCCTAACATCCAGTTTATCGCCTCTCTGAGCAAAATAATTTTTTGCATATTTTGGATAATATCCACGAAATTGAACATCAGTAAAAAAGTATTGGAGTCGATTTTGTCGCATTGCTAATATCACATCATCTGGCTTACAGCTTGCTGGATAGGCCGTGCCATCAGCAACCATTGTTCCAATATGAATATCAGAATTGTGTAAGGATTTAGCATACTGCTTAATCCATGCTGCTGATACCATTTGATTGTGAACAGCCTGATAAAATGCTTCCTCCTCGTTTGTATACTGGTCAGCACAAACACCTACAGAAAGAAAAGGTTCAATTTGCACCATGTTGATTTGATTAACAACAATCCAATATTTAACTTTCCCCCCAAACCAATCTAGCAGAACTTTACCAAATTTTTCAAACATTGGAATAACCTCTCGATTCGGCCACCCACCATACTTTAATGTAATATTAATTGGAGTTTCATAGTGATTCATGGTAATGATGGGTTCAATTCCTAATTCAAGCATGCAATCAAGCATTTTATCATAGTGTTCTAAAGCACTTCTATTAGGTACTTCATCATCTCCATTAGGAAAGATTCTGGACCAATCAAGCGAAGTCCTAAGCGTTTTGAAGCCCATACCTGCCAATAATTTAAGATCTTCCGGATAAGTATTATAAAAATCAATACCAAAACGTTTCGGAAAATATTTGCTGGTGTCCTTTGCATTACTCTTTACTTGGTCTAACTTCATTCCTTGTGTTTCTAACTCCTGAATCTCCGTATTCGATAATCCTTTTAGATATGGTTGAACATCAGATGAATTTAGCCCTTTACCATCTTCTTGATAGGCGCCGTCTGCCTGACTAGCAGCTTGTGCACCACCCCAAAGGAAATCTTTTGGAAAGAATGGATATTTATTTTGTTTCATAACTTACACCACCTTTATTTTTTCTGATCGCGTTTTTCAAAAACATTAATTAAGTGCTTAGTAAGATTATATTCAGTCATAATTGTCATTAACGTATCCTGTGCATGTGTAAATAATACTGAATACTCAATTGCCTTTCCTTCTGCTTCTTCCTGCATTTTTTTTGTTTGAAGACGATGTGCAATAACTAGCTTTGCGTCTGCCTTTTCAATATTTTTCTTTGCAGATTCATAGTCAAAATCTCCAACATTATCCAATGCATCTGCAATAAATGCACGTGCATCGCCGGCATTAATAATAATATCCATAGTATTTTTTACTGAACCGTCTTCAATATTCTCCGTCATAGTTATGCTCCTCTTTTTATTAAATATTTTTTATGCCTTAACAGTTTCTTCCTTCACTACTTGTTGATCATAAACTTTAAAGAATGGTAACCAAATAATCCAAGCTACTGCAAAAACAACAATTAATAATAATATTGCTCCAACAGAAGGACTTACCAACCATGTTGAAATTGGATATGGAATATACCACATCTGCATTAAAGCTTTGGGAATGGCTGCCAATCCTGCCTTTAGTCCAACCCAAGTAATAATCGGTAAAACAAGACCATTAATCCATAGCGGAATCATCAAATATGGATTCCACACTATAGTACCAAAAACTACTGGTTCATTAATATTGAAAAGTGAGGGCACAATGCAGGCTTTACCCATTGCTTTTAATCGATTTGATTTAGCCATAAATAGCATCATCAACACTAAAGGCATGGTACATCCAACCCCACCTATCCAAGCCCAACCACTGTATATAACCTCACTAGTAAACACATGGGTAGCAGGATTTCCTGCAGCAACTGCGGCAACGTTTGCGGCAATTCCACCTAGCATCAAAGGCTGTGTAATTGGCGCAAGTACCCAACCAGAAATTCCCATTGAATAGATAAAACAATCAAGAAATAGAATAAATATAAATCCATATATTGTATCCGCACCATTAGCTAGCGGTGCAAAAACAGATTCGATAATGTTGTAAACATTAAAATGAGCAACATCGACCAAAAGCCAACCAATCGAAACAATAATACCGATTGGCAACATAGAATCAAACCACGAAGTCACAAAATCTGGAATGACAGTATCTTCACTAAAGAAAGAAAATCGTCCGAAAGCTTCCATAATCAGACTAACCCCAATGGCCACAATAATTGCTACAAACATCCCCCCGGCACCAAACTCATTAAACTGAAACGATGCTAATGAACCGTCACTACTGAATTTCGGATTAGTTAACATTAAGAATAGAGCAATTGAGGTTAATCCGGCGATGATACGTTGTTTGTTCAATTTCTTGTATTCCATAAAATTGAACGGTACTAAAAATGCAACGAATATAGAAAGTAGTCCAAAAGAAAAATTACTTATTGGCGTAAAATCAGGCCACCAATTCCAAAAACTACCCGGAATGTTTAGTAAACTTATAACTGAGCCAACTAAAATAAATGGTAAAACCTCCAACACTGAGTTTTTTAAAGTTACAATCCACTCATTATTTCCAACAATTTGCGCTTTAGGAGCAAATTTATTATTCAAAAAATCCATAAATTTATTCAATATTTATACACCCCTTAACTACGATTTAGTAAATGCACTTTAATCATTAAGTTCTTGTTCTAAATGTTCTATTGCCCCTTTCCCATCTAAAAGTGAATAATAATCTGCTTTCATCAAAATCACTTTCACCGTATCAGGAACTCGTTCTTGAATGCCCTTAAATTCTGCTTTCAAATGAGGTCCAACCATTAAAGCATCAATATCGTTTGCATAATCACCTAATTCAGATTCACTACGCGCCTTAATTTTGTAATCCAGACCTAATTTTTTCACTGCCTTTCGCATGTTAGCAGCCATAAATCCAGATGAAGCACCAGAACCACAAATCAACAAAATATTTTTACTCATAAAATTACC
Source organism: Pediococcus sp. M21F004 (assembly GCF_051122535.1). NCBI lineage: Bacteria > Bacillati > Bacillota > Bacilli > Lactobacillales > Lactobacillaceae > Pediococcus > Pediococcus sp. M21F004. The sequence continues at coordinate 1,163,212 of NZ_CP177314.1, forward strand.
TCCTAGTAATTTAAAATCAATTTGGAATTTAATAATTCCTATTTGTCTTTACACCTGTATACTACAAATTATTTGTATACGTTTACATTTCGTTTTGTCACCTAGGATGTGACATAGCGCAAATGTAAAAGATGGAATATCCCTAATTCCTTATAAATTTCAAGCAGAAATATGATCTAGTCTTATATAAAATAAAAAACGTCAAGACTTATAATTAGCCTTAGCGCTCTTAATAGCTCTTATTTGTTTTTTTAATATCTGTTTGTTTGATTTCCGTTACAACCAACTATCTATAGTATCCTTTGAAATGATCCTTTATAACAAAACCTCCATATAATTCCCAATAACCTTTGAAACACGCATTATCTCGGCATATTTCATAAGCTTCGTAATATTTTTACTACTTGTTCGCACATATTCGTTCATCGCCTGTGAAATGAGTTCAGCATCTTTGCGATTTTTTCCTCGGACTAAATCGCAAAGTATTTTTTTATTTATTTGCATTTTTATCCTCTTTTTAACAATTTTGTTTCATTCTACCATTTACGAAACATATTCGTTAAATAAGCGAATTTCCTACTAAAATTGTTCTTTCTATTTTTAAATTTCTATTCAGAAAGACAAAAAAAGTCGTACTCTCAAACAGTCCGACGTTTCAAATCAACTTTACACACGTTAGAAAAATAAATAATAAATCCCACTAAGCCCAATAAACCGGTAAACCCACTTTCTAAACGTTTGATCATCAAGTTTGTTCGCAATTCTGGCCGCAATGATGGTTCCAATCCCGGCAGCGACCATCCCCACTAATATGTATGGCACATCATGCGGGACCAAGATGCCATTGGCAACTCGCACGCTATTAATGTAGAAAGCATCAATCAGAAAGAATCCTTGGATGTTAGCCGTATATTCCGGAATCGATTTGGACAATGACAGGAAGTAAAGTGCCATCAGCGGGCCACCAATGCCAAGTAAGCCATTGAAAAATCCGGAAATAATCATAAAGCCAATTGCAACGTACCAAGGAAATTGACGTGAATCCGAATTTTTCACCAGCGTAAAGTACAAATATAGCGCTATCAATAAGCCGCCTAACATCATCCGCATTACATTCGTGTCCAACACACTACTAAGATGCACTGACCAGGTAGCCACTGCCGCGTAGATAATGAATGGCGGAATAACCCGTTTAAACTTAAATTCGTGCCGATATCTGTAAGTCAGCCCAACCATGCTTGCCAACATACTTAACCCAGCGATCCCAGCCGCTGGTGCAATTGGCAAAATAGCCGGAAAGAAAGTCATCATGACAATCACGGCCCCGAAACCCGTCAATCCTTGAACCACCCCAGCTAACAGAGCCGGGAAGAAAATTAATAACCAAGTTGCCATGATAAATCTCCTTTAAACGCGTTATTGCACTCAGTATGAATGAACAGTATGGCATGGTCAATAGTCGTTAGTTAAAGCGTATCAATTACCTTCCAGTCATCATATTCAGTCACGTTATGATGATTCATCTGCTGATTAGATAATTCAAACGTTTTACTAACCAAATTTTAATTTAAACTTGACATACACATCGTTACGTATAATAATATGCTGTATTACGTTAATAAATAAGCAAACAAATGGATGAGTAAATTATTATTTCTTCACAGAGAACTGCCATTTTGGTGCAAGGCAGTAAGAACTAATAATTGAAGGTGGTCTATTAATGTTTTTGTTTCCTGCCACTAAGCTAATCAGTTAGGTGACAGCGGACGCGCCCGATAGCACGCTAGAGTATTTAAAGTTATGTAGTACTCGAAAAGGAATAACTTGTGAAAGTTATTTAAAATAAGGTGGTAACGCGAAAAGCAGTCTCGTCCTTAATCTATTAAAAGATTAAGGACGAGACTGCTTTTTTATTTTTAAATTAGAGAAAAGAGGAAAAAATATGAGTAAATTAGCTATTATTACAGGCGCCGGTCAAGGTATCGGCGAGGGTATCGCTCATCGCTTAGCTAAAGCCGGTTATGCGATCGCTGTTGCTGATATCAATCAAAGTACCGCCACCAAAGTTGCCCAGGATTTACAAACCGATGGTTATTCTGCCAAACCATACTTAGTAGACGTCGCAAATCGTAAACAAGTTTTTCAATTAGTTACTGATGCAGTTGCGGACTTAGGCGAGCTGGCTGTATATGTTAACAACGCCGGCATTGCCTTTATTGATTCGTTTATCAACTCTGATCCAAATGACGTCGAACTTTTATTAGATGTTAATCTCAAAGGAACTTATTGGGGAATTCAAGCTGCTGCCACACAATTTAAAAAGCAGGGCCATGGTGGCCGCATTATCAATGCTGCATCCCTTGCTGGCTACGAAGCATCTGCATTACAAAGTGCTTATTCTGCTTCAAAATTTGGGATTCGTGGATTAACACAATCCGCCGCTAAGGAGCTGGCTGAAGATAAAATTACCGTGAATGCTTATAATCCTGGCATTGTACGGACTAAAATGCGCGACGCAATTGATAAAAAAACCGCCAGTCTCAAACATGAGACCGTTGCCCAACAACAGGCTAATTGTTTAAGCGAAATCGCGATTGGTCGTGAAGCGACACCTGCTGATATCGCTGAGGTTGTCGCCTGGTTTGCCTCTGACGCTGCTGGTTATGTGACGGGTCAGTCACTACAAGTCGATGGCGGTATGCGATTCCATTAAAATTAAGTTTCTGAACGGCAATAATTTAAATTTAGCGTTCCAAACCATAAATGCAAAACAAAAAAAGCGCTGTAACTTTAAATAGTCACAGCGCTTTTAGGTCGCATTACTTAATTTATTCCGGGACTGGTGGCCCATCTGGACTCTTGAAGCCAATTTTTTTATCTTCTTCAGTTGGTCCTTTGTCCAAGTAGGCACTGACCATCCAAATTAGTTTATCCATCTCGGCTTTAAAGCCATTCAGCATATCTTGGGTTGGTAAATCTTGTTCATCATCCGTGATCTCAATTCCCTGTTGGTATTGATCTCGCAAGTATCTAAAATCGTGATCCAAATGTTTCATGAGTTCTGGTAATGGGAACTCACCAAATTCAATCACTTTATCTGGTAACTTTGTGTGTTCAATAAACTCATGGGTTGTCGCAAACGGTTTGCCACCGAGGGCAATTAACCGTTCTGCAACTTCATCCAATTGTTCCGCAAACTCTTCATTAAAATCATCCATTTTTGGGTGCAACTTGAAGAATTCCGGTCCGCGCATATACCAGTGGACCTGTTGAACGTTAACTTGTAGCTGGCTTAAATCAGCAATTAATTGGTTCAAATGTGCTTGGGTCTTGGGAAATTGATGCTCACTCATAAAAGTGGCTCCTTTCAGTTTTCCAGGCTTAGTTGAAACATCGACTATACCTTTAGCTTAGAGAGTTTCTGCCCGCAACTCAAGGAATTTGACCACTCATTTTAACCTATTTAATTGCTGCCACAAACCGTTCTGCAATTTCCTTTGGCCGCGTAATTGCACCACCAACTACGACACTCATTGCACCAATCTTTAGAGCTTCTTTCGCCATCCCCGGTTCATGGATTCTACCTTCCGCAATCGTCGGAATGCCAGCCTGAACTAACTTTTTAATTAAAACAAAATCTGGTCCCGATAACTTCTGGCTCTCTTCCGTATAGCCACTTAACGTCGTCCCCACAAAATCCACTCCAGCCTTATAGGCAACTTTTCCTTCTTCAAATGTCGAAGTATCTGCCATGAAGAGTTGGTCGGGATACTTAGCTTTCATCTGATGAATAAACTCGGGTACCGTCAAACCATCATGACGAGGCCGATCTGTGCAATCAAACGCAATGACGGCCACCCCTGTCGCAACCAGTTCAGCTACCTCTTTTTCTGTCGCCGTAATGAACGGTTTCTCCGGAAGATAATCGCGTTTGATGATCCCAATAATTGGCAAATCCGTCACGGCTTGAATTTGTTTGATGTCACGCGCTGAATTAGCACGAATCCCTTTAGCTCCCGCTTGCTCGGCAGCCTTGGCGAACAAAGGCATCACGCCACCTTGTTCTGTATACATGGGCTCGGTTGTGAGCGCCTGGCAAGATACAATAAGATTTCCTTTGACTTGATTGATAAATTCTTGTTTATTCATAATTTTCCTCCAAAATATATTATTGTTGGATATTTACTCCACAAATAAAGAATACCACGTTACTTAGTTGTTGTAAACGGATACATTAAATTCGTTTATTTTTTTCGGTTTGGAGTGTAAAATGTTTAGTAAGAGAAACTGGAGGAAAATTCCACATGACATATGTAGAAACAATTAAATTACGCTGCGATGATTTAACTAAATCCGAGAAAAAAGTTGCCGACTATGTGCTCGGTTCTGGCGATAAACTGATCAACCAAACTTTAACTGACGTGAAAAAATCAACCGGTGTGGGCGACGCAACCATTGTTCGTTTCTGCCAAAAACTAAACTATCAGGGCTTTTCTGATTTAAAAATTGCCATTGCAAAAGTTGCTTACAAACAAGACTCCGCCAAAGAGTCTCCTGATTCCTACGTGGATCTGGTCAGCAACCGACTAATGGATGCCATCCGCTCCACTGCATCATTGGTCAATCCCAAAGATTTGAACTCTGGGATTGATCTCATTCATGCAGCTCAACGGATCTTTATTTTTGGTGTCGGCTCAAGTGGCGTCACAGCTGAAGATATGGCTTCTCGTTTTCTGCGCGAAGGTATTCAAGCAGAAGCTATCACCGATCCCCATTACCAAGCGCAAAACGCAGCTTTAATGAGTGACAAAGATCTCATCATTGCGTTCAGTTTGTCTGGAAATACCAAAGATATTTTCGATTCCTGCAAAATTGCCAAACAAAACGGCGCAAAATTAATTATCGTGACGAATCATTTGTTGTCAGCAATCGCTAAACAAGGCGACGTCGTTTTACAAACAGCGGTGGAAGAACTCTTGATGAACGGCGGCTCCCTATCTGGCAAGATTTCTCAGCTCTGCGTCTGTGATCTTTTGATTACAGGCTACACAATTACCTACCATATCAATTCATTGAAAATGCGTGAACGTGTTCTACGGTCAATTATTAATAAGTCGATTGATTGACTTAAGTTCAAACAGTACTTAAACTAGGCATTAAATACTAATAAGCGGGGCTATAAAATGGATAAAAAAGATAAAATTGTCCAAAAATCAAAATTAAGTCAAAAAAATCCAATACTTTCATATTCAACCACAGCCTTCAAAGATAATTTTTGGGATAAAATCGACGAACATGTTGCTAAGTATGGTAACATAAGTACACCAGAATTAGACTGGGGACCAGATGTCGGCACTGAAATAATTGATCACCAATAAAATTGAATATCAGACATTTCACTAATAAACATATAAAATCTAACCAAACATACCGGGTTAGGTTTTTTTGTCTTATTTTCGATCTTTTATTTTAATAAAGGGATTTTAAAATTGCGTAATTTATCTAAAGAACAAAGTATTAGGAAATCAATTTTAATGTATAGATACGATGCTTTGACAAAACACGTGTAACACGTATAACGTATTAACTGTCAGGAAGTTTAGATAATGCCGGTTTGAAATAGTTCACCGCTTTTACCATCCATTCAAGGAGGAATCTCTTATGTTAGTCAGCTACCCAGCACTTTTTTATTATGACAAGTCAGAAAAAGTCCCATTTTTCGTTACCTTTCCAGACTTCACTAACTCGGCTACTCAAGGCTTAAATATTTCCGATGCAATGGCGATGGCTTCCGATTGGCTTGGCATTACCGTTGCCGACTATATTGAAAACAATCGCGACTTACCAAAACCATCTGATATCCAAACACTCTCTTTAAAAAGAAACAATCCTTACCCCAACGAACTTAACTATGACCAGAACTTATCCTTTGTGTCGATGGTTATGGTTGATTTAGATGGCTACATTGGTTCCGATCAACCAATCAAGAAAACTTTAACGATTCCAAAATGGGCTGATAAACTAGGGAAAAAATTGAACTTGAATTTTTCCAAAACCCTAACCGAAGCAATTGCCAATAAAAAATTAAACCGATAACAAAAACCCCAACCAAATTAATGGTTGGGGTTTTAAAATAGCAATATTCAATTTTTTATTTCAACGTATCCTTAGCGATTTTAGCTGTCGTCGTCACGTTCGCACCTGTAACCCGTGCGACCTTTTTACCTTGTTGCCAGCTAATGCTATTCACTGGCTTTTGTTGGCTAGAACTATACACCACGACATTTCCCTTTGTGACATCTTGGGTCGTGACTTGGGTCGCCTTCAACGTTTTTTGAACCTTATTGGCTACCGCGGTTGCGGCCTTATTAGTGCTGCTTACCGAAGTGGTTGTTAGCTGATCGGTATCTGCCACGGCGGTCACATTCCAACCATTCTTCTGCCACTGAATATAAACATGTCCCATGACGCCTTGTCTGACTGCTTTAGTGCCATCCGAAAGGGTGATTTTAGGGCCATTCGTTTCTGTGACGTTTTGGTAATTGGCAAAACTGGTAGTGGCTTGACTACTATTTTGATATTTATTTTGTTTATAAGTAGCCGTCGTTGCGGTGCCTGATCCATTTGTGTAAACAACTTTGCCGCTGGTACTATTACCAGTTACAGACTTCACTTCAGTATTGGTCCCGTCAACCTTCTCAGGCGCTGTCAAACCGTTACTGGCAGGTGTTGTCACCGCATGAACGGTGGCCACGTTTTGTGAATTTGTGGCACCCCCAAGACTCAGAACAGCAATTCCAAACATTAAACTACAACTTGCTAAAAGTATTTTTTCATCAGATTTGCCTCTCCTAATTGACCGTGACCACATTTTTATTTACGTAACCGATCCAGGTATTTCCACTATATAAAGAATAGTAAGTACTGCCATTTGGATGATTATAATAGCATTTCACGGTGTACGTTTTGCCATAATAACTGTTCGTACTCCCGTATTTCTTTGTAAACGAGAGATTACTCCAAATTGTTTGGTTTTTCTTAGCAATTTTAACCGTCTTCTTGGTCCCAATGGCTTTCCACGTCGCCTTTGCATTGACATAGCCAAACCAAGTATTTCCCTTATACAAAGAATAGTACGCCTGTCCGTTACCACGATAATATTGATATTTAATGGTATACGCTTTGTTCAAATAATTTTTTGTATAATGTTTAACTTTAGCCCACAAGAAATTATTCCAAACCGAATAACCCGTTTTATAGATGATCGCCGTATGTTTATAAGCATGACCTGTCATCACGGTCATGGAATTAGCATTTACATAACCAACCCATTTACCATTTTTGTCATAAAGTGACAGATAGGTGCTCCCGTTACTGTGCTTATACTCATATTTCGCATAATAAGTTTTAGCAGCTTTTTGAGCAGTCTTACCAAGCTTCTTAGTAAGCGTTAAGTTCCCCCAAATCGTGTAACTAGATTTGGCCGTATTTTCGGACACATATTTCTTATAACTAATTGCTTTACCAGCTGTTGATGCAGTTGATAAGAACCAAGAAGTAGCTTTTCCAGAGGCACGCAAACTAGCATCCACATATTCGGCGATTGGTGAACTATACCAATCATCCGTGTATTGCCAGAGTACATGCGAAATTCCGGTTGGTTCAGCAGAAGTATAACTTGCTAGCCAAAAGCCATCATAACTTGTCATGGCCGTTGCCGCATAGGTTTGCGCAAAGCTACTGTATGAATAAAACAAAATTCGATTTGTAGTTAAGCTATTTAATTCCGTATACCAAGCTTTAGTCGCCGAGTTTGTGGTGCCACTCGTCACGGTTTGCTCTTCATAATCATTCACATAGAAGCTAGCGTTAGGCGCGCGCGTATATAAATCTTTAGCTTCTTGTTTGGCATCGGCGGTACTTATGTACTGACTGTATGAATAAACCCCGTATTTTAACCCGTACTCCTTACACAACGCGGCGTTTTGGGCAAAATACTTATCCTTATAATCGCTACCTTGCTGAACACGCAAGATAATAAACGGTTCAACCTTCGCAAGATTTTTCACCTGAGCAGCCGTAAGTTTCCCCTGCCATTCAGATAAATCCGGAATCTGACTATTTGTGGCCGCTTGCGCATATTGCGTGAAAAATCCCGTAAATATTAAGAGACTAACCGCAATTACTACAAGCCTTAAATAACGAAACCGATCTAATCCATGATGCATATGTAAATCCATTTTGTAACTTCCTTCCTAACAAGCTCATATGTAGCAAACGCTTTCGGGTTTACAAACTCAAAGCTCCCCAACAAGTATATTACTGGGAAGCCTTTTTGTAATTAAATTTAATTAAGTTTTGCAGTTCATAACATTCGAAAGCGTCCCTTAAACGTCATGATAGTAACCTGCCTTTAAATGAATGTTAAAATTGATGGATTCACGAATATTCTTATCACAAGATTAAATATATAACTAAATTTTTCTATCCTCCAAGGTGTAAAAATGGTATCATTTAGAGATCGCGTCTATTTATCAGGGGGAGCCATTATGAACAAAATCACCAAAATGATCATTACCATGTTAGCTTCAATCAGCATGGCAGAAATCGGCCTCGTTTCAACCATTGGCCCAAGCATAAACGTTCAAGCCAGTTCAACTTATAAACAAGTTGCCAGCCGGAAAATCAGCAAAACGGCCTACCATCGTAAAAGTGCAACCGGGACAGTGTGGAATGCCAGTCACAAAAAGGCCTTACACTATCTAAAAAACTATTCAAAAACAACTTGGTATGTAACCAAAAGGATCACCCTCAAACATAATGGTAAGAAAACCAACTATTACTACATTAAAGATTCCAAGAATTCTAAAATTAATGGTTATGTTTATACCGGTTATCTCACTAAGGGGTCGTACAAAGCGCCAGGCTACACCATTACATACAACCACAAATATGGAAAAATTCAGTACCATCGCGCTTCCAGCAAGTCAGTATCCGTTTGGAATACGGGCCACAAGAAGGCGATTCATAATCTCAAAAATTATCCCACAACAACTTGGTATGTAGACCAAACAATTACCTGGAAATCGCCGAAAGGCACGAAAGGTAACTATTATCATATCGTTGATAAAAATAACCGTAAAATTAGTGGCTATGTCTGGCATGGTTACGTAGCTAAAGGTGCCTACACAAAACCAAAAGCGGCGGTCTCAACTTATTCGGCAACTTCCAAGAAGACGATCACCTTACCTGCCAATTATTATCGGGATCTTAAAAAGGTTTATAAATCAGGGAAAGACTCCGCCAGCATTGATAAAAAATGGCAAACTGCTGCTGAACAGACCTACCAATCAAGTGCAGCCGATAAAAAAGTTATCATCGCCAATGTTGATACAATGTCTTCTAAAACCCAACTTGAATTATCAAAGTTTGCCGCTGGATTGGTTAATTCTGTCCGTAACCAGGTGGGCATGCATGCTGTGACAGTCACAAAAGGATCACTTGGTTTTGCTCAGGATGTAAAAAAACAATACACCGCCGATAATTGGTCGACCTATAGTCATGATGTGCATGCCATTAAAAAAGCTGCTGCCGACTATGGTTTGAATAGTGGCGACAATTATTATGAAAATGCTAGTTTTGGGTACATTGGCAACGGTAAGTCACTAACTATGGATGCCTTAAAAAATGCTATTTATAGCAGCTTTGTTGCGATGCTTTTCAGTGATGGCGGTTCTGCGTATGGACACGCCGCTTCAATCACTGGATACATGAATAACAATCAAAAAGCTGAATATTTCGGGCTCTCTATGAATAGCCACTTATCTCAGATTCATATTTTATTTGTAAACTCGCAACTTATTAAAAAGCCTTCCAAGTTTAGTACTAAGGCGATTTGATGTTTTAAAGCTAAAAAACAAGCTCCGTTACTGGATTCTAATCCAATAACGGAGCTTGCTTTGTATACATAGCTGTTATTCAATTCCTAATATCAAACGAACTTCTTCTTCAGTCAACGTTCCTTTGTTTTCGGTACCGCTAAGCACCTGATCCACAAAGTTGCGCTTTTTTTCTTGTAATTTATAGATTTGTTCCTCGATGGTTCCCTTGGTAATCAAACGGAAAACATCAACTTTTTTCGTTTGGCCAATTCGGTGAGCCCGCGCTGTTGCTTGATCCTCAACCGCTGGGTTCCACCACAGGTCCACTAAAATTACCATATCAGCACCAGTTAAGTTAAGCCCAGTCCCACCGGCTTTCAAAGAAATCAAGAAAATATTCTTTTCGCCAGCATTGAATTCATTTACCATGTCTAACCGATCTTTTGGTTTTGTATTGCCCTGCAAAACGAAGTGGTCCATCCGCTGCTTTGTGAGCTCTTTACCGATAATATCAAGCATGCTGGTAAACTGGGAAAAGATCAAAACATGACGATCATTCTCTTCGGCCTGCCGCAAGATCTCATACAACTGCTCAAGCTTACCGGAATCACCCTTGTAATCGTCCATATATAAGGACGGCGTGTCACAAATCTGTCGCAAGCGTGTGAGACCAGCCAGGATAGCTAGTTTATTTCTCACAAAACTCTTGCCGGTCATCCCTTGAACCTTGACCTGCATTTGTTTCAACTGTGCCAAATAGACTGTTTTTTGCTTCTTGGTCAACTCATTATAGAGATTCGATTCCACTTTAGCGGGAATATCCTTCAAAACAACGGATTTTTCACGCCGTAAAATAAATGGTTTAACCCGTACCGCTACTTCTTCTGGCGTTAATTTTTTGAATGCTTTTCGACTTGGTAACAGTCCTGGCATAATAATTTCAAAAATGGCCCATAATTCTTCCACCCGATTTTCGATCGGGGTTCCAGATAACGCAAATGTATTTTTAGGAGTCAGCTTGCGAATACTCTGATTGGTTTTAGTACTGGCGTTTTTAACGTACTGAGCCTCATCCAAAACCAAGTAATTGATTTTGCGAGCATTATATTCCTCTACATCTAAACGAGCGCTATTATAACTAGTAATCATGACATCTGCTTGCCCAGTCTCAATTAATTCTCGGCGATTTTCTTTGTTGCCATCAACCACTTGAGTCTTAATATCGGGGGCAAACTTGGCAAACTCTTCTTGCCAGTTGTAGATCAATGAAGCTGGTGAAACAATTAAATCAGGCTTAGTTTCATCCAAATGATTCATTAAAAAGGCAATCATCTGAATGGTTTTTCCAAGTCCCATTTCATCCGCTAAAATCCCGCCAAAATGATAAGAATCCAACATTTCTAACCATTTCACGCCGAGCGCCTGGTAAGGACGCAAAGTTCCATGGACGGGATTCGTCGTTTTAACTTCAAAGTTTTCTGGATGAGCTAAATTAGTCGCCAACTGCTGAAATTTTTCATCAAAATTCGCGGTATCTTTCAAGGCAGCTTGAACAGCTAATGCCTGTGAAGCATGAACTTGAAGTTCACCGTTCTTAAACTTGCCCTGTTTGCGAATTTTTTGAAGGGCTTGGCTGACCTTTCGGAACTCATCATCTAGCAGAATAATCGAGCCGTCAGCTTGAGAAACATATGGGCGTTCAACATCAAGCTGGGCCAACATACTATCCACATCATTTTCACTGACGCCGTCTACCGAAAACTTCACAGTTAACAAACCGTCTTTTTCAGAAACGTCTACCGCCGGCTTTAGGTCTTCAGAAGTCCGTAAAAGTCCTTGTAAGTCCTCAGAAACAGTCACAACCCCGTTGGTACGCAAATTGGGCAATTCCTGCATAAAGAAATTAAACAAGACGTCTTCTTGATCAAATTTCTTCACCCAAGCCCCATTTTGGAGGCTAAATTGCAAACTCTTTAAATAGGCTTGCGTTTGTTTTTCTTTATCTAAATTTCGGCTAGCCTTTGAATACTTCCCAATGTCTGTACTGGAAATAAGCTCGCCATCGTATTCGTAATCTAACTTCAATTGAAGTTCATTTTCGTTCTTACTTATGTCAAAATATGGCGTCATTTGGTTGGTAACAAACGTTTTAGGCACATCGATTACACCAACTTGTTTAAAATACTCAATAAAATCATTTAGTTCTGTTTCATGATCCCACGAAAAATGCATCGACGTGGCCACCGGCAAATTAGCTTGTTGCCGAATCTGCCGGCTCAATTCATTTCCCATAATTGAATTATAGGCGTTCAAGATTTGTTCAACGATCTGCATTTGCTGTGGAGTGGCTTGGTACAATTTATTTTGCACAATTAAAATTGAGCTTGGATAAACGTCCTGTTGCACATGACTATCGATCGTCAAATTATAACCATCTTCGTCTTGTTTCAACGTTCCTTCAATCAATGCATCCTCTGGCTGAAACTGTTTATAGAAAATTTCATCAAATTTAGTCTGATGTTCAGCCTGCTGGAATCGAAAAATTGGTAGATCAGCAAACAAGTTAATAAATTGGGGGACATTGGTGGTTGCTACTAAGAAATATTTATTTTGACTTAAACTGCTGTTATCTGAACTTTCGCTCTTGCCAGTTGTAACAATAAAATCTAGTAGTTTTTGGTCAGCTTCAGAAAAGGCTGATCTACTTAACAGAAAATTCCTTTTTCCTGCCGTACGAAAGCTATCCTCCGTTTGGTAATCTTCGAAGAAACGATCAAGATTGTTTACTACATAAAACTTGTGATCCGCTCGGGCCGCAATTCGAAGGCGAATGAAAAAGCGATTTTCAGTTGACCCATAACTCCAGCCATCATTAACCTGACCAATTAGTAAGGTCACTTCTAAATCTAAAGGTTCAGCGATCGCCTTGGGTAAGGCATGATAATACTGCTTTTCAGGAATATCTAGGTTCTGTAGAAAGAGTTCACCATATTCGTCCGCCTGGGGCTTTTTGTGATGAATCATTCTAATTTCCGGAAAATTAGTTACGGGTGAATAGCTGTTATCAAAATCAGCTTCCGCATCCTCACTATCTGGTTCGTCATCAAATAAGGTCTCAATCGGGGTATTTTGTGTTTTAAAGTATTCAATTACTGCTGCAATATGCTTACAATAGCCGTGTTCAGGAAAATAGGGGCACTCACAGGAATCTTCATCGGGATCAGCTTGATTGACCTCAACGGAATACGCGTACGTCCCGTCAACGGTAGCTGTTACCAACTGCGACTCGTTATCAATTTCTTCAATGTGAACCTTACCTGCTCTAGCAATTTTCTTACCGCGCTCCCAAATTCGAGAGGGCATTTTTCTTCGATACATTTAATCGCTCCAAATTTTCAATGTTTTTCAGCTCTACTGGTCTATTTTACACTACTCCGAATGGAAATGACTACCTTAGATCTGCCTAAATAGGTGTTCATTCCTAATCCATAAAAAAACAGGCCTCAATAGCTACACTACTAGCTCTTGGGGTCTGCGTTTTAATTTTAAATTATTTGAAATGTTTGCGTATTACCCGGCTTGATTCTTTGATCTTCGCCGCATTTTCGTCAAAGTTCATCGTAAGATAGGAATAGTAGAGAAGATCAACCACATACAACTGAGCCATTAGGGAAGTCGTGGCGGCCGTTCTTAATTGTTCGTTTTCTTCACTATCATCGTGTACCAAGACAATATCACTTTTTTTGGCCAACGAACTCTTCTGACTATGTGTAATTGTAATTACAGGAATCTGATGTTCATGAGCAACATCTGCCAGTTTTTGACTTTCAACCGTTTCCCCCGTATTTGAAATAAGCACTAGGACTGATTCCGGTTTTGCAATTCCCGTTGCAATTAAATGAGTATCCATTGTTTGTACAACTGGCTTGCCCACTCGAATAAATTTCTGCTGTAAATCTGCAGCTACAATGCTCGAAGCCCCAAGTCCATATGCATACACATTATCGGCCTGATCAATCAATTGTGCCGCTTTGCATACTTCATCATCGTTCAAAGTAAGGTTCGTTTGTTCAATCGTGTGACCAATTCTAAATTCCATTTTTTGCTTAACCACATCCAATGGATCTTTGGGGTCAACCTCGGTATATAAACTATCATCAACCTTTGTTTCTGCAGAAAGCTGAATCTTTACACCAGGAAAACCATCAGGACTCAGTAATTTGGCCAGCCTGACGACAGTCGCAGCACTAACTCCCACTTGTTCAGCTAAAATATCAGCATTCATGCTAATAACTTGTTGCGGATTGTCCAAAATAAACTGGGCGACTTTACGTTCTGACTTAGAAAATGATGTGATTTGTTTATGAATGGAAAATAGAATACTTTTCATACGATCTTCCTACCTATTCTAGCTGGCCGGAGTAGTATTCATCACAACTGTTGCTTTCTCAACTGTTGTTTCGTCAGAATTTTTATCAATTGTAAATTCCTGACTATTTGTAATGATGGCCAACGTAACTGTATCATACCCGGCTTTAGCTACCGCTGTCCAGTCCACTTTTCCAACAATTTGTCCACGTGTTACTACATCTCCCGGTTTGGCGGTTAAATCAAAGTACTGACCCTTTAGATTAACCGTATCAATTCCGATATGGACCAAAACCTCTTCACCAGCATCACTTGTATACCCAATCGCATGACTTGTATCTGCAACAAACATTACTTTACCATTTACTGGTGCGTAAATTGGTGAATCATCATTTGGTTTAACAGCAATGCTCTTTCCCATTGTTTCTTGTGCCATAATTGGATCACTAACTTCATTTACAGGAATTTGTTGTCCCTCAACTGGTGCAGTTACTGTATCAGATGTTCTTGCAGTTGTTTGTGCTACTGTTTGTGCTACTGTTTGTGTTTCGCTTGTGTCTGTATCAGCTTCTGATACTGTTGTGTCTCCTGCTACAGCTGCTGCCTCTGGATCAATCGCATCCTTTGGAATACCAAAGAAGAATGTGGCGATAAAACCACCCAAGTATGCAGCCAGCAGTCCTGCAACATAGCCTAACCATTTACCGTTATTAATTAATGGAATCAAGGCAACTCCTGAAGGGCCAATCGCAATTGCACCGATATTTCCTAATCCACCAATAACGGCACCACCAATACCACCACCAATACAAGCAGTGATAAATGGTTTACCAAGTGGTAACGTTACTCCATAAATTAACGGTTCTCCAATTCCAAGAATTCCAACTGGTAAAGCTCCTTTAATCATATTAGTGAGTTTGTGGTTACGATGACAACGAATCCAAAGTGCAATCGCAGCACCAACTTGACCACCACCAGCCATCGCTAGAATAGGAAGTAATGGTGTCATACCAGTTTTATTAATCATTTCAATATGAATTGGTGTCAAAATTTGGTGAAGTCCAAACATAACCATTGGTAAGAATAATGCACCAAGAACAAAACCAGAGAAAGCACCACCAACGTTTAATACCCATTCAATTGCGCCAACTAGTGAAGTTGAAATAACTCCTGCAACTGGCATAACTAAGAAAATGGTGAAGATTCCGACAATGAATAATGAGACAGTTGGTGTGATAATAATATCAATAGAATCTGGAACCCACTGATGCATTTTCTTTTCAACAAGCGACAAAATCCATACGGCAAAAATAACACCAATAATTCCGCCTTGCCCAGCTGAGAGAGCCGAGCCGTTGAAAATATTATGCAATGGTGCTTCTGGTGTTACACCGCTTAATAGGGTAACCGCACCGATAACACCACCTAGCCCTGGAGTTGCGCCAAATTCGTTTGCGCTATTAATTCCGACATAAATTGCTAGATAGGAGAAAACACCATTTTGAATGACCTTCATAATCATGATGAAGTCACTCCAACTCTTCCCAATATCACCCGCTACAAGCATATTAGAAAGAACGGCTGCAATTCCACCAATTAAACCAGCACCAACAAAGGCTGGAATCAAAGGAATGAAAATATTTGAAATTGATTTTAGCACTCTTTTAATTGGTGTTTGTTTTTGTTTCGCTTTTTGCTCCGCTTTAACTCTAGCTGCCTTAGCCTCAACCATTTCTTTATCAGTCAAATGATCATTTTTACCAGCATCATCAGGGAAAGGTTCCCCCAATTTAACACCAACTTGATCAACCATCACTTGAGCAACTTTGTTTACTGTTCCTGGTCCAACAACTACTTGGAGCGTGTCGTCATCAACCACACCCAAAACACCATCGATCTTTTTAAGGTCTTCCATATCAACCTTATCTTTGTCAATGATGGTCATTCGAACTCGTGTCATACAATGGATTAATTTATCAACGTTACCAGGGCCACCAACATTTTCGTATATTTCTCGAGCAATTCGGTCAATTTTTTCCTCAGCCATTAGTCCTTACCTCCCTTAATTGTGCCACGAACAAACCCATTTGCATTTTTCAAACGTGCCTCTGCTTCATCTTTATCTAAATTCGTTAAAATCATGACAATTGCTAATTTTACATTTTGGTCTGCATCTACAAAGGCTTTCTCCGCGATCTCATAATCACATTCAGTTGCTTGCATAATAATACGTTTAGAACGTTCAACCAGTTTTTTATTTGTCGGTTTTACGTCCACCATCAAATTTTTATAGACTTTACCGATCCCTACCATTGAAACTGTAGAAAGCATATTTAAAACCATTTTCTGTGCCGTTCCCGACTTCAAACGTGTCGACCCTGTTAAAACCTCTGGACCTACCGGAACCTCAATGGCAACCTCGGCATGTCTGCTAATTTCAGCATGATCATTACAAGCTAGACTAATCACTGATGCCCCAATTTTCTTAGCGTAGTCTAAACCACCAATCACATATGGCGTCCTTCCACTAGCTGCAATTCCCACTACAGTATCCTTATCAGATAAATGATGAGTTTTTAAATCATTTTCGCCTAATTCTACCGAATCTTCGGCACCTTCGACAGCTAACGTCATCGCCTGTTCACCACCAGCAATTAATCCTTGTACCATTTCTGGATCAGTTCCAAATGTCGGCACACATTCGGCAGCATCTAAGACTCCCAGCCGTCCACTAGTACCAGCGCCTGTGTAAAACAATCGGCCACCTGCTTGAAAACTAGCCACAATTTTTTCAACTGCTTGAGTAATTTCGGGTAATGCTTTTTTTATGCTTACTGGTACCGTTTGATCTTCAGCATTCATAAGTTCTAAAACTTTATTGGTTGATAATTCATCTAGATTCATAGTTTTGTCGTTCCGTGTTTCAGTAGTTAACTTGCTTAAATCAATCATTTTACTTCCTCCATTGGCATAAATTTAATTGCTGTCTTTTCTCCAATTAACGGTAAAAAAACAACATCGGACTGTGACACTTGCCCAATAACATTTACTTTTGAATCAAGTGGTAATTCCTTTTTACAAATCTGAATTTCGCCTTGATACCGGCCATAATCCTCATTATCTATCGTAATAGTTCCCAATTTTCTTAGTGTTGTCTGGTGTGGTTGCACACTCACACTCATTTTTTGATTTTGTTGCCGTGATTCTACCAATCTCACAACATCTCGTGCTACTTCGGGACGATTATGCCAAATTTGTTTCATAAGTTCAGAATGGCTGGTTTGAACATGAAGCTGAATTTCATTACGCGTAAAGAATGCTTCAAACTGCGCCATCAACTTATTTGATATTAGTGGATCACCTATGAATATTTTTTCAACCTCAAAATTTTTCTTCAATTCATTTGCAGCCACCAGCGAATTCTTATGTCGATGAGCTTCCAAAGTTGGTAGTCCTTGGTAAAGTGGACCTCTAAAATTAATATCTCCTGGGACAAATGCCATGACTGTAAAGTGTTGTTGCTTCAACCACATGTTCTTCTCAGCGAACCAATCAGTATCTAAGCCAGTTTCTGGACGAGGATAATAGTTATGCCAAGCCTCCATGTGATCAAAATTAGCATGCTGAACATTCAATACTTGCACATCAGTTTCACTTATAGTGCTTGCATTCAAGGCTATGGCTAATTGATGACTTAAAATGGCAATTTCTGAATTTGTAAATCCGTCATCCAAACGTAAAGCTGAAATTCCGCATTGTGTTAGCTTTTTCACATCAGTCACAGAACAGCCCAAACTTTTCAATCCTTGGTAATCAATATCAACGGTCAACTCTAGATGCTGTTCCATACAAATTTTTCCAAGTTTCTTTAGACGTTCAACGTACTTTGAAGCATCATCCTCTGGAATATGAACTGATGTAAATACACCGGTAAACCCATGTTGACTCATGGTTCTGATATAACTTTCAGTCTGACTATTAATTTCAGTATCCAAATAAATCGAAAAACCTAGCATAGTATCACTCCCAAATATTCTGTTACCGCTTTCATTGACAAACACAGTATACAATTTGTGAATTTAAATTTCAAGTTTTATTTTGATTTTTCTTTATTTCATGAAATTAAATTTCTTAAACGACAATAAAAAAAGATCAAATTACACGATCGTATAATTTAATCTTATTAATCTATCCCTTTGTCACTTGATCCACCCGAAACGCCACAATCTCGCAAATGAGTTTTGCCGGTAATGGTTGATCATAGGCGAGTTGAATAGTTCCTTTGGAAGTTTTATATTCCTTTAGTTGATCGGCAAATGCCACAATTGGATCAGCTGTCGGATAAAAACCAAGGTGATCTTTTCCAGCGTCAAAATAAACCACTACTTTACCGTTTTGTTCAATAGCTGGCATATTATAAGAGATTTTTTCACGTGCTTTTGGAGCTGCGTCTGCCAGCAAGTCACGCATAATTTGTGCAACAGTCTTTTGCATCTCTGGTAAATTCGTCATATATTCGGCTATGCTTGCATATTTTTTCATAAACAACCTTACCCTTCAATTGCTGTTTTAAGAGACTTTGCTAGTACCATTTACGTAGTTAAGTTTAACACCCTTTTGGATATTGAAGATGTAAACATTGTAATGAATCTTATTTGAGCCGATTGACTGTGCGCGCATTTCAACACCATTTGCCAACAAATCCGAACTCTTATAAATTGGCTTTACTTCATAACGCACATAACGCCGGGAACTACCCCTCAAATATTTTGCTGTCTCATTTTCATACTTTGTCATTTGCGGGTCATTCAACGAACGTGTTCCTGTAATTAAATTCTTCCAATTATTATTCTGACCAGTCAATTGATACCCAATTAAATGACACCGATTGTATAACCAACCTGACTTAACCCTCTTATTGTGCCAACCAGTTGGGTCCACATATAAAGCCTGCCGTTTACCTTTAGGCATTAGTCGTTTATTCAGCATGGCATTCGCATCAGTCGCTCGGTTCTCGCCATCTAAATTACTATATTTTTGCCAAGCACCCTTTTTGGTAGATAAAGTTGCTTTTGAAAAGCTCGGACGATCTTTATTCACAATCACCGTTTGGGTTCCGTGATACCTAAGTGTGCTGAGTTTGGATGTACTAGCAGCCTTAGCTTTTTTAGCAGGAACCCTTTTTATAACTTTATGAACGACTTTCTTCTTTTTAGCAACAGCTTTTTTCTTATGAACCACTTTTCTTCTAACAACTCGCTTTTTAGCTTTTTTCTTCGGTGCTTTTTCTGTAGCCGATAAGGTCAATCCTCGTCGTTTGGCGGTTGTTAAACTCACCCTATAAACTTTTTTGGCCCGGTTTAAACCTCTATCATGCCGTTTGTAGAAATAATGCTTACCCGTTCTTGTCACATACACATATGTTGCAGCTTGCGCCGTTGCCTGTGTATTACCGGGTAATTGCTGGACATTAAACGCTAGCGTAAATGTCGCAATCACTAAAATAACTAACCTTGAAACTTTCTTCATGTTACTCCCCAACTTTCTACCACCGCGAATGGTAAATAAAAAAATATTTGATTACTTTTTGCGTACAGTAACCCTTTTTATGGTACCGCTATTTTTTGATTAATAAAATAGCGCTGAAAAATCAATGTATTGACTCATTAGTCATTGACTTGCCAGTCACTATAGAATATACTCTGCGTATCAATTAATTAAAGTTGCTTATCTTGTTAATTACCTAAAAATAAGGAGGTCAGCATTATGGCTGATACAGTACTTTCAATTAATCACTTACAAAAAAATTTCGGTAAATTTGCAGCATTAAAAGACATTATGTTTGATGTCCATCCCGGTGAAGTCTTTGGCTTTATTGGCCCCAACGGCGCTGGTAAATCAACGACCATTCGGACACTGTTAGGTATTCTTCGCGCATCTGGTGGCTCAGCAACAATCTTTGGAAAAGACGTTTGGAAAGATTCCGTCAGTATTCACGAACGCTTGGCTTATGTGCCGGGCGATGTGTATTTGTGGCCTAATCTGACTGGTGGCGAAATCATTGACTTATTTCTGAAACTCAACCATCAAACCCACACGGCACATACTGATGAGCTAATTAAACAATTTGAATTTGATCCAACAAAAAAAGCGCGGACTTATTCAAAAGGAAATCGGCAAAAGGTCGCTTTAATTGCGGCATTCTCAACGGATGCTGACTTATACATTTTTGATGAACCTACCTCTGGACTTGATCCACTGAATGAAGAAATTTTTCAAAAAAACGTGGTCGCGCTTAAGGAAAACGGCAAAAGCATCCTGCTATCAAGCCACATTTTATCCGAAGTTGAGCGCATGTGTGATCGCATCGGTATCATTCGCGAAGGTCGCATCATTGAAACCGGAACCCTCACGGAAATGCGCCATCTTACCCGCACCATGATCACCGTTCAAACCCGGCAACTTTTACCTGACCTATCAATAACGCCTGGGGTTCATGGATTCAAAACCTTTGAAAACGCTAAAAATAAAGCCAGTTTTACCGTTGATTCAGACAAGCTGGATCAACTCATGCAGACCCTCGCCAAACTTGAAATTGTAAGCCTGCAAAGCACACCACCCACTCTTGAAGATCTCTTTTTGCGTTACTACCAAAAAGATGAGGAAGGTGAACATGATGACCAAAAATGAAACCCAACAAACCGGCTTTCTTACGCGTTTCAACCTCCGTCGAGATTGGTTTTTAATTTGGATCTGGGTACTAATTTTAGGAATGCTCATGACTGCGGTGGCTTTCAAGTTTAACGACTTGTATGGCACACCACAATCGATTGCCACAATCGTGAGCACGTTAAAAACGCCAGCCATGGTTTCACTGTTTGGGGCCTTTGTTGCCAAAGCCCCCTACACAACCGCTGATATCTTTGCGAGTGAAATGCTGGTATTTATGGCTCTCTTTATGGTCGTCATGAACATCTTTTTCGCGGTTCGCAATACTCGCGGTGAAGAAAGTAACGGCATGCTAGAACTGATTCGCTCTCATGCAGTTGGCAAACAGAGCCCTTTATTAGCAGCCACCCTTGAGTTATTTTTGATTAATCTTCTGGTCGGCTTAATTTATTTTGGTGGCCTACAAGTTTCCGGAATGCGTGGGATGAACACCATGGGAAACCTCCTAACTGGTGTTGGCTTGGCAGCCGTTGGGTTCATGTTTGGCAGTGTCGCACTGCTGATGTCTCAAGTAAGCGACAACCCACGTGGTGCCACGATGT
Source organism: Pediococcus sp. M21F004 (assembly GCF_051122535.1). Lineage (NCBI taxonomy): Bacteria > Bacillati > Bacillota > Bacilli > Lactobacillales > Lactobacillaceae > Pediococcus > Pediococcus sp. M21F004. The sequence continues at coordinate 1,184,732 of NZ_CP177314.1, forward strand.
TAAGCTACTTAGTTTTAGGTATTGCCTACATTGGACGAATGATCACGGATGTCGAAAACCCCGATTTAACTTGGTGGTCCCCGTTCGGCTGGATTGAAAAACTCTCAATTTATGATAAAAATAATTGGTTGCCTGTTATTTTAATGGTCGTATCAACGCTCATTCTTCTATCAGCCACCTTCTATGCCAGCCGTCATCGCGATGTTGGCTCCGGTTTAATTGCAACTCATGGTGGTCGTAAACGAGCCTCTATCTTTTTAGCCGGCCCATTCAGCCTGGTAATGCGTTTAGATCGTTTAAACTTAATCGTCTGGACTATTGGCACGGTGGTCCTCGGGATCTCTTACGGCTCCATTTTTGGGACCGTGGGTGACGTTTTGAAATCCAACCCCCTAATGGGTAACCTGTTAGGTAAAGATGCCTTAGACGCCGCCGGTCAAACCATTGTGTTGAAGTTTGCGGCATTACGAATGCTCGTGTTTGCCGTCTTGGCTACTGTTCCGAGTGTTCAAACGTTGCTTCGGATTAATGGTGATGAACGTAAGGGCTGGCTCGAACAATTACATGCCAAACGTGTTTCTCGGGCCCGAATTTTTGGTAGCTACGTAGCCGTTTCAGTAATCATCGGCACCTTGGCTTTATTTGCGGCTACCTTGGGAATGTGGCTAGCCAGTGTTACCGTCATGACCAACCCCATTTCATTTGCCAGAATGTTCCGGGGCTTTATTGGCTACTTGCCTGCCCTTTATGTCGTGTTAGGCATTAGCACACTAATTATCGGCTGGGCGCCGCGGCTCCAAACCATCATTTGGGCCATCCCCGTTTACGGATTAATTAGCTTATATTTTGGAAAACTAGTCAACATCCCTGACTGGGCGCAAAAAATCACGCCTTACGGTTGGGTTAACCGAGTTCCAATTAGCACAGTGGATTGGCCCCGATTTTATCTTTATATTGCCTTAGCCATTGGGTTACTATTCATCGGCTTTCTTGGTTATAAACGTCGCGATTTAATTGAAAACTAATTTTGAAAGGAGTCCTTACTTCATGCCAGATAAAAATTTCCAAGTGCCAATGGATCCTGAAAAAGTGACTCGCATTATGCAGACTTCTTTATCAATCTTTGCCAACCGTGGATATCGGGGGGCGAAAACAGATATCATCGCCGAAGAGGCAAAGGTTTCGAAGGGCATTATTTTCCGCTACTATGGTGATAAAGCTCATTTATACATTGCCACTCTGAAGTTTGCGTCCGCCAACCTCACTCAGGTCGTGGATTACAGCGTTTGGCAAGATGCCCAAGACTTAGACGAAATGATCATCAATGCAACTAAATATAAAATTAAATTACAGTTGCAATTTCCCGATGAATTTAAGCTCCTTTTAGACGCCTATGCGGAACTTGGTGACGCCCCCGCAAAACTAAAACACAAGATTGCCGAGTTTTACGCCGGGCAGACAAATGATAATATGGGAAATCTAATTGACCCCATTCTTGAACGCTTACCAATTCGAACGGATATCACCAAAGAGGCCATTCAGCGCCTCATGCTTGGCATCTTTGATCAGGTAGCTTCGGAAACAAAAGCGTTTATGCAGGCTAATCCTGATGCTGACCTAACTGATTTTGATGAGATCATTAATCACGTCCGTCTATACATTGACATTTTGGAAAACGGATTTTTGAAGAAATAAAAATAACAATCAATTTGTGAGCTTGCCTGATGCACAGGCTCACTTTTGATTGTTATTTTTAGTTTTATTAGCCTTCAGTTAACCCCGTTAAGAGTACAATCTAAATGCTTTATTTCTACCAAAAAAATAGTATAATACGAATTGATAAAGTAAAAAAGTGTTACTTTATGATAGTTTTATTTTAAATTTAATTCTCACCATTAACTTTTCAAGCGTAAAGTCTGTAACTATTGATATCTCTGCATCAATTATTGTAATGAATAATGTTACAAAAATATGAATTATTAAAATTAGGTACGTCATTCACCCTTTTTTGTGGTATTATTTTAAGTGCGTCTTAGTTGATGGTAAATGGTATATATTTTGAAGAAAAAATAGTAATTTGGAGGAAACAAACTATGTTTTACTATGATTATGATCAGTTAAATTTTTCACGACAAAAGTTAGATGAAAAAAAAGCTAACTACTTGCTCCGTTTTTCTTTTTTAGAATACAGTTTAATTTTTAATTTCGAAAAACGGGAACCATCTCGTGCCAAACGAGAACTGGCAGCTTTCTTTGAACAACACAGTGACCTGGTTAAAAATGCCAGCCACGAAGACTTGCACCGGAGTTTAGTCAATGTCGTTAGTGATTTCACAATGACTGGTTTGGCTAATCACTTTAACGCAACCAACTTTGTTCAATTACGGGAAGCCTACTTTGATTGGCTGACACCGGAAAAGCCTGAAGACCCCGAAAACTTTCAAAAAGCTCTGGAATTGATTTGTAAAGACTTCTTCGAATTGCAGACTCCCGAAGATGAAATCACAGCTACGGACACTGTTCCTAAGCAAGTTTATCAAATCACCTACTATGTGAATATGCACTTGTATGACAAGATGCAGCCAATTCGCATCGCAGATTATTTGAATCTTTCTTATCAATACGTTTCTCGTTTGTTCACCCACACAATGGGAATGTCGATTCAAAGTTACATTGATAAACAACGAGTTGACGAATCAAAGAAATTGCTTTTGCACACTGACTTGCCATTGAGTGAGATTGCTCGGGTCTTAAATTACTACGATTCAAGTAACTACATTAAACATTTCAAAAAGTTCTCAGAAACAACGCCTAAACAGTATCGTTTGCAGAACCAGCGCGAACGTTTCCGTTTGAAACAAGAAGCAATAGATAAGGCAAACCAACAATATTAAAAAGTGTAAAAGAAGCCACCAAACAAATTTTGTTTGGTGGCTTCTTTACGCTTAAATTGCGATATTTATCTAGTCTTGTTCATGTTTCTTTCGTTTAATTCCAAACAACCCGAAGAATGTCGCCATCAGGCTCATCCCAATAATCGCCAAAGGATTAACTTGGCTGTCCCCAGTTTGTGGTAAGCGTTTTGCCTGAGTCTTGGTTTGGGCAAGTGCTGCTCTGGTTTGTGGTTGAGCAGTTGCGTTAGTACTAAAGCTGGTTTTTTCAACTGAACCATTAGATTTATGTCCAGAAACAGTATTGGTACTCCCGTTATCTCCCGAGTTATCAGGTGTCTTTCCCGGCGTTGTTCCGGTACCATCTCCGCCATTGCCACCACCATTAGGTAGTGAAGTCTTAGACTTGTAGATTAGTGTAACGGTTGCATTTCCAGTAATTGTTCCTGAAAGTAAGCCATCTGCGTTTAAGAAGGTATAACCTGAAATTGTAGGTGCTGTCATATCATAAGCATTTCCTACGTAACCATTCAGTACTTGGTCAGATTTGATCGTGTTTCCATTCTCGTCAACAAACTTGAAGGTTACCTTTGCAGGTGTTTCTGTGGCCACTGTCCCACTCTTATAAACAAGTGTAATTGTTTCATCACCGGTAATCTTACCGTCTAATGGTTCATCTGATGATTCAAACGCATAGCCGTCAATATTAGGTGCTGTTAGGTCGTATGCATTTCCTACAAAACCATTCAGTACTTGGTCAGATTTGATCGTGTTTCCATTCTCATCAACAAACTTAAAGGTTACTTTTGCAGGTGTTTCTTCTGCCACTTCACCATGCTTATAGACTAACGTAATTGTGTTGTCACCAGTAATTTTGCCGTTTAATGGTTCGTCTGATGAGGCAAACACATAACCCGCAATTGTTGGCGCAGTTAGGTCATAGGCATTTCCTACGTAACCGTTCAGCACTTGATCTGATTTGATTGTGTTTCCATTTTCATCGACAAACTTAAAGGTTACTTTTGCGGGTGTTTCTGTTGCCACTGTCCCATTCTTATAAACCAACGTGATTGTTTCATCGCCGGTAATCTTACCGTTTAGTGGTTCATCTGATGAGGCAAATGCATAGCCGTCAATATTTGGTGCCGTTAGGTCGTATGCATTTCCTACGTAACCATTCAGCACTTGGTCAGATTTGATCGTGTTTCCATTCTCATCGACAAACTTGAAGGTTACTTTTGCGGGTGTTTCTGTTGCCACAGTTCCGTTCTTATAAACAAGTGTAATTGTTTCATCACCGGTAATCTTACCGTTTAACGGTTCGTCTGATGAGGCAAATGCATAGCCATCAATATTAGGTGCCGTTAGATCGTATGCATTTCCTACGTAACCGTTCAGCACTTGATCTGATTTGATTGTGTTTCCATTTTCATCGACAAACTTAAAGGTTACTTTGGCAGGTGTTTCTGTTGCCACAGTTCCGTTCTTATAAACGAGCGTAATTGTTTCATCACCGGTAATCTTGCCATTTAATGGTTCGTCTGATGATGCAAACGCATAGCCGTCAATATCAGGCGCAGTTAGGTCATAAGCATTTCCTACGTAACCATTCAGCACTTGATCAGATTTAATTGTATTTCCGTTCTCGTCAACAAACTTGAAGGTTACTTTGGCAGGTGTTTCTTCTGCCACAGTCCCGTTTTTATAAACGAGCGTGATTGTTTCATTACCGGTAATCGTCCCACTTAATGGTTCATCTGATGATTCAAACGCATAGCCTGGGATATTTGGTGCAGTTAAACTGTACGCATCCCCCACGTTGCCATCCACAATTTGATCGGCCTTAATTTTATTACCTTGTCCATCAATAAATTTAAAGGTTACTTTTGCAGCTACTGGTGTAATTGTAATTGTCCCGGTTGCATCAGCATTTACCGTGTAGTTGTCTCCGGCGGCGGCTTGGACTTTGGCCAAACCTGTTGCAGACAAGCTGTAAGTATAATCACCACTTGCAGTTCCATCTTTGGTAACCATAACAATATCTGAACTGGTTAAATCTACCTTTTGTCCATTAACTGTTGCTGTTAAATTGTTTGCTTCACTGGCTTTAGTTGTTCCATCAAATGAAAAACCACCGGGATTCAACACAACAGAAGTATCAGCTGCTTTAATCGTTAAATTACCATTAACAACTGAAACTATATAATTAGGATTGTCTGCATCCGTCGCAGTCACAGTAATTGGATAAGTACCTTGATTTACATCTCCACTAATATCTGTTAATGAATATTGTAAATCAACGCCTGCTGCAGGTTTATCGCTGATAGTTGCTGAAGTATCACCAGCATATGGTTTGCCATCATAATCCTTTAAAAGTGTTGGTGCCGTAATCGTAACCTTAGCTTTATCAATGGTAATTGTCCCGGTCACACCATCTGAATTAAGAATATAGTTACTACCAACTGCAGATTGAACCTTCTGTAAACCGGTTGCACTCAAACTATACTTATATCCATTCGCATTAGTACCATCATTTGCCACCGTAATATCTTCACTTGTTAAGTCCACAACTTTTCCATCAACCGTTGCTGTAAGACCAGAAGCTTGACTAGCTTTTGTTGTGCCATCATACGTAAAGCTTGTATCATTCAGAGTCACTTTAGCTTTAATTGCTGTAATAGTAATAGTGCCTGTCGCATTTGTTACTGTATAGTTACTACCAACCGCAGCTTGTACTGCCGCTAAACCGGCATCATTAAGCGTATATGTGTAATCGCCAGGCGCCGTATCATCATCAGTTGCCGTAATATCTCCACTAGTTAAATCTACAACTTTAGAATCACCATCGGCAGTGACCACTGTAGCTGTAGCTGTTAAACCAGTAGCATCACTTGCTTTTGTTGTGCCATCATAGTTAATCGAAACGTCATTTAGATCTACTATTGATGTGGCAGGTGTAATCGTAATTTTGGCCGTTGCGTCAGGATTGGTAATGGTTTCTGTTCCGACAATTGCTTGCAGTCGAGCTAATCCATCTGCGCTGAGTTTATACGTATATTCACCTACATTTGCGCTGTCATCAGTTACCGTAATATCTCCACTTGTAAGTTTTAAAGTTTGACGACTTCCATCTGGCATTACTAACACCACACTTAAATCATCTGCACCACTAGCGCTGGTACCATTGTACACAAAGCTATCCTGTCCCAAACTCACGGCCGGTGGTGATGCAATTGTGATCGTTCCGGTCACATCAGTCGCATTAACCACATAATTGTCTCCTACAGCGGTTTGAACCTTTGCCAAACCTGTATCACTCAAAGTATACGAATATTCGCCACCTTTAGTGCTGTCGTTAGCCACTACGATGTCATCGCTTGTTAAACTGACCTCTTTAGTAGTACCATCCTTCAAAGCAACTGTAGCAATTAAGCCTTTATCTTCGCTAGCTTTTGTTACACCATCAAATGCAAAACCATCATTATTCAAGCTCGCCTTAACTTCAGCGGCCGTAATTATGATTGTTCCAGTAGTGTCTGGATTACTTAAAGTATCGGTGCCGGCTACTTCATTAACCTTTGCCAAACCTGTAGCTGATAATTTATACGTATATGAACCAGCATCAGTACCATCCGGTACCGTAAGAACAATATCTGAGTTGTCTAGGCTTACAGTTGTGCTAGTTCCATCTGATAAGGTAACCTTGGCAGTTAATCCACTGGCCTCACTTGCTTTAGTATTCCCGTCATATGGGAAGCTTACTTTACTAAGTTCAACCGTTGATGGGGCAATAATTGTAATTTGCGCTGCGGTCCCGGCTCCAGACACAACTGGCATATATCCATCAGAATAAAGGGCTGTTTCTAGATAACCGGTTTTGTTGGCTTGATCTGCAAAGTTTTCTGTAGTTCCAACAATTGCGATTCGTCCTGTAGTCTGATTGCTGGCAATTGAGTCAAATTCGATAATAATCGATCGCACTGTCGACCAATCCAAAATTTGGTCTGCCGTAACGTAGCCAGATGTACTTGGTTGTCCACTAGTCGGCGGTGTCTGTTGTGATGTTGAATACAAAACTGTTCCACCAGCTGGTACAGTAATTGCGCCTGTCATATCAAAAGTATATTGAGAACCCTGTGAATCCCCAACTGTAGGTAAATTAATTAGTGAAATAACATTGGTTGCTTCTTTTTTACTTGTATTCTGAATAGCATCGTTAAAAATTAAGGTCGAATCTTCGGTGGTAAGTGAAGTTCCATCTTTAACCGCCGTTGTATCTTGATTCCCTTGTGCTGTTGAAGCTTCGTAAACTGATGATACAGAGATAATCTTCCAAGTATCAGTATAGAACGACAGCGCATTGACATCACCATCGGTAAACGACGTATCTGTAACTGGGGTTTTATTTTGTAGAGGGGTCGTTGGTGAAGTAACATACATCGCAAACGAATACTCTCCGGGCATTGCATCCCCGTTATTGGTTAATTCAATAGAAAGTAAATATGTTTCTTGAGTTGTAACCGAAACACCACTCCCTGTGTAGTCAATTTTTACAACTTCCTGGCCATTATCAGCTAGGAATTCGGAAATAACTCCACCTGCTGGTACATTTGTAATGTTTGAAACAGTTGTACCTGATGGAATCACAAAATAATAAATTGGCTCATAAACAGCATTTGCCGTTTGATTAGTATCCCCTGACATAGACAACGAAATAGTTCCAGCAACTTTTCCAGGAACCTGGCTTGTTTGATGCTTATAGCCGGATACTTTAGCTACACCAGTTGTAACTACCGTTTGTGTCACTGTACCAGTTGCATTAGTGAACTCAATTCCTCCAGTTTCAGTTGTCGAACCAAACGCAATTTCGATTGTCGATGTCAAAGTGTCGCCTGCTAAAACAGCGGTCCCATCGTCATAGGTAGCAGATAATTTTCCATAAACCACAATTTTTTGACTACCCTTTTCAAGTATATTTCCACTATTTGCACCAGCTGCTAAAAAGTTCGGTGTTAACACAAGTTTCCGAATTGACGAATTATCCGTTGGTGTAAGGGTAGCACCAGCTGCAATAGTACCTGTTTCAACTGTTCCATCCGCCAATGTCACCGTATATCCGTAAGAAGTTGTCCCGGGCAAGTAGGACGAAGTTGTTGCACCAGCTGCTGGCAATTTGACACTCGTAGCATCAAAACCATCAGGGATTGTAATTATAATTGTTGCGTCTGTTAGGTCAGACGCACTTATAGTTGAAAAAGTAAAACTGTTCAGCGAAGTAGGATCATCAGATGCATCACTATTCAACAATAATTGATTAGGAGTTGTACTACTGTTACCAACCGCTGAAACCTTGGCACTTGTATTTCCATCTTTACCATCATCACCGCTGGCACGAATAGTTTCTGTCCAAGTACCATCGGCCGTTGCTGTTAATTTATCTCCAGCGGCATTAATAATTTGCGTTAGAGTTGCTGGGCCCGAAGCAGTTAACTTTTGGTTACTACTCGTTTGAGTCACATCATAAAAGCCCGCAATTTTGTAGCCTACTCCACCTTGGTAATTTTGATTACCTGATCCCGCAGGAACTGTAATTATAATGTCACCACTTTCACCATTGGGTTGTGTAATGGTTGTTCCGTCGGTAAAAGCATTTAACTGATTAGTCAAAGATGCATTCAGGACAAAACCCGTTGGTACTGGGAGTGTCACCGTGGTTCCTCCATAATTATCTGCTGAATTCACTTGTTTAGAAGGGAAACCATCATCATGAACCCCATTCGCTTCATTAATGGCAAAAGCATAAACATAGTTTGTATCAGGAATTACTGAAGTGACTGTCGTATCGGGATTGGTTCTAGTTGGTGCTGTTGGGTTAGCACTAGGCTTAATTATTTGTGTGAATGTAACCGGCGTTTGAGCAACACCATTAATTGTATAAGTAATCTTTTTAGATGTTGTGCCAATTTCGGTCATCGGTGCAGCAACTGGTCCCCACTCATTGGTATAAGCATTCAAAGTAAACTCAGCGATATGTGCAGCATTGTCACTTACAGTATATGTGATCGTAGTTGAACCATCTGCGTTTTTTTTGATGCTTGTGGTACCCTGACTAGTCGGTAATTCTTCTATATTAGTATCTAGAGAATAAGCCGGTGAATTAGCCGGAATTGTAATAGTGAAGACATCCCCAGCATTACCAGCAAAATTAAAGTCGATCTTAAAATTACCAGTACTGCCATACCCTACTGAATCAGCAGACAGATCTACTGAAGCTGCAGCAGTTGTGACATCCACTGCTTCGGATAGGACTGAAGTATTAGTTAAGTCTGCAGCTGTTGGCGCAATTCTACTAGCACTAGTAGCCGAACTAGCTACACTGCTTTTGGAACTAGCACCGCTACCTTCTGAAGCTGATGCCAAGCTTGTATCATCTGCTGTTTCAGATGAGCCACTAGCACTAGATACCGCAGAACTTGGCGTATCAGACGCCGCACTGCTACTCGAACTTGAACTTGATGTTGAACTGCTCAAAGTCGCTGAAGACGCATTTGAAGAAGTATCGGAGACAGCACTCGACGAGCTTGCGGATTCGGCAGTGGTGGATTTCGCACTTGCTGCTGATGAGGAACTAGCACTACTTGCCACAACTGTGCTCTCACTTTCTGCACTTGAAACATCGGTATCTGCTTGAACTGTATATGATCCAAATGTCACACTTGCTCCAAAAGTGAGTAATGCAATTCCTGCAAAAAGCCATCCTTTGGTAGTCTTATACATTTTGTAATGTTGCTTAATTTACCCTGTATCATGGATCAATTTTGCACGATGCTTTTTGTTTTGAATTTGCATAGTTAATCATCCTTTCTTCCGTCTATGGTTCGCACCATGAACTATTAATTTATATGTACACAGTTATTATATCACCTTTATAGTAAAACGAGCGCTATCTTTTTCATTCACATGTTCCTAAACTACCATTTTGTAAAAAACCGTTATCTCTCCAAATTCCACATCTAAAAACAAAAAAACGAGGCCAGAATTTCTCTGACCTCGCTTCATTATTGTTTCAAAATTATTTCAAAATTCGATCTAAAATTCCTTGAACCAAATCCTCTCGCAATTGCTCGTAATCCCCATCTAGTAACTCATCTTGATGATTATCAACAACAACTAAGGCCTCAAATAATTGATGCACACGACTCTCGGATAGCCCTGATTTAAGGCGATCATCTTTTTGCCATTGCTTAACTAATTGGGAAACTGTGTGGCACATAAAATCATCTTGCAGATTCGGATTATTTTTAATAAGTCGTTTTAACTTTGGATTCGTGTACCAGTCCTGCAAAATCAAACTATTTTTGACGTCTGCCAATAATTGCGTCATTATTTTAGGAAAAAGTGTGCGAGGATCTTCAGTAAGATCATTGGTTGTCACTATTTCCTGTTTTACGCGCTCATTTTCTGCTGCATAAACCTGAAAGAAAACTTCTTCTTTTGATTCATAAAATCGATAAAAGGTCCCCACTGCAACTCCTGCATGTTGTGTAATTTCAGCAATGTTGGTTCCTTTAAACCCGGACTCTTGAAAATCTTTTTGAGCCGCATCAAAAATTTTCTGTTGCTTTTCCTTCATATCAAAGATCCCCTCTCAACTACTCGCCAGCTGCCAACGCATCCAGCATATCAATATGTTTAAGTTTATAATGGGTCAAAATTCCGATAAACAGACTGAAACATCCCGTAATGACCGCTGACCAGATGTAGCCTGGGTAATGAATCGTCATTGGAAACAAAATACTACCCGTTTGGGCTTTGACCATAATGAATTGATGTAAGAACAAACCAATTCCCCAACCAAGTACAATTCCAGCGATGGTAAAGACCACATTTTCTCGTGCCACATAGGCCGTAACTTCACGATCGTAAAAACCAAGCACTTTAATCGTGGCTAATTCCCGAAGCCGTTCGGAAATATTGATGTTCGTTAAGTTATATAGCACCACCAAAGCTAAAGCTCCCGACATGACGATCATAATTAAGACGACTGATCCCAATCCACCTGTACTCAGTGAACTAGCCGCATACCTTGGAAAACTGACGTTTAAAACACCGGTCTCTTTTAATAATTGGCGACTTAGTTTTTCTCGTTGGGCCTTTTTCGTATGACTAGTTTTAATTAAACGTGTTGTAGCCTTAGTCGAATTACCGGTTAACTTTTTATAATAGGATTGCGTGGTGTAGAGCCAGTGCCCCGCATAATTGGTGTTAACCCCCGTAACCTTTGCAGTTACTTTTTTACCCCCAATTTGGAGATTGACCGAACTGCCTGCCTTAGCATTCATATCAGTCGCCAGTTTCTCGGATAGAATAACGCCCCTATCAGTCAAATGAAGTTTTTTATTGGTGGCGACTGATTTCAAAGTCACATACTTATCAAAATTAGACGTAGTTTTCGGCACCATTAAAGTGACCGTATCGTTGGCCGTTCCGTGTGTGGGTCGGGCCGTAATTGATTTTACCATCACAGATTTTTGTGCCGAGATATTAGCCGCATGCACTTTCTGGGTGGCTTTTTCTACCGTCACTAATGCTTGAAAATGCTGGACGTCTTCATATTGGGTCGGGACTAAATCGTTCACAGAATCTTGAATTCCAAATCCTGTCAAAATTAAACCAGTACACCCAGCAATCCCGACAATTGTCATGATCATTCTTCCTTTGTAACGGAAGAGATTTCGATAACTGACCTTTTGATTAAAGCTAAGTCGCGACCAGAGTGGTTTAATTCGTTCTAACAGAATTCGTTTACCAGCTTTAGGCGCCCGTTCTCGCATCAAATTCGTCGGAGCTTCTCGTAAATTGATGGTTAAGACGATCAACGCACTGCCTAAGGTGGCGATTAATCCCGCCGCCATCGTTTGTGCAAGGTAGGACCATGGAATTACACCCACAAACTCAGTTAGATTATTATTGCTGAGCAAACTGAAAACAAATTGTGGCAAAGTCAGCATCCCAAGCACCCCGCCAAGTCCGGCACCAAGAATTCCAGCTAACAATGTATAGACGATATATTTCATCGCGATTTCACGTTTGGTATAACCAAGCGCCCGCATAAGGCCAACTTCACGCCGGTTTTTCTCCACCATCCGTGAAATTGTGGAAAAGGTAATTAAAATCGCAATGAACAGGAAGAACCCTGGGAAAATAATTGCGATTGCGGCAATACTATGAGATTCGTCAAAGTAATCTTGATAGCCCGGATTCATTGTTCGATCGTTATATAAATAAGTTGGCTTGGCAATTTGCTTAATCTGAACTTCAGACGCCGTAATCTTTTTCTTGCCAGCAGCAAGTTCTTGTTTTGCTGCCTTTGTTTTGGCCGTTTGATAACCACTTGGCACTTTCGCCAACTCTTTTTCTTGTTTTTCAATTTTAGTAGTTTGTTGATCTAATTTTTTCTGTGCCTTATTTTGCAGTTGTTTTTGGCGTGCACGTGGCCGACCACTTAAATCTGATTTTAAATCCGCTTTTTGACGATCAACCTGGTTATTATAGGCATCTGTCCCGGCCGCATAGTGGTTAGCGTTTTTAAACTGTACTGCAATCGAGGCATATTCCTTTTGGCTAAATGCCGTGTTAGGTACGTACGCAAAATAATCAACCGTACCGCTACCTAAATTTGTGGTCCCGCGGTCCGTGCTGCTGACAAATTGAGGCGAGTTTACAAAACCGACAATTTTAAAACTACGCCGGTTGAGATTCGTATTTTTCGGTAACCGATAAGTGTCTCCAAGCTGGTAGCCATTTTCTTTAGCCTTATTGTCCAAAACAATTTGGTTATTTTTGACTGGCAGTTTGCCACTTACCAGCTTTAATTTATCAAGTTTTGTCTGTTTTTGATAATTGTATACACTGACAACCTGATTACGACTCTTTTGCAGCGTGACCATATGGCTGGCCACTGCATGCTTAACGTTTTTGTTTTGCTTAATTGAAGTTAAATCGCTGTTCGTTAAACCCATTGTTGAGCTAACTTTGACGTCACTCAACTTTTGTTGTTGAAAATAATGATTGGCAGATTGATTCAAATCAGGGCCAACCCCGCGAATGCCCACATAGAGCAATGATCCTAACAAAATAATCAGTACGATTGAAATGAATTTTCCCATCGATTGGGTAATCTCACGCACAGTGGCTTTAAAATAAGTTCGATTCATTATTTCCGCCACCTACCATTCAATGTTTTCAACAGGGGTAGGAGGCTCATTACGTTCAATCCCTTTGACCTGGGCATCCTTTAAATGAATGACCTTATCAGCCATAGGAGCGATCATTGAATTATGCGTCACAATCAAAACGGTCCGATGCGTTTTACGCGCGGTATCCTGTAGCAATTTCAAAATTTGTTTTCCCGTGTGGTAATCTAAGGCCCCAGTCGGTTCATCGCATAGCAATAATTTGGGATTCTTGGCTAGTGCTCGGGCAATCGCCACCCGCTGCTGTTCACCACCAGATAATTGAGCTGGAAAGTTAGCCATCCGTTTATCCAAGCCAACGTGTTTTAGTGTCTCATCCACATCTAATGCATCAGAAGTCACCTGACTAGCCAACTCAACATTTTCACGCGCAGTTAAATTGGGAATCAAGTTGTAAAACTGGAAAACAAACCCCACCATGGTGCGCCGATACTCAGTTAATTGACGTTCAGTATAAGTAGCAATGTCTTGGCCATCAATTAAGATGCTGCCTTCCGTTGGATGATCCATCCCGCCCAACATATTTAAGACCGTCGATTTTCCAGCTCCAGATTCGCCTAAAATAATGACCAACTCGCCCTCATCGATGTCAAAACTGACTTTATCATTTGCCACAATTGTATTACTTTCCATAGTGTATCGTTTCGTTTCATCTTTTAATGTAATAAACGCCATTTCCAAAAACGTCCTCTCTAGTCTGATTTTGCTGTTAATTGAATTATAGCATTTAAAATCTTACTATAATTAATCTTAAGGAAAATAAAAAGCCCGATTTGGCAGCAAACCGTGTCTCGGCTTCTCCAAATCGGGTTTTAAATTAATTTACTGAATTAAATTGTTGTTGTTTCTGTAGTGGATACTCTGTAGGTTCACTGGCATTCAAAACTTCAGGGGTGAGTGCCACTCGCGTAATCGTTTGGTCATCATAAGGTTGCATGTAATAGGCGCCTTCATCCAAACTCATATACCCACGATATTGCGAATAATCACAACCGCCCTCATTATCAGCCTTAACCCCTTTAGGAATCTCTACACTATTTAAAATATGCGATAGCGCATTAATCGAGCCACCTGTCGTGTCAGCCTTATCCGTATTTTCGCGAATAAACGCCGCTCGCACAAACCGGGAAACAGATGTGTAATCTCCAGGCAAACCTAACGCACCACTGCCCAATCCATAGGCATCTGATTTAAATTCACCGTATGCTTTGGCACTGTGTGACGTGGGCTTTAATTGCACATAATTATTCAAATTCTTTAAATGCCATTGAAAATCAGGACTGTTGGTCATCACTTTAGCGGGATCATCCATGACATGCATCCCTTCCTTATCCTGTTCCAACACGACACAAGCACCAGACTTATCACCCACAATCCAGTGCAAAGGAACAACAATTTTAAACAAGTCGTTGGCGATGGCCACAATGTTTACATCGTTAATTTTTTCTTTTAAGTCAGCTACACTTGTTATATTTCCAAGAATCCAGTTAATAACTTCATGAGGAGCTAAATCAGTTTTTCCGTGTTCGCGTTGATCCGCAAATTTTGCCAATCCGTCAAAGTAAAGGGTAGCAGCCCCAACTCCGGCCTCGTTTACCCCATCAACTAGGATATAGCCGTTTAAGTTACGTCCAGCAACGCCAAAGCCCAGTTTTGTATCAAAGCCCGCTTCGTTAGCATCACTTTGGAAATGAAAGTTGCGGGGAATTACAACTGGACGACCATCTAATTCAAATGAGAAGTCCATTGTTCGTGCTAAAAACCAATTTCCTTTGGCATTTTGATACATTACACTTGTACACATCAGCGCGTCACATCCTATTAGTAGATTATTTAAACTTAGGATTAGTATATTCTGATTAAAAATCCAATTCAATATGAAATTTTTTTAGAAATGTTTCTTGTATGTAGAAATTAACACGTGAAGTGGCGACGTTGATGAGCGCGTGTGGCGATTTGTCATAAGCGACCCACACGGCCCCACATCAGCGCCGGAACGAAACTAAAAGCAAATAAAAAGTTGAATAAAATCTAATTAGCGGAACTACCGACTAAAACTTGCCCCATGCAAAGCGTTTTTTTGATTTTCAAAATCCTCTAACTTGTGTTAAACTAGCCCATAAGGTGCCAAATCTTATCAGACAATTGTCTGATGCGTGCTAAAACACGCCGCACTATTTAATATAGTGCTTACCAGCAACCATCCCGACTACTATGATGGTTGCTTTTTTGTACCTCTATTTATTGTCCAATCCAAATATAGGCTAAAATTCATCACTCAGCCTATCCTTAATTACCTAATTCACTTAAATGTCTTTGTTCTTCTTATCTTTTTTGGTATAATTAATCAGTCTTTCTTTGTATCCGTTAACATATAACGGGGTTCAGAGTTATATTTTCCATTTTATTGCAATCGTCCAGATTATTTTAGTTAAGAGATGAATTTATTTGACCCAACATGAATGGCTACTTTCCCCGTTATTCACTGGGATTTTTGTCACCCTTGGCATTATCTTATTTTTTCAATTACTTGCTCGCTCAATGGTCAACCATTCAACGGAACAAGAAAAACCTATCAATTATTTAGTCGGACGCTTATCAGTTTTAAGCGTGGTTTATTTTTCTATCCTAGGTGTGTATTTTGAATATGCCGCAGCCCATACAAATCAAGATGTGGCATTTGTTGATTTTCGATTGTTGCTGCTATTCTACGTCATTATCTTCTTAGGTCAACGGACTAGCTTAATCGTGATTGTATCAAGCTTTCTTGCGCGAGCCTTCTTTTGGGGATTCACAATTGGCACCATTGATTTTATCCTCGCGACTGCCGTAATTTACTTGTTTGTTAACATCATCGTGTATGCGGTTCGTCGTTTCCAGCTGCACCAGTTAATTTTGATTGGCCTGCTTGATATTGTGGTGGGAGGGTTTTGGGTAATTTTTCACTTTATCCGCGTCCGCTACTTCAATGACGTTACCGTCACTACATCTTGGTATTACTGGATTACCTTTGTCGTTATGAATTTTTTCCTATACTACGGTCTGACCCGATTAAATAGCGAAAACGACTATCTGACAAGTTTAACCCAGCAAGCGACAACCGACCCACTAACTAAATTGAAAAATTATTCGATATTTCAAAAAGATTTTACAGAGGCATTTATCAATTTTTAAGGACTCAGACCAGCCGTTCACCATGATTGCTTTCGATATCGATCATTTTAAACGTGTCAACGACCAACACGGCCATTTAGCTGGCAATGCCGTTTTGAAAGCCGTTAGTAAGATCACGGCTGATAAAGTAAAAACCGTCCCCCAGGCTGAGGCTTACCGCGTGGGTGGCGAAGAATTTAATATTCTCTTACCTGATGTTACGTTAGCCGAGGCAGCAACATTCAGTTATCAGCTGCAGTCCGAGATTCGCAAGACAGCCTTTAAAATTAATGACAATGAAAATCTTCATATCACCATTTCTGTAGGAGTTTCTGCACTTCAAAAATCCGATATTACCCAAAATCTGTTATATGAACGCACTGATCAAATGTTATACCATTCCAAAGGTAAAGGGCGGGACAGTGTCTCTGTTTCAGATCCTGAAACAATCACCGATCCACGGACACCTAACACAGCAATCAAGCATGATTAAAATTATTAATATCTATTGAATTTTTTTGTTTCTCTTACTTTCCGTGGTACACTGAATAAGTTAGATATTACAAACTAAATAAAAAAGCTCAGTCAATGTTTCTACATTGCACACGACCCATACTTGAGAAAGTCAAGTACGGGTCTTTTTTATTTTTAAATTTGGAAGGAGACTTTATATTGCTAAGATTCTGGGGACAACCTAAGTTTTCACGTGATCCACTAGAACCTGTGGGTTACGAACTTTTCTTGCGTGAGGGTTCCATGACCGAGTGGGAAGTACCAAGTGATTTTAGCAAGTTTACCGCTAGCCAAATCGCTAATCTACTCATCCAAACAGCGCCCGCACTGCCACATAACATGAAAAGTCTTTCTGTTAATCTTGATATTGATCAGTTTATCGATCCACAATTTTGTCAAACATTCGTTTCAATTCAAAACGAAATTTCGTGTCGTCACTTATCGATTGAATTGACTGAGCACCCAAGCGACACCCCCATCCCAGACCAAATCCTGCTTGCCGCCACCAAACGCTATACTGACGCAAATTTTGCCGTTATTTTAGATGATGTGGGCTCTGGTGACAATCAACTCAAGCGCGTCAAACTTTTAAATAATTATGTTAACGAATATAAATTTGCCGTTCAAAATTTTCGGCCCGGAGAATCACTCGAAGCTATTGTGCCTAAACTATCCTTTTGGTGTGATTTAGCACGAACAAACAATAAAGTATTCACTATTGAAGGAGTGGAATCTAAAAAAGACTTGTTGACCCTTTCTGACTACCAAGCTGATATGCTTCAGGGCTATACTTTAGGTCGCCCGGTCCTTCTGCCAATTAAAGGCGACTCGGAAAAAAGTCTCGTTCACTGTTAAAAGTTTGCCGCTATTTAAAAACTGCCCTCAATTTTTACGTATCTATTAAAGGAGAGCTTACTAAGTTTAGATTTTTGTTATTTTCTGTTCACGTTACATAAAAATGCTTATTGCCCCATAAAATGATGATTAAGCATCTTTTATAGTCCCGATTGCTAATAAGGATCCGATTTTCTATTGTACTTTTAAACCATTGTGCTAAAATTATGTCGATATAGATCTATGTTTTTACACTATTTAACTTGTACAAAATGAACACTTGCTTTAAAAAAAATATCAGATCTAAATTGGAGGAGCTACCATGATTCGCTTTTGGGGACAACCAAAATTTCTGCTACATCCATTACAACCAATTGGCTACGAGCTTTTTCTACGCGAAAAAACCGCTGACGGATGGACTTTTCCGAATGATTTCAATCGGTTTCCAGCTCAACAGATTGCTCAACTTCTCGTTCAAACGGCCCCATTAATGGCAAGTGAATTTAAAAACATTTCTATTAATTTGGATCCCGAACAATTTGTAGATCTTAATTTTTGTGAAGCTTTACAAGCAATCAGAAATCAACTTTTACCCGTCACTCTGACTGTCGAATTGACAGAGCATTCCAGTCCCACGCTGGTGACTGAAGACCAAATCTACAAAGCTGCTAAATGTTTTTACGATAATGGTATCGGCTTGATCATCGATGACGTGGGTTTTGGAAACAATCAACTTAAACGTATTGAGGCCCTTGATCCGTTTGTTCAAGAATACAAATTTGCCATTCAAAACTTTCGGGCAAACAAAATGATGGATCAACTCATCCCCCAACTAACTTTTTGGAATGCCCAAGCACAAAAAAAACACAAGTTGCTTACAGTTGAAGGGATTGAGTCAAAAGATGATCTCCTTTTATTAAAAGATTTTCAAGTTGATATGTTACAAGGTTTTGCATTAGGTCATCCAGTTTATTTACCAGCAGCAAGCGACCCAGCTGCTAATACCGTTCTTCCTTTCAATAAAAACTAATTAAAAAACGACATCTGACAATCAAGTCAGATGCCGTTTTTAATTAGATACTACTTGGTAAATTTCTTTCGTTCCGGGCTTTTCCAAGTTCCGGATCCGCGACCAAAAATTGTTTTCATTGCGGGAATAAACGTCATGACAACCGTAATTGGGTTGATCATCCAGTAAAATAACATGTACCATGGCGCAAAAAGAAGATATTTTAATTTGGCACCATGATGATCCAAAATCAAGGCCGCTAAAAGCTGCATAAAGCCCGCCAGCATCTCGAAATTCACAAAAATAAATGACATTTCAATGCTATGCAGTAATCGTTCCCAGTTTCCGGTCATAAAAAAATAAATAATGGTGATTAAAAAAATTGCAGTGGTAATTAGGAAGAAAAAGGACCAGATAATGGAAAGTGTTGAATCAATAAACATTGAAAGCTGATAGCGTCGTTTAATGGGATGAAAAATAAATTTCTTAATATTCGTTAACCAAACTTCCGTCCCACCCCGGGCCCAGCGTTTCCGTTGCCGATATAAGTCAGGAATTGTTTCTGGCACATTCATATGAAAAACGATATTGGGTGCAAAACGAGGTACCGCGCCAATTGCCTGATGATCCCAGGCAATACTGATATCTTCGGTCGCCCGATCCTGTCGAAAGCCCCCTACATCAATCAAAAAGTTTTTACGATACATAGTATTTGCACCACTATAAGCATACATTGAATCATTAATTGCTGCCTGGCTTCGTTTAATAACGCCTACAATACTTGAAAATTCCACCGTTTGGGATTTCGCTAGCAGTTTGGTGCGGATTCTGCACATCCATATTGGCAGTCACCGCAGATGTGTTTAGATCACGATCATGAATAAAATAATTCATATACTTCATCAGCGCGTCTGGCTCCGGAATAGTATCCGCATCATTGCTTAAAATGTAGTCACCCTTGGCAAAATACATCCCAATATTAAAGGCATGCGCTTTGCCCTTATTTTTCACAATATGAATCATCCGCAGTCGAGGGTAGATTTCTTCCAATTCGGTTACAATCTCGGCTGTTTTATCCGTCGACCCATCATCCATTAACAGCACTTCAAAATTTTGATAATTTAACTCTTTAAATAAATAATTAATCGTGTCAGCAATCATAATTTCTTCATTATGCGCTGGGATCATAATGGTGACCATCGGTTGTTTTTCAGGTGGTAATACTTTCCAATTGCTGTCCGCTTTTTCTGACCGTAACCAGCGATAGCTTAGAGATCCACAGAACCAGAAAAAAGACCCCATAACTGGATATAGACATAGGATCAGTAAAAAGATATTTAAAATTGTTGCCCCAGTTGTTGCATCAAAAACATGATCAATCATAAATCAGCCGTCACTTTCTAAAGATCATCAATATCGTGCGCATCAAATAACTTTTTTATTTCGTGCGTTTCTAAATTCTGTTCTGGTTCAACGCGATAGTTACGCGCATTTTGGCGAGCCTCTTCCGGACCAAACCGCTTGTCCATAAATTTATCTAACTCAGTGGTGCGTCATTTTTGGTTAATCGGATTAAATGTTGGCCATTGTTCTACCAACCGATCACGTTTACGATTTTGAATCAACGACATGGAAACACTGAACACAAGCGCCATGACAAATAAAAACAGCAACAGTATTCCGATAAATTTGATTTCAAAAATTCCCTCACGATACGTCCAGATAGGCTTAAATAGGTGGTATTCAACACCTAAATAAGAAAGAACCGTTACAATGATGGGAATAAACACACAGATCCAGCCAAATAAGACTAATAAAGTTTGCCAAATTTTGCGTAGCCAATGCCCTTTTGAAAAATAATCATCTTGATAGGCTTTTATTTGTTTCTCTTCAGTTTCTTTATCTTCACTTTTTTGGTTGTTTTTGGTTGTCATTTTTTGCCTCTTCATTTACGTGGGGATCGATCGGATGACCAAATAGGTACCCCTGACGAATATCAATCTGGAGTTGCTGCGCTAAGGCTTCGTCCTGTTTGTCTTCAATCCCCGTTAATACTAGTTTAATATGGCGTTCTTGTGATAAGTGATTCCAAAACTGTAAATTTAAGTCCAGCCACTCATCAGGATCCGTTTTGCGAAAACTACGCATGGAACATTTTAAAGTATCGGTGACGGGAAGCATCCACTCAATATCATTCAAGTTGGATAGTTCGGAGCCGACGTTGTCAATCGAAAAATGCATCCCATAATCACGCGCTGCTTGAATCTTCGTTTATTCAAAAGCTCACTATTGCGCCCGGCCGTATATTCCACGTTTAAGTGCATCGGCTCGATATTACTAATTGCCCACCGCACAAAATAATCAAATTCATCACTAACAATTTGCTCATATTCGAGGTTGATTGACAGAGTAATGGGATCCTTGGAAAGTGATTTGAAAGTATCCTGTAATAGAAAAATCACCCTTTGTAAGGGCAGGGTTTCCAGCTCTCGGGGTAACCGCCATTCACCATCTGCATCATGTTCTCGTAATAAACACTCATAGCCAATCAGCCGGCCATGATAATCCACCTGATTTTGAATGAAATAACGTAATTCAAGTTGCTGCTTGCCAAGATAATTATTTGATCTTTTTCGGGAACGATAATAGTAAATTACAATTATAATTAAAAAAACACTAATTGTAACCAGACTAATCCATAATAATAAATGTTCAAGTTGCGTTAACGTTTCCATATTTGTGCGCCCATTTAATTTCTTTTTCTTATAGTCAGTAATTTCCCGGCATGTATCACAATACAGTATACCTTATTAACCTGGTCCAGGGAATACTATTACGGGTCTAACAAAGCATTATTCAGCAATTTTTTTTAAAAAATAGGTATAATAGCTATAAGGAGGTCCGGACATGTCAATTTATGATTATACCGTTACATTAGAGAATGGTGATACTTATTCACTAGAAAAATATCGTGACCACCCGTTAGTTATTGTGAACACTGCTACTAAATGTGGATTTGCGCCTCAGTTTAAGCAGTTAGAACAACTTTATAAGGAATATAAGGATCAGGGGCTGGTTGTATTGGGATTTCCATCCAATCAATTCAAGCAAGAAGTATCCACTAGTGAAGAAGCGGCTGCTGCCTGTCGGACCACCTATGGCGTGAGCTTTCCCATGCACACGATTGCAGATGTAAACGGCAAAGACGCACTACCTTTGTTTAAATATTTAACTGAAGCCGCACCCGGTACATTGGGTTCTGCTATCAAATGGAATTTCACAAAATTTCTCGTTGATCGTGAAGGAAATGTCGTAAAACGGTATGCCCCGAAGACTAACCCTTTAAAAATGACTGACGAAATTGAAAAATCACTAAAAAGCACCACAAAATAGAGATAAAAAAGCATCCAAACTCAATTGAGTTTGGATGCTTTTATTTATCTATGAATTCTTCAACAAATTGCCTAATTTTAGGGCGGTATTGCGGTTTCTGATTGTAATATCTTTGTAGAAGGACTCTTTCATAAGTTTGGAATAAAATGATTTACTATAATCTTTTTTAAATGGTGCTGTCCAAAAAATCATATTAGCAGTATAAGCAACCTGATCATAGTCACCCACCTGGCTTTGAATTCTTGCAAACGATTGGCGGTCAAAACTGGGTAACAAAAATAACGCATTATGCCGCAGCTCGCGATCGGACCCCCACCATTGTGGAACTGTCAAAAAGTCTTGTTGATAGTCCTGAGCCGATAGTATCAGTGAGGTTACTGGAAAAATATAATTCTGCGCCAACAGCTGTTGAACCATCTGTGTCACATCAGTTTGCGAGTGCGAGCTGTCAAAGATCAAGTTGCCACTGTTGATATAAGAACTGACATTGGTAAAGCCAACCGCCGCTAAATTTTCCCGCAACTCTTTCATAACAACTCGATTATGCCCACCAACATTGATCCCCCGCAACAACATTAAGTATCTCATATCTTTAAACTCCCAATAAATAGTAAGGCGGTTTTAGACCACCCGATGGCCTTTTTTATAAATTGCTTTGTCTGCTTGTTGAACAGCTTCAATCTTTTCTAAAGGGTTCTTGTTTAAAACTAAGAAATCAGCAACTTTTCCAGTTCCTAAACTTCCATAATCCGCACTAATTTTCAATAAATCGGCTGCATAACTAGTTGCTCCCAGCAAAGCTTGATAGGGAGTGGCACCAATTTTATGGACCATTAACCCCATTTCCTCCCAGGTTCCCGTTTTAAAACTATTAAATGGCGTCCCGGCATCGGTTCCAACCACAAATTTGACGCCTTTTCGCATTGCCATTGTCATGTGTTCATAAAAAGCCTTTTCTACCTGTTCATTCTTAGTACTCATATACGCAGGAATTTTGCCTTTACCGTACTTAGAAATACATGCCGGTGCATTCAAAGTGGGGACTAGGTATACATGATTAGCTTTCATAAATTCGGCCTGCTGTTCGTCAATGTAGATTCCATGTTCAATAGAATCAACCCCGGCATCTAAAGCCTTTTGAATTCCTTGGTGACCTTGCGCATGAGCTGCCACAATCATATGTTTTGAATGGGCTTCTTCAACAGCCACTTTCATTTCTGCTGTCGTCAGTTCTGTATCATCAACTTGATCAGTTGCAGACATAACGCCACCAGTCGCCATTAATTTAATGTTTTTTGCACCATTTTTAAAAGCAATTCGAACTG
The DNA here is from genome assembly GCF_051122535.1 of Pediococcus sp. M21F004. Taxonomy (NCBI): domain Bacteria; kingdom Bacillati; phylum Bacillota; class Bacilli; order Lactobacillales; family Lactobacillaceae; genus Pediococcus; species Pediococcus sp. M21F004. The sequence goes on from NZ_CP177314.1 coordinate 1,208,106, forward strand.
CTTTTCGCATTTCGTCTGGAGAATTAATTAAATAAGAAAAATTAACACTGCCATCTTCATTTTCAGGGGCATCGCCATGACCACCGATGATTGAAAAAGGCCGCCCACTTGGCATGATTTCGGGGCCAAAAACTTCGCGCTGTTTTGCGAGCCGATTTAGTTTGATGTCGGTATTAAATGCACAACCGCATTCACGAATATATGTCACACCAGATTCCAAAAGATCCTTCAAATTTTGTAATGCTGTAAAGGCGACTTCCGTTTCTGTTAAAAAATCCATTTTACTTGTGACGGGATTCATCATAATATGCGTATGGGCATTAATCAGTCCCGGCATCACATACTGTCCATGCAGATCAACCTGAAGATTATCATTTGAAGGGGTTTTAGTCCCCATTTCCATAAACTTGCCAGTCTCATCATCTACCGTAAACCAAGCATCCGAAATAATTTTGTTATCGACTCCGTTAAATACCTCAGCATTATAATATGTTGTTTTCATTTTGCGTTTTCCTCATATTTTCTTTAAGATTTCCTAATGCAATTTTAACATTGATGGCATAGTTTAGACACTTTCAATTTAAATCTCTCTAAACAAAAAGCGATTTTCACTGAGGATTTCCCAGCAAAAATCGCATTCTTTTAAAAGTAGGCGGTATAAAATAAATAGCCCGCCAGTCCAAACGCCGCAAACGCAATAATTGTCCGCAGTGGTTTAATCGGAACATGGCGAATTACCACTGGCCCTATATACCCGCCGACGAACATGCCAATTCCTAGCGGCACTACCATCCACCAATAAACTTTCGTGGTGAACGCATAAATGATCAATGATAAGATGTTTGTCATAAAGGACGCGAAGTTTTTAATCGCATTGATCTCCGCAAAGGGTTCGCTCAAAGTCACAATCAAAATTGATAACAGGATCATCCCCGCTGAGGCACCAAAATACCCGATATAAACCCCAACCAAAAGAATCGTGAAATTTTTAAAAATAGTCACTTTTAAACTTTTCTCAGTTGGTTTAGGTTGGGTCGGCTTTTTCCTAAATTGAGACCAAAGCATCAAAATTCCAGCACCGAAAACTAAAAATGGCACCACCCGTTCAAACGTGGCAGCCGGAGCAAAAGCTAATAAAACACTCCCAATAACGCCACCAATTAGGGCATAGGCTGTAACCTGAAGTGCTGTTTTTCGACTGTGGTGTAACTCTCTCAGTGAGGATAAACTAGAACCGGCTCCAGTAAAAATCAGAGCGGCAGTGTTCGTCACGTTGGCACTAATCGGTGGTAAACCCAACAATAGTAGAACTGGGTACGACACTAACGAAGCCAGACCGGCAATCGAAGATAAAAGTCCGGCAGCAGCGCCTGTAGCCAGTAAAATAATCAATATAAGCCATAATGACAAAACAGCCAACTTCTTTCTAATCTAATTTGTAATAACCTCGAAGGGAAAGATAGCCTTCCTTCTGTAGTTAACCAGCCTCCATATTACAACTTATTACTCAGATAGGAAACTTAGCGGATTTTCAAGTATGTGGCAGGTTTTAGTAGGTAGTGCCGCTAATCAGATTTTGTTTAAGTTCTTATCTGCTTTTGGTTCCGTTCCGGTGCTGATGTGGGGCCGTGTGGGTCGCTTGCGAGCTAATTTCTCACCCTTCAGGCCAGAAGTGGATCTCTCCAGTCTTCCCATGTCTCTAAGCGATAAATCGCCAAGTGACATCGCCACACTCTCCCATCAACGCCTCCACTACACCTATCATCCAGGTTTCACGAAATAATCTTCACCAAATTACCCATGGTGCTGCTGGCTGCTGTACCCAATTAGAAGATTAACGGTCTTCTCGTGTTGCGAAAAGGCTTTTTCACTTTCCTACTAAAACTTTACACTAACAATTTTTAACTGTTATACCTGGAGTCCGTTTGAAAACCAGAATGATTATTTGGGGCTGAATGTCGCTTGCGGCCTAGATATTAACTATTCTTGTGGCTGAACCCGTTTTTCCATTCTTTGCGCCCAGATATTAATTGCCAAAGAAATTAACATCAAAACCAAGGCCACCACCATAATATTATGGAGCCCACTATGCAAAATGACCCGCATTTGCGGAATCAAATGTGCCGGTAAGGACTTGATATTGGTCGCATCACTAAGTTTATTCATCATCTTCATTGTAATTGATCCGTTTGACCGATTAACACCTTTTCGCAAGGCATCATTCATTACCAGCCCAAAAATAGAAGCCGTGAACGTTTGACTAAGCATTCTGACCAAAAAACTAAACGATGTTGCAACCGGAATATCGGTCTTGTCCGCATCTTGTTGAACCTTTACCTGTAATTCATTAAAACAAGCCCCATTACCAAAGCCTTCAAAGGCTCCAGCCACTAGCAAAACCCAATAAGGAGTTTTAACACCACCCACAACTAAGAGCAGAAACGAGGCAATCAACATAATAATCCCTAATGCCACAACTTTATGTGGTGTGAAATAACGGCGTAACGGCGCCACTGATCCGGATCCCATAAAATTAGTAAACGAACTAGGAATTTGCGTAGCCCCACCAATTAATGCGCTGGTACCCAGCAATCCTTGAGCCCACATAGGACTATAAATGAGGAATCCAACAAACGCACCCCAAATTAATGTAAATAACGTAAAATCAATCATTAAGGCCCGATTTTTAAACAGTCGACTAGGAATAATCGGATCAATAGCGCTTTTTTCAAAGCGAGCCATACTTCCCAAACAAATAATTGCTATCACGAAGAGCCCACCTACAAGCATCCCGCTAGCGCTCCCAATCATTTCAATTCCGGCCAATAAGCTGATTAACCCTAGGCTCATAAAAATTGACCCCAGATAATCAACTGGTCTGTTTTTATGTGGATCTTTTTCTAGTTTGTAGTAAATCTGAACTAGGAGGGCGGAAAGCAATCCAATTGGAATATTTAAATAGAAAACCCAATGCCAAGTAAAAGCATCCACAATGAATCCACCCACTAAAGGTCCGATAATCGTTGCCGTACTATAACTTGCCGAAACCAGCCCTAACACCTGCATACGTTTACGCGGATTTTCATACATTCTTGCATAAATAATGTAGGGTAACGAAACCACACCTCCATTACCAATTCCAGCAATAGTTCTGGCAATAATCAGAAAAACGATATTTGGAGCTAGCCCTTGGAGTAGGGAACCGCCCACAAAAAATAACGCAGCCAACTGATAACTCCGCTTATTTCCAATATGTTCTCCCAACTTGCTCCATAATGGTGTACTGACAGCTGTTCCAAGTAAAAATACGGCCACGATCCAGCCCATCATTTCAATTCCGTGTAAATCAGAAATAATTGCTGGTAATGCCGTATTAATAATGGTGCTGTCCAAGCCACTCATCGCGTTTGATAACAATAAAGCGCATGTCACAATTAATATATTTCGTTTTGACAAAGAATTTCTCTTCTTCCCTTAAAAAGTTCACGCCTTTTATCTTACAACTTATTTAGTTTTGGTGGTACACCATTTCGCTGAATCTTTTCAAACAAAAATAGCCATCCAACTCACAGTTTAGTGAGCGGAATGGCTATTCTAATCTCTATTAAACTCTATTTTTGTTTATTATTTTGGATGACATATGTGCCACCAGCTAATTCCGAATGTCCATCAGCATCAAATCCGGCACTTTGCGCCATCATTTCAGAAGATGAATTATCATCTTTATCACTATTGGCAGATGCCTTCTCTGTTGTCTGGGCAGCTTCACTTTGAGCATTACTAATAGCCCGTGAAGTTGTTTGGAACTGAACTACAGGAATTGCAGCTTGTTGATAATCATCATTTAAATCAGCAACTTCAACTTTTGTAGCCGCCTTTGTGTCCGCAAATACACTCAAATCACTCAAATAAGCGCTTCGATCAACACGCTGATGAGCCGTTGTAGCTCTTTGAACGTCTGCAGTTGCTTGGCTCATTACTTTTGAAACCGTTGCGTTCATAACAGTTGTTTGCACAGTTGTAGTCGTTGTCACTGCCTTAGTAGCCATTGTTGTGGTGGCGCTGCTGGCAGCTGAAGAACTTGACTTAGCATCTGAGCTGACTGATGCTGAACTAGCAGTTGAAGGCGTTGAAGCACTGGAAACTGCTGAACTAACACTTTCTGAACTTGCAGCAGAAACGGAAGTCGCTTCACTGCTTGTTTGGTCAGTATTTAAATCTGAAGATGAACCTGGAGTTGCTTCACTTGCGGCAGAAGATGCAGCGCTAGTTGCATCTGAACTAGTTGAAGCAACCGCACTACTTGCAGCACTACTAATTGGTGAAACGCTCGCAGCACTAGAAGATGCTGGATAAACCACGCTCGATGATGAACTAGGTGTTGTGCTTAAACTAGGAGCTAACGAAGCGGCCACCGAACTGCTAGCACTACTTGCAGCAGCTACTGAGCTAGCAGCAGAACTAGCTGCTGCGGAACTCAAAGCTGAACTTGAAGCCTCAGATGCCTTTTTAGCACTTTCACTAGCAGCCGATTTTTTTGCACTGCTTGAACTTGCTGCACTACTAGAGCTGGCAGAAGAAGCGTTACTTGCTGTACTTGCTTGACTCACACTACTAGTAGCTGAACTAGTTGCATAAGAATCTGAATAAGCATAGCTACTAGACTTAGTCTGATTTGCACTAGTTTCTGTTGAAGTTGCTGAAGTATCCGCTGATACATGGGGTGTATTAAATACGCCTACAGCATTAATGCCCACCAAAACAAGGCCTGCATACAACCATTGTTTATGTACCTTATACATTTTGAAATGTAATTTATTATCTTGATTATTCTTCATTTGACAAACCTCCAAACCCTTTTGACTGATTAAGAAACTTTTAAGTTCATTATACGACATTTTTTAAGATTTGGATACTCTTTATCCGAGTTAATTGCAATTATTTTTACTATTTTTATTTCTTTTGTTAGAATTCGTCTTATTTAGCCAAAACTTTTCTTTGGTGGCCAATTGCATGCTTCAATATAAATGGTGCAATCATCGTCACCAGAATAATAACCAAAATCACGTCAGAGTAGTGGGTTGGATCAATTAAGTGGGCTGAAAATCCAATTTGCGCAGTAATCAACGCCATTTCTCCTCGCGAAATCATCCCTGCACCGATCACATAATTACTGGTTAAGTCAAAACCTGATAGTTTGCCACCTAGGCCACAACCGATTAGTTTTGTGCCAATCCCAAGCACAGTCATCAAAATGACAAACCCTAATGACTGCAATAAATGGGAAAAGTCCATATTTAATCCAACACTGATAAAGAACATCGGAATAAACACCGCGTACCCAATTGGTTCAATACTTTGATCAATTTCTTCATGAGCGGGAGTCATCGCAACCGCAATCCCAGCAAAGAAGGCCCCAACGGCACCACTAAGCCCCACAGACTCCGCTAGCCAGGCCATCCCTAAACAGATAATCATCGACATAATCGTGCGACTAGACGTCATAAATAATCTATCTGCCGTACGCATCAAATATGGCGCGATCCATTTAATCACAAGATAAACGCCAACGAAATACAAAACCTGTTTTAAAATAACTAGACCCAGATTCTCATTTCCAGCCGAATCGCCCATCATGCTGACCATGATGCTCAACAAAATAACGCCAATAATATCATCAGCCACAGCCGCTCCTAAAATCGTTGCGCCCTCTTTAGTATCCAACACGTGAAACTCTTTAAGTACTTCAACTGAGATACTTACCGAAGTTGCTGAAAATACGACACCAATAAAGAAACATTCTAAGCGACTAAAATGAAATAATAATCCTGCGCCACCCATGATTACCCCAGGGAAGATCACCCCAATCACGGCCACCACAAGTGCCGGACGTAAATACTTCTTTAGTAAGGCGATATTGCTTTCCAAACCAGCGATAAACATCAGAATAATCACGCCAAGATCCGCAAAGGTTTGAACCAAGGTATTCAAATGAATCCAATTTAAAATAGCCGGACCCAAAATGACTCCGACTAAAAGCTGCCCAATAACCCCTGGGACACCCATCCGTTGGCTATAATGACCAAAAAATAACGTTAAAAATAGTATTAAACAAAGTGTCCCAATGAATTCCATATAACAGCCTCCGTAAAGTTAGATTAAATAGGATAAATCGCTAGCTGCGGTTGGATAAGAGAAAATTGTTTGTTTTAAATTTTCTGGAGTCAATTGACCATTAATTGCCATCGCAAAATAATTAATAAAATCATCTGCTTCACTACTCATCAAGCTGGCTCCAACAACCGCACCTGTTTTTCTAGATGTTATTACTGTAACATGTGCCAACGGTTCGTTCAAGCGCCGATAAGTAAACCAGCTCGTTAAATCTAAATCTTTAATTTCAAATTGATCGGCATCTTTTTCAGCTTCAGAAGCTTTGATTCCTACCATTGCTAAACGAGTTTCCCCGTACACAACAGTTGGGATTGCCGGATACGTGATAGCCGCCTGATTGCCAGCTAGATACCCAGCTAAATATTGTGCTTCAAATCCAGATACTGGTGTGAGTTTGGGTTGGCTTTTATCCACAACATCCCCAATGGCAAAAATATTTTCAGCCGTTGTTTGTAAATGATCATTTACTTGAATTCCCCGTTTGGAATACGTAACACCGGCCTGTTCTAAAGCTAGCGCATCGTCATTAGGCACCCGCCCAGCGGTACAAAAGACTTCATTCGTCTGTAAACTGAATCCTTGAGCACTCACAAGCTCAAAGCCTTGCGCATTTTTATCAATCCGACTAACGTCCACCCCAAAATGGAATTGAACACCCTTTTCTTCCAGTTGGGTAATTAACCGTTTTACATCCGCTTTTGGAAACGCCTTAAGTGGTCGATCGTTATGATGCACAATGTGAACCTGCGCACCGGCAGCACTTGCAATTGCCGCAAACTCAAACGCAATGTAGCCACCGCCCACAAAAGTAATGATCTTAGGCATTGTTGGCATTTTTAGGAAGTCCGTACTAGTTTTAAAATGTTTTTTACCATCAATTTCTAGGATTCCAGGACGAGCGCCAGTTGCAATCACAAACTTATCAGCTTGAATCTGTTTTTCGCCCACTTGGATTGTATGGGCATCCTTAAATTTTACTGACCCATCAATCACCGTAATACCGGCGTCTTCTAAACCTTTTTTTGTGCCCGAAGAAACCGGATCCGTGAATGTTTTTTCGAATTTCATTAAGTCGACCCAGTTAATCTCCGGAGCCTTTTGAATGCCTTTTCCCACCAAATGTTCTGCATGCCGTTTTGCATCCAAAGCAGAAATTAAAACTTTTTTAGGATCACATCCGCGATTAGGGCAGGTTCCACCCCATAGATTTTCTTCAACAACGGCCACTTTCAGGTTTTGAGCCTTTAAGTCATACGCCAATGCACCACCGCCAGGGCCAGCACCAATAATCACAACATCAAATTTTTCCAATTTTGATTCACTCCTCTGATTTTTAGTTTATCGTTGAACTTCACTTAAATAACGCATGACTTGTTGCCGATTTAGATATCCGACTTTCTTTTGATCATGCATCACCAAAATCTCATCATTTTCTGCCAGTTCCATAAAGGCACTCTCCAAGGTCTCCGTATCGTCGAGCTCCTTCAAGTTATTTGCAGCATTACTACTTTTTAGGACATATCCCGATTTTACTAGTTTAGCCAGCTGGGTTTCATAGATATTTTTTGCAACTGAACTAGCAAAGAAATTTTCTATAAATTGGTTAACCGGATGCTGCACGATATTTTCCGGAGTATCCGTTTGAAGGAGCTGGCCGTGACTCATCACGCCAATTCGGTCACCCAATTTCAATGCTTCATCCATGTCATGGGTCACGAAGATAATCGTATTATGCATTTTTTGATGTAAATCTAACACTAAATCTTGTAGTTGTGTTCGCACAATTGGATCCAAAGCACTAAAAGGTTCATCAAATAAAACAACTGGGGGCTTGGCCGCAATTGCTCGAATAATGCCAATTCGTTGCTGTTCTCCACCTGATAATTCATCCGGCATCCGATCACGATATTCTTTGGGGTCCAGACCAACTTGGGTAAGGAGATTATCAACAATTTCGGCCGTTGTTTTCTTCGGAATTTTCTTCATTTCTGGAATGACACTCACATTTTGGGCAACTGTCATCGTTGGAAATAGCGCAATTTGTTGGAGGACATAACCAATATCAAGTCGTAAACTTTGCGTATCAAATTCTTTCAATTTTTTGCCGTTAAAAAGAATGTCACCATCTGATTGGGTAATCAATTGGTTAATCATTTTTAAAGTCGTTGTTTTTCCGCTTCCAGAAGTCCCAACCAGGACAAAAAGTTCGCCCGGTTGAATTGCCAAATTCAGATCTTGAATGGCCAAGTTTTCACCAAATTCTTTTCGGACATCTTTAAACTCAATAATGGGTACTTTGGGTTTCATCATTTATCATCCCTCAACAATCCATGAGAAATTAAGTACTGCTTGGCGACTTTCGCAGCGGACTCTTTTTTCACATTTACTTTATAATTCATTTCCTGCATATCCGAATCCGAGATCTTACCCGATAACTTGTTCAAGGATTTTACAATCTGAGGATGACTGGTTGCAAACTTTTCAGACATGATGGGGGCTCCTTGATAAGGGGGAAATACATGCTTAGTATCTTTTAACATTACTAAATCGAGCTGCTTAATCTGACTATCCGTCGAATAAGCATCTCCCACGTTAATATTTCCGCGCTTCAGTGCCTCATACCGTAAACTGGCTTGCATTGAACTTACCTTGAAATCTAAGCCATACTTTTTCTTAATCCCTTTTAATCCATCTTGGCGGTTCATAAATTCCAAGGTCATCCCGGCATTAATTTGGTTTTCGATTTTACGTAAATCTCCGATTGATTTCAAATGATATTTTTCTGCAAATGATCTTTTAACAGCCACCGCAAAAGTATTTTGATATTTCATGGGCTTCAAATAGGCCATATCGTTTTGCGACTTGAGTTCATCTCGAGCCTTCACATAAGTTTTATGAGCACTCAAATTAGCGGTATTGCCTTTGCTTTTAACCAGGCTTTCGAGCACAGTCCCAGAAAATTCCGGATACATATCAATACTTTTACTTTTAAGTGCATTGAATAGGAAACTAGTTGTCCCAAAGTTTGGTTTCAGGGTCACGGTGACATGTTTATCATCTTGTTCAATCAAATCTTTATACATATTAATTAAAATATCCGGTTCTGAGCCGAGTTTGCCGGCAATAATAATATTTTCTTTAGGTTGGGCCGCGGCCTGATAGCCGATCACTCCAACAAACCCGACAATAATCACAGCAATGGTCACGATAACGGTTCGTAACCGGGCTTTTTGGAGAACTTTGATCAGGGTACTTAAAATAATCGCAAGTAAAGCTGATGAAATTGCCCCAATTAAAATTAATGCCGTATCGTTTTGGTCAATTCCGAGTAAGATAAAGTTACCTAGACCACCCGCGCCAATCAAAGCAGCCAAAGTTGCAGTCCCAACAATCTGGACTAAAGCAGTTCGAATCCCAGATATAATTACAGGTAGCGCAATCGGGATTTCCACTTTACTCAGTTTCCGCAGTCGCGACATTCCGAATGCATCCGCAGCCTCTTCGATGGAGGGATCGATTTCATCAATTCCCACATATGTATTTTGAAAAATAGGTAATAGTGCATAAACAACTAGCGCGATAACTGCTGGTACACTTCCAATTCCCACCAGAGGGATTAACAACCCCAACAAAGCCAGTGAAGGAATCGTTTGTAGCACACTCGTAATTTGTAAAAGGACCTCTGCCACACTTTTATGGTGAGTTGCCCAAATTGCCAAAGGTACCGCAATCACAATGGCAATCAGTAAAGAGGTTAGTGAAATCTGTAAATGTTCCCACAATGCTTTAAGAAGTTCGGTTCTTTGATCTAAAAATGTATTCCATAATGTCGTCATAATAGCGCTCCAAAATTAGTTTATGTTTTCATTCTCTCACATTCCAGTTGAATTGCCATGCAATATACTCAAGAGCTTGCGTAAAAAAACAGATGAAACCGCGGCATATCGGGCACTGTTTCATCTGTTTATTTCTCTGGAATTATCAGAAATTAAGTTTTACTTCTTTAGGTTTAGTTTCAACTAATACTTTCCCTTGGCGAATCGAATATAAGACTTCCGGATGCTCATTTAAGGCATTATAAAAATTATTGTTATTCATAATAATGCAATTAGCAGGTTTCCCGACTTCGATTCCATAATGATCACTTATATGCAGAGTCTTTGCGGCATTGTTCGTTACAAAATTATATGAATCCATGATACTTTGGTAACCCATGAGTTGCTCAGCATGAATCCCCATATGCACGGCATCCATCATATTACCGTTTCCCATTGGGTACCAAGGATCCTTAATATCATCTTCTCCAAACGATACATTAATCCCTGCTTCATTCAATTCTTTAATACGGGTAATCCCGCGCCGCTTCGGATACGTATCAAAACGACCACCTAAATGAATGTTCACCAGTGGATTTGAAACCATGTTAATGTTGGCGAGTTTCAATAAACGAAACAGTTTGTAGCAGTATGCATTATTATATGAGCCCATCGCAGTGGTGTGACTGGCTGTGACACGATCAGACAACCCAGTTTCATAGGCTAAAGTTGCAAGTACCTCTAAGTTACGCGAGTTGGGATCGTCAATTTCATCACAATGCACATCGATCAAACGATCATATTTTTCGGCCAGGTCTGCAATATATTTTAAGGATTGGACGCCATAATCACGCGTAAATTCGTAGTGGGGAATTCCGCCAATCACATCTGCACCCTCTTTAACGGCCGTCTCCAATAGTTCTTTACCCTGAGGATAAGATAATACCCCTTCTTGTGGGAAAGCGACCAACTGAATTTCCACTTCATCTTTCATTTCGGCTTTAACTTCTAACAAAGCTTCCAAAGCCGTCATTGTAGGATCTGTCGTATCCACATGGCTTCGAACTACTTGAATACCATTTTCAATTTGTTTCCGAATGGTGGCTTTTGCTCGGGTTTTAACATCTTCGCGTGTTAATTTTTTCTTCCGTTCTGACCAAATTCGAATGCCATCAAACAGCGTGCCACTTTGATTCCACTCCGGATCTCCAGCAGTTAACGTTGCATCCAAATGAACATGAGAATCAACAAATGGGGGTAATAATAATTTTCCATCAGCTTCGATGATCTTTTCATTTTCTCGTGCAGTTAAGTGTGCGTCAATTTCTGCAAACTTACAATCCTCAATCCTTATGTCCTGTTTATTCGCATTATTTTCAATATAAACATTTTTAATTAACATGATTTACGCTCCTCGGTTTTATTAATTTGAATGACTAAGTAATATATGGCATTTAATCTTCATAACGACGTAATACGCAATTCCTACCAAAATCATGGTAATGAATGTTGCACCGGTATAATTTCGAATCCAAGCTACATGTTGAAGCAGCAAGTAAACTAGCACACCCACGACCCACAAGCAAAAGGCCAGCCAATGAATACCGCCTCGATACCAATACCGACCACCTTTTCGAGATAACTCTGTGGCTTGATAGTGTCGTCTTCGAACCAAGTAGAAATCCACACATATAATACTGACGATGGGGCCAAGCACCATGCCAACGTAATCCAAAAATGCCGTAAATGTGTCCAAGAAGCTTCCGACAAAGACCGGAATAAAAGTAACTAAAGTGGCAAGAATTGTGACAATCCACAGCGATTTTTTAAGACTTAGTTTTGGAAAAATATTATTAACGGCTGATCCGGCTGCTTGTAAATTAACCGCATTGGCAGTCATACTGGTTAACACAATGACAATCATGGCAATTGATCCTAGTCCCAACCGATTTGCAATTGTGCTTGGATCAGAATTGTTGGCATCGTAAACTCCAGAAGTTACTGCAATACTAATTGTGGCAACCAAACCAATAAAGGCAAACCAGAACACACCTATGTCAGCCCCAAGAAACGGAGCGGTAACTGCAGTATTCTTTTTATTAGTAAACCGGGTAAAATCTGCGCCGGCCGTAACCCAAGCTAGATTAAATGCAGCAAGTGTATCGATTGCACTGCCAAAAGGCATTTTTTGATGAGTTGGCACCTTCCAATTCGCAATTTGAGAAAACGATACATCACGAAAAACAACGATCGATTCCCATATAACGAATATAATAACGAGAATTATCCCTATTCGCTCAATGATTTGAATCGACCGTTGTCCGGCGGAAATACTTATTAAGTGTAAGATACTCATAACTAAGATACCAAAAATCAATCCTTTAGCGCCACCGGGTTGTCCATAAACTGGCCAACCTAATAATGAATGTAAAATATATGACATGGAAGTAGCAGCGATAAAAGTGTTAACAGCTGTCCAACCTACGAATTGAGTCACGTTAACAACTGAAGGAACAACACTCCCCCGAATTCCAAAAGAAGCACGGGAAACAGCCATCGTTGAAGCGCCTGTTTTATATCCCATGTAGCCTACAAGTGATAAAAATATGTACGAAATACTTGAAGCAATAATTAAAGCATGAATACCACCCCAGAAACCACAGGCAGCAATAATTCCACCTACAAACCACGTTCCATTGTTTGCGTTAGCACCAATCCAAGTAGCGAACATATCCCAATAAGACATATGACGGTCTTCAAAGGGAACAATATCTACTGCGTATCGATCTTTGGTTTCCATTAAAAATTTCCTCCTTAGAATTTTACACATTTTTATTGATTATACACTTCTCACGAAAAAAATCGAGGACTTTTTGGTAGCGGTTCATAAAACGAAGTATATTTATTGTTCGCAACCTAAGCTTAAATATCTACCAGCCTTTGATTCGACACAAAAAAAGCCATTGAACTGAACCCCATAATTTGGAGTGAATTTTAAGCAACCAACTGGTCGGATAGGTTTCGGTATTGTACCGGAGTTTTTCCGGCCAGTTTTGTTCTAATTCTTTTATTATTATAATAACTAACGTATTCAGTTATGGCTATTCTTAATTCTTCGTAGGAGGAATAGTGGTTATTATGCACCGTTCCAACTTTTAAAATATGGAAACAACTCTCAGCAACCGCATTATCCAGACAAGTCGCTTTGCGACTCATACTCTGCATAATGTGGTTTTTCTTTAGCTTGGAAACATACTGATAATTCTGATATTGAAAACCTTGATCTGAATGAATTGTCATCTTATAAGGTAATTGTGGTTTTGAACGAATTAAATCCATTAAAGGTTTTGTGACAAACGCTACATTAGGGCTAAGACCAATATTCCATGACAATATCTCGTTACTGTAAAGATCAACAAATGAAGTAAAATAAGCACGCTCAGAAATCGAACCAGAACCCCAGCGAACTTCAGTCACATCGGTCACTACTTTTTGATAAGGTCGATCCGTATTGAATCTGCGATTCAGTTTGTTTTTAGCAAGTTTACCAACAGTACCTCGATAAGAATTATATTTTCTAGTTTTTCGATCAAAAGCATGACAAAGCACGTCATTTTGTTTCATGATCTTTAATACCACTTTATGGTTAACAATTTTACCGTTGTTCCTTAATGCATCGGTAACCGTACGATACCCGAAATCTGGATTATCTTGTCTAATTTGAAGAATTTCATCCACTAAGTCCTGGGAATAATTAGTTTTATATTGTCGGTTAAGTGCATCATGATAACTACTACTTGACATACCGACAACTTTTAAAATAAAGCTAAGCACTTCGTTCAAATCACGCCTTAATTCAGCAACTATTTGTGCTTTTTCCTGGTTTTTAATGCTTTCTTTTTCTGAACCAAGGCGTGTAATTTTTCCAAATAAGCTAATTTAACTCTCAATTCACGGTTTTCTTCTTCTAATTCCTTTTTAGACTTTTCATTATTACTATCTGACATGGTATTTGACCGCCTTTGATTAGGATTAAGGCGTCCTTGTTCAAGAGCTCGTTCCCATTGCCAAATTACAGCTGGATGTTTAATTCGAAACTGCTTAGCAGTTATCGGCAAGGATGCATTTTGATCTAAACGCCATTTAATTACTTTCATTTTAAACGAATAATCAAAGTAAGTCTTCTTATGGTTTAAACTTAGACCTTCAACACCGAACTGTTCTAACCTGCGTTTCCATTCATATAAAGTGGCAGAGCCCTTGATACCGTACTTTTTCATGATAATACTTTGCGGCAGGCCACTAGTTAATTCTAAAACTGCATTTATTTTATTTTCCTTTGAGAACATAACAAAACCCCGATAATTTGGATTACTCCAATTATCGGGGTTCAGTTCACCATTGATTTTTCAATGACTTTTTCTCATGATATTTTTTATTTAAGCCACTTATCGGATTCGGACCGATGACCCCTTCCTTACCATGGAAGTGCTCTACCTAGCTGAGCTACAGTGGCAATAATAAGTATACCATATTTGATTAAAATGACTATTTAGACACAAAAAAAGCTCCCAATTAAGGGAACTTACTAAGTGCATGGCAACGTCCTACCCTCGCAGGGAGCGATCCCCCAACTACTCTCGGCGTTAAGAAGCTTAACTTCTGTGTTCGACATGGGAACAGGTGTATCCTTCTCACTATCGTCACCACACTTCTCCGATCCACTTCCGCGGCTCGTGTGAAAGAAATTTATTCTCTCAAAACTAAATAATATCGAAATCTTCTCTTTGAGAACACCACTTTGTGGTTAAGTCCTCGACCGATTAGTATTGGTCCGCTCCATGTATCACTACACTTCCACTCCCAACCTATCTACCTGATCATCTCTCAGGGGTCTTACTTCCATAAATGGAATGGGAAATCTCATCTCGAGGCGAGTTTCACACTTAGATGCTTTCAGCGTTTATCTCATCCATACGTAGCTACCCAGCGATGCTCCTGGTGGAACAACTGGTACACCAGCGGTATGTCCATCCCGGTCCTCTCGTACTAAGGACAGATCCTCTCAAATTTCCTACGCCCGCGACGGATAGGGACCGAACTGTCTCACGACGTTCTGAACCCAGCTCGCGTACCGCTTTAATGGGCGAACAGCCCAACCCTTGGGACCGACTACAGCCCCAGGATGCGATGAGCCGACATCGAGGTGCCAAACCTCCCCGTCGATGTGAACTCTTGGGGGAGATAAGCCTGTTATCCCCAGGGTAGCTTTTATCCGTTGAGCGATGGCCCTTCCATACGGTACCACCGGATCACTAAGCCCGACTTTCGTCCCTGCTCGACCTGTCTGTCTCGCAGTCAAGCTCCCTTGTGCCTTTACACTCTGCGAATGATTTCCAACCATTCTGAGGGAACCTTTGGGCGCCTCCGTTACTCTTTAGGAGGCGACCGCCCCAGTCAAACTGCCCACCTGACACTGTCTCCCGCCACGCTTAGTGGCGCGGGTTAGAGGGTTCACACAACGAGGGTAGTATCCCACCAACGCCTCCACCGAAACTAGCGTTCCGGTATCTACGGCTCCTACCTATCCTGTACAAGTTGTACAAACACTCAATATCAAGCTACAGTAAAGCTCCATGGGGTCTTTCCGTCCTGTCGCGGGTAACCCGCATCTTCACGGGTATTATAATTTCACCGAGTCTCTCGTTGAGACAGTGCCCAGATCGTTACACCTTTCGTGCGGGTCGGAACTTACCCGACAAGGAATTTCGCTACCTTAGGACCGTTATAGTTACGGCCGCCGTTTACTGGGGCTTCATTTCAAAGCTTCGCCGAAGCTAACTCATTCACTTAACCTTCCAGCACCGGGCAGGTGTCAGCCCCTATACGTCATCTTACGATTTTGCAGAAACCTGTGTTTTTGATAAACAGTCGCCTGGGCCTATTCACTGCGGCTGATCTTGCGATCAGCACCCCTTCTTCCGAAGTTACGGGGTCATTTTGCCGAGTTCCTTAACGAGAGTTCTCTCGCACACCTTAGGATACTCTCCTCGACTACCTGTGTCGGTTTGCGGTACGGGTAGTTAAACTCTAACTAGAAGCTTTTCTCGGCAGTGTGACATCAGGAACTTCGCTACTTAAATTTCGCTCCCCATCACAACTTGTCCTTAAAAGATAAAGCATTTGACTCTATCTAAGACTTGTTGCTTGGGCACACTTATCCAACTGTGTGCTTTCCTTAGCCTACTGCGTCCCTCCATTGTTCAAACAAGTTTAACTAGTACAGGAATCTCAACCTGTTATCCATCGTCTACGCCTCTCGGCCTCGACTTAGGTCCCGACTAACCCTGGGAGGACGAGCCTTCCCCAGGAAACCTTAGTCATTCGGTGGACAGGATTCTCACCTGTCTTTCGCTACTCATACCGGCATTCTCACTTCTAAGCGCTCCAACAGTCCTCACGGTCTGCCTTCATCGCCCTTAGAACGCTCTCCTATCACGCCACCTTACGGTGGCATCCACAGTCTCGGTAATATGTTTAAGCCCCGGTACATTTTCGGCGCAGAATCACTCGACTAGTGAGCTATTACGCACTCTTTAAATGATGGCTGCTTCTGAGCCAACATCCTAGTTGTCTATGCAACTCCACATCCTTTTCCACTTAACATATATTTAGGGACCTTAACTGGTGGTCTGGGCTGTTCCCCTTTCGACGATGGATCTTATCACTCACCGTCTGACTCCCGGACATAAATCAATGGCATTCGGAGTTTATCTGAATTCAGTAACCCTAGATGGGCCCCTAGTCCAAACAGTGGCTCTACCTCCATGATCCTAAGTCCGAGGCTAGCCCTAAAGCTATTTCGGAGAGAACCAGCTATCTCCAAGTTCGTTTGGAATTTCACCGCTACCCACACCTCATCTCAGCACTTTTCAACGTACACGAGTTCGGTCCTCCAGTGCGTTTTACCGCACCTTCAACCTGGACATGGGTAGGTCACTTGGTTTCGGGTCTACATCTGCATACTCAGTCGCCCTATTCAGACTCGCTTTCGCTACGGCTCCGTTTCTTCAACTTAACCTGGCATGCAAACGTAACTCGCCGGTTCATTCTACAAAAGGCACGCCATCACCCATTAACGGGCTCTGACTTCTTGTAGGCACATGGTTTCAAGAACTGTTTCACTCCCCTTCCGGGGTGCTTTTCACCTTTCCCTCACGGTACTGGTTCACTATCGGTCACTAGGGAGTATTTAGCCTTGGGAGATGGTCCTCCCGGATTCCGACGGAGTTACACGTGTTCCGCCGTACTCAGGATCCTGAACTGAGGGATCTTCATTTTGCCTACGGGGCTATCACCCACTCTGGCCAGTCTTCCCAGACTGTTCGGCTATGAAAATCTTTGGTAACTCAAATGTTCAGTCCTACAACCCCAGGAAGCAAGCTTCCTGGTTTGGGCTGTTCCCCTTTCGCTCGCCGCTACTCAGGGAATCGATTTTTCTTTCTCTTCCTGTGGGTACTGAGATGTTTCAGTTCCCCACGTCTACCTCCAGCCACGCTATGAATTCACGTAGTGGTAACAACGGATTAATGTTGTTGGGTTTCCCCATTCGGAAATCTCCGGATCAAAGCTTACTTACAGCTCCCCGAAGCATATCGGTGTTAGTCCCGTCCTTCATCGGCTCCTAGTGCCAAGGCATTCACCATGCGCCCTTTATAACTTAACCTAACTTTATCGAAGATAAAGTGGTTTTGAGTTTAGCGATTATTTTAAGAACTAATCTTGTTGTAAAACTCTATAAAACGCAATGTTCTCGGTTTAATTATCTGATAATTAAAATTAGAAAATTTTTCGATATTATTTAGTTTTCAAAGAACAAATTTTGAGAGTAAACCTCTCAAAACTAAACAAAGTTTCGACATATGTGTAGGTTTCCGTTTCTAAATATCCTTAGAAAGGAGGTGATCCAGCCGCAGGTTCTCCTACGGCTACCTTGTTACGACTTCACCCCAATCATCTGTCCCACCTTAGACGGCTAGCTCCCGAAGGTTACTCCACCGGCTTTGGGTGTTACAAACTCTCATGGTGTGACGGGCGGTGTGTACAAGGCCCGGGAACGTATTCACCGCGGCATGCTGATCCGCGATTACTAGCGATTCCAACTTCGTGCAGGCGAGTTGCAGCCTGCAGTCCGAACTGAGAACGGTTTTAAGAGATTAGCTTAACCTCGCGGTCTCGCAACTCGTTGTACCGTCCATTGTAGCACGTGTGTAGCCCAGGTCATAAGGGGCATGATGATTTGACGTCGTCCCCACCTTCCTCCGGTTTATCACCGGCAGTCTCACTAGAGTGCCCAACTTAATGCTGGCAACTAATAATAGGGGTTGCGCTCGTTGCGGGACTTAACCCAACATCTCACGACACGAGCTGACGACAACCATGCACCACCTGTCATTCTGTCCCCGAAGGGAACGCCTAATCTCTTAGGTTAGCAGAAGATGTCAAGACCTGGTAAGGTTCTTCGCGTAGCTTCGAATTAAACCACATGCTCCACCGCTTGTGCGGGCCCCCGTCAATTCTTTTGAGTTTCAACCTTGCGGTCGTACTCCCCAGGCGGAATGCTTAATGCGTTAGCTGCAGCACTGAAGGGCGGAAACCCTCCAACACTTAGCATTCATCGTTTACGGCATGGACTACCAGGGTATCTAATCCTGTTCGCTACCCATGCTTTCGAGCCTCAGCGTCAGTTACAGACCAGACAGCCGCCTTCGCCACTGGTGTTCTTCCATATATCTACGCATTTCACCGCTACACATGGAGTTCCACTGTCCTCTTCTGCACTCAAGTTTCCCAGTTTCCAATGCACTTCTTCGGTTAAGCCGAAGGCTTTCACATTAGACTTAAGAAACCGCCTGCGCTCGCTTTACGCCCAATAAATCCGGATAACGCTTGCCACCTACGTATTACCGCGGCTGCTGGCACGTAGTTAGCCGTGGCTTTCTGGTTGGATACCGTCACTGCATGAGCAGTTACTCTCACACACGTTCTTCTCCAACAACAGAGTTTTACGACCCTAAAGCCTTCATCACTCACGCGGCGTTGCTCCATCAGACTTTCGTCCATTGTGGAAGATTCCCTACTGCTGCCTCCCGTAGGAGTCTGGGCCGTGTCTCAGTCCCAATGTGGCCGATTACCCTCTCAGGTCGGCTACGTATCACAGCCTTGGTGGGCCTTTATCTCACCAACTAGCTAATACGCCGCGGGTCCATCCAGAAGTGATAGCCGAAGCCATCTTTTAAAAGAAAACCATGCGGTTTACTTTATTATGCGGTATTAGCATCTGTTTCCAGGTGTTATCCCCCACTTCTGGGCAGGTTACCCACGTGTTACTCACCCGTTCGCCACTCACTTTATAGTTAAAATCATCTTCGATGCAAGCATCTCTAAATCATTCAACGAAAGTGCGTCCGACTTGCATGTATTAGGCACGCCGCCAGCGTTCATCCTGAGCCAAGATCAAACTCTCATATTATACTTGAGTTTTTACAAGCTCATTTGTTGTTTCATTGTTTAAAACGAATTGACTTCGCAAATGTTTGCTTCAAAATTTTCATTTGAAGACCCTACACATTTTACTTTGTCGAAACTTTGTTCAGTTTTCAAAGGTCTACCAATTGCCGTTTCGGTCTTTGTAACTTATCAACCGCGACAACTTTATAAGTATATCATCTGGTGAAAAGCTTGTCAAGAAAAACTTTTATTTCTTTTTTCGTCTTGGCACGCTTATCTCCGTCAGACAACGTATATAAATATAACAACCTGAGAACATTTCGTCAAGCACTTTTTCAAATTAATTTCATTTCTTTCGAAAAGCTTTCACCAATTTCACCTATACCAATTTAAACGGATCTCTTTTGATGACCGCTAGACAGGCCATTTGATAGCCGTTGTATTCCTAAATCAATCTGTGAAAGAGTTACATTACTGAAACTGATTCTTGCACCATTTCGATGTGTCTTATCTGGAAATAGATTGGTAGATGGAATCATCATCACGTGAAAACTGGGTTTTAACTGATTATTTTGCACTTTTTCCAAGTCAAGATCCTCAGGCACTGTCAACCAAGTAAAGAATCCTCCTTGCGGTTTTGTATAGTGAGCAAAATCCGGTAAGTATCTTTCCATTGCATTCATCATGGCATTCCGTTTAACTTGATAGCTCTTTTGCAGCTTGCCCAAGTGCTCATTCAAATCGTAATGTGTTAAATAGTAGTCAACCGTTTGTATCATCAAACTAGAAGTTTCTAAATCGGAGCCACCTTTAAGTTCTTGTAGTCGTTCAAAAAGGTCATTTCCTGCTGTTAGCCATCCTAAACGCAGGGCAGGTGCTAAGATTTTCGAAAAACTACCCAATTGAATCACGCGATCTTGAGTATCCAGTGACTTTAAAGTAGGTAATGATTCCCCTTCATAACGTAGCCAACGATAGGGAGCATCTTCTAATAGCAGAACATCATAACGATTAGCCAGTTCAACCAACTGTTTCCGTTTAGCTAACGACATAACTGTTCCCGTCGGATTTTGAAAATCAGGAATTGTATAAATTAGTTTTACGTGTTGCTGAATTAAAATTTTTTTCAAATCTACAAGGTTCATTCCGTCTTCTTCCATCCCTACTGTATAGTAGGTTGGTTCATACGCATCGAACGCAGCCAAAGCCCCAATGTAAGTGGGCCCTTCAACTACCAGGCCATCCCCTTTATTGATCAAAAGTTTAGCAACCAAGTCTAATCCTTGCTGTGCGCCTTGGGTCACCATAATTTTAGAAGCGTCCACTTGCGTCCCATCAGCCGCTAATAATTGGGAAATTTGGTTACGCAACGGCTCAGACTCTTCACCAATTTGATATTGGAACGGCGTCTGCTTTCCACTAATAACATTTTGAAAGCTGTCGCCAAGCTCTTGGGTAGGAAACAGACTTGCATCTGGAAATCCTCCAGTAAAAGAGATCATTTCCGGGTCATGACTCGGATAGATTGCATTCAACCCGCTTTTTGACGTTATCGAAACCCGACTTGCAAATTCTTCTGTCATTTCTATTTCCTCCCATAATATCTACAATACTTATTGACTCCATGATACTAATTATTTAATATGAAGTAAAACTCAACGTTCTCAATAAAATGTGAATCCTTTTCACTACCAAACTAAAGCGGAGGCTAATATGGCTAATTTTTCTTACGAAATATTTGCACAAGTTGTCACAACTAAAAATTTTGGTCAGGCTGCAAAAGTTTTAAACGTTACTCCCAGCGCGGTAAGCCATGCTATCAGCCAACTAGAAAATGATCTCGGCTTTCCTCTATTCATTCGAAACCGGACTGGTGTGGAGATCACCCCTGACGGTCAACAAATTCTGCCAGTTATTCAAAATATTTTAAATAGTGAATCACAATTACAACAAGTTGCCGATCAAATTCGGGGTTTAAACTCAGGTACGATCCGGATAGGTGCGTTCAGTAGTGTCTGCATTAATTGGTTGCCCACCATTATCCAACATTTCAAGAAAAAATATCCCGGTGTTGATGTAACCATCACTCAAGGAACGTTTTCAGAAATTGCCGAAATGACAAGAATTGGCACAGTCGACATTGGTTTTGCCGCACTGCCTGTAGACGCACAATTAACTACCGAGTCATTAGTAGCTGACCCCATTTATTGCGTCACGCCCGCTAACTTTGTCCCTAAAAATAAAACCTATATCACAACTGACGATATTGGCGACTACCGCTTCATTTTACAACAAATCGATTATGATCGTGACACAAAGAAGACTTTGGATCGCTACGCTGTTGCACCAAATGCCCTTTCGTACTCTATTGATGATCAATCCATTCTTTCAATGGTAGAAAGTGGCCTTGGGTTTGGAATCTTGCCTCAACTAGCTCTTCAAAAATTGACTGGTGATGTCAATGTTTATCCATTTTCTCATCAGTATTACCGAACAATTTGCCTTAGTGTCAATAAAACTCAAGCAGAGGCGCCCTCCACGAAACTAATGTTGACGGAAATTCACGACTATCTCGCAAACCGTTATCAAGCTGATTACTTAGGACAGCCCGTTAAATAAACAAAACGACTAGTTTCAACAAGCAATTTTACTGCTTGAAAACTAGTCGTTTTTTATTTTTTCTTCTATATAGTAGTTGCAGTTTCGAAGCCAGTGGCGATCTTTCGCTAAGCCTTAGGACAGTTTGGCACGTCAAAAGGCCGGAAATAAGTATGCTTCCCGCGGGATTGCGATCCCGCACTACTCCATTTCGTTGGTTGATTTTTGAAACGAAAATCTTTCTTATTCCGTTCGCTGTCGATTCTTGTGGCACAGTTTGGCCGCAAGAACTCGCATCCAGCACCACTCTTACTGCACTTTTTTGCTATGCCTTAGGACAGCTCGGCAAAACAAGAGACTGATTGTAAGCACAACTCCCGCGGGATTGCGATCCCGCATCCGTTGTGCTTACAATCAGCCTCTTACCGTTTTGCCTCACTCACTTTACTTAACCCTAGCCAAAAAGTACTTCTTTTTTCCACGACGCACAATCACAAACTTGCCGTCAAAATGCGCACTAGGATCAATTTCAGCGTCTACATCCTGCACCTTTTCACCATTAATCCGAATAGCTCCGTTTTTTACATCTTCTCGTGCTTGGCGTCTTGATGCCTCAATCTTTGTATCATCCACTAGCCATAAAATGATATTTTTCTTTTCATCACTAACCTCAACAGAAGGCATATTCTTAAAACCTTGTTCAATTTCTTCTGCTGTTAGGTCTTGCACTTCACCGGAGAACAATGCTTGAGTAATGTGTTGGGCCTCCACTACCGCCTGTTCACCATGCACAAATTTGGTCACTTCTTCCGCCAAACGGCGCTGAGCTTCCCGTTTTTCTGGATGCGTCTGAACCTTATCTGCTAATTCGTTAATCTCGTCTTCACCTAAGAATGTAAAGTACTTCAAGTATTTCACAACATCCCGGTCATCTTGATTAATCCAAAATTGGTAGAATTCATATGGTGAAGTCTTCTTTGGATCCAACCATACAGCGCCACCAGCCGTTTTTCCAAACTTTGTCCCATCAGCCTTAAGCATTAATGGGATCGTGAGCGCAAACACGTCCGTATCTGAACCTTCAACCTTATGAATTAAATCGATTCCGGCAGTAATATTTCCCCATTGATCGGCACCACCAATCTGGAGTTGCACATTTTCATGTTTGTATAGATGAAGAAAATCAATGGACTGCAAAATTTGGTAAGTAAATTCCGTGAAAGAAATTCCCACTTCCAAACGACTTGCCACAACTTCTTTGTTCAACATCGTGTTGACGTTAAAAAGCTTTCCGTAATCGCGAAGAAAATCTAACAAAGACAACTTTGAAAGCCAATCATAGTTATTTATAATGGTGAAATTTTCTGTCCCAAACAATTTAATCATTTGTGCAGATATGGCATCTTCATTATGTTTAACTTGGTCCATCGTCTGCAAAACTCGTTCTGAATTTTTACCAGACGGATCACCAATCGCACCCGTTCCACCACCAATAACAATTACTGGATGATGGCCTTGGAGTTGGAATCGTTTCAACATCATAAAAGGAATCAAATGGCCAATATGCAAACTGTCACCCGTAGGATCCACCCCACAGTACAAGCCAATTTGTTGCTTCTCTGCTAATTCGCGTAGCCCCTCTTCGTCAGTTGTTTGATTCACAGCCCCACGCCATTTTAGTTCATCAATAATATTCATAACCGTTCCTCCTCATTTTTTGTTTCAAATAGTATAAAAAAAGTCCCTAAAGTCAATAAAGACTCTAGGGACGAAATTCTCCGCGTTACCACCCAAGTTATTGCAATTAACTGCAACCACTCAACATCGATAACGAGATGAATCGCTAATTTATAGATTTAGAAGCTTGATAACTGTAATTCACAACCACCACATTCTGGTTCTCAATACCACCAGATCTCTGAAATGTTGGGCAGTCTGCTACTTCGATTATCGCATTGCTTTTGATATTAGTTTCATGTTAAGAGAGTTATATTGATAAGTCAAGAATTTTTTTAAAAAGCCAACCGAATCAACGCCATGCTTACAATCCCCACCACAACAATCACAATCAGACTTTTTGAAATAATGGCCGCCACAAAAGTCGGTACTGTTGCAAGCAGATTTTCATAATTAACCGTTGGCAATGACCCCGCATGATGGGTAAAAATATTTTCCATAATTAAGGCCGTCATAATCACCAATGGCACAAAGCTTAAATACTGAATCAGCCATTTTGGCAAATCAAAGTTTTTAACCAGGACAAATGGGATTACCCGTGATAGCCAAGTCACGATGCCACACCCGATAATTGTCCATAATACGTTCATCGTGAGCGCCATTGTTCAATCACCATCCCTAAAAAGCAGCCGACCAACGTTGTCACAATCAGCGCTACATTATTTGAAAAGAAAATCGTTAATCCATACATCAAAAAGCAGACTACCACGACCATAAAAATTTGAAAAACAAAGGCCTTACTTTTATCCGTAATCATTTGTAGATAAAGTAAGCCAATGAACATTGCCACCAAAGCAAAATCCAGCCCAAATGCTTTCGGATCGCCCACCAAATTACCCAATAATCCGCCAGCTGCTGTGGCAAACGCCCACGTTAAGTAAGCCACAATGTTTGCACCATGAATCCAGCCAGGTTTGAGATGATGATCCGTGAAATTAAGCTTGTTCATACTCAATGCAAACGATTCGTCAGTTAACAACGATCCGATGCCAATGTTTTGTCCCAGTGAATCCTTCCGAAAATATTGGGCAACTGTGGTGCTCATCAAAATGAATCGCGCATTAACCAAAAAGACCGACAACATGATGAATGGAATGGAGCTTCCAACCAGCATTAAGCTCACCATAATAAATTGTGCCGACCCCGCATATGTAATTAGCGACATTAAAAATATTTCTAAAACACTCAAACCACTTGTTTTCCCGACGACTCCAAAAGCAAGGCCAATTCCTATGTATCCCAAAACTGTTGGGATTGCCTCTCTCACACCCGTTTCAAAATCTAACTGTTCGTTCACAACATCATCCCTTATTGATTAGTTTCTTTTTAAATTCATTTGTCTACTTATTTGTTATAATTTAGACAAAATCACGTTTTTTGGAGGCCATCATGAAAACTTTGTACATCGATCGGGTCACAGTTTCAGACTACACCTACCTAATTGCTGTTGGCGACCATGGGCTAGCATTCGTAGGGTCCAGCAATTCAGAAGAAGAACTGCACCACTACATTGCTAATGCCCAGCTCTTAAAAAATTCCGACAAAACGAATCCTTATAAAACGGCACTCAAAAATTTGCTGCTCGGCAAATCCCAGCAGTTTACTCTTCCAATTGAATTTAATGGGTCCCCTTTTCAAAAATCCGTCTGGCAGGCCCTACAGACCATTCCCTACGGAGAAACGACTACTTATAGCGCCCTAGCCGAAAAAATTGGCCGACCAACTGCTGCTCGAGCGGTTGCCAATGCCGTCGGAAGAAATCCCAATCAAATCGTTGTTCCTTGTCACCGCGTCTTGCACAAAGATGGTTCAATTGGCGGCTATCACGGCGGATTACCGTTGAAACGTCAGTTATTGGCTCTTGAATCACGCGTTAAAAATGCTTAGCCAACAACTTCGAAAACTTCACAAAAACAGGTCATGTCTTCAGTGAACGTTTGGCCAGCTTCCTTAAACTCGTTTCTAAAGAATGGTTCATGAACACTCCGCCAATAAGCTAAAGTCCGGTTACCCTCACCTTCATGGTAAGCATGTTCAGCTGTCATATTTTTGTATGGCATAATTTCGGTTACCACGGTCTTGGTAATGCATACCGGATGCCCACTGCCATCCAAAATAATGTTATATTCGCCCACTTGCGGATAAGGTTCGTTTTCTTCATATAAGTCATATGCCGAAGTTGTCGCCGTTTTGATTCCCTTAAACGTAAGATCTGCCAATTCATTTGCCATTTCAGGACTATTACCAAACGCCCAAGCACTGTAAGTAGCATTTTGAAGATGATGTTTGCTTACAAACGATTGCCAATAAGCCTTTATTTCTGCCTTATGATCCATAAAATCACCTCGTGAAATATTTCCATCATTATAGCATTTTAATGCCATTTAAGCTCTCCATTGCAACGGAACAATTTCATCTTTCTAAACGTTGTGATACGGTTACTCTGTACTCAGTTTCACCAGAAGTTATTTTACTGACCTAGCACAGATGGACTGATTGAGAATATAATTAGAACAAAATATTAATACCAAAAAGGAGAAAAAATCCATGCCAACAAAACTATCACGTGGTAAATTTGAAAACCTTCAAAAATTAGCTGATGACGAAGGGACCTTAACTATCTTAGGCCTCGATCAGCGTAAATCGTTTCAAAAATTAATGGCGCAATCACAGGAACAATCTGGCCATCAATTTAATGAAAAACAATGTTATGAATTCAAACAATTACTTTCTGAATACCTTTCTCCTTACGCCTCAGGAATTTTACTGGATCAAGAACTCGGATCCGAAGCCATGAAGACTAAAACTACTCAAGCGGGTCTCATCACTGCCTACGATTGCTCTGAACCAGATAATTCTAAAAACAATCATTTTCCGCGGCTTTTATCCAGTCTTTCTTTAAATCGTCTCGCCCACACCAAAACAAACGGTGTAAAAGTACGGGTGGCTTACAATCCCCATGGTGACGCGCAGATTAATGATCAAAAACAAGCCTTTTTGGAACGTATTGGTGCCGAAGCTTTGGCAGCTGACTTACCACTTTTTATCGAACCAATTGTTTACGATGACGCCGTTACAGATAAAACAAGTGCAGCATTTGCTAAAATCCAGCCAGCGTTAATCATTGATACTATCAAGGAGTTAACTAAATCACGATATCATATTGACATGCTTCAAATTGAAATGCCAGTTAATTTGCAATTTGTGGAAGGCTTTGCTGAAACTGACGTGACTCCCGTTTATTCAAAACGAGAAGCGGCTAAACTCTTCAAAGAAGCTAGCGACACAACCACCCGCCCATTCTTATATAAAAGTGGTCCAGAATCTATTGAAACTTTTAAATCCGCAGTTAAATTTGCTGGTCAATCTGGGGCTAAGTTTGCTGGTATATTAGTCGGTCAGTCACTATGGGAGGAAGCCATTCAGCTTTATGTTGCTCAAGGCGAGCCGGCCTTAAAAGACTGGTTAGCAACAACTGGCAAAACAAATCTAACGACTTTAAATGACATTCTCGAAAATTATGCAACTCCTTGGTATGACCGGTTTGGTGGTCAAAAATCGCTTGAACTTTTCGATAATCCATTCGAGCTATAGGATCTCACCTTTAAAAATTAAAATAGATTGTTTTTTTGTGAGAACGGTGTTACGATATCGGTGTGATATCACGTAAACGTTTTCATATTTCTATTTTAAGTTATGGGGAGGTAGATTCTTATGAACATTAGTGCTGATATTTTAAAATCTCAAATTACATTTAAACCTCAAAAAGACGGGGTTGATCCTTTCTTATCTTGGGCTCACATTCAAATTAATGGCGAAGAATATCCACGTGGGGGCAAAAGTATCCTCAAGCACCGCGTTGCACATCCAAAAATGCGTTCAAAAACGACCGTTACATTTGATGATGACAAAATCACGATTCTAATAGAGGGAAATCAATACAAAAGTTATCCCATTAACCAGCTAAAATCACTCACCGTCTTAATCATGCGGGGCTTTGCTGTGTATTATCCAGGAAGAGTTTCCAATAACACCATTGCGATCTTGGAGTTTCCGGATACTACCTATTATTTTGATACGCCCACACCTTTACCGGCAGCTGTCCTATTGGCATCGCCTATTTTCAACCAGACAACTGTCAACGATCCGATGCATCTCAAACAATTCGGTAGTATTCAATCTCTGCAAGACATGAATGACGCCATTGCCCGAAAAGGCTATGAAAATATGGTTAAAGATACGCCCCTCAGCTTGTTAGCCACCACGTTTAACCCTGAAGAAGAACCCTATCAGCTCATGTCAAATTGACAAAACTCTATTTGGGGCTTAGTCTTGGAGAAACTTACTTATCTACACCAAGGAGGCGCCAATTATCAGAGAACAACATAAACGTCTTATTAAACCAAAATATGGTTCGCGTGCTTTTTCAACATTCCTATATGTAATTTTTGTATTAGCCGTCATCTGTTTATTGACAGTTTTCAACAAAAGTTTTGGTGTGATTGTTGCCACGAGTGATCCAGTTGTGAACCAAATTACGGACACCGTTAATGCAAAAATTCCACAATACGACGGCTATACGATTCGGGTCACCTCAGACGTCATTAAACCTGATTTAAAAACTGCCGTCGAACAGGTTTACGAGGGTAAAGCAATCAAAGTGGATCCAACTGGATTTCAAGACAGCGTTAAAAAACAGCTTGAATCTGATGGCATATCGCCACTCATTATCAATTCTGCAATTGGCGCCGGTGTGCAAACCAAGCTAACCAGTGAATATCAAAATGCTTTTCAAAATCAGTATTTGCTAGAAGCCCGTGAGCAACTACCGATTTACAAAGGATGGACTTATGCGATCGCGTTAATCACATTTGTCCTGGGAACCCTTTTTCGAATCCGGTATAATCGTTCTAAACACTAAAAATAACCAACAAAAAACTTCCGAAGCAGCCACAATAGCCTCGGAAGTTTTTTGTGTTCAATTCTTTACCACTGTTTTAATAAATTCTCAATCGTAACAAGAACGCCATTTTGGTCATGATCAGGCGCTACATCGTTTGCGATTGCCTTTATCGTTTGCGGCGCATTAGCCATCGCAAAACCAAGCCCAGCTTCTTTGAGCATTTCTGCATCATTGCCACCATCACCAAAAGCGACCACATTAGTCATTGGTACATGGAGCTGACTAGCGACACGCTTGATGGCGTTCGCTTTATGTGTATGCGGAATAATCAGGTCAATATCACCATGCCCTGATGAAACAGGCAACAACTCTCCGGCTAACTCATTTTGAAGCATTTTTACAATTGACTCTGTTTGCTCATCTGGACAAGACATTCCCAGTTTCAAAACCGTATCATCAATCTCATCCCAGTCTTTTACTGACTGCAATTTATAATAATATCTAGCGGTCATTTCAGAAAATGATTTTGGCTCAGAATCTAGAATATAAGCACTGTGAACTGCGCTAACAATCGGATGCACATCTGGTAAACTATCTAAGAATTGAATCGCATGCTGATATGCAGCTGGATCCATTTTTGCTGAATACATGACTGATTCATCTGGTTCTTTTACTAAGGCCCCATTATCGGAAACAAACCAAATAGTCGAAGCTGTTTTGGGGAAGAACGCCCGTAACTGCGAATCTTGATTTCCACTGGCAACCACGAAAGTTACATGTTTTTCCTGCATTTGAGGATACAATTTTAAAAAATAGTCATGATCAAAATCCTGGTCACTATTTAAAAAAGTTCCATCCATGTCAACGGCAATTATTCTATCTGTCATAATCTTCTCCTCCAAATGCACTAAAATTTATTTTCTAGTGCAAACGTGTCTAAAAAGTAACTGGTCATAAACTAATTACTTTTTTTAAACACTTCTTTTTAAATCATAACAGAAGGCGCTTACAAATTAAAGTAAGCGCCCGGTATTTTTATGCTAATTTTTCGTTACTGTTCACAGTTTTATTTTTCATCGCTTGAATATATTTTTTCCCAATCACTACGCGACCATTAAAGACTTTAATGCGCATTAACGAACGACGATCCTCTTTACAAACCGTATTCATATCAAGTTCGATTAAGTACGTATTCTCGTATTCTTTAATTGCTCGCCCGCTAAAACCATTTTTAATCATTGGGCATTGGCTGCAAATAACCTCAAATCGTTGATAACTGCATTCTTCATCTCGCATGATCATCCCTCCAAATTTCTTATAATTATTATAAGGTAGACTTTAAAGGAAAAGTATGAATTTTTCATGAAGACCATGTAATTAAATTATGAATCACCAAAAAACATGCTGCTTATTTTTCCTCAGAAAAAAGCAACATGTTTCTATTTTTATTTTGCAACTGGTAATAACACGGTGAAAATTGAACCACCACCTGGATTATCAGTTATTTTAATATGGCCATTGTGTGCTCTGACGATCCATTCAGCAATTGATAAGCCTAACCCATTACCGCCTGTCTGTTTATTCCCAGATTTTTCTTCACGATAAAAACGCTTGAAAACTGATTTCTTATTTTTATCGCTAATTCCGATCCCAGTATCGCAAATCTGAATCTTTAAATTACGATTTTCAATACTACTATTGACTGTAATCGTTGCGCCAGTTGGGGTGTATTTGATCGCATTATCCAACAGAATAACAATTAATTGATGTAACCTTTTGGCATCAACCAACACAGGTTTATCCACATTAATTGAAGTTACTAATTTTTTGTCTTCGCTCTCAATCAAATCCGTATAAGGTTCCAAAATTTCATTCATAAATTCAGAAAAGTTAACTGGTGCTTTTTCTAACGTAATTACGTTGGAATTTGCCCGTGCTAGCGTCAGCATATCGCTGGTTAGTCCATTTAGCCGCCGAATTTCCGAAAGCGACATGATGATGGCCCCAATTTGATCTTTAATCGTATCATTGGGCTTTGTCATTAAACCTTCAAGCTTATTTTGAATAATTGTTAACGGAGTTCTGATTTCATGAGCCGCACTGTCCACAAATTCTTCTTGTTGTTTCCACGCTTTTAACACCGGCTTCATGTTGTACCGTGAAATGATGTAACTAATGATGAACACAATCAGCCCAAAGATAATCAAGGACGCCAAAAGTAGGTCTTTAAAGCGATTCACACCCTGAAGTTCGGGCGTTACATTTTTTATAACTAAGACATATTTTGGTTGTTTACTGGCTTTAAGTAATTTGTCATCCCCACGTTTCATGGTCATTTTGGAACGCACCTTCACGTAGGCACAACGCAACGTTGTATCTCCCGACTTTATATTGAAAATTCTATTAAGCTGGTTTTTATTGACCTTAATTTTAGAAACCGTGCTCGCCATATTGTTCAAATACTGCGAGTTTAGAATCTTTCCCTTAGAATTATAATAGACCGTAATTGTTTGAAAATCTGGCGGTCCCATCATATTTGTACTGTTCGCGGCCATTTGTGTACGCTGTGTCAACGTACTATCAATGCTGTTATACGTATTGCGCTGGTAAAACAAAAAAATGATCGTTCCAAGAACTGTAAAAATAATTAAAAAACTGAAAAATTCCAACAGAAACAGTCTAATTTGCTGCTTTCTATTTACTATTTTATCCATTAATTCACTTCCAAAAGAAATCCTACATTACGTAAAGTTTGAATTAGTTTGGGACGGCCTGCCTTTTCTAATTTTCGCCGTAAATTACTAATATAAATATTTACGACATTAATCGTTGTGTCTGAATCCATCCCCCAAATCCGATCAAAGATTTGTTCTCGAGAAACAATAATATTCTTATTTTGTGCCAAATAAGCGAGAATCTCGTACTCTTTTCCCACAAGCTTTAAAGGTTGATCATCCACCATCACTTGACGATTTTCCGTATTTAACCACATGTTATCATCAACTAACAAGCGTTTATCATCTTGATAAACCCCGCTTCGTTTGAGTAAAGCTTTCACGCGCACGATTAATTCTTCACGATGAAATGGCTTCGTTAAATAATCGTCGGCCCCCGTGTCAAAACCCGTGATTTTATCTTCCAAACTATCTTTCGCCGTTAAAACTAACACTGGTGTTTCAATTTTAGCTTCGCGAACTTTTTTAATGATTTCCAAACCGTTCATCAGCGGCAACATCAGGTCAACGATCAGCAGGTCATAAGGTTCTTCCGTCGCCAAATATTCGCCTTCTTCACCATCAAACGCCTGTTTGACTGAACCAATATCAACTAAAAAGTCACGCACGCTGTCTGAAAGCTGATGATCATCTTCAATTAATAATATTTTTACGATATCTGTCATCTTGCATCCCTAATTTCTTTCATTTTTTATCTCATATCTATTCTAACCTATAAAATGAGGTTAAGACAAAGAATAATATTGTCCTAACCTCATCTCTTCGCATTTTTAGTTAGGAAACCACAAATTTACGATCCTCTAAACTAATTTTTACATCACCCTGATCCGCAATTTCTGGATCATGAGTCACAATAATCACTGTTTTATGATGCTCATGGGCCAAGTCTTGGAATAATTTGATAATCATTCTCGAATTTTCACCATCCAAATTTCCAGTGGGCTCATCCGCGATGACAATGTTGGCATCCACCAACATGGCACGGATAATTGCGACACGTTGTTGTTGGCCTCCAGAAAGTTTTTGCACATTCTTCTTAGCGTCCGTTTCTTCAATCCCGACACTCTTTAATGAATCTAAAGCATACTGTTTTTCGCCTTGGTGTTCAGAGTCGGTCACCGAAAGTGCCGTCATAATATTGTCCAAAGCAGACATGTACGTCAGCAAATTATACTGTTGAAACACGATGGCTACCTTATGTTTGCGATAATTGGTCGCACCTAGTTTTTTAATATTTGTCCCATCTAGAAATATATCACCCTTTTGGGGCTTATCTAAGCCCGCAATAAAGGATAGGAAAGTTGTTTTTCCAGAACCTGAGGAACCAACAATTGTGTAAACTTTATCAGAATCAAAACTTAAGTTTACATCTTCATACAGCGGTTTATCGGCTTTTCCATACCAGTGGGTTAAATTTTTAACTGTTAACATTTCGTCAACTCCTCATATTTTGCATTATCTGGTCATTCCGGTATTGGTATATGGAACAGTGTGGATCACTGACACACTTGACATGCCAATCCTTCCACTCCAGATACATTTAAGTTTTTTAATTAGTTAAATTACTCTTAATCACATTTATTCACCAATCAATATATCTTTTGGTCGCAACCTCAAAATACTGATAGCTGACACACAGACTGCTAAAGCTATGATTACAAGCCCCATCCCACCTAGTTTAATCACTGAACTTGGCGTGATACTTGTGTTTAGCGTCTTCAATGCTTTTTTATTTGATGCACTAGTTGTCGTCGCGGATTGTGTTGCCATGCCACCGCCACGCATACCGCCGCCGGCCTGACTTGAGCCAGGAGCTCCGCCACCACCAGGTCCACCAGTCGAACCTGTGGTGCTTGAAACCGAGGTGGTCTGCTGCTGGGCTAATAATTGGTTACCAACCTTGTTGCCCACAAAACTCCCTAGCAGAAGGGCCACAACCATCGCACCAATTAAAATAACGAATAATTCGGAGAACAATTGACCGACAATGTGCAATTTAGATTCGCCCAAGGAAACCAAAACTCCGATTTCTCGTTGGCGCGTTCTAACGGACAAGATAATGATCAACGCCAAAATAATTGTTCCAGCAATCGCAACTAACCAAACAATCTTCTTAGCAAAAGATTGCACGTTTTTCATTGGTTGTAACAATTGTTTGTAACTGGCATCGTCTGAACTTACTGAAAATGAACTACTGTTTATAATGCTTTTAATTTTTTTAGTGGTTGATTTTTCTTTTGCTGAATTTTCAAGCGTATATGTCACCGTGCTTGATTTACCCTCTGTACCCGTAATTGTTGCAGGCAGCGTGTAGCTGGTATAAATCGTGTTACTTGGTTCGCTACCCGGCGCAGTACTGCTGGTTGATTTTGCTTTGTAAATTCCGACAACTTTTAATTTAATTGATTTCTTACCTGAAGTTGTCATTTTAACTGTAATTGTGTCGCCGACTTTAATACCATTTTCCGTTGCCAATTCTTTTTCAATTACAACGTTTTTCGTATTGGCATCACTAGTGGTAATATTCCGCCCAGAAACGATTTTATTCGATTTAGAAACGAATGTTGAGGTTAGTTTAGTACTTGAAACCCCATCAATACTGATATCACCAGTAGAAGCGCTACCTTTCATACCACCGCCGCTCATGCCACCAGAAGTGCCAGTAGTCGTGGATACCGTATCAAACGAACTGGCGTTTACAGATGCCGTATTCGTAATATTATAGTAGGCAACAGTATTTAAACTACCAGCCTTTTTAATTTTAGTGTTAGATACAGTAGGCGTCGTGATCGTCTTTGGCTTGGATTTAGACGAACTAGAACTCGGTCGCATCTTTGAAAACATCTTTTCTCGATTAGCCGAAACACTAATCGTGGTACCTGCCGATTTTGTCACACTATTGGTTGCTGACACTGCGGCGTTTTGAATAATGAGTCCTGATAATACAAAAACCAAAATTGCTGACATAATGAGCAGCAACAACAAACTCTGACCTTTTTTATGGGTCAAGTAAAGCATTGACCGTTTTAAATAATTCATTTCCTCATCTCCTCGTATTGATGAGTTTCATTTTACGAAGCCTACGTTAAACGAAGATTAAGGGCTGTGATTAAAATAAAATTCTTGTGGCCGCAGTTCTGGCCGCAAGAATCATGGCACTACTCCGCTCTTTCGTTGATTTTCGTACCGAAAATCTTTTATGCTCCGGACGTTGTCCATTCTTGTGGCCGCAGTTCTGACCGCAAGAATCATGGCACTACTCCGCTCTTTCGTTGATTTTCGTACCGAAAATCTTTTATGCTCCGGACGTTGTCCATTCTTGTGGCCGCAGTTCTGACCGCAAGAATCATGGCACAAAAAAACCGAATCACATTCGCGGTATGATTCGGTCTATAAGCTAAATAAATAGCTTTCAATAATGTAAGTTAATTTTTACAGGGGAGTTGAACATATGGAAAATATTCCATCATCTTCCAAATTTGGAAGGTTTTAAAAACCCGCCTCCTTCTTTAATGAATATATTCATAATATGACGCCGACTTTAAACGAAGATTAAAAGTAACAAAAGAATCCAAATTTCTTTTTATACAGAAGGAAAAGCCTGCAAGCTACGACTTTTCACGTAATTTATGCATTTATGATATCATCCTTATGCTACAATTAATTGAAACATTAAAATCGGTTTAATAGACAGGATAGGTGCGTTTATCGTGAATAAAAAATTGTTATATTTAGCACGGATTATGAAGTGAACCCATAAAATTGGACAAATATTTATGCTGCTCTCTGAACGGCGAGTTCTCGGTATTTTACCGGGGACTTGCCGTTCAATTTTGTTTTAATTCGACGATTATTATAAAAACCTATCCATTCGGTCATTGCTTGGATTAAGCTAGCTTTATCTTCAAAATGTTCATCCATCATTTCAGCTTTCATAATGTGAAAGAATGACTCCATCGCCGCATTATCAAGACAAGTTGCTTTACGTGACATGCTTTGATAAGCGTGATGTTGCTTTAAAACCTGCTGCCAGTGTCGATGTTGATACTGAAAGCCTTGGTCAGTATGGACTGTTGTCCGGTAATTTAGTTTTGGTAGCTTTTCTAAAGCCTCTTTAAGCGGTTTAATTGCGAATTTAACTGTTGGATGTTCACTAATATTGAATGCTAGAATTTCTCCAGAAAACAAATCAAGAACTGGTTCGAGGTAAACTCGTTCGTTCATTCCCATGTTTCCATATCTGAATTCACTAACGTCTGCGACGAGCTTTTGATAAGGTCTATCGGTTTTGAAGCGTCGCTTTAAGCGATTAGCGGCGATTTTACCCACTAAACCTTTATATGAATTATATTTTTTAGTTTGTCGATTAAAGGCATGACACAACCACCCGTGTTCCTGCATAATTCGCAAAACGCGTTTATGATTAACTTTAAATCCTAAATCATGTAATGCATTTGTAAGTCTTCGATAGCCGTATTTTTTGGTGTATTTTGGATCTTTTTGGCGAATCTCGTCTATTGCTTGAATAATCTGGTCATCATCAAATTTACGTCTCTCATGACTCTGAGTGTAGTAATAGGTACTGCGTGGAATTTGGATTACTTTAAGAATCAGTTTGATAGAAGTTTGGAATAGTTGCCTTAACTCGATGGCTATTTCTGAGATTTCTTTTGTACTGATTTTTTCCGAGTTAAGGCCTCTAATTTTTTTAGGTAGGTGTTCTCAATCTTTAACATTTCATTTTCTTTTTGAAGCTGTTTTAAATCCTCTTTGGCTGTGGAATTGTCCTTTTGGACAATGGGTTTGCGACTTTTATTCTTGTGTTTTACCATGTTCTTGGCGTTGCCTCGCTTTCGCTCTAGACCCACAATTCCTAATGCCTTAAACCGACTTTCCCATTGCCAAATGGTACTCGGCGAGGATAAATTAAAATGTAAGGCAGTTACTGGAAGCGAGGCCTGATTTTGTTTTCTCCAGTTTAATACATCGACTTTGAACTGGCTAGCATATTCTAAATCCATTGCTTTGCGTTTAAGACCGTTAAGGCCAAATTTCTCATATCTTTGAATCCAATTTAAAACTGTGGCACTACTACCAATCCTGTATTTGTGTGCTAATGAATTAACGGGCAGACCACCTAAATATTCAGTTACTACTTTCACTTTGAAATCAAAATTAAATTTAACCATAAAAGAACCCCCAAGATTAGATTTTATCTGTCCAATCTTGGGGGTTCACTTCATTATCGGTTTTGGCATAATTATATTTTTTGTCTACATTTTATTTAAACAATTAAACGATTATACCGGCTATTCGGCCGATGATTATCTTTACCACTTTTTCTTTCAAGGGGAGTGGCCAACGCAACATTTACGTGGCATTCATAATCCACTAGATTTAATCCAGTCTATTCAAAATCACACCCGCCTCAATAATGGCCGTTTTGTTGCTCATACAGGCGTGCAGTTATTTATGCAGTTTCCAAAATCAGTCTATAACATTGCCAATAGCGTCGTTTACGTTTTAGTAGGTCTATTGATCAATATTCATGTTTTTGGACGACTTAAAAAGCTTCGGGTCAGCTACCTAGCTTTGACTTTTGCCTTGATGTGGATTTGCTTACCTGACTTTGGCACTTCAATTTTATGGCTATCTGGTGGTTTTAAC
The DNA here is from genome assembly GCF_051122535.1 of Pediococcus sp. M21F004. Classification (NCBI taxonomy): domain Bacteria; kingdom Bacillati; phylum Bacillota; class Bacilli; order Lactobacillales; family Lactobacillaceae; genus Pediococcus; species Pediococcus sp. M21F004. The sequence goes on from NZ_CP177314.1 coordinate 1,245,245, forward strand.
TATCTTTGGGTAGCACTAATTTACCTAGGTTTCTTACTACCCTACCGCTTTAACTACCATGCCAAGCATCCCCGTTTAATGTTTATTGGGATGCTGATCCTTGGCTTTTTGGCCGGTGGTACAAACGAAAACACAGCTCCCCTAACCCTATTCGTCGCCTTTGTTTTTACTATTTTTGATTGGAAAAATAGTCAGCTCGGCTGGAAATGGGCTGGCGGCCTTTCTGGTGCAGTCAGTTTTATTGTCTTAGTTATTTCTGGCATGAACCAAGTGGCCGTTCGTGGTGATCAATTCGACATCGCTAGCTTAATTAGGGGCACACTTAAATATTCAGGGACATTACTTTTAGTTTTAATTTTATTAGCCAGTTATTTATACATCCAGCACCATGCTTACGGGCGTGATTTTAAATGGCACGAACAACGTAGCTATTTTGCCGGTGTAATTTATGCGGTTGGTGGATTTTTAGGGATTGTAGCTTTAGTTGTTTCCCCACAAATTCTTAGTCGTGTATTTTTTGGCCCCAATGTTTACTTTATCATCGCCCTTTTAAGTCTTCTTTACGATCATGCTAAACTCAGACAAAATTATTGGTTACCGCGTATACTGCCAGTTATTGCGACAATAATCATTGCCTTTATTAGCATTCCCATTTATGACAATGCCGTGAAAACTAATTACCAATCCTTTACTTATTGGAAAGCCGGCGACACCATTGCCCGAACTGATTACAAGCATAATATCATGCACGCAAAGGTCCCAGGCATGCCACCTGTCACTGATGATCATAATATGTATCTTTCTTCAACCTATGTTAGTCCTGGCAAGCCTAATAAGCAGTGTTTTAACGTTTGGATGGCGCGCTATTACGGCCTTAAATCGGTCACTATCGATAATACGTTATCACCTGCCAAGGTGCCAATCAATCGAAAGAGCATTACTTGGCGAACCTACCAATGGTTAAACCATTTCCACAGCCAAGTCTTAAAAACTTTTCAATCAAAATCCGTTCACGCTGCGACCACTATGAAAACAGCTTATCTACGTTATGTTGACGAATCAGGCAAGCAGGTCGGAACTGAACCAATTAGTGGTAATGTCGGTAGCACGTTTAATATCAGTCAGGCTTCCGTTGGAGGCTACACAACAGTTACTAATAATCCGCAAAGCTATACTTTTACAAACGCCGCAAATCAATCTATCACAATTCATGTAAAAAAGACGCCCAAACAAACTAGCGCCAAATTAGTTTATCGCATTAAAAAAACGAATAAAATTGTTGGCACAGAACCAATTAGCGGAAAAGTGGGACAGGCTTTCGATCTCAGTAATGCTTCGACTACTGGGTATACAACTACAAAAGAGGCTCCTGATTCCTACACATTTACTAATCAGGCCAACGCCGACGTCAATATGTGGGTACGACCGAGTTTACAAGGCGTCACAATTAATTATTTACAAGGTCACAAACAAATTAAGCAGGTCTTTGTTCAAGTCAAAACCGGTGACACATTTAAAATTGCTGCTCCGTTAGGTTATCGATTACAAAAGAATCAGGCGAGAACTTTAACAATGCCAGCCGCGGGGTTGGGGATCTTAAAAATTCAAGTTCACAAACGATCGTTTTGGCAGCGTATCATTTTAAATCCGGTATCACGTTGGTTAATTATTGGTGGAATTATTTTTGTTGTTTGGGATTCGTTTATTGCCTGGCGACAAAGTAAACACGATTAAACGTGACACTACGTTGGCTCTGGTGATCTTTGGACAGAAAAAGACCGAATCACATTCGCGGTATGATTCGGTCTTTGAGCTAATTGAATAGCTTTTAATGATGTAAGTTAATTTTTACAGGGGAGTTGAACATATGGAAAATATCCATCTTCTTCCAAATTTGGAAGGTGAGAAAAAATCACTTCTTTCTTAATGAATAAATTCATATTAAAGCCCCTACTTTAAATAAAGATTAAATACGCAAAACTTTTTAAAAATTACTTTGAGCAGTCTTCTTTACTTATTTAAAGTAAGCTAGTAAACTTAGTGTGTTGTCAAAGTTACAACAAATATTTGAGAGATGGTGAGCATAATGAAAATCAATATTAAAGATGAAGCCCAAACATATTTAGCAAAGAAGATTCCCGCTGGTAAGCACGTATTTTTAGCTTTAGATGATGGCTCCAGTAAGTTTTCAAAATTAGGTGGCTCCTGTTCGATCGGTAATAAGTTTCAATTAGTTGTCACTGCCCAATCAGACTCAGATTACGCGGTGGCTCTTGACAACAACGCTGATCTCTACATGACCACTGGCGATCCAGAAACAACTTTCCTTGGTAACGGCTTGGCACTTGATTACAAGAATGCTTCTTTAAAGCTTACTGATGATAGTGGTGTTTTAGATGGTGCTGTGACCGTTGAAAATTACAAAGCACCTACTCAAGATAAAGCAGCAATGAAAGACGAAATGACAACTTTGGGCGGAAAAATCTGCTAATAAGTTTAAAAACCGATATAAACTAATAAATATGAAAAGAGATGGCAAGTTTGTCATCTCTTTTTTGATATCCTTAATTTTTACCATATGTCTGGTCAAAATCAACGACCGCACCCCGTAAATTAGCTTGATCAGTATATTTGCATGCCACAACTTCCGATTTAATTGAGGCAATCTTAACTTCTTTACGGATTTTTTCGATATTTTTATTAATATTTGGAATCAAATCTGGATTATTGGATACTGCCCCACCAATCACAACTTTTTCCGGATCAAAACTATACTGTAAGTTGTATATCCCCTTAGCCAACGTCCAATACATCCTTTGAACGGACTCGATTGCCAGTTCATCACCAGTTTTGGCCAGATTGAAAACTTCCTTACCCGTTTTTTCAGTTTTAGCAATTTGATTATAATGAGCTGCCACACTTACCGAAGTCCCAAGATTGCTGACAGTTTGATCATCACTGGATAACATGTAGCCGAATTCACCACCAAATAAGTGAGCGCCATGCCAAATTTTATGATTTACAATGACCGATCCACCAACCCCGGTACCGATAACAAAAAATACTAAACTATCGGCTCCCTGACCAGCACCATCTTCAAGTTCTGCCAGTGCCGCACAGTTGGCATCATTTTCCATGCTCACTTTTAAACCAAATCGTTTTTCGAGCTCTGGTTGAATCTCAAAATTATGAATATACGGAATAGCGCTAGCGCCTTCAATGACACCCGTTTTCTTATTTACAGCACCCGGCGAACTAATTCCAACCCCGGTGATTTGATAATTTTTCTTCATTGTAAAAACTTCACTAGTTAATACTGAATAAAACTCATCCAGTGTGTGTGGCGTTTTTCGCACAACATGTTCCACCAATTGGTTTCCATCCCAAACGGCAAACTTGATTGAAGTTCCACCGATATCAATTAGACCTAAATTATTCAAAATGAATCACTTCTATCTATTTTATTTATCTATTTACGAAAGCGGATACATTTATATTATACGACAAAAAAGACGACTCCATTTATGAAATCGTCTTTCACTGTTTAAATTTAAAATTGATTACTATTTATTTTCGTCAAACTTGGAAGCACGACTTAGGTAAGTTCCTTTTTGCGTATTAACATCAAGAACTTCGCCTTCCTTGATGAAATCAGGAACGTTAATTACCAAACCGGTTTCCATTGTAGCAGCCTTACCAGATCCGGTTACAGTTGCACCTTTAATAGATGGTTCTGTTTCGGTTACTTTCAATTGAACTGTATTTGGCAAACTGATTCCGATAACTTCAGTATTGAAGTAATCAATCTTAACATTCATGTTTTCCAACAAGTACTTCATTTCATTTTGAATACTTTCAGTTGGAATTTCATATTGTTCATATGTTTCCAAATCCATAAATACGGCAACGTCACCCTGGGTGTATAAGTACTGGGCATCTTTTGTTTCAACAACTGCCTGTTCAACTTTTTCTTCAGGACGCATTGTTTTTTCAACTGTTGAACCGGAACGCAAGTCATATAACTTCATCCGCATAACAGTATTACCCTTACCTGGCTTATGGTGTTCAGATGCAAGCACTTTAATTAACTTGCCGTTTTGTTCAAATGTCATACCTGCTTTAAGATTTATTGCTTCAATCATATTTTTCTCCTCGTGTGTTACTTCGAATTTATTTACAACTACCTTCGTTAAACGATCTCGCTCCAGGACTCATACGATCGACTTCCCTTCGTTTTAATATCCATTGTCTAGTTTAACACTAACGTAATGGCTAAGGCAAAGCGCTTCCGTGTGATACTGCTCATTAGAGTGATTTTATCATTGCCTATTGCACTTATTAATGCCCAGCAAAAGTTTTCATGTGAAACATTTTCATAAAGTAACTTTCATAATCAATTGAACCCACAAAAAAACACAGCTATTTCTCTGCGTTTTCTGGTTATTTTAAAACTCTTTAGCAACCTCTTCCGCCTGTTTCGCAATTAATTCACGATTAGCAGCCATGTCTTCAGGACCACGATGCGAATTACCTTCGCAATAAATTCCTTGGTAATCCTTTATTCCAACTTGCCCCAGCAATGCCTTTAAATAACTATCGCCTAAATCAAGTTTTGCCATAAATTCGTTGTCAGTATGATGATACGTGCCACCGGATGACTGGATGTGAAGTGCCTTTTTGTCATGCAACGTGCCTTCAGGACCATGTTCGCCTTCTACCCACGTTTTGGTAGAAACGATCACCAGATCCAAGTACATTTTCAAACGATTAGGAATAAATAAATTATACATTGGGCTAACAAATACATATTTATCGGCATGAATAAATTGTTCTTGAAGCTTTTGTTGCCGACTTAACAAAATCTGTTCATTTTCAGACAACTCTTGATAAGTTGTTCCGTTGGTCAGTTTTGTCCAACTATCTAGGTTACTGCTGTTGATCTCTGGGACACCCTCTTCATATAAATCATGCACAATAATCTGGTCCTCAGGATGCGCCCTTTGATAAGCCTCAACAAAACGTTCACCAATCACAACAGAATTAGCCACATTCGCAGTTCTTGGATGGGCCTTAATCACTAACACAGTACTCATTTCATCATCTCCATTTGAATTTCTATGCCTTTAAGATACCACAAACCAATCAAAATTCCGCTCAAAGTTATCTGACACAAAAAAACCAGCAAGTCTCACTTACTGATTTTTAAAACAACATATTTTCGTTAGCTATCCTAAATCTTCCCCATTGCTGGCAATAACCTGTTTATACCAGTCAAAAGAGGCCTTTTTATAACGATTTAACGTTCCGTTACCTTGATCATCTAAATCAACGTAGATAAATCCATAACGTTTTGACATTTGTCCAGTTGAAGCACTGACCAAATCAATGCATCCCCATGGCGTATAACCCATCAGATCCACGCCATCAGCCACAGCACCGGCCATTGCTTCAATATGTTCGCGACTATAATCAATTCGATAGTCATCTTGAACATGGAAATTCTCATCTGGTTTATCAACGGCGCCTAACCCATTTTCAACCACAAACACCGGCTTTTGATAACGATTATACAATTCGTTTAACGCAATCCGTAAACCGATTGGATCGACTTGCCATCCCCAGTCACTGGCCTTTAAGAATGGATTTTTAACCCCACCAATTAAGTTTCCAGAAGCTTGCTCTAAACTTTTATCTGCAACATCAACCGTAGCCGACATATAGTAGCTAAAGCCAATATAATCAACCGGGTTAGCTTTAAGAATGGCCAAATCATCGTCACCAATCTCTAGGTCTGAAAAGCTGAATCCGTATTTATTCATCAGTTTTTCCGTGTAGGCAGGATATTCTCCACGAACCTGCACATCTCCACAAAAATGATTGAATGCTTGATTCTGTTCAAGGGTTGCCAATTGGTTAACCGGATTTGAATCATATGAATAGGTTGTGGCATACAACAACATGCAGCCAATCTTCAAATCGGGATCCAATTCATGACCAATTTTAACGGCCTTGGCACCAGAAACAAACTGGTTATGCCAAGCCTGGTAGATATTTTGTTTGTCATTAGCCCCATTCGAAGCGACTAAACCTTGGCCCATCACTGGAAATGTCAGAGCACTATTAATTTCATTAAAGGTCATCCAATACTTAACTTGCTTGTAGTAGCGCGTTAGTACAGTTCTGGCAAAACGTTCGTAGAAAGTGATTAACTGACGATTCTTCCAGCCTCCGTATTTTTTAACGAGATTTAATGGCATTTCATAATGCGAAATTGTAATTACGGGTTCAATACCATACTTTTGACAAGTTTCAATGACCTGGTCGTAGAACTTCAAGCCAGCTTCATTTGGTGTTTCTTCGTCACCATTTGGAAAAATTCGTGACCAAGCAATTGAGAAACGATAACATTTGAAGCCCATTTCAGCGAATAACGCAATGTCTTCCTTAAACCGATGATAATGGTCGATTCCATTATGATTTGGATACGTATACTGTTTTTCATCAATCGTCCAATCAAAATCGGGCTCGTTAACTAATTTGAATCTTTCTGGACCACCGGGTAAAGCATCGGCAATTGATAATCCTTTACCGCCTTCTTTGTAGGCACCCTCTAATTGGTTAGCAGCAGTTGCGCCACCCCACATAAAGTTTTTTGGAAATTTACTCATAATCGGATTCCTCCTTAAATAATATACAAAGCAACATCATCATTGGTAACCGTTGTTTTTTCATTAGATACAATTTCAACAAAATCTTTTGTATTTGTCACAATGATTGGTGTAGTAATATCGTAGCCTGCTTTTTTAATGGCGTCCAAATCAACGTCCATCAACAATTGACCTTTTTTAACCTGATCATTATCTTTCACATGCGCTGTAAATGGTGCACCCTTGAGATTAACGGTATCTAAACCAATATGAATTAACAATTCAATTCCTGTATCACTCTTTAAGCCAATCGCATGTTTTGTTGGGAAAACTGTCATAATTTCACCATCAAATGGTGCGTAAATCTTGCCTTCTTCTGGAATAATGGCAACCCCATCACCCAACATCTTTTGAGCAAAAGTATCATCTGAAACACTCTCTAAATTAATCATTTCGCCTTTAACAGGGCTATAAACTTTCTTTGTTTCTTTAGCACCTGAAGTGACATCACTCGTGACAACTTTTTTAGCATCTGATGTTTCGGCTGCTTTGGCCGTAGCTGGGACTTTTTCGTCGAATCCAAATACCCAAGTCAGGATAAACGTTAAGACAAAGGAAACGATTGCCACGATAATGGCATTAATTAAATTCTGACCATCTGTTTTGCTGACGAATTGAGGTAGTGAAATCAAGGATGGAACCGCGAAAGCAAAGGATTTTAAGTGAACAAATTCCATGAACAATCCAGTAACCCCTCCAGAAATCATTGCGGCATACATTGGTTTCTTAAATTTCAAAGTAACTCCGTAAATCGCTGGCTCCGTAACTCCAGCCAATAAGGCAGAAATTCCGGCAGCACTCGCAACCTGACGGGTATTTGCATTTTTAGATTTAATTGCCACTGCAAAACTAGCAGCACTTTGCGCAATATTAGCAGCTAACATGGCAGGCAAAATCAAGCTATCTGGTGATGCAACTGATGCGGCCAAGAAGATTGGTGCAAATGCCCAGTGCATCCCAGTCATCACAATCAACGGCATAAAGGCTGCCATCAACGCCATTGCTAACCAGCCAGCCTTTCCTTGGATAAACAGAATGATTGCTGACAATAATTTACCAGCGTATGTTCCAATTGGTCCAATTAAGACAAGTGCTAGCGTTCCGGTAATAAACAAAACAAGTAACGGTTTTAAAATACTCTTAAGCGACGCCGGACAAACCTTATCGACACCCATTTCAATATATTTCATTGCCCAAACAACCAATAAAATAGGAATAACGGAAGATGAATAATTAACTAGTGTAACCGGAAGTCCCATGAAATGAACGGCTTTTCCAGCAGTTACCATCGCAATTAAATTGGGATGGATCATCACTCCGGCAATCGTCATCGCCAACATTGGTGTGACTTTAAAATATTGGGCAGCTGTGTATGCCAACATAATGGGAAGGAAGTAGAATGGTGCATCCCCAAAAATGTTTAAAATGGCATAGGTCTGGCCCTTTTCGTTTAACCAACCAAACAGTGGTAATAAGATCAAGATAACCTTGATCATCCCACCACCGATTAGGGCTGGAATCAAAGGTGACATACAAGATGAAATGAAGTTAGCAAAGCGGTTAAACAAATTAACCTTTTCTTTACTGTCGTCCTGATTTTCATCAGGAGTTTGATCTGCGTCTCCAGTACTAATGTTGCCTAATTTTAAAATTTCAGCATAGTAATTGGATACATCGTTTCCCATAATCACTTGATACTGACCTGATTGATGATTAATCCCCATTACGCCAGGAATTTCTTTAACTGCATCATCATCGACAATGCTTTCATCCTTAAGGCGAAAACGGAGCCGCGTCATACAATGAATCAGAGAATTAATATTTTTTTCTCCACCCACTGCTTTATAAATTTGTTTTGCTGAATCTTTATAATCCATGAGATAAAACCTTCCTTTTTCGTTAAATTTCGATAAAAAAAGACCCAAATAGCTAAATAAGCTACTTAGGTCATGCTCAATTAAGATAACACCCTATAAGTTTTTGACGAGGCGACTAATGTGCACCGTCAGATATAATAATTCTGTACTGCTGATTTCGTAGTTATATTTTTCTCGAACAAACGTCTGGACCTTACGAGAACATTCATACGGACCAGCATATTTCTTCTTCAAAGTTTTCAAAAGATCGTCGTCATCATCGTCATAATGCTTATTTTGAAGCACCCGTTGTGCGAAAAATTTCAAATGGGTAATGAAGCGATAATAATTCAAGGAACTCTCATCAAACTCTGTGTGGTAGTAATTTTTCACGATATCTTCGACTTCTTTGACCATGTTCGTCACATCGTACGCAATATTTTGCTCGTCACCAGTCTCAGTCTCCGCGTTGACAAAATGTAACGCCACAAAGGCACTTTCGTCATCTTCCAAGGTAATCCCGAGATCACTTTTAACAACCTCAACAAATTTTTGACCAACCGCAAACTCATCTGGATAAAAACGTGCAATATCCCATTTTAATGGATTCCGTAAAATAATGTTATCGCGATATCTCTGAATCGTTGTGTGCAGATGATCCGTTAAGTTTACATAAATGATCTCGTTTAGTTGCTTACCTAACTTAATTTTTGCAAAGTTGATAATCTTTTCTGCAATTAAAATCTCGTTCATCGGCACGTCAATTACCAAATCCGTGAACTTATTCATCGTGTCTTGATCCTTAATAACAAATGTCTTCTCTACCTTGGAAATATCAACCTCTTGTCCCTTTTTCTTACCAAATGCAATCCCCGGCCCCATCAATAGAACATCCAAACCATCATGATTTTCTGAAATGGCCGTGTTATTGTTTAAAACGCGTTTTATTTTCACAATAATCACCTAAAAAGACTTATCCACTCTAGGCCAAAAAAACTCCCACAGCGAATAAGTCATGCTCAAAATTTTGATAACACCTTATTATATTCAATTAATGTTACGCATCACACATGCTTACCGTTACGTAATAACATTGTGACAATGTATCCATACTACCAGTGAATACATCACATGTCAAACGCTTTCATAATCTTTTTTTATTTTCACCCTAAATGGGGAAAACAAGCTTTCAATCCCATTATAATCGCGAGATTTTCAGGTAAACCAATTTTGAATTTATGTATATAAGCGCCTGTATGTGTCACTTTATGTAACATGACCACTTGCATTTATATTTTGTGTGTCCTACACTAATAAAAGAAATTATTTCCAAAATCTTTCATTTATTTTCAGGAGGCTTTCATTGTGAAAACATATTTTCAGAGATTAGGCCGATCACTACAGTTGCCAGTGGCTGTTTTACCCGCAGCTGCTCTCTTGGTCGGAATTGGTTTTTGGTGGGCTTCGGCCGATAATGGTTTTATCGCCCGCTTCCTTCAAGCCGGTGGTAATGCGATTCTAACTCAATTACCCTTACTGTTTGCGGTCGGAACCGCACTTGGGATGGCAAAAGATAAAGATGGAGCCGCGGCACTTGCAGGTCTTGTGGCCTTTGAAATTCCTACCAATGTCCTAAAAACGAGCTCCGTTGCCACTCTTTTAGGAACCAAAGTTGCTGCAGTTGATCCCTCTTTTGCAGCAATCAGTAACGTTTTTATTGGGATTATGTCCGGCCTAATTGCCGCTGCTTTGTATAATCGTTTCCATGAAACAAAGCTCCCGATGGCATTGTCCTTCTTTAGTGGCAAACGATTAGTTCCAATTCTAGCGGCCATCGTCATGTTGGCGGTTAGTGCTGTTTTGTTAGTCGTTTGGCCACCTTTGTATCACGCCTTGGTTGTCTTTGGTAAGTTCATTGTTGGCTTAGGACCAATTGGAGCTGGTATTTATGCGTTCTGTAATCGCTTGTTAGTACCGACTGGATTGCATCAAGCTTTGAACTCAGTTTTTCTATTTAACGTTGCTGGTATTAATGATATCGGTAAATTTTTGGCACATGAAGGTCCAAAGGGAGTTACTGGTATGTATCAGGCCGGCTTTTTCCCAGTCATGATGTTTGGCCTCCCAGCTGGAGCCTACGCCATTTATAAAAATGCGCGTCCGGAGCGAAAAAAAGAAGTTGGTTCGCTGATGTTGGCCGGGGCCTTTGCTTCTTTCTTTACTGGAGTTACTGAGCCTTTAGAATTCTCATTTATGTTTGTGGCATGGCCTTTGTATGTCTTGCATGCATTCTTTACCGGTCTATCAATGGCCTTTGCCGCCTTCATGCATTGGACCGCCGGTTTCTCATTCAGTGCTGGGCTGGTTGATTATGTGTTGAGTCTCAAGAATCCGATCGCAAATCATCCTTTGATGTTGATTTTACAAGGAATCGTCATGGCAGTAATTTATTACTTTGGTTTTAATTTCGCCATTCAAAAATTTAATTTAATGACGCCTGGTCGCGAACTCGTAACCGATGAAGATGATGATGCTCAGGTAAGCATCCAAACTAGCGACAAGGATGATAAATACTCAATCCAGGCAAAAAAAATCTACGTCGCAATTGGCGGAGCTGATAATATATCGGCGGTTGATAACTGTACCACCCGTCTTCGTTTGCAACTTAAAGATACAGATAAAATTGACGAAGCTGCCATTAAACGAAGTGGTGCCGTTGGTTTAAATAAACTAGATAAAGTTAATTTGCACATTATTATTGGAACTGAAGTTCAATTTGTCGCAGACGCCTTAAGCCAACTCTTCAATGAAAAGCTGCCTCTTTCTAAACTTGAAAGTAGCACTGAAACTAAACCTGATTCTGTAGAAAAGCCCGCTGTAGATTCTTCCATTAAATCTGCTGTCACAAGCGAATTTTATAGTGTAGCTGAAGGCCAATACATGAACATTGAAGATGTCAATGATTCAACCTTCTCGCAAAAGCTATTAGGTGATGGATTTGCCATTGAACCTAAAAATGGGCAGATTACGGCGCCAGTTGACGGGACGGTAACCACCGTCTTTCCAACTAAACATGCGATTGGTTTCACCACTGATTCTGGATTAGAGATCCTCTTGCACATGGGAATTGATACGGTTGAATTAAAAGGTAAACCATTTGATGTGAAAGTGACTGATGGACAAAAAATCAAGCATGGCGATTTAGTTGCTAATGTTGATTTACAAGCAATCAGAGATGCTGGTAAACAAACGCCAATGATGGTCATTATCACTAATATGGCTGCCGTCTCCTTGTTGAAGTTCAACATGGTCAATGCACAAGTTACTCCCGAAACAAAAGTCTTAGAAGCAACTACAAAATAAGATATGTATATAAAAATTGGTACGTGGATTAAAAGTGATCCACGTGCCAATTTTTTGTTTATTTTTCAGAGATCTTATCAACAATACTTTCAAAATCGGTCAAGGTTTGCTTCCATGTAATAGATTGTAAATGAGAAACACCTTTTTGAACCATTGCTTCAAGCCTTGAGACATTTTGTTTTGCTTGTACAAAGGTTTGAGCCAAATCTTTTTCATTGAAACTAGTCTTTAGATACGCGCCATTTGGTAAGAAATATTCACCAGTTCCTTCATTGAAATCAATCAAAGGTAACCCACAACTCATCATTTCAAACGGAACTAACGAAAAGTTGGTCATTGAGGGTGCAATCCCGAAATCACAACGGTTATACAAGTCAATCATTTCTGGTTTCGTTAATTTACCAAGGTTTTCACCATTAATAAATTTAGCATCCTTATCAGTCCCAAAATAATGTAGCTTCAATTTCAATCCTTGCTTTTCCAAAATACTTTGACAATTTTTTAAAGTTAATTGAATTTCAATTGGTGCGCGTCGTGGACTACTCCATTTTGTGTAAACTGCAACATCAATTATTTTTTTATTTTCATATTTAGTGAAATCATGTGCATGGTAGGGATACTGTTCCAAATTAACTGGGAAATTAATCTCATCAATCGGACTAGTCACTTTACAATTTTCGCGAATCATTTTAGCGCACCAAGGACCAAGCGAAACCATATGAAGTCCTAGCTCATACGTCTTCTTTGCCATTTGATATCGATCACCAAATGGATAAAAGTAAGGTTCGTAATCTTGTACAAAGTACATTTTGTACCCCGGTTTATTTTTAATCACATAAGCCGATTCCCACAGCGTTGCCAACCAAATATCAGAGTTATGCACATCAAGCTGTGCCATATCCAAACAAGTACCTTCATAGCCTTCATAATTAAATTCAGCATTTTGTTCCATCTCGTGAACCGTTTGAGGAACGTAGCTTAAGTAATAAACCTGATAGCCCTGTTTACTCAATAACGTTCCCAAATGTAACATGGTCGTTTGACCACCATCATAGGCAATAATTCCCGTAGTCACAAACGTAATCGAATGGTATTTGTCTTTCTTGGTTTGTTTAACAGGTCGATCATTAAAATAATCTAAAATCGAATCATAATCATGAATATCGCCCTGGGGTACATCTGCCGTAACTGTTTTAACTGGTTTCATCATAATTCACCTCTAAATTTATTTCAGCGCTTGAATCCCTTTTACTGTTTGATGACGCTGCTGAGTGTTCGTCAACATATTGTTCTTCGTTTCCGGAACAGCCAAATATACAAATAGAATCGCTAACAATCCGCATCCAGCGAAAATTCGGAAAACTGATGACAATCCCAGTGCGGCCATTAAGCTTGGATAAATCAAACTAACGGCAAAATCAGCTATCCACACAAAGAAAGTTGAAACACTCATACCGACATCGCGAATATCGATGGGAAATAATTCAGATAAAATTAACCAAGTTAACGGGCTAATTAGACCTTGCTGACAGATCAAGAACAACGTAATTAAAATTAAGACCCCAATCGTTAAACTAGTCCCACTGAGAATTCTAGTCACAATACTTAAAGCCGTTAGAATAGCTGTGCTTCCAATCAATCCAATCATCAATAACCGCCTTCGGAAATAGCGACCAACAATTCGAACACTCATGCCAACGCTTAACACGGAAACAATCCCGATGATGACACTACCGTATAAAGAAGAACTCCGAGTTAAGCCAGTTTTTTCCAACATCAATGTCCCATAGTACATAATCGCATTGACTCCGGTAATTTGTTGCACGATTGCTAAACCGACCCCAATTAATAGAAGTTTTATATTGCCCGAAAAAACAACTGAATGTAAATCCCGAGAGGCAACTTCCGGATCAGTTTGAAGTTCAGTAACCTCCGCCTTAGCTTCTTTAGGGCGAAGATATTTCAGCATAACTGCTTTAGCTTTCTTCAAATAGCCCTTTTTCCATAACCAAATTGGGCTTTCAGGAATTGATCGGTTTTCAAAAATCAAGACCCACGCTGGCAAACTAGCCATAAATAACATAACCCGCCAAATCCACATGACGTTTGAAAATAGGCCGCCAATAATCGCATTAACCAAATAGGCTAAAAATTGCCCCAGCACTATTTTGAAATCATTGCGGGTAACAACCATGCCCCGTTTATTAATCGGTGAGATTTCTGATAAGTAAACCGGGATCACCTCGGAGGCCGCACCGACCGCCAAGCCTAAAACAAATCTGAAAATGATAAAAATAACTTTATTGGGTGCCAACGCACATAATAAGTTAGCGCCAATGAATAGACTTGCAATCCATTGAACAACTTGATGCCGACCGTAAGTTTCAGAAATTTTACCAGTAAACATCGAGCCCAAGGCAGCTCCCAAAATTAAAATGCTTGATACTAATCCTTGGCTTGCGGCGTTTAAATTCAATTGAGACGCACTGGACATAAATGGCAGTGCCCCATTGATAACACCGGTATCGTAGCCAAACAACAAACCACCAATCGTAATTACACTAGTGGTGTGACGCAAATTTCGCGTTCTCTGATGCAAAAAAATCACTCCTTAGAAAACAAAAAAGACCCATAGTAATTTAGCCGGGGTGTCACAACGTATCTTCTCCTGACTAAATAATTAATAGCTCTGCTCAAATAAACCGTAACACTGATTTTTTTACACTTCAACGAAACCCACTTATAAAACATCTCTGTTGTCACAAAAAGACATACCACACTGGGTATGTCTTTTGTTGAAAAATCGTCAATCTATAACTTAGATTATCTATAAATAGTTTTTAAATTATACCGAAAATACTTAACAAAAAATAACATTAAAACACTTGTTGCTTTCTTGGCAATTGGGTACAATCCCAATCCAATAATAATCAGAACTACACATGAAACCATTTGATATGCATAAAAACATCCACCTTCAGACCACTGAATTCAAACTTATTAGAGGCTCATTATTAAATGTCAAATTAACTTAATATTTTAAAAGGGGGGGAACTAGAGGTTTACATCTGCGTAATTTGCCGGTTTACACTAATGTGACATTCCGCCTCAAAGGACTGATTCCTGACGGTTGCAAGTGGTTGCCCCCTAGTTTACATTGAAACAAATATTTTTTAAATCACAAATTTAAGTTCAATTTTTCCAAAATATCGTATAGGGCTTTTGTACCGCATTGAAAAAAATCCCTTTCAATCAGGTTTCAGCCTCCTTAATTTGACTTCATAATTTGCTTAAGTTAATTATTCTGAACTTCAGAATCACGTTACTCGCTTCGCAATAAAATATTTTCACGGAGGGCCCAATCTTAGTCCGTAATTGCGAAAGCCAATGTCTACCATCGCCATCACTACCTGATGCATGATTCCTTGTCATCGTGCTCTTTTGGATGACCAGTAACAATCTGGTATGTTTGACCGTTTTAAATCTCTTCCCATCTCTAAGTCAGCTGTTCTAAACGGTCAGGCCGTAGCCTCTGTCATTTTTATGATGACTTCAGTTATCCTAGTTCTGGCAGTTGGCTTCTTAGTTGGTTTCCGTAGTCAAGCATCTTTTTTCGAATGGGTCCTTGCAGCCTCACTACTAATTATTTTTTCCATTGCCATTACCTGGTTATCAATTCCTTTTGCACTAGCCGCCCAGAGCGTTGATGGCGCCAGCGCCTTCTCTTATTTGGTATTAATATTACTGTTCGTTAGTTCCGCTTTTGTCCCCGTTTCCGGTATGCCGAGAATTATTCAGATCTTTGCTGAAAACCAGCCTATGACACAGGTAATTCAAACAATGCGTCAACTGTTAGCCTCACAGCCGATTGGCAACCACGGTTGGTTAGCACTAGCCTGGTTAGTTGGTATTGCGTTAATTTCTTATATTGCTGGAACGAGAATTTACAGGCATGTTTAAGTTCAGCACAAAATTATAACGTTTTAAAAATAAATCAGCCTATAATCGTTATTTTATCACGGTTATGGGCTGATTTTACATTCTACTTATTTACTAATTTCAAGCATAAGAATTCTAATCTGTAGTAAACTAGTACTATGAGGAGCGTTTAGAATGGACATATCAGAAAAGCTCAAACGATGCAGAACAGATAAATCATTAACACAGGCCCAAGTTGCAGAAAAATTACACGTTTCACGAAAAACAATCTCTGGTTGGGAAAACGGCCGTAGTTATCCGGATATCAATAGCTTTGTGAAATTAAGTGATTTATATGGAATTTCACTCGATTTGTTGCTGCGCGATGATCGTGTTCTGAGCTACTACAAAGAACAAAACAAAAAGAACCTTCAAATTCATAATATTGCTAAACGATCCTACATTTTCAACTTTGCTTTATGGCTATTATCTTACGTTGAATTTTTTAGAATTGCAGGGATTCACTTCTTACTGATTCCTACGTTACTTGCAATAAATATTATGATTTTTATGTCTTACTATGACAACTGGAAAAAATTTCATAATCGTAAATATTCAATTATAGTTATTGCTAGTTTTATTCTTATCTTCTTTGTACATACAATGTTGAATACACTTAATATCAGCTTTATTCAACGCTTAACAGATGGAAATGTTAGCTATGTATCTAATTTCATGTTAGGCAGATTCATGCTCATTGCATTAATGACGTTTAGTCTAACAATCGTGATTTTTGGTCATGATATTTTAAAAAGCCAAAGAAACCAAGTTAAATAGTTTATTTCAACTAATTAAATCTACAAACCACTAAGAAACTCAGTCAGTTCATTAAAAATCATAGAAATACCCATACCTAAAAATATAAACGCGTAAATTAATCCACTCCAAAATGCATAGGGTGCAAAACCACTTGTCCCGTTAATTGTATGCTTCCGAAATGCCCTAAAAGTCTTAAAAAAAGCAACGAATTGCCAAATTCCCAGCAAAATAAATACGAGGCCAATCATATTTTCTGGATTCACTCTTGTCACCTCTTAACTTACTTATCTTATTGCTGTTAACAAATACCTGGAAGTATTTGAGTTTTGTTCTTCTTAAGGATACTCTAAATTTCATTTTCATATCGAAAATAAAATCAATTCAAACAAACAAAAAGGACTCGACACTGTTTTCAAAAAAGTGTCGAGCACTTATTATAATTGATTTTTTTATACGTTTCAAAATATCCTAGCATAATCATTTTTCTAAATGTTTTAAAAATGTAGAGCAAGGGAAAAAGTGCCTCTAAGTTCAATGGCTCGCTACCCTGCTACCAATCAATATTTTGTAAATTAGATAAGCATATTTATTCGGTTCTGAGATGCTGGAATCAAGTTACGAATCTCTTCAAATAAAGCAATGGATTGTGCATCCAACTTAATTTTATGCAAAGCAACTCCTCTTAAAATTGTGATTTCTTTAATAAAAGTCCTACCTTTAGCGTAAAGGACAAAATCACTCACATCACGTTTAGCAATTGCGTCATAAAAATCATCTGTCACTTCTATTGCTCTTTGCCTTTCAGCAGTATTTTTTAGCATGCCTAACCTAGTTCGAAAAATATTCAAATCGCCTTTTATTTTCTGTTGTCTGTCCATACCAAATCACTTCAAATTCCTTTCTACTAGAAACGAATAAGACCCCTACCAATATTAAAATTTACTTTATGTTACAATCTCACCTAAAGTAGAATATGAGTGTTAGTCCTATCATGATAAAACCAACCCCAAACCATAAGCTACTCCAAAATGAGAGGGCCATCCATCCAGAAGTATTAGCATTCATACTGACACGCAACTTTTTCCATTGTTTGTAAACCACATAAAACTGTATTAATCCAATTAGGACAATGAATACACCAACTATTCTGATTAAAACATACGGATTCATGATACTCTCCTCTACTTAATCCCATACACATTTAAATGAATAATAGCCTATCAAAACTCGCCTTAATTTGGTTACCCCGCTGCTCTTCAAAAACCATTTAGCACAAAAGTAATTCCAAATCCCAAAAGAATTACTGCAAAGAGCAACCCATACCAAGTCCCAAATATTGTAAATGCGGTGGTTCCCTTATTTGACTTAGTTCTTAATGTATTAAATCCACGAAAAAATGAATAAAATTGCCAAGCAGCTACCAACAAAACGACAACCCCAATTAATCTTTCACCAGACATTATATTATCTCCTCACGTTATACAGTTTAAAACTCTTACGTACTTTTTCATCCGTCCTACACTTTTCATAACTAATTCCCCATAATGTTTTTACTCTGTTAAAGAAAGGCCTTCTCTTCAAAGGTTATACTAGCACTAAATATATTTAAAAAATCAATTAGAAATACATTGGTTGTCTGTTTCTGTAAGACTCACAAAAATTGCGTTGTCTTCGTTATTCAGACCCATATTTTACAGTACTTGCCGCTCTCATTTGAACTTCAATTGTACTAAACAAACTTGTCTTATTTGAAATCGTATTAAATCGTATCCATAGATTCATACTACATTCATAGTATTATTTATCCATGAACTAGGATACAAGCGTAATAGTTCTTTGCTGTCTCGCTGTCACTTTCAAAACGCTGTATACTTGCTGGATTTCTCCAAGCAGTTATCATTGGGTCTGTCTTCTCGATCGAGACTCGTGATAATTGCCCTGGAAGTTATTGGCATCATCTTTGGTATTGACTATGACACCAATTGATAATGGTTCACTGTACCAATGAGCCGTCCGCACCTTTTATGGGAGTATCACCTATTCATTACCGTGCGATACAGACCGCAATTTGAAATTATCCATCACTTCTTGCAAGATGTGGGCGTTTTTTCATTCGATTTCATAAAAACTATTCCTACATTCGCATATTATAAGGAACCATTCGAAAAGAATTAAATCGAAAACATTTTACAAAAAAATGGACACTTATTAAGTCCTTCTATGGAAAAATAAATGTATTATTTTAAAAGTCGCACTTAAAGACTCCAAAATAACATTGCTGACAAAAAAGTATATTAAAAAATTCAAAATGTTCACAAAATAGCCACTATTTCAAATTAAGTGAAAATAACAAACATGATGGTGGTATTATGATCAGTAGTTCTAACTTTTTAAAGGAAGATGATTTCATTGGTTGAAAGATTAACCGGAGTTGTGGCTTTATTGTTGGCAATATGGCAATTCTATTCTGTTTATAGAACATTTAGGCACCTAAAACAGCATGGCGGAAAGGAAACCTCTTCATTTATTTTAGTATCCTTATGGAGTGCTGCTTTCTTTGGCCTCATTATGGTCTTTATTGGTTTTATGTTGATGCTAAAGCAATTTTAAATACCTAAATTGTCAAATTAAGTTAGAAAAGAGTTAATACCTCATTTGTGACATATTTTATAAAAATTCTAATCGGCGTTTTATAGCCTAAAGACTTACGTGAGATGCGATTTCTTCTTGTACTAATTTGTTGAACAAATTCGTCAAATAAATCACAAAAATCCAACAACTTTTCAAGGCCATCTTTTCGAAGAAGACCATTATTATTTTCGTTAAGTCCTCGCTGATTAGGTACACTCACTTGAGCAAAGTACGTACTAATATCGTGTTTGTTGAAAATTCTTTGCCAACCAGCAAATTCTGTATCTTTCATTGGCAACTGACGTACATCAAAATAACCACATTTGGACATTCTGTAAAGTGTTCTAGTATTACAGCTAATCTGGTGTCCCGAACGACCGATGATCGTGTCAGGCGTCCAACCATCTTTTATGCATTCGTTAATGTAGTCGGTCTCGTCAACGGACAAAGTAATACACTTGCACCCACATTTGGCCTTGTTTTTTATGTAGCATTCCAGATAATCAACAACGCTTAAACCATCTTCTAAAGCGCTATAAACATGATAAATTGTTTGTTTTGCACGCCCAAGTACTGAGATACTTTATAAGCTTTTTTACCATTTTTCCAGAATGCATATATAGTTGTGAGTTCAGTTGTGCTTAGATGTCTGTAGGCTATTTGTGGTCATCACTTTCTATTTTATTAGCGTAGAATGAAAGCTTACTACAAATGGTTTCTTTCTAACTTAATTTTACAAGCGGCGACTCTAAATAATGCGTTGTTACTAATACTTAAATTTAAGTTGCAACAACTTCAGTATCAGAAAATTCAATTCTTAATTTTTTAAGCAAATATTTTCCTCACCATTTTATATTCGTATATAATAGTAATCATATAGAATATCTTATACACGTAATGTAAGGAGGTTCCCCAATGCCCTGGAATATGGAAGATTATCCAGCTTCAATGAAGAACATGAAAGAATTAGTACGCAAAAAAGCCATCGATATCGTCAATGCCTTACTGGCTGCTGGCTATCCTGATGACCGCGCAATTCCGATTGCGATGAAACAAGCTGAAAAATGGTATGCAGATAGTGACTGCGTAGAACGTGCAACCTTTCGAAAAGCTCCTGATCCCAGCAAACATGATAAACATGATGGAGACAAAAGTAAGTCACGTTTATTAGATGCCAATGAAGCGGTCTTTTTCGAGGATGGTGAATGGCAAGTAAAAGCTGAAAGTGGCAAGCAAGCCAGCGAAAGTTTTGATAACAAAGACGCTGCCATCAAACGAGCGCGTGAAATTGTGAAAAATAAGGAATCAGCCGTTAAAATTTATAAAAAAGACGGTAACTTACAAAATGAAATTCGGCCCCGCTGAACTAAAAAAAGGAACTACTCACTTTGTTGATGAATTTCAACTTTATGAGTAGTTTCTTTTTTAGTTCATTTTTTAAATGCTTCAATGCCTTGCTTGAGGCGATTCAATCCATCTTCGACCATATTTGTCGGACAAGCAATGTTCATCCGCAAGAAATAACATCCGTTGCCACGGTAGACAGTTCCCGCTGATAAAAACAAACCGGTCTGTTCACGGATAAAAACCGTTAATTTTTCTGCGTCATCGGTTACTTGACTAACATCAAACCACAAAAGATAAGTCGCGTTTTCTGAAACAAGCTGAACTTCAGGTATCCTAGTCTCAATAAACTGCGCGACAAATTGACGATTCTCCACCAGCTTAGCTTTCAAGGCCTGCAACCAATCAGAACTTTGCGTATATGCCGCAATTGTCGCCGGAATTGCCAGCAAATTAGGTTCACCCAATTCATCGTTATTGATCCCGCGACTGACCGATTCCCGTAAATTTTCGTTTGGCACAATCACTGTAGCGGCATGCAACGCAGCTACGTTAAAACTTTTACTTGGTGAAACAGTCGTAATTGTGTGCTGAATTAACGCATCTGGCAATGAAAATAGCGGCGTATAGGCTGGTTCACCAAACATCAAGTCCCCATGAATTTCATCACTCAATAAAATAACATGATGTTTTTGACACAAGGAACTGATCTGAATTAGCTCATCTCGTGACCACACTTTTCCAATCGGATTATGCGGGTTACATAAAATCATTAGGGTGCTCACTGGATCTGCCAGTTTAGTTTCCAGATCTTTAAAATCGATCGCATAAGTATGCGCCTGTTGATCATAAACTAAGTCACTGGACAGAACGTGACGGCCATTATTTTCAATCGAGTGATAAAAAATATCGTAAACTGGCGCTTGAACAACCACGTTATCGCCAACATTGCTAATCCTTTGTACAACCGCCGAAATTGCGGGTACAACGCCCGTGCAATATAACATCCAATTCGTTTCGGGACGCGCATGGTGCTCTGTTTCGTACCAATGAGCAACGGCTTTATAATAGTCGGCCTGTGGCTCTTCGTACCCGAACACTCCAAAATCAACCTTTTCGCGCATGGCCTTCAGAATTGCGGGCGCCGTTTTAAAGTCCATATCCGCAATCCACATTGGCAATTCATTACTTTTAACATGCCATTTAATAGAATCCGTTCCTCGCCGCGGAATTAACTGATCGAATTCACCCATTATGCTGACCTCTTTTTTGAAATTCCCTTAGTTGTCACAATCGTAGTTTGTTCAGGGTCAACCTTCGTAGAATCCAAAATCACTTCATCAATTGACTCTGCTCGAATCGTACCACTGATCGGATTTTTCACACTGGTAATGTTAGATTGAATATCAGCATCTATATCACGACAGTATTCAAATGCTAAGTCAGTTTCTAAGAGACGGCAATTCTTCATCACAAGATGATCAATATAACAAAGCCCCTGGTCACTTTCGATCGTACAATTAATCAACGTCAAATTTTTGGTGTTCCATGCTAAATACTCACCATTAATGACCGAATCGTAAACCGTGACATTCTCACAGTTCCAAAAAGCGTCCTTGCTAACTAATGTAGAGTTATGAACTTCAACATTTTTGGCACCATCAAACGCATAGTTACCCATTAAATCTAAATGATCAATATAAATATTATTGCTATTCATCGCGAAATAATTACCACGTGCTTGAACATTTTCGATGCGAATATCTGAACAATTCCAGAGTGTTTCATCAGCATCCGAAAAGTGATCATTTTTTAATGAAATGTGGTGTCCGCGCCGGAATAGTTTGGGAGCCTGCAGCGTACTGTTGGTCACTGAAATATCATCTGTATACCAGATTCCTGATCGCGACATTGTTTCAAAAATTGTGTGGTCAACTTTCACGTGTTTGCTATACCACAAGGGATATTTCCATTTAAAAATTGAATCTTTCACTTCGATATTGTGACTTTCTTTTAATGGTGACTCTCCTTCACCAAAAGTCGTTCGAGTAATCACTGCATCTTTTTCGGCAAATAACGACCGTTCTCCTTCAAAATACTGTTCATTATAATCTGTCATACTTTCTCTCCTTTTAAATACAAAAAAGGTTTAGAAAAATCACTCTCCTAAACCTTAATTATTTAGTCATCTGCATAGATCTTTTTTGCAAGACCAAATGCAGACCAAGCCTTTGGCCAACCGGCATAAAATGCGAGATGGGTGATCAACTCAACCATTTCATCTTTAGTTACGCCATTTTTCTTTGCAATCTTCATATGTGATTCCAATTGTGGGAATAAGCCCTGACTCATCAAAGCTGAGCAGGTGATCATACTCCGGTCACGAGCAGATAATTTATCTTCGCGAGACCAAACTTCTCCGAATAAAACATCATCATTTAATTCCGCAAACTTGGGAGCAAAATCGCCCAAGTTATCACGTCCTGCAGTTTGTTTTTCAGCCATTTTTTAGTCCTCCAATGCGTTATATTGTTCGTCTGAAACGGGTTCTAACCATTCTGGAGTTCCCGCAGTAATTGCCACGTGTGAGAACCAACTGTCTTTAGTGGCACCATGCCAATGTTTAACCCCATCATGAGTAACGACAACATCACCAGGATGCAATTTACGAGCGGCTTTGCCTTCTTCTTGATACCAGCCTTCACCACCAGTTACCAATAAAATTTGGTAGCCATCATGGTGAATGTGCCAGTTGTTTCGGCATCCAGGTTCAAAGGTGACATTCCCCACGCCAACATTGATATCTTTTTCGCCAACCAAAGTGTTTAAATAACTTTGGCCTTGGAAAAATTGTTGATAGGCAACGTTCTTATCGCCAACTTCAAAAAGTCCATTTTTTACTGTTTCTTCATTCTTTGCCATAATAAAATTCCTCTGTTTTGTTTAAATTAAGTTAATTGAAACTAAGCTTGTTTGGTTGGATAAATGGTAAACTCATTGACGTTCACTGATTCTGGTTGATCAATCGCAAAGTTCACAACCCGCGCCACTGCATCAGGTGTGATGCCAACTTGTTTGTAAAATTCACCCATATTATCAGCGACCTTTTTATCAGTAATAGAACCCAATAATTCTGTATTAATCGCGGCTGGATAGAGCGAAACTGTTCGAATGTTGGTGCCTTCCTGAGCACTTTCCATTCGCAGAACTTCCATCAAATTACGAACGGCAAACTTTGTTGCCCCGTAAACACCTGATCCGGCGAAGCTCTTGATCCCAGCTACTGAAGAGGTTGTAATAATTTGACCACTCTTTTGACTCGTGAAAGTTGGCATCACAGCTGCAATCCCATTTAATACACCCTTTAAATTGATATCAACCATGTCATTCCAATCTTTAGTTCGTAATTCACTAATTGGTGAGTTAGGCATAATACCGGCGTTATTAAAGATTACATCCAATCCATCAAACTTCGATTTAGCTAAGTCTACTAAAGCCTGAACTTCATCTGGATTACGGACATCTGTGACACTATAAGCTGCTTGACCACCATCGGCTTCAATATCTTTTACAATTGCTTGTAAACGAGCTTCTCGGCGGGCACCCAATACAACTTTGGCACCATTTTTAGCAACTAACTTGGCGGTTGCTTCACCAATCCCACTTGAAGCACCTGTAATTACAATAACTTTATCTTTGACTGACATATTAATCTCCTTTTTTTAAACCTTTTGACCTAACCAATTATTAACGGCACACTGCGCACACGTAACTCGCGAACCGCGAACAGCCAATCCTTTTTGAATATCGGAATCTGGTAGCAATTGTTGCAACTCTTGAATACTACGTCCAAAGCCACTTCCTTCATGGGTACAAAACGGATAAACTGTTTTGCCCTTCAAATCCGTTTGCCGGATAAACGTCTTAATTACTGCTGGCAGGGTTCCCCACCAAATAGGATAGCCTAAATAAATCACTTCATCCGCTTTGAGATCATGCGTTACTGGCATTATTTCAGGGAATTGACTAGCTTTCATTTCTTGTTTGGCACGTGCTAACGTTGCCTGATAGTCGACCGGATACACTGGTTTTGGCATTAACTTCACAAGTTCACCATCTACCAAACGGGCAATCGTTTTTGCAACAACCTCGGTATTACCAAACGAAACTTGTTGATGCTTACCATCCAGCAACGTTTCTCCATCATGTGAAAAATAAACAACGACTGACATGGTTAAACATCTCCATTCATTAAGTAATCCTTCTTGACTACACTTGTTATCCTACAGCGCTTTTTAGACCTCGTCTAATGCTTAAAAAAACATGTCCCATGCCTAAGAGGCATAACAAAAAAGTGGTCAGCCAATTTAGGCCAACCACTCATATTACTTATTTTACAACCACACCAAGCACACCGATTAACGCACTGGCCTGAAATTGATTTATAATCAATCCTTCTAAATCCTCCGGAACAACTTCTAAAACCTCAAACTCACTTTTGGAAAGATCTACTTTTTTTAACTTAGAACCAATAAAGCTAGTAGAATCAAAGTCACAGCCCTTAGTTATAAAACCAGATTTGAATTCAACATATCGAAAATAGGTTTCCTTAAAACTAGAATTTTTAGCTGCACACTTCGTAAGTTTAGATTCACTGAAATTTGCATAATCTACCCGACAGTCAGTAAAGCTACTATCCTTCCAGCCGTTATTAGAAAAATCAGTTCCTAATAAGTTACAAGTATTAAAGTGATCTCGATAAAAAATACTCTTTTCAAAATGATAGTTAGCAAAATTCATCCGTTCAAATGTACAATCTAACCACTCACCCTCACTAAGATCCGTTTGTTCAAACGTACATCCAACAAAGTTGACCTCTGAGACCTTAACTTTTTCAGGTGTCTGCAAGAACGTACAATTTTCATAGCTTTCACCGGAAACAATCTCGGCCACTTCAAGTTGCTTATCTTTTATCATCTATTTCTCCTCAAATGCTTGCTTGAATCGTTTCATCAATTCAGAAACAACTGGTGATAAAACACGATTTTTTCGCCAAGCCAACACACAATTTGTTTTTACTTCCGGATCTAATGGAAGAAATTTTAATTTGCGCACATTACTATCAATCGTGGCACCTTCAATCACCAGTGCAGCGGCAATCTGCCGTTCCACCAGAGGAAGAATATTATAATGTAGATTGAAATAGCCGATGACATTTAAGTTATCAACGGAACTGCCCGTCCAACTCGATAAAAGCGTCCTGATTTCGGATCGAGCCCCCATCATCAGTGGAACGCCGCTCAACTCGTCAGCCGTAATAGCTTCTTTACTTGCCAGAAATGAATCTTGCGAGACCAGAAGACCCCATTTTTCGGTTCGGGGTAATGTCAAAGTATGATACTTATCCGTATTAATCGGCTCCAGCAAAATGGCCAGATCCACTAACCCTTTATCTAATCGATCCGTAATGTAATCACTGGTTCCCGTCAAAACGGTAAATTTGACTTCCGGATAGTCACGAATAAATTCTTCTAACATCATCGCCATCGTATCAGAGTTATCAGCTTCCACACAGCCAATCCGAATATGACCGCTGAATAACTGTTGCCGCCGATCTACAAAGGCCTGCTGAGTAGCCTGCGTAAGATCCATGATCTCCTCTGCACGGCTCTTCAAAAACAAACCAGCTTCGGTCAATTCCAAATGATTTTTTTCACGTGTAAACAGCGGCGAACCCAACTCTTCTTCTAATTCCTTAATCTGGCGACTAAGTGTGGGTTGAGTTATATGTAACTGTTCTGCAGCTTTCGAGATGTTGCCAATATCTGCCACAGTCCAAAAATAACGCAATAAACGTAGTTCCATTCGGCTGCCTCTTCTCTGGTTTTTATTAGTTTAATTATACATCAGTGGCATGCTATCTGGCTGCTCATGCTTTTGACGAATAAAAAAATAAGGATAAACAAAGTTGTCACCTCGTTTATCCTTATTAATCTTAGTCTCTATTTTTAGAGTTATCTGAAATCTCAACTGAATCCACATGATTTTTAAGTAAAAATACCGCAGCCAAACCACCAATAATCACAATCAGCGCTGCGCCAACTGCAACGGCCGTCATACCACTATCATAAGCCTTAATCACAACTTGTTGAAGTCCATGTCCAAATGGTGATTGACTGATCCGAGTTGAAAAGGCAATGCCATGGCCTGAAAATGGCCCTGCTTCGACCAAAGCTTTCTTTATGCCTGACAGGGCTGCGGCTGGCATATTAACGGAGCCCAAATGAACGTTCAAATAATTCTCATATTTCGTATCTTGTACCAAGCCGAGTCCGACAACGCCAACAGTAATTCCTAGTTGGCGGAACACGTTTAGTAACCCCGACACCATCCCCATTTCACTGGGTTTGACCCCTTCCATACCGGTTGTATTTAACAGTGGATTAACCATCCCATTGGTAATTCCCATTAAAACCATCCCGGGCCACAACGTTTCAAAGCTAACTTTGGGACCAACCGCACGGGCAACCAGTAGGAAGCCTACGCCACCTACAAACAAACTGATACTAATCATCCATTTTTTAGAATAACGTGAACTTAAGATCCCCACAACCGGGCCTAAAATTAATGACCACATACTGATCGTTAATTGCCGAATCCCGGTTTGAAGTGCCGAGTAACCAATGTAGTTTTGCATTAGAGCGGTTAAAAAGGTATTAAACGAATAAATACCAGCTCCCAAGGCAAAAGCCACAATCACAATTCCAACAAAATGCGTACGTTTAAACATCTTCATATCAACCATTGGCGACGTCACATGCAACTCAATAATCACAAAAATAATTAACAGAAGCAAACCACCAACCAGATAACCACTAACTTGTAAATTTAACCATGAAAGATGCGGATTGCTTTCCTTGACGATCAATCCATAAATAACGGCAAACAGCCCTAACGCCGAAAAAAGCATCCCCATTAAATCGATTTTTTGCCCTTTTCCATAACTTGGGGTTTCATTTACGTAAATGACTGTCAACACAACCGCAATTAAACCAACTGGGACATTGACATAAAAAATTGCTGGCCAGCCAAAGTGCTCAATTAAATAACCACCAATTAATGGTCCGGATGCTGTTG
Organism: Pediococcus sp. M21F004; assembly: GCF_051122535.1. NCBI lineage: Bacteria > Bacillati > Bacillota > Bacilli > Lactobacillales > Lactobacillaceae > Pediococcus > Pediococcus sp. M21F004. Next base: position 1,273,020 of record NZ_CP177314.1, read on the forward strand.
AAACTCCTATTACGGACCCTAAAATTCCCAGCGCCAAACCTCTGTCTTTGCCATCAAAGTTTGACGTGACGAGTGCCATCGATAATGACATCATCCCGGCACCACCAATGGCTTGCACTCCTCGACCAACGTCCAACACTAATAAATTAGTTGCCATTCCATTGATTGCGGATGCAATGACAAACAGAATCAACGATCCTAAGAAAATTTTCTTTCGTCCATACATATCGCCTAATTTAGACATGATTAACAAACTAACCGCATAAACTAACGTATAGGCATTTAATACCCACTGTAAATTTGTGAAATTGGTGTGGAAATCAGTGACCATCGTTGGCAGCGCAACGTTAACCACCGTCACATCCAATAATCCCATAAACACGCCCATGCTCATTGCTCCCAAGGCGATCCATTGTTTAACACTCGTTTTTTGCTTCATTTTCTCTATTCCTTCTCTTGTCCAATTTGTGTACGACATTCTTCAATCCATTTTTGTTTCGTTTCACAAATTGCAATACTGAGCCCCAGTGCGCGCACACCCCACTGAAGGGCCTCAACACGATCATCATCTGGTGCCTGCAATTTTTGTTTCAAATGGTCTTGGACACTTTGGTAAATATTTAAATCGGTTTGATTCGCGTTCTCATAATCCTCGAGAATTTTGTACTGTTCAGCTTCGTCAACGCCATCCATTCCACGAAATTTGAAACGATACATTGATTCACGTTTAGCATCCATCGAAACTGGTACTGCCATTAATTCTTGAAAACGGGTCATCCCTTTTTGCGTAATGCGTGTCATCTTTTTCTTACGGGGATCAGCTTGCGCTTCATTAATTTCGATATAGCCCTGATCAGCTAACCGATTAAGCAGCGGATAGAATACACCGTTAGAAATTTCCCGACGGGGCACTAAATTACCTCCAAGGACCCGGCCTAGTTTATAGGCTGACATATCACGTGTTCTCAAGATTCCTAAAATTAATAATTCATACATGTTTGCCTCCATATGTCTAAACGACTTATCTAATATAAGTCTTTCCGACATATTATGCAAGCTTTTTTACAAAATAAAAAAACATGTCAATCGACATGTTTTATAAATCACTCTATTTTAAGCGCTGATTGGTAACTGCGAACGGCTAAAGTAATCACCCTCAACGTAACTGACATAATCCTGGGCAAGAACCCAATTAGCTTCCTTTTCATCCAAAATACCATCCACAATAAATCGAATTTGCCGTTTAGCTGCAATTTTACCCCAGAACTGAATATTATCCTTTATCTGTTCAAAATGATGATCGACGCATAAAGATTGGAGTGGTAATTTAATGCCATCAATATATTGGATCCCCGCATTAACCCGCTCAAAATGTCGGTTATTGCCAATTTGGCTGAGAACTATCGTAATATCATTTTGGTGATAGAGTTCACTTGCACGTCTCAGTAAATCAATCACTGGCATTCGGTCTAGTTCAATGACCAACTCCTCAGGTCCATCCACACTCTTTCGAAAATTAATAATCTTCTTAGCTACTTCTGGGTTCAGAAATTCCGCTGTTGATAGGGTAATGACAATTCGCTTACACTCACTATTAATCAAGGCGTCCGCCATCAGTACTAATCGTTTATCAACTGTTAAATTAACCTGATCAGGCACTCGCCAAGTTTCTTTTTCATGATCATAACAACGTAATCTCATTTCATTGGCAATATGTTTGATCCCTGATTGAACCTCATAAATATTCTGAACAAAATAAGCATAGGTCACACTGCCGTCGCCCAACAACTCTTGTTCTTCACCATCGACCGTAATCGTATCTCGCCCGCGGCGTTTACTATCATATAAAGAATCATCAGCTCGTTTGTACAACACATCAGCTGACTCATCTTCCGCTCTCAAACTCGACATTCCCATGGAGGTGGTTACTTTTATTTCCTTATTATTGTATTCAAATTGCTGGTTGCGAACTTCACGCCAGCAATGAGTCAAAACTGGGAGTACCTCATTAGAAGTACTGTTAGGAAAGACAATGACGAACTCTTCTCCACCAGTTCGATACAGTTGGTAATCCTCACTATATTTTTGCAGTGTACTTTTTATAAGAGTGGAAATTCCTGTCAGGACTGTATTTCCACCCAAATGGCCATATTGATCATTAATTTGTTTGAAACGGTCAATATCAAAAACTGCGAGTGTTAGTGGCTGCCGATTTGTCCGTGCAGTCCCCATGTCGGTAAAAATATCTTGCTGATAAGCTGCATAATTTTTAACATCGGTCATCGTATCGTAATTAGCAACATGCGCCGTATGATTATTACGCACCGCAACGTGGTACTGACGCCATGTAAAGATTGTCATTAACATAAACATTAGAATGGCTTCCCAAGCAACCGCATTATCCATCTGAATTCCCGCAGACTTGGTTGGCAACGTTAGCCAAAAATCAAAGGAAATAATTGCAGATGCGACAATATTGGGGACAAATTTCAGACTAAAATATTTTCTTTTGTCTCGAAGAATAACCAGCATTACTAATAATATCGCAATTGATATGAAAAAACGTTGACTAGTAAAATCACCCATGTGGTGCATGCCCCATACAATAATCAGAGCCACACACCGGAGGGAATATTCACCAGTATTAATATCTTCATCAAGGAGGGAAAATGACAGGATAAATAAGCCAATATTATGATACATCATGGCATTATTGCCACTTTCATATCCAGCAAAATGAAGGACCGAACTTACGCCAACACTTAGTAGAATCAATATTACGCGATACAATATACGTTTGGAATGACTGGCAGATGGCGTTCTAAATGCGGTGTGCCATATGGACATATAAATATCAATAAATCCGACAATAAAAAATATCGCCACAAGTAATTGTGCGATCCACGGACCTATTGCCACCAATCCCATATTTGCCAATTATTTTCCCTCCAATCCAACGTACACGTATTGATTAACCCTATTACACTTATTATAAAATTAACCTGGAAAATTACAAGATTCATCCCTGCAAACTAAATCAAGAGTGTCTTGCATCATTTTAACAGACCTGCCAAACAGCAATCAAATACCGTCCAAACTTAACTATTAATAAATTTTTTAATGAGTGCAATTGGAAACACTAAATTGCTAGCACTTAATTATCCATGATCATTCGTACTTTATTCTGCAAAGCCGGTACAACATCCGTTTCAAACCAGGCATTCTTGTGCATCCAACCATAATTCAATGGTGACGGGTGAACTAACGGAAAATATTTAGGTTGATAGTCTGCATAGTGGCGAACCGTTTCCGTCAGCGTTTTTTGCCTATTCTTTTGAAGATAATACTTTTGTGCATATTGTCCAATTAGAAGGGTTAACTTTATATTTGGCATCAGCGCCAGTACCGGCTCATGCCACTTTTCGGCAAATCCTTTACGTGGTGGCAAATCTCCGTGCGCCCCTTTGCCTGGATAATAAAAATCCAGTGGCATAACCGCAATTTTTCCTGAATGATAGAACTCTTCTTTGCTCAATTTCATCCACGCTCGCAAACGATCACCGCTCGGATCATTCCAAAACACCATCGATTGTTGTGCCTTTCGGCTGGGTGCTTGACTGATAATCATAATTTCAGCTTCGGGTTCTACATGATAGAGAGGCTGAATGCCTTGATTTGTATATATTTTATTTTGCGGATCATCCTGAATTGCTTTAAATATTTCTGCTGCAGATTGCATGTTTTTCTCCATTATTGGTAATTAAATTAAGCCAAAATGTTTCAATCCGTTAACAACGCCGTGCTCCCGAAAATCAGATGAAACAAATTCGGCCGCTGCTTTTGTTTCAGGAATCCCATTGCCCATTGCAACTCCGTGATCGACGGCCTTCATTAAAGAAACATCATTTGGTCCATCACCAAAACCAAACGTCGGGACATTGGTTTGCCCGATGGCCTTTAAAGCTTGGATAATTCCCGTCTGTTTACTAACGCCTTTTAAAACCACATCAAGCGCAAATTCAATATTTCGGTAAAAATCAAACTCAGGAAATTTAGTTTTTAATATCGTATCGTCGGCTTTGTTTTGAGTTGAGGCGAGCATCATATAAACCGGATCAGTTTCGTAACGATTTCTATCAATTGTTGGCAACGGCATATTAAGAAAGGAGTATCCCTTTTCCATCGCTGGATTAACTCCGGTCGCCCACTCGTCATAAGCATCATAAAGTGAAAGGGCAATATCATGTTCATCTGAATACGTAATAAACCGCTTCAGTAATGGCATCGGCACACTTTTAGAGTAGACTTGTTGCCCGTTTAGAGCTACATATTGGCCATTCAATGCCACGATCGAATTAATGTGGATAATTTGAAGCACGTCAGATACAATTCCTGCTGACCGTCCCGTAGCAATGACAGGCAAAATCTGGTTTCGTTTTAACGTATCAATGGCAGACAATACTTCATCGTCTACCCCATGTTGTTCGTTTAAAAGGGTATTGTCTAAATCGAAAAAAACAATTCCTTGGTAGTTTTGCATATTTATTTTCCTCTTATTATTTACAGATCAATTCATACATTTTGTAAGCGTAACTAAACGTACTTAAAATATACGCGCTTCACCTGCTTTATTCAATAGACGATACCACTTGTGGCTAGGTTATTTTCAATAAGCAGTTGCAAATAGTCCTAATATTTACTATACTGAATTAGTAAATATCAGGACTATTCTAGGAGGATCTATGCCAAAATTTCAGCAACAACTCACTCAATTAAGTAAAGAACTAAACAAATCCGAACAATTTTATCGTCAATGGGCCAAACAACAGGGGATCAACTATAACCAATTAATCACTTTATATGAACTGTATACGCAGGAACAGTGTACGCAAAAAGATATTTGTGAAATTTGGATTGTTTCAAAACAAACAATTAACACCATCTGTAATGCTTTTATCACCGATGGCATCGTCCAAACAAGTGAACAAGCCAATGAAGACGGCCGCCAACGTTTATTGAAGTTAACCAAAAAAGGCAACCAGCTTGCCAAACCCATTGTAGAAAAATTATTAAAATTAGAAGCTGATGTGACCAAGCAGCTCAACCACAGCACATTGAAGCTTTTAATTGAAAACATGCATAAACTCAATCAGGCATTTGATGCCCACTTATAAAATAGGAGACTACTAAAATGATTTGGTTAGAACTAATTGTTGCCGGAATTTTTGAAACTGTTTGGGCAACTACTATGAAATATAGTGAAGGATTCACAAAATTAGGTTTCTCAATTGCCACCCTTGTAGCTATGACTGCCAGTTTTTTACTTTTAGCACGTGCCACAAAAACCTTACCACTAAGTATCGCCTACCCCATCTGGACCGGAATCGGAGCGGTTGGGAGTATTTTAATTGGCGTTATTTTATTTAAGGACAGTTTATCCCCTTTAACCTGGGTATTCGTGGGATTTTTATTGATCGGGATTGTGGGTATCAAATTGACTACCGGGCATTAAATTCAGCTCACAACATTCAAGAAAACTAAAAAGGACTATGATAAAGATAGTTATTTAATTACATTTTGATCAAAGGAAGGCTAGTCATGCTTCAGTTTGCATTATTAATCGTCATTGGTTTGTTTGTTGGCCTATTTGTTATTTCGATGGGCGGTGGTGGCGGAGCGATATATTTAGGCGTTTTAACAGCCGTTTTCAACTTGGCACCTGCATCTGCGGCGGCGACATCCATTATCACTGCTTTACCCTCACTAGCGATCGGGTGTTGGCTATATTATCGCCAGGGTCAAATTAATTTTCATCTGGGGAACACGATGCTAATTTCTGCCATTCCATCCGTGATCATTGGGGCTCTTATCGCTCCTTTTATCCCCACTAAACTTTACAACTTGATTATTGGCTTAATTCTGTTCATCTTGGGTGTTCAAGTTTTATATAAACTACGTACCAGTTCGCAACCACAAGAAGCTCATTCTTCCAAACTATTACCACTAATTTTTGGAGCAATTAGTGGCTTAATGGTTGGTGTGGCCGGGTTAAGCGGTGGCGGGCCAATTATGGCCGGCTTACTCGTAATGGGTGCTTCCATGATTCAGGCGTCCGCGACTTCCTCTTATGTACTAATTTGCATGTCCGTCATTGGGGCAATTACACATCTTTCCGGTGGCCAAATAGATTGGTCAGTTGGGATTAGTTTGATGTGTGGTGCAATCATTGGGGCCGCAATCGCTCCAAAACTCATGAAAAAAGTTGCCGTAGGTCGTGGGGCGGTCATCTTAAAAATTATAATGGGAGTCCTCCTAATATTTATGGGACTCAAAACCTTTTTAAATTAAAAAGCCGAGAAACGAATCTTCTCAGCCTAAAGTAAACCTATTTTCTTAATTTTGAATTTCAGGGTCTCAATTGACCTCGTAGCGTACTGTTCGTTACTTATCAGCCTGCATCGTAAATTCAACTTCATTTGTGTCTGTATCAATACCTTGTTTCACAATTAAAAATCCCTGCATTTTATAAAAATTCACTGCACGCTCGTTCTTCTGATAAACACTTAAGGTTAAGGGTAACTTTATTTGTTTGGCCCGCGTAACTAATTTTGTGCCCAATCCTTTGCCTTGCATATTCTTTTGAACAAACAACCCAGCAATATAACCATCTGCCAGACCCAAAAAGCCCCGAATAGCCCTATTCTCAACGGCAAGAACCAGCGTCGTGTTTTGAATCTGTTTGGCTACTTCATCATAATTTTTTCGCCAGTACTCAGGATCAACAAAGTCATGCGCCTGAGTATTTCCTGCCAACCAAATCTGCATAACTTGTTTCAATTGAACTTCATTTAACTTATTTACAACCTGAATTTCCATCGTTACCTATACCTCAAATTCTTGAATGTGGTAGCCTGTCTTCTCCGAGCTTTAGTTGAACGGCCCAAACGTAATGTGGGTGGCGATAAGTCCATATCCTAAATTAGCATCCCGCAACTCTTTTTCACTAAGATTTCCCAACTTATCTTTTACATAGGTATACAAAAGTCGACTGTTTGCTGGGAAACTCATTGGTACCATGTAATTCACCCGATAGTCTTCCCATATTTCTCGACACACCTTGAATTCATCAGCTCCTGCAGCTAATTCTTTCGCGCGTTTTAACAAGCACTGTTTATACTCTGCAGGTTGATTACTAAGATCTTCCCCATAAGCCGCATCGATCAAACTAAATAACTTTCCAGATTCATTTTCCATGTTGTGACACTCCCCCGTTTGGATAAACCTTTTGCTTATCATACCATAAAAATAGCACAGTTGATAGGAAACATCAACGTGCTAAAATTTAGAAATTTAAACCTCGTAATTATTCAATTTTTTGTAGATTCCCTGCATTTTAGTTTCAATACCAGACAGTTCCTCGGCATATCCATGTAAATCATTGCTATATTGGGAAACTAGTTTATCGTCAATATCATTTTTATATCGTAATTTGTGTTCCAAACTGGCCCACATATCCATCCCGACCGTCCGAATCTGAATTTCAACATTCACATCACGACTGCCTTTAGATTGGAAAACAGGGACAGAAACCACCAGATGTAGGCTCCGGTAGCCACTTGCCTTTGGATTCTTGATATAATCTTTACGCTTAATCAGGGTCACATCCGATTGATTCACCAGCAGCTTTTCAATTAGATAGACATCATCAATATAGTTCGTGATCACCCGAATTCCCGGAGAGTGTCAAATTTTATGTGTAAATAGAAAAGCCTCTCGTCTTTTTCTTTAAAACATAGATTCTAAAGTGTCTTGAACTAAGTTGAACCCTTTATGCGATCGTTGACCAAACTTATCATTATAATCAAGAATTACGGTCATCAAAGTTCTTTCCAACGATTCTTCGTTTGGAAATTGTTCTCGTTTCTTCGTTTGTCGTTTAAATTTTTTGTTAAATGATTCGATAAGATTAGTGCTGTAAATACTAGACCGGATGGCCGGTGGAAAATCAAAACATACTAGTATTTTTTGATTCTTTAATAACTCTTGCGTAATTTTTGGATATCTTTTACGCCAACGATCAATAAAGTTGGCTAAGCTATGCTCAGCCATTCGTTTATTAGCTGCTTTATGAATTAACTTAAAGTCATTTAACACAGTCTGGCGGTCGTGAACGCGTACATGATGCGAAATATTACGACTTACATGAACTAAACATTGCTGAATTACTGCGGTTGGATAATATTTACCAACCGCGGTTTCTAGGCCAACTAATCCATCAGCGACAAACAGTAAGGTTTGTTGAACCCCACGATGTTTCAAATCTGCCAACACTTCAGACCAAACTGAACTAGACTCTGTGGGAGCTATTTTATAAGATAGAATTTCTTTATACCCATTAGGCTGAATGCCAATTGCAATATGAACTGCTTCTTTGGCAACTGTATCACGTCGTAGGGGGAGATAAGTGGCATCCAAATAAATGACGGCATATCGTTCTGATAGAGTTCGGTTCTTAAAAGCCGTAACCTGTTCATTGACTACCTTAGTCAGATTAGAAACGGTTTGTGGCGTGTAATAGGAACCATACATCTTTTCCATCAAATCTGCGATTTCATGAGTAGTAATTCCCTTTTGATAAAGCTGAATGACAGTTTGTTCTAACTGGTCTGTTCTACGTTGATAGGCCGGTAAAGTATGGTTAACAAATTCTCCGTTCCGATCACGTGGAATCGTAAGATTCAATTCGCCATATTTTGTATTAAAGGTTCTCATATAGTGTCCATTACGTGAATTTCCAGAATTGAAGCCATTTCTATCATATGGTTCATAACCTAAGAATGCAGAAAGTTCATTTTGTAAAAGCTCATTAATGGCTATTTCCAGCTGATCTTTGAAAATGATATCTAGGTCTTGATGCTGTGCTAGTGCTGTGACGATTTCTTTGGTAAACTGATTCATGGGGAAAGCCTCCTGTGATATTTGTTTAGACGCTAACTATCATAAGGGAGAGGCTTCCCTTTTTCAATTCCCAATGAATCATTTACACATAATTATTTAAACACTCAATTCCCGCAATATCAAAAATATGCATTTCAATATTATCAATCGTCATTTCATAACCCTTACGCCGCATCTTTTCCGCAAGGCTTTGTACATCTTTCATCCGTTCTTCCATATGATGAATTGGGTTATGATCGTAGTTCACCTGAAATTCAGCATCGAGGTTTTCCAGCTTAGTCCCAATCTCATTTGCGCCAGCTTCGCCTAATTGATAAAGTTTGCCCAGTTTCTGCAAGTTCTTAATATCCGGCATATCTTTGGGCTGCTTAATGTTTGTCCCCAATTTATTAAAGTTCATAAAATTTCTTCGCTCAAGTATCACAAAAATCACTCCTAATTACGACCTATTTTAGCACTAAATAATCGCTGGTCCCATTTAAAAATAGTTTAAGTTTAAAACACAGTTACCTCTATGGGTTAACAACGTATTTAGCTTTTTGACCTTCATTCACTAAAACAATGTTGTCGGCCACAATTTTACCCATAGCATCCCGAGCTTCAACTGTGGCATTACCGATGTGGGGCGTTAAGATCACATTTTTCATAGTTTGGAAACCTGGTGTAACTTTTGGTTCATGTTCATAAACATCCAAGGCCGCGCCACCGATTTCTTTATTCTTCAAGGCATCCCTTAACGATACTTCATCAATAATTGGTCCCCGTCCAACGTTAATAATGGCGGCATCCGTTTTCATTTGGTGAAAGACATCTTGGTTAAACTGATGATAATTTGCGGAAGTTTGTGGTGCATTAATGCTGATGAAATCGCTTGTTGCCACTAATTGATCAAATGATACATATTTTACGCCCAGACTGCGTTCTTCAGGATCGGATTTTTGATGCGGTTGCCAATATTGCACATTCATCGACAAGGCGGATGCTTTGCGCGCAACTTCTTGCCCAATGTTTCCTAGGCCAACAACTCCCAGAGTTTTCCCGGCAATTTCATGTCCTAAGAAATAAAGCGGCGCCCATCCTGGAAAGCCTTCTTTGCGCATCTGCGCGTCACCTTCCACCACGCGATGACTCAAAGCTAACATTAACCCAACCGTAACTTCTGCAACCGAATTTGTCGAAACCAGTGGTGTATTGGTCACCACAATCCCTTTTTCTTTGGCATAGTCAGTATCAATATTATTGAACCCCGCCCCAAAATTAGCAATTAACTTCAACTTGGGGGCATGGTCAATAATTTCCTTATCTACTTTGGTTGACAGTGCGGTGATCAAATATTGTGCATCGGCCACATTTTCCATTAACTCTTGTTGTGAAATTAGCCCGTCACCACCATAAACACTGTAATTCAATTGATGTTCTTTTAAAATGGCGGTTGTCTTTGTTGGCAATTGCGCTGCTAAATAGACCTGACTCATTTTTACATTCCTCCAGAATTTGTTTATTTATACAACTGCATTATTGTCCAAATAACGATGAACTACAATAACTACTAACCAATCGTAAAAAAATAAAAACCAACATTTGTTAAAACAATGTCGGTTTTATATGAATAATTTCAAAAGTGAAACACTCAAAACGATCGCCATAAGCCCATACCGTTTCGATCTGTCGTTTGATTTACCAACCTGCTGACATGTCGTTAATCGTCTGCAAGTATTCAATTCCCATTTCTACACCGTCTTTAATATCTTCTTTAGCATTTTTAACATTCTCTGCGCTAATTTCTCCGGTTACTTCCATAAACGTCAAAAACTTCTTGATAGAACCGGCATTAGTTTTAATTTCCGCAGCAGAATATGCTGCTTTTCGAGGAAACCAATCTGAAAAATATTCCAGTACATCATCAGCAGACTTTAAAGGCGTTTTAATCGTGTAAAAAGCCATAAATTCATTGACGAAAAATTTCGCGTTGTTCACATGCTTCGTGACAACCTTTTTACTTAATCCTTGTGCGTTAGTTAAATAGTTTTTGAATTCTTCAAGCAATAACTTGTTGTTAGCCTGAACCTCAGCTACTACCCGATCATATCCCGCGGCATCGCCTTCAAGTAGCGCTGGATTTTCCTCATACTTATCCCACTGATGATAATCGGCCCAAGTTTTGTTTACTTGATAGGTAGTTTCCGGTAATTCAGTCGCATTTTCAGCGATTGACAGCCCCTTATCAAATGCCCGTTTCACGGCTTCTTTCGCAACAATATAATCTTTTTGTTTATACGGCGTCTGCATTAACAAATTCATCAAGTCTACCTGAATCAACTCTCGATAATCAATAAATCGACCAGCATCTGCCATTTTAATCATATCGACAATCACCCCAGTTACTTGGCGGTTGAATCCAACATTAAGCTCAATTTTTCCAGCCATCGCAAAATACGCATCGATATCTTTATCAGAAATACCGGCAATCTTAAACGCTGCGCGAATCCCATCCGTAATAAATCGAGCCAAATTAGTTTTATTTTTCGCATTTATATTATAGAGAACCACCGTTGCATATGTTAAATCATTAACCAAAATTACAATCTTTTTTCGATTCACCGAATAATAATTTGCATGCCAAGAAAAGAATGGATTTGCCGTCGCAAAACGTTTTGCTTGGTCTTTATCCGCTACTCTAACCAGTTTATTGAAAATTGGTAATGCTTTTTTTGTCGGATTAATAATCATTTTGTATTCTCCTGGATAAACTTTTATTTTCTATTTTAACCTAGTCCAATCCTTGCAGCCACTGAATTAACTGCTGAGCTATTTGGCGTTGTTGCGATTGATTACTAATGGTCGCCGGATTATCGCCTTTTTGAGCACCGTAACTTCCAAAACCAGCGTGATTACCACCCTTAATTTGCTTATAGTCTGTCTCTTTGGGTAATAAACGCTTAGCTTTTTTATATGCGGAGTGATTCAAAACACCATCGCGACTAGCTGTAATTGATAAAACTGGTAGCTTTGTTGATTTCAAACTACCTTTCTTGTCTGGATAACTTGCCAAAAAGAAAACACCCTTCAACCGTTGCTGATGCGTTTTGGCATAACGACTAGCCATTACACCACCCAGTGAATGGCCACCAATTACATAGTTCCGCTTTGAATTTTCCAGAACATGATTTGCTTTATTTGGCGCTAGCACAGCTAAGTCCATTGGAAACCGCACAATATAAACTGGATACCCAGCGTCGGCTACTTGCTTGGCCCAAATACTATAGCTAGCCGGTTCGACCAAAGCCCCCGGATAAAAAATCACCAGCGGATTTGTTGTGAGTCCACTTTTAAAATATAGTTCTGGCTTGGTGGTCGTTGCTTGTTGAGCAATTTTATCTGCTGGTTTACTTGGTTGGTATATTTGCGCGCGTAAGTATAGCCAGCTACCAGCTAATAAAACTATTACGGCAATTATCGCGGTAAATAAAATTTTTGTTCTTTTTTTCATGCATTGTCCCTCACTAAGAGTTTCAACATATCCTTACTTTCTGATTATTTTAATGCTTTTAAATATTATTTGATTTTGTTAAAGATGCTTTACTAATCTGCCACCCTTGTTTCATTAAACTTAGAACATATTCTAATTGATCATCATTTTTTAACTTAATCTCATAGTCTCCATTGCCCCAATGACCAGTTTGACTGACATCTCTAAACAAACCCTTGGAATCATTCAATTCTCCCTTTGACAAATTAATCCATATCTTCATTGCCCGTTGTTGGGGAAGAAAATCAATAACATTATGATGATGCAATCGGAAACCGATATATACCTTTGTTGGTTTAATTTCAAAAGACGGATCCCACTCTAACAAAGTATCCTTCATTTTTTGATAGAGATCTTGAATTGTTTCAGAACTTGCTAACAATAAATTCTCTTCGGTTGGCGCTACTAATTCAGACGCACTATCGATGTTTACACCTTTATCAGAAATATTCTTGCCCGTATTCTTTTTTTCTGTACTGTGTGAAAAACGTGCAAAATTACTAGGTTTTGCGATCTGATTTAAAGTCACATAATTGTTCTTATACTTTTGTGCTTCAAACAATTCAATCGGTAAGTCTGGATTATTAATAGCATCTAACTGATATGAGGTAAAACTACCGGCAATGAAAATAACCTTCACCTGTGTCCAATCAAAATATTCGACTTTTCTTTGCGCTTGAAAGTGCTCATTGTAACCTAATGCAAAATCAGCTTTATGATTTAACAAAGTATTCAGGTAGGCGAACCCTTGATCAATCACACTATATTTTGAAGATTTCTTATATTCAATAATAACAAAAGCATTTGTATCCTGATCATAAGCAATTGTGTCCAAACGATACTTTCCAACAGCAAACTCGCTGGCGACAAAATCAATTCCTAAGGTTAGCTTGAGATTATTCTCAACTAAATCTTGTAAACCACGCTCTAATTCGAAATTACTTCCCTCGATCTTTTCCATCTCTTGCTTATTTGTTCTATAAAGTTCCATTAATAAATATCCTCTCTAAAATACAATTTAAAACACAAGCTAAACTATCTAAAATTGATGGAGTTTTAACAAATATATAAAGTTTATTATTTCGTCCATGAATAACTATACCATAGGGTTAAGACCAATATCTTGCGAGTAAAAAAACATGCATTTAAAATAGAAAATAACATAGGTGGCCAATATGAAAAAACAGATGAACGAACTTTACGAACCAAACAAAAAATCAAGATGGCAATGGTAAAACTTTGCCAGGACAAAGTTGATTTTGATACGTTGCTTAAACGGATTTTTTATGTTTTAAATTTTATTTTTTAGTTGCCGCAATAATCAGCATCATTGGGCGCCGCATTTCGTCTTTCATTCCTGGTAGATCCATCATATTTTTCGGAGGCATCGGTTCTTGGACATGATCAATCGTAAACCCATTATTTACTAAACCTTCAATATAAGTCGTCAATGTATGATGATATTTCGTTACGGGCGTTCCTAAAAAGCTAGCAGTCCGCTTGCCTTCTTCAAAATAATGATCAACGGGAAAATATTTAATTTTTCCATTTTCATCATAAATCCAATCTTGATTACCCTCAGCTGTAAAGATCGGATGTTCAACAGAAAAAACGAATCTACCCTTTGGTTTGAGATACTTCTGGACTGCCTGCACGATATCCGTAAATGATTCCAAATAGTGAAATGCCAGTGAACTCATCACAACATCAAAAGTATTTTCAGGAAATTCAACCTTAGAAATATCAGCCAGTTGATAGGTCACATTCGAAGCAGTGGTCTTCTGCCGTGCCACTTCTAACATTTTTTCAGATAAATCAACCCCAGTCACAGCCTTAGCCCCGTGTTCAGCCGCATAAATACAATGCCAACCGTAACCGCAGCCTAAGTCTAAAACCGTTTTGTCTTGAAAATCCGGCAATAGCTTTTTTAATGTGGGCTACTCACCGGCACCTGCTAAACCATTTTTACTCCGATTCATCTCACTGTATTTTTCGAAAAAAACTGCATCATCATAAATATCGGCCATCATAAACCTCCAGTTAGCTTAGTCGTTTTCTGCCAGCCAATGATCAAGGACATCAATAAACTCATCATGTTGATCCAAAAGTGCCAAATGATGGCTGTTGGCAAATAAATGCCACTTTGCGCCAGGAATGTGATCATAAACGGATTTAGCAATTAATGGGGTACATAAATCATCCGTCCCGTTGGTAACTAAAACTGGTACGTGAATCTTTTTAAGGTCATCAGTTACTTCAAAATCACTTATAGTCCCATTTTCAGTGAATTCATTAGGTCCTTCCGCAATCAAACTAGCGCGTTTCCCGTTAGTTTCACGACGTAAAGGTTCTGGCGAATTTTCATCAGGATCATCCCAACAATACCGTTCCATATAACGATCATTAGCTGCTAAATATTTAGGGCCCGTAAAGTTGCCTGTCCGTTCTGCTTCTGCAATGGCCGCGCGATCTTCATAACTTAAATATGAAATCAAACGGTGTTGTTCTTTAGTCCATAGTTTGATCGAGGCTGGTGAGCCATCAATCATGACACTCTTAATTCCTTTTTGATCGTATTGCGTTAAATAAAACATTTCGAGCATTCCGCCCCACGATTGGCCAAGCATGTGGATTTCATCCAAATGCAAGTACTTACGTAAAGCAACAAGTTCTTCGGCCCAGGTCTCTTTAACATAGACCCCTTCATCTTCTGGAAGAGAGGATTTTCCACAACCAACTTGGTCATACATAATTAACTGACGACCAGTTTTGGCGTAGTCATCCAATAATTCAAAGTAATTATGCGAAGAACCAGGACCACCATGAATTAATAGCAATGGGGCCTTGTCCTTACTTGGTTCACCAACGATTCTGTAATAAGTTTTATAGCCGTGAAATGGCATGTAGCCTTCTTTAATTTTCATAAAATTATTCTCCCTTTTATGTAAGATAGTTGCGTTAGATTTATTGTACTCCTGAATGTGTTGGCCGCTTTAAAAATTTGGGCAAAAAATCACACTATAACTAACTTAATTATGAAAAAATAGTTCTATTTTTTTAAAATAACCACCTTATTTGCATAACGACGTAATAACGCCCAAATTTCGGCTCGTTCGTTGTTTCGAAAGCTACGTTCCCACTTTAAATAGGGGCTCAAACGGCTATATTGATTGGTATTCTTGGCGAGATGATTTTTCAAATAGCGTTTTGTCAAATAATACAAGTTCCGCAAATGAGAAATATCTTTAAAATAGATAATATCCGCATCTGTGAATGTTTCTTGTCCATAACGATACTGAACACCCTCAACGATCCAATCAGTTTGTTTCAGAATCTTATTTATTAATATTTCCCGCTCTTCCGGTGTTCGATGAATATCTCCTGTTGGTTTTCGTCGCCAATTGAGATCATCTAAGGACGTGACAGAAATCCCATATTTTAAACCTAATTTTTTGGCAAGTTGGGTTTTCCCACTGCCAACTGGACCAATTATTCTAATTTTCATGATGACCCCCCGCCTTATTGCTAACTATTCAAAAGCTTATCACATAAACTTGGTGCTCGTTTTTAAAAATCCTTCCATATAATTAGTTACCATAGTTTCTATGTAAACTTATTTTAATCACGTCAATTTCTCAAGCCCTTACAAAATTGTCACACAAACGTAACTTACGAACACCTTGCCATTCCCGGTATACTAACTAATGTTGCTCAAAAATAAAGGAGAAAATTAATGCCAAGAAATTTAAAAGAAGAAGTTGTTTTCACTGCTATCATGGCCGGTTTAATGGTCTTTGTGATGGTTTGCTATAACGTGATGTTAGTTCAAGGATTTACTAAGGGATTCATGATGAATTCTCTTTCAGATTATCCCGGTGGGTTGCTCGTTGCCATTATTTTGGACTTGTTACTCGTTGGACCAATTGCTAAGAAGCTTGCATTTAAATACATTATCAACGACTATATGAAGAAAAATGTTGTCCTTATCGGAATTACCATTTCAGTAATGATGGTTCTCGGTATGGTAACTTGCATGTCACTTTTTGGAATCATCATGTCCCACAACGTAAGTTTAGCAAGTTATATTCACGCTTGGGGTTTTAACTTCATCGTTGCTTTACCACTCCAATTACTCATCGTAGGCCCAATCGCTCGCGCTGTGTTAGGTAAGATGCAATCAGCAACTGATAAAGCTAAAGCAGCACAAGAAACAACTAGCGAAGAAATTGAATAACATTTTTAATAGGCATCCCCTTAATTGGGGATGCCTATTTTTGAATCAATTTATCTAAATGTACTTTGATGCTTCTCTGATAGCTAGGTTGCTCAATTGATAGCTATTCAAAAACTCAATTACCCACGCTGGATCTGTTTTACTATACTGGCGAAGCGCCCATCCAATTGCCTTTTGAATGAAAAATTCATCAGTTGCTCGATCAAATAAAATCGCATCAGTTAACATTTTTTGATCCGTATATTGCTTCTCCATCAATTGAAGGTTCAAGGAAACACGTCGCTCCCACATGTTAGAACTTTGGTAGAACAACTCAAAAACTGCCGTTTTTTCGTCCGGGTGACGTTTAATGTATCTGCCGAAAACTGCTCGTAGAGAATCTACACTATCCCACCAACTTTTCTGTGCGACAAATTGACTGAGGAAAACCATATCTTCAAACTTAAATTTTTTAAGGTTCTTATCTGCCAAATCAATGGCAACATACTGATACTCGCGATACTCTCTCGCATAAAGGTTACTAATCCACTGGCGGAGCGTCATCATATCAAGTACTTTGCTTGCCTCAAAAAGGGGTTGGCTCTGTTCTTTTCGTTCAGGCGTCTTCAATCCTAAGAAAGAAAAACGATTTTTCATATACTTTGCCATTGCAACAGCATTTTTAGGGTTGGCTTTAAATTCGAAGTCTAATTTTTCCATACTAACCTCAATGTTTTGTATTAATCATTTATTTTTTAAAGTATCTAACGAATACGTATATTCAACATGGGCCATGCGAGGCACCTCATCCCAAGAAACTGGATAGCCCGCCCCATGTGCACAGAAAACAGAATCCGGCGTATTTTCTAGATCTGAAGTTGGATTGTACTTCAGTTTTTCAATAACCTCATCGGCATTATGACAGGCCTGATACCCACCAATCACACATTCCAGCTGTCCTTTACCATGCGTATAAGCACGCACTTCTTGCGCATAATCTTGCATCTCTGAAACGGGAGCAACTCCCGTCAGCGTTGTTAGCGCCCCATCGTCATTAGAAGTCATTTCTGGTGTATCAAAACTGCCACTCATCTTTTGAATATCGTTCATGGCCCGACCAACTTGATCTTGGCCAACCTCTAATCGAAACTGGTACCACGGCTCCAATAATTGACAGCCACCACGTTCCTTTAACATCATCAATCCTTGTCTCACTGCTCGCCAAGTTGCTTCTCGAAAGTCACCGCCGACTGAATGGACATTACTAGCTTTGCCACCGACGAGGGTAATCTGCATATCTGTAATTGGTGCCCCAACTAGGACCCCAAGATGTTCTTTTGAACGTAGATTAGTTAACACTTGATGTTGCCAGTTTTTTCCGAGTACATCGAGGGCACATTGCGTGTCAAAAGTTAGGCTACTTCCCTTTGGTGCTGGTTGAAGTAACAGATGGACTTCTGAATAATGGCGCAGAGGTTCAAAATGGCCCACACCCTCGACAGGCTGTGTGATTGTTTCCTTGTACAAAATACTGCCTTCACCAAAACCGACGTCTAAGTTAAATTGTTCCAGGAGAATCTGCTGCAAAATCTCCAACTGGATTTCACCCATGATTTGAACGCGAATTTCTTGAAGGTGGCTTGACCACGAAACGTGCAATTGTGGATCCTCATCTTCCAGTTGCCGAAGGGCCGTTAAACACACATGAATATCTTGACCTTTTGGATCGAGCGCATAATTTAAAACCGGCTGAATCGATGGGGTCGCGCCATCTGCCTCATCGCCAAGTCCTTGTCCAGGATAGGTTCCCGTTAACCCGGTGATGGCACACACACCGCCGTCTGTAATGTTCTGCTGCACCGTAAATTTAGCGCCATCATAGACTCGTAATTGATTTGCTTTTTGATCTTCTAATAAAATCGCCTTTGTAGCCAACGTACCACCGGTTACACGAACCCAAGTAAGTCGTTCGCCCTTTTCATCATGAGAAATTTTAAAGACTCGAGCCGCAAAATCCGGTTTAACTTCAGTTTCACTGGTCCATCGTTCAATCCCATCAAGAAAAGGATCAATGCCGGCAACTTTAAGTGCTGCCCCAAAATAACAAGGAAAAACTTCACGGCGTTTGATCATTTGCTGCACTGTATCTTCATCGAGATTTCCGATATCTAAAAAGCTTTCAAGGACTGTGTCATTACGCATGGCAATCTCTTCATTGGCGTCATCTGAAAGCTCAGTCTTGCCTGTACTAAAATCAATACATCCCTGAGAAAAAACTGTTTGTAATTGATCCAGGACTTGTTGCTTATCCGCCCTGTCCATATCCATTTTATTCACAAAAACAAAAGTCGGTACGTGATAGCGTTCCAATAATCGCCAAAGTGTGCGCGTATGGCCTTGAATCCCGTCAGTTGCAGAAATTACTAGAATGGCATAATCCAACACACTTAAAACTGCTTCCGTTTGTGAGGCGAAATCCACATGCCCGGGTGTATCTAGCAATGTGAGATCAAGGTTATGATAGTGAAGATTTGCTTGATGCGAAAAAATGGTGATACCATGCTTTTTTTCGAGATCATCTGAATCAAGAAAGGCATCCCCATTATCAACGCGACCAAGCTTTCGCAACTCACCAGCCCGGTATAGCAATGACTCTGATAACGTAGTTTTACCGGCATCGACATGGGCGATGATACCTGCAACGATGTGCTTCATATTTTCCCTCCTGTTAAATCTATTCTTAATTTAAATTATAAACATTTTTACCGCATTTGCTTAGATAATTTACCTGCGTTACGCATATCTTGAATTTTTTCAAAAATAATTTTTAAAATTCTTGGTTGACAATTCTTGTTGACCAGTTGTATGCTTGTGGCAACATAAATCGTCCTTAAAAACCGATGAGGTGGAGATCAAGATTACTGTGCACGCAAAGAGAGCCATCGTTGCTGAGAATATGGCCGAACGCAAGTAATTAAATGGACCACCGAGGGCTTTTCCGAAATTTCGAGAGTACGGAAAGACGTGCGACATACGTAAGTTGTCAGGAGAATGTTAGTTCTCTATAAAGTAGGGGTGCATATTTAGGTTTTTCGCGAACCTAAAATGGACCCAATTGAGGTGGCACCGCGGGAAACCGTCCTTAACACATTAGTTGTTAAGGACGGTTTTTTGATTTCTATAAACGGGGTGAAACACATGGTAGGACAACGATGGCAAGGCTCATTGATCAATTTCAAGACAAATTATGCAACTTATTTGGAGGAAATAAATCATGAGAATCTTTACAAACAAAAAGGCTTTATTAATTGCCGGTATCATTCTTATCGGCGGTGTTAGTTTCGGAATTCACGCTAATTCAAAACAAGCCGATGCAGCACCAGCACAAAAAATCAATTTATACGAAGCAACTAATTTAACCAGTCTCGATGCATCGAAAATAACCGATGCTGTTTCCAGTTCTCAGTTAGGCCAAGTTGATGAAGGGCTGTATCGCCTAAACAAGGACAGCAAGCCGGTTAATGCATTAGCTACTAAAACAACTATTTCTAAAAACGGCAAAATTTATACAATTAACTTACGCCATAACGGTCGCTGGAGCGATGGCCAAAAAGTCACTGCGCACGATTTTGTTTATTCATGGGAGCGCACGTTAAACCCCAAAACCAAGTCTGAATTTACCTACCTGTTTGCCAGCATCAAGAATGCCAATGCGATCATGATTGGCAAAAAAGCCCCCAGTACTTTAGGGGTTAAGGCGACTAACAAGTATCAGTTAAAAATCACCCTCAGCAAACCTGTTCCCTATTTCAAAAAGCTATTAGCCGGAACAACCTTTTATCCGATCAGTCAAAAAGCCGTCGAAAAATACGGAAACAAGTACGGAACATCTGCTAAAAAAACAGTTTACAATGGACCATTTGTTTTAAAAGGTTGGAACGGAACCAACGATAATTGGAAACTAACTAAGAACCCCACTTATCGCGATCACAAAATTGTAAATCTCAAAGAAATCAATTATCAAGTTATCAAAGAATCATCGACTGCTTACAATTTGTATCAGTCTCATAAACTTGATATGGTCACTTTGGCTGGTGAACAAAATACGCAAAATAAAAACAATCCTGAGCTAAAAACATTGTCATCAGGCCGCGTTGGTTTTATTCAATACAACGAAAAAGATAAAACAGCCTCAAATAAAGATTTACGAACTGCTATTTCTTTGGCAATTAATCGTCAGCAATTAGCAACTAAGATCCTTGAAAATGGTTCTACAGCCGTTAAAACGTTTGGGGTTCGTAATATGTTGAAAAATCCCCAAACCGGCAAAGATTTTGTCGATGATGCGCATACGCCCAAGACGATGGATTACAATATCGCTAAAGCTAAAACGCTCTACCAAACCGCACAAAAGCAGTTGGGCAAAAAACAATTAACCTTAACCATTACTTGTGCAAATGATGATACAAGTCAACATACGGCTGACTTCATCCAGGGGCAATTGATGAATCAATTTAAGGGATTGAAAGTAAATATTCGTACAATGCCATTTCCTTCAATGTTAACTAAAGTTTCTCAAGGAGATTTTCAACTTAATTTAACTAGCTGGGGCATGGATTTTGCGGATCCTACCCAAGCACTTACCATTTTAACTTCAGACAGCAATTCTAATATGGGCCATTATCAAAGTGGCACCTATGATGCGGCCATGAATGCCGCAGATGGCAAGGATGCCATGAATGACTCCGCTCGCTACCAAGATCTTGTTAAAGCTGCTAAAACGGCCACAAATGACCAGGCTGTCACACCTTTATATGAGAGTCGTTCCCGTATGTTAGTCAATTCAGATTTGCATGGGGTTGTTTACAACAAGTTTAGTGGTGCCCTGGATTTTCGCACTGCCTTTGTAAAATAATCATCAAATTGGGCCTATCAATAATTGATAGATCCGATTTTTTGTTTAAATTAACTTAATCATTCTTCCAGCCATCACAATCTTACCCTCTTGATTAAGTTTAGAAAATTGGCGACTCAAGGTTTCCGGAGTAATACTTAACCAATTCGCCAGATCTCGTTTACTCAATGGAAGTTTAAAATAACGACTACCAATTCGACCGGCGGTATCTTCCAGATATTTTGCCAAACGATCATGGGCAGTGAGCGTTCCGTATCGTGCACTGCGATTTTCTAAATCCGTTAAACGATTCCCAAACGCATTAATGATACTAACTGCCAACGTCGGTGTTTTCTCTAATAAATTCTGAAAGTCCGACTTACGAATTGAACAAACCAGCGAATCTTCCACCGTTTCAGCAAAGTTTTGGTGAGTTGCATTCGTGAATAAGGCAGCTTCACTATCAACCGCATGTTCATCCAAGAAATATAGAATTTGTTCTTGGCCGTCTTCATCCAATCGATAAATCTTGATGCGCCCGCGATCAACGACCAGCAACCGATCCACATCCGACCCGGCCGAATAAAGTGTCGTTCCGGCAGCAAATCGCTCTTGATGCGTTGAAATCGTTGTTAATTTTTTGATTGTATCATCATCCAGCCCAACAAAAATTGGTGCCGATTGAACACATTCAAACGCAGAATGATCAGCCATAAGTTTGTTCCTCCTAAAATTGACATATATCAATTTATTATCTTAACTCTGATTATATACTAAGTTTATAAAAACAGAGGAGGAATTTTAATCATGACTAAATACAAAGCAAATATTGTCCCACTGAATGACAGCAAAATCGGTACTAGCGCTCATGGTACTGCCACTTTTGTTGAAGATAACGATAAACTAACCATTACTATTGAAATGTTTGATACCCCCGCAAATACAGAACATTGGGAACATTTTCATGGCTTTCCGAATGGTAAATCTGCTGAAATCGCAACGATTGCCCAAGATGCTAACCACGATGGGTTTGTCGATTTAATGGAAACTGAATCAGTATCTGGAACAACAATGGTCCCGTTTGACGATGCTCCTGAGAACATGGATATCCCCCACGATCGCTATCCAGTGGCGAATGCTGAGGGCCACTTTGCCTATACTAAGGTTGTCCCATTGTCTAAACTACAAGCCAATTTTGAAAAAGCGTTTGGTAGTAAAGAACTCCAATTAGATAAACGTGTCATCTATATTCATGGTGTACCCGAAAACCTCGATCTGCCCGACACTGTTGCCGGCATGGTTGGTGATTTTAACGCGCATGTGACGTTACCAATTGCGGTTGGTAAAATTGAACGCATTGACTAGCCACCCGTTCATAAAATTCACGGGCTAAAAACTAAGACGAACAATAACTCTTCAAAAAAATAAACCTGTGATATTTGCCTCAAAGGCCATATTACAGGCTTATTTTTTAATATGTCATTATTTATGCGGAAGTAATAAACTCAAGTGATCAACTTTCTCCATTTTTACACCGTCCATAATATGGCATAGTGTATAATTACTTAGGAATACTCATAATAATCAGTGCGCGTATTGCGTACCAAAACAGATTAAATTATCAGTCTAAAACAGAGTGAGGCTTTTATGGATCAAATCGAAATTTACTTAGAAAAGAACATTTTTCACATTATTTCTCAAAAAGATCTTCAAAATCTACGTATTTGGAATAAAAAAACGCACGAAGAAACTTCTTTCACACTGGTCAGCGAAGGGCACTATCAAATATCTGCTGAAAAAGTTATTGCCTTACTTGATACGACTAAAAATGATCGTGCCTACATCATTTTTGGCGACCACCAAGAGGTTAATTTAGCACATAGCCAATTAAAACAACTTAGAAATGATCAAGTCACTCAAACAACAATCGGTGGTATTCCTCTATCTTTATATGTATCTTTAGATGATACTCTCCGTTTTATGTGTAATCTTCTACCGAGTGCTCGGGCGTACTACCTAAAAAATAACGTACATACTATCAATGTTAATAATGATACAGTATCCTTAAATTTGGATATTTACACTCGATTTTTCCCATTAAAGGCCCTCGACTTCAAGGTCACGCACCGCCAGCTGGAAAAATCGTTCACACTGACTGATTTTATTCCCAGTTCAAGTGACCAAGTTGACAACAATACGTTCATTAATCACATTCAAATTAGTTATCAACCAGCCAAGCAATTACAAAAAATTGCGCCAAATATCAATTTAAATGGCTATAATTGGCAATTCTTTGATCTTCGTTTTCAACTTCATTTTGCCACAATGGAAGTTCGTCCACGTTCATTTCGCGTTGACTATAATGCGAATTGTGCCAAGGATTGTGTGGTCCCTTACACAAACAATCTTTTACTTTATTTGGATTGGTATGGTACCCAAAAATATAATAAGCTTTCCCACCGAATTGCGTTTGTTCCTAAGGATACCTACCAAACTTATCTAGAATTCAAGAAAAATGATCATAAAGAAAAACCAGTCTTCCATTCAAGAACTGTGTTAATCAGCGAATATCCACAAAAAGCTCAAGACAACGGCTTCGTTCTTTTCAGCTATTTGATGCACAAAAAATCATCTGAATTTGATCCATATTTCGTCGTTACCAAAGACTCACCAGATCTTGCCAATTTAAAAAAATATATGGATCACGTCGTTTTTTATAACACGCCCGAACACGTAAAAATCTTTATGCAAACGGATATCCTGTGTCATACCCATTCTTCAGACTACGCCATGCCCTTTCGAAATAATTATTTTATCGAAAAGAAGAAGACTATTCATAAGGTGTTTTTACAACACGGCATAACTGCAGTCCGTAACATTGATCATCTGTATGGAAAAGATGCTCAGCCTGATTTTACCAATAAATTCATTGTGAGCTCAGAACGCGAAAAGCAATTAGTCATTGATAAATTAGGCTATGATGCTAAAGATGTTGCCATTACCGGATTTGCCCGCTTTGACCTATTGTTGAAGCATAACAATCGGCTAACTTCCTTTTTAAAACGTAAACGGGTACTTTTGATGCCAACGTGGCGAGAAGAGTTAGTCAACCTTTCAGATGATGAGTTTGTAAAGACGGACTATTTCAAAGAACTCAATAGTTTAATAACCTCCAAACGATTATTAACCATTAAACAATCCCAACATCTTACCATTGATTTCTATTTGCACACAAACTTCCAAAAATTTGCTCATCTGTTCCACTCTAATGAAGTTAATATCTTGCATGAAGGTCAACAAACCGTTCAAAACATTTTGAAATCTCATGGCATCCTAATTACGGATTTCTCAAGTGTTGGCCTGGATTTTGCACTCCTAAACCGTGCAGTTTTGTACTACCAGTTTGACGGTCTGCCAGCAAATGGGGCACTTAGCGATCAATCTGAGAAAATCCTTCCTGGACCAATCATCACAACTGAAGAGGAGCTCATTTCTGAACTTCAAGTGAAAGTAAAAAATAATCGATTAGACGATAAATATGCTAAAAACGTTTCACAAAACCTTTATAAGTTTCAGGACCGTCATGCTCGTGACCGTATTTTCGAGCTACTCCGTAAACTTTGATGATTTACTTCATAATTAATTCAACAAGTATCTAAATAAGAGAAAATATCTACAGAACAAACAAGCGTAATTAACAATTTCAAGATGCATCCCTTGAAATTTAGTTAATTGCGCTTGTTTTGAACCATCTTATTCCATTTTATGTGTTTTTGTTAATCAAAAACGCACACCGTTGCCAAGCCAGATACAAGAAATACTGGCGGGCAGTAGTCATCAATTGCAATACAACCAACAAAACTAAATAGTATCGCGTTGGGTAATTTTCAAATATCGTCCAGAGAATAAGTAAAACTGCAAGAAATGAAATTCCTTGAAAAACGCGAGCCTGTTTAATTGTTTTGACGATACTTTCATCTTTAGCCATCACATCGCTGATCTGTTCAAGCGTAAACTGCTTCTTAATTACATTAGTGCGCTTCTGAATGACATACCAAACTACCGCCAAAGCGATAAAAATGATCAGCATAATCGTAATAGATATCATATATTCTCCTTACTTTCAAAAATGTCTTTGTTGTACATTATATCGCAAGATGAGTTAAAGCTCTTAAATAAGCCTCACTCAGCCTCCTTGAGGATATCGTAGTTCATAACAGGTGCAATTCTTGTCCGTTTCCTGCATAATGCTCTTGAAAAGTCGAAAGGGGGGGAGACAAAGTGAAACTCGATGAACAGACGACTCTGAGCGATATTTATAACTTAATTTTAAATCCAGCAACCAGAGACTGGGAACGGACCCAATTACTCGCAATGAAAAACGCCGTCGAAACTGGCGCGCCGTTTACCCCAGAACTTGAGCACCTTGAAGTCGCCTTGCGTCCTTTGGCTTGGCGTGATAATTTGACGCCCGATGTAGCAGATTTTTATTCAAGAATTACGGATTCACCAGAAAAAGCTACTCACTTTAACGTGATAAAGCACCAAAATTTAGACGATCCCCACTACGAACGCGCAGTATTTGCTGGCGGTTGTTTTTGGTGTATGGTCGAACCCTTTGAAACGCGACCAGGAATCATTTCTGTATTATCTGGCTATATCGGTGGCCACGTGGACAAACCGACTTATGATCAAGTAACCAGTCAACAAACTGGTCACGTGGAGGCCGTTGAAATTGTTTTTAATAACCAAATTGTTAAGTATGCAGATTTAGTAGAGCTTTATTGGCAAATTACTGACCCTACTGATAACATGGGTCAAATTAACGACCGTGGTGATGAATATCGGCCAATTATCTTTGTGCAAAACACCCAACAACAAAAAATTGCGGAAGCCTCCAAACAAGCATTGAGTGCATCGGGAAAGTATAAAAAACCGATTGTAACTGAGATTTTGCCTGCAACTAAATTCTGGCCTGCGGAAAACTTCCATCAAGAGTTTTATAAAAAGAACCCAGTTAGATACAAAAGAATGGAACATGCCCGTCAACAGTATTTAGCCATGCAACAATTCCGAGGAACCCTGCGGATGTATCTAAGTAAGGCTAGGAAGAAAAAGTGATTTATTCACCCACATGCTTTTAATCCTTTGGATTCTTTTATCACTTATGATATGGACTCCCAGCATTAATCATAAATGCTCGGTAAACCTGCTCAACCAACACCAACCGCATTAGCTGATGAGGTAACGTAAACCGCCCAAACGAGATATGTGCATTCGCCCGCTTAATGACGGCAGGACTCAATCCAAGCGAGCCGCCAATCACAAATGTGAGATCAGAGTGACCGTACGTTGCCAAACTATCGATCTCTTTAGCAAACTCCTCTGACGAACGTTCCTTCCCCAAGATCTCCAAAGTGTACACATACTCACGTTCTTTGATCTTATTTAAGATTCGTTCCCCTTCTTTTTCTTTCACATCACTCATCTCTGCGTCACTTAGAGATTCCGGAGCCTTCTCATCGGGAACTTCAACAATGCTGAACTTGCAAAATTTGCTCAGTCTTTTTGCATATTCCGCGATTCCCTGCTTAAAATACTTCTCCTTGAGTTTTCCAACCACAATAAACTTGATGTTCATAAAAACCCTCCTTTACACAAGTTATTCACAAAGTTATCCACAAGCTGGTGGATAAGATTCCTATATATAGGGGTAATTTTAAGATCACCACAACATAGGCTATACACAACTTGTCAACATAAAATTTAGTTATCCACCGTTCCCAACACTAACACACGTTCGTATCCACAGGCTAGAAACACTATCATGTCAATGATTATAGTGTTCTGTTTTTTGTGAAACAAATTTAATCCACAGATTACGCCCATGCCTGTGGATAACTTTCATAACCGATTTGCAACCTAATCCACCTTGTTTTTGGACTTCATCAAAAATTGTCATTTGAGTTGTGCACAAAGTTATCCACAATTATCCACAAATGTTTTTCACAGCTTTTTTTGAGGTGAACGATCCATAATTCTTTTTGGGGGTAATGTTCGTTATTATTTCCATAAATCCCCGTTTTACCTTAATAAAATCTTTAGAATATTTAAAATCATTCGGAATCACATTTCGTCCTAAAAATAAAGGTGATTCCGCAAACTGACAAAAATTTATGGCAACTAATAGTCTTTAGAAATCCTTATACATTTCCTGTGTATAATTCTACACTATCTTCATTTAATAAAAAACAACGTAAAGACACAAAAAGACGCCAAGCCTTAACTTGACGCCTTTCTAACTCATTTAAATTATTTAGCTTCGGAACTCAACTCACTGGTTGTTTCTGTTAGCTTGATTGTTCCTGTTTTCTGAGTGTTACCTTGGTACCATGTGATTTTAACTGAATCGCCGACTTTGAGTTTATATAACTTATCTCGCAGCGTTGCCACACTGGTAATCTTAGTGCCATCCAACTTAGTAATAACATCGTACTTCTTCAAACCGGCATTACGTGCTGGTGAACCGGCGTATGTCTTATAGATTACAGCCCCTTCGTTTACCTTTGAAGAGAGCTTCAAAACTGACTTTTGCTGACTAGCAGTAATATCTGTCAAATCCAACAAGGATGCTCCAATCGCTGGCCTAACAATTTTACCTTTAGAAATTAATTGATTAATAATCGTCACAACTTCATTGGAAGGAATCGCAAATCCCATCCCTTCAACGCTCGTACCAGAAGAACTACTGCTAGAAAGTTTCATCGAATTAATTCCGATAACTTGACCAGCTAAATTGATCAACGGACCACCTGAATTACCTGAGTTAATGGCTGCATCCGTTTGAATAACAGTTGCTTCGCCCGTTTCTTGACCGGCTTCATTCATTGTGGCAACTGTTCGCTTCTTAGCAGAAACAATTCCTTGCGTTAACGAAGTTGCATAATCAGAACCTAGAGGAGAACCAATTGCTAAGGCTGTTTCACCAACTTTAATACTGTTTGAATCTCCGAAACTCGCAACTGTTGAAACCGATGAAGAATTAATCTTCAAAACAGCCAAATCAGTTACAGTATCTTTTCCAACCACTTTCGCAGATAGCTTCTTACCATTACTCATGATGATTTCTACTGCGTTAGAACCTGAAATAACATGGTTATTCGTTACAACATAGGCCGCATTGCCACTCTTCTTGTAAATGACACCAGAACCTTCAGCGTAGGTTTCTAACTTGCTGGAATCTGAACTACTGGAATTAGAACTTGAAGATGAGTCTCCAAAGATAGATCCGTAAAGACTATTACTTGAAGTAGAACTTTCCTTCTTTAAATTAATGACCGTCACAACGGCGTTTTTAATGCTGCTGTAAGCTTTTTCGGATTGGCTACTAACATTGACCTTCACATTACTGGTTTTTGTCGAACCGGTGCTGTTGGAACCACTTGGAACCGCCGTTTCCGATTCGGCCTGCCGATTACTCATGTAATTAGCCGCCCCAAATGCAATTCCTCCACCAATTAAACCAGCAACTAATGCTGTAATGATAACTGTCCATAAATTTTTATTTTTAAACATAGTTATATGCGATCAAATGATCGCGCCATCCCCCTTTGTTTAATTATTGTAACTGTTTTCATAGTATCAATAAATTGTGATGAAAATATGAACGATTTTAATATTTTTTATTAAATTACGGTCAATTTAGACGCACTTGTATGGTCTGTGTCTAATAACTGAAAGTCATGCCCCACTGCTAGGTCTTTGTTTTTCATCATGGAAGCCACCGTTAAGTGAGCTAACTCCTTCATATTATTATGTAAACTGAGATGTCCAAGAAAGATCTTCTTAGTATTATATCCCATTACATCCATTAAAGCATTGGCGCCATCTTCGTTAGATAAATGCCCATGATCACTGAGAATTCGCTGTTTTAAAGGCCAAGGATATCCACCCATTCGTAACATTTCAACATCATGATTCACTTCAAATAAGTAAGCATCTGCATTTTCAATCTGTCCTTCAACCCGCTCCGAAACATAACCGGTATCCGTTAAAATCACAAATGTTTTACCATTATGATGGAATTCATAAAACTGAGGTTCAGCAGCATCGTGTGAAACTGCAAAACTCTCTACATCGAGATCGCCAAACGATTTCGTTTTGCCAACCTCAAAAACATTTTTTTGCGCTTCTGGAATCGGACCAATCTTGGGCGTAATTGCATTCCAAGTTCCTTGGTTTGCGTAAATATCAAGGTTATACCGTCGTGCCAAGACCCCGGCGCCCTTAATATGATCAGTATGCTCATGAGTTAGAAATAAGGCATCAACATCAGAAAGATCTCGTCCAATGCTGTTCATAAGACCTTCAATTTTCTTACCACTTAAGCCCGCATCTACCAGCATCTTATGCTGTGGGGTTTCAATATAAGTCACATTACCTGTACTACCGCTTGCCAAAATACTAATCTTCATGTCATCTTCACTCATGAATTACTTTACTCCTCTTATAAAAAACTAGATTGAACTTAAATTAAGTATCTACTGAACTTCAGATGAAGTTGAACTACTTACCGATTTAGCAGCCTTTGCTGAACTGGAACTAGTCGCTGTCGCGCCAGTGCTTGAGCTTGCTGTTCCCACACTGCTGCTATTGCTATAGGTGCTACTATAGCTATTCCTGTTCGTCGTCGTTTTGACACTGGTCTCCATACTAGATTCAACCGCTTGTTTTGAGCTTGAAACAGCTTGACTTAACAAACTGCTATCATCTTCTGAACTAGACGCTGAAGAGGCCGAACTACTACTCGACGAGGATACCTGCGTATTGTACTTCATAATGACACCTGTGAAGGCATTAATACGGTAAAACTGAAGTGCTGAGCTACCTTTACCATGAATTGCAATATACCAAGTTGGCACATAAACCGATCCCTTTTCAATACTTAACAGTCTCGTATATCCTAAACGGGCCCATTTGATGACCGTATCGTTCGGCATCTCATTATACTGGTAAAGCCAAATAATTGCACGTTCCTGACTTATCGTATCCTGCTTTTCTCGAAGTGGTTGCGCATTTGTTAAATAGCCTTGTGTATACCCAACAACTTGATGAGCATCATTAACTTTAAATCGAATTTGCCCCGACTTGGAAAAAATGCGTTGACCAGATACTTCTTGCGTATAGATAATCTGAGTATCTGATGAAGTAGCCGCATCGTATTGATAATGTTTGCCATTTACAATCTGGACACTATCTTTCACAACCTTATCCAAAGTTTTATCTGGGTGTTTCGTATTTAGGCTAATGGGCGTATTAAATGTACTAATAATTTCTCCGCTTACCATTTTTGCAGATTGACCAGCCAGTTTGTTCATCTTGGTTTTAACTTTTTTGGTACCAGACGTTTGGGTTGAAATGTAATACCCCTGACCCTTTTTATTAGATGGTTTCTTAAAGGTAATCGAATCATCGCGCATTTCTTTCAAAATTGTTGCATTATGACTCGTGCCTGTTGCTGTTGAATGAACATCTGAATTATTCTGGAGAAAGGAGACAACCAAAAAGATATCTAATGCCGCAAACGCTGCTAAAAAAATCAATTCAATTCTTTTGAAATCCATGCGTTTTCATCCCCTTACTGTTGTTGATCTGAAAGTAATTGTTGATACGATACCCACTGATTTTTATAGTTTACATACCAAGTTGGTGTCAAATTGACCACTAGATCACTAGCCGGGTTAGCTGTCCATTGATAACCAATTTCAATGTTGTTAATATCAGCTGTACGATATCCACTGGCTTTCAACCGATCCAAAACTACCTGCGTTGAAGGAAGCGTCGTGCGTTCTTTTCCAGTCGGAACTGGAATTTGTAAACTATATAATGAAAAGTTAATTTTTTTAGTCCGTGGACCGGTAATCTGAACTTCAACTGTCCCATAATCGGTTTGGTTAAAAATTGGAAAGCCTTCTACGTAACTTCGATAAACAATCGCATTATTTTTTTCATCGTACTTGTAATAACGCATGTTATCTAACGGAACTTCCATTTTCTTCAATAACGTAAAACTTTGTGACATAGCTTTACTCATATTCTCGTGATACGCCTTGTGACTCGCTAAATCTTCATAAGCTACGGTTCCTTTTTTATTGTTAACCGTCATTCTTTTTGAATTATTATCATTGTAAATTGTCTTACCAGACTGCTCTTTTGTTGTAACCGATGAGGCATTATCACTATTAATTAAGGTTGAAACAAAATAGGCCGCTGTTTGCTTATTAACAAGATAACTATATTCTGGTACCTTCACTGAATCTTCATACTCAGTCATCATATGGTGATTAACCAATGTTTGCTTAACAGTGAATTTCTGAACATTACCACTGATAATTTCTTTAATGAGGGCCAGGTTTTGTTTCCTAGTCTGGACCTTATAAATTGCATAGTTCGTGTCATTTAGTAAATACACTTGATTACGCTTCTCAGTCGAAAAAACAATTCGTGAGATTTTCCCACTAAATTTAATATTTTGTTTAAAGGCATTATTCAAAATCCCGCCAGTCACACTGTCCGGATATTTTAACATCACCGTATTTTCTCGACCCATTAATTCTTCGTATTTTTTCCGATTATTGGTAGATTCTTTAGTGACCCTTGTTAAACGCCAATCTTCAATGGCACTTCTCATTGAATCAGTCAGATTAACTTTCGTATTATTGATTAAATGCGAAGTTGAATCCGCTTGAGTGTAAATCACTTGTGTTGGCAAAAAAACGTCCCCAAGTGACTTATTCGCTTGTTCACTTTGAATCACACTTGTATTTGTACCCGATTGTTGTTTCGTTTTTTCATACCGTGCCGGACTGGTCCAAATAACCCAAGACAAGCCAATGCTCAAAAGGATCGCCAAAATAAGCCCAATATGAATTAGTAGACGACTTGTACGCATTCCTCTCATTCCCACTGATCCTCCTCATCTAACGGCTCATAAGGAAGTGAAATGTAGAATATCGACCCTTTGCCTTCCTTACTATCAACCCAGATTCGACCACCATGCATAGAAATGATTTCCTTAGAAATTGCCAATCCTAAACCAGTTCCTCCTTGAGCACGAGAACGAGCTTTATCCACTCGATAGAAACGATCGAAAACATGGGTTAAGTCTTTCTTTGGAATTCCTAGTCCCTCATCAGAAACGCTCAAAATGACATGATTATGCGTTTCAAGCAAGCGACAGGTAATTTTCCCACCATCTGGAGAATACTTGATGGCATTATTCATAAGATTATCCAACACCTGCTGGAATTTATCAGTATCAACTTCTACCCACAAGTCACGGCGGGTGAATTCACGTTTAATCGTATAACTCTTATCTGGATTATCATCTGTTTTTAAAATCATATCAAAACGATCTAAAACGTGATTGAATAGTTCATTTAAGTTAATTAACTCTAGATCTAATTTAGCCGTCCCAGAATCCATGCGTGACAAACTAAGCAAGTCGTTAATCATGCGAATCATCCGATCTGTTTCATCTTGGGTGACCTTCAGAAATTGAGGAGCCACCTTCGGATCCTTCCATGCACCGTCTGTCAACGCCTCAATATAGCTCTTTAAACTCGTTAAAGGTGTTCGAAGTTCATGGGAGACATTTGAAACGAATTGTTTTCGGTCTTGATCAATTTTTTGTTGTTCGGTCACATCATGAAGTACACAAACAAGCCCACTAATGAACCCTGATTCACGCTGAATTAAGGCAAAAGAGGCATGTAAAATTAGATCTTGAGTTTTGGTTGAAAAATCAAGCACAATGTCATCTTGATTTTCTAAGAGTTCTCGTAATGTATAAGTCGTCCGAATATCCAAGACATCTAAAATGGATCTTCCGGCCGTATGCTCGCCATCAGAACTCAAAAAATCAAGCGCCATATCATTCACAATGGTGATGCGCCCCCGACGATCAGTCGCAATCACCCCATCGGTCATATGCGCTAACACACTGTCCAAACGGCGTTGTTCAGATTCAGTTGATTCTTGTGCCTCTTCAATCCGCACAGACAAGTTATTAACTGCTGAAGCTAATTGACCTAATTCATCTTTTCCGTAAACATGAACATGGCCGGAATAGTCTCCGCGGGCAATTCGCATCGTTTGTTTTTTCATTTCGTCAATTGGTCGCGTGATGGCTCGCGAGATAATGATCGCTAGCAGCAATCCCACGACAATCGCAAAGGAGGCCGCCACAAAGAAGATCAACATGATGTTGTTGACATTTTTATAGACACTCTCTAGATTAGCACGGACATATAGAGCCCCAACCACGGTATTTGTGTTGCCACTCGTATTGATTAACGGAATAATCGAAATATAATATCGATTATGATTCCCTTGATCATAATTAACTTGCTGATACGACCGTGAATTATAAATAACATTTTTAATGGCCCGGTCGGTCGTTTTTTGACCAACCAATGATTGCTCGTTTAAGTCACTTGAAGCTCGCACAGTTCCCTTGTTATCAATAACTCGAATTTCCGTAATATTAGTATTATTAACATCCGATACAATCTGTTGAATCTGTTTATTAGCCGAATTAGTGTTACTTTTCACCAGCTGGTCTGAAATGGTATTGTCCACGTACGTTTCCAGCTGGACCTGAGTTTTAAATTGACTCAAATTTCGTTGTTCCAATTGACGTACAAAAATAACCCCGACGATTTCCAATGTTATCATTAATAACAAGGCGAATACCAAGGCTATTTTAAAATTTATCGATTGGTAAAAACGGGTTTTCTTGTTCATAAGCAAACATGACTCCCATTATTTTTCATTTTCTGGATTTCTTAAGTAATATCCTACACCACGACGTGTGACAAGATAAACTGGATTACTTGGACTTTCTTCAATCTTTTCTCGTAATCTTCGGACCGTAACATCAACCGTTCGGACATCACCAAAATAGTCATATCCCCAAACAGTTTGAAGTAAATGTTCCCGGGTCATTACTTGCCCCATATGTTGGGCTAAGTAGTACAATAATTCGAATTCACGATGGGTTAAATCAAGTTGATCCCCATGTCGAGACACTGCGTATGCATCTGGGTTAATATCCAGGTCGCCTACTTTAATGTCGTTATTTTCTTGTTCGGCACTCACCAATTGATCTTGGCGACGTAAATTAGCTTTAACTCGCGC
Source organism: Pediococcus sp. M21F004 (assembly GCF_051122535.1). Lineage (NCBI taxonomy): Bacteria > Bacillati > Bacillota > Bacilli > Lactobacillales > Lactobacillaceae > Pediococcus > Pediococcus sp. M21F004. The sequence continues at coordinate 1,307,811 of NZ_CP177314.1, forward strand.
AACTAACTCACGATTTGAAAATGGCTTGGTCACATAGTCATCAGCACCTAATTCCAAACCAACTACCTTATCTAGTTCAGAATCCTTAGCCGTCACCATGATAATTGGAATACTGTGTTTGGCACGTACTCGTCGGGCAACTTCTAATCCATCAATTTTGGGAAGCATAAGATCTAGTAAAATAAGATCTGGACTGTCATCTTCGACTTTTTCCAGAGCTTCTTCCCCATCATAGGCCGTAATAACTTCATAGCCCTCTTTAGTTAAATTAAATTTTACAATATCAGATATTGGTTTTTCGTCATCGACAACTAAAATTTTTTGCATAAAGCTTTGTTCCTCCCTACAGAGTAATTCTTGTTTTAAATTATATATTCTATTTTTGGTAAAAAGCTTAAAAACATTGCGTTCTTATTATACCACACGTGTTTTAACGGTTACACGGACAGCTTTGTATTGACTAACATTATAGGTATTTAGAACCAATTTTACTTTATCTAGCTTAGATTTAAGGTGAATTTACTTCATTTAAACAAATGAATCCCTTTATTGTAACTGTGTTAATATTCAGTTGTCCCATCCCGTTTGATCGGCAACTCAAAAAACTGATAAACTAGCAATCCTAACAGTGAAACTGCGGTGAAATTTTCAAGAAACGGTTGCCACGACTGAAAATATATGATAATATATTGTAGTCGGTTAATGATATGGGTGGTTAGCTCAGCTGGCAGAGCAACGGACTCTTAATCCGTGGGTCCAGGGTTCGATCCCCTGACCACCCATAAATACCAATTAATCAGTAATCATGCAGTGTTAACAAACACCGTGGTTACTGATTTTTTTATTGTTCTTACTGTTATACAGAGTTATTACAAATTAAGCAACTAATTAATCTTATCCCCACACCGATCTAAAAAGACCACTATTCTTTGACGAAGAATAGTGGTCTTTTTAATTGTCTTCAAATAACTCATCTGAATTTAGTAAGGTTTGTGTTTGCCTTTGATTTAATAAATTATGCGTATAAGCGTGACTATACATCAAAGAAAATACAATATCCAAAATATACTCAAAAGCGATCTGAGATGCAAAAGTTCCAATTTTACTTTCATCTTCATGTTCATCTTGGGCGGCTACAATGGTTAATTTAGTTTCCGCTGTCTTTTTAGACTGAAGTTTACCAGTAAGTAAGATAGTGGAAATCCGTTTGTTCTCAAGCAACGCCATCATTTGTGTATATTCCGGAACGTTGGCTCCATAAGAAATAAACAAGGCACAATCCGTTGGGTGCACATTAGCAATCACCCATTTTTCATCAACATATTCTTCAGCAATGACGGGGAAAATATCTAGTTTTATGAGCTTATTTTGAAAACTTCGTGCCCGGATTTGCGAGTCACCGCGGCCAAAAAAGAAGAGTCGTTTACCAGTTAATAGCATTTCTGCTGCGGTTTGTAGTTGCTGTGGGTCAACTTGAGCTTGGGCTCGTTTAATCGCCGTGGTCGTCAAATCAGCCATGTTTTTAGTGATTACGGTAGCCGATTCCGTTGGATTAAATGGAAAGTTTGCATCGACGGCTCCCAAAGAGACGAGTTGTTGCGCTAAACTATCGCTGGCTGCTAATTTCAAGTCACGAAACCCTTTATATCCTAATTTTTTAGACAAGCGCACAATTGCTGAATGCGACGTATAGGTAAAGGCTGCCAGTTGTTCAATTGTCATCCCCGGAATATCGGTTAGATGTCCTTTAATATAGTCTTCAATACGCTGCTCTGTCTCAGTTAAATCGGTACGCTGTTCAAACTGCTCAAGTAATGCCATTTACTTTTCACCTCTCCATTGATACTAGCACAGACCATGCTTTTTCTGACCAAGATGGGGTCAAAATGTTTAACTAACTAGCCCTTTTAACTCATATATTCGATAGTTGGGTCCTGTTTCCTTAAAATTAACCCCAACTCCTGAATTGAACTTCATAATAAGCTCATAATCTTAAGGAGGTCATATTCATAATTAATGGTGCATTTATTGGAAATGGAAAAAGTGCCAATCGGTATCATCTGCCATTTGTGTTAAAGCTAAAAGATCAATTTAACGTCAAAACAATTTATTCCCCTAGTGGAAAAATCAGATGGACTCCTATCTCTGGTGTTCATTATACGACCAACCTTGACGATATCTATAAAGATTCTGAAATTCAGCTAGTTGTGGTCACAACTCCCAGCAAGTTCCATTACTCAACGGCTAAGGACGCTTTAAATCACGGGAAAAATGTTTTAGTTGAAAAACCTTTTTCTGAAACTGCAGCTGAAGCGCGCGAGTTGTTTGATTTAGCTAAACAAAAACATCTTTTTATTCAATGTTACCAAAATAGACTTTTTGATTCCGACTTTTTGACGGTTCAAAAGGTCATTAACAGTGGCCTATTAGGTGATTTACTTGAAGTAGAATCTAATTACGATTACTACCGCCCAGAAGTTCCAGAAAATACTACTGGTTTTAGTAAAATTAATAGTTTTCTCTATGGTCATGGTTGTCATACCTTGGATCAGGCCATCAGCTTTTTTGGTAAACCAGATAAGGTTCACTATGATGTGCGGCAGTTGCTGGGTAGTGGCCATATGAATGATTACTTCGATATTGACTTGTATTACGGACAAATGAAGGTCAGCGTTGCGTCAAGCTATTTTCGCATCAAGCCCGTCCAAGTTTTGTTGTTTACGGCAAAAAGGGCATGTTTATTAAGGAAAATATGGACCGTCAGGAAGAACATTTAAAGTTATTTTACATGCCTAATCACGATGACTTTGGGATTGATCACCCTTCAGACTACGGGACCTTAACCTACTATGATGATAATAATCAATACCATGAACAAAAAGTTACCTCAGTTAACGGGGACTACAGTCGCGTTTATTCCGCTATTTATGCCTCTATTGTTGAAGGCAAAAAGAAACTCATTAAAGATGAAGAAACCATTCAACAGATTAAAATGTTGGAACAAGGCATCCAAACGTGTCATTAATTTTGAAAGGAAGTTAATATAATGAAACTAGCCGTTTTAGGAGCAGGAAAAATTGTCCAGGACTTTGCTACTATGGTAAATGATTTACCAGAGATTGATATCAAGGCAATTTTTGGTCAGAAACAGGACCTCCCAGTAATGAAGACTTTACAACAAGCAGCTCATATTGATGCAATTTATACAGATCTAGACCAGTGTTTAGCATCCGATGTCAGCACTGTCTACATTGGATTACCCAATTCTCTGCACTTTCAATTTGCTAAAGCAGCGTTGCAAGCCGGTAAAAACGTTATTTGCGAAAAGCCTTTTACTTTGAACTCCGAGCAATTAAAAGAATTAGAAAGATTAGCTAAATCCAATCAGCTAATCTTGTTAGAAGCCATCACAAATCAATATTTAGTCAACTACAAACAGCTAAAAAATGACCTGCAGAAACTGGGAGATATCAAAGTTGTGACATGTAATTACTCTCAATACTCATCCAGATACGATGCATTTCGGAAGGGCACTATTTTACCAGCATTCGACCCTAAATTAGGTGGTGGCGCATTGATGGATCTGAATATCTACAATATTTATTTTGTGATTGGTCTGTTAGGTGCCCCAACCGATGTCCACTACTTAGCAAATGTGTCTCATAATATTGACACTTCTGGAATTTTAACTTTAAATTATCCGCAAACAAAGGTCGTCAGCATTGGTGCGAAGGATGTTGATGCGCCCGTAACAACAGCAATTGAAGGAACTTTGTAAGTGGTCCGACAAACGTCTTAGATCACTATGCAGTTAGTATAAGGGGACAACAGCCTCAAACAATTGATGTTAAAGTCCATGCTCACCGCATGTTCCAAGAATTCCAACAATTTACGAAAGTTATCGACAGCCATGACTTGGAATTTACTAATAAACAGCTCCAACGTGATGAAATTGTAATGCATGTGGTTGATCAAGCTTTAGCTGACAGTCAAATTAAATTAGGTTAAATTAAATACGACAAGCCTCTATCTTGATATAAACGATAGAGGCTTTTTTAATCATTTTGTACACAAAAAGCTGCCCGTAAAAGGCAGCTTCAATGAATCTTATTTAGTTTGCTGGCTTTAGTGCCAGCTGTTTATTTTAATAAAATATTTTGATCCTTAATCTGACTTTTCTAGTTGCTTTGCAAAAAAACAGTGCGAAACTCTGCAATTCAGAGTTGCACACCGTTTTTTGTTAGAAAATATCAACAACCGCTATAATTCCTAACAACTTTTAAATTAAAGTGCCCAAGCAGCCATGCCTTGCGCGTTGTACAAACTAACAGCAGCGTTGACTTGTTGTTCAACTGATCCACCACTAATGTGCATATTTTGGAATAAACCATAAGCACCACTAGTACTATTACGAACAGATGGCTCCCAGTTTGATTCTCGTGTAATAATCATGTTCCAAGTAGCAGAAGAAACACCAGTCCGTGATTCCATTTGGCTTAAAACATAACTCTTCAAATTGCTACCAGTGTAACTCGTTGAAGTTGATGTGCTTGTTGATTTTGTTGTGTTTGAACTTTGCGTATTTGTAGATGTAGTATTTGAGCTTTGTTTGTTTGTTGAGCTAGTATTTGTCTTTGGCGTTACACTCTTAACAGCTGGTGTTGATTTCACTTCGCTCTTCGTAGCAACTTTAACTTCGCCATCACTCTTAAGTAATAACTTTTGACCAACATAGATCAAGTTTACATTTTTAATTTTGTTCGTTGTTGCTAATTTTTGATAGCTGGTCCCGTTATTGAGGTTATATGCAATTTCTGAAAGTGTATCGCCTGATTTGACTGTGTAAATTTCATCAGCATGAGAAACTGTTACCAATAATGTGAGACCCATAAATAATGCAGCCATCATAGCCACCATAAATTTTGTAACGTTTGTTCTTAATGTCATATTATATATACTCTCCTTGTTTTTATAAGCTACCTAGAAGAATACACTTTGAATATTGCAGTTATGTTTCAATGAGGTTTATATTCATTGACCTTCACTTACGTTCATGTCACAATTCTGTAATATAAGCTTCGTTTTCCCCTTAATTTAACTGAAGTTAATCGCACTTAACCCCTTTATTGATGGGACATGATGCAATTCGTTAGGATCGTTGGTATAGCTCTATTCTTCTGGGAAAAATCACTCGAAATTTTTCCAATTTAACCAATAAATCAAATTGACAGTAAAATTTTTTTATAAATGAATGACTTTGCTCTCGTTAGGTATTATTGAAGTTCATTCCCCTTTTGGACTTGTTATAGGATATGTTTGTTATTCAATTTAAGTACAGAATTACAAATTAACCCATAATATCCTAATTTTCTTATAGAGTTTTCATGACACGACCTGTTAACTTATTTATAATCTACTTATGTTGTACTTTTATTAAAGGGGGCTTTTTCTTTTATGTTATTGACCATCACTGTCTCAATTAGTCTGCTCATTGCTTTAGAGCATATTTACTTCTTGTATATCGAACTTTTCGCGCCGTACGAAAAAGTTGCCACATTCTTCAGCTTGCCTGAAAAAATCATTGAAAATCCAATTGTTCAAAAATTCATTCAAAATTTAGGGTTGTTCAGTGGGTTTGTTGGACTGGTGCTTATTCTAACCATCGTGATTGTCCCAAATGACCCCATGAAATACGTCCTAATCTTTCTAAATTTGTTTGTCTTTCTTAATGGAATTTATGCAGGGTTTGTATTTTCACGAAAATTCTTCTTATTAGAAGCACTGCCGGGTTTACTGGCTATGATTTTAGCAATCCTAATTTAGACTTCACTATCTTAGACAATTTAAAAACGGGTGACCAAATTGGCCATCCGTTTTTTGCTTAATTTAATTTAACCATTTACGTGGCCTGAGAAACTTGGCATAAACGCACCGCTAACTGTTTGAACGGATACATTTTGACCAGGTGCAGGGGCTGCAACGTATTTTCCACTACCTATGTATATTCCAACATGGTAACTTGCTCCTTGTGATCCCCAAAATAATAGATCGCCAGGTTGGGCCTCTGCAACAGTATGTTTAGTCACATGACCTTCTTGGACCACTGTATTATGTCCCAAGCTGATGCCTGTAGTGTGTGCATAAACCCATTCAGTGAAACCTGAGCAATCCATTCCACTCATTGATTCACCAGCCCAAACGTAAGGGATATTCATTTGTGCTAAGCTTAAAGCCTCAGAAACGACTGAACTATCACTTGTCGAGGTGCTTGTTGTCATTGCTTGAGCTGTCGCGTTATTTGCTGTTGTTTGTGCAGCGGTATATTGTTGATTTCCTCCAGCACTTGCATCAGCGCTCGCAACATTTGTTGCACCAAAAGTAATCCCGACTACCCCAACTGTAAGAACAAGCACCTGTTTGAAATTCATTTTTATCATAAGACTTCCTTCCATATTAACTTATTTCTTATCATTCTAACAAGAATAACCTTAACATGCACGTAATACGCTAGCATATAAATCCGTTTACGAAATCATCTCAAAATATGACAAAAAATTACAGAGCTAGCAAGTATTCAAAAAGTTCACCTTCACTTAACTACATATTGAGCAACTTTTAAACTTCATATTAAGCTACAAACACCTTTCTAATAGTATTTGTATTCATAAGCACAAAAATAACCAACTCTGAATTCTCAGGATTGGTTTTTATCTGACTCTATTTATATTCTGTTAATTCGTTCTTATCTCGTTCAATCAGCACAATGTTTACAAATAAAATTAATGCGATGGCAACGGAAGCGACAACGAATAAGGAAACGAAAGAGAACGTATCAATAATTAAACTACCAACAAGTGGACCAACTGCACGCCCCGCTGACGGAAAGGAGCTTGCCAATCCTTGATATCGTCCCTTCATCCCATATGGAGAAAGAAGGTTTGCGATTGCCGGAATCTGCGGAAATGTGATTGCCTCCCCGATCGTTAAGATGATCATTGCCAAGACAAAGGCAATGTACTGGGTTGCAAACACCAAAATTACAAATGAAGCAATTATAAAAATCATTCCAAAATAAACTTGATGGAAAGGATCTTTAAACATCTTGCCACCCTTCCAACTTAAGAAAGCTTGAACGATTACGATAAAAAGACCATTAACCGTCCATAAAAAGCTGTAATCTTTAAGTGGAATATGCAAACTCAACATATAGACCGAAATATTACTGTTCCATTGCTGATAAAAAATCCAAATAACAAACAAACTAATGAATAACGTATACATAATAACCACATTCACATGTGGCATTCTTTGCGTTTTTGAAGCGGGTTGCGCATCTTGATCCATTTGCTGTAAACTCTCTGGTCGCTCTCGTTTGACGTGATAGTTCATCGCTGCCACTACAAAGAAGACAACATACAAAGCAGTTGAAATCGCAAATAAGGGCGCTACATCATCCTTAAACATCAAACCCACAACTGCCGTTCCAATCATCACACCTAAATTTTGGACAAAGTACAACATATTGAATACAAAACGCCCATCCTTACTATGCACGGTTGTCCCTAACGCATTAACAAATGCTAGAATCCAACCAGTCCCCAATCCAATGCAAACTAACATAATCGGATAGATCGGCCAATCATTAACAAACACCAAAACTAACATGCTTAAAGCCGTAAAGGCAATTCCTCCAAGCAATAGATAATAGCCATCATGTTTGTCGAACAAACGGCCGGCAACAAATGATCCCACAATACTAGCCACTGAGTTTAGCATTAACACAATTCCCACAACTGTGAGTGAGTGTCCAAGAATGTTGTGCATATACACGGTTGTTAATGGCCACACAAAGCTCATCCCAATGCTATCCATCCATGAACCAAGCAACAAATAACGTAATTTAAGTTCTTTCATCGTCCCCTCCATCTAAACTTCATTTAACTAAAAAACTGCATAATATAACAGTTTCACATTAAAGCTTACCCAATAATCGGCCAACTTCTTCATGCAAAACTGCTAATTTTGGAGCTAGTTATCAGGTACGTACGCAATGGGCGCAAATTTGTTGTAAGACTTTACAAACAACAGCTTCACAGTTCCCCGCGCACCACTTCGGTTTTTCTCAATAATAACTTCAACCGGCCCTACATCCGGATCTTCACTCTGACGTGGATCTGAATCGTTCCCATCCCCGTCTTCGCCATCTTCTCGATCGTAGTAGTCTTCACGATACAAGAAAGCTACGATATCAGCATCTTGTTCAATTGATCCAGATTCACGAATATCTGACAATACTGGTCGTTTGTCCTGACGCTGCTCAACCCCACGAGAAAGCTGGGAAAGTGCCAAAACTGGTACTCTGAGTTCTTTTGCTAGCTTCTTTAGCTGACGTGAAATTGCAGAAACCTCTTGTTGTCGGTTTTCTTGGCCAGAACCTTCAATTAGTTGTAAATAATCCACCACAACTAATCCCAAATTGCCTTGTTCTTTAGCTAATCGGCGACATTTGGCCCGAATTTCAGCCATCTTAACTCCCGGCGTATCATCGATATAAATATTAGCCTTTGCTAAACTTCCCATGGCAATCACTAAATTTTGCCACTCTTCTTCATCTAATTGACCCGTTCGTAAGTGATTGGCATCAATACTGCCTTCCGCACACAACATCCGATTAACTAGTTGATCAGCACCCATTTCCAAACTAAAAATGGCCACTGTTTTATCCGTTTTGGTTCCCACATTTTGCGCAATGTTTAATGCAAACGCAGTTTTACCAACAGCTGGTCGGGCAGCTAGAATGAAGAGCTCATCCGGATGAAGGCCTGCCGTAATTTTGTCTAACTCACTGTAACCAGTAGACAATCCGGTAATTTCATCGCCGTTTTGATACAATTTATTAATTTCAGTCATTGAATCGGTCAATACATCAGAAATCTTCTTGAATCCTGATTGATTACGATCTTCTGAAACTTCGCTGATTTCTCGTTCCGCTTCATCTAAAACATCCCCAACGCTCTCATCTTGCTGATAGCTTTTGGTAACAATCTTAGTGGCAGCTTTGATCAAACGCCGTAAAATAGCCTTTTCTTGAACGATTTTTGCGTAGTAGACAACGTTGGCCGCAGTTGGAACGGAAGCTGCCAACTCGGCAATATAACTGATACCGCCTACATCGTCTAACTGATTTTGCGCTGTCAAACGGTTATTCATTGTGACAACATCAATCGCTTCATCCTCATCATTTAACGTGACCATGGTTTGGAAAATAATTTGATGAGCTCGTTGATAGAAATCTTCAGGTGTCAGATATTCCATGGCTTCCACAAGAACTTCGGAATCCAAGAAAATGGCTCCTAAAACGGCTTTTTCCGCCTCACTATTTTGTGGCGGTGTTTGATTTTCTAAACTATCATTATTCATGTTTCTACCTCTGATGACTCGGAAAGTTTCTAAAATATTTTTTTTATAACTGCCCTTTATCGGTACCTTAAAACAGCCATTTCACCACAAAATAAACTGGATTTAGTTACTTTTCTGCAACGTGAACGCGAATTTTAGCTGTTACCCCTGGGTGTAATTTAACGGGTACATTTGTATAGCCCAACACACGAATTGGGTCGGTCAATTCGATCTTTCGTTTGTCTAATTTAAGTCCAAACTGCTTTTCAAGTGCTTGCGCAATTTGTTTACTGGGAATCGATCCAAACAACCGGCCGTCAGTACCAGCCTTAGCGGTTAATTCAACCACTGTCTTATCGGCTTCTAGAGTAGTTTTTAACTGCTTAGCTGTCTCCAAAACTTCTTCTTCATGTTTTTCTTCAGCACGTTGTTGCCCTTTTAAACTGCTCATGGCACCCTTTGTGGCTAGCTCGGCTTTACCATTTTTAATCAAGAAATTTTGTCCATAGCCATCTGGGACATTCTTAACCTCGCCACGTTTACCTTTGCCTTTAACATCTTCTAAAAAAATAACTTTCATGAAGTTCACTCCTCGTCGTCTTTATTTTCTTTATCATTTTCTTTTTCTAAAATGGTGGTTAACTGCGCTTTAACTTCAGCAACGGTTTGATCTTCAATTTGTGTAGCGGCACTACCCAAATGACCACCACCACCCATTTGTTCCATAATTAGCTGAACATTAACATCACCAGCACTTCGCGCGGAAATTCCGACTACTTTTTCAGAACGCCGGGTAATAACAAATGATGCTTCAATTCCAGAAATTGAAAGTAAGGAATCAGCCGCCTGGGCAGCCGTAACCGGATCGTATGTCCGCTCTTCTTCACCCACACAAACTGCTAAGTTTTTATTTATAAACGCCACAGATTCAATGAGATGATTACGTTGTAAGTAACTATCCACATTTTCCTTCATAAAGTGACGAATTAATCCTTCATCTGCCCCAACTGACCTTAAATAGCTGGCGGCATCAAAAGTTCGGGTTCCCGTTTTTGTTGTAAAGGATTTTGTATCAATTTCAATCCCCGCCAGCATCCCGGTTGCCTCAATTTCATTGATCGGTTCACTATCTTTAGATTGGTACTCAAACATTTCAGTAATTAATTCACAAGTTGAAGATGCATAAGGTTCAATATAAACCAAAACCGGATTTTCAGGAAATTCTGTGCCTCGTCGGTGATGATCAATAATCATAACACGATTTTCAAGCTTTTTATACAGCTCAGGTGCGGTTGTTAAAGAGGGTTTCGAATGATCCACCATAACAAGTAAGCTCTGACTATTCGCATTCTCTAAAGCTGCTTCTGGCGTGATAATTGACTCTTTAATAGCAGGATAATCCTCTAATGAAGTTAACAACCGTTTAACGTCTGAATGTAAATGTTCTTCGTCCAATACAATCCAGCACTGCCGGTTATTCATTTGTGCAATTCGCCGAATACCTAAACATGCACCAAGTGAATCCATATCGGATTGCTGATGACCCATGACAAAAATTTGATCGGCCTGTGACATCAATTCAGTCACGGCCTGACTAATCATCCTAGCTCTTACCCGCGTCCGTTTTTCCATCGGATTAGTTTTACCACCATAAAAACGGGCCTGATCATCTGGCGCTTTTACAACAACCTGATCGCCACCACGTCCCAAGGCCAAATCAAGATTACTCTGCGATAAATCTGCCAAATTATTTAGGTCTTGATCCCCATAGGCAATCCCAATACTTAATGTGATTGGAAAGTTCTGTTTGGAAGTAGCTTCTCGAATGGTATCCAACAATTTAAAGTTATCAGCTTCAACTTTTTGTAAAACTTCAGCATACATTAACACAAAAAAGTGATCATCATCGACACGTTTGAGATACATCCCAAATTCCTGTGCCCAACTTGAAATCTGATTTGTGACAAAACTGCTTAGACTTGAGACATCTGAATCCGCCATTGACTGGGTAACCTCATCGTAGTTATCCAAGAAAACCTGCCCAATTACTACTTGTGAATCATCATAAGCTTCTTCAATTTTGGCATATTTGGTGATATCCATCATGTATAAAACATGACTGTCCTGCTCAGTTAATAACGTGAATTGCCGATCACCCCAAGAAACAGTGACTGTTCCTTTTTCTTCACGATGATCCTCCAAAAGTTTTGCAAGATCTTTATCGACATCGACAATTTTTTTACCTAAGACATCTTTATCGCCCATGTAGCCTTGCATATAAGGATTAATCCACTGGATTTGATCTTCATCCCCATAAATCAAGATTCCAAGTGGCATTCGTAAAAGCGAATCCTGTTCGCTACGTTTAATTCGAAACGAAAGATCCGAAATGTATTTTGTTGTTTCTTCATTAACTCGGTGAAGTGTGTCGTTAATAAAGACACTTCCCAAGATAAGAAGGATCAATAAGACAACTCCCAATATCCAGTTGTAATAAAACGCAACACCTGCGCCAACGAGTGATAACAAAATAATATAAATTGCTAACAACCGTAAACGAGGGTTCCGCATAAATACTGGAATCCTTTCTGCTAAACGTAATTTTTTCATAGTTTCTCCTCGAATTGTAGACTAGTTTCATTTTATCACAAAGACCCATGACAAAGAACCGTGAGTAACTTATGTACGGACAACAAAATAAGCTAAACTAATTTTTTGAGTTACGTTCCACGTGAAACATTTTATGCACAAAATAACAAAAAATGTTTTTACCATTGAAGTTCACCAACCTTATCCGACCTTTACGAAACTCCTTTTTTTGTTTAAACTAAGCTAGTTATGGAGGTATTGCTATGTTAAATAATCGCTTTTTTCACTGGCTAATTATGCGCATTGAAAATCCTTTTTCGCTGCTAAATAAAATCTGAGCCTGCTACTTAATTTTTTAGAGAAGAAGGAAAAAATTTGGAATCACAAAAGGAATTATCCGGAAAAACTGTTTTACTCATGGCAATTGCTACTGGAATTATTGTAGCTAATTTAAATTATATCCAACCGATTGAAGGCTTGATCGCAACTAGCTTTCAAGTTTCCAAAGCCGCTGTCGGTGTTGTCGCCATGCTCACCCAATTGGGATACGCGTTTGGCCTTTTATTCATTGTGCCATTAGGGGATATCTTCAATCGTTATCATCTCATTCAAATCATGTTAAGTTTATCAATTTTAGCATTGTTACTGGCCTTCTGGGCACCATCCCTTATCATATTTGGCACAGCATCTTTACTAGTTGGAATTACTTCCGTGGCTCCCCAAATAATCATTCCCTACGCGGCTTATTTAGCCCCTAGTCTCCATCAGGGAAAAGTTTTAGGAAACGTCCTCAGCGGATTATTAACTGGGATCCTATTATCTCGCTCAGTCAGCGGTTTATTAGGAAGCTTTCTCAGTTGGCAATATGTCTATTTAATCGCCGCGATCATTTGCACAATCTTATTAGGTGTCTTACATGCCTTCTTACCAAGAGATCCACGTTCACATCAGACTATGCACTACGGCAAAGTTTTGGCATCTCTGCCGAAACTATTAGCTAAAGAAAAACACTTACAAGGATCTGCCATTAATGGCTTTTGTTTGTTTGGCGTGTCAAACGTTTTGTGGTCCACTTTGGCATTTTATTTAGCTCATCAGTATCATTATGGTAGCGACGTTGCTGGCTTGTTGGGCCTGTTAGGAATTACGGGCGTTTTATTTGCCTCAATCATTGGTCGTTTGGTTGATGCCTATTCACCAAGAATCACAATTGGTCTTGGCATTCTTTTTTCAACCTTGGCATTTATTATTTTTGCTGGCCTTGGGCATTTCTTTATCGGCTTAATCGTGGGAATTATCCTCTTAGACTTAGGAACCCAATTTGGGCAGGTTTCAAACCAAGCCATTGTTCAATCATTGAGTTTACAGGCGAGCAGCCGTAACAATTCCATTTTCATGTTTAGTTACTTTTTAGGTGGCTCCTTAGGAACTTTCTTTGGGACATTTGCCTGGAGTAACTATGGCTGGATTGGTGTTTGTATTGTCGCCGCCGTTTTCTTAGTTTTAGCTCTCCTTGGACATTTATTTTTAAAAGAACCGCAAAAATTAAGTTAAACTAAAACACCTATCAATCAGCGTAATCGTGGATTGATAGGTGTTTTTTACTCTAATTAACTTGTTTTGTTTGTCGTTCTTGTTCAATTGCTAATTGGGCTACCAAATTTAAGTAATTAAACGGTTCATCATAATGAGGTTGAAAAAGCATGTCTACAAAGGCTAGATCATCAATTGTATTCTTATTTTGAATACAAATCGAAATTGCATTCGCCGATTGCGCAACCTCATGCTTACTAAATAATTGCGCACCTAAAATTTGCCGATTTTTTCGATCATAAACAAGTTCAATCGTTAATAAATCCGTGGTTGGCATGTAGCTTGGTCGATAGTTCCCCTCATAAACCACAGAGGCTGCATCTAAGCCTTCTCTTTTAGCAGAATTAAGTGTTAACCCACTGCTAGCTAAAGTTTACCCAAACAACTCCATAGCTGAAGTTGCTTGCGTTCCCATGTTCTTTTGGATTTTACCAAAAATATTTATCCCCGCTAAGGCCCCCTGACGAACAGCATTCGTTGCTAGGGGAATGTATGCATTATTGCCTGCTGGATTGAAATACGAAACACACGCATCTCCTGCTGCATAGACATCAGGATTTGAAGTCTGCTCGTATCTATCAACTAGAATCGCACCGTGGCGGTCCATATCAACCTGCCCGCGTAACAGCTCCGTATTAGCCATAAAACCAGTGCTGACGATTGCCAAATCAGCTTTAAGTTCACCTTTATCGGTTTTAAGGACGATTTGATCATCCTTATCAGTGCCATGAAAGGCCTGGACTTTTTCGTCTAAATGAACATGAACGCCATGATCTTTGAGTAACTTAGTAACTTTCCCGGAAAGTAACGGATCAACATAATTGTTCAATACTTGATCATGCGATTGAACCAGTGTAACTTCATGATCGGTATCCGCATAGGCTTCTGCTAGCTCAACACCCACGTATCCACCGCCAACAATCGCAATATGTTTATGATTTTTAGCCGATTCATAAATATTTTTAGCTTGTTCATAGCTTTTACACAACAAAACTCTTGAATCATCAATTCCCATCAGAGGAGGGACGACCACATAGGAGCCAGTGGTCATAATCAGCTTGTCATAGGTATCCGTGAAAACTTCTTTGGTCAGCATATTTTGAGCAGTAAGCTGGTGCGTTTTGGTATCAACGCTTAAAACATCGTGTTGTGTTCTAACAGTCGCTCCCTGCTTTTCTAGATCTTCAGGACTCGCATAAAACATATCTTCCAATCGCTTGACGTCACCATTTAAATATAAAGAAATCCCACACGATAAGAATGACACGTTATCATTTCTCTCATAAATTGTGACTTCTGTGTCGGGATGAGCCTTAAAAATTTGGGTGACAGCTGCAATTCCGGCGTGTGTACAACCAATTACAACGACTTTCACAATGATTTCCCTCTTCCTCACTACAATCCAAACTAATCAGGATCGTCAGCATTAATTTTAAGTAAATGTGGTTTTCCGTAATAATAGCCTTGGCGCAAATCAATCTCCAAATCATCAGCATCATCTTCAATTCCCTCAAGAATAAAACGTAAATTTTCTTTCCGCGCAATATCACGCCAATAAACGACTTTAGCTTGAATTTTGGGATCCTGAAAACTTTCCTTAAAGTTCTGTAAAGCAAATTTGATTTCACTCACGTACGGAAATAATGCTTCTATCTCGTTAATCTGATTATCCCCTGTGCCCACATCATCCAAACAAATTTCCATTCCACGCTGAATGAACCGCTTAAACATGGGCTCCAGATCAGCATTAGTAATTGCTTCATCCCCTGGCTCCTCGGTTAATTCAACGTTTAACTTCAGTGGTCGTAATTGATCTTGCGCCTTGATTAGTGCCGCATTAATTTGCTTATTCATCATTTGTGTTCGATTTAAATTAACCGAAACGGATCCAATTTTTAAAACTAATTTGGCTGTTGTTTCTGCTAACATATCTGCAATAACTGGGGCAGGAATTTCTGAAAACAGCTTTGGCACTTGCCAACCATTATCCGAATGTTTCCGAATTAATAGTTCGTATCCAATTAATGAATTATTCATCTTATTTAATTGTGGTTGAATAAAATAACGATACATTTAATTCCCCTTTTAATTGTATTAGTTACTACTCATTATAAAACACTTTTTAATAAAATGTTTCTAAACCCACTATCTTTAAACCAGGTAGGCATGATATTCTGCTAAAAATCCATTAACCGATTTTATACCTATTTACTTTATCATAAATAATTATAAATCTCTAAAAATAGATTGCTTATGTATATTTAATCAAAAAAAGGCCTATCAAATCAATTTATTGATTTGATAGGTCCTCATTTGAATGGGTCTACACTTTCTGGTATTGGTGAATAACTGATACCAGTTTTTATTTTGAAAATTAAAAGGACATCTGTCCTCTTTGTGCTACGATTTAATCGCCAAACAAAATCGAAAAGAGGAAAAACAGATGTCCCTAACTAATTCTATCTTAAGCTTGTTTAAAATGACAGACCCAAATATAACCGTAACTGGTGTTACCAAGAAACGTTGCCCGAATGGACAACGAATTCATGTCGTTCACGCCAACCTTTCTTATCAGCTTGTGAAATGTCCCCATTGTGGCCATAAAAGTCTAATTAAAAACGGTACCCACGTTAGTCATCTAAGGTTGGGAACCTTATCAGGCGGACGTTATGAAATGCAGCTAAGAAGACAAAGATATCAATGCCAACATTGTTTAAAAACCTGTGGAGCTAAAACTAACCTCGTTAGACGTAATGAAACTTTTACCCACAATGTTAAACATCAGGTCATTGTGCTAGCTCGTGACATGCTGACCAGTAAAGAAATCGCTAAAATTTGTGGCATTTCACCAAGTAGTGTGCAACGTATTTTAAATGCAAATATTCACTTGGCTTACCGTGTTAAGCAACTTCCACCAAATCTTTGTTTCGATGAATTTCGTTCCTGTAATCATCTAATGTCCTTTAACTGTTGCGATGCCGTTAGTCATCGCCGCATTGTGACCCTCGAAGATCGTCTCAGTAAGGATATCATTGATTACTTTGAAGCTCGTTATTCAGTTCAAGAACGTGCGAAAGTTCAAACAATTACTATTGATATGAACGCCGAATATGCCAGCTTTATTCATCGTTTATTCCCGAACGCTGTCACGATTATTGACCGTTTCCACATTATTCAGCTTGCTGGTCGTGCACTAGACAATGTACGTACACGCATTATCCGTACTTTTCAAGATAAGCATTCACGCATTTACCGCATCCTTAAATCTCAATGGCGTTTATTTCATTTGGCAGAAGAGAAAATCAATGACACTAAGCTTATCTATTTACGAGGCATTAACGAGTATATGACCCAACAGAACGCCATCGACCTTGCCTTAGATGAATTTCCAGAATTCAAAACTGTGTATCAAACTTATCAAGGCATTCTAACTGCTATCCACCAAAAGAATGCCACGGGATTTAAAAATTTGATTACCAACTACCAAGTAGCTGGTAATCAAATGGACGTCACCATTTCAACCTTCGTTAAGAACGGCTCAGCAGTGCTCAACAGTTGTCGTTATCCGTATTCTAACGGTCCTATTGAAGGACTTAATCGCAAAATCAAGGTATTAAAGCGTAGCTGTTTTGGTTTTCGAAATATTCATAACTTCTTCATTCGTATCAGTTTAATTCATGAGTAAACAAAAAGCACATTCACCGAAGTGAACATGCCTTCAAAAATCTCTACCAATACAGTTTGACAGAGACCCATTTGAATTATTCTTCGGAAACGAATGGAAGTAAGCCCATGATCCGTGATCGTTTGATTGCAATTGTCAAACGACGTTGGTTCTTAGCACTTGTTCCGGTAACACGACGTGGCAAAACCTTGCCTCGTTCTGAAATGAAACGTTTCAGTAAGTCTGTATCTTTGTAATCGATATAATCGATATGGTTAGCTGCGATAAAGTCGACTTTACGACGTCGACGATTTCCGCCTCTTCTTTGTTGTTGAGCCATTGAATATCCCTCCTCTAATAGTTATTAGAATGGTAAATCATCGTCGGAAATATCAATTTGTTCGCCGTTATTTGCAAACGGATCGTTCGGGTTCGTACTGGCACTTGAAGCAGGACCATTGCTATTGCTCTGGTTATTACTGCTATTAGTGTTTCCTTGCCCGGCATCAAACGGATTGGTATTTTCGGATGATTGCGGAGCATTGCTTTGAAATCCCGAGTTGTTCTCCTGCCGTTGACGCTGTTCGGATTGAGAACGGGATTCCAACAATGAAAAGTTTTCAACGACAACTTCCGTAACATATACCCGCTGATTCTGTTGATTTTCATATGACCGGGTTTGAATCCGCCCATCAACTCCAATCAATGAACCTTTATGGGTAAAGTTAGCGAAATTTTCTGCGGCTTTTCGCCAAATAACACAGTTAATAAAATCAGCTTCACGTTCTCCTTGTGAGTTCGTAAATTGCCGATTAACTGCAACTGTAAAGGTTGCAACTGCAGCACCGCTGTTGGTGTATCGTAAATCAGGGTCTCTGGTTAAGCGTCCAACAAGAACTGTTCGGTTTATCATAAACAATGACTCCTTCCTGAATTAATTAAGTTTATTGTTTAACGTACAACGATCATGTGACGTAAGATACCATCAGTAATCTTAGCGATTCGGTCAAATTCATTTAAGGCCTTGTCATCGTTTGTTTTGGCGTTTATAACATGATAGATACCTTCATTGTATCCACCGATCTCATAAGCAAAACGACGCTTGGACCAATCTTTTGAATCAACCACTTCTGCACCATTGTCTGTCAAGATCTTGTCGAAACGTTCTACTAAGGCTGCCTTAGCTGCTTCGTCAACATCTGGCGCAATGATATAAGTAATTTCGTATGATTTTTGTGCCATGTGTTTTACACCTCCTTATGGACTAAGTGGCTTTCTCAACAATTTTAAGAAAGCAAGGAGAGCTTCTAAATTAATAGTTACTCACGAACTTAAATTATAGCATTCATACTTGTTCAACGCAATAAACAAAAAATCCCAATAAACGATACATAATTAAATTACGTCGTTTATCGGGATTCTATTTATTTATTTTTCTTGATCGTCAGTATTTTCTTCAGTAACTGTTTTTTCAGTTGTCTCGCTATTGTCAGATTGATCAGATGAATCTTTATTTTCCTCATCTGGTTGATCTTCATCTTCATGATCAACTTTAGCCATTGTTGCAACTTTAGAATCTTCATCAATTCTAATTAGATGAACCCCCATTGTTGCACGACCAGTTTCTGGAACTGAATCTACATCAAATCGAATCATAACGCCTCGATTGGTAATTAGCATGATATCCTCATCACCAAGCACGGTTGTCATCCCAGCTATCTGACCGTTTTTAGCAGTCACATTGGCTGTCTTGATTCCTTTACCGCCACGGCCCTTAATTGGATATTCTTTAGCTAATGTTTGTTTCCCATAACCTTTTTCAGTAATAATCAAAACTTTACTTTCAGGTTGTAGGATATCAACACCAACCACGTAGTCTTCATCACGTAATCGAATGCCACGAACACCGGTTGCCGAACGACCCATTGAACGAACTGATGCTTCTGCAAAACTAACTGCATAGCCATTGTGCGTTCCAATAATGATGTTTTGCTTGCCGTCCGTAATTGCAACGTTAATTAATTCATCATCATCTTTCAAATTAATCGCTTTGAGCCCATTACTTCGAATATTTAAGAATTCAGCTAATGGCGTCCGTTTGGCAACACCCTTCAAGGTCGTGAAGAATAGATAACGTTCTTCTGAATCATCACGATCCTGACCGGCATTGATGACAGCTTGAATACTTTCACCAGCGCTAATGCCGAGTAAATTAATTACAGGAATTCCCTTGGCTGTTCGGCCGTATTCAGGAATTTCGTAACCTTTCATCCGGTATACTTTACCAGCATTGGTAAAGAACAATAGCACGTCATGCGTAGAACTAGAAACAAGATGTTCGATGAAATCATCATCATGGACACCCATCCCTTGAACACCACGACCACCACGGCGTTGCGACTTAAATTCGGAAGTTGGCATCCGTTTCACATAACCATTATGCGTTAACGTAACCATAACGTCTTCTTCATCAATCAAATCTTCATCTTCAAGACTTAAGACTTCACCAATTAATAACTCTGTTCGTCGTTTATCGCCAAATTTTTCTTGAATATCAAGTAATTCTTGATAAATAATTTGATTCAAACGTTCAGTATGAGCTAGGATATCGCGGTAATCTTCAATATCTGCCATTAATTTAGTATATTCGTTTTCAACCTTCTCGCGTTCCAATCCAGTTAAACGAACGAGTCGCATATCCAAAATAGCTTGTGATTGTTTATCAGATAATGAGTAATTATTCATCAACTGATCTTTGGCAATCTCAGCTGTTTCAGAATTACGAATAATCGCTATGATTGCATCGATATGGTCCAAAGCAATTCGTAATCCTTCAAGAATGTGAGCCCGAGCTTGCGCCTTTTTAAGATCAAATTCCGTCCGACGACGAACGACTTCTTCTTGATGTTTGAGATAATACGTCAAGATTTGTTTTAAACTCAAAACTTTTGGCGCACCGTCTACAATTGCCAGCATATTGAACCCAAAGGTTGTTTGCATTAAAGTCATTTTGTACAAGTTATTCAAAACAACTGATGCACTCATATCACGGCGCACATCAACGACAACCCGCATTCCTTCACGGTCACTTTCATCGTTTACATCCGTAATACCTTCAATTCGTTTATCACGGGCTAATTCAGCAATTCTTTCAATTAATTTAGCCTTGTTTACCATGTAAGGAAGTTCCGTAACTATAATTCGTTCACGGCCACTCTTCTCTTGCTCAATATCAACTTTGGCACGAATTATAATCGTACCTTTACCAGTTTCATAGGCTTTACGAATCCCGGATTTACCCATCACTACACCACCGGTTGGGAAGTCAGGTCCAGGGACCGCCTCCATCAAATCGGCAGTAGTTGCTTCGGGATTGTCCATCAAAATATGAATTGCACTAACAATTTCTGACAAATTATGAGGGGGAATATTTGTGGTCATCCCGACCGCAATCCCAGTTGCCCCATTTACCAGTAAATTTGGAAAACGAGCTGGTAATACCTTAGGTTCCCGTTCTGTGCCATCATAATTTTCCTGAAAATCAACTGTATTTTTGTTGATATCACGTAACATCTCAACGGCAATTTTACTCATTCGGGCTTCTGTATACCGCATTGCGGCAGCCCCATCACCATCAACTGAGCCAAAGTTACCATGACCATCAACTAACATATAACGATAACTAAAATCTTGTGCCATTCGAACCATAGATTCATAAATTGCTGAATCACCATGGGGATGATATTTACCCATGACATCCCCAACAATTCTGGCAGATTTTTTATAAGGTTTATCAGGAGTAACTCCTAATTCGCTCATCCCGTATAAAATTCGGCGATGCACTGGCTTCAAACCATCACGTACATCAGGTAAAGCTCGCGCCACAATAACACTCATCGCATAATCTAGGAAGGACGTTCGCATTTCTTTACTCAGATTGACATCCGTTACACGTGTGCCAATATTCTCTTCACCAGCCAAGTTATTTAACCTCCAATCCTAAATTAAACATCTAAGTTTTCTACATAAACTGCATTATCTTCAATAAATTTCCGTCGGGGTTCAACACGATCACCCATTAACATATCAAAATCACCACTAGCTTCATCCGCATCTTCAGCAGAAACTCGCAATAGACGACGGTTATCTGGATTCATCGTTGTTTCCCACAATTGTTCAGCATCCATTTCACCTAAACCTTTGTATCGTTGGATAGCGGGTTTAGGACTAGGTGGCAATTGACTCAATGTTTCTTGCAACTCTTCGTCTGAATCAATATATTTAATCATTTTTCCTTGGCGAATTTGATACAACGGTGGCTGGGCAATATATACATAGCCTGAGTCGATCATGGGACGCATGTACCGATAAAATAGCGTTAATAGCAATGTTCGAATATGAGCACCATCGACATCGGCATCGGTCATAATAATCAATTTATGATAATTAGCCTTGGTTACATCAAATTCCTCACCAAAACCCGTGCCAAGCGCCGTAAATAGTGAACGAATTTCTTCATTTGCTAATACTCGATCTAAAGTCGCTTTTTCAACGTTAAGGATCTTACCTCGAATCGGTAAAATTGCTTGTGTTAAACGAGAACGACCTTGTTTAGCACTCCCGCCGGCGGAATCTCCTTCGACAATAAATAACTCACTAATTGCAGGATCTTTCGACGTATTATCCGCCAATTTTCCTGGTAAGTTGTTAATCTCAAGGCCACTCTTTTTCCGAGTAACTTCACGAGCTCGTTTTGCAGCAATTCGTGCTTTAGATGCTAACAGCCCCTTGTCAATTACTTTACGGCCAGTATCAGGATTTTCCATTAAGAACTTATTGAAATGTTCTCCAAACACGTCATTAACGGCGGTTCGCGCATCAGAGTTTCCTAATTTAGTCTTCGTCTGACCTTCAAATTGAGGGTCAGGATGCTTTACACTGACAACGGCGGTTAAACCTTCACGAACATCATCACCGGATAAGTTATCTTCAGTATCTTTTAGTAAACCAGTTTTATGTGCGTAATCGTTAACAACCCTTGTTAAGGCCCGCTTAAAGCCTTCTTCATGAGTCCCACCTTCATACGTATGAATATTATTCGTAAAAGTGAGCAGCTTACTTTGGTAGCCTTCTGTATATTGCATGGCTACTTCGACCGTAATGCCTTTTTCGACCCCTTCCACATAAATTGGTTCAGGGAACAAAACATCCTTACCTTCATTCAGATAATCGACATAATGGCGAATTCCACCTTCATAAAGAAAATCATCTTCAGTAGATTTTTCCGGACGTAAATCTTTAAGCGTAATTCGTAATCCTTTATTTAAAAAGGCCAGTTCACGAATTCGGGTCCGCAAAGTTTTAATGTCAAATGTGGTTGTTTCTTGAAAAATATCTGCATCTGGTAGGAAGTGGACTATTGTGCCATGGGCATGGGGTTCAGAATCACCAATGACTTTCATAGGTGTCTTAACTTTACCGCGGGTGAAATCCATATAGTAGATCTTACCATTGTGCATGACTCTGACGTCTAATTCTTCTGATAAAGCATTAACCACCGAAGCACCAACACCATGTAAACCACCGGAAACTTTATAACCGCCGCCGCCAAATTTACCACCGGCATGTAAAATTGTGAAAACTGTTTCCAAGGCAGACTTACCCGTCTTAGCTTGAGTACCAACTGGGATACCCCGACCATTATCAAAGACTGTGATGCTGTTATCTTTTTCGACTGTTACATCGATTTTATCAGCGAATCCAGCTAATGCTTCATCAATTCCGTTATCAATAATTTCCCAAACCAAATGATGAAGACCTTGGGCGCTGGTTGAGCCAATGTACATTCCGGGACGTTTGCGAACTGCTTCTAGCCCTTCAAGAACTTGAATTTGACTCGCATCATATTCTTGGGCTTTTTCTTCTTTGCGTTCCCGAGCAGCTTCAATTTCTTCTGCTGATTTTGTTTTATCGTCTGCCAAAATTATTCCTCCTTATGCAAAGTCCCGTTACTAATCGTAAATATTCGGGGCTCATCAATTAACTGCCGTGCAACCCCACTCAAACTCGTTGTTGTCAAAAAGGTTTGCACCTTATTTTGAATCGTTTTTAGTAAGTGTGTCTGGCGATCATCATCCAACTCTGACAAAACGTCATCCAAAAGTAAGATTGGGTATTCTCCCGTTTCTTCTTTCATAAGATCAATTTCCGCAAGTTTCACACTTAGAGCCGTTGTCCGTTGCTGTCCTTGAGAACCAAATGTCTGCACATTTTTTCCATTAACCAAAAAACGCACGTCATCTCGTTGGGGCCCGACTAATGTGGTTCCCTGCTGTAACTCACGTTCTTGATGTTCTACAAAAGCTTCTTGAAGTTTTGTATACAGCTGATCAACGGTTAATTCTTTGCCTTGATCGACCTGAGAAACATACTCAAAGGTCAGATGTTCTTTACCTAATGATATCTGGGTATGCAGCTGTTGAGCCCATTTTTCTAGTTTTTTTAAAAATTGACGGCGCTGAAATATTATTTCAGCACCGTAAGCAGCTAATTGGTCGGACAGGACTCCTAAAAAGACTTTGTCACTATGCACTTTGAACTTTAACTGCTTTAAATATTGATTTCTTTGCTTCAAAATAGTCCGATATTGCGCTGAATTATAGAGATACTTGCTACTCATCTGGCCAAATTCCATATCGATAAACCGTCGGCGAATAGCTGGCGATCCTTTTACTAACGACAAATCCTCTGGCGCAAACAAAATCACGTTTAATTGACCAATATATTGGGATAATTTACTTTGCTCGATGTGATTTACTCTAGCTCGTTTTCCTTTGGCACTTAATTCTAATTCCAAAGGCATTGAACTCATCGTTTTTTTTACCCGTGTGGCCAACTGTGCCGTATCCGCATCCCAATTAATTAGGTCGCGATCATTCGACGTCCGGTGACTACGAGTTAAAGCTAATACATAAATAGATTCCAATAAATTAGTTTTTCCTTGCGCATTTGCACCTAAAAGCACATTTACGCCTGGAATAAATTCAGTCTTTAAGTCAGTGTAATTTCGAAAATTATGAAGACTAAGATTCTCCAAGTACATGCTTATTCCTCACGTCTTGAACGAATGAGAAATAACCCTTCACCTGGAATATTAACCGTATCATTCGGATATAGCTTTTTTCCTCGCCGATCCTCGGGCTCATCGTTAACTTCTAAAGAATGTTCACGAAGATACCATTTTGCCTGACCACCAGACCCAATAATGTCTTCCATTTTCAGAAGCTGACCAAGCGTAATGAATGGTGTTGTTATTAAAACTTTATGTTCTTCCAAATTTACAACCACCTTTACTCTTCCAAATTTCTAATGCCATTCCGTTTTTGTTTTTATGGTCAAAATATCCGATCATCAGAATTAAATAACGAAATTTATTTTTAAATAAAACTTTATTAAATACTTATCTATTATACCTTTAAAAAGGGAAAAAAACAAACTCAGAGGCCGTGTTTTGCGTTTTAAGCCGTTTTAAACATATTTAGCTACTTTTGACTTTTTTTGCGTATTTTTCTCAAATCCTCAAAATTTAATTTTCAGATAAAAAAAGATCAAAACGCGTTGTTCGCATTTTGACCCGTTATTTTAAATTTTTAGAATGTTCGTACTGGCGTAATTAACTGAATAAAGTTTTCTTTATCTTCCGTTGGTACTAACGTAAATGGACGTAATGCTGAAGTAAACGAAACTAAAATTTCAGTTTGTCCAAAAGAATGTAAAGCATCTTTCATGTAATCTGGGTTAAATGAAATTTCTAAATCATCACCATCAACAGCCTTGGCGTCTAATTGTTCTTCGACGTTTCCGACATCAGGAGAATTTCCAGAAATTACAATTTGATTGTCCTCGGTAGCAATTGCTAATTTAACAACATTATTACGACTTTCATGTGAAAGTAGAGATGCCCGTTCAATTGCAGCCAATAATGCTGGTGCATTAAATTCCAAGGTTGTAGTTGACTCCTTTGGAATTAAACGGGATGTGTCAGGATAGTTTCCTTCCAACAAACGTGAATAAAACGCTGTGTCACCTAAAGTAAACAACACTTGGTTTTCGGAGATCCGCATAATGACATCCGGATTTTCTTCACCAATCATCCGAGACAACTCAACGAGACTTTTCCCAGGGATGATCACATCATATTTACCTGAATTAGCTTGGGGTAATTTAATTTTACGTTGACTTAAGCGATGACTATCTGTGGCCACTGCCATAAACTGGTCACCATCAATGCTGAAATGAACACCAGTTAAAATTGGACGACTTTCCTGAGAAGAAACGGCAATTACGGTCTGGCTAATAAGTTGCTTAAAGACGTTTCCAGAAAGTTGAATTTGATCATTGCCATCTAATTCTGGTAAATGAGGATAATTATTAGCATCTAAACCATTAATTGTGAACTCTGCGGCCCCAGAAGAAATCTTTGTTTGAAAACCATCCGTAATTTCAACTGTCATTGATTCTTCAGGAAGTCGTTTGACAATATCACTGAAAAAGTGAGCTGGTAAAACAATTTTTCCTGGATCTGCAATTGTTAGACCGTTGTCTTCTTTTTTTGCGTCTAGCACAGTTTCAATAGAAATATCAGCGTCACTACCTGTTAGGATGATCTGATCCGATGTGACGTCTAATTTTAAACCAGTTAATATCGGAATTGTGGTTTTTGATGAAATAGCTCGTTGCACATCATTTAGTTTTTGAATGAAGGTATTTCTTTTGATTGTGAATTTCATTAGGGACTCTCCTTTTTAGCAAATGTATTTATATATAATTATATAGTAAAAGTAGCAGTAGTAATAGGGCCTGTTGATATTGTGTAAATGTAACCTAACGCTTAGATAGGTCTTTGATCTACCATGTTGATAGAATGTGGATAACTATTCCGGTAATTCACAGTTGTCCACAGCCTAAGGTTTGAGCTCACTTTTTAGATCGCCGATTTGACGTTGCAAATCATCATCTTTTTTCAGAGCCGCTGCAATTTTTTCGTGCGCGTGAATAACTGTCGTATGATCTTTACCACCAAATTCCATCCCGATTTTTGGTAAGGAGGAATTAGTTAGCTCACGAGAAAGATACATCGCGATTTGGCGGGGCATTACAATGGATTTCATCCGTTTTTTGCCTTTTAGATCAGAAATAGATGTGTGATAATACTTGGCAACTTTGTCTTGAATAAGCGAAATAGAAACTTCACTAAACTTGGTTCCGAAATTTAGACTGCGCATGGCTTCGGATGCTAAATCGGTAGTAATACTGGTACTTTGTAAGTTTGCATAAGCTTGTACTCGAGCTAATGCGCCCTCTAACTCTCGAACATTAGAATCAACCTGTGTGGCAATATAGTTTAAGGCTTCGTCAGGAATTTCAATGTTATCTGCCATGGCTTTTTCGCGCAAAATAGCAATTCGTGTTTCTAAATCAGGCGGTGTAATATCAACTGATAATCCCCATTTGAAACGGGAAACTAGACGTTCTTGCAACTTAGGAATTTCGTTTGGTAATCGATCAGAAGTGAGAACAATTTGTTTTTGATTACCATATAATGCTTCGAAAGTATGGAAGAATTCTTCTTGGGTCGCCTCTTTGTCGGCGAAAAATTGAACATCATCTACTAAAAGAAGGTCCACATTCCGATAAATTTCGCGGAATTCTTCTTGATGTTTTGACTGAATAGCATTGATAAAATCGTTAGTAAAAGCTTCACTAGTAACGTATTTAATGTTGGTATTGGGGTTATTTTTTAAGATTTGATGACCAATTGCGTGCATCAAATGGGTTTTACCTAAACCAACACCACCATAGAAAAACAAGGGATTATACATAGTTCCTGGTTCCTCGGAAACGACTAAAGCGGCCGCATGGGCCATTTGATTACCTTTACCTGTAACAAAGGTGTCAAACGTGTACTTATCGTTTAAAGTGGTTTTCTCCATGAAATCAGGAGTTTCTCTTGGTTTTTCTGCAGCCGGTTTTTCTTTTTCAGCTTTTTCAGTCTGCTCACCTTCTAAAACAAAGTCAGGTGTAATGTCGGCCTGCGTAATTAAATAAGCATATTCAACAAATTTAGGTGCCAAATGTTGTTTCCAGTAGTCTCGGTGTAACGGAGAAGGCAATTGGATGGTCATGACACGATCCTTTAAATCAATAGGTTTGGCAACATCGATCCAAGTAGAAAAACCGAGCGATGAGATATCGTTATCTTTTTTAAAATCGGCTTTAATTTGGTCCCAGAGTTCATTTTTACTTAGCACAAAAACCCCTCCAAAGTGGCGTATAATTTATTTTTTGTGTTTTCAGTCGTTAATCGAAGGAAACAATGAATTAAGTTTAGCATGAAAAAAAAAAGTTTTCCACAGGATGTGGACAACTTTTTAAAATAAATAACAGCCAGTGAAGAAAATTGTTAACAGGTTGTTGAAAAAGTCTGAAAATTTCACGTTTTTTCAGGTTATTCACATCAAACTGTGGACAACTATAGTCCGGTAAATCTAGCTTTCTGATGGTTATCCACTGAAAATCACAAAAATGTGGATAACTCAATCACAGGGGGTGAATATCCGGATAAGTTTGGGACAGACGGTGGAAAAACAAGAATTAAAAAATTTTTTATCCACAATGTTATAACCAGCAGAATTTTATTTTGTGGACAAAACTAAAGTTTAAACATAATCTTTTTTAATTAAGACCTTTGCATGACGGTTAATATGTGATACTATATTATGGTAATTGTAATTAGATACTGAGTTGATTTCATTAATATAAATGAAACTATAAAAATTTCAGTGTTGTTATGGGAGGTGTACGAATTGAAAAGAACATTTCAACCAAAAAAACGTCATCGTTCACGTGTTCATGGTTTTCGTAAACGTATGAGTACAAGCAACGGCCGTAGAGTTTTAGCACGTCGACGTCTCAAAGGCAGAAGAGTATTATCTGCATAAGGCCACTGATCCCAGTGGTCTTTTATTTTTGAAGAGATTTTCAAAAACAACAGACAAGGACTCTTTTGTTCTATATAATATGTAGAAACTTGATAATACGATATATTTTGGAGAGAGATCATGCGTAAGTCATACCGTGTAAAAAGAGAAACAGAATTTCAAAAGGTCTTTGAAACCCATAATTCATTCGCAAACCGTAAGTTTGTTGTGTATGTTATGGAAAAGCCCGGGCAGCCTCATTTTCGTGTGGGAATTTCTGTTGGTAAAAAAATCGGTAATGCGGTAATGCGGAATTTTATGAAACGGCGCATTAACCAAAGTGTTCTCGAGTTTAAACCTCAATTGCGTCAAGATATTGATTTTTTGGTCATTGCACGACCGCAAGCTTCTGGTCTTTCAATGAAAGAAACCAAACAGCAATTGAAACATGTATTCACGTTAGCTAATATCTTAACTACTGATCAAAGTGAGGAAAAATAAGTGAAACACAGCAAAAGAAATATGGTGATGATGGCAGTCGCCAGTTTAACGCTTCTGTTAGCGGGTTGTAGCACGTCTCCAATCACAAATCATAGTACTGGTATCTGGGATCATTGGATTGTTTACAATTTCTCACGAGCAATTATTTGGTTATCTAATTTATTTGGTAATAATTTTGGCTGGGGAATTATTGTCTTTACCATTATTATTCGGATCATTATTTTACCTTTAATGATTTACCAAACTAAATCTTCTATGAAGACGGCTGAAATTCAGCCTAAGGTTCAGGCACTGCAGAAGAAATATTCTTCTAAAGATGTCGAGACTCAACAAAAGCTTCGTGAAGAGCAACAAAAATTGTATGCTGAGGCCGGTGTTAATCCGGTTGCGGGGTGTTTACCATTAATTGTCCAGTTGCCAATTCTGTACGCATTGTATGCGGCTGTTAGTCGGACAGAGGTATTAAAGGCCGGGACATTTTTATGGCTTCAATTAGGTGATAAAGATCCTTACTTCATTTTGCCCGTCATTGCCGCAGTTTTCACTTATATTAGTTCATGGCTCAGTATGAAGTCACAACCTACTCAAAATGGTATGACAACGATGATGACAATCGGAATGCCCGTAATTATCTTCTTTACGGCTCTGAGTGTGCCATCTGCTGTTTCTCTTTACTGGGTTGTTACAAATATTTTCCAAGCTGGTCAAACGATGCTTCTTCAAAATCCCTTCAAGATTAATCGGGAACGTGAAGCAAAAGCTAAAGCAGAACAAGATAAGAAACGCGCGATTGAAAAAGCTAAACGTAAAGCCTACAAAGGTCGAAATAGAAAATAACAAGACTGGAGATTGGAATTTAGGTTCTGGTCTTCTTTTTTAATACATAACGATAATTGTGTAAGGGTAAAGGAGGGAAAATATGGCAACTTATAAAGGTGAAACGATTGAAAAAGCTGTTCAAAGTGGTTTAGCCGATTTAGATGTTAGTCGCAGCGAGGTTTCTATCAAAACACTTGTTGAACCAAGACGGGGATTCTTAGGAATTGGGAAGCGATTAGCAGAAATAAATATATCAATCATTGAGCCTCAGAAATCAGTAGTGGCTAAAGAACCTGTTATTTCTGAGCCAAAAAAAGCAGAACATTCTGAATCCGAGGTTCACGCAAAGCTCAATGAAGTAGATGATGAAACTAAAGCTGAAGTTCATAATCAGCCTAAATCCGCGACGCGCCCTCGCTTGAATGATCAGGTTGTTGCAGAACTACAGGATTATTTATCTAAAATTGTGGCACAGCTCGGAATCAAAGCAACGGCCACCAATCATTTCCATCATCGCGATGTTCAAATAAATTTCAGTACAGAGCAAGAAGGCATGCTGATCGGAAAACATGGTCGTACGATTAATGCTTTACAAACTTTGGCTCAGGTTTTTCTTTTGCATCACGATATTGCTCATGCAAACGTCAATTTAGATGTTGAGAATTACCGTGAACGACGAACCGAAACTTTGCAGCATTTGGCAGAAAGTACTGCTCGTGAGGTTGTGGCAACTGGTGATCCTGTCTTTTTAGATGCCATGCCAGCGTTTGAACGAAAAGTGGTTCATGCAGCTTTGACAAATAACCATTTTGTGACAACTTTTTCGGAAGGTCATGAGCCACATCGGTATGTAGTCGTTGCCCTTGTTCAAGATGAACAGCTATAAAGTAAGTAAAACAAATGTCAATCGGTAAGGAAAAATGTCTCAATAATCATTGAACATCCTTGTCAAATTTAAATCTCATATGCCATATGATTTGCTCCTTTTTCGGAATACCCAATTGTACGCAAATAGTCGCGATAATTGGCTCTCCTCCATGGGTGGTTCATAGAAGCCTTGGGCTTCTTGTTCTTTGGGGCCATATTAGATGGTTTTTCAATAATAACCTCGAAAGCTGGCGAAACTAAGTCATGATCTGCAAGCGGATGTAAATCAAATATTTGATCTGCATCTGTAGTAGCGTAAAGCTTACCAGTTAAAGTTTTAACGATTAAGACCTTAGTTCGTGGTTTTAAACAAACTAGCTTATCTGATTCAAATAATTGATATTCCTGATTATTTAATTTGACAGTGTGACCAGATGAAATTGAGCGCTCTCGAGTTGTGATTAAAATCTGATCAATTTCTGAAGATGTAAGTTGTTTGTCAAAGCCACTCGTGTTAATTTTAATAGGTAAAGCAAACTTTTGATTGAATTCTTTTACAAATGGGTTGAGGAAGTCGTTAGCTTGCTCAATTGTCGTTGTATTTGCTAGTTTAAGTTCATTTAAAAGTCGGCTTTGTAGTGTTTCAAAAAGGCGTTCAATTCTGCCTTTGGTTTGCGGTATGCTAGTCACTGAGAGTTTGGTTCCCAGTGACTTACACGCATAACCGAATTGAGTGAGTGGGTTTTCCTTCGTTGGAGAATCTGCTTTTTTGTTTGAGTTAAAAACCGTTCTTCGGTCTGTTAAAATCTCATACGGGATTCCAAAAGAAGTCAATATTTGAGCCATAACTTGATAATAAGCGTTTAACGTTTCTTCGGTATCAAAGTAGGCGCCAACAATCGCACCACTATAATCATCAATCGCGGCATGTAGATAAGTCTTTGTATTGCCGAACCAGAGCTCAACCGAGGCATCCATCTGAATAAGTTCACCGGCAAATTTTTTCCTAGCGCGTGACGGATGAGCCTTTATTGCTTCCACTGGTTCAACAACTTGTAAGGTCTTTTCGTCACGTTTAGACAAAGCCTGCCGTTGTTCCTTGAGCTTTAATTCTTTGCGTATTTGTCTTTTGGTATTGTGATGAGCTTTGGGTGACAGAACCCGATGGGTTCTAAGTATTCGTCGTAAAGTTGATTCAGAAACTTGAATACCTTCTCTACTTAATAAAAACTCATAGAAATGGGAAATATTGAAGCCTTGGTAATCAGTTTCATACAGCTTAATAATTCGATTGATTTGTTTGGTTGAGATCTTATTCTGTGGCTTTTTGCCAGTATTGCCATGCACAAAGCTAGATTTACCCTTAGTTCGATATTTGATTATTAATCGATCAATTTGTCGTAATGATAGATTTAATTCAATACTAGCTCGACAACGATTCTTTCGTTCATTAACTACTTGCTGAATTACTTGATATTTGTGGTCTTCTTTCACTGTTAAAACAACCTTTCTCATGTTGTCCACCTCCATTAACTATTTTGCCGGAGGTGAAACATATTTGCGAGACATTTTTGCTGACCAATTAGTTAAGACATTATCACTGGCGAACAACATGAACAGCTATAAAGTAAGTAAAACAAATTGACAAATCGGCAGTAAAAATTTAAGATATAAACATTAATTCTTATTTGAGATAAAGTAGTGAAAGTACTTTACCACGTTTAACCTTTTAGGGCGTGGACTAGGTGCTTTTTTTATTTGACTTGAGTTATTTGGAAAGGAAATTGAAAATGCAAGAGACAGCAACCGAATTAGATACCATTGCGGCAATTTCAACACCGGCTGGCGAAGGAGGCATTTCAATTGTCAGAGTGAGTGGCAATGATGCTTTGGATGTAGCTTCACGGATCTTTAAAGGAAAAAATCTTCATGAAGTTAAAAGCCATACGATTAACTATGGACATATCGTCAATCCCAAAACTAATGGCAAAATTGATGAAGTGATGGTTTCTGTCATGCTGGCGCCTAAAACATATACTTGTGAAGACGTCGTTGAGATTAATTGTCATGGTGGGATTGTGCCAACCAATGATATTTTGCAGTTAGTATTGAGTAATGGGGCCCGAATGGCAAAACCGGGTGAGTTTACCGAGCGAGCCTTCTTAAACGGGCGAGTGGACCTTTCTCAAGCAGAAGCGGTTATGGATCTGATCAGAGCCAAAACAGACCGTTCTATGAAGGTTGCTTTAAATCAGCTTGATGGTGATTTGTCTCATCTGATTAAGAATTTGCGGCAGGATATTTTAGATGTTTTGGCACAAGTTGAGGTTAATATTGATTACCCCGAGTATGACGATGTTGAAACAATGACTAGTAAATTGTTACGCGAGAAAGCTGTTGAAGTGAAGGCACAGATTAAACAACTGTTGCAAACGGCTCAAGAAGGTAAAATTCTTCGTGATGGTTTAGCAACAGCCATTGTTGGCCATCCTAATGTGGGTAAATCAAGTTTGTTAAATCGGATGTTACATGAAGATAAAGCGATTGTGACAGACGTTGCTGGCACTACTCGTGACGTTTTGGAAGAGTATGTAAATGTTCGTGGTGTGCCGTTGAAGTTAGTTGATACAGCTGGAATTCGCGAGACCAATGATAAAGTTGAAAAAATTGGTGTGGAACGAAGTCGTAAAGCGATCCAAACTGCTGATTTAGTATTGTTGGTCTTGGACAGTAGTCAGCCCTTATCCAAAGAAGATCGCCAACTTATTGATGTAACTAATGAAGCTAAACGGATTATTATCCTTAATAAAACGGATCTTCCCCTTCAACTAGATGTGGACGAGTTATTAAAACTAGTTCCTGAAGACCAAATTATTCGAACTGCAGCTACTGAAGGAATTGGTTTGGATGATTTGAAGGAAAAAATTGCTAAACTGTTCTTTGGTGGGATTGAAAGTAATCAAAATAGCGTGATTGTGACCAATGCACGACATATTGGATTGTTAAATCAAGCAGAGGATGCACTTGATTCAGTTCTTCAAGGATTAGATGATGGTGTGCCGGTTGATTTAGTTCAAATTGATATGACTCAGTGCTGGGATCTGCTTGGTGAAATTACCGGAGATAGCTATCAAGATGAATTATTAGATCAACTATTTAGTCAATTCTGTTTAGGTAAGTAAGTAAATTAAGTTAAATGAAGTTAATTATAAAACAAATTATGAAGCTGATTGAAGCTCAAATGGTGGAGGAAAAGGCATGACAGAAGTAAAACAGTACGCAGGCCGAGACTATGATGTTATCGTGGTTGGTGCTGGACACGCTGGTTCAGAGGCAGCTTTAGCGGCAGCAAGAATGGGCAATAAAACATTATTAATGACAATTAATTTAGATATGGTTGCTTTTATGCCATGTAATCCATCTGTCGGCGGTCCCGCAAAAGGAATTGTAGTTCGGGAAATTGATGCCCTTGGCGGTGAAATGGGTAAAAACATCGATAAAACCTATGTCCAGATGAGAATGCTGAACACAGGTAAAGGTCCAGCTGTTCGTGCGTTGCGAGCACAAGCAGACAAACATGCCTATCATGCACAAATGAAAAAGACGATTGAAGATGAACCTAATTTAACCCTTCGTCAAGGCATTGTGGATGATCTGATTGTTGAGGATGGCGTATGTAAAGGAGTTATCACAAACACCGGCGCACGTTATCATGCAAAAAGTGTGGTACTAACTTTGGGAACTGCTGCTCGTGGGAAGATCATTATTGGAGAATTGATGTATTCTTCAGGTCCAAATAACTCACAACCGGCTATGGAATTAACCAAAAATTTATTAAGTTACGGATTTAACCTGGAACGGTTTAAAACGGGAACACCACCGCGTGTGGATGGTGGCACAATTCATTATGATGAAACGGAAGAGCAACCTGGTGATGAAGAACCTAATCACTTTAGTTTTACAACGCCGGATAGTGATTATATCGATGTAAAGAACCAGCTTTCATGTTGGTTAACTTATACCAATGAGTATACACACAAAATTATTCGCAAAAACTTGGATCGTGCACCAATGTTTTCAGGATTAATTGAAGGGGTTGGACCTCGTTATTGTCCTTCAATTGAAGATAAAATTGTCCGCTTTGCTGATAAGGATCATCATCAGTTGTTTCTTGAGCCTGAAGGCCGAAACACTGATGAATGGTATGTTCAAGGACTTTCAACTTCAATGCCAGAAGAAGTTCAGCAAGAAATCTTACATTCCATCAAAGGTTTAGAAGACGCTGAAATGATGCGTCCGGGCTATGCCATTGAGTACGACGTGGTTGCTCCTTACCAATTGAAACCAACTTTGGAAACCAAGATCGTTAAGAATTTGTATACCGCTGGGCAAACAAATGGGACATCCGGTTATGAAGAAGCTGCTGGTCAAGGTCTAATGGCTGGGATTAATGCTGGATTAAGCGCATTGGATAATGGTCAATTTACCTTGAAACGAAGCGATGCCTATATCGGTGTCATGATTGACGATTTAGTGACAAAGGGAACTAAAGAACCTTATCGTTTACTTACAAGTCGTGCAGAATATCGTTTGATTTTACGACATGATAATGCTGATTTACGATTAACAGAAATGGGTCATGAGCTTGGTTTGATTGACAATGATCGTTATCAAGGCTATTTGAATAAAAAAGAAGAAATCGAAAATGAACTTCATCGTTTGGATACAATTCGGATTAAGCCCAAACAAGTAAGTGAATTTCTTATTTCTAAAGGTGGACACGAATTAAAGGATGGTGTGCTAGCCTCAGAATTTTTACGTCGTCCAGAAGTTACGTATCAAGACTTGTTACAATTTATTCCGGCTCCAGATAAAGAATTGGATCGGCGGGTTGTTGAACAAGTTGAAATTGAAATTAAATATGCAGGGTACATTAAGAAAGCTAAAGAACGTGTAGAACGTTTGAAGAAAATGGAAGCTAAAAAGATTCCAGATCATATTGATTATGAAGCAATTAATGGCTTAGCTACAGAAGGTCGCCAAAAGCTGCAAAAGATTCAACCACAAACAATTGCACAAGCAAGTCGCATTAGTGGTGTGAATCCCGCGGATATCGCAATTTTAAGTGTTTATATTGAACAAGGTAGAATTGCTAAAGTTAAATAAGCTAAAAGTGTCTAGTTATCAAAAACGCCACTATCATTTAATTGATAGTGGCGTTTTTTTTAGATGTTCGACTCTTAATATTGTGTTGCCTTTAAATACCAGATAGCCGAAATTAGTAGCAGTAAGCCACAGGTGATGAAAATCCATATTAATGGTATCACATCTGCAAGCGGTCCGAGTGTCAAACTCCCTATTAGAAGCATAAGATTACCGATCATCTGATAATTGGCAAATGTGCGACCCATAAAGTCAGGAGCAGCCGTCGTTTGGATGATAACTGCTTGAGTTGTCATAATAAATGGCATACTCCAACCGGCAAGAAACATTGCGCCTAGATAAAGCCAAATATTAGACATGAATCCCATAAGGACCATAGTTATAGCAAAAGCACCAATAGCCAGCCCTAAGACGCGTGAATTGTTTTTAAAGGCTTTGTGTTTGGCAACAATTAAACCACTCATAATTGAACCACTGGCCCATACAACCTCTTGAAGTGTTAAATAACTGACTGTAGCACCAAATTGTCGTTGAATTAATAATAAACTTAGTACGGTTGCTGGAGTCATTAGTAGAAATGAAAGGGCATTAATCGTAAAAAGGCGACGCAGAATTGAATTGCCGAAAAGATATTTAAAACCAGTCAAAAAGTCCGTTGACGGAGTCTGTTTTTTGTCTGATTTAACAGGTTTTAGTTTGATTTGGAACATACATAATAGTTCAACTATAGCGGTCACAACGTCGATCATCAAAGCCCAATATAAATCAAAATTTGCTAGAATTAACCCACCAACCATTGGTGACAATAGCGTTGATAGGGACATAAGTGTCTGATTGATTCCGTTAATTCGGGTAAGTTCTTTTTCTGGAACTAACTGTGGGTAAGCAGAACTGACTGCTGGTTGCTGAATGCCTTGCCCAACTGATCGTAAAGCAGCAAAGATCAGTAACCAAGGTAAAGAATGAAAGCCTAATTCCCAGATGATTGATAAGCCGAGTGTGAGTAATGCAATACCGCCATCGGCTCCTATAATTAACCATTTACGTGAATAACGATCAGCCCAGGAACCACTAATTAAGCTGATTAAAATTTGTGGCAGCAAGGTGCTTACAGTGGCTAATGCCAGCCACAACCCTGAGTTGGTCGTTAAACTGATGTACCAAGTAATGGCATATCCAGTGACCATTGTGCCGAATAATGAAATGTTTTGACTTGCCAAGAATAGATAACCTTGTTTTTGCCAATGTAGTTGCATAACTAATCTCCTTTAATGCAGCGATACCATTAGCATCACTGAAATTTAATTTGTTTGATTAGTTACAACTTTTACTACGAATATTTTTGTCAATTTAAAGCTCCTTTACAGACTGAGTGATTTACTATTTTAAAATAGGATACCAAAATGCTGGTAGCTAAGCAATTAATACTGATTTTCAGATATTTAAAATCTTTTTTGACCACTTAAGCATAATTTTTGGCCGTTTAAACAAAAAGTATTCCTTTATGCAAATAAATGTAGTCTAATAATAACAGGCACATTAGGAAGGAGGCGGCGTGAATGAAAGTAAGATTAGAAATTGACGAATCGTTAACCGAGCCTGAAATTATTATTAAAGCAGCAAGTGGTGATCCGAGGGCGGAACAAATCAAACGATGGCTTGAAAAACCACTTCCGGATCATGACACCATTACTTGTTATCAAGGCACCACAGAATATTTTGTGAAGTTAGATACGATTCTTTTTGTAGAGACAGCCGATCGACGATTACAAATACATACGGCAGATGATATTTATACAAGTAAATTGCATTTATATGAGTTAACAGACACGCTACCTGGTTATTTTCTCCAAGTGTCCAAATCGGCAGTTCTCAATTTATATCAGGTCAGTGCGCTAACAAAATCAATTTCAAATTGTTTGGTTTCGTTTCGGAACACGCATAAGCAGGTTTACGCATCACGCCGTTATTATAAACAACTACAAGAACGATTAAATGAAATGAGGTAAACATCAATGAATGAAAAAACAAAATGGGGCCACTGGTTTTGGGGATTATTCTTTCTAGCCTGTGCGGGCATTCTCGTGGCTAGTAAAATGGGACGATTTTCATATCATATTGGTTTCTGGATGTTAGTTTTAACGCTGATCCTAGTGGCCGCAACCATTAAAAGCATCGTCTACTTTAGTGTTTCGGGAACAGTTTTTAGTTTAGCCTTCCTTAGTTTGTTATATGCCAAGCCATTGGGGATCACGAGCTTAGTACCATGGACGATTCTAGGAGCCGCATTGTTATTGAGTATTGGTTTATCACTTGTACTCCAGCCATTTAAACGAAAACTAAGCCGGCATCACGCCCACATTACTTTTGAAAAGACGGGTAATTATACGGGTCAACATTTTTCGGATACAACTTCAACTGACTATGAATCCTACGTTGAAGTTAACGTCCGGATGGGAAGTACCATCCGCTATGTGCAGTCTGACAATTTCCAGCAGGCGGTTATCAACGTCACTATGGGCGATGTCAAAGTATATTTTGATCATGCTACGGTTGTTGAAGATCAGGTCAAAATTGAGCTTAACGGTAGCATGGGCGATGTTAGTTTGTATATTCCTAAGGAGTGGGATGTTCAAATGAATTTAAATTCGCTCATGGCAGATCTTGGCGAAAAAGGACTTACACCCACAAAAACAGGTCCGAAAGTCTTTATTACAGGGAATTTCAAGCTTGGAGATATTGAAGTTTATTACGTTTAAGGAAACTGAGGGTCATCTCAGGAGGTTGGTATCATGAATAAACCTAAATTAACAGCACAAACAGTTAAAATGTTAGTCATCAAGTTCACTGGGACATTCGGCAGTGGCATGCTGTCTTTTGCAATTGGTCTCTACATTCTCCATCGAACCGGATCAGCTCTAGGGATGGGAGTTTCCTTAATTACGGGGCCGATTGTTTCGTTAATTTTAACGCCATTTGTGGGGTATGTTGTAGACACCATGAAACATCGGCGAATTATGATTCTTGCCCAGATTGGAACTAGTATGGGTCTTCTGCTATTCGCCGTGGCCTTTAAACTCTGGCCAGTTCAGTACTATCCAGAACTAATTACTTTAATCATTGTGCTTCAGGTTACAGACAATTTTTTAAGTACAACGCTAACCGCCAGTTTGGTACAATTGTTTGATTCAGATGAATTACAAAAGGTGAATTCGTTGAACCAATCCTTTGCATCGTTAGCGACTTTCTTGGCCCCAATCATTGGTGCGTTTGTTTATACCCTTGTGTCGATTGATACTTTTGCGATCATTGAGGTGGGGTTTGAGCTCATTGCTTTAGTGGGTATTGTGTTGCTCCGCTTTAAACCCCGAGTGGTGCAACAGTCTGAAACAGAGCCGGAAGAGTCTTCGGAAACGGTTTGGCAAAATTTTAGTTCTGGGATTCGCTACCTAAGAAGTCAACGATTGATGGCAATTTTAGTCGGTTCTTCAGCTGCAATTAACCTTTTCTTTTCGGCGTTAAATGTTGGTGAACCTTATTTGTTAGTCACCACTTTAAAATTATCGAACACTCAATATGGCGTGACGGATTCCGCGTTTGCAGTTGGGATGTTTTTAGGGGGTGTCTTGTTAAGCTTTATGAAATTAAAACGGCACCCAGTCGTTACTTCTTATTTAAATTTGATGTGTTTAGCAGTTATTATTACTATCACGGGAGTGCCCGAAATTATGGGGTGGTCACAAGGATTAAACACCCTATATTTTATAGGATTAAATATGCTTAACGGGTTGGTCTTGATTTTTATCAATACACCAATTAATACCTTCATGCAGCAGTTAATTCCAGAAAATATGCAAGGACGGATTTTTTCACTTGATGGGACCATTAGCATGCTACTTATGCCGATTGGAACACTCATATTTGGTGCTTTGTTTGATCATGTTATTGCTTTTCCAATTTTTATTATCACCGGTGTTATTTTATTGGCGTTAACCATCCTAATTTTGGCTATTTTGTCTAAACAAAAATTGTTGAAACTACCTGAAAACAAAGTCAGTACACCGATGAATGAAACTAACTAATTATCAAATATCTGGATACAAAAGGAGGCCGTTGAAATGGTCTTCTTTTATTTTGTTTAAAAATGGATTGTGCAAATAATTCGGTACCGATTACCTGATATGCTAAACTAATTTTGATTAAAGAAAGCATATTTAAGAACTATCCTGAACTTAAATTAAGCTAAATTTTGCAAACGATAGGAGAGCTTCAAATTATATGAAAACGATTATGATTACAGGAGGAAACTCAGGCCTTGGCTTTGAATGTGCGAAACACATTGCCGAATACTCAGATAAATATCAAATAATTTTAGCCTGTCGAAATGAAAAGAAGGCTGATACAGCAAAAGCCATTCTTACCAAAGAAACTGGTAATCCAAATATTCTTGCGATGAAGCTGGACGTTTCTTCCTTGGCTTCGGTTCGAGGGTTTGTGGCACAATACAAAGAACAAAAGTTACCTTTATTGGATGGCCTAATCTGCAATGCCGGCATTAGCGGTAGCCATACAGGACAAACGGCAGATGGATTTGATATTGTGTTTGAAACGAATCATTTGGGTCATTTCCTGCTTACAAATTTACTTTTACCGTACATGGAAACTTCAGCAAAAATTTTGGTTGTTAGTAGTGATATGCATTGTCCACCTGGACCAAAAATTAGTTGGCCTGGGACAGCAATGCTCGCCAAGCCCGATGAGAAGCTTGCTAAAAGTTTTAAACGCTATTCATATTCTAAATTATGTAATCTTTACTTTGTCTACGAACTTTCAAAAAGATTAACACGAATTCATTCTGCAATTACAGTAAATGCCTTTAATCCAGGGTTTATGGTGGATACAAATTTTATGTCAAAAAAGCTAATGGGGATTGCAGGAGCTATTTTTGCGAAGATAGTTGATCGAGATGGATCGCTGGATCAATCATCAACAGCATTGGCGGAGCTTGCAATGAATTCAGATGATGTGCAAGTTTCAGGAAAGTATTACGATCGAAGCACTCACTTAAAAAGAACATCAGAACTTTCTTACAACACAAATTATGCCCTGGAGTTATGGAATCGAAGTGTCGTGTACACAAAATTAAGTAGTGGTGAGACACTGCCAGGATTGTTGGAAAATTAATCTAAAAATAGTTCAAGTGATGTTTCACGTGGAACAAAATAACTTAAAAGCACGTAAACCTAAATAATTGTGATGAATGATTAAGAGCCAATTAAAAGGTTGACCGCTTTAGTGATTGGAGTTGGAACATAGCGGTTATGATACAATGGGAGCGATGTAAGAATTCTGTTTTAGAGGGGGGAACCTAAAATGAATGTTTTGTATTGTGGGGATGCGAACATGGCTGATGGGCTAATTATTTCGGTACTGTCGCTTTTAAAAAATAGCGATCAACCTCTTTCAATCTATGTTTTGACTGCTCAAATAAAAGATAATAAACGAAAATTCCAAGCATTACCTGATGCTGTTGTAAATATTCTTAATAAGGAAGCTCAAACAAAGAATCCGGATAGCAGTGTGACGAGAATTGATATCACAAGGCTCTTTCAAGCACATTTACCGGTGGCTAATCTTAATACCATGTACACGCCTTACTCGATGCTGCGACTATTTTCAGATTTAATTCCAGAATTACCTGACCGGATCTTGTATCTAGATACCGATGTGGTTGCACGGCGCCCTTTTGAAGGATTTTACGAGCAATCTCTTCAAAAAACAGACTTTGTGGGGGTCTTGGACTATTACGGTCGGTGGTTTTTTCAACATGAACTCAAAATCTTTGATTATATGAATTCTGGAGTTTTATTACTAAATTTGAAAGAAATTCGTCGTGATGGTTTTTTTGAGCGTTGTCGTAAGCTATGTACAGCCAGAAAAATGATTATGCCAGACCAAGCGGCATTAAATAAACTAACGCGTAAGAAAAGAATTGAATCAAGCCGTTTTAATGAACAGCATCAAGTACAGCCAGCAACTGTTTTTCAGCATTTTACGACTAGCTTCAAGTTTTTTCCGTTAATTCATACGTTAACTGTAAAACCGTGGCAGATTAATTTGGTTCATCATGAACTGAAACTACACGAGTATGACGATCTATTCGCTCAATATAAACAAGTTTTGCGACGTGTAAAAGAAACAGCTTAATGATAAATATCCTGGAGATTTTAACTTTAAATAGTTATTTTTCCGGGATATTTTTGAGCTTCACTGAACTTTAGCATCTGAATGGACTATGGCTTATAAGTAAAACGACTACTGGCACTCCCTGTTAAGTGGTAAACTATTTCTAGCTTATAAGATGTGGATGGTAAATAAATATGAAACGAAATTCTCAATGGACCTTACTTTTAGCTACCTCAATGGTTTCATTTATGTCGACAATTGACGCTAGCATTGTTAATATTGCCGTTCCACAACTCTCTCGTGACCTTCACGCACCAATGAATGAAGCAGAATGGGTAGTTTCTGTTTATCTAGTTTTGATATGTGTGCTACTAATTTTTTTCGGAAAGTTATCGGATCAAATTGGGAGAATCAAAATTTTTCAAACTGGCACTTTAATATTTGTGGCTGGATCACTTGGTTGTGGCCTTAGTGTCAATCTACCAATGATGTTAGTCATGCGCATTGTGCAAGCAATAGGTGCTTCAATGACAATGGCAACTAATTTTGGAATTATTACGCAAATCTTTCCTAGCAATCGCCATGGTGTGGCACTGGGCGTGAACAGTTCTTTTGTCCAGGTGGGCAACATTATGGGGCCTGGCTTAGGTGGTCTGATTCTGGCAACACTTTCTTGGCATTTTATCTTCTTTATTAATGTTCCGATTGGGCTAATTGCCTTTTTCTTTGGACATAAAATTTTCCCTAAGGAAGCCCGAACAACTCAAAAAATTAGTATGGATTATCCGGGATATTTAGCTTATGTATTTGCAATTATCAGTTTCTTTGTGGCTATTTATTGGGGACAAGCTGTGGGTTTTATGAAACCAGAAATCATTATTTTATTCCTGCTAGCGGCTGCATGTACTGCGGCTTTTATCTTGCGCGAGAATCATACAGAAAAACCCCTATTAGATTTACACATTTTCAAGAATGCTGGTTTTTCAATTGGAGTAATTACGGCCATGTTAGTGTTTGCGGTTAGCTACTTTAACAACATGATTATGCCTTACTATCTTCAAGAAACGCTAAAGTATTCGTCTGCCATTGCTGGTGTGATTCTGATGGCGATTCCGTTGCTTAACATCTTTTCGGCACCAATTGGCGGAATGATTGGTGATCATATTGGAGCAGAAAAAGTTTCGTTAATTGCGCTTGTTATTTTCCTCATCCCAGAAACAATTTTTATGTTAATCCAACCTAGCTGGGGAATCGTTTGGCTAGTTTTGGGGTTAATGCTATACGGTTTGGCAAACGGAACCTTCCAAAATAATCCGATGATCATGGGAAACGCTGGCAAACAGTATCAAGGGATTGCCGGTTCAATTGCAGCGCTCGCTAGAAATCTTGGAATGTCGATAGGACTATCATTATCAACATCGTTGTTGTACTTTGGAATTAGCCAAAAAGCGGGCAGGCGCGTGACCACCTATCCCGCCCAGCACCCAGACTGGTTTATTTATGGGATGCACTTTAGCTATGGGTTTGCATTTGCGTTGATTGTCAGCGCATTGATATTGCTCATTGCGTTAGTTTGGCAAAAAAATCGTAAAAAAACCTTATCTTTGTGAAAAATTTGCTTAACTTTAGACTTTAAACGAGATTTTTAAACAACTTTGCTCTAAAATGTAGATATAAATAATTTTACGAGGAGTTTTCATGAAAACTATAAAAAGTATTTTAAGTTGGGTTGTACCGATTCTAATCGGACTAATTATTGCCTTGTTAGTACGGTCATTTATTTTTGAAATTGTCCGTGTGGATGGGACATCAATGGAACCTAATTTGGTTAACAACGAACGTGTTTTTGTTATGAAACAAGATAAGATTAA
Organism: Pediococcus sp. M21F004; assembly: GCF_051122535.1. NCBI lineage: Bacteria > Bacillati > Bacillota > Bacilli > Lactobacillales > Lactobacillaceae > Pediococcus > Pediococcus sp. M21F004. Next base: position 1,351,442 of record NZ_CP177314.1, read on the forward strand.
GCATTTGAGTGTGATTGTTTTTGATGCCTATGGTGCTGATCCGGAAGCGGCTCCTGGCACAGAATATGTCAAACGAGTCATCGGGATGCCTGGAGATAAGATTTCTTATAAAGATGGTAACTTGTATGTAAACAATAAATTGGTTCCTCAAAAATTTATTAATTCTTACCAAAAGACGAATGGAACGGCCATTGGCGCCGAGGCCAACGAGTGGACATTGGCGTCAGTTGCCAAAGCACGGGGCTGGGGAAACAATCCGGAAACCGTGCCAGCTGGGGAATACTTTGTGATGGGTGATCATCGAAGTGTTTCAAATGACAGTCGTTATTGGGGATTTGTGAAGAAAAGTGAAGTTATGGGTGTGGTCAAAGTCCCATTCTGGGGCAGCTCATCTGCTAAGAAGAATGTAAATAATCGAACGGGTGATTACTAAATCAAATTAAAGCTGAGGATGAACTTAAAATCCTTGGCTTTTTATATGGATAAGAAAGAGTTGCTATTTATTGTGAAAAGATTAAAATATGCTTAGATTATTCTTATTTTATAATCATAATTTTGGAGGTGCCTTATGGGAAAAGAAGTATCACAAGAAAATGTGGCAAAGTTTAAAAAGAATTTTGCTCAAGACAATCGTAATAGTGTGGTTCAACGTGCTGCCACGAAAAATGGTGTTTTAAATGCTAGTGAAGATATTGCGGCTAAAGTTCGCTTGGATCGGACATTCTCGATTGAATTAGATACTGGTAAAGTAACTAATCAGCGTCATAGCGGACGTTGCTGGTTATTTTCTCTATTAAATACACTTCGTCATCAGCTTGCAGATAAAGAAAATATGAAAGATTTTGAACTCTCTGAGTCCTATTCATTTTTCTGGGACAAAGTTGAACGTGCCAATGTTTTCTATGAAAATATTATTCGTACTGCCGCCAAACCTACAAGTGATCGAGAAGTAGCGTTTTATTTAAGCTCACCTGATGATGATGGTGGTCAGTGGGCAATGGCAGCCGGATTAGTCCAAAAGTATGGTGTCGTGCCAGCCTCTGTAATGCCAGAAAGCTTTAACACGAATGATACGAGTGGTTTTGCTAGTTCATTGAATTTAAAATTACGTAAAGATGCCGTTGAATTACGAGAGCTTAAAAATGGTGGGGCCTCTGAAGGTCAATTGGATGCGAAGCGAGACCAATTATTAGCTGAAGTTTATCAGATGACAGCTATTGCGGTTGGGACGCCACCAGATAAGTTTGATTTTGAATATCGTGATGACAAGAAAAATTATCATCGTGATGCTGATATAACCCCTAAGGATTTTTATGATAAATATATTGGGGTTGATTTGGATGATTATGTAGTTGTCACAAATTCACCTGATAAGCCTTTTGATAAATTATACAGTCTACCAGCTGAAGATAATATTGTGGGCGGCAAAAAAATCACCCTATTAAATGTGGACATGGCAGTTTTACGTAAAGCAGCTGTTGCCCAACTTAAAGATGGTGAAACGGTTTGGTTTGGTAATGATGTTTTGGAACAGATGGATCGGAATGATGGCCTGTTAGATAGTAAACTTTATCGAACAGACGCATTGTTTGATGTTGATTTGAGCATGAGCAAGGCCGAACGCTTACAGTTTGGTCAAGCCGCTGTTTCCCATGCCATGACTTTAACCGGTGTTGATGTGGTAGACGATGAAGTAACAAAATGGAAAGTAGAAAACAGTTGGGGTGATAAGAGTGGCGATAAGGGCTACTTTGCAATGACCGATGACTGGTTTGAAAACTATGTGTATCAAGTTGTGGTTCACCGCAAATATCTAACGGATGCGCAGCGTAAAATTGCTGATGCAACTCCGGAACCACTACCTGTGTGGGATCCCATGATGTAATAAATTGATTTTAGTGAAGGCCGGAATAAAATTCAGGCCTTTTTATTATGGAAACAAATAAAATTGGTGTAAAACATTAAATGAAAATAAAAGAAAAGTATTTACATTGTTTTTCAGAACGCTTATAATATCTTCTTGTATATTAAAGTGGACATTGAAAGGAGATAAACAAGCATGCACAAGTTTGTAAAAAGCCATGGCATCTCACTAATCATTTGGATTGGAATTATTTTGATTAGTGTAATTAGTTTGCCGAACATCGATCAATTGGTTAGATCGCATGCGGAAACTAAGATACCTAGTTCTGCGCAAAGCCAAATTGCGAATCGAATTCAGTCCAAGTGGGGATATGGACAAGGGAACACGACACAAGTGGTTGCCATTTTTAATAATGGTAATAAAAAGTTAAACGCGGATCAAAAAGAAAACATTGACAGCACTATCAATTATTTACAGGATAATAAGAAAAAATTCGGGATTAAGGCAGTTACCGCTCCGAACGACAACGTTTATACTCGGAAACAACTTATTTCTAAAGATAAAACAACGCAGTTAGTGCAGTTATCTGTATCAAAATCACACGGATCCTATAAAAAAATTGATAAAGAGCTAACTAAGGCGGTTAAAACACCAGGAGTGAAAGCTTACATTACTGGTGGAGATATTTTAAATGAAAAGTTCTCTGAAGCGACTCAGGAAGGCGTTAAGAAAACTGAAATTATTGCGGCAATTTTCATTTTTATTGTCTTAATTTTAGTCTTCCAGTCACCAATCGTTCCTATGATTTCGGTCTTTACCGTTGGGGTTGCGTTTATTACAACCTTATCGATTGTGACCAATTTAGTATCTCGGGTTAACTTCCCATTTTCAAACTTTACCGAAGTCTTTATCGTCGTGGTACTGTTTGGGATTGGGACCGATTATAATATTCTGTTGTATGAGCAGTTTAAAGAGGAACTAAGCAAAGGTGAAGATCGGCATACGGCTAGCCGCAAAGCAACACGGACTGCTGGGAGAACCATCTTATATAGTGGTTCTTCAGTATTTATTGGATTCTGCGCACTTACATTTGCGAAGTTCTCAATTTATAAATCAGCTTTAGGTGTGGCAATCGGGGTTGCTGTATTAGTCGCTGTATTACTGACGCTAAACCAATTCTTTATGAGCTTACTAGGCAAAAAGATGTTCTGGCCTTCTAAGAAGTTTGGTGGACACTCGAGAAGTAAGACGTGGCATGCATTGGCTAATTCGTCAATTTTGCATCCCATCATTGCTTTGGTTTTAGTTTTACTGTTAACTGTCCCATTTGTTGTGACAGGGACAGGAACGCTAGATTACAATGATTTAGATGAATTGAGCGATACGTTACCTGAAAAAGTTGGATTTAATGTTGTTAAGGATCATTTTTCTCCTGGGACAGCAGAACCTTCAACTTTATATATTCGTTCAAACAAGAAGTTAGATAATGAACAGACCTTAAAACTCGTCGACCAAATCACCCGTCAACTTCAAAATGACAAGGGTGTAAAGACCGTTGCATCAGCTACACAACCAGGTGGATCACCAATTGCGAAGTTATACGTAAAGGGTCAAGTTAAGACGGTCACAACCGGAATTGATGAGGCTCATAGTGGCCTTAATACCATTGGTAAGGGATTAACTAGTGCTTCTGATCAATTGGGTGCAACTAACATGAGTAGCGGCTTAAACAGCGTACAAAAGTTAATTGCCGGTACTGAAGTTTTACGTGATGGTTCACTTAAAGTAACAGATGGTGCAAACCAATTAGCAAGTGGGGCAACACAAATTTCTTCAGGCGTTTCTCAAATGAGTAGCAAGATGTCGCCATTGATTACTGGACTAAACCAGTATACGGGCGGTGTGAACACACTTAGTTCTGGATTAAGTACACTGAATGCTAATTCTGGTCAATTATCAGGTGGATCACAACAATTGTTAACTTCAGCACAACAGCTTTCAACGGGAGTTTCGACGTTGAACAGTGCAGCACTTAGTATTGATACTCAGTTGGATGGTTTACAACAAACACTTAACTCGGGCAATACTGCTATGAGCCAATTAAATGGCTTGGGTGATAAGGTTAAACAATTAAACACTTTGAAAGCTAAATTAGCACAATCACAAAGTGCCATTAACAGTCTTGAACAGTTAGCACCATTATTGACTGAGTTAAACTCAGCAAAGAAGAATTTAGCTTCTGCAGCAACTGATTCAGCAAAAGCAGCTGCATCCAATACAGCGGCACTTAAAACTTTGTCTGGCCTAGATCAGAGCACAATGTCCGCAGGCGATAAGCAAAAGTTAGCAACAGCAGAATCACAAATTACTGCTGGTGCTAAGACAGCTGGAGCATCTGCACAAACAACTGGGGATACTTTAAGTGGACTTTCCAGTGTTCAAACTCAAGTTGCTAGTTTAGAAAAGGAATTGAATAAGTTAACTTCTGTCATGAAACAGGCTGAAACGTTGATGAACTCAACCAATATCAGCACAGCGCAGTTAAATCAATTAACAGCGCTTGGTTCACAATTGCAGGCAGCTTCAGGGAGTATTTCGAAGTTGAAGCAATTTACAGCTGGGGTTGAACAGTTGAATACGCAAGTTAATAAAGATTCTGCATTGGTTAACGGTGTTTCTAAGTTAAACAACGGAATTAATACCTATGCTAATAGCGTTCAGTTGGCTTCCAGTGGTGCTTCCACATTAGCTGGTAAGAGCAGTGAGCTTACTGGTGGGGTTGGTCAATTAACTAGCGGCATGGGCACTCTTACAAGCAGTTTGAATCAACTTTCAACTGGTGCAAATAGTTTGGCAAGTTCAACACCTGCCTTAACTAGCGGCCTTAATCAAGAAGTTACTGGACAAAAGCAAATGTACAGTACTTTGAAGGGGTTATCTGGTAAGGTAGATACGCTTCAATCTGGTTTGAAGACTGCTGCCAAAGGAACTAAGACAATTGGTTCTGGCATGACTTCTGCAAACGACTATCTTGGTGGGATGGGTGATTCCTCAGTTGGAAAGACCTTCTACATTCCAAAAGCGCAATTGCATGGTAAAACATTCAAACCTGTGCTTAAGTCCTACTATTCAGAAGATCGCAAAGCAACTAAGCTAACAATTGTGCTTGATTCAGATCCAAGTTCAAGTGCATCGATGGCCAAAGTTAAAGATCTTCAAAAGCAGGTTAAAGATGATCTTCGTGGGACCGATTTGAAGGATGCAACAGTTGCAATTGGTGGACAAACTGCACAAACAGCTGATATCAATAAGACGGCAAGTTCAGACTTTACCCGAACAGCCGCGATTATGATCATCGGAATTTTGATTGCGTTGGTATTTGTAACTCGTTCAATCTTGATGCCATTCTACATTATCGGAACGTTGCTTTTGGCCTACTTCAGTTCATTGGGAATTACCAAGGCATTTAGTAATATTGTCTTAGGACAACCAATGCTAACTTGGAATACACCATTCTTCGGCTTCATTATGATTATTGCCTTAGGTGTGGATTATAGTATTTTCTTGATGATGAGGTATCGTGATTTCAATAAGGATCTTAAACCGAGTGCAAGAATTCTAGAGGCTTCCGGAGTGATTGGAGCAGTGGTACTTTCTGCGATGATTATCCTGAGTGGAACGTTTGCTTCAATGATTCCTTCTGGAGTGCTTACGTTGATTCAAGTCGCAATGGTCGTTATTATTGGGTTGATTATTTTAATCATTATCATCCCAGTTCTGTTGCCAAGCTTGATTAAATTAACATACGAAGGTATTTCATTTAAGAAAAAAGATAAAAAGAATAATAAGCATTAATTTTTAGCAAGGTTAGTTGGTTGAAAATGAATGTAAATTAAAAGATGTCTGCGATTTTTAAATCGCGACATCTTTTTTGTTTGGGGAGAGAATATGCCAATTAAATGGCGAAACAAGCTATAATGTAAGTGTTAGGGGATGAGACAATGGATTTTGATCCGAACTGTGTATTTTGCCAAAAACAGCCAGTAGATTTTGTTATTGAAAGTAAACTATGTATTGCATTCTGGGATATTCATCCAGTTAGCAAAGGACATCTCCTTATCGTCCCTAAACGGCATGTCGCCCAAATATGGGAGGTTACCGAGGCAGAAAAGCAAGCGTTGGGACAAATGGTCGAAGATGCAAAGAAGCTGTTAGACGCGCAATTTAAGCCTGATGGGTATAACGTCTCAATTAATTCAGGAGCAGCCGCTGGCCAAAGTGTTTTTCATTGCCATATTCATCTAATTCCCCGTTACTGGAATAAAGTGACAAAAAGAGTTGGGGCAATTCCGGGACAATTTCTAGTTCCAAAGGCTCGCCCGGAGTTTAAATAGTTTTGATAGTAAGAAGATGTAAAACAAAGTATAATCATGTTAGATAAAAGAAAAATAAATGGGGTGAGTAAAATGAAACACATGAAGAAGCTATATCTGATTATCGGACTGCCACTGGTATGTTTAAGTTTACTTTTGACGGGCTGTGCAAAGACGGGGACTGACACAGGAAGAACCGTCAAAACGAGTGCGCCTAAAGTGTCTAAAGTAACGACTAGTAAGCAAATTCGTAACAATGGTGGATTATGGTATTTTGCAAAGGATTTGAAGTATAAATCTAATTCGGGAATGGAAGCTTTTACGTTTACAAAGAATGGAAAAGTGACGGCCTATAATGTTAAAAAATATTATGCATCTTATGCCGCAGCTAAAAAAGCAAAGGGCTTGGGTTCATTTGGCAAAGGAACGTACAAATTGACAAAGAACAAACAGAAGCAAACTGTTTTAACTTTGAAAATGAAACTTTCTGGGATCCCAGCGACTTATACATTTAAGCTCAAAAAAGGCCTTGCTAAAAAGTATAAAGGCCTAACGTTCCATGGCTTCAACGCAGCACGCACGGTAGATGGTGATACGGTTAATGGTGTGTTTGTCCAAGCTAAGAAATAAGGAAAAAAGATTATCCTTGCTCTTGTTTAGAGCAATGGGTAATCTTCTTTTTTTGTGTCTTGGAGAGTGTAATAAGCAGGGGATTTCCAGAGCGACTTTCCGATAATTTTGAATCCTTGTGCTTTATAAAAGGCCAACGCGTGGTTGTTTTGCCGAACACAGTTTAAAGTAACTAGAGCGGTGGCCGATTGGCGGATTTTGAAAAGTAACTGGGAACCAATGCCAGAATGTATATATGCAGGATCAATGAATAAAAGGTGGATAAAATTATCTTGTTGGTAAAAACTAAGGAAACCCACAATTTTATTATTTAAAACAGCCTTCAAAATGAGTTCGTTTTTCGAGTCTTGCATGAAGTCAGAAGCCTGGGGATGTTTTACCCAAGGGAAAGCAGCAATTCTGGATCGGAGATAGATTTGGGCTAATTCTGAATTGTCTAATGTGGATGCGCGGGAAACGATTAAGTTAGTGTTTGATTTCATAGTATATTTCCTTTTTGTAGTTGGATTTTTTTGAAAAAACTGCAAATGTAATTTAATTGAAACGGGAAATTCACAGAATATTCACAATTTGTGAATAGTATAAATACATAAATAACTTTTTCATTTACTCCCCCCATAAAGTGAATGGATGGCCATTTAATGGTCATGTTACTTATTAAGCGTTGCGACGGCAGCGCTTTTTTTGTGTCTAGAAATAATTTAAGGAATGCCGGGACTAATTTTGAATTAGTTCGGGCTTTTTTTGTATCCAAGCTTCAACAGTTTTAAATTATTGCTAGGAAGGGTAAAATGAAAACAACTTAACTATCGGGGGATTATCATGAACTGGGTACATATTATTATAGAAATTATTATTGCTATTAACTTAATTGCAGCCGTTATCACTGTTTTTCGTGAAAAAAGAGATATTGCGGCAACATGGGCTTGGTTACTTGTTCTCTTTTTTATTCCCGTTATCGGGTTTATATTCTATTCATTCGTAGGACGTAAATTACCCAAAAATAAGATGTTTCAATTAAAAAAAGAAACCAAGTTGGAACTAGAGCGGGTTCTCGAACGGCAATCAAAAGAGCTGAACAATGACCACACAGAGGCTGATAAAGTGGTTGAGGATGCTAGTGGTATGGCAACCATGTTTATGAATGCTGATTCAGCTTTTTTGAGTCACCGAAATCGTGTGAAGCTAATTACGGATGGGAAAGAATTATTTCATGATATGTTTGTGGATATCGAAAAAGCGAAAAAACATGTTCATGTTGAATTTTACACCTTTTATGCTGATCAAATTGGTCGAGATGTTTTACATTTACTAGAAAAAAAAGCCAAAGAAGGCGTTGAAGTTCGTGTGCTTTGGGATTCATGGGGTTCAATGGGGACTAAAAATAAGTTTTTTAATCATCTTCGTGAATTAGGTGGCTATGCTGCGCCTTTCTTAGGGACCCATTCAGCTGTGACTGATTTTCGCTTGAACTTTCGTGATCATCGAAAAATTGTAGTGATTGATGGTCAGGTAGCTTATACTGGCGGATTTAATATTGGTGACCAATATTTAGGTCGAAGCAAAAAATTTGGATATTGGCGTGATACTCATATGCGGATTGCCGGTTCTGCAGCCTATAGTCTTCAATCTCGTTTCGTACGTGATTGGAATGCGACAGATCGTGAAAATCCAATTAATACGGTGTTTGATCCGGGTTCGGAGTACTTTCCAGTGGCCAAAGTGAATGGTAATACGAGTCTCCAAGTGGTTTCTAGTGGTCCTGATTCCGAGGTTGAGAACATTAAATTAGGTTACTTGAAACTAATCAGTTCTGCAACGCGTTCTATTTGGATTCAGAGTCCTTATTTGATCCCAGATGATAGTGTTTTAGATGCCCTTCATACGGCTGCACTATCAGGAGTTGATGTGAGAATCATGATTCCACACATGCCGGATCACGTTTTCGTCTATCGTGCCACCCAGTATTATGCCCGTCAGTGTGCTAAATGGGGAATTCAAATCTATAACTATGATGCGGGTTTTTTACATGCTAAAACAATGGTGGTAGATGGTAAACTTGGATCAGTAGGTTCAGCAAATATGGATTTCCGAAGCTTTAAGCTTAATTTCGAAGTCAATACTTTTATTTATGATGAAAAAATTGCACAAGAATTAGAAGGGATTTTTAAAGCTGACATCCAAAAATCGACGCTTCAAACCACGGAAATGTACGATAATCAGTCTTGGTGGCTGAGATTTAAACAGGATTTTTCTCGTTTGCTTTCACCAATTCTTTAATTTGTTTTTAATTATTGGTTGACGAACCAATTTTTGCGTGGTAAGATTCATTCAACTTAATATTTAAAGCGAACTTTCATACTAAGTAGCTAGTTATCTGGGTGTCAGAAAGTCGGTGGTTGCTGCGAACCGATCAGGATAATTTAGATGAAATACCATGAAACAGTTTCGATTGAACGGGTAATAACTAGAGCCGTTACCTTCTAGTGAGTGGAGAGAATTCGATTTTGGGATTCTTTCAATTTGGGTGGTACCACGGTTTCTTTATCGTCCCTGTTGTAAAAAATTACAGCAGGGACTTTTTTATTACCCAAATTTTGAAACAGAGGAGAAAAACGTTATGGATAATTGTAAATGTGGAGGCATATCTCGTTATTAGTCTTTATAACTAATTGATTGAACTAGCGAATAAAAACTAAAAACGAGGTGCAATATGGAAAATAAAGTGAGTTTTAAAGAAGCAAGTATTGTGTTGTTAGGAATGTTAATTGTCATGGGATTAGGTGTAATTAGATTTGGTTTATCACCTCAAGTTCCCGTTTTACTGGTGCTCGTCCTTGTGACTTTTTGGGCAAAATTTCGTCACTTTGCCTGGGCAGATGTGGACGGCGGGATCAAAGAAGGTATTCAAACTGGTATTATCCCGATTTTTATTTTCATCTTAGTGGGTGCCTTGATTAGCACGTGGATTGCCGCTGGGATCATTCCTTCGATGATGGTACTAGGATTCCATATGATAAGCGTCAAATGGTTTGTGCCGTCCGTATTTGTGGTATGTGCGTTGGTCGGAACTTCAATTGGGTCTGCATTTACGATTATTTCCACGATTGGGATTGCCTTTTTCGGAATGGGACTTACAATGGGCGTAAATCCAGCATTGGTAGCAGGAGCAATCATTTCTGGGGCCATTTTTGGAGATAAATCTTCACCACTTTCGGATTCAACCAATCTAGCTTCAGCCGTTGTTGGTGTGGATTTGTTTAAACACATTAAAAATTTGATGTGGTCAACGATTCCAGCTTTTCTTGGTTCCCTTATTTTATACGCAATTTTAGGATTTCAAGCTACTACAACTGCCAATTTAGACAAGATCAATCAAACAGTTGCCATTTTAGAAGCACATTTTAGTGTAAATGCTTGGGCAGTTATTCCAATCGCTTTAATGTTCTTTTGCGCATGGCGAAAAGTACCAGCAATTGCAACGTTGTTTATCAACATCGTGGTTTCGGTTTTGATGGTCTTTATTGAACAACCTAAAATGCAGATTAGTAAGATTGCAACAATTATTGAAAGTGGATTTGTGGCAAAAACAGGGAATGCAAGTGTAGACGCTCTCCTTACACGAGGCGGCATTGAAAGTATGATGGGCACAGTTTCCCTAATTATCTTAACTCTGTCGTTAGGTGGCTTATTAATGAAGTTTGGCTTGATTCAAGCAGTTATGGCACCCCTAGCCAAACGCTTAAATTCAGATGGTAAACTTGTTACCGCAACAATCTTTACCGGAATTGGAGTTAACATTTTTATTGGTGAACAGTACTTATCCGTTATTTTACCCGGAAAGGCATTTAAGAAAGCATACCAGGATTCAGGACTTGCCAACGAAGCGTTGAGCCGAGTTCTTGAAGATGGTGGAACAGTGATTAACTACCTTATTCCTTGGGGAGTAGCAGGTGCTTTTGCAGCAAACGCGCTTGGTGTGCCAGTTCTGCATTTCTTGCCATTTGTTTTCTTTAGCCTTTTATCCCCAGTTTTCTCCATCATCAGTGGGTTTACAGGAATTGGGTTAAAGCATCTTAAAAACACTAATGATGTTGAGGAGACGCAATCGCTTCCTGATTCTGAAGGTGGCTTGGACTAAAAAACTGTAACCCCAAAAGAGTTACAGCAAAACGAATTAGCATGTAATTTTAAAGTAGTCGGAACCGTAATGACTCAACAAAGCATTTGTAAGTTGTTTGGCGGCAATGGCTGAACCTTGTAAGTCAGGGTGCGCTTGGTCGGTAAAGGTGAGTGTCCATTGAGCAGTTTCAATTAGGAAGAAAAGTGAAGGATTTTCTTGAGCTAATTCACGTAATTCTTTGGCAAAGGATTGATTGAAGGGAATAAGAACGTTTAAAGTAGCTTCCGGAAACAAATCTTGTAATTCATGAAAAAAATTAAGAAACTGTATTTTCATTAAGCTACTATCAAAACGGCGGTCATTGGTGCCAATATTAATTACCACAACGTCGGGATGATACTGAGGGGCTGGGGTTTCAAAATCAATATATTTTATAAAACGGGGTGCGGCGGGAACACCACCGGTCCCGTATCGTAAAAGACCAGCCGCACTATAGGCAATTCTCAGATCTTGGGCATCAAGGTTGCGCGCAGTTTGGGCAGCATAGTTCTGTTCGGCAGCGTAGCCACTAGAGGGGGTTCGTTTTAAAACCCAACAGCCAGCTGTAATTGAATCACCAATGAAAGCAATGGTTTTTCCAGCTGGTTTTACAGGGATGGCCACACCAGGATTAGGCACGGATAGGTGTGTGATGGCTAGTCCTTGTGACTGTTGCCAAATCTCGTCTGAATCAGAATTACCGGCAAAGACAATCCGAATTAAATGGGGGCCTTTGAGTTTTATATGAAGTTCATCAGGCACTTCATTGACCTTAAAACGTAGTTCAGGATCATCATCAATGAAAATGGCAATTTCTGGTTGGAAACGCGCAGTTGGCGTGGTGCTGAGAAACTTTAGATTTAAGCAATCCGTGTGCTTAGTCATCAATAAAATGGCCGCTCCTAGATTCGTGGTATACATGGTGCGTTGGTTCAGAATTGTATTTTGAATCCAGCGTCCCATGAAATAAGCACCAGAAAAACAACCATTGGCAGTCGTTTCCGTGTACCTTGATTGTTTCATAACAAGTATCCTTTCTCGATTAAATTAACCAGGATTGTCCATGCAACTAATTTCATGATCATTTACGAGTCCAATTGCCTGCATAAATGAATAGGTAATGGTTGGTCCCATAAATTTAAAACCATGTTGTTTCAAATCTTTAGAAATCTTTTCTGAAAGTGGTGTTTTTGCGTGAATTTCTGCAGGAATGCGAATATGGTTATTAACTTGGCGATTATTCACAAATTGCCAAATATACTGATCAAAGCTTCCAAATTCGGCCTGAATTTTTAAGAACGACTGCGCATTTGTCATGGTATCTTGCAGTTTTAAACGATTACGAATAATTGATGCGTCAGTTAAGAGACTCTCGATGTCAGTAGTGGGCATGGCAGCAACTTGCTTAATATCAAAATTATGAAAAGCTTTTTGAAAAGCTGGTCTTTTTTTTAAAACAAGTTCCCAGTCTAACCCAGCTTGAAAAATTTCTAAACTCATCATTTCAAAAATGTATTGGTCATCATGAGATGGACGACACCACTCATTTTTGTGATAAGCTTTGATTTCAGCACCCCCATTTTTAGCCCAGGTGCAGATAAAATCATCTAATGTTTGCTGCATATTTTTAACCTCCGAAAAGTCGTTAGGGTATTTCTACCTGCGATATTTAATTAAATCTATTATATCGCAGTTTCATAGATAACTTGACTTATTAAATTTTGATGATAAAATGAATTCAATTATTAAATAACGATGCAAAGACGAGAAGAGTAAATCCCTAGACTGTTTAGAGAATTCCGTTTGGTGAAAAGGAATCAGTTGTCGGATTGAAGATGAGCTCAGAGCTAATATTTAAGGTGCAAGCTTTAAATACGTGAGGATACGATATAATCCCAGACATATTTTAACGTGTCGATGAGGTGTTGTTCGTGAGAGCAACATAAATATGGGTGGTAACGCGAAGTTTTCGTCCCTAATCTTTAATTTGAAGATTTAGGGCGGAAACTTTTTTTATTCTAAAGAGAAGGTGATTGGATGACTCAAAATATCATTGATTTAAATAATATAACGGTTGATTTTAAAGACGGAGAAAATCAAGTAAAAGCAGTAACCGATGTTGATTTGCAAGTTGAAAAGGGCGACATATATGGAATCGTGGGTTATTCAGGCGCGGGAAAAAGTACCCTTGTTCGCGTGATAAACCTTTTACAGCCGCCAACGTCAGGAAAAGTTAGTGTGAATAATCAAGATTTGCTAGCTTTAAAACCAGAACAGTTGCGACAAGCTCGAACTAAAATTGGGATGATTTTTCAACACTTTAATTTAATGAAGTCTCGGACAATTCTTGGAAATGTTGAGTATCCTTTGCTTAAAACCAAGCTTTCAAAAACTGAACGTCAAAAAAAAGCTACTGAGCTATTGCGACTAGTTGGTTTAGATCAACGTAAAAATGATTATCCCCGTCAATTATCTGGTGGCCAAAAGCAACGGGTTGCGATTGCCCGGGCTCTAGCTAATGATCCCGATATTTTGATTAGCGATGAAGCGACTAGCGCTCTGGACCCCAAAACGACGCTCTCAATTTTGAACTTGTTAAAAAGTTTGAACCAAAAACTGGGGTTGACCATCGTCTTGATTACGCACGAAATGCAAGCTGTTAAGGAAATTTGTAACCATGTGGCAGTCATGCAAAAGGGTCAAATTGTTGAACGTGGCCCGATTGAAGACATTTTCTCAGCTCCCAAAAATCGTTTGACGCAAGAGTTTATAAATGTTGCAACCAACGTAGGCCCGGCTGTTCAAAAGGTGACCGAAAATCCCAAATTTCATCAACTTACGTCGGAACAACAGTTAGTTCAATTGAACTTCATTGGGAAATCTACCGAAGAGCCGATTATCTCAAGTTTAGCCAAACGGTTCAATGTGGATGGAAACATTTTGTTTGCAAACGTTGAGCAGCTGCATAGTGAGACCCTTGGTTTTATGATTTTAGTATTAGCTGGAGATCAGGCGAATATTGGAAATGCGATTAGTTTTTTGAAGGCTAATCAAGTTCGGGTGAAATTATTAAATAACGTAACAGAAAGTGAGGTGACCGGCTAATGGCAAATTTGTTACCGAACGTTATTCATATGCAATCTGAGTTTGCTCAAGCAACCTGGCAGACAATTTACATGACGCTGATTTCGTCTGTTGTGGCAGGAATCTTTGGTTTGGCAACGGGTGTTTTCCTAATTGCTAGTCAGCCAGGTGGGATTTTGGAAGATAGCTTTTTATACGGATTATTAGATAAAGTTGTTAATATTTTAAGATCAATTCCATTTATTATTTTATTAGCCGTCATAGCCCCATTCACAAGGTACTTAGTGGGAACAACGATTGGCACAACAGCCGCGTTAGTCCCGCTAATTATTGGAATTTTTCCGTTTTACGCCCGCCAGATTCAAAATGCTTTGACAGAAATTGATCCAGGGGTTGTTGAAGCGGCAGAAGCCTCGGGATCGAGTCCAAGCGAAATTATTTTTCGCGTATATTTACGTGAAGGACTTCCGGATATTATCCGAGTTTCAGTCGTAACAATTATTAGTTTGATTGGATTAACCACGATGGCTGGAGCGATTGGCTCAGGTGGACTAGGCGATATTGCGATTAGTATCGGCTATGCCCGTTTCGAAAATGACGTTACTATTGTTGCCATGATTATTATTCTGGTGATGGTGTTTATCGTACAGTTTGCGGGTGATTGGTTAGCTAAACATCTGGAGCATTAAGGAGATGAGCTTAATTGAAGTTCAAAAGTAGTGCTGGAGGAAAAATTCGAATGTGTTGGGTTCGTTTTATAAAGTAAACACACGGAGGAGAAAGAGATATGCGAAAAAGTGTTTGGTGGATTTTAGGTGTTATTGTTGTACTAGTGGCGATCGTAGTGGGTGTTCACCAAATTAGTCATTCGGCCAAGGCGACAACAACTACAATTACTGTGGGCTCGATGGGATCGGATTATGATATTTGGAAACATATTGCTAAAAGTAAGGATGCTAAAGAGGCGGGATTGACGATAAAGGTTCAGCAAGTAACTGATGGTGTACAGTTGAATAACGGCACGGCGCAAGGAAACATTGATGTCAATGCGTTTCAATCGTATTCTTACTATGAAGCATATAATAAACAGCATCCAAAACAACAATTACGTGCTTTAGGGACGACGTATTTAGAGCCAATGGGAATTTATTCGAAAAAGTATCACAAAATTTCTGAGATTCCAGACGGTGCCACGATTGCGATCGCGAATAATCCGGCCAACACGGCGAGAGATTTGTTATTATTGCAAACGGCTGGGCTGATCAAACTCAAGGCTAATTTTGGTGCGTTAGGAAATGTGAGTGATATTACAAAAAATCCTCGTCATTTGAAATTTAAAGAAATAGACGACACGACTGGGCCTCGGGTGTTGAAAGATGTAGACGCGGTCTTAATTTCTAATACTGTCGCGTTAGAGGGACATTTGCATGTTTTAAAGGATTCCATTTTTCATGAAGAAATCAATCAAAGCACACGTGCCGATATTAATATTTTAGCAACCACAAAGAAGCATGCATCCAACGCTAAATACAAACAATTGGTAAAGTTATATCACAAAAAAGCAATTCAGCGTTATATTAAAGATAAGTACTATGGAACTAAGATTGAAGTTCAAAAACCAATTTCATACTTGAAATAAGTACTTGTGGATGTAGAATAGACATGAAGCAGAAAAGACAAGGAGAAGATATATAATGGCAAAAGTTGAAAGTTTCACATTGGACCACACAAAGGTAAAAGCTCCATATGTTCGTTTAATCACTGTAGAAAATGGTGCTAAAGGCGACAAAATTTCTAACTATGACTTACGTTTAGTTCAGCCTAATGAAAATGCAATTCCAACTGCAGGATTACATACAATTGAACATTTGTTAGCAGGCTTACTACGTGACCGTTTGGATGGCGTCATCGATTGCTCACCATTTGGTTGTCGGACTGGTTTTCATTTGATCACTTGGGGTGAGCATTCAACTGAAGAAGTTGCCATTGCCTTAAAGGGTGCTTTAGATGACATTGCCAACAAGATTGAGTGGAAAGATGTTCAGGGGACAGATAAGTATAGTTGCGGTAACTACCGTGATCATTCATTGTTCTCAGCTAAAGAGTGGTCAAAAGCTATTCTTGAAAAAGGTATTAGTAAAGATCCATTTGACCGTCAGGTTGTTTAAAATTTAATTTAATTAAATAAGGTGTCCAGCAATCCCTATTGATCAGGATTGTTGGACACCTTTTTGAGTACAGTTTTTTATTTTGCTTTCTGAACTTCAGTTTGCGAATCGCCATGGGTACCGTTGAAACATAAGTTAAGAACCACCGCAACGACACTGGCAACCACAATTCCATTAGTTAACAGCATGCGAGCTGCTGTTGGTAGAAATTGGAAAATTTGAGGATAAACGGTCACACCTAAGCCCATCCCGATCGAAAGTGACGTAATTAAAATATTTTTATCTTTTGAAAAATCAACTTGCTGGAGGATTTTTACACCTTGAGCACCGACAATTCCAAACATAACGATCATTGCCCCACCTAAAACTGGGTCTGGAATGATTGTGGCGATTGCGCCGGCCTTTGGTAAAAGACCAAGGAGAATCAAGAAAAATGCGGAATAATAAATTGGTTTACGAGTTTTAACACCGGATAGTTGTAAAACACCAACGTTTTCAGAGAAGGTTGAATAAGGGAAAGTGTTGAATATACCACCTAAAATAGCTGCAATACCTTCTGCGCGGTATCCACGTTTTAAGTCGTCTGCTTCAAGCTTCTTACCGGTCAAGTCGCTCAATGCGAAGAAAACCCCGGTGGATTCAATCATGGTTGTTAAGGACACCATGATCATCGTAATAATCGCAGAGGCATGGAAGGTGGGAGTTCCGAAATAAAATGGTTGAGGAAGATGAAACCAACTGGCTTGAGACACAGCCGATAAGGAAACCATTCCCAAGGCTCCTGCCAGAAAGGTCCCAGCTAAAATTCCAATAAGAATTGCAATTGAATGCATGAATCCTTTGCCAAAAATGTTGATAACAACAATAATGACGACGGTGGTGAAGCCCACAATTAGGCTTTTAGGATCACCAAAGGATTTGGAAGATATATTTCCACCACCCAAGTTCTGAAAGGCGACAGGGATCAAAGTAAAACCAATAATTGTAATTAGCGATCCGGTTACGACGGGCGGAAAGAGATTCTTGATTTTGGAGAAAAGCCCACTAATTAGGAAAACAAAAATACCAGCACAGATAATAGCCCCATACATAGCACCAATCCCTAAGGCACCACCAATATTTTCAAGTGGCTGTACAGCTTGAACTGCACAGCCTAGGACAACGGGAAGCCCGATCCCGGTTAAGGCAGTTTTCTTTAGTTGCAGCAGTGTCGCGATACCACACATGAAAATATCAATGGAAACTAAATAGGTCATTTGAGCAGCCGTAAAGTGGAGATAACCACCAATTAACAAAGGGACAAGCACATCTCCAGAGTACATAGCTAAGAGATGCTGCAGACCCAGTAAAGCCGCTTTGGGATGCGAGATAGGTTGTGTTGGTAACTTGGAACTTGCTTCAATAGACTTCATAAAATTTTCCCTTTCTAATCACTTAGGGATGCATAATTTATCATGTATGGAAACGTAAAACGGGTCACAACATTCCTGTTGTGGCCCGTATAAGTCAGTCGTCTATTGTTAGAGATAGCCAAAATAAGCATCTATCTAAAACACTATTCGCCCATAGTCCAACATTTGAGGTGTCGGGTAGAAACTTATCAACCATATTATGACATTATACAGGTAAGTGCTATTAAATTCTGTGGAGATAAGTTTAACACACGCAATTTAAGTTCACAACAGCAAAGACGGTTAGACAACTAAAACAATGTCGCTTTCACATTAATTTAAGTTAATTTAATCAACTTGTGAAACTGAATTAAGTTAGCTTCAGTAAGCCTTCGCGAATGATATTGATTCCTTGAGTTAGCTCATCTTTTGTGATAACTAAAGGTGGTTGAAAGCGCAGGATGTGGTCCATTGTGGAAATGATTATCAGACCGTGTTCGAAACAATAATTGCAAAGATCAGTAACTAGTTTTGTCTGTGATTCTTCAAATTCGATTCCGCCATTTAAACCTACCATGCGAACCTGCTTAATCACAGGAAAATCTTTTTGTAAGTTCAAGAATTGTGTTTTAGAAAATTTTCCTAATTCGTCGGATCGTTCAGTTAAATGAAGAGCTTCCAGTTCGTCAATTGTAGCTAAAGCAGCTGCACAACAAATCGGATTTGCAGCGGTGGTAGTGGCATTAGCTGGAGAGGCTAAAGTGTCCATAATAGGCGCTTTGCCGATAATGGCTGAAAGGGGCATTCCTGAAGCTAAAGACTTTCCCACAGCCATTAAATCTGGTTCTAAATTAAAATGATCAATCGACCATAACTTACCGCTTCTTCCAAACCCTTGGTTAATTTCATCTGTGCAAAACAGGATGCCATTTTCATGACAAAGCTGATATAATCCTTGCATGTATGAGTTAGGTGGCATAATGATGCCAGCGTCGCCTTGAATGGGCTCAATCAGGATGGCAGCTACTTGATCTGCTGGAATATCGTGTTCAAACAAATCTGTGAAGTCTTTCAAATATCTAGAGGAGAAATCTGTTATAGATTCACCAGGAAAACGTTTGTTTGGATCTGGAAAAGGCAGATGATGGATATCAGGAATCAAAGGCCCAATATCACGATGCATATTTCCATCGATAGCGGACAAACTCGCAGCTCCCAAAGTTGTTCCATGCCATGAATTTTGAAAAGTTAAAATAACAGACCTTTTGGTATAGCTACGGGCAAATTTTACAACCGCTTCTGCAGCTTCTGAACCAGAAGTACTAAATGAAACTTTTTTGGGTGTTTTACCGGGAGCCAAAAGAGCTAATCGTTTGGCTAGTTTGATGGCAGGTCCGTGATAAAAGTAACCAGAAATATAGTGAATTAATTTATCAGTTTGTTGATGAATGGCGGCCACAACTTTTGCGTTGCCGTGACCAACATTTACTGCTGAAGCACTTGCTAAGAAATCAATATAGGCATTACCGTCGACGTCCCAAATTTTTGCTCCTAGGCCATGGTCTACAACAAGGTCAAATTTTGATACTCGTCCGGCTGGGGCAACATATTGATGATCCATGGCAATTAATCGCTGTCGTTTTGGATTTTTTTGTTGAGTCACGCTAAACACATCCTATGTAAATAAAGTTGCATTGATTATAGCACAGCAATTTCTGTCCGTTCGTTTTATAATGAAAGTATGAATAAAATGTAGGGAGAAAAGTATGAAGAATATTTTAGTGATGGGCACAAATAATCAGGTGGGGCAGGTTTTACTAAAGCAGAGTCAAGATGTTACAAATTCTGAACTTAAATTTACATTCATTGATAATGACAAAGTTGATTTTGAATCAGCAGATCAACTAGCACCAAAACTTCAATCAGCCGATATTTTGGTGATTAACACAGTAGGCTGGGATGCGGATTACATGCTAGATGCGGTTATGGATGCAATTGAGATGCAATCAATAAAATTAGAACGCATAATTTTTCGATCTGTTGCTGGAGTTGATGATGAATATCCGCTGGATAAAATTCAGGTAGTGGCAAAAAATCAGCCTGAATTTATCAAGCAACAACAATATGCTGGAAAGTTAGTGGATGAATCAGAAATTCCCTATACAATTTTACGACCCACCAATATCGAGGAAACAGCTAATCAGCAATATCAATTAATTAAAGAAGGCCAGCCAATGCAGACAGCCAAAAACGTTAGTGCTGTGGCGGTGGCACAAGTGATAATAAAAGCAGTTTTAACGGATGATTTGGTTAATCAATCAATTGGAATTTGTGGCTGAAAAAAGAATAGAAAATCGGTATAATAAAAGTGAGTATCGAACGTATGTGCGTATTTATTAAAAGAGGAGGTTCTCATGACATTAAAATTTATTCTGGGGAAAGCCAGTCGTAATCAACGGAAAACCATGATTGAACAAGTGGATCAAGTTTTAAGCAAGGGTTTACAAACACAAGTTTATTATATTGTTCCTAATCATATTAAATTTCAATCTGAATTAACTGTTTTAAACACTTTGCGAAAACGAAATAGCGAGAATAAAAGTACCTATGCACAAAGTCAACTACAAGTATTTTCGTTTTCACGGTTAGCTTGGTATTTTATGAAAAATGAACCGATTTATCAAGTGCCACGTTTATCCAAAGCAGGCGTGGGGATGCTGATTGATCGCATTATCTTGGAACATCAAGATGAGTTAACTGTATTTAATGGGGAGCAAACGCAGCCGGGATTTATCCAACAGTTAGCTAGCCAATTTGATGAACTTCAGAAGGGGCGAATTTCAGCAGAAGATCTGGCCAAATTAACGGATGAGGTTAATGGGGATGAAAATTCTACTGTTGATTTAACAGCTAAAATGCATGATCTGTCCATTATTTATACGGCGTTTGAAGAAGAAATGCTTGGAAATTATGTGGACAGCAACACACTTATGCAGGCTTTGTGCGAATACTTAGCTACCCAGGATTTAAGCCATATGGTGTTTTTCTTCGAGAGTTTTTCGTCCCTCTCAGCACAAGAAATGAAATTAGTTCAAGTGCTAGTGGAAAAATCACAGGCTGTTGTGGTGGGATTGATTCTGGATCGGCCTTATTATGACCAGCTTCCGGAAACAAATAATTTGTTTTATGAAGCCGGTAAAACGTATTTTCAACTCTATCAATTTGCCCAAAAGAACCATTTCCAAGTACAAACTGACTCATATGCACAAGAAACACGAGTTACACCAGATTTAAATCAATTAGAGACCTTTTGGTTGAAGGCGACTAATTTAGAATCAACCGAAACGACGGTGTTAGCTAATCCAGAGGCGATCCAATTTTTCCGAGCGGATAGTCGGCAAACCGAAATAGAACAAGTGGCTCGAAAAATAAGACAGGCTGTGGCTGCTGATCCGCAAGTTCATTATCATGATTTTTCAATTTTGACGCGTCATTTAGATACATACGCCACAGTGCTAGATCCAATTTTTGATGAATATGAAATTCCTCGTTTTAACGATTTACAGATTTCAATGAAAGATCATCCTTTTGTGTCACTGATTGACGCGTTATTTGCGGTAAAGGACCATTATTATCGCTACCAAGACGTCATGAGATTATTGAAAACGGAGTTATTGATCCCAAAGGTGAATGATCAGCCAATGTCGACAGAAGCATTTAGGCAGGCCAAGGATTTAACCGAGAATCTTGTTTTAAAGAATGGATATGAAGGCGGCCGCTGGTTACAAAAAGAAGATTGGCAATATTTACGTTTTAATTCAAGCGATTTTGGAACGCAGACTGATCATGATCTAGCAATAACGAAACAGGTTAATCTAATTAGAAATTATATTCGTCATGTTCTACCACCATTTTTTAAAGCATTGGATAACGCAAAAACCGGAAAAGAAGGGGTCACGGTTTTATATCAATTCCTAGTCGATCAAGGAGTTGCTGATCAGCTTAAAAATTGGCGGGATGTGGCGGTTGAGCGAGGAGATTTATCTAAGGCTGCTCAACCAGAACAAACTTGGCAGACTTTTTGTGACATGCTGGATGAATACGTGGCGATTCTTGGTGATCGCGAGTTTACGATTGATAATTTTTCTGCATTATTGAAGGCCGGTTTTGAAGGTGCCTCTTATTCACTAATTCCATCTACTTTGGATCAAGTCATGATTTCTGAAACTGGAATGGCGCAAATGAATGATCGTAAATATACCTTCATTATTGGGGCAACTGATGCTGTAATGCCGGAACAATTTAATGATCAAGGAATTTTGACTGATGATGATTGTGACAAATTACAAGATCGTTTAACTGACGACCAGTTTTTTGCCAGCAATAACAATGAACAAGCCCATTTTGAACGTTACTTAAACTATGTGGCTTTCCTTTCAGGATGTGAAAGACTGACACTGTCGTATGCTAGCAAAGATGGGGATGGTGGTGAACAACATGTGTCACCGTACGTAAAAGAAATTCAGAATCATTTTCAGATTAAAGATTCGCAAGTTAAAAAATATTTTGATCGGCCTACAGTTGATGAACCAAAAATTCACAAATTTTTGGGATCGAAACGTAGTACATTAACTCACCTTTTGCAAGTAAGTCGTGATAGTAAAAGTATCCAGAAAATGGTTAAGCCACATTGGCAGTATGTCTATCGGGTTTTAAAGAATGATCAGCAATTGGGCGACCTTACGAGCCGGGTTTTTGAGAGTTTAACTTATAAAAACGAACCAGTAAAATTGTATCCAGAAATTGTGCAGGACCTATATGGGGACACAATTAACACGTCAATCTCAAAATTAGAAGAATTTTATCAAAATGAGTATGCCTACTTTTTGAAATATGGGTTAAAACTGCAAGAACGGGATGTTTTTGAGCTTTCACCCGCCAGTACGGGAGAATACTTCCATATGGCTTTAGATCACTTTGTGAAGTTAATTAGACAGGAAAAATTAGATATTGGTCGCCTGTCTGGTTCTGAACTCGACAATCTTTTAAACGAAGTCGTAAAACAAGTGAAAAAACAACCTCAATTTGAAATTCTGAATAGTTCAAATCGAATGCATTACATTAACGACCAATTAAATGAAACAATTAAACAAATGCTGAAGATCTTTATTCTTCAAAGCGCAGGGTCTAAAATGAGACCCATCCAAACGGAAGTATTGTTTGGACATGTCGGATCAGAAGTGGGGCTGCAATCCCTCGATTTTGACGTATCACCAGCTCATAAAGTACGTGTTCGTGGGAAAATAGACCGGATTGATGAACTTGATTTAACTTCAGAAAGCGGTCGCTCCCAAAAATATTTTGGAATTGTAGACTATAAATCAAGCGAGCATGATTTTAATTTTCGGGATGTTTATTATGGGTTAGCGATGCAGATGCTGACGTATATTGATGCTTTGAAACGAAATATTAACTTGATTGATCAAAATGATGACTCACCGTTGCTTTCGGGGGCATTGTATATGCACCTTCAAAATCCTGCAGTTAATGTCAATAAATTGGCCGACACCGACGAAGAGACTATTCAAAAAGAGCTGTTAAAGCAGACTAAATACAAGGGAATTATATTGAGTGATGAAGATTTGCTAGAAAATTTAGATGTCAATTTAGATTCGGGTAGTTCTTTAATTTATCCTTTCAAGAAAACAAAGGCTGGGAAATATTCTTCTTATGGTAATCACATTGTGACCCAAGAGGAATTGACTAGATTGATTGACCATGCTGAGAAAAAAATTGTAGAAGCTAGCAAAAAGATCTTTGCCGGTGAGTTGAAGTTGAATCCGGCACGATGGCCCGATACGCATACTGCTCTTCAATATTCGCCATATAAGGCGATTATGCAATTTGATGAAATGCTGCCAGAGAACAATTATCATAAGCTTGAAAATTTGAGCGGTAAAGAAGTGTTGGAAAAGCTGAAAGAGGAGCGTGATAACCATGGGAAAAACTAGTTTCACACCAGACCAAGAACGCGCAATTAACCATAGTGGGCATAATGTGCTTGTCTCAGCTTCTGCCGGTTCCGGTAAAACGTCTGTCTTAGTTCAACGGGTTATTAAAAAGATTTTAAACGGGACAGATGTTGATAAACTCCTGGTTGTTACCTTCACAGAGGCTGCCGCAAAAGAAATGCATGATCGCATCCAGAATGCGATTAATGATCAAATTCGGGTTGAAAAAGAAGCCGATCAAAGGCGTCATTTAATTGCGCAGCTTACCAAATTAAATACGGCCAACATCAGTACTATTCATGCATTTTGCTTATCGATTATTAAACGATATTATTACGTCATTGATTTAGATCCAGTTTTTCGGCTGCTAACTGATGATACAGAAGGCGTGCTTTTGCGAGAGGAAGTCTGGAATGATCTGCGTGAGTCACTCTATGAATCTGAAGGAGAGCTTTTTTCTCAACTGACAGCCAACTTTTCAAACGATCGAAGTGATGACGGGTTTACCGACTTAATGTTACGTCTATATGATTTTGCGAATGCCACGCCAGATCCAAATAAGTGGCTGGCGAAATTACCAGAAGTCTATCAAATAAACGGTAAGCTTAACGACACAGAATTTTATCAAAAACAGGTGTTACCAGTTGTAAAATCCGAATTAGAAAATAGCTTAGAAGAGGCACGTTCACTTCAGAACATAATGCAGGATGGAAATGAAGATTTAGGAAAATTCCAACCGGTTATTGATGATGATGTGAATCAAATTCAAGATGTTTTAACTAATGGATTAAGTGATTGGGATACGTTACGTGGCAAACTGAAAAGTCTTGAATTTGGAAAAATTCTGGGCGGAAAACGGACTGACGAAGTTAAGGAGTTCAAAGAACGAGTTAAAGAGATTCGTGGAGATTCTAAAAACAAGAATGGTTACAAAATTCGCCTGCAGGAATTAGTCCAAAAATATTTCAGCTTAAATGAAGTTCAAATGACCGATGTTTTAAAAAAATCAGAGAGCTTAGTGCAGGAACTATGCAAGGTTACACTTGCTTTTAAAGATGCTTACGCAGTTGAGAAACGTAGACGACAAATCTTGGATTTTAGTGATCTGGAACATTTTGCCATGCAAATTTTGAATGGTAGTTCACAAGAGTCAAAAAGTGCGCGTGCTGCATATCAAAGACAATTTAGTGAAGTAATTGTGGATGAGTATCAAGATATTAATCCACTACAAGAAGCTATTTTGACAAGTGTTACTAGCGATGAACCGGGTAATATGTTTATGGTCGGGGATGTCAAACAATCCATTTATGCTTTCCGTTTGGCAGATCCACATTTGTTTATTGGAAAAGACCAAGCATATCAGGACGAAGATGCACCTGGTGAACGAATAATTCTATCTCAAAACTTTCGATCCGTCCAAAATGTAGATGATTTTACAAATCTGATTTTTGAACAACTAATGGATCGGAATTTAGGTGAAATTCCGTATGATGAAGATGCCAAACTTGTTTATGGAGCAAAATATTATCCTGAAACAGCTTCAAAAGACACAGAAGTTCTCGTTTATGATGATGAAAAGACTGAATCAGCGTCTAGGGTACCTGAAACTGATAGTTTTGAAATTGATGATAAATCGCGGGGCCAAGTGGCGGTTGCTGGGCAACGCATCAAACAACTAGTTGAAGAACAAACAATGATCTTTGATAAGGATGAAAAAAAAGAGCGACGGCTAATCTACAGTGATGTTGTGCTATTAACGCCGACCAGAAAAAACAATTTAACGATTGTGGCCTTATTTAAACAAATGGGAATTCCTGTTGTGGTTAACGATGCCCAAAATTATTTTCAGACGACAGAAATTGCAATTATGATGTCACTCTTGAAAATTATCGACAATCCATATCAAGATATTCCGTTGGTTGCTGTTTTACGTTCACCAATTGTTCATTTGAATGAAAATGAATTGGCCTTTCTTCGGATTAATAATAAAACGGGTGATTATTTTCAAGCAGTAATGGATTTTTATAACCACTTTGATTCGCAGTCTAGTCAGCCTTTTCAAGCGGAAGTTTATCAAAAGGTTGGTCACTTTTTAGAACAACTAACCCACTTTCAAGACATCGCAAATCAAAATCAATTAGCTACTTTAATTTGGACAATTTACAATGAGACTGGTTTTCTTGATTATGTAGGAGGAATGCCGGCCGGACAACAACGACAAGCAAACTTGCATGCTTTATATGATCGTGCGAAAAGTTACGAACAGACTAGTTTTAAAGGTTTGTTTCAGTTTGTTCGGTTTATTGAGCGGATGCAAAAGCGAAGCAAGGATTTGGCAGAAGTGCCAATTAATAGTGACGAAGCAGCGGTTCAAGTCATGACCATCCATGGAAGCAAGGGGCTCGAATTTCCAGTTGTATTTTTGATGGACGCCTCACATAAATTCAATACGGATTCCATGAAAGGAAAATACATTTTAGACTCCAAAGAAGGAATTGGAATTACTTACTTAGATCCAAAAACACGCCTACAAGTTGATACACCGCAGAAGCTGACGATTATTGACCATGTTAAACGAAATGGCTTGGCCGAGGAAATGCGGCAACTCTACGTGGCGTTAACCCGAGCACAACAAAAATTGATCATTGTTGGCGCATGTGATTCGCAAGAAAAGTTACTTAAGAAATGGCAATCCGCTTGGCGAAGTGATCAGCTCTTATTGACGGAGTCCACACGATTAGGGACGAACAACTTTTTGGATTGGATTGGGGAAGCCCTAATTCGCCATCCACAATTTAATATAGAATCTGAAGGGGAAAGTCCTTTGGCGGCGTTGAGTGGTGACCAATCTAAGTTTGAAGTTCAATTTAAAACAAAAGTAGACCTCCAAAAAATTGTAGGCATTCAAACCGACCAAGAGCAAAAAGATTGGTGGGAAGAGTTTGAAAAGTCGACAAATGATTTGGATGTCACGAGTTTAAGCACCCATCAAATTGATCAAGTATTGAACTTCAAATACCCTCACGAAGTTGCTACGCAGACTACGGCGTATCAGTCTGTATCTGAGGTGAAACGGCTATTTGATGATCCAGATAGTCTTGAAATGGGACTTTCAACCGTTGAAGAAGACCACAAACTAAAAACACAAAATCGTTACGTTTCTAGTAATTTAGCCACACCGAAATTTTTGCAAACCACAGTAAAACCAAAACCAACAGAAATTGGGACGGCAACTCATTTAATTTTACAAGAAATTCCGCTAACTGAAATGCCCACCGAAAAAAGTGTAGAAGACCTTATCGGCCAGCTGGTTATGAATAAAGTTTTAATGCCTGAGGTTGCAAACCTAGTTGATATAGATAATATTTTGAGATTTTTTAATTCTAGTTTAGGCCAAGTATTATTAGACACGCCAGATAAGGTGCACCGTGAAGTACCATTTTCCTTGCTAATGCCTGCTAAACAGCTATTCAACGGATTTAAGGATTTTTCAAATGACGAAGAAACCCAAATTCTGATTCACGGAATTATTGATGGTTATGTTGAATTAGACGACCGGGCTATTTTATTCGACTACAAGACTGATTACGTGAAACCGGGAAGTACAAAAAACGGGGTTCAAAATATCATTAGCCGCTATGCTGGTCAAGTGAATTTATACGCGGCAGCACTTGCTGATATTTTAAAGCACCCAGTTGAGGAACGTTATTTGTATTTACTTTCAATTGGTGAATTGGTTGAAGTTCATTAATTTAAGATTAATTGATAGGCGCGTCTTAT
This sequence comes from Pediococcus sp. M21F004, assembly GCF_051122535.1. Classification (NCBI taxonomy): domain Bacteria; kingdom Bacillati; phylum Bacillota; class Bacilli; order Lactobacillales; family Lactobacillaceae; genus Pediococcus; species Pediococcus sp. M21F004. The sequence goes on from NZ_CP177314.1 coordinate 1,378,905, forward strand.
TTCAGTTGGATCTTCATCCATTAAGACGTTTCCACGATAGATAAAGCCACTTTTAATAATTAGATGTTGCATCAATTTGTTATCAGGATGGGTATCAATTCGGACTTGTTGATAACCTAACTGGCTTGATAAGGTCAGCATACCAGAGATCATTTTTTCCGAAAGGTGTTGTCCCCGGAAATTGGGGGACATAGCAATCCGATGAATGGCAGTGTATTTTGCGTCTTCAGGTCCCAGCCATGAACCGTCATTAATGACGGTTCATAATTTTTATCATGATCATGCAACAAGGCGGCGGTGCCTGCAATTTGACCGTCAATAATCAAAACATAACCAATTTGGTTGGTTACATCAGATTGAAGATCTGGTAATGCAGGATAACCATCTTGCCATTGATCGATGCCTTGTGATTTAAGAAATGCTTTAGCAGAATCAATAATCTTTGAAACTGTTGGTAGATCTTGAAGAGTTGTTTTCCGTAAATATGTACTTGCCAATGGAGCCACTTCCTTAGTAATTTTTAAGCCCTAATTTTACCGCAAATTACTGAGAATGTCATCTGAATGGTGCCTTTAAGCCAAAATAATAGGAGCTGTTTTAACTACAATTGCAGTTAAAACAGCTCCTAATTTGTTTATCGTTTGTCTCTATCAGTTGCTTCGTTAACTTTTTTGGCTGCCTTGTCCTTCAAATCAGCCTTTTTGTCTTTGAGCTTTCCAGCTTCCTTTTGGGTTTTACCTTCCAACTCTTTGGAATCGTCACCAGTGACTTTTCCAGCCATTTCTTTGGCTTTACCAATGGTTTTATCTTTCAATGCGTCGAACTTGTCGTTAGTCTTTGACATAATAGACACCTCCTTATGGTTTATATAAATATTATCTTAGATATTAGAGATAACGTCAAAGGAATTGCTTATTAATATAGTGTAATTATTTTTTAACGGTGAAATTCTATCAAAGTGTAAATAGTTGAAACTTAAACCGTAAGGATTATAATTACAATTGAAATCAAGAAAAGGGGTTTTATAAATGAGTAAAGTTATTATCTTGGGGGCTGCCGGTCACATTGCTCGGCTCGCAGCAAAACAATTAATTAAAGAAACAGATGCACAATTGACATTATTTGTGCGTCATCCAAACAAGTTAACGGATGTGGATAAAAAGCGTGAAACGGTTGTGGTTGGCGATGTGAATAACGAAACTGATTTGACAGCTGCTTTGAAAGGCCAAGATCTTGTCTATGCAAACTTGGGTCCGGACGATACAGATAAGATGATTCCACATATTGTGAACGCAATGCATGCCGCTAGTTTGAAACGGTTGATTTGGATTTCCACATTGGGTGTATTCGATGAAGTTCCTGGTAAATTTGGCGATTGGAATAAACAAATGCTTAATCCAAGTGGTTATTTACCAACGCAATCGAAGGCTGCTAGCGAGATCGAAGCATCGGATTTAGATTACACTATCATTCGTCCCAACTGGTTAACAAATAACGATGAAGTTACTTATGAAACAACTGGACGACATGATGAAATGAAGGGGACCGAAGTTTCTCGTAAGTCTGTGGCAGATTACGTGGTTAAGCTAATTCAAGATCCGACAAAAGATGTTCGCACATCAATAGGTTTGAATAAACCAAATACTGATGGTGATAAGCCAAGTTTCTATTAAATTTAAACAGACAAAAAAGATTATTTAAAACTCGGATTGCACTAGGCCCTGTCAAGTTGACAGATGAAATAATATAAATTTAAGTTTGTTTCTAAATGGCTTCATTCCAGTATTCATCTGGAGTGAGGCCATTTCTTATTGCTGAACGGTTATGGTGGTTAAAATAATATATTCCATCTTCTACAAGTTTTACTAGTTCTTCATAAGTTTTTGCCAACGGATGGCGAGCCATCCAACGAAGTTTAAATTCATTCCACCAACGTTCCATCGGAGCGTTGTCGTATGGAGTGCCTGGTCTTGACATGCTACGTGTCACGTTATAACGAGCCAAATAATTATTGAAAGCTCCAGAAGTATAAGCAGATCCTCGATCTGTGTGAATTAATGGATGAGCATTACTAAATTGATTGAAAGCTCGCTGAAATACTTGAATTTCGGCTGCACTAGTCTCCGTCAGGCTTAGATTGTAGGCTAACAGTTTTCGCCCGTATAAATCTAAGACACCACTTAAACGTACCTTGTGCTCACCATTTACACCGTAGGTTAATTCAGTTGAGTCTGATAACCAAACTTGATTAGGTGCCGTAACTTTGAAGCTTTGATTTAAAGTGTTATCCAGGATATATTGATCAGACTGTTTAACCCGATTATGTTTCTTAACCTTGATTTCACAGCGTAATCCGAGTTCACGCATAATTCGTTTCACTTGTTTAAGTGTCACAGCAAAAGTGACTTGGTTATCTTTTTCTAGGTTAGTAAGAAGATTCCCAGCTCCTATTCCTTGAAAATGAAAATCAAACCAGTATTGGACACGCTCCTTAAGTACTTTATCTTGTCTTTCCCAAGATGTTATTTGGCGATTAATTCCTTTGTAATAAGCTTGACGGCTTACGCCGACAACTTTAAGTAGTTTGGTGACCGCTCCTTGTTTCCCCTGACTGACTTCACTTATGGCCTGATATGCCAGTCGATGCTGTTTATTCACTCCCTGCGCTGAATTTCTTGAAATTTTTTTATGAAGGCTTCCATAAGTTCTTTATCTTTCAACTCTGATTCTAGTTGTCGGATTCGCAAATTAGCTTTTTCTAAATCAGTTAGTTCACTTAGTTGTTTATGATGTCCACGATTATCAATCAGAGCTTCATAGCCAGCTTGTTTTGTTTTAAGTACCCATGAGCGTGCTTGCTGATAAGAAACAGCGAAATGTTCGGCTGCTTCAGCATAACTATGTTTGTGTCTTGTCACATATTCGACAACCTCAATACGTTCCTTAAAGTTGGTTTTACGACTCATAATAGGGACCTGCTTTCTAAACGGCGAGGCCGTTATTTGTTTATCCCTATTATACCTGGAAACCCAATTGAGTATCTGAGTCGTTGATCGTAATCCATACTTTATAGCTATTTCACGATACGTGCCTTCACCATTCAAAAAATCACTAATGGCTTCCCGTTTTAACTCCTTAGAGTAATGCTTGTTATGATGGGCTTCGGAAAGCTCTTCGGTCCCGCCACTTTGATACTTTACTTGCCAATCTTTCACAGTTTGGGTTGTAACCTTATTGTGTTTGGCAAAGTTACCTAAAGATAAGTTTGACTGTTTAAATTCCGTCAATATCGCTAATTTTTCAGCCGCTGTATATTTAGATCTAGGCATAGAAAAATCCCTCCATGATAATCAGATGAATTATATTATTTCATCTGACAACCATAAAGGGATTATTGCAGATGTTGAATCCAGTTTCAAATAATCTTTTTTAATTTCTTATTTGTTCGTTACTTTCACTAAAAATAAGCGATAACCGATGAATAGCAATCCGCTAATGGATCCAATCGCAAACAACGTAAAAATAACCCGACTGATTGCCAGTGTTAAAAAAATTAGTGGTTCTTTCATAATAATCCCCCCGGAAGTTTTAAAGTGACGACGTTTTGAAATCATGGGTCACTGGGTCGTATTCATGTTTAAATAGTGAGCCGTCATGTTCTTCAAAAAAGGTGTTGTCATTTTTTGAATCTAGATAGAAAAAAGAGCTCTTTCCAGCGTTTTTAAAGAGAATGCCAGTTTTAGGAGTGTCGACTTCAGTTAAGGATGCCGTTGGTGTGGCCAAATGAGAAGCAATATATTTTTTGATTAATCGATTATTCATGGTTAGTTTTCCTCATTCGAAATTGTATTAGTATTGCTTGTGTCGTCAGTATTTAAAATATATTTATTTAAAATATCAGAAGAGATTCCGGGTGTTCGTTTGATGATAAATTGGGCCACTGGAGAATCTGATAGTTGTGCTTGATATGCGTCATTGGGGAAAAATTGACTAACACTTAGCAGAATGAAAATTACAAAATAAGCAATTACGATACTAATAATTCCACCTGCCAGACCGTTTACTTGTTTGATCACAGGAATCCAGGTAATCATTCGTGACCAGCGCGCAATCAGGCGAATCAATAACCAACCAATCGCCATTAGAATCATGAAGGAAACGGAGCTCATGACGGCGGTGTTACTGGTAGAACTTTGATTGCTATTAAAAGATGTCGAGAGGAATGAAGCCAGTGGTGTGCAAAGGACTTTGGCAAAGATAAAGACAACGAAGTAACCGACTGTATACAGTAGTTCGATAACAAAACCTTTGTGAAGTCCGCTGGTAAATTTCCACAACAAAATTGCAATAATGATAATCGAGAGAAGCATCGCGCCACCTCCTTTAAATTGAATACTCTGAATTTACCATAAAATGGGGGTATTTTCAGTGAGATTCAAAAAACTTAACATAATTTAAATAGAAGTTAAACGTTTACTGTTAGTTGAATGGGCAAAGTAACAATCTTTTCTAGTTAATATGTCGAACGTTTCCTTGCCAAACCCAACCTTTTGCTTTGCCATGTTGAGATTTAACATAGTAATAAACTGCACCATTTTCTATTTTTTCTTGTTTGGTTGCCATCCATTTTGTTCGAGGATAGTTTTTTAAATGATGTAATCTTTTACCGCCTGGTTTTGAATAGATCCATGCATTGCTATTTTTACGAAGGTATTTAGTAGTTGGCATCGATTTTGACCATATGACAAAATTTTTATTGTAGAGCGTGACCCAGTTTGTTTTGCTGGTATGATCATTTACCCAATAGTAATGTGCTCTACCAAGTCCATTAGCAAAACCCTTTTTGTTTACAATCCAGGCATGGCTGACAGAATGATGAATAGTAATCACATCGCCTCGATGTAAATTAGCAGTAGCACAATAGTAACTTAAATAGTCCGGATTTACCGGGTGAACTTTGCTGATTGTTGTTGTTTTGGTTACAATGACTTTTCTAGGGAATGTCCACCAATTGAAACTGTGTGCACTAACATTAGTTGATACTCCCAAAAGAACAATGCTCACAACCAATATTAATGTGATTCGTAGTTTATACATTTTAAAAACTCCTCCAAGTGTTTATACGGCTTTTTTATGGCATCATGAGTATTTAACCAAAAGTTTTAATTTAGTTATATAGTATTATTATGAAGGTAGTATGAAATCATGGACACGATTTAGTATAATTCCATAATAGGAAGGATTGTGTTTTTATGATCAAGAAAAAGTACTCAGTAGATTTTAGAAAAATGATTGTCAAGCTGTACCAGGATGGCGCCCCGGTAGCTGATCTTACAGACGAATATGGTGTATCAAATGTAACTATTTACAAATGGATTAATCTATATAAAGAAGACAAAGGAAGTGGAATTTCCAAATCAGATGTTTTAGCGTTGCAAAAACGTTTGAAACAGCTAGAAAGTGAGAATGACATCTTAAAAAAAGCCTTAACCATATTCGCCAAAAAGTAAACCCAGATGACTGGCAGACAGCCGTTGATATTAATTTGAAGCACCATAGTATCAAAGAAACCTGTAAAGTACTCTCAGTTCCACGCTCAACTTACTATGAACATCAGCAGAATCATGTATCGCCACAAGCCAAGCGTCGTAAGACACTTAGCCAGTCGATTAAACGCATTTACTTTAATTCTAGACGTATCTACGGGGCACCTAAAATTCTAAAAGCGTTACAAAAAGAAGGTAAGACTGCCAGTATTAAGCTAGTTCAACGATTAATGCGCCAAATGGGGTTAAAATCAATCACGCGCAAGAAGTGGCATTATCAACAAACTAATGATATTGATGCGACTGATTATTCAAATATACTCGCGCAAGATTTTCGTACAACCAGTCCAAATCAAAAGTGGTGTGCAGACATAACTTATATTCACACCAAAGCCAATGGCTGGTGTTATTTATCAAGCATTCAGGATTTATATTCACGTAAAATCATTGCCCATAAAATCAGCCGTCATATGACTGCTGATCTTGTGATCAGCACTTTTCAACAAGCCTTTGAAACTAGAAAGACGACTAATAACTTAATTGTGCATACCGATCTGGGTAGCCAGTACCGCAGTGCTGGCTTTGAACAGATCTTAGCGCAACACCATATTCGCCATTCTTATAGCAAGCGTGGCTGTCCCTATGACAATTCATGTTTGGAATCATTTCACGCCAGTTTGAAAAAAGAAGAGGTTTACCAACACCATTATCAGGATTTTGAAGAAGCAAATGCTGCAATATTCAGCTACATTGAGAGCTTTTATAACAGTGCTCGAATTCACAGTAGCATTGATTATTTAACTCCAAATGAAAAGGAAAAATTAGTCGCTTAAATTATACATAAAATGTGTCCAGATTCTTGACCTAAATCCAGATTTCCGCAATCAATCGGACTTAGTGTTGAAGTAAATAAGGAGTAGTTTTGGCTGGTATCTGGTTTATTAGCGAAATAAATGGTTGAACTACAAAGGATATATCCTCGCTGATTGTCTAGAACGGCGAGATAGTATGCATGATCATTGTGCCAGACTACACTGTTGGCGTTGATTTTTATAGGGCTATAGTCGCCAGTAACATCTATTTTCTTAAAATTAGTATCGAAAAAATTAGCACTATCCATTACATATCCGTCCCGCGCATCACGATAAGGTTTTTCTGAATCAAAACTAGTTTTGGCATTACGGTATTTAACTTGAGAGGCTTGAGCATTATCAATTAAACTTTGTACATTTGTATTAAAATTTGGATCTATATTGCTTGAGGTAGATTGGCTAGAAAGGTATGGTGCGACTAACTTATCTAATTTTGTTACGGCATCTGAATATGCTTGAATTGTTTTATCAGTGCCATTTTTGTAAAAATCATCTTTCTTTGCAGAATTAAATGTGTCATCAATGTTGTTTATTTTATTTTTTAATATAGATTTATCATTGCTACTAAGAGTATGCAGCTTATCGTATTTACTTTTAGCATTATTGTAATCTGACTGAGTACTTTGGCAAGTGTTCAGCAATTTAGTCTCATTACTTATAAAACTAGAACTGATTTTACTAGGAGTACTCATATCTTTTAAATATGAAGCTACGTAAGTATCCAATTTAGTTACAGCATTATTATATACAGAGATTGTATTACTGTTACTTGATTTATAAAAGCTACTATCTTCAGTTGATTTTAAAGCACTATCGAATTTTGAAACTTTATTTTTTAATGTTTTTTGTTTGCTGGAGTTAATACATTTTTAGCATATTTATATGTAATCGTATAAATAGGTTTTTTCGTTAGTTTAACGATTTTGCTGGATTTCAGTGTAAAACCCGAGTATTTTGACTTGGAGGCAGTGTAATAACTAATATTTTTCTTTGGAGCCTTAAATTTAGAATTCAATTTGATTGTTTGCTTACTCGTTGATAGTAATTTATTGGTGGAATCTCTGTAATATACAATCATTGTAGCGTTCTTAATTGTTTTAGGTACAGCTGCAACTTTAATGGTTGTAGTTTTAGTACGGTACCCTTTCTTAGATGCAGAAACTGTTAGTGACCAAACACCTAATTTGTTTACTTTGACATTATATTTACCCTTGCTAGAGGTTTTTGTAGTACCTAAAGTTTTTGAACCATGTTTTACAGTTATTTTTGCTGATTTTGTGGCAGTTCCCGTAACTGTTCTTGATGCAGTATTAAGCTTTGATACTTTTAGTACTGTGTACTTTGTAGATTTTGCCATGGCGCTAGGTGCTAATACTAATGGTGCAACGATCACTAGTAGTACCATTAGTTTTTTAAAAATGTCCTTCATAATTGCTCCTCCAAAAAAATATATACAGCTTTTTATGTCGTCAGTTTTGGACAAAAATTTAAGATAGTTTTCACTAAATGTTTCTTATAAATGTTAAATAATTAATTTGTTTTGTAGCTGAGCTTGCAAAAAAAGGCTATCATGGTAGGCGTTTGGACGCTTAACCACGATAGCCTTTTTCTATCAATGGACCCTAACGGATTTGAACCGTCGACCTCTTACTTGCGGAGCAAGCGCTCTCCCAGCTGAGCTAAGGGCCCAAAAAGTTTACTTAATTAGTATACCGCAAAGTTGTAGAAGAAGGAATTTAAAATTAGTTGAGGTGAGAAAGATACGTTAACGGCAATTAATTGATAGCGGATTCAATTTCATAAGGCTCCTTCATGTTTTAATCATTATTCTAGGATATAATGAAGTTAATAAATAATATGAGCCTTGTGGTAATAAGTCAAGTATGTAAAAAGCTTTGTTTTTATTATTAATCAGTTCTTGAGAGTATAGCTTCCCCAGCCCACTAAAACAGTTAATTTAGCGGGTTAAGAAGGGACTCAGTATCGTAAACTCGAAAGCTATACCACTTTGGGTGGTATATAAAATTGATGGTTTCTAAGCAAGACTTCCACCAATCTTACAAGCTTTCGTGCCGTCAAGACAATAGCTCGACGATGACGATACTTGGGTACCTCTTCATATTTTTTGTGGTAATAGCGTTGGTAAGTAACATCATAACGTCTTATCGAGTTGGCAGCTTCAACTAGATAATAACGAAGATATTGATTACCCTTACGAGTTCGTGGTGTAGCTTGACGAACGCTTGTGCCTGATTCATGTGGTAACCAAGCCAGGCCAGCATACTTGGCAATATGACTTTCATCGGGAAAACGTTCAATTTGACCAATTTCTGCCACAATACCAGCCGCATAAACTGGGCCAATACCGGGAACACTAGTTAAACAATTGATATCTGTGATTTGAGTAGATATCTGTGTAATTGTTTTATCCAAAACTTGGATTTGTTTTTTTAACATCCGAATTTCATTCGCATAGACCGCCAAAATTTCATCAACAGAATCTGTTACGACTTTTGATAGGCGATAAGAAGAACGGGTTGCTTTCTTAATAGCTTTAGCAACGGCTTCGGCATCACCAAACTTACCGTGAGCTAACTGTTGAAGATGGGTGACTAATTCATCAAGAGGTAGCGCCGCTGCCTCGTCCAAGGTTAACTCTTCATCAGTAATTAGGGTCATCATAGTTGAACCAAAAACGGATGTTGGCAGCTCCCGTTCTAACGTATTACAACGATAATAAAGATTATTCAAAAAATGATTTTTAGAATCAGTCATTTGTTTAACCAAGTGATAACGTTCCCGTGTTAGACGTTGCAAAGCCACATAGTTTTCTTGGCGAGCAACTGAAGTTCCCAGTGGTTTGATCCGTAACAAATCAGCTAATTGTTTGGCATCAATCGCATCCGTCTTACCATCATCAAATAACTGGCTAAAATGATGTGACGTATAGGGGTTAATGGTGATAACCGATAAGCCTAAGGCTTGTAACTCGCTATCTTCGGCGAAAAAAGTCATCGGATGAAAATTATAGACCGAGGTGGCTTCCATACCAACAGTTATCTTTTCATAATGGTGGGTTTTAGTCTCAGTTAAGATTACCTGTTTAATTTTAACGGCACCATTAAGATCATTAGTAGTTTCATCTTGAAAACGGCAATGTTGATCAGAATCTAAAGCACAAAAGTCTAATTTATTTTTACCAACATCAATACCTAAATATAAATTCATAGGATAGGACCTCCTTTCACTTTGAATTAATTGGATAAGCTTAGGTGCTGCGTGATGTTCTCTAATTCCAACTCTAACGGGCATCCTCGCAATATAAGAAGACTAGATTAAAAGATTCAGCTGCGTGTCACGCGAGTGAACACGAATCAAATTAATCGCTACAGCTTGTGGTTTGCGGTGTTTCGAATTGTCTGGGCGGCGCGCTTATAACGTAGATAATCTACAGGAGATGAAAGCCTATACCAGTTGGACCTAAATCCAATGAACAATTAGAGAATATCACGCAACATCTAAGTAGGGAATAGTAAATAACAAAGTTTCAAATTATATAATACGAGGAGATGATGACGTGCGCACAAAGCAGATTTTAAAAGTGGCAGGCATATCATTAATTGGTGTAGCGGCAAGCCTGGGGATTAGTAGTTTAGTGAGTTATCAAAAGGGAATTAAAACGACTAAATCACAAAAACGGCGTGCTATTCAGAATGCCCATAAAAATGATAAGACACTTGATAGTTATGATTGGTATAAACAGTTAATTAAACAGACTTGGTTTATTCGAGCTGAGGATGGGATTCATTTAGCGGCTATTTACCTTTCCAATAATAGTGATAAAACAGTTATTTTAGCGCACGGTTATCACAATGTGCACGACCAAATGATTCCATATGCCAAGTTATTTATGGATTTGGGGTATAACGTCTTAATGCCAGATGCACGTGGTCATGGCGTCAGCGATGGGCACATTATCGGTTTTGGTTGGCTGGATCGACGCGACTATATCAAATGGATTGAAGAAGTGAACAAACGCAGTAAAATCAGGCAGGAAATTGTTTTGTTTGGCGTGAGCATGGGAGCTGCCACCGTTTTGGCGACCGCCGGTGAAGCAGACTTGCCTAAGAATGTGGACGCAGTTATCGAAGACAGTGGCTTTAGTTCAGCTCAAAAAGAATTTAGTTATCGCTTGGGACACCACTACTTTCTGCCACCATTTCTTAGTGTTTTTGTAAGTCTCATGACGCGAGTGACGGGTGGCTATTCGCTTAAAGAAGCTGATATTGCGCAGCAGGCGGCCAACATTTCGATTCCGGTTCTGATGATTCACGGGGATGCCGATCGGTACGTGCCAGTTGAAATGATGGCTGAAATTAAGTCGTCACTTGCTAAACAGTTACCAAAAGAGAGCCATCGGGTTCATGGCGCGGATCATGTGCAGTCTAGATCAGCTGATCCTAAAAAGTATCAACAAACCATTGAGGACTTTTTAAAACAGTGGGTAGATAAAACTAAATAGCTATGAATAAGAGGCAGAGCTGCAAATGGTTTTGTCTTTTTGTTTGACAAAAAATCTGATAATGACGATATTCGCATGGTTTTCATTTAAATTCGTATGGTAAACTAGAGCGAAATGATTATAAAGTTAAGTGTGGTGAGTTTCGGTGACAGAAAAAAGACCAAACTTCCTAATGATTGTGAACCCTTTTGCAGATGCTGGACAGGCGAAAAAGATTTGGCAGAAAATTGAAGTTCAATTGAAGGAAGCAAAAGTTAATTATAGAGTAGAAATGACAGATCATCCCGGAAACGGTGTGCAACTTGCTCGAGAATTTGCGCTACATCATAAATTAGGTGAAAACTGGGTAGTAGTTGCTGTTGGTGGTGATGGGACGTTACATGAAGTTCTAAACGGGCTTCATTTAGGTGGCGGTGATCAGATTCCTTTGGGCTATTTGCCCGCCGGTTCTGGAGATGACTTTGCCCGCGGCGTTCGGCTTCCAACTCAGCCTTTAGCTGCAGTTCAGAAGTTTCTTGAAGTTCAACATACCACTGAATTAGATGTAGGCGTTTATAAAGACCGGATAGACGCACACGAAACGTTATTCACGAATAATGTCGGTGTGGGGTTTGATGCTTCAGTAGTGCATGCCGCTAATGCTGGTCAAAAAGATAATTTGAAGAAATATCATATGCAATCGAATGCGTATGTGGCGTCTTTGATTAAGACATTTTTTAAACAAGATGCATTTGGATTAACTGTAAAAACTGACGAAACCGAAAGAAAATTTCAACACGCCTTTTTAGTTACCACAACAAACATAAAATACTTTGGTGGTGGCGTGCCGATTATGCCACTTGCTGATTTACACGACGGTAAGTTAGATTTGGTTGTGGTCGAAAAAATGAATGCAGTGCGGTTTGTGAAGCTCTTTGTTCAAATGCTCGCGACAGGGAATCATCTGAAATCACCGGTCGTTCATCATTTTCAAACCAAACAACTACATATTGAAACTGATATGCCTGAAAACGGTCAAGTAAACGGTGAGAATATTCAAAAACAGAAATTTGACCTTGATTTTTGGGTGACACAACGACCATTTTGGATTTAAAAAGTATGTAATAATCGCTATGAATGCAGGATTGCTTGCGTTTGTGGCGATTTTTTAAGATTTATTTTAAATTTTCTGAACCGAGGCGGATTATATGCTTTTTTAATAAATGACGTTCAGAATGAATATGAATAAAAGAGTCGCAATATTTGATCGGAGGGCATTTTAAATGGTAGAAAATGTAAAAATTGGTAAGACAAATGTGATGGCGACACCACTTGGATTAGGAACAAACGCGGTCGGTGGCCATAATCTATTTCCTAATTTGAATGACGAGGATGGTATTCAAATTGTCAAAACAGCTTTAGATCATGGTGTTAATTTCTTAGACACGGCCTATGCGTATGGTTTCGGCCGATCAGAAGAGTTAATTGGTAGAGCAATTCAGGGATATGATCGTAAAAAAATTGTGATTGCGACCAAAGCAGCACAGACTCCCGGTCATCCAGATCAATTGAATAATTCGCCGGAGTTTCTCAAACAAGCAGTTGAGGATGCACTAAAAAGGCTTCAAACAGATTATATTGATATTTTCTATATTCATTTTCCAGATGGAAAGACACCGTTAAATGAAGCTGTTAAAGCTTTGGAAGAAAAACGTCAAGAAGGAAAAATTAAGGCAATTGGGATCTCCAATGTGTCTCTTGATCAAGTAAAAGAGGCTAATAAAGATGGTTTAGTTGATATTGTTGAAAATCAGTATAGTTTACTTCATCGAGATGCAGAAAAAGAACTCATGCCTTATTTAAAAGCAAACCAAATCTCGTTTGTACCATTTTTCCCACTCGCTTCCGGATTACTAACTGGTAAGTATTCAAGCAGTGTTTCGTTTGAATCGGATGATATTCGACATAGCAATCCAGATTTTCAAGGGCAACGTTTTGTAGACATCGTAAAACGGGTACAGCAGTTGCAACCTATGGCGGACAAGCATCAAAGTACGATTGCTCAAATTGTTTTGGCGTGGTATATTAAAAATCCGGATGTTTCTGTGGTTATTCCAGGAGCTAAAAAAGCTAAACAAGTTGCCGCTAATGCGGATGCGCAAAAAGTTACCCTATCTAAAGAAGAATATGGTACAATAAATTCATTGTTTAAGGACTTATAAAAAGTAAGCATTAAACAAATAAATTTCAATTTTACGGGAGGAATTATAATGGATGCACAAGAACAACAATTAACGGATCAAGAAATCCTTGATACGATTAAGACTGGTAAAAAAATGCTATTTTTCACAGCTGGATGGTGTCCTGATTGCTCATTCATTAAGCCTGTAATGCCAGAAATTGAAGCTGAATACAACCAATATGATTGGGTAACAGTGGACCGTGATGCTAATATCAAGATTGCACAACAATTTGGTGTTATGGGAATTCCAAGTTTCATTGCCTTAGAAGACGGTGAAGAAATTGGCCGCTTTGTGAATGGCGCTCGAAAGACTCGTCAAGAAGTAGAGGATTTTGTAGATAGTATCGGCAAATAATAAAACGAATCATTAAAAAATAAGCAGGATCGACTGTATACTTAATACAGTTGATCCTGTTTTTCGTATGGGAAAATAAATTTTAAGGAGGTTAGAAGTAACATGTCAATTTCTACACAATTTGATTTGATTTTACGTGTATTAATTGCAGGTGCTTGTGGGTTTGCGATTGGATATGAGCGTGATGCGCGCGCCAAAACTGCCGGGCTGCGGACACACATCATTATTGCAGTTGGTTCAGCATTAATGATGATTGTATCTAAATATGGTTTCATGGATTTGCTGGGAAATAAAGGAATTGGACTAGATCCGTCCCGGATTGCGGCTCAGATTGTGAGCGGGATTGGGTTTATTGGCGCCGGCACTATCATTGTAAAACACGAAGATGTTAACGGCCTAACCACTGCGACTGGGCTATGGACGACGGCTGGCGTCGGGATGGCAATTGGGGCTCGCATGTACATTGTGGGAATTTTCTCTGCACTACTGGTTTTGGCTACCCAAATTATGTTGCACCGTGATTTGAGCTGGCTGCATTTACCCTATTATAGTGAAGTCAGGCTGAGGGTGCAGGTTGGTGATCATAACGTCTCGATGATCCAAAAGCGACTTGAAAAAAATGACATAACTGTAGCGAGTGTGCACGTTAGAAAAGCAGAGACCCAGGATACTGTGCGCATGACCATTCAATATCCAGAGTCGTTTAATAAAGAAAAAATAACTGAAATTTTGGAAGCTATCCCAGAAATTGTGGAGATTGAAATTTATTGAGCACTGCTGTTAGTTCCACAAAAATTCGGCCACTAATTTATCTACTTGGGGATTTTCATGGAGAGCACTATGTTGCGCCTGGCCGCGGTTACCTGTAATTGTGACGTGGCGGTAACTTGCTACATGGCCATTCACAATTGTTTTTAGATTCTCATTGCTTTTCAAGGGGACTGCAGTATCAGTACCGGTGTGATTCAAGTCACCCGCAATGTTGAGAATTTTAAGATTGGCTGGAATATTGGCGGCGGTAATTGCCAAGCCATTGTCGGGTGTGATATAGCCAAACGGCGTTCCGATGGCGACAAATTTATTAACCGTTGGATATTGGTTGGTTTGGGCCTGTTTGTTTTCCAAATACTGCAACACCACACTGCCACCCATTGAATGGGCAACAAAATTAACTTTCTTAATGTGGTAAACAGTTTTTAGTTCTTTCATGAAGGCTGGTAGAAACTGCATTTGTTTTTGAGGATCTGTATTGTCCGTGAAGGTTAATTGAATGAGTGGATTATTGGTCAGCACACCCTTTCTTTGAATATGGGCTTGGCCGCGAGTATCAATATTCACTTTTAAAGCTGCATGAGCTAAATTTTTATGATCTAAGCGGTGAATCATACCATTAAAAGTATGGGCACCGCCTTTATAGCCGGGAATAAAAATAGTTGCTGTGTTATCACCAGTGACTTTGACATGATTTAGCGGTGTATCACGATGCTGCCAATAAACAGTTACCCCAATTAGAAGAACGATAAGTAAAAGGAAGCCGCGAACTAACTTTTGTTTCATAATAAATAAGAACCCTTCAAGCATTTTTGTTTTAACATAGCATGTAAAAATGATAGTGTAAATTTAGGAATCATAATAATTACGGAAGTTTAAACAATAGGAGGTTTTTACATGAAAGTATTTGTAATTGGCGCACATGGTCAAATCGGGCAACTCTTAGTCAAACAATTGTTGGCAAACGGTGATGAAGTAGTAGCCGGAATTCGTGACGATAAACAGAGTGACTTTTTTAAAGATCAGGGTGCAGAAACCCGGCACTATGATTTAAATGAACAGCCGGAAGAACTGGCAAAGTCCTTATCTGATGTTGATGCGATTGTGTTTAGTGCTGGATCTGGTGGTAAAACCGGTGATGACCAGACGCTTTTGATTGATCTAGATGGTGCTGTTAAGAGCATGGAAGCCGCTGAAAAAGCCGGCACCAAACGTTTTGTCTTAGTGAGTGCCATGAATGCCGAAGATCGTACGCGTTGGACGGCCATCAAACCGTATTATGTTGCGAAACATTACGCCGATTTATATTTAAAGGATGAAACGAATTTAGATTACACAATTGTAAAACCTGGTGCGTTAACAAATGATGCTGGTAAAGGTGGCATTGTTTTGGATCAGCAAACTGGTAAAATTGCGCGTGAAGATGTGGCAGCTGTCCTCGTTTCGGTTCTTCATAATCCGGAGACAATCAAAAAAGAATTTGCAGTTAGCAGTGGAGAAACGCCAATTAGTGATGCAGTAAAGCAGCTCTAATCCGCGTTATGTAAACACTCAAAGCTGTTTCATGGAACATGTTCCAAATTAGGTACTTGAACCCTAATTGGAACATGTTTTTTATTTGCGAAACACCTGTACAATAACAAAAGAGAGTGGTTATAATGTATCTGTTGAAAGCGCTTCACGTTACATAATCTTTGGCCAAAGATTTTTCAATTATTTTCTTTAGAACATATATAAGCAATTATTAGTTGAGGTGATATTAATGAACGATTGGATTAACAACAAACTTCTGCCACCAATTATGAAGTTTGTTAATACAAAAGCGATCACGGCTTTAAAGAATGGGATGTTAGTCAGTTTACCATTCATTATGGTCGGATCAATCTTCTTACTGCTAAGTGCATTTCCATTACCAGCAGTTGCCACTTTCATGGATAATACTGGTTTAACGCCTTACTGGACACAAGCATACAATGCTTCATTTGGGATCTTAGCCGTCTTTGCCGTAGTTGGGATTGCGTACAACTGGGTAAAAGATGATGGGTTTGAACCACTTCCAGCCGGGATGACCGCGTTGGTAAGTTTCTTCCTTATCATGCGTCCTACAACAGCTGTTATGAACGCAGCTGGTAAAACAGTTGTTTCAGCTACACAAGCTCCTACAATGTTAACTGGATTTATCGATCGGACTTGGCTTGGTGGTCAAGGAATGATCGCTGCTATCATTATTGGATTATTAACTGGTTGGATTTACTCATGGTTTATCAAGCATCATATTACAATTAAATTACCAGAGCAGGTTCCACCAGCAGTTGCAGAATCATTTGTCGCTTTAATCCCTGCATTTGTAATCATTACTGGTTGGTTGATTGTATACATGCTCTTTGATGCAACAGCTCACACAACAATGACACAGTGGATTTACCAAACCATCCAAACACCTTTACAAGGATTAACAGATTCATTTGGTGGAGTTTTGATTATTTCACTATTGATTCCATTCTTCTGGTTCTTTGGTGTTCATGGCGCGGTTATTGTCAGTGGTATTATGACACCAATCCTGACTGCTAACAGTTTACAAAATGCCGCAATCTTTAAAGCACACGGTGTTGTTACTGCCGCAAACGGTGGCCATGTCTTTGTTCAATCACTACTTGATCAATTTGGTACCGTAACTGGTTCTGGGATGACAATTGGATTAGTCTTCTTCATGGCGTTTATGGCCAAATCAGCTCAAATGAAGAGTATTGGTCGTTTGTCATTCTTACCAGGGCTTTTCAACATTAACGAACCTGTTTTATTCGGGGTTCCAATTGTTATGAACCCACTTTTAATCATTCCATTTATGTTTATGCCTGCAATTTCAATGGGCTCCACATACTGGTTAATTAAATTAGGTGTTATTCCATACTTCACAGGTGTTCAAGTTCCATGGACCACCCCACCAATTCTTTCTGGTTTGTTAGTCGGTGGTTGGAAGATGATGATTTGGCAAGCAGTTGTCTTAGTATTATCATTCTTCGTATACTTACCATTCGCTCACAAGCAAGATCAAATCTTGTATGGACAAGAACAAGCTGCTTTGGACTCAGAAGCACATACTAAAGAAGCTGAAGCTGCTGCAACAACAGAACACGCAACAGACTAGCTTACCTAAAAAATCTATTTATGGCGATGAAAATCAAAGTGAATAGATTTTTTTATAAAAGTTATTGAAAGCGCTATGAAAATAATTGTTTTTCTGTGTAAAACGTTTTCAAAGTGCGCTATACTTGAAATGTACATGAATACTAAAATGAGAGGAGTTCATTAGATATGAGTAAATTAAAGGATGGCTTTTTATGGGGCGGCGCAGTTGCAGCTCACCAACTAGAAGGTGGTTGGCAAGAAGGCGGCAAAGGTGTCAGTGTCGCAGATGTGATGACGGCAGGAGCTAATGGCGTGCCGCGTGAAATCACGGATGGTGTGTTGCCTGGAAAGAACTATCCTAATCATGATGGCATCGATTTCTATCATCGTTACAAGGAAGATGTAAAGTTATTCGCGGAAATGGGCTTTAAGTGTTTCCGAACATCGATTGCTTGGACGCGAATCTTTCCAAATGGGGATGAAGATAAGCCAAATGAAGCAGGATTGAGATTTTACGACGCCTTATTTGATGAATGCCATAAATACGGTATTGAACCAGTTATTACCTTGGCTCACTTTGAAATGCCATATCATCTTATTAAAGAGTATGGTGGTTTCACAAATCGTAAAGTGATCGATTTTTACATGAACTTTGCGGAAACTTGTTTCAAACGTTATAAGAACAAAGTGAAATACTGGATGACATTTAATGAAATTGATAACCAAAGTGATTTCAACAGTGAATTTTCAGTTGCCACAAACTCAGGAATTTTGTTTAGCAATGTAAAAAAAGAAGACCGCGAAGCTGCTATGTATCAGGCTGCCCATTATGAGTTAGTCGCAAGTGCTAAAGCAGTTAAAGTGGGTCATGAAATTAATCCTGATTTCCAAATTGGTTGCATGATTAACATGACGCCAATTTATCCATTGAATGCCGATCCAAAGAATATTATGTTGGCAGAACGCATGATGCAACGTCGTTATTGGTTCTCTGATGTGCATGCAAATGGTGCTTATCCAAATAACATTGAGACATATTTGAAACGTAAGGGATACCGTAAAGATATTACCGATGAAGATCGTGAAATCTTGAAACAAGGCACCGTTGATTATATTGGTTTAAGTTACTACAATTCGATGACTGTTAAAGCAGATGGCATCGACTTAGATGGTGATATTAATCCTGAAGAGCCGGTCACCAAGAATACAACTTTGGAAACTAGCGAATGGGATTGGCCAATTGATCCAGTTGGCTTACGTTACTCTCTAAACTGGTTGACGGACCGTTATCATTTGCCATTATTCATCGTCGAAAATGGGTTAGGTGCCCGTGATAAAGTTGAAGCGGATGGTAGCATTCATGATCCATATCGTGTAGATTACTTGCGTGCCCACATTGCCGAAATGGAAAAGGCTGTGGCTCTCGATGGTGTTGATTTAATGGGTTACACACCATGGGGTTGCATTGATCTTGTTTCTGCCGGAACAGGCCAGATGTCCAAACGTTATGGCTTCATCTATGTTGATAAAGATGATGACGGTAAAGGGACATTGGATCGTTCTAAGAAGGATTCGTTTGATTGGTATAAGAAAGTAATTGCCAGCAATGGTGAGGACTTGAAATAAAAACGTTTTAAAAAAAGAGGATCTGAAATAAAAATGTTGCGGTCATCTTGTTTGAACGTAGCGTTTTGTTTCAATCCTCTTTTCATACATAATGTAAAGGAAGTTAAAAATATGAAATATTATATTGGACTCGATATTGGTGGCACGACGATTAAATATGGCCTAGTTGATGAAACTGGCAAAATCCTTGAAAAAGATGCGGTTAAAACCAGCATTAAAGGTGAAGAGATCCTCAAAAACATTGCCACAATTGTTAATAAATTTACAGCAGAAAAAACCATTACTGCGATTGGTGTGAGTGCCCCTGGGATTGTTCAAAAAGATGGTTTCATGACCACTGGTGGCGCAATTAAAGATTTCTTCGGGATTAACCTGAAACAAGAAATTGAAAAACGCACCCATATTACGACAACCGTTGAAAATGACGCCAATGCGGCGGCCTTTGCGGAACAGTGGAAAGGCAATGCGGTTGGTTTTCATAGTTATTATTGCATGGTTGTCGGCACTGGAATTGGTGGCGGGATCGTCATTAACGACCAAATTTACCGTGGTGGTCACGGAATGGCTGGCGAGTTAGGGATGATGTCCGTCATGAATGTGAATAACGATCAAAATCTGGAGCTTAACAGTTTGAGTTTTACTGGTGCAACTGTGTTTGGTCTTTTAAATTACTACAACAAGCATAGCGGCAAACCAGAAGTGACTGATGCGCGTGTTGTCTATGATTTGGCAGATAAGAACGACAAAATGGCGCTTGAAAGCCTAGACTTCTTCTATACGGCCCTCGCTAAAGGGATTATTAATTTGATGGTGGCAATTGACCCAGAAATTGTCTTAATTGGTGGTGGCATTTCTGCTAATCCGAAATTTATTGATGGTTTGCATGCTAAAATTGCGGATATGAAAGCCCGTAATTCAGATGTCCGCGATTTGACCTTTGCGGAAGTGAAACCTGCTAAACTACGAAATGATGCTGGTATAATCGGGGCTGTTTACCGCGCAATTCAGGCTGGCAAATAGAAAAAAACGCAAAAAAATAAACGTGTTTTGCAAGCTTTCTTGATGTTTTCATTTTCGACCAATTTTCCCAAGAAAATAGGAAATTGTGTTAAAATGTAAGTGTAAACATTAACAAGGAGGTCCGATCGAATGAAATTGGATTTTTCAGTTGCGGTGCACAGTTTGTTTTACTTGGAAGAGAACAATCCACGAAAGATTGCTAGCCGAGAATTAGCCGCTTCGTTGGATCTAAACGCCGTGGTCATTCGTAACATTTTATCCGTCCTCCATAAAAAAGGGTACATTGAGGGATCAGTAGGAAAGAATGGCGGTTATCAGTTAAAAAGAGCACTAGCAGATATTAATGTGGGTGAATTATATGACCTGACGATTCCGCCTACAATAAGTTATGCGCGGTTCATCACGGGAAAATCTGAAGGGGTCAATCAGGCAGATCCTATTTCTGATAATATGTCAGAAACACTAACCGATTTGTTTACTCTTGCAGATGATCAGTATCGCTCGTTCTATCATCGCTTTACCTTAGCGGACCTGAAACAAGATTTATATCATCATGGATATTTTAAACAATTAGTCAAAAAAAATGATAAGTGAGATGAGTTTTCTATGGATTATTATGATCAACATGTACATACAGACTTTTCATTTGATTCAGATGAAAAAATGGCTGCATATTTAAAACTCGCTGGTGACAATTTTGTTAGCACTGAGCATTTAGATTTCAAAGCAAAAGACGACAAAAGCGGGGATGACCTGCTTGATTATGACGCCTACTCGCGTGAGATTAATCGTTTAGAAAAAGAAACTGGGAAACACATTTTTAAGGGTGTGGAGATCGGTTACTTTGCCGGACGTGAAAAAGAGATGCATGCTTATCTAAAACAACACGATTTTGACATTAAATTGTTGAGTTTCCACCGAAGTGCTGAGTATGATTTTAGTGACAGTATGGTATCGACGATGGATCCATTGATGGTCACGGACAAATACTATCGGTTAATGTGGAAGGGCATTAATGCTTTTCACGATGCTGATGTGTTAGCCCACTTTGATTATGGTGTGCGTAACCTTAATTTAACTTCAGGGATGTTTGAAACAACGGCCGGTGTGTTGTTAGCTAACATTTTGAAGTTAGCTGTCCGTTATAATATGGCGTTTGAGTTGAATACCACTAGCATGTATAAGTATCATAATATCGGGTTGTATGATTATGCAGTTGAAATTTACAAACAACTTGGTGGCAAACGATTCACAATTGGCTCAGATGCACATGATAGTAATCAGTATATGCGTAACTATGAAAATGCGGTTGATATGTTGAAGGCTCATGATATTCATCATGTAAATGTTTATCGCAAGAACGCAATGATCATTGTGCCGTTGGATGATGTAGACGAAGGAATTAAGTACTAAAATTTAAGCAATAAGGGATTGAAAATCAGTTTTTGATTTTCAATCCCTTATTTACTGTTTTTGTTTCGGAGAGATTTTTAAAAAATGTTTTCATTTAGGATATGATTAGGTCATAAATTTTTCCTAACTGAAAGCTGTATATTTGTTCACTTACAAAATATTGTACTTTAACCGAAAACGATACGGTTCGCATTGCGCTGTTGATACAATTTAGTTAAACTAAAGAATGTGATGCAAGACGTAGATTTGGTTTAAAGGGAGCCAGCGATGAATGAATTTTGTTATTCATCTAAACTAACAGATAATGATAGAATTTGGAATTATTGAGTATCTCGTTGAGAATTTTGCATTGATTTTTATTGTTTTAAGTACAAATGCTTATCTAAATCATAATTTCAGGCTGAAAGTAGTCGTTTTAAATTTTGTTGTCAGTGTTTTTTGCGCATTTTTAAGTATGATTTTGGAAGATGCTGCCTATCTACCACTAGTTTTAGGGGTAATTATTATTGAAATGATCAGGCAGAGAAAATTGAAAATTGATCCCAGATACATCAATACAATGCTAATCAGTGTCATTATTCAAATAATCTTAATCTCCATTAGTGGATACATTAGTACGACAATTTCGTTGTGGACAAACCATTTTCATTCCATTAAGTCACTTTCGAGTGTCGGTGGTGTACTGGTATTTCAGGATATAACGATTGATTTACTTTTTACCATTCTCTTATTCATTTGGGTTTATCGACATCATGCTTGGTGGCGTCATTTGGTGGATCAGATTGAAGATTTAGGATTATCCACCCGGATTTGTGGGGTGTTAATGATGATTTATGGTTCTATTCAAACGATTTTGATTATTAGCGATATTCAAAACATTACGGCGATCATTCAGGCAGCTAGTATTGTAATTTTTATGCTAATTATTCTTTTGATGGGTTGGCAAATGCAGGTTTTTATCAAAACGTATGCTGTGCAACAGAATATGAAGGATGAAGGAATCAGAAATCAGCAATTACATGATTATTTGGCTAGTATCGAACAGCAGTATACCGAGTTGCGTCAATTTAAGCACGATTATCAGAATATTATACTTTCAATGACGGAACTGGTGAAAAACGATGATCAAACAGAATTGCGGGAGTATTTAAACGAATTAAAAAATAAAAAGCATTTAAATGGTTCGCTAAGTAAAGTTAGTATTGGTGCGCTGGATCATCTAAAAAATGAAACTCTGCGTGGATTGATCATTCAGAAATTTTTTGAAGCACGCAAACAAAAAGTTGAATTAGATTTGGAAATTGAACAAGATGATCTCTTGATCGAAAAACAACTTGTCGATATTGTTAGGATTGTGGGTGTCTTGCTGGATAATGCAATTGAACAGGCTAGTAAAATGCCCGACCAGAAGGTGACCTGTGCGGTTATTAAAACAGATGATACAGTTGAAATTTCAGTGGAAAATTCTGTTGAATTACCGTTTGATATTCAAACTATTTTCAAGTTGGGTTATTCCTCAAAAGGATCAAATCGAGGCTTGGGTCTGGCAAATGTCAAAGAGTTGGTTAATCAAAATGCAAACTTTTATTTGGACACACAGTTGATACAACAAAAGCTGCGGATCACTTTAATTATTACGGGGGAGAAATAAGTGTTTTCAATCTATTTACTAGAAGATAATCTTGAACAACAAGCGTATTATGCGAAAGTTATCAAAAATACCATCATGATTAACAATTATGCAATGAAGTTGGTTTGTGCAACCAATGATGTTGAAAAGTTAGAAAGCAGTATCCTGGATCAAGAGCAGGGACTGTTCTTTTTAGATATGGAAATTGGATCGCAAACAGATGCCGGATTAAAACTAGCTAGTAAAATTCGACAAAAGATGCCCTTTGCTCAAATTGTGTTTATCACAACTCATGATGAACTGGCCTTTTTAACGTTAGAGCGAAAAATTGCACCATTGGATTATATCTTGAAAGATAAAACGCTTGAAGGTATTAAAAGTAAAATAATCGAGGATATCAATTTAGCGCGGGCTCAGTACGTTGAAGCACTGTATCATCAGCAAAAACTATTCGGCTATCGAATCGGATCGCGTTATTTTTCCGTCCCGATGAACGAATTGGTGATGCTATATACGGTTAAGGAACGACCAGGAAGTGTTACGATGATTGCCCAAAATCGGCAGGCTGAATTTCCAGGCAATCTCAATAATCTAGAAGAAAAATATACTAATTTATTTCGCTGTGATAAAAGTTATTTGGTTAATTTAGATCATGTGACAAGTTTTGATGCGCAAGCCAGACAATTACAGTTTAATCAGGGATTAGTTTGCAAGGTATCATTTCGCAAGGCCCGGGATTTGACTAAATTGATGAAAAATCATGTATCTTAAAAAGGATTTACAGTATAAAACTGTAAATCCTTTTTTTTACGTTAACCATTGAAATTGGTACGTTTATTTTTTATTTACTCACACCAGACCGTTTGACTATATACTATAAACATCTAAAAGAGTGTAATTTAAGAGAGCGGAAAAAAGGTTAAGAAAGGGGTGTTAACATAAAAGCAGATAATAAAACCTTAAGTATTATAGAATGGGGACTGTTTATGGGCGGAATTCAGATTGCAAATCACGAATAATTGGGCACGCTGCCATTGTAACATCTTCAAAATATGTGATGGAAATGCCGGGGGTTGAACCACGGAGCTTGGCACAGTTCAAAAAAAAGGCTTTTTTTATCGCAATACAGGTAAAAATAGATTTGTGTATGTTTATCGAATAAAAGCACATCCACATTACGCAGATGCTGCATCGACATATGCATACAAATACATGTATAAAAAGGATAATCCCACATACTTTATTTCTACAAATTTATATCATAAGTCTCCGAGCTATTGTTCTAAGTATGTTTATTTATCATATTGGTTAGGAAGCAACTAAGTCAGCTCTAATTTCCTATAAAACAAACACTCATATTGTGACTCCACACGGACTAACCGGCAATTTTAAAGGTTCTTTCAAACCAACTAATATTCATAAAATTACTTCTTATTGAGGCGAAACATGAAAATAAAAAAAATTATCCTTTCCATAATTACATTTATACTTGGTAGTTATATATATCTATCAGGTGCAGCATCTACCATAAATGATGAACCAGCACGAACGGCATTGTTAGCAGGCTTATATTGGATTTTTGTGGCCATTGCTTTATGGTTCTTCAAACCAACTTGGCCATTCTTTTTTAACGATACGATTATTGTTGGAGTTACCGTTATTATAACTCAGTATCTAATTTTAAATGTCGATATTTTGTTACCTATTCAAATTGTTGTATTACTAATCATTGTAATTTTTAGGTTGCTTAAATGGATTTAAAAGTGTGAAATCCAAAAGAATAGTTGATTGCTATTGTTGAATAAATTGAGAATTTAAAGGAATCAAAAAGTAATTAGATGATGTTGATGAGGGTTTGTTACTTACGTTAATCTTTGAAAAATGTACGTTAATTTTTTATTTTCCTATGTTAGGTCGTATGAATATACAATATATTTATAGAAAATTTCTAAAACAACAAATAGAAATTGGTCAACAACAATTTTCAACTTCATTGAAGTTCAGCATGCATAAATAATGAGCATGTAAACTGATAGTTGCTGGAATGTAAACTACTGGCTTCTGTGCAATCAACTTATTTACTGGCATAATTATTTTTGTTGATTTAGTAAAATTAAGATTCACATTTTATACAACGCGAGATAAGTATCCAAGCTCTGGGGGGAGTTAATAAAAATTCAATCTGAATGTGTGACAATGAAAACTGGTCATATACGAGGTTGGGATATAAATAAGAGCTGGTAGTCTTTTACCGGTTCTTATTTTTTCGTAGGTATTGAAAAAAAGTGAAACAAAGCTGTTTACCATATGCAATACAAAATATGGCGTATTTTAGATCGAGAAAAGCCGAAAATAGCAGAGTTTTGATTGAAAGCGCAAAACTATGGACAGTCATAACGTTAACAACGATTGTTTGGGATGCTTTGTGCTACGGTCATGTTTTTTGGTGGGGAATCTTGATGACTTTGCTGAACTTTTTGTTGAGCTATCTGCTTGTTAGCAGAATGAGGTTATCAAGTGAGTTAATTGTTTTGCTGGTGCTGGTCCAAGTTATTACCCGACTAGTATTTAGGGTGTAGATTTGCATATCAGAGTATTTGGGGGAGATTAAATGTTAAGGAAAATAGAATTAGTCCGATTATTAAAACGCTGAGAACTTTATGTTGCTTTGGCAAAGGTAGCATTATTTTCATTAGACCTCTTAAAAAATTAATCTATTGTTGTTATACTGATTAATGGAGAAAAACATGGGTAAGACAACTATATTAATTTGAGGAGATCTAAAAATGAATGTCGATGATTTGATCGAAAAATATCCAGAAGTAAAGACCATGAAGGACTTGAAGCCTTTTTTTTGGCGAAATCCAGACTATGGGAAAGATGCTAAACTTTCAGTTGGAATTGAGGATATCTTTGATGCAGAAGCGCGTTTTCACCGTTTCGCACCTTATTTTGAGGTCGCTTTTCCAGAAACTTTAGCTACCCAAGGAATTTTGGAATCGCCATTGGTTGACCTGCCAGATATGAAAGCTCGCCTAAATGAAACATTTACAAATAAGATTGAAGGTAACTTATATTTAAAGGCAGATAACTATTTACCAATTTCTGGGTCTATCAAATCTCGTGGTGGTATTTACGAAGTTTTGAAGTTTGCCGAAAAAGTTGCCATCCGTGAAGGTGGTCTAATTTATGCAGATAACTATGCTGTATTGGCCAGTAAAAAATACCATGATTTGTTTTCTAAATATGGGATTGCAGTTGGTTCAACTGGTAACTTGGGTCTTTCAATTGGAATTGTGGCCCAGAAATTAGGCTTTCGGACTTCTGTTCATATGTCGGCTGATGCCTCAAAGTGGAAGAAAGACAAATTGCGTGCCTTTGGTGTAAATGTCGTGGAGTACAATGATAACTTCACACATGCGATTACAGAAGCTCGTAAGATGGCAGCTGAAGACCCAATGACTTACTTTATTGATGATGAAGGCTCATACGATTTATTCTTGGGTTATTCAGTAGCTGCTTTGCGTTTGCAAGCCCAATTGAAGTCACAGGATATCAAAGTTGACAAGGACCATCCTTTATTTGTTTACCTACCAGCTGGAGTTGGTGGCAGCCCAAGTGGGGTTACCTTTGGCTTGAAGAAGGTCTTGGGTGAACATGTGCATGCAATTTTTGCAGAGCCTACTCACATTCCGTCCGTGACGTTGGGGATGGTAACTGGTTTAAACGATAAAATTTCCGTTTATGATATTGGGATTGATGGGACTACCAAAGCAGATGGTTTGGCTGTTGGTCGTGCTTCACGAATTGCTGGTAAAAACATGCGAACTTTGTTGTTAGGAACGGCAACTTTCAAGGACGAAGAAATGATGAAAGATGTTGCACGACTATATGATACAGAAAAGATTGGTTTGGAACCTTCAGCAGCCGCTGGGTTCTCAATTATGGATCAATCATTAGGCGAATTGGCAGCTGATTTTCCATTGAAGAATGCTAATCATATTGTTTGGGCAACTGGTGGTAGCATGGTACCAGAAGATGATATGAAACATTATCTTGAAGTTGGCCGTGAGGAATTAACTAAATAAATAGAGTTTAAGGATCAGTTTGAACTGGTCCTTTTTCTGTACAATATAAAGGTAAATATCTTAGGCTAATGCATGGCAGTTACTTTACCAGTAGCATAGATAACATATGTTGTGTTAGTAGCGTTACTAGTTTCAGAAAAATAAATTGGAGAACTAATACCGACTGTACCGTGCATTGTTATCCATCCTTTGTTACCGTATAATTTAGTGACACGAGCCTCTGCTTGCTGGGCGTTTTTTATAGGTTCCCAATTTAAAGGTTTGTTATCATTTGATTTTTCTTCCGCTGTTATTGCTGCTCGCGTTTGATTGAGTCCAGTATTGTTTGAAGAAGCTGAGGATGAACTTTTAGTTTCTGAAGCTGATGTCGCAGTGGCCTTTTTTGCAGCTGTATGATGTACATTTTTACTGTTGGCGGTTGTAATTCTTTTAGAAGAACTAGTTTTAGTGCTCTTCGATGAATTTATCTTTTTATTGCTAGCTTTACTTGTATGAGCTTCTGAATGAGATGAAGAAACCTTTGCGGAATTATTTTTTTCACACGCAGAAAGTGATGAAAGTAAGGATATACTGATTATAAATACAATTAATTTTTGCATAATAGCCCTTCTACATTATATGTTTTTATCTAATCATAGCATAAATTAATTAGCTGTTTTATATTTATTAAGTAATGGAGGAAATGAAATGGGATTGTGGTTACTCTTAGCGTTATTTATCATTGCCATCGTATGTGGAGTTATGGCAACTAAACAGAGAAATAAGAATCGGCCATTGGCAATTGTGCTCACCGTGATAATGGTCATAGCGTTAGCGGTTGTTCTTTATTTAACATAATAGAGATTAACTTATTTAAAGAAATATAACTATGAAAAGATATTTCTACAAAATGTTTCTAAAAATGAACTTATTGAACTAGATATCAGTTCTATTTCCAAAAGGGTCATATCAATGAGTGAAAAAATTTCAAATTCCAAGGTATTAAAGTATGTTCTCTATTTCGCGGTGTTTTGTCTTATAGCAGGGCCTTGGTTAACAATCTTATGGCAAGAATTTGGAATCGGTGTTGAAGAACTGGAATTTTAAGAATCGGGACATACTTTGAGCTTTTACCAAGATTTCAAGGTAACTTTTTTAAAAGACTATTGGGAGCTTTATTAACTCTGTAGAGATTGTTTATGTATTCGTAATATTAGCGTTATTTAGAGTTTAATTTGGGAGATGATTTAGATGGGCTTTTGGGTTTTGCTTGCTGCATTTATTGTTACGATTATTTGTGGATATTATGCTTATAAGAAACGAAGTACCAATAAGCGGTTGGCAAGAATATCTGCTATTGTGGCGTTAGCGGCACTAATTATTGTAATTTATTTAGTTTAAAATAAGTTGATTGAAAAACACATTCTGAAGTTAAATCTGAACTTCAGAATGTGTTTTTATTTTTGCTAAATATCAACGCGCGTTATACTGAAGGGGAAGTGTAACAGAAAGGTAAGGCGGTTTACATGGCAATTCAACATAAAGAAACGATTCCCGATAACATTGAAGTAATTGGGGCGCATGTTAATAATTTAAAAAATTTGAACGTGACAATTCCGCTAAACGCATTTGTAGCGATTACGGGAAAATCAGGATCAGGAAAATCCTCACTAGCGATGGGTGTTCTTTATGCTGAAGGGGCCCGCCGTTATTTAAATTCTCTTTCAACCTATACGCGACGCCGGATTAGTCAGGCTGGCAAAGCTGATGTTGATGAAGTGAAGTATTTGCCCTCTGCATTGGCGTTAAGGCAACGACCAACCGTTCCTGGCGTTCGTTCAACTGTTGGAACAATGACAGAGAGTTTAAACGTTCTGCGTCTGATGTTTTCACGATTAGGTTCGCATGTTTGTCCCAATGGGCATCGTGTGCCACCAACTTTAGAAGTTGCAGAAAATATGGGCTACGTAATTTGTCCGACTTGTGGAGTGAAATTCATGGCACCCGGTGCAGAAAGTTTTGCGTTCAACTCAGAAGGTGCCTGCCCAACTTGTAATGGTGTCGGTAAAGTCCGCCAGATTGTAAAAAGCCGGTTGATCCCTGATGAAACGAAAACCATTCGTGAGGGGGCGGTGGCTTCATGGCGATTGCCAGGCCGTAATTTTATGATTTATGTGGCTGAACAGATTGGGATTCCAATTGATACGCCATTTAATCAAATGAGTGCGGAAGATCAAGAAATGGTTTGGCATGGTGAAAATAAAAAATATGCGATTAACATTCCATCTAAAACGGGCAAGATTTTCCATATGGACAACGCGCAATTTGAGAATGCCTATTCGGCGGTTGAAGATAGTTTAGCGACAACAACCAATGAACGAGCAATCAAACGGCTCAATCGATTTTATTCATTTGATATTTGCCCAACGTGTCATGGAACGCGTTTTGCGCCCAAATTATTAAACACAAAATTAGTGGATAAAGATATTTCTGAAGTTTCAAAAATGACCATCACCGAATTAACCCAATTTATGCCTAAAATTGTGCCGTGGTTACCAGAAACGATGCACGAACTTGGCGCTAATTTGGTAGGTGAACTTCAAGATAGTGTTCAGCCTGTTTTAGACTTAGGACTGGATTATTTAACCTTGGATCGAGAGGGCGACACCTTATCAACCGGGGAATTACAGCGTATTCAACTCGGGCGAACTTTACGCAGCCAAACGACCGGGGTGCTTTATGTTCTTGATGAACCATCTGTTGGGCTACATCCAGCCAATGTCAGTGGCTTAATTAAGATTTTGCATCAGTTAGTTGCGCAAGGAAATTCATTAGTAGTTGTTGATCATGACACGCGGATTATTTCGGCTGCGGACTATGTGATTGAGATTGGCCCAGGCGCCGGTAAAAACGGGGGTACAGTTGTTGACCAAGGAACAGTTTCTACTATTAAGCAGAGCCCGCAATCGCTCATTGCACCATTTTTAAATGGAACAGCGCAATTATTGGTTAGAAAGCAGGTTCCGAAAGCTAAACTGTTTGATAAGGGCGATCTAACGATTGGTGTGTCTGATCGATATAATCTGCATAATGTCGTCGCTCATTTCCCCAAGGGACGGCTCAGCGTTGTGGCAGGATTTTCAGGTGCTGGGAAGACAACGCTGATTTTAGATAGTTTAATTCCAGCAATTAAAGCGGCGATTAAAAAAGAACCATTACCAGCCCACATTAGTCAGTTAGACCGCGCCCATATTCATCGGGTGGTCATGGTGGATTCGGTACCAGTCGGGAAAAACGTCCGTTCTACAGTCGCAACTTATTCTGGAATTTTGGATACGCTCCGGGCTTTATTCGCTGATACTCCGGAGGCAAAACAACGGAAGTGGACCGCCAGCAATTTTTCTTACAATGTGGCTTCAGGGGCTTGCCCGAACTGTAAGGGGACCGGCACAATTTCACTGGATATTCAGTACCTGCCAGACATGGTAGAAACTTGTCCCGTTTGTCACGGCAAGCGATACAATGATGAAACATTGGCGGTAAAATGGCACGGCTATACCATTGCCGATATTTTGGCGCTTAATGTAGAGCATGCCTTACCAATTTTTAAAGGCGTGCCTGCAATCAAATCAATTTTGGAAAAACTTGATGAAATGGGATTGGGATATCTTGTATTAGGTGAGAGTACGCCAATTCTATCCGGTGGTGAAGCACAGCGTTTGAAGTTAGTTTCACAAATGGGCCGGAAACAAAGCGGGACATTATTTGTGTTTGATGAACCATCTGTAGGGTTACATCCACTTGATATTCAAACGTTGATTCATGTGTTTGATCGGTTGATTGATCAAGGAGCTACAATTATTATCATTGAACATGATTTGGACGTGATTGCGAATGCAGATTATGTGGTCGATCTTGGGCCAAAAGGTGGCCAATTTGGTGGAAAAATCATTGCCGCCGGTACGCCAAAAGAGGTGGCAAATACGCCTCAAAGTGAGACGGGAAAGTATTTGAAACCGCACTTTGAGTTGTTTCAGTAAAATGTAAGTTAGACTTTCATATGGGTTATAAATAATATTCTGCTTATGAACGTTATAACTATACTGGATATTTTGATAGAAAGATGCTATGCTTGGGGTAGAAATAGAAAAGGCTTTCATATCAATATTCTTACTGGAGGAATAACCTATGCGAATTAACAAGAATGATTTAAACGATGTATTGAGCTCAGAACATGGCCCGTTTATCACGATGATTGTGAATAACCCTGCTGATTTAAAAGAGATTCAGCACACAAAAATCACTTTCAAAAATTTGTTGAAGGAAGCAAAAGATAAGTTAACAAAATTGTTTCCTGAAGTTGATCACGAGGCCTACTTAAGTCGTTGGAGTATTTATGGTGATGATAGTAGTTTCTGGTTGGATGATGCAGGCGAAGCAGTGGTTTTAATTGGTGATATGGACAAGGTACAGACATTCCAGCTTTCCGGAAATTGTGTTAATCAAGTTTCCGTTTCACGTCAACCTAATGTGTTGCCAATTATCCAGGAGTTACAGCTTAAATTTGAGTACTTATTAATCGGACTTAATCAAACGTCATTTAAGCTTTATCGCGGAAGTGGGTATGACCTAGAAGAAATTACGCTTGGTGAAGATGCGCCGCGAACATTGAAGGAAGCACTTGGCGATAATGAATTAGTCGGTGGTGAGATGTCGTTTCGTGGAGCTTCCAATCATGGGGGCGATATTGCGGTGGCTTATCATGGGCATAACGAGAAGAGCCAAGAAGTTACTAATGACCAAATTAATTACTATAAGATGGTCGATTCGTATGTGACAAAAAATTATGCGCATCCGGAAGGTTTGATGACGATTGTGTTTGGGTTACCTGAAAATCAGGCACGTTTCCGTCAGGTCACTAAGAATAAGAATCTATCACGTCATTTGTGTGTTGAAGAATCACCTAATGGCTCAAAAATTGATCAATTAGAAAATAAGATGCGTCCAGTTGTACGGAAATGGTTTGAAGGAATTATGGATGTGCAAAAGCAGCGTTATGAAACGGCGAAAGATAGGAATAAGGCAACGAGTGATATGCGTGAGTTGGTGCGCTGTGCGGTGGCCGGTCAAATTGATACGCTGTTTGTAAGAAATGACACAACGGTGGTTGGCATGATTGATGAAGAGGGCAAGTTGGATACAGAAACGACGGAGGCCCAAAATAATAATCTTGTGAACGATATTGTGGATAAAACGATGCAGACAGGTGGAAGGATCGTCTTGCTGGATACGGAAGATATGCCAACCGATAAAGTGGCGGCGGGAATATTGAGGTATTAGAAATAAAGTGAGCGAAGAAAAGCGCTAAAAGACACTAAATAAGTGCACCGGTGCGGGATCACCATCCCGCGTGAGGTGTACTTATTTAGTGTCTTTTGCTTTTCTGAGCTGTCCTCAGTCTCGGCGGATAAAAAGAGGCAACGAGCAAGGTGACGGAGGCAGGATTGCAATCCTGCTGTGAGTCATACTTATCCGCGCCCTTTTGACTTGTCGAGCTGTCCTAAATCTCAGCGGAGAAAAAAAGGCAACGAGCAGCACCGGTGCGGGATTGCCATCCCGCGTGAGGTGTACTTATTTATTGTCTTTTGCTTTTCTGAGCTGTCCTCAGTCTCGGCGGCAAATATTTGAAATGCTAGTTAGTTAAATACAAAATCCTCATTGCGTTCGTTTCCTAATAGTCCGATAATTAGAAGCATGAGTTTTAAATACGGGAAACACTAAACGGGGGATGCAAGTATGAGCAAATCAACACGAGGAATTTTGTACGCGTCAATTGGGGCTATTTGTTGGGGGATTTCAGGACCGATTGCGCAGATTCTATTTGCTGATTACCACATGAAATTAACTTGGTTAATTGGATCCAAGATGTTTTTTGGTGGATTATTATTACTTGCATTTGGGATGCTTCAAGCAAAACAACGACCAAAGCTATTTGCGATTTGGCACGATAAAAAGGCGATTATTCAATTACTTGTTTTTACCATTTTTGGCATGACTGCTATGCAAGCTGTTTACTACAAGGCAGTGGCAGTTGGAAATGCTGCTACGGCTACTATTCTACAGTTTTTAGCGCCGGTCTTTATTGTCGTCTTCACAATCGTGCGTTATAAAAAGGTGCCACGACGCGGAGATGTTTGGGCCATTGTTGCGGCTTTGGTCGGAACCTATCTCTTGATTACGGGCGGGAATCCAACGTCTTTGACTATTTCGCCAGCAGCCTTATTTTGGGGTGTGGTAACGGGAGTGGCCGCGGCTGCTTATGTTTTGTTGCCGGATAAAATACTGGATCAATACGGATCTTTGACCGTTTCTTCATGGTCAATGGTGGTTGGTGGCGCGTTGTTCATGTTTATTCAGCCAGCATGGCGTGATGTGCCAAAATTTGACGCGGCCGGCTGGGCAGGATATTTGTTTATCGTCATTTTTGGTTCCGTCATAGCCTACTTTATTTATCTAGCCAGTTTAGCCTACATTTCTGCAACTGCCACTGGTTTATTGGATGCTTTTGAGCCGTTATCAGCAACGATCGTATCGGTAGTGTTTCTAAACTTAAAGTTTGGTTTGATGGAAACAATTGGGACCATCTTAATCTTAAGCACCGTGTTTATCTTGGCAATTGCCAATCGCCATTCTGCGTAAACTAACGAAAATTTGAGTTTTCTAGCAATAGTTGTCTTTTTTAGAAAAGAGACTAAAATAGAATTTAATGAAAGCGTTTTAAACAGCTCTCTGGGGGGATAACATGTTAGTGAAATTTGTTAGTAGTGATAAATCTGTAAAATGGCAAGGGTTCGATTAAGCTAATTTCATATATTGTTGTTGTGAAATACTCAAGGTTTAATTGAAAGATTGGTGAAGAAGATGCATGAAATTCCAAAAACGGCTTTTGCTAAAACAGGTAATTATAAAAAAGAAAAAGTAGCTTATATTAAAGATTGTTTTACATCAATGCGTATTTTAATTAATGACCAAATTTTTCCACAGAGTCAGAAGAATTCAGATAAAAAAAGTCATAAAGTGGTTAGAGAACTGTTTGGACTGGTACTACCAGAAACGGTGAAGTTTGATGACACTGGAATGCAGGTGATTGGTAAGGATAAGGAAGTAGTTGCGACCACGAAATCAAGTGATATTCAATACATTCAATTTGGTGTGATTCGCAAAATGTCTACCTATTTGGCACCTGGTTTTTATTATGAATTAGCGATAACAATCGGAATAGACAGTGGTAATTATTATTTGTTAAATGATGATTTTGCGGTTTATGAGCAATTAAAGGCTTGGTGTAACCAGCAAAACATCTCGCTTGAAGATCCGTTTGAGTTAGAGTCTATCACGGGCGAACCTAGCACGTGGAAAAACGATCTTGATAGTACATTTGTAGATAAAGTTGCTAAAGCAGAAAAACTGAATTATCCAGAAGAAGTTCAAACCAAATTTTAATTGAAAGATTGGCAAAGAAAATGCATGAAATTTCAAAAACAGCTTTTACTAATAGTAGTATGTATGTGAAAGATAAAATTCGGTATGTTAAGAAATGTTTCACACAAATACGTATTTCGTTCGATGATCAAATTTCTCCGCGTAGTTCAATAAATTCAGATGCGGGAAATCATAAAATCGGTAGGAAAGTATTTGGGGAAAAAGCATCAGAAGAGGTTAATTTTATTGATACAGGGATTCAATTAATCGACAATAACAAAAAAGTGATTGAGACCACAAAGACAGCAGATATTCAGTATGTTCAGTTTGGTGTAATTCGAAGAATGACTACTTTTGTTGCACCCAGTATTCATTACGAATTATCAATAACAATTGGAACTTCGGCTGGCAATTATTATCTTTTAAATGAAAATAATAATCTTGAGATTTATAAACGCTTAACAGCTTGGTGTGAGGAACAAAACATCTTGATTGAAGATCCATTTGATTTGGCTTCTGTTACCACCGGTCCTGCTACTTGGACAGAACTATTTGATGGAATATTTGTTACTCAAGTGGCTAAGGCAGTCAATTTAAATTATCCGGAAGAAGTTCAAACTAATATAAAATAAGTGCCCATTTTAGGAATAGCGAAAGTGAGCACTTTTGTTTGTATATTTGGGTTGGTTTTTTACATTGTGTAGTGTTATGTTTTAGACAAGCAACAACGATCGTGTGATAAATAATATTGCTTAAGTGAGTTAGAGGAAATTATTGATGAGATATCGAAATCTAAGGATACCAATCTATTTTTGTGTTTGGATGGGGTTAAATATTTTATGGGCTTTGCGAGCCGTTTCGTACCCGACCGTTGAATCCACTATGTTGGTCGGCAAAGGAATGGTGTTAAATTTTGTGCCTCTTGCGGGAATCACAGTACTTTTGTTGATGACCTTATTTAAGTGGCGTCCGATTAATCTGATTGCGTTGATATTTTTGATTTTGGCAACTATAACTGCAAAACCACCAATATATTTACTTCCAGTCGCAATGTTTGGCGTAGTATTTGTGCTGATTTGCGATGCCTATTTAACGGTGATCATCTGCAATCAGGATCGACCTGCTAAATATGTAAACCAAATGGCCGTTATAATTGGGGTCCTATTTTGCCTTTGCTTGTTATCTCCCAAGCTGAGTGCCCGCTTGGCCAGTAGTAGTTATGCAGATCCGTTTGCCGCTGCGAAGGCTGAAATTGTTTTGACTGATAGTAACATAAACCAATTAAAGAAAAATAAGCTGACTATTGTTACACCAAAGCAGTCAAGAATTTCTATAAAAGGTGTTGGTAATATTAGCTTTAAGATTAGACGGTTTGGTACTTTTTATGTTTCGTATGCTGATTATAAGTACAATTGGAAAATTTGATTTTTTAGATTCTGATAATAAAGAGCCTCTTCTGTAGCCAACATAATGGATACAGAAGAGGCTCTTTGTGTTTAATTCAGTAAAAACGCTACAGACTGATAGGGTTGAAGTTCAATCTGTTTCTGAAGTTCAATTGCATTATCATAATTTGAAATTAATACTGTACTATTTTGTTCGCATAGCTTGTCTGGTAATTCCACAGTTGTCGATTTTCCGTAGAAGTTGTTTAAGACAATCAAGGTCTGGTCTTGATAATTTCTTAAGTAAGCAAAAACTTGTTTATTATCAATCATTAGCGGCTTGAAATCGCCTTGCGCAATAATTGGCTGAGTTTTTCGCAATTTAATTAGTTTTTGATAGTAAGCAAAAATTTCTCCGTGTGCAAATTCATCTTTAACATTTACTTCATCCTGATTGGTGGGCATTAACCAAGGCTTATGAGCTGAAAAACCAGCATATTTGGAATTATCCCATTGCATGGGGGTCCGACTATTATCCCGTGATTTAGTTTTAATAATTTCAAAAGCCTCAGCTGCAGATTTACCAGTGGCTAAAAGTTCTTGATAAGCATTTTGACATTCCACATCTACATAATCACTCATTGAAGTGTAATCCGGATCGCTCATCCCGATTTCTTCCCCCATATAGATATATGGAGTTCCTCGCAATAAATGCATCGTTGTTGCCAACATTTCTGCTGATTTTGCCCGGTAATGAACAGGATCACCAAATCGATTAATCGCGCGGGGTTGATCATGATTATTCCAGAAAAGGGCATTCCAACCACCGCCTTTGGCCATGCCAATTTGCCACTCGTTTAGGATTTTTTTGAGCTTCATGAAGTCAAATGGCGTTTTTGTCCATTTCTCACCATTTATATAATCAACTTTTAAATGATGAAAAGTGAAAACCATCGTCAATTCGTGGTTACTGGGTAAAGTGTACTCAACACTATTAGCAATCGATGTTGACGACATTTCGCCCACGGTAATCGCATCTGGATCTTGCCCAAAACTTGCTTGATTCATTTCTTTTAGATAATCTTGAACGACTGGTGTATCAGTATATAGAGACTTGCTGGCCACACCAACCGGAGCGTCGATTAGTTCTTTTTTTTTCCCCGTGACGTTGATTACGTCGAAGCGGAAACCATGGACTCCCTTTGATTGCCAAAAGTTAATCACTTTATAGAGTTCTTGACGAACGATAGGATTATGCCAGTCAAGGTCGGCTTGAGTTGGGTCATAGAGATGTAAATAGTACTTTCCAGTTTGACCGAATTTGCCCCAAGCTGGGCCGCCAAATTTAGAATCCCAATTTGTTGGTAGATCCCCATTGGGCTTCGGATCCCGAATATAATAAAAATCTTGGTATTTTGTGTCGCCAGCCAAGGCTTTTTGAAACCATTCATGAGCTGTAGAAGTGTGATTTAAGACCATATCTAGCATAATTCCAATATGATGTTCTTTTAATTTTTGAGCTAGTTCTTCAAAATCGGCCATGGTGCCAAAACGAGGATCAACTTTATAATAATCTGCGATATCATAACCGTTATCATTTTGTGGAGATACAAAAAAGGGATTAAACCAAATCATGTCAATGTTAAGTTTGGCAATGTAAGGAATTTTTTCAATAATCCCGCGAAGATCCCCGATTCCGTCACCGTCACTATCATAAAAAGATTTTGGATAAATTTGATAGATTACTTTGTCTTGAAATGACATATTTAAACACTCCTTAGTTAATTTTTTGACGGCGGGCAAAATCAACAAAGCTAAATTTGTCGGGCCGGTGGATGGATTCTGTAAATTGGAAGAGAGTTGTGTCTTCTAAATAGGTTTGACTGCGGACAACAACTATATCTTGTTGTTCGTTTAGCTCAAGCAATTTAGCTTCTTCTTTAGTAGGATGCTCAACTGTGATGGTCTTGGTTGCGTAGCTAATGACTAAACCAAGCTGGTTTTCAAAATAGTCATATAAAGAATCGGCTGCTACCGTTTGAGAAATCTCAGGGACAATATTTTTTAAAATATAATCGCGATCTAAAACAATGGGTTCGTTGTCAATTTTTCGAAGCCGTTCCACATAGGTTGCCTTTAGTGGGGTAGCTGATTGATAATCAAAGTTTTCGAGTGGCACATGCTGATCTTCAATGCATAGAACTTCGGTACTGGAATTCATGTGTTGAGACTTGTTTAGTTCTTTAAAAGAAGTAATGCCAGAAACTGGAAAATTAAAGCGCTGCAGGTTCAAAACAACTGAACCTTTCCCCCGAATTTTCTGGATAAAACCGTTTGTAAGCAACTCTGATAATGCTTTTCGGATTGTTTCACGAGATGTTCCATATAGTTCAGATAACTGAGTTTCACTAGGAAGATAACTACCAACCGGATAGATATGATGAATGATTTTGTCTGCTAAATCATGATAAATGGCGTTAAATTTATTTTGCATAACTACTCGCCTCCTAAAGCGCTTTCATCATATCATAAAATTACAAGTATAGACAAGATAAAAAGATAATATTTTAAAATACCATGCATTTAAAAGCCGATAAATAAGCAATTAAAAAAATAAGCACTTTAAATTTGACAACATGTATATACAGGATGTATGATGACACCGTTAACAAGAAAGCGCTTAATTTTAAAGCCAAGTTTTATTATTCAGTTGGGAGGTAATGGAAATGTTTGGATTTGGAAAAAAGAAAAAGGTGGCTGATGATAATTCAGTTTACGCACCAGTAACTGGACAAGTTATCGACTTGAGTGAAGTCAGCGATCCAGTTTTTGCACAAAAAGCGATGGGGGAAGGCCTTGGAGTAAAGCCTAGTGACGGACACATTGTGAGTCCGGTGGCTGGAACAGTGACGATGGTTGCCAGCACAAAACACGCGTTGGGATTTACGATGGCCAATGGCATGGAAGTTTTAATTCACATGGGTGTTGATACTGTCGATTTGAAGGGCGCTCCATTTACGATTAGCGTGCAACCTGGTGACATTGTTAATGGTGGGGATGATATTGCCACCATTGATTTAGATCAGGTTCATGAAGCTAAGTTAGATGATGTGATTATTGTGGTCTTTCCGAATTCTGCTGATAAATTAGATCATTTGGATGTATCTACAGGACAAACTAAAGCCAAAGCTAAGATTGGGACTGTCACAGTTAAAGCATAATAAAGGGGGTATTTAAAATGGCAAAGGATTATACAAAGCTTGCTTCCGACATTATCGAGAATGTTGGTGGCAAAGAAAATATAAAAAGTCTGATTCATTGTATTACGCGTCTGCGGTTTTATTTAAAAGATGAAAGCATTGCAAAAGACGATGTGATTCAAAACTTTGAAGATGTCATTACCGTGCGCCATGCACAAGGCCAATACCAAGTTGTAATTGGTGCTGCAGTTACTGAAGTTTATGATGCAGTGATTGCACAAATTGGACAAGAATATGCGGATCCAGATGCAACAGCGGCGATTGTAGCGGAAACATCAGCTGCGGCTAAAGGTCCTGACAATCGAAGCTTTAAGGATAAAATTAAAGACGGTTTTAATTCCTTAATTGGGGTTATCACGGGTTCAATGATGCCTGTCGTTGGTTTATTGGCAGCGAGTGGTATTCTTAAAGGATTACTCCAAATGGCCGTGGATTTTCACTGGACGACTGCAACATCACAAACTTACATTATTATCTCAGCAATGGGTGATTCTGCCTTTTACTTCTTACCAATTATTGTTGGGTTTACGGCTGCCAAAAGGCTTAAATCGGATCCAATTATAATGGCTATTATTGGTGGGGTGTTAGTTTATCCGTCATTATTTGCAATTGCTTCCGGAACCAAAACAACGGGTACTTTATTAGGAATGGCCTTGAACACGAATCTGTTTGGCCTGCCAATTCACATGGTAAATTACACGTACAGTATTTTTCCAATCATTGCGGGGGCATGGATGGCCCACTACATTGAAATTTGGTTAAAAAAATGGATTCCTCAAATTCTCCAAATGATTTTTGTGCCATTATTTGAAGTTATTCTTGTATCAGCAATCATCATGATCGTTGTGGGACCTGCGATTACCTTAGTAAGTACCGGAATTTCATGGCTATTAGATGCAATTTTGAAATTCAATTATCCAATTGCCGGAGCAATCATTGGTGGCTTCTATCAAAGTTTGGTTATCTTCGGATTACACTGGGCGATTGTGCCATTGATTGCAAACGATATTGCATCTAAAGGATACAGTTATTTAAACGCGATTGTTTCAATGACAATGGTTGCTCAAGGTGCTGCAGTTCTAGCAATTTTCATCAAATCAAAAAATGCATCTATTAAAGAACTTTCTGGTGCTGCTACAATTTCAGCCTTTGTCGGAATTACGGAACCTTCCATTTACGGGATTAACTTGAAATACGGACGGGCATTCTTGACGGCTAGTATTGGTGCCGCGGCCGGTGGCTTAGTTTCCGGACTTTTGAATGTAAACATGTACGGATTTACCGGATCAATTATCGGATTTCCTTCCTTCTTCACCCCTGCTAAATTTGGTGGTGGGATGAGTAATGAAATTAATTTCTGGATTGCAACGGTGGTTACGTTAGTTGTTGCGTTTGGGTGCACATGGGCATTTGGATTCAAAGATGCCGATGTTGCAGCTCAAAAGGAAGTTGTTCGTCGCAAAACAATTGGTAAAAATGCTTAATAAATAAATTTTAAAAATAGTGAGTGCTCTTTGAAAATACAGAACACGCACTATTTTTATTTTCAGAAAACGATTTTCACTACTTGTCTAAAAAGCGATTTTGGAGTATCATCAAACTTATTCAGAATATTAAAAAATGCTGTGAACAGATGAGTACGCAAGAACGGAAATTACAGAGAGCTAGGAATGTTGAAATCTAGTGGGAAGTTTTTGCTGAAGATGGTCTGGGAGCGTTGTGGCTCAAGAAAATTTAAAGCCGCGGGTTTAAAAGCCCTTATGAATTAAGGAACGTGTTTGCGTTCAAATAAAGGTGGCACCGCGGTCAAACGCCCTTTACTTCGTTTTTGAAGTAGAGGGCGTTTTTTATTTTTAGTAATAAAAATTAAAAAAATATTGGTATAGGGAGAGAAGCTTATGAATAAGAAGCAAGGTATTTCAGTAAGAACAGTGGTAGCAATTGGGATTGGGACGGCAATTTTCTTTGTCTTGATGCGTTATATTCCGATTCCAACCGGAGTTCCAGATACAAATATTAATTTGGCATATGGATTTTTAGCATTAATGGGTGCAATCTTCGGACCAGTAGCTGGGGGATTAATTGCCTTTCTCGGTCATATGTTTAATGATTTAACATGGGGCGAGCCTTGGTGGACATGGATTGTTGCCGATGGTATTTACGGAGTCCTATTTGGATTAACTAGAAAATACTTGAATATTGAAAATGGTGATTTAACAAAACGTAAGTTAGTTTTCTTCAACATTTACCAAGTAATCATCAGTATTGTTGTCTGGGGAATTATTGCACCAACCGGCGATGTTTTGGTATACTCAGAACCAGCTTCCAAAGTTTATTTACAAGGAATTACGTCGGTTATTTGCAATGCACTTTCAGTCGGAATTTTAGGGACAATTTTATTGGTGGCTTATGCCCGGACCCGTTCCAAGAAAGGCAGCTTAAAGAAAGAGTCATAAATTTATGAAGAACCCAATTATTAGTTTTCAGGATGTCAGCTTTCAGTATCAAAGTCAGTCAGAACCAACGTTAAGTCATTTAAATTTTGATATTTATGCTGGCGAAAAAGTGTTGATTGCTGGCCCATCTGGATCTGGAAAGACCACGATTAGTCGGTTAATGAATGGACTAATTCCGTCAGCTTATCCTGGAAAATTGAGTGGCAAAATTTTAATTAATGGACAATCAGTGGCAGATCAAACAATATTTGATCTGTCTTTGAAGGTTGGGACTGTTTTGCAGGATCCAGACACGCAGTTTGTTGGCTTAACCGTTGCTGAAGATATTGCGTTTGCATTGGAAAACGATGGTGAAAAGCAGTCCGTTTTGAAACAGAAGGCCAGTGAGTGGGCAAAACGATTGGGAATCCCTGAAATTATTAATAATCATCCTCAAGAAATTTCGGGTGGTCAAAAACAACGCGTATCGATGGCCGGTGTTTTAGTTGATGAAGGTAAAATTCTCTTATTTGATGAGCCCCTCGCCAGCCTTGATCCGGTTGCTGGTCGTGAATCAATCGAATTAATTGATGAGATGCAAAAAAGTGGTGATACGACCACAGTGATTATCGAGCATCGAATTGAGAATGTTTTATATAAATCCGTGGATCGGATTATTTTAGTCGATCAAGGCAAGATTGTCGCAAATGATAAGCCTGACACAATTTTAAAAAGTGGTATCTTGGCAAAATTAGGGTTGCGTGAACCCCTCTATTTGTCTGCGCTGAAATATGCGGGCATCGATTTAAGTCAAGTTGATCATGTGGATAGTGTAAATGAGGTAGCGCTAAGTAATGACGCTATTCAAGACGTGCAAAATTGGGTCACGCCACGGCACATTCAATCACATTTAACAGACAAAGAACCTTTATTGAAGGCTGAAAATATTTCTTTTAGTTATGATTCGAAGCAGGTTTTAAACAACCTAAATTTAAGTATTCAGGCTGGTGAGATGGTTAGCTTGGTTGGCAGAAACGGAGTTGGCAAAACAACTTTGAGTAACATCATTACTGGATTTTTGCATCAAAGTTCAGGTAGTTTGACACTAAATGGACAGGTAATTGATGATAATTCTATTAAGGAGCGCGCCGATCATATTGGTTACGTTCTGCAAGACCCAAATATGATGATTTCCAAAAATTCTGTTTCCGAAGAAGTGGCGTTAGGGCTGACACTACGGCAGGTTGAGTCTGATGATATTGAGAAACGTGTAAACGAAACACTAAAAGTCTGTGGTTTGTTTGAATATCGTCACTGGCCTATTTCGGCCTTAAGTTTTGGTCAAAAAAAGCGGGTGAACTGAACCCCGATAATTGGAGTAATCCAAATTATCGGGGTTTTGTTATGTTCTCAAAGGAAAATAAAATAAATGCAGTTTTAGAATTAACTAGTGGCCTGCCGCAAAGTATTATCATGAAAAAGTACGGTATCAAGGGCTCTGCCACTTTATATGAATGGAAACGCAGGTTAGAACAGTTCGGTGTTGAAGGTCTAAGTTTAAACCATAAGAAGACTTACTTTGATTATTCGTTTAAAATGAAAGTAATTAAATGGCGTTTAGATCAAAATGCATCCTTGCCGATAACTGCTAAGCAGTTTCGAATTAAACATCCAGCTGTAATTTGGCAATGGGAACGAGCTCTTGAACAAGGACGCCTTAATCCTAATCAAAGGCGGTCAAATACCATGTCAGATAGTAATAATGAAAAGTCTAAAAAGGAATTAGAAGAAGAAAACCGTGAATTGAGAGTTAAATTAGCTTATTTGGAAAAATTACACGCCTTGGTTCAGAAAAAGAAAGCATTAAAAACCAGGAAAAAGCACAAATAGTTGCTGAATTAAGGCGTGATTTGAACGAAGTGCTTAGCTTTATTTTAAAAGTTGTCGGTATGTCAAGTAGTAGTTATCATGATGCACTTAACCGACAATATAAAACTAATTATTCCCAGGACTTAGTGGATGAAATTCTTCAAATTAGACAAGATAATCCAGATTTCGGG
This sequence comes from Pediococcus sp. M21F004, assembly GCF_051122535.1. Taxonomy (NCBI): domain Bacteria; kingdom Bacillati; phylum Bacillota; class Bacilli; order Lactobacillales; family Lactobacillaceae; genus Pediococcus; species Pediococcus sp. M21F004. The sequence goes on from NZ_CP177314.1 coordinate 1,422,699, forward strand.
TATCGTACGGTTACCGATGCATTAAGGAACAACGGTAAAATTGTTAACCATAAAGTGGTATTAAAGATCATGAAACAAAATGACGTGCTTTGTCATGCTTTTGATCGAAAAACTAGAAAATATAATTCTTATCGAGGTACTGTTGGTAAACTTGCTAAAAACAAACTGAATCGCAGATTCAATACGGATCGACCTTATCAAAAAGTAGTGACCGATGTGACTGAAGTTCGCTGGGGTTCTGGTTCGATTTCTGAGCGTGCTTATTTTACTTCATTTGTTGATCTTTACAGTAACGAGATATTGTCATGGAATATTGGTCTTAGCCCTAATGTAGCGTTTGTCACAAAACCTTTAATGGATTTAATTCGTTCAAAACCACAATTACCTTATAAGATGACAATTCATTCAGATCAAGGTTTTCAATATCAGAATTATCAGTATGTTTCCAAGCTAAAGAAAAACCACATTATGCAGAGTATGAGTCGCAAAGCGACTTGTCTGGATAATGCGGTTGCTGAGAGTTGTTTCCATATTTTAAAAGTTGGAACGGTGCATAATAACCACTATTCCTCCTACGAAGAATTAAGAATAGCCATAACTGAATACGTTAGTTATTATAATAATAAAAGAATTAGAACAAAACTGGCCGGAAAAACTCCGGTACAATACCGAAACCTATCCGACCAGTTGGTTGCTTAAAATTCACTCCAAATTATGGGGTTCAGTTCAGGGTTACGATCGCGGCTATTTTAGTTTTGAATCCAGAGTTGCTTATTTTAGATGAACCGACTGCTGGTCAAGATTGGCATCATTATACAGAGATGTTGACATTTATTCGTGACTTAAATCAAAAGACAGGTATTTCAGTCATTTTCATTACACATGATATGCATTTAATGATGGAATATTCGGATCGCGTGGTAGTGCTGAATAACGGGGTGATCGCCTATGATGACCAGCCAATGAAGCTTTTTGCCGATTTAGATCTTTTGAAGAAGGCTTCTTTGGTGGAAACAAGTCTATTTACGTTGGCACAGCGCGTGAAGGTTGATCCAGAAGCTTTGATTGCTAGTTTTATTGATCAAGAAAAGGTAGGTTAGAGCAATGAATAACAATGTCTTGATTGGATATAAGCAGCGAGATAACTTTGTGGATCGGTTAACTGGAACAACTAAATTAATTGGGATGATTGCGCTTTCGGTGATTGGAATGGTGAGTTTTGATACACGATTCCTATTAGTGTTAACGATTTGTTCGTTGGCGTTATTTCGAATTTCGGGGATTAAGTTTCACGAAGTATCCTTTGTGTTGGGTTTCATTACGGTGTTTTCCATCCTGAACCTGATTGCAGTCTATATCTTTGGACCGAGGTATGGGGTCCATTTGTATGGATCTGAACACGTGATTTGGCAAGGTATTGGACCATACAATTTAACCTGGGAACAGTTATTTTATGAATTTAATTTATTTTTGAAGTATATATTCACGGTGCCACTGGCATTAATCTTTTTGATGACAACGAATCCCAGTGAATTTTCTTCCAGTTTGAATCGAATTGGAATTTCGTATCGGATTAGTTATGCCGTATCGTTGGCATTACGATATATTCCAGATGTGCAAAACGATTATCGACAAATTAGTCGGGCGCAACAGGCACGAGGTAATGAAATTTCTAAGAAGGGTAAAATTACTCATCGAGTGAAGGTGGCGGCTCAAATTTTGTTGCCCCTGATTTTTACGAGTTTAGATAGAATTGAAACGATCAGTCAGGCAATGGAGCTCCGTCGGTTTGGAAAGCTGAAGAAAAGAAGTTGGTATGCGGCGCGACCGATGAAGAGAAATGACTTTTTGGCATTGATCGTGATTGCACTGGTGGTGCTGATTGGTGTGTATCTATTTAAGGTGAATGCGGGAAGATTTTATGATCCGTTTAATTAAAAGTGAGCGAGACAAAGCGGTAAAGATATGAAAATAGCTAAGGTGGATGCGGGATCGCAATCCCGCGGGAACCTTGGCTATTTTCATATCTTTGCTTTGTCGAGCTGTCCTAAGTCTCAGCGAAAAAAATCATAGTAGGTGGTGGATGCGGGATCGCAATCCCGCGGGAACCTTGGCTATTTTCATATCTTTGCTTTGTCGAGCTGTCCTAAGTCTCAGCGGAAAATCAGTTCAAAAGGTATCCAGTCCAAGTTTCTGAAAATTAAAAATCGCCTTGTAAAGCCGATCTATCAACCATCTACCCAAAAGAATCCGAATTTTTTGATTCTTTTTTAATTTCTTTGTGTACTTTTGGTCCTCTCAAACGTTATTAGTAGATGTAAGCCGTCGCGACACTTACTAATATGAAATGAGAACAGGAGAATGGAAGATGGGAAAAAATTGGTTAAAGACCGCAGTTACAGTAACAATGTCAGGTGAAGGTCATGAGGAAGGTCTCAAACGAAGCTTCGGCAATATGCCAGAAACAGTCACTGATGATCAGATCAAAGGCCTTGGCAGCGTCCTTGAGGCAGTTTCAAAAGACAAATTTGATTTTGCGACAGTTACCACTACAGAAAAAATTGTAAATAACTAAGAAAAATAATCCCTGCACGATTAATGACTATGTATACCAAAATTTAGGAGGAACCAAATATGAAACAATTAGATATGGAATTTGTAAGTAGCTTAGGTAAGGTCCGTCACATTAAGTTAAAATACGTGAGTGAAGACTTGGAACCAACTGCAGTTAAGTCAGCAATGGCTCAACTTGCTGGTTTGAAGGTATTCGTGAAAGACGATGAAGAATTATATGCACAACCTCAAGCAGCTAAGTATATTGAAACAATTAATACACCATTGTTTGATGATAAAGCGGTAAAAGCTTAATAAGCAAGACCCAAGGATTCTTGATTTCAAGAGGCTTGGGTCTTATTTTGTAAAAGGTAAAAAGAAAGTGCTTTTCTAAACACATTTTTAAAATTTGTGTTATAACGAAGGTGTTGGGGGATTTAAAATCAAAGACATTAAACACAATGAAGTGGTGTAGTACTTGGTGGCTACTGAACTTTATTGTGCTTCACCCAAAAATATAATTGGAGGTTTTAATATGGCAGCAGTAGCAGAAAAAACCGCGCTTTTAGACACGGCAACCAAAGATATTTTTGACTGGAGTGACGATGCAACCCCATTGCGTGATTCAATGTGGAACAAGGTCATGGAAAGCAATAACCATAATACGGATGCAACATCCGAACAAGCTGCAAAGTGGGAAGACATGAACGATTCCGACTTGAAGGCTGCAGCTGAAAAATTGTTGAAATAGTAAACAAATTAATATGGTTAACTTAAAAAAGAATTAGCGAATTTTATTTCGCTAATTCTTTTTTATGCTTTTATAAAGTGCAGACCAATTAATGATAAGCCAATCAATAGCAGGAAAATCCCAATAATGAAGAAGGCTAAATTGAACTGTACTAAAGTAATTAATTTGCCAACGACTGGAAATAAGACGATCATGACTAAGCTAAACATCATGCTCATTACACTAAGCAAGGTGGCGCGTGCATTTGATGGAATTTGTTGTTGCAAAAAATCATTAAAAATAGGTTCCACGATGGTAGTCATCAAGCCGATTAGTATAAAGCAAATGGTTAAAATAATGATGTTTTTAAAAATACTGAAAAGTAAACCAGCAATCATTAAGCCAACCAGTCCGTAAATAAGTTGCTGTTTGGACCAATGTTTCTCCAAAGTAGGGGCACTTTTAGCTCCTAAAATATTAAAACAGGAAGCAATGACAATGACGAGACTAATTTGCCAGCCAGTAAAGCGATAATGGGTCATGAGCGTTTGAAAATAAAAGAAATACGTTGTTCCAATCGCTTCATAGCAAGCTAGAAAAAGCATCAATCCTGCGACAATCAGATGACTGATTAAAAATTGCCAACTTGTTTTGATGATCACGGCAAAACTAGTTGCCGGAACGGTTTCTGCGCTGATTTGGGAGTATGGTTCTTGCATGCGTAAAATGGCGCCAATTGCTAAAAATGATGTGAAGATATAAATTACATAGGTTAATGAAAAATGCCAGTGGACGAAAAAGCCCGCGACGATCAGACCTAGCATATCGGCTAGTTCATAGATTGCATTGAGATTAGCCGTAATTTTTAAGTAATGTTTTTCTAAATGGTCTGCTTTAAGAGTTTCAAAGACAAGGGCTTCATTGGTCCCGGAGTTTAAGTTGTAAGAAAAAGCTTGAATAATAAAAGCTAGGGCAAACCACCAGAAACCGGTACCCGATAAGAATAATATCCCGGATAGGATCGCCATGAGACGGCCCATAACCAGAACCGTTTTGTAAGCAAAATGATCTGCTAGCGTCCCGGATGGAACTTCAAATAGGAGACTTGCAGTATGAAAAATACTTTCAAGTAGTCCCACTTGAATTAGGCTCATGCCGTGTTGGGTTAAATAGATTACCCAAAGGCTGGTAATACTAAAGAATGCCCAAAAACTATAATGATAATTAGCGTGAATGGTGCGGTTAACGGATAAATGATTCGTTAGTTTGTTTTTCATGATGTCACTCCTATAATTGGCAGCGACCATCAAAAAGGCGGATCAAAAATTCACGACCCGCCTTTAGTAAATGCAATTGTGGCTGAAATTAAGCACGCATTTGAGTGGTCGCATAGTTAGATTGAAAGTTAAAAATGGACAGACTTGTCCCGTTAGCCTTCAAAATGTATGATTCCGCACAAACAATCCCTGAAAATTCAAGGTAGTCAGTAGTGTGTTTTAACGTTGCTATGACTGACATAATGCGTGTTCCTTTCCGTGTAATGTTACTAAAATTCTAGCATATCCGTTTCTTTCTTACAAGGTGGTTAGAAGACTTGAAAAGACAAGTAAGCAATTTATCAGTATACTAGATATACAATGATCTATTGACGAAAAAAAGTGTAGAAGCTATGAGGAATCCTTAAAATGATTAAATGGTCGAAACCAAAAATTAAAGAGTTTCAAACAACGCTATTAGATTGGTACGATAGCAATCGGCGTGACTTGCCATGGCGTCGGGATCATGAACCTTATCATATTTGGGTTTCTGAGATCATGTTGCAACAAACACAAGTAAATACCGTGATCCCGTATTATCAGCGTTTTATGATGGTATTTCCAACGGTTGAGAAGCTAGCGAATGCACCGGAGGAACAACTACTGAAAGCGTGGGAAGGTTTGGGTTATTATTCTCGGGTGCGCAATATGCAACGCGCGGCGCAGCAATTGTTAAACGATGATGATGGTCAATGGCCCCACACAAAGGCTGAGTTGCAGGAGCTGGTTGGGATTGGTCCATATACGGCAGGCGCAATTGCCAGCATTGCCTTTAATCAACCGGAACCGGCTGTTGATGGGAATGCGTTTCGCGTGTTTTCCCAACTTTTGGAGATTGATGCAGATATTACAAAACCGCAGACCCGTAGCTTATTTGAGGAAGCCATTCGTAAAGTTATGCCAACCGATCGTCCTGGCGATTTTAATCAAGCCATTATGGATCTGGGATCGAGTTATATGACGGCCAAAAATTCAGACAATGAGCATTCACCGGTTCGAAAGTTCAATCAAGCATATTTGGATGGTCGTTTGGATGAATTTCCAGTGCGTTCGAAACGGTTAAAGCCAGTTGATAAGCAGTATTTTGCGCTGGTGATTGAAACTCCATCAGGATTCCTGTTTCAGCAGCGTGCTGGTAACGAATTGTTAGCTAAACTGTGGGTATTTCCGTTGGTTGATGCAGATCAATTGAAAGCAGACCAACCAGAGCTTAATACAACAACGATTATTAAGGCAATTGAAGATCAATTTGCTAGTGAAACTGAAATTCAGACTGAACTTCAATTTATAGATATTCCCATTGTGAATCACACATTTACACATCAAAAATGGCATGTCACGTTGTTGTATGCCAATCTTCAAAAACAACCTGATCTTAGTCATTTTTCTGGGAAAGTGGTGCCGGTTGAAGAGTTTTCAACCTTAGCTTGGCCAACGGTGCAAAAGAAATTATGGCAAGCTTTCAAAAAACGACAAATTCAATTATTTTAGACAAGAGGTAAAAATTGTGAAAACGTTAATTATCGTGGCTCATCCTAATTTAGTGGATTCTGGCACGCAAAAATTTTTGAAAACGAGCCTTTCTAAAATGGACTCAGTTACTTGGCATGTTTTAAATCAGGGATCTTTTGATGTAGCTTCCGAACAGCGCTTACTCCGCGAACACGATCGGATCATTTTTCAATTTCCCCTGTATTGGTATAGCGCACCCGCAATTTTGAAACAGTGGGAAGATGATGTCTTAACGCGCAATTTTGTTTATGGCACGGAACACGCACTCGCCAACAAAGAGTTAGGAATCGTGGTTTCGACTGGTGATCGGCAAAAAGGTTTTGTGGCCGGTGGTGAAGAACAATTCACATTATCTGAATTACTGCGTCCTTATCAAGCTTTGGCTTACAAAGCGCAAATGACATATTTGCAACCTTTTCCAATTTTTCAGTTTGCGTATCTATCTGAAAAAGACAAGCAGCGATTGGTGGCTTCGTATCAGCAATACATCACGAATCCAGATTTTGAGAGTTTTCACGGACAAGAACTTTGGTTTGAACAGCAGTTGGCTGATAAAATTAGTAAGACAAAGGACTCATCTAATTCACAGAAACTCGCGCAGATTTTATCAGTAATTCAAGATAATCGCGAAAACTTAGAAGAATTAGGTTGGACGCTTTCCATGATTAAAGATGATGAGGATGAGTAGATGGACACGAATGATTGGGTAGAAGAACAATTGCATGAATTAGCTAAAACTAGCAAGCAGTACGAAGATAGGGCATTTTATCTTGCTTTGTTTGACCTCGTAAAAGAACAACAAAAACGTTTGGCACAAGGTCAAAGTGAGGTGGATGGCCGGACATGGAATCCAAGCAAGTGGTAGAGCATTATTTAGAGGTTTGCACTAAAATTAAAAATAAATTAAAAAATATGTTGACTTCTAATTTAATCTCGCTATAATAAGTTTATTAAATCAAAGGAGATGAAGTCACATGCAGCGTACACATAAATTAGTTAGTTTGATCAGTTTAGTCATTATTAGCTTAATTATTAAAGTGCACGGTGCTGTGACTTTAACCTTTTAGCTAATAACTTTTTAGCGAACGAAAAAAGAGGATAAAAAGTCGCCCATCGTGCTTTCTAAGGAAAGATGCGGTGGGTGTTTTTTATCCTCTTTTTGTATAGTTTTAGCAGTTAAAAAAATATTTTTAAGGGGATTTGAACATGGAAAATAAGTGGAAAAAGCTAGGCACGGCGACACTTTTATTATCAGTTTTACTGGCAGGTTGTGGAAGCGCAAAAAGCTCTGAATCTAAAAATGAAAGTTTTAGCGTTATGGAACAATCGGATTTGTTAACGACAGATGGATCTAAGTCGATTGATTTAACGTCTTTTAATATGATTAATAATAGTCAGGAGGGTTTATATCGTGTTGCTAAAGGCAATAAGGTAGTTGCCGGATTGGCAGAGAAAGTAGTTAAACCGACAAATGATGGCAAAACGTATACATTTAAACTTCGTAAGGGACTCAAATGGAGTAATGGAGATGCCTTAACAGCAAAAGATTTTGTTTATTCTTGGCGACGCACGGTTAATCCGGATACGAAAGCCGGATATGCCTACATTATGGACAATGTGAAGAATGCAACGGCAATTAATGCAGGAAAGATGAAACCAAGTAAATTAGGGGTAAAGGCTTTAGATAAGCGAACTTTGCAAGTAACTTTAACGCATGCAACGCCGTATTTTAAATATTTGATGGCTTTTGGAACATTTTTCCCACAGAATCAAAATGCAGTAGAAAAATATGGTTCTAAATATGGGACAGCAAGCAAGTACATGGTTTACAGTGGTCCATTTAAATTGCAAGGCTGGACTGGAATAAATATGAGCTGGAAACTTGTGAAGAATAATCAGTACTGGGATAAAAAGAATGTTGCAGTAAGCAAGATTCCCGTTAAAGTTGTTAAGGATCCTAACACGGCTTTGAATTTGTATCAATCTGGTAAGCTAAGTGATGCCTTACTTTCTGGCGAACAAGCCAGTCAAGAAAAGAGCAACAAGGCCTTTGTAAAGTATGAACAAGGACAGACAGCCTATCTTGCCATGAGCTTTAAAAAAGGCAAAGCAACGGCTAATGTAAATGTTCGTAAGGCAGTGTCTCTAGTTGTTAATCGAAAAACGTTAACTTCAAAAGTTCTGGCAGATGGATCCACCCCAGCAACCGGATTTATGCCATCTGACTTTGTTAAGAATCCAAAAACAGGTACTGATTTCACTAAAGATGCAAATGTGTCAGAGGCAGTTGAATATAATGTAGCCAAAGCTAAGAAGTATTGGAAAAAAGGACTCAAAGAAACTGGTAAAACAAAAGTTAACTTTGAATTAGTTGTAAGTGACGATGATTCACAAAAGAAAGTAGCCGAAGCTGTTCAAAGTACCGTTGAGCAGAATTTGCCTGGGGCTACGGTTACAGTTCGCTCACTACCAACTAAAGGTGCGCAGAGTGCGCAACTTGGCGGTAATTTCGATATGACCGTTGTTCGGTGGATTGGTGATTACACCGATCCCTTAACGTTTGCACAACTACAAACAACCGGCAATACCTATAACTATGGAAGCTTCTCTAATAAAACGTATGATAGTTTAGTAGCTGCCACAAATGGTAAAGATGCTAATAACGAACAAAAACGTTACGAAGATTTTGTCAAAGCTGAAAAACTTTTGATGAATCAAGAAGCAGTAGTGCCACTTTATCAAGCGGTTCAAACGCAATTGGTAAATACCAAGGTTAAAGGAATTGTGTACCATCCAACGGGTGCCCCTTATGATTATAAGTGGGTCCACGTTGAAAAATAGGTAGCAAAAAAGAGCTAATCCTGTGAGGTTAGCTCTTTTAGTTTGCAGAAATCTTAAAGATTCTTGTCCATATTAAATGTTAATTTAGAAAGGGTTAAACCTTCAGTTAACAAGTGGTAGAACAAGGACATTGTGCGTTTCTTCATTGCGGCAACTGTTTCGTGGTTAGCATTTGTCAAGAATTCAGTGAGTTGGTCACCAGAATAATCAGCGGCTTTCTTGTCGATTTCAGCGACTAAGCCACGTAATTGTTCTTGAGAAGCGGTGATGTAGTCAGTATCTTCTTGGATGAACTTGCTGTAATGGCCTTCGACAACTGAAGAAAGGGCACGATACATCCAGTAAGCATCGTCCAAATTCATGGTTTCCGAAGTGTTGCTGTAACTTGGGTCCGTGTCCGTTGCGTTGTTGTAGAATGGCACGTAAGGGCAGAATGCTGGGACACCGAAGTTTAACCAGAAGATGGCAGAAAGTTCTTCAGGCACATTGTTGCGAATTTGCAAAACATGCGAGTTTTGAGTCCGGTTCATTGAAATTGGACGGAACTTCAAACGATCTTTGTCAGCAGCGTGACCAAATGGATCGTAAGGTGTTTCGTTGTAATGTGAGCTCAAAATGTAACCCACATCTTCAACAGAAATCTTATGCTCTGTATGGCAGATAAAAGGTAATTCAGGAGATTGAGGATCCTGCTCAATTTCTGGATTCAAGTAATGTTGACCAAACCAAACTCGTGGTGTGTTGTAGTGACGGTCTTTTTCATTTGAAGTACCAAAAATATGACGGAAGTTCCAGCCAGTTTTGTCAGGATTCAAATGATTTGTTTCAACGAAGTCTTGAATATTTTCTGACCACATAAAGTTGTCAGAGTCGTTGAAATCAATTTGTTGAATAGCAACTTGGTTAGCTGCAACAGCGTAAGCATCATCTGGAATGCGTTGAGCAACCCATTGATGGCCAGTGACAATTTCCATGTACCAAACATCATTTTTATCACTAAAAATTACACCATTACCTTCAGGCGAACCATATTTAGCAATTAGTTTACCTAAATATGCGACTCCTTCTTTGGCAGAGTCAATATATGGCAAAACCATGGTTGGCATGCTGTCTTCAGCCAAACCATCAACAACGAAAGGATCGTAAGCTAATGTTTTAGAGCTACCGTAAACACTTTCGGTTGCACTCATAGCGACATTTTTTTCGTTGAAGCCACTTTCGTCATAGATCCCATCTTTAGTAGGATTGATATTAGGAACGGCACTGTGTCGGTAGCCGTTACTTGGCAACTTGGCAGTGAAACCATTTTGTGATGACGTAATAGTTTCGTTAACATCTTTTTCTGCGGGATGCATATAGAAACGATGAGGTGCGACTGGCAAGAATGTATCATCATTACGGGCAATCATTGTTGACCCGTCAATAGAAGCATTTTTACCGACTAAAACAGTTGTACAAGCTTTTTCCATCAATGTAAAAACTCCCTTTATATATATTTGATATCCTCATTTTAACTCAAATCGAAAAAGACTTCATGAGTGACAAGTTAAAGAGCTGTGTGGAGACTATTGGCTTATATTAAAGCGGTACCAATAATATTAGATTTTGGCAAAGTATCGTAAATTCAGAAAAGCTTTTGAACATTTTTAATTGTGCAATTACTTTTAGTTGCTTTATACGTCACTTTATATGAAGATAAATACAGAAATGGAGTGATCAATAAAATGTTATTTTCACATTTAATATTAGGATATGGCGGTTTAACGCATATTCCGTTTCCACGAACGACGGCTAAAATTTTGGCACTTTTGATCATTGTCATTGGTGGCTATCTTTACAATTGGTGGCAAAATCGCAGATGAGGGCAATGGAAAAAATTACGTTAAAAGATTTATACACAATTATGAATACGCACATGGGGCCACAAGTTTGGCTCCAAGATGGGACAGATTGGGCCGAATCTCCCTGGGAAGTTATCTATGGGGCAATTTTGGTTCAAAATACTAATTGGAAAAATGTGGCGCCGAGCTTACTTAAACTAAAAGAGGCAACTAAGTTTGATCCAAAAAGGGTAGAAAATCTTCCTTTAGATGAGTTGACGAACTTGATTCGAACTAGTGGATTTTACACGCGTAAAACGCAGACTATTTATAATGTTTGTCACTGGCTAGAAAAATATCAATTTGAGCTTCCCAAAATAAAGGCGGAGTCACAAACAAAGTTACGTCATGAATTAATGAGCCTAAAGGGCATCGGTAATGAAACGGCCGACTACATTTTAATGTATGTGCTTGATAAACCTAGCTTCATGGTTGACGCATATTCTCGGCGCTTATTTGGTTGGCTTGGTTGCAAATTGCCGAGCCAATATGGGCAAGCTCAAAGCCTGATTGAGTCGCAATTAGATTTTGACTTGTCTGAGTGGCAAAATTTTCATGCATTAATTGTGAACTATGGAAAAGATGTAAAAAAAGCAGCCGATTTTAATTTGAGTTTTCTGGGACAATACGCCGGGCAACTTAAACTTACTTAGAAGTTAGTAGCTGATAAGGCGCCAGTAATCGACTTTTTAAAATGATCCTTGAGACTTCTGCGGGAGTTTCGGGATCTTTTTTTTTGTAGCCAATAATAAATGACATTAAGTAAACTTTGCAAAACAATTTCATGTGCATAATCATCTGGTAGTTCATCAGTTGAAATGCGGCTTACTGAGAATAGTTCTTTGTCTACTAAATCCTTAATTTTATCCAGCAGATCATATTTATCAACATAATGAATGTAAAAAGTCCCTCGCCCAATCTGAGCTTCACAGGTAATGTCAGTAATTCTAAAACAGGTTGCTGAGACACAAAGCAAACAGCAGCAAAAATGGCGGAGTAAGAAGATTAGTTTGCATAAATAACGGTATAAGGACGCTACAAATGATTAAAAATCATTTAAAACCTCCTTTTTATGTATAAATATTTAAAATCGAGTTGACTTCTGCTATACATGTGGTAATATACATCTATTGAATATTTATTCTAATAAAAACAAGGAATATGAATATTAATACTATAGGGAGTTTGAAAATATGAAAAAACAATTTTTAGCAATGGGAGCCATTTTATTTTCAGGAATTTTATTCGCAGGTTGTTCATCAAGTAGCGCAAGTAGTAGTCCGGAAACCATGAACGTAACCTTGGCTGGTAATCCTGCCACTGCCGATCCAAATAAAGGCGGCGATACCAATAGTGGTAGTCTCTTTGCCCAAACAGATGAAGGATTGTATAAACTAGATAAGAATCAAAAGGTGGTCGCTGGAGTTGCAACAAAAATTGTGAAGCCAACTAACAATGGCAAAACTTATACATTCAAGATTAAGAAAAATGCAAAGTGGTCAAACGGTAAGGCCATTACAGCTCAAGATTTTGCAACTTCTTTCCAACGCCAAGTTGATCCAAACACAAAATCACAAGTCGCTAATTTATTAACCTATGTGAAAAATTACCAGGCGGTTCAAGACGGAAAAGTGAAGCCATCTGCTTTAGGAGTCAAGGCGCTGAATAAAGATACATTACAGATGCAATTATCAAAACCAGAGCCTTATTTACAGACAGTTTTAGCCACATCTTTATACCCAGTTAATAGCGCATATGTTAAAAAATATGGTAGTAATTATGGTAGTTCTTCCAGTAAAGTGGTTTCCAGCGGTGCCTATAAGTTAGTCGGTTGGAACGGAACTAAGGATACTTGGACGTACAAGAAAAATCCTTATTATTGGAATGCTAAACAAGTTAAGTTAAGTTAAGTAAAATCAAAGTTCAAGTTGTTAAAGATGATACAACCGGGACGAATTTATTTAAAGGAAACAAAGTTCAAGAAACTGCCATTTCTGGTCAGACAGTGAGTCAGTTTGCTAATTCAAAAAATTTAAACACGCATCTTATTTCACGGATGGCTTTCTTGGAATTTAACTACAAGAAATCTGCCACCAGCAATGAAAATCTTTCTAAAGCAATTAGTTTACTTTTGGATCGAAAAACCATGACTTCCAAGGTTTTGGCAGACGGCTCTGTACCAGCACTAAACATGGTACCAAAGGGTGATTCAACAGATACAGCCAATGGTAAAGATTTTGCAGGTGAGGTCGGCAATCTTCTTTCGTACAACATAAAGGATGCCCAAAAAGATTGGAAATTAGCTCAAAAACAATTGGGTAAGAAAAAACTTACGTTAACGATGTTAGTTGATAACACGACTACTGATAAACAAGTTGGCCAATACATTCAAGGTCAGGCTCATAAATATTTAAAGGGTCTCACAATTGACGTCAAGGCTATGCCACATGCCCAACACATTGGTGTTGCTTCTAATGGTGGTTATGACATTAACTTAGATGGTTGGACAGGTGATAATCAAGATCCCGAAGAATTCCTTCAATTAGGCAATGGTGAAGATCCAGTTAACTTCACAAAGTGGGGCGACAAACACTATACCAAGTTGATGAACGAAATTGATGATACAAATAATCATACAACTAGCGAACGGTGGGCATTGATGCAAGAAGCTGACAAGTATCTGATGGCCAAACAAGGTATTGTGCCACTTTACCAAAGTACCGCAAGTCACTTAGTTAGCAAAGATGTCCAAGGGCTGACTTACTCCAATCAAAGTGGGGATGCATTATATCAATATGCTTCAATCAAATAAATAAATCGAGGAAACTAATATGACAGATAATGAAAAAACTAGTATTTTACAGAATTTAATTCAGATCCCATCCGTAAACGATCACGAAGAAAAAGTGGCAGACTATATCATTTCTTTATTTGAACCTTATTCAGATAAAGTTCAAATAAAGAAAGTACCGTTTGCAGCTGGACGCACAAACTTAGTGATTACAATGGGCAATCCAGCTGGCAAACATCTTGGCTTTTCTGGTCACATGGATGTTGTTGATCCTGGAAACCTTGATCATTGGGAACATGATCCATTTTCTGGGGATGTAGATGCTGGCAAGTTATTTGGACGTGGCGCTTCTGATATGAAGAGTGGTTTAGCGGCGGCAATCATTATTATGCTGGATTTATTGGAAAGTGGAACTTCAATTGAAGGTCAAATTAAGTTATTAGCCACCGTAGGAGAAGAAACCGGTGAATATGGCGCGCATGTTTTGACTCAGCAGGGTTATGCTGATGATTTAGATGGGCTAATTATTACAGAGCCTCATATGGATGGCATCATCACTAGTTGTAAAGGCGTGATTGACTATCAAGTAACTTCAATTGGAAAGCCAGCTCACAGTTCCCGTCCGGATATGGGTGTGAATGCGATTGATAATTTAATGCAATTTTATCTAGCTGTTCAAAATTTAATGGGTCAGCATAACGAGGTCAATCCGACCTTGGGTAAGATGACCCATAGTATTGATATTATTGAAGGTGGCAAACAGGTAAATAGTGTTCCGGATTATGCGATGCTCAAAGGTAATATTCGTTCAATTCCTGAATATTCAAATGATCAAATTTTTGCAGACTTGCAACAAATTATCGATGAACTGAACGCAAATGATCCAAAAATGGATTTATCAATTAAGTTCATTTATCCGGAAGTGCCTATTCTTGATGGTGAAAACTCACTAACTAAATTGGCACAAGAAGTCAGTGGTAAGTACTTTGATGAAATTTTGCCTGTCGAAAGCTCTTCAGGAGCAAATGATGGTTCAGAGTTTGTTCAAGCTAAAAAAGATTTTCCAATTATTTTAGTTGGCCCGGGGAATGATTCTTCACATGGCTATGATGAATACGTAGATATTTCACAGTATCTAACGAGTATCACGTATTTGCAGGATGTTGCTAGTCAGTTTGTTGGTGTTTTGGTTTCTACTAATATTTAAAGGATATTCAAAAAAGGTTTAGAGACCTAATTGGTCTCTAAATCTTTTTGAATACAAACTATTCTGGTGATAGGTCTGCCATCAAGCCGTTTAATATGAGTTTAAGGCCACTCTCAAATTGGCGTTTTGGCGAATGAATATTTTGATTGTTGAGTGAATTTTGAATGTGTTCTAATTTCTCATCTGTGCTAACTTTTTTAACCTGTTGAAACTGCGTATGGGCATAGGAATCTTGTTTATTAGCAAGGCCAGATTGAAGTTGCTTTTCTTTTGAGAGATCAATGATTAGTCCGGCTAGGAAGAAATCAATGGTCGACATAGCTGAGAACGCTTGCGATTCACTAAAACCAGCCTTCACCAAGATTTCGATAATGTAATTAACTAAACTTAATCGAACTTTAGAGGTAGGAACTGTCTCGATCATTAATTCAGCGGAATGGGGATGGGCAGTGTAAACATCAAAAATGTTGTTAAAAACTTGTCTAAGTTGCTCTTGCCAATTTAACTTAGTATTCGGGAAAGCAATCTCAGCGGTTATTTCATCGGCCATAGCCTGCAGTAGCGCTTGTTTGTTGGCAAAATACCAATAAATGGTCGACGCATCAATATCAAGGGTAGTAGCGACCTTGCGCATTGAAAAGTGTTCTAATGACTGACAAGTACTTAGTGTTTTTAATGAGGCTTGGATAATATGAGAACGTGAAATTTTTGCTTTTGGCATTGAATTAACTTCCTTGAAATTAGTTTAATAAACACTTATTTTAAGCGCCTTAAATTTTTAAAAAATTCAGAATACTTTTAATTGACTTATCCAACACTGTTGGATAAACTGAAACAACTAAATAATATCATGAATATTCAAGCGGGGAAAATCATTTGGACATTTTAAAAATACATGCACGAAAATATCGGGGAGATATTTTGTTGGCGTTATTGACCGTAGTGGTGATGGCAGCGGCGACACTTTGGCAACCAAAATTACTTCAAGAAGTAATTAATGCCATTTTAAAGAATCAAAATAGTAAAATCACAACATTGGGGATTTATTTAATTGGGATTGCAGTAATTGGGCTGTTAGCCGGTGTTTTCAACACAATTTTATCTGCTAAAGTGGCTCAATCAATGAGTGCTGATATTCGGGAAACTATTTTTCGAAAAATTGAAACTTTTTCTTTTGGAAATATTGAAAAATTTCAGGCTGGAAATTTAGTTGTTCGATTAACAAATGATGTGACGCAGGTCCAAAATTTAATTATGACAACTTTGCAATCACTTTTACGGGTGCCCATTCTTTTTATTGGGGCCTTTGTTTTAGCAATTCATACGATCCCCCAACTGTGGTGGATCATCTTATTACTCGTCGTTTTGGTCGTTGCAATTTCTGCGGCAACGTTTGGCCAAATGGGGCGCCATTTTGGACTTATGCAGGGTCTAATTGATCGGGTAAATGAGCTAGCAAAAGAAAATTTAATTGGTGTGCGCGTTGTGAAATCATTTAATCAAGAAGAAAACGAAAAGCAACGTTTTAATGAAGTTTCAGATAAGTTAAATGAACAAAATATTTTCGTTGGAACTTTGTTTTCGGTACTGATTCCAGCCTTTACATTAGTTGGAAATTTAGCGGTCGTAGCAGCAATTTACTTTGTGGGCGACTTGGCTAAGAGCGATCCCGGAAGTGTTGCTGCAGTTGCTTCGTTTGTAAACTATCTTATGCAAGTTATGTTCGCCATCATTATTGGTGGGATGATGATGACATTTAGTGCACGGGCGATGGTTTCTTTGCAACGAATTCGTGAAATCCTAAATACAGAGCCAGATATTACCTATCCTGATGTACCGGAACAGGAATTAATGGGCGCCGTCTCGTTTAAAAATGTGTCATTTGCCTATGATAACGATGAGACTCCCACTTTAAAAGATATTAATTTTGAAGTTCAACCTGGTGAAATGATTGGAATTGTTGGGGCTACTGGATCCGGAAAATCAACTTTGGCTCAAATGATTCCTCGGCTATTTGATCCACAAGAAGGAACTATCAAAGTTGGTGGCGTTGATTTGAAGCAGGTGAATGAACGTGCTCTACGAAAGGCTGTCGCGTTTGTGTTGCAGCGGGCAATTCTTTTTTCTGGAACGATTGGTGATAACTTAAAACAAGGGAAAAATGATGCTTCCGAACAGGATATGGATCGAGCTAGTCGCATTGCACAAGCTGCCGAGTTTATTGATCGGTTACCGGAACGGTATGATGCGTTAGTAGAGGAGCGATCAGCCAATTTTTCAGGTGGACAAAAACAACGTTTATCAATTACACGTGGGGTGATTGGCCAGCCTAAAATTTTGATTATGGACGATTCTACTTCGGCTTTGGATGCCCAATCAGAAAAGCTGGTACAAGAGGCGTTAAACCATGAACTAAAAGGAACTACCACGTTTATTATTGCTGAGAAAATTGCTTCTGTTATTCAAGCAGATCGAATTTTTGTAATGAATGATGGCCAACTTGTTGGTGAGGGTACCCACGAGAATTTAGTTAAGCATAATCGTATTTATCAAGAAATATATGCAACTCAAAAAGGAAAGGAGGCAATCTAATGACTGAAATGGGTAAATCAATCAAGTTCTTTTATCATTACATGAAACGCTATAAGCTTGGATTTACGGTCACAATTTTGGCGATTATTGCCTCTACCTATTTTCAAGTGACTGCACCTGTCTATATGGGAAAAGCCATTACAGAACTGGCAAACTATGTGATTGGGTTAACGCATGGCGTGAGTGATAAAGGTTCTTTTATGCAGTCGATTTGGTTGTTATTACTATTTTATGTTTTAACAACGGTCGGAATGTTTATTTCTAACATTGTGGTCACATATATCTCGGGAAATTCAACGAATCGGATGCGACGTGGGTTATTTGGTAAATTGCAAAAAATGACCATTAAATTTTTCGATTCTCATCAAGATGGTGATATTTTAAGCCGGTTTACCAGTGACTTAGATAATATTTCCAATGCCTTAAATCAGGCATTAGGGGAAATCATGATAAATGTCGCCATGATGATTGGGATTATTATCATGATGTTCCATGAAAATGTTTCTTTAGCGTGGGTGACGATTGCTTCTACTCCCGTGGCTGTCATTATCGCAGTGATTCTAATTGCGAAAACGCGAAAATATGTAGATATGCAGCAAGACGAAGTTGGAAAACTGAATGGGTATATTAACGAACAAATTAGTGGTCAGAAAATTGTGATTAGTAATGGCTTACAAGACGAAGCTGTTAAAGGGTTTCTTCCGCACAACGAAAAAGTTCGTAAGGCGACGTTTAAAGGCCAAGTCTATTCAGGGATGCTTTTTCCAGTGATGAATGGATTATCGCTGGTAAATACAGCAATTGTGATCTTCTTTGGGGGCTGGATGGCGCTAAACGGCGATATGGCGCGTACAACAGCGCTAGGATTAGTGGTTGTTTTCGTGCAGTATTCACAACAATTTTATCAACCGATTTCTCAAATTTCTTCACTTTACAGTATGTTTCAAGTGGCCATTACTGGGGCAAGACGACTCAACGAAACCTTTGAAGAACCTGACGAGATTAATCCTAAAAACGGCAAACAACTTACCGATTTACAGCAAGGCGTGGAACTAAAGCATGTCCATTTTGGTTACAATGAAGGTAAAGAAATTTTGCATGATGTGTCAATGAACGTTGAAAAGGGGCACATGGTTGCGCTAGTCGGACCAACTGGATCTGGCAAAACAACGATCATGAATCTGTTGAATCGTTTTTACGACGTTAATGCGGGGTCTGTAACGTTTGATGGAACAGATGTCCGGGATATTGAATTAAAGAGTTTACGAGATCATGTGGGAATTGTGCTACAAGAAAGTGTGATTTTTTCGGGATCCATTCGGGATAATATTAGTTTTGGAAAACCTGATGCTACCGACGAAGAAATTTATGAAGCCGCTAAACAAGCTGATATTCACGAATTCATTCTGAATTTAGATAAAGGATATGATACCCAGGTTTCGGATGAAAATTCTGTTTTCTCTACTGGTCAAAAGCAGCTGGTAAGCATTGCCAGAACAATTCTGACCAATCCAACGCTACTAATTCTTGATGAGGCTACTTCAAATGTTGATACCGTAACCGAAGCTAAAATTCAAAAAGCGATGGACAATGTTATTCAAGGCAGAACCAGTTTTGTAATTGCACACCGTTTAAAAACAATTCTAAATGCTAATAAAATTGTGGTTTTAAAAGACGGAAAAGTTATTGAGCAAGGAAGCCATGATCAGTTGCTGGAAGAAAAAGGGTTTTACTCGGAACTTTATCACAATCAGTTCGTGTTTGAATAGATAGACCTCAGAACGTCACTGAAAAATTAATCAGTGACGTTTTTTTGTTGACTTTTAAGAACGTATGTTCGTATAATGTAACAAGAGGTGAGGGCGATGAATTATGATCGAGAACCGCATGGAGTGTTTTTCATGATTGATAATAAATCATTTTATGCCAGTGTTGAATCCGTCACACGCGATAAGGATCCTTTGGAGTCGGTTTTAGTTGTGATGTCAGAGGCGGATAACACGAATGGGGGCCTTATTTTGGCGTCCTCACCGCGGGCAAAAGAAATCTTTGGAATTACTAACGTCTCTCGTTGTCGAGATCTGCCTGATGATAAACGTTTAACGGTGGTCCCACCACGAATGAATCTGTACATAAAAAAGAATTTAGCGATTAACAAAATCTTTTTACAATTTGTAGCAGACGAGGATTGTTATCCGTATTCAATTGATGAATCGATTTTAGATATGTCGAAATCTTGGCGTTTGTTTGGCCGAACCCCGTTAGAAGTTGCTAAACGAATTCAGACAACTGTTCACGAAAAATTAGGATTGTGGACAACGGTTGGAATTGGTGAGAATCCAGTGCAGGCAAAGCTAGCATTGGATTTAATGGCTAAACATGACAAGGAGCTTATGGGAACTTTAACTTATGAATCGTTTCCAGAAAAAATTTGGCCAATTACAGATTTGAAGTCTGTTTGGAGTATTGGACGACGAACAGCAGCTCATTTAGTGAGGATAGGGATTCATAGCATGGATGATTTGGCCCATTCAAATCCGTATCAACTAAAGGCGGAGTTTGGCATTATCGGTACCCAATTATTAGCTTTAGCGTGGGGGGTTGATCGAAGTCAATTATCAGATTTGATCAAACCAAATGATAAAAGTTGGGGAAACTCACAAGTTTTAGCTAGAGATTACTTGGTGCAGCGAGAAATTGAAACGGTTATTAAAGAAATTGGTAATCAGGTTGCTTCACGCATGCGACATCATCGCCAGCAGGCTGGCTGTGTAAGCTTAATGATTGGCTTTTCCTATGCGAGTGCAGAGGCTAATCATAAAGGCGGATTTGCCCATTCAATGCGAATTGAGGCCACAGAGAGTTCGGATCAGATCAATCAATATTTAATTTATCTATTTCGAAAAACATGGGATGGAGAAGGGATTCGTAACATTGCAGTTTCACTTTCCCGGTTGTCAGCAAACGATGGCCTGCAATTAAATTTGTTTATGAATCCCCATAAACAAATTAAACAAGATTTGATGACACGTGTACTAGACAAGGTGCATGATCAATTTGGAACGACAGCTTTAGTGCCAGCTAGCAGTTTGTTACATGGTGCAACGATGCTAGAACGAGCATCCTTAGTGGGTGGACATAATGGAGGGAATAGTTTTGATTGAAACCAGCGAACAAGCAACCAAATTAATTTTAGAACGCCTACAAAAGGATTTTTTGCGAAAATCGCGTACAATTTATCAGATGTTAATTGTGCGTGACCGATTCAGCCAGACATTTAATTTTTTTCTTGAAATTAAGCCAAAAAATCATCGCGAAAAATCGATTCCCTTACACACGATTGAAAATTATGATTTATCGTACCTAGAGCAGATTATTCGCGATCTGCAAAAACAAACGCAAATTACAATGCAATTTAGAGGCTTTCAAGAATTAGTGTGGCCAGAAAGTCAAAACCGAATTTCAAAGGGATGATTTCATGATTATTAAAAGGGTTGATGAATCAGTTACAGAACAATTTTTTAAAAACGATTATCATGATCGGGGTATGCTGAAGTGGGGTGGATTTTTTCTATCAGACCATACAAGTGCCATTAAAAAAATGAAAAAGGCTGAAATTCCAGAAAAACAATTACCAGAGCAACCGCTTGAAGAGATTAGTCGCCGATTACAACAAGCCTGGATTCATAAGCATTTAGTGCATATCCAGTTAAAATTTCGTACAAATGGAGAGCGAGTTGAGTCGCTGACAGGAATGGTTAGCGGGTATTATGAAGACGAGATAGTTTTAGCTGATTCTGAAGGTGAGCTAAAATCTGTAAGTCTTGAAGATATTTGTAATGTGCACGAACAAAGCGATTCGATCGATTGGAAAAAATTGAATTTAAATGCATAAAAAAATCCCTATCCTATTTCAAATTAGGATGAGGACTGTTGGTTATTATGAACGACGGGTGAACTTCACAACGGCTTCACAACGTGCTGTTTGAGGGAACATATCAATTGATTGAATGTAATCAATAATGTAGTCGGTTGTTAATTGCGTTAAGTCACGTGCCAATGTAGATGGGTTACATGAAATGTACACAAAACGTTCTGGTTTGGCGTGAATGATGGTTTCAAGGAGCTTATCATCCAAACCTGTTCGTGGTGGATCAACGATGATGGCATCCGGATGAAAGCCAGCTGCCATCCATTGCGAAACAAGATCTTCGGCACGACCAACCTCATACGTAGCATTGGTGATCCCGTTTAGTTTTGCATTTTCATTGGCATCTTCGACTGATTCGGGAATGATATCCATCCCCCGAACTTCTTTAACTTGATCAGCCAGAGAAAGACCGATTGTGCCGACTCCAGAATAAGCATCTACTAAGTTATCGGTAGGAGATAATTCTAACGCCTTGCGAGCTTCTGCATATAGTTTAGAAGTTTGAGAAGAGTTCAATTGATAAAAGGCACGCGCTGATAAATTGAAGGTCAATCCGTCTAATTTATCTTGGATAAATGTTTTACCAGCCAAGCAGGCTGTATCATCTCCCCAAACAAGGGACGTTTTACCTTTGTTGACATTTTGCATATAAGAAACGATTTCAGGGAAATCTTTTTGAAGTTCAGCAATCATTTCTCGTTTGTGAGGGAGCTTTGTAGAATTAGTAATGAAAACTAACTGAGCTTCATTAGTTGTAGCAGCCACCCGAACAACAATGGTTTTAACAATGCCTGAGCCGTGTTCTTCATCATAGATCGGAACGTCAAGCTCATCTAATAACGCAACCACCCGACGCATGATTTTCATTGTGAGAGGATGCTGAACACTACATGTAGGTAAGTCAACAAGGTCATGACTGCCTTCTTTATAGAGGCCGGCAGCAACCTTGCCGTCCAATTTACGAACTTGAAATTGAGCCTTATTGCGATATTCATAAGGATTATCCATACCAATAGTTGGTAACAGTTTATAGTATTGATGGCCGGCAGGACGATATTTTTCAAGCGCTTGACGAACAATATCCCGCTTGAACTCAAGTTGAGCGGGGTAGGCAAGGTGTTCTAGTTCAAAGCCGCCCACTTTACCTGCGTACGTATCACGTGGTTCAACCCGATCCTCACTTTTTTCGCGAATGGCATGCAATTCAGCAGTCATATACCGAGGATGGATGGCAGTTACGGTTGCTGTGACAACTTCATCAGGTAAGGCTCCTTTAACGAAACAGATGGTATGCTTGAAGTAACCGATGCCTTCCCCATTGATACCAAGGCGTTTGATGGTCAACGGGATTCGTTGTCCAATTTCAATTGTATCTTGAACGGATCCTTGAGATTGGGGGGATTTATGATAGTCTTTTTTAAATTGTGGCTTGTAATTCTTATTATCGTTCATTAGAGTTCCTTTCTAGATTAGTGTGAACGGATTATATTTAATCTATTCAACACGTTTGACTGACTGCCCATTATAGTCTTGATAGTATAATTCGGAAACATCATAGCTTTTAAAGATTTGTAGAATATCGAAGAAATCATCAACTGCCTGGGTTTGTTTAACTTGATAGGGGTCTTCCCAAAAAACATCACCCTCTGAAGAAGACTGCGGAGTTCCTTTAAATTGATTGGTCCTAAACAAAAATACGATATAACGAACATGAGCATCATACATAAACTGTTTAATGCCAATTAATTGAGGATTTTGAATTTCAAGATGGGTTTCTTCATAAACCTCACGAATAGCAGATTCTACGAATGATTCGCCAACATTAACATGCCCACCAGGGAAGGTGATACCAGCCCAGTTTTTATTACGTCGGTCTTCAAGCAGGACCTTTTTTGTGGTCGGGTCCTCAACCATCACAAGATTAGTTAAAATTGTTTTTTCTGGCAAATGTAATTGTGACATAGGCAACTCTCCCTTTAAGCAATGATCTTATAGTCTATCATACCAGAAATTAAGGTTAAGAATTTATTTTTACTAAGTCATTCCAATGTCATTTTTGGAAAAAGTGCGTATGATAATGGTGTAAAGATTGGGAGATGAACTAATTGAAAAAAATTGGATTTATTGGAACTGGTGTGATGGGCACTGGGATTATTAAAAATATGCTGAAGGCTGGCTATTCAGTGACAGTGTTTAATCGAACAAAAGTGCATGCAGATTCGGTTATTGAAGCTGGTGCTAACTGGGCAGAGTCCCCTCAAAATGTAACTGAAGTCAGCGATATCGTATTTACGATGGTCGGGTTCCCGCCTGATGTTGAAGAAGTCTACTTTGGTGAAAACGGGATTTTTGCCGGGGTTAAACCCGGAAAAATTGTGGTTGATATGACGACTAGCACACCAACTTTAGCTAAAAGAATTAGTGAGCGCGGAGCAGAAAAGAAGATTCTAGTTTTAGATGCGCCAGTTTCGGGTGGTGATATTGGTGCCGAAAAAGGGACACTCACCATTATGGTTGGTGGAAACAAAGACGCTTATGACAGTTTACAACCAATTTTTGATATTATTGGGCAACAAGCAAATTATTTTGGCGAAGCAGGTGCTGGGCAAAATGCAAAGATGGCCAATCAAATCATGATTGCCGGGACTATGACAGGGATGAGCGAGATGCTAGTTTACGCTAATGCTGCTGGATTGGATTTGCCAAAAGTTCTTCAAACCCTTGAAAGCGGTGGGGCTGATAATTGGAGTATGGAAAACTATGCACCAAGAATACTCAAGAATGATTATACGCCAGGATTTTTTGCCAAACATTTCTTGAAGGATTTACGAATTGCTTTAAACGAAGCTGATCGCATGCACATCAGTCTTCCTGCAACAGATGCAGCGCGGAACTTATATGCCCGTTTGGTGGATGAGAAACATCTGGGTAATGATGGCACCCAGGTACTGGTAAAACTTTGGTGGGAAACCGGAAAGCTACCAAATTAATTTGGTTTTTGAAGTTAAATTAGGTACACTAAGTTCTGAAGCTAAATTCAGAACAGGGGTCCTATAAATGAGTATTCATAAAATCTCAAAGAGTCGGAAGCTTTGGTTAACCTTTTTCCTTGGATTGATCAGCGCAACCGGCCCTTTATCGTTAGATATGTATTTACCAGCTTTACCAACTATGCAAACAACATTTCACACAAGTACTTCAGTAATTCAAATGAGCATTACTTTTTGTTTAGTTGGATTGGCAGTAGGACAGTTAATTGTGGGTCCACTCAGTGACAAATTTGGTCGGCGGGTACCGCTTGCCATTGGGTTTGCAGTGTTTGCTTTAACTTCAGTCCTGATCATGCTTGTCCATTCTATTACCCTTTTTCTTATCCTTCGTTTCATTCAAGGATTAGCAGGATCAGCTGGTCAGGTGCTTTCACGTGCCGTCGCTCGCGATTTATTCTCTGGTAAAGAGCTAACTAAATTCTTCGCCTTGCTAATGGGTGTGAATGGTATATTTCCAATTATTTCTCCCATCATTGGTGGCTTCTTACTGAACTTCATGAGTTGGCGTGGAATTTTTGGGCTATTAACTGTTATTGGGATCTTGGTAGTACTGGGAATTTGGTTGACACTAACAGAGACATTACCGTTAAACTTACGAAGCACACAAAGCATCTTTCAAGGATTTAAATCTTTGGGGGTCATGTTTACCAAACGTGATTTTGTTTTGATTGCGTTAATTCAAGGACTGGTATTTGGGTCCTTATTCAGCTACATTTCAGCATCTTCATTTGTTTTTCAAAACTTTTTCCATTTAACAGCTCAACAATTTAGTTTGTTATATGCTTTGAACGGGTTAGGTATCATCATTGGTAACAATATTCCCGCATATCTCACCGAGAAGTTAACGAGTTGGCAGATTTTAAAAGCAACCTTGCTTCTAGGATCATTGTCAGGTGTGGTTATGGTTGGTAGTCTCTTTTTGACACCTAATATTTTGTTGGTGGCAGTTCCACTCTTTATTGTGGTTGTTTGCATCGGGGTTGTTAACACGATTGCTACTTCTCTTGCGATGAGTAGTCAGAGTACAAATACGGGGAGTGCCTCAGCAGTCTTAGGTCTTTTAATGAATATTGTTGGTGGGATATTTACACCTTTAGCGGGTGCGCTGGGCAACCAAAGCTACGCACCAATGGCAATTCTGATCTTGATTAGTGAATTAGGTGCACTCGGATTATTTGTAAATTTAATGAAACTAGAAAAAAAGAAACAAATCCTGTGAGATTAGGGTTTGCCGAACTTAATTTTAACTTCAAATTTTGAACTAATTGTAGTACAATTAAGTTAAAAGCGGGGTGGACAATATGGCAAAAGATATAAAAGCAGATGAATACATAACAGGCTCCGAGGTTGTTCATAAAGTAGAGCGGATCGGTAGTTTGGCAACTTTGGGTAACTGGGCTAAAGAAATGGAACGAATGGGTCATAAGTTCCAACATGATGGTCGTGGACGGCGGATTTATTCCGAGGATGATATGAAGCTTCTCCAACAAATGAATGATTTGTTGGGAGACCGACATACCTTGAAACAGGCTGTTGATGTAACTTTGGGACTTACAGATAAAGAAGCAGCTGAAAGAAGCAAAAAGGCCGACGAAACACCAGCTGTGGTTGATACTAAAATGTTTGAAGCACAGAATAAGGATCTATCTGAGATCAAAGAAATGTTAGCTCAGGTAGTTAAACAAAACCAACAGTATCACGAAGAAAATGTAAAATTACAAACGCAAATTTCTGAACTCACAGAGGTAACTAAAAAAAGTGCTCAGCTATTACAGGAACCACCTAAGAAAAAATCTTGGTGGCAGCGGCATTTTGGTTCCGATGAAACGGATGAAGCCTAATAAATAAAGCATTTGAACTAAGCCTTTCGGCCGAATTCAAATGCTTTTTTGCACCTATTTTTTTTCGTTAATAATATAGATGGGACGGTGTTTGCTTTCTGAATAAATACGACCGACATAATTGCCAAGAATACCTAAGCAGAAAAGCTGAATTCCACCGATGAAAAGGATGATTGCAGCCAAAGATGGCCATCCAGCTGTTGTATCGCCAAAGAAAATAGTGCGAAAAATGATAAAAATAACAGCGATAACGGATATGATACAAGCCAAGATTCCCACAAAACTGGCAATTGCTAAAGGAGCCGCAGAGAAATCGATGATGGCTTCCAGGGAGTATTCAAAAAGCTGCCAAAGTGACCAAGAAGTATTTCCCGCCACACGCTCGCGATTTTCAAAGTCTAGATATTTTGTTTTGAATCCAACCCAGCTAAAAATTCCTTTAGAAAAACGATTGATTTCAGGCATATCTAAAACAGCCTCAACCACCTTACGATTCATAACCCGATAGTCACGAGCATTGGGAATAATTTCAACTTTAGAAATTTTGTTAATTAATTTATAGAACAGGTTTGAAAGAAAAGACCGAAATGCTGGTTCACCTTCACGACCGACACGACGGGTGCCAATGGTGTCGTATTCACCAGTGCGAAGTTCACGAAGCATTTTGGGGAGTAATTCAGGAGGATCCTGTAAATCAACATCCATTAAACCGACAATTTCGCCAGTGGCGGCTTGTAGGCCAGCCAAAATGGCAGACTCTTTTCCAAAATTTCGTGAAAACGAAATATAATGGGCCGTTTCAGGGTGTTGAGTGTTAAGTTTTTTAAGTTCAGTTAAGGTGGCATCTGAGGAACCATCGTCAATTAGCCAAAGCTCCAGTGAATAGTCTCGCATTTGAGGATCTTCGAATACCTTTGTGATAGCGTCAAAATAAATTGGCACGGATTCTTGTTCGTTAAAACATGGCACGATCATTGATACAGTTTGCATTAGTTAAACTCCTCCTACTCTGTTTTAAATTATAACATTTACCTTTGCGGCAAGTACAAAAATTTAATAATTAGATCCAGACAGGCTATAATGTGATCAATAAAGCAAAACGTTGGGAGATGGCAAAATGGCGGCAATATTAGAGCTTCAAGAAGTCGGTTATCGGGTTGAAGACAATCAAATTTTACAAGGAATTTCTTTATCAGTCGAAACGGAGGATTATCTCACCATTACAGGGCCTTCAGGCGGAGGGAAAAGCACCTTGTTACGAGTTCTGTCTTCGTTGTTAACGGCCACTGAAGGAAAGATTTTGTTTAAAGGACAAAATATTAGTAAAAAAGATCCTATTGAATACCGACGACAAGTTTCATACTGTTTTCAGCAACCAACTTTATTTGGGAGAACCGTGGCGGATAATTTGGATTTTCCTTTTCAAATTCGTAATGAAGAGATCAACGTGGCAAAACAACAAGCCGCGCTGCAGTATGTAGGATTACCAGAGGCCTATTTAAGCAAGAAAATTACAGAACTATCTGGTGGTGAAAAGCAACGAGTAGCTATGATTCGTAACATTATGTTCTTACCGGATGTGCTGCTTTTGGATGAAGTAACTGCCGGGCTGGATGAAGAAAATAAAGATATTGTGCATAACTTAATTGAACATTTTCACAAAGATCATCACGTGACGATTTTGTCGGTGACGCATGATGCAACGGAAATTCAGAAAGCTAATCACTTAATTACCATCTCAAAGGGAAGACTGGAGGTTGCACAATGAATCTTGATGTAAGTAATTGGTCGTTATCGTTAGCCACATTGCTGGTCATGGTGGCTTTATGGATTGGCTATCGTGAAAAGCTTGGAATTGACCGGGAAATTATTGTGGGGGTTGTTCGTGCTGTCATTCAACTCTTCGTGGTTGGGTATTTATTGAAATATATTTTCAAAGTTAATAACATTTTCTTAACCCTGGTCATGATTTTTATCATTTTATTTAATGCTTCCTGGAATGCACAAAAGCGAAGTAATGGCATGACGCACGCGTTGCCAATTTCGTTTGTCGCAATTCTTACGAGTACTGGAGTTACGCTGGGAGTACTAATCTTGTCTGGCGCTATAAAACTTGTCCCATCACAAGTGATTCCAATTTCAGGAATGATTGCTAGTAATTCGATGGTGGCAATTGGATTGTGCTATCGCAGTATGAATTCACAATTCCGTGATCAACGGCAAAGTGTTTTAGAACGGCTCGCTTTAGGCGGTACTGTGCGAGATGCTTCAATCGGAATTTTACGGGAAAGTATTAAAACGGGCATGGCACCCACTATTGATTCGGCAAAAACGGTTGGAATTGTTAGTTTACCAGGGATGATGTCTGGACTAATTTTTGCGGGCGTGGATCCGGTCCGGGCAATTAAATACCAAATCATGGTCACTTTTATGTTACTTTCGGCAACTAGTATTGGCTCTGTAATTGCATGTTACCTCGCTTATCGAAACTTTTATAATGAGCGCAAACAACTGAAAGAAATGACTAACAATGATTAACTAATAAAACCGTGAGAAAAAAATTAGCAATTTGTGAAAACGCTCACTAACATCACAGGAAGCCCTTACAGTTATCCGGTATAATAGAGGCAAATATTAGAATGGGGAGCTGGTTAAATTGGGAGACACGAGCATGAACACAAAGCAGTTTCGCTGGTTTACAATTGCACTGATCGCGTTTAACACTGTTTGGGGATTTAACAACGTTGTGAATAATTATGCGCAACAAGGCGCATCCGTTATTACATCGTGGATTATTATTTTAGCGGTTTATTTTATTCCGTATACATTAATGGTTGGTCAACTTGGTTCGACGTTCCAAAAGAGTGGTGGGGGTGTTAGTTCTTGGATTGACGCAACTTCAACACGTGGATTAGCTTACTTTGCCGCTTGGACATATTGGGTAGTCCACGTGCCATATTTGGCACAAAAGCCACAAAATATTTTAATCGCCATTAGTTGGGCGTTTACAGGAGCTGGAACCTACTTCAATCATTTTTCAACAGCTATTTTTTCGATTTTATGTTTAATTGTATTTCTATTTTTCATGTGGGTAGCTTCAAGAGGGATCACAACGCTTGGGGTCATTGCAACGTTGGCTGGGACGGCCACCTTTGTAATGTCGATTCTATTTATCTTTCTCGCCATCGCGGCACCACATTTGCCAAACGTTACTGCAGCGACACAAAACTTAACCCATGTTAAAACTTATATTCCAAACTTTAATTTTAGCTATTTTACAACTTTATCGATGTTAGTTTTAGCAGTTGGTGGTTCTGAAAAAATTGCGCCGTATGTTAACAAGACGAAAAATCCTTCCAAAGAATTTCCACTTGGAATGATTGTGTTGGCCGTCTTGGTTGGTATTTGTGCCATTGTTGGATCAATCGGAATGGCTATCATGTTCAATAGTAAAGCAATTCCCAAGGATTTGATGATGAACGGGGCTTACAGTGCTTTTCAACGGTTAGGGCAGTATTATCACGTTGGGAATGCCTTGATGATTACTTATGGATTAACTAATTCCATTGGCCAAATTGCAGCCTTAATCGTTTCAATTGATGCGCCCCTTCGAATTCTCCTTTCTGGTCATAATGATGAATATGTACCTAAATCACTAATGAAGCTCAACAAGCATGGTGTCTTCATTAATGGATACAAAATGACGGGAATCTTAGTTGGAATTTTAATTGTTTTACCTGGACTCGGAATTAAAAATATTCAACAACTTTACAATTGGTTACTGAACTTGAACTCAATTGTCATGCCGCTTCGTTACTTATGGGTATTCGTAGCCTTCATGCTTTTGAGTAAACATATGAATAAATTCCATTCAGATTATATGTTTGTTAAAAACAAGAAAATCGGTTGGTTACTTGGATTCTGGTGTTTCATTTTTACAGCTTTCGTGTGTGTCTTAGGGATGGTTCCTAAAGTTAATTTTTCTGCAGACCCTCACGGATGGCTTTTACAGTTAGGCTTAAATATTATTACGCCAGTTGTGCTAATTGCCCTTGGTTTTATCATGCCAATGATTGCACGACGCGGCAAAAATAAATAAGAATTTTTAAGAAGTTTGTTTACTTAATTGTGAACAAGCTTTTTATATTAATCTATATAGCACGTTTTCTGGTAGAATAGGCTTATTGACACAGAAATGGAGACGATGAAACGTGAGTAAAGTAACCAGCATGTGTACCTCAGTTTTAGTAGGAAAAAAGGCCAGTTTAGATGGTTCAACAATGATTGCAAGAAACGAAGATCGGTATTTGCCGATTCATCCAAAGAAATTTTATATGCACCCAGCTGTTAAGGGGCAAAAAGTGATTTTAAAGTCCCAATTAAACGGTTTTGAAGCAACGTTACCAGAAAACGGCTATCGTTATACAGCAACGCCAGATGCCGATCCCAGCAAACTTCACGAAGGTGTGAACGATGAAAGTGGGATTAATGAGAAAAACGTGGCGGTCAGTGCTACCGAAAGTACTTACGGAAATGAACGCACGTTAGCATACGATCCTTTGGTTGAAGACGGATTAGGTGAAGATTCGCTTGAAACGATGGTTCTTCCTTATGTGAATTCTGCTGTTGAAGGTGTCCAAAGACTAGGCCAACTAATCACCAAGTATGGTTCTAATGCCGGAAATAGTGTTCTTTTCAGTGATAAAAAAGACGTTTGGTACATGGAAATTGTGACTGGTCATTACTGGGTCGCTCAACGTATTCCAGATGATGCGTATGCTGTAGCTGCTAATGAAGTTGCGATTCAACAAGTTGATTTCAATGATCCCGATAATTTCATGTGGGCCGATGGAATTCAAGAATTTGTTGAAAAACATCATTTGAATGTGGACGATGAGGGTTGGAACTTCCGCCATATTTTTGGCACATTTAACGAAAAAGATCGCCATTACAATACACCACGAGTTTGGTACGCACAAAAATTCCTGAATCCTGAAATTGAACAGGATCCAGAATCTGGTGAGCTGCCATTTATTTGTCATACATCACATAAAATTTCGGTCGAAGATGTGGAATTTATTTTGGGTTCCCACTATAACGAAACACAATACGATCCTCTAGCACCTGGTGAAAGTGCAGATAAATATCGTTATCGTCCAATTTCAATGAACAGAACGCAAAATTCACATGTGCTGCAGATTCGTAATGACGTGCCAGATGAACAGGCCGCAATTTATTGGTTGAACTTTGGGGTGCCTTCTTTCAGTCCTTACGTACCGTTCTACAGCAATGCGACGGATACGGACGACAGTTATAAGAATACAGCCATGAACTTTAATTTCGATGATGCTTACTGGATGTATCGCACATTATCGATGATGGTGGAAAGTCACTATCCACAATTTGTGCAAAACTCTCGCGATTACTTAACAGCAATTCGGGAAACGCAGCGTCGTCATTTGGAAAATACAGATAATAAAGCGCGCGACTTGTCCGGAACAGCTTTATCAGATTACTTAACTGATCAAAATAAAGTTTTAGTTGCTGAAATGCGTAAACAAACCGTTGATTTCATTGGGAGTTTGGTTGTGCAGGGCGCCGGATTGTCGAAACTGACGTTTAATATGGATAAGAATTTATAGGATTAGAATTGAATAGCTAAATAGTTTAAAAAGCTGATTTCCTCCATAAAAATTGGGCTGGAACGCTGTGGACGCAAATTTGAGATAACTTGTTGGCTCAAATCTTGGTCTTATTGTAAATGCTAAAACACATACAATAATTTGGGTCTCTGTCAAACTGTATTGGTAGAGATTTTTGAAGGCATGTTCACTTCGGTGAATGTGCTTTTTGTTTACTCATGAATTAAACTGATACGAATGAAGAAGTTATGAATATTTCGAAAACCAAAACAGCTACGCTTTAATACCTTGATTTTGCGATTAAGTCCTTCAATAGGACCGTTAGAATACGGATAACGACAACTGTTGAGCACTGCTGAGCCGTTCTTAACGAAGGTTGAAATGGTGACGTCCATTTGATTACCAGCTACTTGGTAGTTGGTAATCAAATTTTTAAATCCCGTGGCATTCTTTTGGTGGATAGCAGTTAGAATGCCTTGATAAGTTTGATACACAGTTTTGAATTCTGGAAATTCATCTAAGGCAAGGTCGATGGCGTTCTGTTGGGTCATATACTCGTTAATGCCTCGTAAATAGATAAGCTTAGTGTCATTGATTTTCTCTTCTGCCAAATGAAATAAACGCCATTGAGATTTAAGGATGCGGTAAATGCGTGAATGCTTATCTTGAAAAGTACGGATAATGCGTGTACGTACATTGTCTAGTGCACGACCAGCAAGCTGAATAATGTGGAAACGGTCAATAATCGTGACAGCGTTCGGGAATAAACGATGAATAAAGCTGGCATATTCGGCGTTCATATCAATAGTAATTGTTTGAACTTTCGCACGTTCTTGAACTGAATAACGAGCTTCAAAGTAATCAATGATATCCTTACTGAGACGATCTTCGAGGGTCACAATGCGGCGATGACTAACGGCATCGCAACAGTTAAAGGACATTAGATGATTACAGGAACGAAATTCATCGAAACAAAGATTTGGTGGAAGTTGCTTAACACGGTAAGCCAAGTGAATATTTGCATTTAAAATACGTTGCACACTACTTGGTGAAATGCCACAAATTTTAGCGATTTCTTTACTGGTCAGCATGTCACGAGCTAGCACAATGACCTGATGTTTAACATTGTGGGTAAAAGTTTCATTACGTCTAACGAGGTTAGTTTTAGCTCCACAGGTTTTTAAACAATGTTGGCATTGATATCTTTGTCTTCTTAGCTGCATTTCATAACGTCCGCCTGATAAGGTTCCCAACCTTAGATGACTAACGTGGGTACCGTTTTTAATTAGACTTTTATGGCCACAATGGGGACATTTCACAAGCTGATAAGAAAGGTTGGCGTGAACGACATGAATTCGTTGTCCATTCGGGCAACGTTTCTTGGTAACACCAGTTACGGTTATATTTGGGTCTGTCATTTCAAACAAGCTTAAAATAGAATTAGTTAGGGACATCTGTTTTTCCTCTTTTCGATTTTGTTTGGCGATTAAATCGTAGCACAAAGAGGACAGATGTCCTTTTAATTTTCAAAATAAAAACTGGTATCAGTTATTCACCAATACCAGAAAGTGTAGACCCAATAATTTCACAGCGGATCCCATGTTATTACGGGAATCAGCTTTTTAATCGAAAAAAACGACTCTTGCATGAAATCCTGCAAAAGTCGTTTTAGTTTTTAAGTGTCGTTTTAAATTACTTAAGATCCATCACATGCGCATAGCCAGCAATGTAAGGTTTCCAATAAGATGCCATGTAGCTTTCTTTGATTACGCCACGGTCTTGCGCATCAATCATTTGGTTATCACCAGAAACGACAATCCCCACATGATCAATTGAAGCGCCACCGTTATAACTGAAGAAAACAAGGTCTCCAGGTTTAACGTTATCATGAGAAACATGATCAAAAGCGGCATATTGAGCTGCGGCCGTTCTTGGTAATGTTTTATTGTAGGCATTATCAAAGAGGTATTGGGTTAAGCCAGAGCAATCAAATGTGTCTGGGCCAACAGCTCCCCAAACATAGTTCTTGCCAAGTTGTTTGCGCGCTAAGTTGATCAAAGTACTGTAGCTTTTAGTTGCTTTTTTGGTGCTGGTTTCAGACACTTCTGGTTTGGAGTCAGCTTTGATTTGTTGAGTTTTCTTAGGAATACTAAGCGAAGCCAAACAGTCTTTGTGGTTGACAGTTGTCTGAATTCCTTGAATTGGCTTAATGCTGTCCGCCGAAATTGTAGATTGACCGAAGAAGATCGCCAAAAATGTGGTAAAGAATAGTAAAATAGGTAATGCAGATTTAATTTTCATAAGTACTCCCTTAATTATTTGACCGAATTTAATAATCATAACAAGCTTATATTACGGAAAGTTAACAAAACTGTTTTAAAAGTAAGTCGAGATATTACTAAATGTAAAGAAAGGACGGCACGGATGACAGCTAAAAAAATAGGTATTCGGGAACTAGTTGAGTTTGTTCTCCGTGCTGGTGACCTGAATTCTTCGAGTAATAGTCAAAATACGGCTTTAGAAGGAGCTCGAATTCACCGGAAGCTTCAAAAGGCGGGTGGCGAAAACTATGAAAAAGAAGTTTACGTGAAACGGACAGTTTCCATGGCCGACGAAGACTATGTGATTGATGGGCGCGCAGATGGTGTGATTCAAACTGATGATCAACTCTTAATCGAAGAAATTAAAACGTCGGATCCTGATTTCGAGGATTTATCAGAAAATACACTGACCCTTTATTGGAGTCAGGCCAAAGTTTATGGAGCCATTTTGACCCATGATTTGGATATGCCAGAAGTTACTTTACGCCTAACGTATTACCAACGGACAACTGACAAAATCACCAAAACAGAGCACACCTATACACACGAAGAACTTCAGAAATTCTTTGACGGCTTAATTGAAGAGTATCGCAGCTGGCTAGTCATGCGCAGTGATTGGCGGAAAACGCGAAATCAAAGTATCAAGGACCTAGATTTCCCATTTGACGAATATCGCAATGGCCAACGAGATTTGGCGGTGGCGGTCTACAAGACGGTTGCCTTGAAGAAACGGTTATTTGTTGAAGCACCCACGGGAACGGGCAAGACGATTTCAACCTTATTTCCTAGTATTAAAGCGATGGGTGAAGATTTGTGTGATCGCTTATTTTATCTAACCGCCAAACAAAGTACCCGTAGTGTTGCGGAAAAAGGGCTGCAATTGATGGTGGAAAAGGGTTTGCAGATCAAAAGTATTACGTTAACGGCCAAAGATAAAATCATTTTTCCTGAAGAAGTGGACGTTGCACCAGAAGATAATCCATATATGATTGGCTACTACGATCGCTTGAAGGATGGCATTCGCGACGTTTTTGAAAACGAAAATCAAATTACGCGGCCAACCATTGAAAAGTATGCGAAGAAACATACTTTAGATCCGTTCGAGTTTTCACTAGATATTTCGACCTTCGTGGATGTCATTATCTGTGACTACAATTATCTGTTTGATCCGATCGTGTATCTGCAACGGTTTTTCACCCAACCTGATGATTCTAATTTTTTCTTGGTTGATGAAGCCCATAATTTAGTGTCGCGATCGCGTGATATGTATACTGCCGAAGTCGATGATCGGGTAACTGATGATTTAATTAAAGCTGGCAAAACGGCTAGTAAAAACGAAGATATTCAAGGAATTACCAATCAGTTAAAGAAAGTTCAGACGGTTTTTGATCAAGTAAAACTTCCCTTGACGGAACAACACAAAACCCAAGCAATAACGACTGAAGAGTTGACTGGGTTTCGACATGGGTTAGAGAAGTTCAATACTTTTGTGTCAGATTGGTTGGCGAAACAGGCGCCGACCCCTTTTACCTCCCAAATATTAGATTTTTATTTCACCTTATTAAGGTACGTCAAAATTTCAGCTTTCTACGATGAAAGTTATCGCGTGATTGTGACAATTAATGATGACCAGAGTGTAAGCGTGAAAGAGTTGTGTTTGGATCCGAGTCCGTACTTAGACATGTCATTAAAAATGGGGCGTGGGGTGGTCTTCTTTTCGGCCACGTTATCACCAATGGATTATTTTAAGGAAACGTTGGGATGCGCCGAAAACGGACTGACGTTACAGCTAACTTCGCCATTTATAGAAAAACGGCAAAATATTTTGATTACGCAATATGTCAATACAACCTATCGACAACGAGAAAATAGTTTGGCCAACATTGTTTCAAGCATCTTTGAAATGGTGAATGCCAAAAAGGGAAACTATCTTATTTTTTGCCCGTCATACAAATACATGACACAAATTGAAGACGCCTTTCTTCAAAAGTATCAACAATTCAATGTGATTGAGCAAAGCAATCAGATGAATGAAGAGGCCCGCCAAGAATTTCTCGATGCGTTTGCGAAAAATTATCCGCATTCGTTAATTGGTTTTAGTGTGCTGGGTGGTATTTTTTCTGAAGGAATCGATTTGGTGGGTGATTACTTGATTGGGGTGGCAATTGTGAGTGTTGGCTTGCCGGGATTGAGTGATGAACGCAATTTAATTCGAGACTACTTTGACCAAAAAAATGGCAAAGGATTTGAGTATGCTTATCAACTACCGGGGATGAACCATGTCCTGCAGGCGGCGGGACGCTTGATTCGTAGTGATCAGGATGCCGGCAACGTACTCTTGATGGACAACCGGTTTAGCAGTCAGCGCTATACACAGCTGTTTCCACGACACTGGCAAAACTATCAGCGGGTGTATTCAATCGATCAGTTGGCAAAAAATGTTCAGGAATTTTGGCAAAATTTGAATGAGTAAAAAATCAATTCGAAAATATGAAGCATAAATTTTTGAATAGTTTTCAGAATGAAAATGACCGAGTAGTGAAATATTGCCACTACGTTTCAGTCAACTTTCAGGCTGAAAGCTTTTTTGTTTTAGATGGGTAAACAAGGTCAAAAGGGACCTATCGGATATTTGCTTGTTTACAGCGTGCCACTTAATCTGTATATTATATAAAGACTGTTGTAATTGTGGGGATTATATAGGAAGAGGGAGCTTGCAGACATGTACTTACTCATTAATATTATTGGAATTCTTGTTTTTATCGGTGTCGCGTTTTTGTTCTCCAAAGATAAGAAACATGTTGATTGGCGTTCAGTGATCACGATGTTAGTGATTAACGTCTTCTTGGCCTGGTTTTTAACGGGCTTCTCGATCGGAATTGACGGTGTTAAAGCAGCTGCCAATGCGTTTAATTGGATGGTGCAAATTTCGTATTCAGGAATTGGTTTTGCTTTAGCGAGTTGGGTGGACGTCAAACAAATGGACTTTGTGACAAGTTCGTTATTACCCATTTTGATGATTGTGCCATTATTCGATATTTTGACTTATATTGGGTTCCTACCTTGGTTAATTAAATGGGTAGGTCGTGGTTTGGCATTTGTTACGCGCCAACCAAAATTCGAATCATTTTTCGCTGTTGAAATGATGTTTCTTGGAAATACCGAAGCACTTGCTGTTTCGAGTTTACAATTGAAACAAATGAAAGCTCAACGCCTGGTAACGATTGCCATGATGTCAATGAGTTGTGTGACAGCTTCGATTTTGGGAGCCTACATGCAGATGATGCCCGGTGAGTACGTGATCGCCGCAGTTCCAATTAATATTGTGAATGCAATTATTGTCACAATCATTTTAAATCCCGTGACTGTAACGCCGGAAGAGGATACCATTGCCAAAATCGGTGGAAGTTCACAAGTTGAAGAAAATAATCAAACTACCGATACGAGTGGCTCTGAAGACTTAGCAGAAGCACAAGTTAAAGAAGATATGAAACCCAAGAAAGAACCATTTTTCTCATTCTTGGGAGATTCTATTTTAGGTGCTGGTAAATTAGTGCTAATTATTTTAGCGAACGTTATTGCATTCGTGGCCTTAGCTAAGTTAATTGATGAAGGATTACAATTAATTTTCCCATGGTTAACTTTGGAAAATATTTTAGGAGTGATCATGTTCCCATTTGCTTGGCTTTTAGGGTTAGATGTCCCAACGGCCTTCAAATTTGCCCAATTCATGGGAACCAAGCTGGTTACCAACGAATTTGTCGTTATGGGAAAAGTTTCTCCTGTTGTTGATACGTATGCGCCTCATTTCAAGGCGATGCTAACTGTTTTCTTAACTTCTTTCGCAAACCTTTCAACGACCGGGATGATTATCGGTGCGTTTAAAGGAATTGTTGATCGTAAGAAGAATGATGTGATCTCTAAAAACGTGGGCTACATGCTGTTATCCGGTGTGTTAGTCTCGCTAATGTCAGCCGGCGTGGTTGGGCTGTTTAGCTGGTAGAATCGAAAAATTAAATAAATAGTTCAATCCCCTGGTGGTTGATAAGTGAAAGTTTGCTTATTAACTGTCAGGGGATTTTTTAATTCCAAGAACTCAATTTTAGAGTGGTTATTAAATATAGTTATTTTTAAAGATTATATGCTTAACTATATTATTATTGAAACCATAAGAAAAACATGAGTATATTGATTCCAATCTAGATAAAAGCCATGTTATGATTCCGATAAGATAGATACGATAGTGAGCTGCAATTGACGCAGTATAGGAGGAATAACGGTATGACCATGAGAAAAGTTTACTCGGTTTTAATGATCTGTCTGTTACTCTTCGGGATAGGATACCCTGCTACGGGAGCCTTTGCTGAGGAAGACAAAGACGATCAATTTAAGATCACGGAGACAGAACTGACAAACGAAAATGGCGAAAAACTAGAGGAGGTTGATGCAGACAAGCAAGTGAACGCCAAGTTTCACTTGAAGATGACTGGAAAGCAGGCTCGTGAAAACGATAGTACAGTTTTACAATTGCTTGGGTCAGATAGTTTAAAGATAGCAAGTAGTGCACAACAAATTACGCCAGAGGTTGTTAACGGGACCTTTGTAAAAGCGCCGACAATGACTTTTCAGTATGAATCAAGTCTTAATAGTTACATGTTGAAGTGGAATGAAGCAGATTTTGAGAATATTGAAGATGATCAGGTATTTGATTATGAAGTGACACTTCCACTTGAAGTTCAAACGATTACCGAAGATTCTAAAGCCAATATGGAAATGAAATTTAGTGGTTTGACAGAGACCATCAAATTTGGATCTCTTTCGTTTTTAGCTCCTGTTGAAAATGAAAAGGTTGAATCAGAGGAAAGTACAGCGACTGACAAAGAATCTGAAACATCTTCCAAAGCAAATACTGAGAGTAGTGAAAACAATGAATCAGAGGATGATGCGGATGCGGACGCCGATACTGAAAGTATTGCAGGAAAGGCTGCTAAAGCAATCGAAAACATTGATTTGCCAACTTTGCCTGACCGGACTGGTAATCCATTGGGTGTTGCAGCGAACTTCCATATTTTTGCAGAAAATTTTGTGGCTGGTGGGCATGCCCATACTAGTGGAAACATTGCGGTTAATTCCTTAACCAATACTTCTGGTATTGGTAATGAGAAACGTGATGAGCATTGGCAAGAAACTAGTTATGTAAAGAATTATGATGGCTCAAAAAATGAAATTAGTTTTAGAACCGGTGTTTTTGGTAATAGTCATAGTTTAGTACCGGATGAAAATGATAGTGGAACTTGTTTGACTGGTGGACCATTGGGAACATCATTAATTAGATATCATACCAGTGACGGTAGCGAGTCAAGTAATCCAACTGGAGCTGCAATTAATGAAAATTGGATTGATGTCACGAGTACTTTAAGTCAATTAGATGCGACAAGAGATGACCTAGTTCGAACACCGTATGCAATTGATTTTAATGACACTCGTTATTTGACGACAAATGATGATAATCGGGTAGTGTTAAATTTTGAGAATGAATTGATACAAAATACATTTGTTATTAAGGTCAATAATTCACAAATAGCTGGTAAAGAATTGGACATTAAATTACGAAATGATCAAAATGTCATCTTTATTGCATCGCCAAATAGCGAAGGCACACTGGGTGCTGCTCATATGAAAATAACTGTTGATGGTGATGATGTTGGTGCCGATCCTGAAAGTGGAGGAAATGAATTTAAGTATTCAATTTTGTGGGTAATTCCAGAAGAATTTAAGGACATCACACTTGTTGGTAGTAGGTTCTTTGGATCCATATTGGCACCGACCCAGAAAGTTACAAGTACAACTGACTTTAATGGAACAATTGTTGCTGATACCTATACAGGGTCATCTGCTGAAACGCATTCTTGGACGTACAACCCAACTAAACCAGTAGATCCTGAACCAGAAACTACCCAATTAGTTGTCCAAAAAACAGTTGATGGTAGCGACGAGGACAAAAATAAAGACTTCAAGTTTGTTATTACACGTTTAGATGATGAGACCTTTACAGGTTCTCTCAAAATAAGAATTAATGGTTCAAGCGAGGAAGTTGACCTTAACTTTAAGGATGGTAAATCAGAAGAAATTAGTTTGAAGCATGGAGAGCATGTTTCATTAACCGTACCAAATGGATCTAAATTTTCCATTAATGAAACACAAGCGCATGGGGCAGAAACGAGCATTGATATCGCAGGCGAAGAGGGTTTAATTAGTGGCACACAAACTGGGCAAATTGAAATGGGAACTGAAGAGACCGGTAAGAGCCATATTGTTAACTACACAAATAAATTTGACGAAGAAGAACCAGAAACTAAAGATCTTAAAATTAAAAAAACAGTGACTGGTAATGTTCCAAGCGGCACTAAATTCAAATTTAATTTGAGTATTGATCCAAAAGAAGCGGGTAGTTATAAATACTCAATTGACGGTGGTACAGAACAAACCATTGAATTTGATGAAGAAGGGAACTCAACTTCTTCAATCGAATTAGAAGCCGACCAAACTGCCACAATTAAGGAACTGCCAGAGAATGCAAAGGTCACAATTACTGAAATTGACGCAGATGGATACAAAACAACAGTTAAACATGATGAAAATGATGCTGAAGACAAAAAAGAAATCACAATTGATTTTGAAAATATCAGCGCTAGCTCAACTTCAGTCGTATTTAATAATCATTTAACTGAGCCTACAATGCCTGTAACAGGTGGAATTGGAAACTTTATAGTTATTCTCGTTGGTTTTATATTAGTAGCCTTGGGTGGCTTCTTGTTTAACAAAAACCGCCGAGGTAGCTTAAATGGATAATTGGATCATATTGCCATTAGTACTGGAACGGCGAGGCTAAATGAATTTTTATTGAGCGTCCGAGAAAAAATCAAAGAGGGTAATAGCTAAATATTAGGAGGAAAACACATGACAGTAAAGAAAAAAGGGCTTTTTAAAAAAATTGGGGCCGGCCTGCTGGTTGCAGCAGCCATGGCACCTTTAGCACTTGGGTTAACAAGTATTAAGAGTGTGAGTGCAGCGGAAACAGATTTTACAATTAGTTTGCATAAAATGGTAAAAAACTCTGATGATGCTCAAACTATCGAAAGTGACGGGGCTGAAAAAACTGATATTCCAGGGTACGAAGTCTATGATAAAAAAACAGATGGGAATGTTGAGTTTTCAATTTTCGATATTGAATCAACTTTTGAAGCTTGGAAAGATGAGCAACCATCGGGGCAATATGCAGATGACGGAGAGGCCTTTAACGCTTTTCAGCAGGAATTGATCTCCAAGTTTTCAAAAGATGCCGAGGGTAATGATTTAACTGTTGACGAAATATTGGCGGCACAAAGAACATATCTTACATCTAATGGTTTAACTGCTGTACACACGATTGACACTAAGAGCGAAGGCTGGACAGGAAATACTTTCAATTTCAATAAAGAAGGCATTTCAAATGAAGGTAAATATTTAATTCTAGAAACAGATGCTGATTCTAGTCAAGCAACTTCGATTTCGGCACCGTTAATTTTTGGACTTCCGCTGAAAGATCATGAAACATCAAGTAAAATTCATCTATATGCCAAAAACACAGTTCCCAAAACCGACCTAGGTTTGGAAAAACAAATGCAAGATCCTGAGGATATAACAAAATATATTACAAAAGCAGGCGTTGAATTTACTCTAACAGGGCCGAATGGGAGTGTTACTAAAACAACCGGGGAAGACGGAAAAATTGAAATTCAAAAGCTTTCAAACGGAGACTATTCCCTTGAAGAAACTAAGACTTTAGATGGATGGAAATTACTTGAAGGTAAATTCTTATTTAATGTTAATAACGGAACACTTACAAAGCGTGAAGGATCAGCTGATTGGGCTACATTAACAGAGCCTACAGATGGTAGATGGGTCTTTAAAATTGACAACTTCTTAACGACTGGAGATAAAGACTTTATTAAAGTCGATAGTGAAGATGAAGAATTAGTTTTAGAAGGTGCTGAGTTCGTTGTTACTAATAACAACACGGACACACGTAAGTATGCGCAACTAGATGGTAATAACAAATTTGTTAAATGGGTAACCAATCTTGATAATGCAAGTGAGATTACTTCAGATGACGATGGAAAATTATCTGTTTCTGGATTGCCATATAACGGTGAAGGCACACGATACTATCTCCAAGAAACTAAGGCCCCAGCTGGTT
This sequence comes from Pediococcus sp. M21F004, assembly GCF_051122535.1. Taxonomy (NCBI): domain Bacteria; kingdom Bacillati; phylum Bacillota; class Bacilli; order Lactobacillales; family Lactobacillaceae; genus Pediococcus; species Pediococcus sp. M21F004. Next base: position 1,465,145 of record NZ_CP177314.1, read on the forward strand.
ATGGATTAAAGAAAGAATTAATTCCTTTCACAATCAATTCCGGTAGTTCGGCAACTTCTGATCAAGAAATTGAAAATACAAAGATTGGTCTTCCAACCACTGGTGGTATGGGAATCTGGTTATTCGTCCTTGTTGGTGCAGTAATGATGGGTGGCGCAGGATTTTACTACTACAAATCACGTAAAAACAAATTAGTTTAATCACTAATCTGACTTTTACAACATAAGTTTTATCAACGATAAGGATGAAAACTCATCCTTATTGTTATACATAAATAGTAAAAATAAATTTTATGAAGGAGGTGTTAGTCATTAAGAAAAAATGGCTAAAACGAATACTTGCAACGCTAATATTTGTCATCGGGCTGGGAATTCTGGCCTTCCCGTTCGTTTCAAATGCAATGTCGCAACAACAACAGCACCGCATGATCGACACATATAATGACGTTTCGCGACATAGTAAGCAAGCCGTCGTTGTTTCCACCTCCCGCATTAATAAAACGTTGTCCTGGTTTAAAAACCCGTTTCAACAGTTTAATGTCAAAAAGGTAGATAAAGACAAAAAATCACACACGATGAATGGAATGCTGACTCAGGTTGAAATGTTGGGAACGATTAATATTCCTGGTATTGACTCAAAATTACCAATTTTTAAAGGAACTGCGGATCTTCAATTAAGTGAAGGCGCCGGGCTGATGGAAAAGACTTCACCACTAGATGGCAAGAAGGGTTCGCATAGTGTGGTGACGGCTCACCGAGGGTTGCCTGGAAGCAAGCTCTTTACAGATTTGCCCAAATTAAAAAAGGGTGATCGTTTCTTCATTAATTCGAAGGGTAAGAAGATGACTTACAAAGTCGATCGAATCAAAACGATCAAGCCGACCGAACTAGGTAATTTTGCGAAGGATGATAATTATAACTATGTGACGTTGATGACTTGTACGCCATACATGATTAACACGCATCGTTTGTTGGTTCGGGGACATCGGATTCCAAACGAGAAAGAACCAGCCCCTAAGAAACAAATTCCGTGGATCTGGATCGGTCTCGGAGTAATTGTAGCTGGAGGCGCTGCATATGGTGGCTATCGTTGGTATAAGAAAAAGAAGGTGAAGTAGATGAGCCGAAAATTTAAAAAGTGGTTAGTCGCCAGCATCTTTTGTGTCGGATTGATCATCGCGCTGATTGGCTTGTTAAGTAATCCGCTAATTCAAAACATGGGAAATGAAGAAGTGGATAACATGACACCCAAAAAAGTGGAAGCTTCCAAACGAAAACCAGCCAATTTTGATTACTCATCTGTTAAAATGCTGAATCCCGCCAGCACGACTTGGGGTACCGCCAAAGATTTTGTTCAAGGGGATACATCAGACTATGCGCCAGTTGGAAAAGTCGCCATTCCAAATGTTTCGCTGCGACTTCCAATTGGGAAAGGTCTGGGCCACCAGGTGCTTTCTCGCGGTGCTGGAACGATGAGTGAAGATCAACAGATGGGTCAGGGAAACTATGCCATGGCTGGCCATTATATGACGAATACGCAGATTCTATTTTCCCCATTAAAACGAGTTAAAATTGGGGATATGATTTATTTAACGGATATGCAGAAAGTTTATCGTTACCGAACTTACAGCAAACGCACCGTTCCTAAAAATGAGGTTGAAGTTCTAAAAGAGGTTGCAGGGAAAAAAGTAGTGACTTTAATTACCTGTGCGTCGCCATATGCGAATGAACCTAACCGGATCGTGGTGAAAGGAGAACTTGTGGGGACGAGTACCGACTTGAATCAGTACAAAAATATTTTTGGTTAGGCCAAGCACCTGTAAAGAATTTAGACTATTAAAAATCCGAGAATCCAGTACAATGGAGGTTAGAGAGATCTAACAAATCGAGGAGGGCAAAACAATGACCACCAAAATAATTATAGACTGCGACCCAGGAATCGATGATGCTGCGGCAATTTCTGTAGCTTTGAATAATCCAGCATTTGACGTCAAACTAATTACAACAGTTGCCGGCAATGTAACTGTCGATAAAACCACTAAGAATGCTTTGAAATTAGTGCACTTTTTTAACAAAAAAGTACCGGTGGCTAGTGGTGCCGAACAACCTTTACTGAAGCCGTTTGAAGATGCAGCGCGGATTCACGGTGAATCAGGAATGCCTGGCTATGATTTCGATGAACTGGTCGGAGATACTGTGAAGCATTCCGCAATGGAAGCTTTGTACCTTACCATTATGCGCAGCGAGGATCCAATCACCTTAGTTCCAACGGGAGCTTATACGAATATTGCACTACTTTTGGCAGTTCATCCGGAAGTTAAGTCTAAAATTTCTCGGATCGTTGCCATGGGGGGTGCTTTAGGCCGTGGCAACATGACCAGTGCTGCTGAGTTTAATGTTTTTACCGATCCTGACGCAGCAAAGATTATGTATGCCTCTGGAATTCCGATCGTAATGATTGGCTTGGATGTCACAATGAAGGCGTTGCTTACTCCAAAAACACTGGATACCGTTGCAACTCTGGGTGAAGCAGGGAACATGTTGGCAGCCATTTTCAAACATTATTATGAAGGTCATGAAGGTGGCATCCCAATGCACGACGTCAACACGATTTGTTACTTATTACATCCGGAGTTCTACCAAATGGCAAGTTACTGGATTGATGTGCAAACAAGCGGTCCGGCGATCGGTGAAACAGTGGCCGATATTCGCGGGGCTTATCATCAAGGGAAAACGAACGCTGAAGTGGCAGTTGGCATTGATGCCGATGACTTTAATCAGTGGTTCATTGAAGAAGTGCGGAATATGAAAGTCGAATAATTAAAAATAGAGTGAACTTGAAACAAGATTTCGCACAAAAATGTGAGAGCTTGTTTTTTTGTTCAACTGAAAAATGTCCAAATTAATTAGTAGAAAAACGTTCATGGCGCGTAATTTATTTTGTGAGAGTTGTGATAGGGGTTGTAGAAGACCGTTTTTCTTGTAAACACGGTGTGTATACGATATGATTTGAGTTGTTAATGATGACTTTATAATTTCTAGAATACAATGATGAGGAGAGAAAATATGGCAATGGATCAAACAATCAAGCCTCGACACGTTGGTAACTCCACAGTCCTAACCGTTCCCGCAAGCATTAAACTTGATGAAAATGTACGCTATTTTGTGACTAAAGGGCCAGAAGGAGAAATTGTGTTTATGCCAAAAGTTCAGAACCCATTTAAAGATCCCAAATTAATGAAGAAAATCACTCCACAAAAATCAGAATTTGAAGATGTAAAAAGATTAGGGCGTGAATTTGATGACTGAGTATCCTCATTGTCAGGACATTATCTACCTAGGTTTTGATCCTTCTACGGGCAAAGAGATCAATAAACGCCGTCCGGCAGTTGTAATCAGTGTTATGCCGTACAATAAGTTGGTTGGTTTGTGCGTGGTGTGTCCTATTACACATACTAAACATGAATTTGGTTCCGTTAAAGTGCACGACACCAAAATTGATGGCTATGTTAATGCATGGCAAATTTACTCATTTGATTACCGGAAAAGACATATGCAAAAAGTGACCACAATGTCGGCAGCGGATTTTAATTTAGTCATTCAAAATTATACGCAAATTTTAGAAAATGGAATGAGTTTGTGAATTACACAGAAAAGATGCTAATCAAACGATTGGTATCTTTTTTAACAGATAAACAGGCTTAGTTAGCCACTATAGACAAGTCTTACCTTGTTCCATCCGCTTATTTTGTTTATAATAATGTGGAACACTTAATGTTTCACAATGGAGGAACAACATGAACCCAGAAGAATTTCAGCAGACACTTGCGGCACATGGTATCAACCTATCTGAAACGCAAATGGCACAGTTTCATACATATTATCAATACTTAGTAGAAGTGAATGAACACGTAAATTTAACGGCGATTACCAGCCTTGAAGACGTTTATTTGAAACACTTTTACGATTCAATTTTACCAGGAGTCCAAAATCCGGCTTTATTTGAGCAACCAATTACGTTGTGCGATGTGGGTGCCGGTGCTGGTTTTCCCTCAATTCCTCTAAAAATCGTGTTTCCCCAGTTGCAAGTGACAATTGTGGATTCTTTGAATAAGCGCATCACTTTCTTACAAGAGTTAGTGAAAAAATTGCAATTAACAGACGTTACACTTTGTCATGACCGTGCGGAAACCTTTGCGGCTCCTAAGCTTGGTCATCGCGAATCCTTCGATCTTGTGACAGCGCGGGCAGTTGCGCGGTTATCTGTTTTGACGGAGCTTTGTTTACCACTAGTCAAGATCGGCGGCCAATTACTGGCACTGAAGGCGAGTCACACCCAAGACGAACTTACAGATGCCGACAAAGCGATGCAAGTTTTAGGCGGAAAGTTGACTAAAGATGAGCATTTAGAGTTACCCGTTTCAGGTGATGAACGCCATTTAGTTTGGATTGAAAAAATTCGTAAAACGCCAAATAAATATCCGCGTAAACCGGGCACACCAAATCGTGAACCCATTGCCAGCCAGAAAAAGGAAGTTACCAAGCATGACAAGTAAATCTAAACCTACAATGGGCGCCGAAAAGCTTTTGCGAGATGAGGATAGCAAACAAGTTGTAGAGATTAATCTAGACGACATTCGTCCCAATCCTTATCAACCACGCCATAATTTTGATTCTAAGGCTTTGCGAGAACTTGCAAATTCTATTCAAGCTTCTGGAGTCTTTCAACCCATTATTGTGCGCCAGCCACTTTCAAACGCTAATCATTATGAACTGATTGCGGGCGAAAGACGCTATCGAGCTGCTAAAATGGCCGGTTTACATACAATTCCAGCGCTGATAAGCCAACTAAACGATGCGGAAACAATGGAAGCTGCAGTGATTGAGAACTTGCAGCGTGAAGATTTGACGCCGCTAGAAGAAGCGCAGGCTTACGATTCATTGATGGCTAAGCTAAATTTTACGCAGGCTCAAGTTTCAGAAAAATTGGGCAAAAGTCGTCCGTACATTGCGAACTATTTAAGACTTTTACGGTTGCCACAAGCAATTAAAAAAATGTTGCAAGATGGCGACCTATCGATGGGCCAAGCACGAACCTTGCTTGCTTTGAAGGATCGGCATAAACTGATCCCATTGGCCAAACGAGTGATTACTGAACATTTGACTGTTCGTCAATTGGAAAACTTAGTTAATCGTTTGAATGAACAACAAGTCACAAAAAAACAGACCCTCACGAGTGCGCACAGAGAGTCACCATATGTCCGTGAAATTGAAGAACAATTACAGGAAAAATTTGGTACCAAAGCCGTTATTGACCAGAAGAGCAAGGGCGGTAAAATCGAAATTAATTATGTGTCAAATGATGATTTAAGTCGGATTTTGAGTTTGTTAGATATTTCATTGGATTAGAAAAGAAATTGTATGAATACAAAGCAGGAGGAAAAACGGCATGTATGATCTACATGATATTGTTGAAATGAAAAAGCCACATGCTTGTCAGGCTAATGAGTGGCAAATTATCCGCATGGGCATGGACATCAAGATTAAGTGCATGAATTGTGGTCACATTGTCATGCTTTCTCGGCGTGATTTTGAACGCAAATTGAAGAAAATTTTGAAAAAGGCAGAAGCTTAAGTATAAGAGCAGAAGAGTTTTGCAGCCATAGTTAATTTACGGTTGTGAGACTTTTTAATTTGTCTTTTTAGGATTAGCACTGTAAACGAGCGATTATGCTAAATTTAGCGATGCTTTTTAATGGATCGTTAGAGTTGCCTCTGTCCCTTGATGGCCTTTTTTGTTACTATATATACTGTATACACTTAAATTAAAATTATTAAAAAGAAAGCGTGTGAAGAATGTCATTAACAGCAGGAATTGTTGGTTTACCAAATGTTGGGAAGTCAACTTTGTTTAATGCAATTACCAAAGCAGGAGCCGAAATGGCTAACTATCCGTTTGCAACGATTGATCCTAACGTCGGAATGGTTGAAGTGCCAGATGCTCGGTTGGATCGGATTCAAGAAGTTGTGCCAGCCAAAAAGATCGTGCCCACAACCTTTGAATTTACCGATATTGCTGGAATTGTTAAGGGTGCCAGCAAGGGCGAAGGTTTAGGAAACAAGTTTTTGGAAAATATTCGTCAAGTTGATGCCATTGTGCATGTTGTCCGGGCATTCGATGATGATGAAATTACAACTGTTTCTGGAAAAGTGGATCCAGTTGAAGACATCCAAACAATCAATATTGAGTTAAGCATTTCCGATTTAGATGCTGTTAATAAACGCCTTGGTAAGGTCCAACGCGCTGCTAAGAGTCGTGATAAGGACGCTTTAGCTGAGTTAGCTGTTCTTGAAAAAATTCAACCAGTTTTGGAAAGTGGCAAAGCGGTTCGTTCAATTGATTTCGACAAAGACGAACAAAAGATTGTGAGAAGCTTGTTCTTATTGACTTCAAAACCAGTTTTATATGTAGCAAACATTGCCGAAGATGACATGGCGGATCCCGAAAATTCCAAGTACTACCAAACCATCAAGGACTATATTGCGCAAGACGACCCTGATGCAGAGGTTTTAGGAATTTCTGCTGAAACTGAAGAAGAAATTGCTGAGCTTGAAGATGCAGATAAAAAAGATTTCTTAGAGGCTGAAGGAATTGAAGAACCCGGATTGAACCGCTTAATTCGGTCTTCTTATAAATTATTAGGTCTAGAAACATTCTTCACGGCTGGTGGTCCTGAAACACGAGCATGGACTTTCAAAAAGGGAATGACAGCACCTCAATGTGCAGGAATTATTCATTCTGATTTCGAACGAGGCTTTATCCGTGCTGAAACAGTTTCTTATGTTGATTTAGATGAAAAAGGTAGCATGCAAGCTGTTCGTGAAGCCGGCAAGCTTCGTTCAGAAGGTAAAGAATACGTTGTTCAGGATGGAGATATTATCGAGTTCCGGTTTAACGTGTAAACAAGCACAAATAGAGGAGAGAATTCGCATATGAGTGAAGATAAAACAACCGAAGAACGTAATGCTGGCAAGCAGCAGGTTTCAGCTGGCAAAACGAACCAAACATTTACCAAGCGGAACGAAGACTTTATGTTTCGGCTTAAAAAAGAATTAAGTGCAAGTGATGTTGCGGTCGAAAAACAAAATGAAGCACTTGAAGAAACAAAATTACGTTTACTTGCCGGTCAACTAAAGGGCGAAACGGCGAAACAAATTTATGGCACGCCAACCGACCGTGTGAAGTCAATCGTTGAAGGACCTAAAAAGGCGCCGGTAGAAACAAAATACTGGATGAAAGCTTTGGATAACGGAATGGTCTTTCTCATGATCTTTGCTTTAATGTTTGGAATCATGTTGATTGCGCAGCCTAAGTCCATTACTAGTGAGCCAGGACCTGCAGGAATCACCGCGATGTTAGCAATTTCGATCATTGGTGGTGCATGCGCGCCATTCTTGACGGATCGTTTGCAACCAACAAGCAAGAAAAAAGAAAGAACTTCTATTTGGAAGACGATCGGAATGGCTACAGGGATGATTTTGGTTTGGATGGTAGCCTACATGGCGTTCTCATCATTACCACAATCACTGAATCCTGTGTTACCATTTGAAGCATACTTAGTCTTGGCAGCTGTTTTGTTTGGCGTTCGTATGTGGTTCAAACGCCGCTACCACGTAACTGGTGGATTTTTATAGAATATCTTAAGAACAATTTTTGAGAATACGAGGATAGAACTTAAAAACGAAAAGGAGCGAGATCTTAATTATGTCTAACTGGGATACGAAATTTGTAAAAAAAGGGTTAACGTTTGATGATGTGTTATTGATACCGGCAGAAAGTCACGTTTTACCAAATGAAACTGATTTGTCAGTGCAGCTTGCGGACAATATCAAATTAAATATTCCGATTATTAGTGCAGGGATGGACACAGTAACTGAATCAGCAATGGCCATTTCAATGTCACGACAAGGCGGAATGGGCGTTATTCATAAGAATATGTCCATTGAAGATCAAGCAACCCAAGTATTAGAAGCTAAGGCAGCTGGAAAAGCGGATCCTAAAAAGAACCCCCATGCTTCGAGTGATGAAGATGGGCGGCCTTTAGTTGCTGCTGCAGTTGGTGTGACAAGTGACACATTTGACCGTGCAGAGGCGTTGTTGGATGCCGGGGTTGATGCCATTGTAATCGACACCGCTCATGGACATTCAGCAGGTGTTTTACGTAAGATTTCTGAAATTCGTGCGCATTTTCCAAAAGCAACATTAATTGCCGGAAATGTGGCAACAGGCGAGGGAACCAAAGCACTGTTTGACGCTGGTGTGGATGTTGTCAAAGTAGGTATTGGTCCTGGCTCAATTTGTACGACCCGAGTAGTTGCCGGTGTCGGTGTTCCTCAAATTACTGCCATTTATGATGCAGCAACGGTTGCACGAGTATATGGTAAACATATTATTGCGGATGGTGGAATTAAGTTTTCTGGTGATATCGTAAAAGCCTTGGCTGCCGGTGGTAACGCCGTTATGCTGGGTAGTATGTTGTCAGGAACTGACGAAACACCAGGCGAAATCATTGAAGATAACGGTAAAAAGTACAAGAGTTACCGAGGAATGGGAAGCTTGAGTGCAATGTCGAATGGTTCGGCAGATCGCTATTTCCAAGGTGGCGTAAACGAAGCCAATAAGTTGGTGCCTGAAGGTATTGAGGCACGTGTGGAATATAAGGGTTCAGTTGAAGATATTATTTTCCAGATGATTGGTGGATTGCGTTCTGGGATGGGTTATGTGGGCGCACCAACGATTGATGCACTGACAGAGAGTGCCCAATTTGTGCAAATTACGAATGCAGGTTTAGTAGAATCGCATCCGCATGATGTGCAGATGACAAAGGTGGCACCGAATTACAAAAAGTAGTGAGTGAAACAAAGCGGTAAAAGCCAAACTGTAACTGTCCTGGATGCGGGATCGCAATCCCGCGGTAAGACGTTCTTATATCACTAAAGCTGTTTCAAGAAACTGTCCTAAAAAACAAAACAAAAACCGTTATCCTAATCGATAACGGTTTTTCTGTATTTATAAGAAACTAGATAAACTTATTTTCTATAATCATGTTTAGCTAATTGGCGATTAAGTGAAAGAAAGAACCAAATGACCAAAGCCAGAAGAAACCAACAAGCAATGGCAGTAATTAAAATAACCCCCAACAAGGCAGGGCGATTTGGAGCCTCAACAAAACTCAACAGATGCTTTTAACAAGCAACTAGCACCAACAAGGCAGGGCGATTTGGAGCCTCAACAAAACTGGTGACTAGGCTGTTAAATATGGGCCGATGGGTTAACAATTCGATTGGAATTCCTAAAATATGCAGTACAAGCATAGCGACAATAAACAACATACTTTCAAACATAGCTTTTTTAAACATAAATACCCCCCTAAAACCCAGTATATCATAGGAAAAATGACTTTTATTCATTAGTTTTACAGCGGGTATGATATACTTCTCCTGTAAATACTCAGATTAGAGAAGGAACAACAACATGCGAATAACCCTTTATATTATTTTCATGTTTTTAGTTACGCTATATGTGCTCATCAGCTTAATTAGAACAATTAGAAGAGATGGCTTCTTTAACTTATTAGTGCTGATTTGGTTTCTTGTTTTAGTCGCGCTAGCACTCTCGGTGGTGGGTGTATTCACCTTTGTGCAAGGCGTGACAATGCCAACCTGATTTCGAAATAGACGCAAAAACGGGTTAGAAACAGACAAAACTTATAGGCGTATTCTTAACATTACCTAAAACATCGATGGATATAATTCCTTGTTGATGTTTTTTTTGCTACACTAAAGAAAATTGAGTTTATAAGGAGATTTCAAATAATGAAAATTTTAGTCGTTGATGATGATAAAGAAATCGTTGAACTCCTCGATATTTACATTAAAAATGAAGGTTATGAGCCAGTTTCAGCGTTTAATGGCAAAGAGGCACTCACAAAGTTACATACAGATTCGGACATTGGTTTGATGATTTTGGATGTGATGATGCCTGAAATGAGTGGGATTGAAGTTGTTCGCGAAGTTCGTCGTGATTCACAACTCCCAATTTTAATTCTTTCTGCTAAAACGGAAGATATGGATAAAATTAAAGGCCTGTTAACGGGTGCTGATGATTACGTTGCTAAGCCATTCAATCCGTTGGAAGTGATGGCACGTGTAAAGTCGTTGCTTCGCCGGAGTCAAAACGATATGAAACAAGACGAACCCGAAGTCTTGGATATCGGTCCTTTAACGATCAATAGTGATTCCCACGAAGTGAAGACTTTAGCTGGTAAATCAGTTCAGTTAACTGCTTTGGAATTCGGGATTTTATATTTACTGGCAAGTCATCCGAATCGTGTATTTTCAGCAGATGATATTTTTGAGCGTGTTTGGCAGCAGGAAAGCATTATTTCAGCGAAGACGGTTATGGTGCATGTGAGTCATTTGCGTGACAAAATTGAAGAAGCAACTGGCGGCGAGAAAGTAATCGAAACCGTTTGGGGCGTGGGTTACAAGATTGAGTCCCATTAAACGAGGAGTAACGTATTGAAACTAACTGCACGAGAAAAAAGTGAATTATTCGGTGAAGGATTTGTGACAGTTATTTTGTTGCTTCTTTTGAATCTGTCACTTTTGATTTTGCTTAACGAATTTATTCGAACAAACCCGGGTTTGGAGCGAGGAATTTTTCAAATTAAAGAATCCATCACCATTGGTCCCAATAATTATCGAGTTTGGAGTTATCAGAATTTCTTCATTTTCTTTATGGTGATTGTGGATGTGTGGGTGGTTTACTGGCGCTTGATGCGACGGTACAAGCAAATGCAATTGCGGCATATTATTAGTGAGTTGCACTATATTGCTGATGGTCACTTTGATCACCGAATTCCGTTTACGTTAAAAGGCGATACTCAAAGAGTGGTGGATAGTGTCAATGCATTGGTTGATTCAGTGATTGAATCAATGGATGAGGAACGCAAAATTGAGCAATCCAAAGATGATTTGATTACCAACGTAAGTCACGATTTACGGACACCCCTCACTTCAATTATCGGTTACCTAGGTCTGATCGAAAATAAACAGTATAAAACAAAAGACGATGTGCTTAAATATACGCACACAGCGTTTCTTAAGGCTGAGCAGATGAAGTCACTGGTAGAGGATTTGTTTGAATATACAAAGGTCCGCCAAACCTCTACGAAAATGACGTTTAGTGAAATTTCGGTTGAACCGATGTTAGAACAACTGGCTGCAAGTTTTGAATTGGAAGCTCAGAAAAAACAAATTGAAATTGGTGTAAAAACGACCCCAACTGCATTGAAAATTGAGGCAGATGCCGAAAAATTAGGACGGGTCTTTAATAATTTGATTTCAAATGCGTTGAAATACGCGAAGGGCGGTCGCCATATTAATTTGGAAGCAAACCAAAACGGCCAGCAAATTACGTTTATCGTGTCCAACGATGGTGAACAAATTCCGGAAAAATCGCTTAACCATTTATTTGAGCGTTTCTATCGAGTAGAATCTTCACGTTCAAAGGCAACGGGCGGTACTGGACTGGGATTAGCGATTGCCCAAAGTATTGTGGAATTGCACCAAGGAAAAATCCGTGTTGAGTCGAGTGAAAAATTAACCAGCTTTATTATTGATTTACCTTTAAAGCAACATAAATCAAACAAAAAATAAAAATGCAATTCGCGAACGGTTCTCTGATTTAGGCATAACTAGCACTTTTAAATTACCTAAACAGACTGAAATAACCGATTCGCGTTTTTTTGTTTGGAGAAATTAAAAAAAGTTTTGCGTAACACGCGTAGTTTGTTATATTCTTGTTATAAAAGGTGGCGTTTTGATGCTTAAAAAGTGGAAACAAAAGTTAATAGTTATCTTTAGTGCAATTTTAATGTTAAGTACACTGGCGCTGGCACCAACTCAGGCTAACGCAGCGGTCACCAATATTTCAGCCAAAGCTGGGCTTGCTGTGGATGCTAAAACAGGTCAGATTTTATATTCTAAAAATAGTTCAAAGGTAATGCCAATTGCCTCGATGTCAAAAATGTTGGCAATTTATATTATTTTAAAAAGTATTCATGAAGGTAAACTGAAGTGGGACCAGCGTGTACATGTAAGTGCCAACGTGGCCAAAATCAGTCGTAATACGGAACTGACAAATGTGCCTCTGAATGCCAGCCGAACGTACACAGTTCGTGACTTATACAAAGCCTCGTTAATTTATTCGGCTAACGCAGCGGTAATCGCCTTGGGGGTTGCGCAAGCAGGATCGTCTGAAAAATTTGTGAACGAAATGCGCGCACAGGTAAATGCGTGGGGAATCACAGATGCGAAACTCTATAACGCTGCTGGTTTAACAGAAAGCGAAGTTGGCACGGAAGCCTACCCGAATACTGCTAAGTCGGCAGAAAACGAAATGTCAGCTAACGATGTTGCCGTTGTCGCTTCGAAGCTGGTTAACACTTACCCAGAAGTTTTGAATACTACCAAGGAAACTAGCGCTTGGTTTGCGAAAGGGACCGACGATGCCGTCAAAATGACAACGCATAATGAAATGCTGGCGGGCGATGAAAATTACATGAAGGGCTACAATGTAGATGGTCTGAAAACGGGAACCTCTGATAAAGCAGGTAACTGTTTTACGGGAACGGCCAATAAAAATGGTCATCGAGTGATTACCGTGGTGATGAACGCAAATCCGGGTAAAAAGGCGGATGCGCGGTTTACAAACACAGAGACAATTATGAAATATGTGTACACTAATTTCACGCCCATCCGATACAAAAAAGGTGAGCAGTTAAAACAAGCCAATAAATTTAAAGTGCCAGAGGGAAAGACGACCACGGTCAAGGCCGGGATTAGTCAAGCAACCACAATTTGGGTAGCTAATAAACAGTCAAAACAAGCGATCAGTTTTATAAGTAACCAGACTAAAAAGAATCTGACCGCCCCGGTCACGAAAGGCCAAAAATTAGGAACCGCAACTGCCAAGATCGCAGACAAAAATGTTTCTTATTTGCAAGCTGGTGATGCTAAGCTGCAATTAGTTGCTAAAAAGTCTGTTGAAAAGGCCAATATTTTTGTCAGAATGTGGCGATCAGTCGTTAGTGTGTTTTAACATAGAGGAAAGTTAATGAGTAAAATTGAATTTAAAATTGCAACCCAAGCAGATTTACCGTTTATTGTAGAAATATATAATCAAACTATTGCTGGACACATGGTGACTGCCACGTTGACGCCGGTGACGGTTGCTCAACGTCAGCCGTGGTTTCTTGCACACAAACCAGACGAACATCCAATTTGGGTGGCTTTTGTGGATGGTGAGCGGGCTGGATGGGTGAGCTTATCACCTTATCATCCACGGGCAGCCTATCGAATTACGGCTGAGATTAGTATTTATATTGATCAGAAATTTCACCATTTAGGACTAGGAACTAAGATGGTGAAATTTGCAGAAAATGCAGCCCCTAAATTAGGACTTGAAAATATTGTTTGTTTAATTTTCGGAGCTAATCTGCCGAGCTTAGGTTTATTTAAAAAATTAGGCTATGAAACGTGGGGAACGTTGCCAAAAGTTGCATTACTTGCGGGAAATTTGATGGATTTAGAAATTCTGGGTAAAGCCGTTCGGTAATTTTGAATGTTTATTCGCGATTTAACTCCAAAAATGAAAAAAGTTACTATTCAATATAGGTTGAAAATGTTAAAATGATTTCGCAGTGTTTTCTAGTATTTTTCAGTAACTATGGTCCAACTTTAAAGATGTGTTGGAGGAACAAATTGTGAAACAGATTGAAAATGGATCACAATGGCGAGTAACGCTTAAAGAAGCTTGGCCATTGTGCTTAAGTTACACACCAATTGGACTGGCTTGTGGAATCCTTTTACACGCTGCTGGTTTTAATACGCTCATGACAGGGCTTGTATCCATTCTTGTGTTTTCGGGTGGGGCTCAATTTATGATCGCTCAGATGTTAACCACCACAGCACCAATCCTAACCATTATTTTAATGCTTTTTTTCCTTGAATTACGTTATGCATTACTAGGATCAAGTTTAGCCGGTTACTTAAAGGGCCAAAATCATCGCTTTTTATTTTTCTTCGCAGTTTCTATGAATGATGAAAATTATGCAATTAATTATTTGAAATTTGTAACGGATCGTAACTGGACACCAAAAGATGCGTTGCAGGTGGAACACTGGTCTTTATTAGTGTGGACGGTTGCGAACGTTGTGGGAAGCTTGATTGGAAGTGCCGTTTCGATTGACCTTACAGTGGTAAACTTTGCATTGACGGCATTGTTCTTGTATATGATTGTGATGCAACTTAAGACCCGCTTGATTTTATTGGTTTCAATAATTGCGGGCGTGCTGGCGGCAGTCTTTATGATGATGACCAAGAGTACATTAGGGCTGGTAATTTCAACACTGATTGCCTCTTTCTTAGGGTTTATGATTGAAGGATACGTGAAAAAACGTTGGCCAAACAGTCATTTATTGTATAAGATTCACGATCCATCGGGACAACCGGAAGTGGATAAGGAAGATATTGAAATATAAAGAGTGTTTCAAAGAGCGTTTAGCTTTCGAGTATAGCCTAGATAGCCAAATGATTCGTTCTTGGAATCGTTTGGTTATCGTAGCTAAACGGAAAAAGCTGCTCTTTGAAACACGTTTCAGCACAAAGGTATTCAAAAAAGTTCAGGAGATTATGATATGAACTATAGTACAACTGACCATTTGTTAATTGTTATTCTAGGTTTCTTTGTCGCATTTGGTCCGCGATACATACCAATTCTTTTCTTTTCAAATCGAAAAATACCAGAATGGTTTAATGACTGGATGAAATACGTGCCGGTCTCTTTGTTCACGGCTATTGTGGTTAAAGATATTTTTATTTCTGGTTCATATCAGTTTGTGGCCTCCGGCAAACTTGATTTGATTTTGGCTTCCCTGATTGTCATTGTCATTTCTTATTGGACGCGGTCGATGGCACTCTCGGTTGTGTTTGGATTAGTTGCAGTTATCTTGTTATCAATGATTATATAAAATAAAACAAAACAGATAGGGCTCGCTGAACATCCGATAAAGATGTTAAGCGGGCTCTTTTTAGGTTCGACCCGACAGCGTCTGAATTGACGAACCTAGTATTTCTCTGGGATAATTATACTTGTAATAATGTTTTTATTATAAATAATCAACTGACCAATCGCCTAAGGAGGACATGTAATGCATTCACAACACCGTCACGATGTACTTGATCAACTAGAAACTTCACGCCACGATGGTTTGACCACTGAAGCAGCCAGCGAAAGACTAACGAAATATGGTTTAAATGAAATGCAGCACGAGCAACGAGAACCTGCTTGGAAAGTGTTTTTAAAATCTTTAACAGAGCCAATTATCATTATCTTGTGGATTGCAATTATCTTAACTTTAATTAGTGCCAGCTATGATTTTTTTGTCAGAAACGATTTTAATCATGGTATGTCTGCGATTTATGAAGGACTCGTTATTCTAGTCGTAATTTTAGTTAATTCTAGCCTCACTTACTGGCAAAAATTAAAGGCTCAGAAATCGCTAGATGCGCTAAGTTCAGATTCGCGGCATCAATCAAATGTGCTCCGGGGTGAAACGTGGCAAAAAATCGACGCCAATCAACTTGTTCCGGGTGATATCGTGGATGTGAAGATGGGAGATTTTATCGAAGCTGATTTACGGTGGCTTTCTGTAAATGAACTCCAGGTTAATGAATCTCATTTAACGGGAGAAGCAGATGCGGTCGACAAGACGCGGGATGCCTTATCTGAAGATACAGAACTGGGGGATCGAACCAATATGGGTTTCTCCGGCTCGACTGTCGTGAACGGAAGTGGCATCGGGGTGGTAACGGCCACGGGGATGCAAACTGAATTAGGAAAAATTGCTGATCTTCTCCAACAAACGAAACAAGAAAAAACACCGATTGAGCGAACTGTGAGTCAATTAACGAAACGGTTAATGGTTGCGGCTGCTGGAGTGGTTGTTGTCGCCATTACGTTTGATTTAGTTAAAGAGTATCTTAATACAAATGCAATCTCGGTTACTGGGTTAATGGACAGTATTTCTGGTGCCATTGCCTTGGCAGTTGCTGCCATTCCCGATTCTATGCCTGTGGTGCTTTCAATTGTTTTAACGATTGGTGCTCGTTCACTTGCCCGCAATAACGGCTTGATTAAGTCACTTAGTAGCGTTGAAACCCTTGGGGCAACGACGTTTATTGCTTCGGATAAAACGGGAACGTTGACCAAGAATGAAATGACGGTTACGCGGTTCTTTTCTAATGGGATAAATTTTGCTGTGGATGGAAATGGGTACGACCCAGTTGGTGAGATTCATTCCGTTAAAGATGGTAAAAATGTGCAAGAATCCGATTTTGTGCCGTTTTTACAAAGCGCCGTTTTAAATAATGAAGCCCAAATTCAGCGTAATGATGCAGGAAACTATGAACCACTGGGCAATCCTACCGATGTGTCTTTGATTGTGTTGGGACGCAAGGCAAAGATTTCACGGGATAAGCTATTAGGCGAAACTGGTGACAAAGATTGTGATATTTTACGCGTGTTTCCGTTTGAAAGTACCCGAAAAATGATGAGCACGGTGGTTAAGATTGGTGAGAACTATCAATTACTCACTAAGGGTGCTCCGGATGTCATTATGCAACATACAAAAGATGCGATTTTCAATAATAGGGCCGTTTCGATTGATGAGGCGGAACAAACGCTTGAAAAACAGATTTCGGATTATGCGAACGATGCGCTGCGAACCATTGCGGTTGCCAAACGAGATTTAACCAAGGACGAGGCATTAAATGCTAACCAAACTGATTTGGAAACAGAACTCACGATGCTGGGAATTGTCGGAATTATTGATCCTCCCCGCCCAGAAGTGAAAAAATCGATCAGAACTTTGCATAAAGCTTCGGTTGAGGTAGTTATGATTACCGGAGATCATGCAGAAACGGCTCGTGCGATTGCTTATCGGCTTGGCCTGGTTAAAGATAAAGAAGGACGGGTCGTTGAAGGCTATGAAATTGAAAAAATGTCTGACGATGACCTGTTTGAGATAGTCCCTGATATTCGAGTTTATGCACGGGTATCTCCGGAACATAAACAACGGATTATTAAAGCTCTCCAAAGGCATAATGAGATTGTTGCTATGACTGGGGATGGTGTGAACGATGCGCCCGCTTTACGTGCTGCCGATATTGGAATTGCAATGGGGATTAATGGGACTGAAGTAACAAAAGATTCTGCCGATCTCATTTTGATGGATGATAAATTTACCACAATCGAAAAATCAGTATCAGCAGGTCGGACGATTTTTGCAAACATCAAAAACTTTATGCGCCAAGAGCTTACAACCAATGTGGCAGAAGTATTATCTATCTTATTGGGAACGTTTTTAATCACTCAACCGATTGGACACGTTTCTGAATTGACACCAACGCTAACTACAATTATGGTTTTGTGGGTTAACATGATTAGTGATTCCTTGCCATCATTTGCGATGGGATACGACGAACCGGAACACGATATTATGGCGGAAAAGCCGCGGGATGTGAAGGAATCATTATTAGCTAAACATCTCTTGTCACGGGTATTAATTCGGGGCTTTGTTATGGGCCTGGCAGTTTTTGTAGCCTTTTATTGGGCTGCAAGTGCAGGAATGCAAACCAACGAAGCTCAAACAATTGCCTTTTTGACATTAGTATTTGGTCAATTGTGGCACGCGTTTGACGCTCGAAGTGCACATACGTTATTTAGACGAAATCCATTCAGTAATCCCTATTTAATTACTATGATTTTGTTTGCAGGAATTTCTTCCCTAGCGATTACAATGTTGCCGTTCTTTAATATGCTGATGGGGACGAGTGCATTGAGCTGGCAATTGTACCTGGCAGTTATTTTCTTGCCAGCAATTCCTACTTTTGTGCTCTCGGGATTAAAGGAAATATTTGGAATTACGATTTGGTAGTGTAGGACAAATGAATTTGGAACAGGATTAAAAGTTGAAAAACTTTTGATTCTGTTTTTTTGTTTAAATATTTTTATATTCAATCACCCAAAAGAACAAACTGGTAGTCATTAATTATCATTTGATTAAAAAGTAAGATAAATAGACTAATTTTACTGTATATTAAGGAAAATACAGCAGCTTTAATTACTTATTAATGATTAATTCGTGTTTTTATACTTAATAAATCTCATTAAGAGCTATTTATTGTCAGACTTAGTATAATCATATAAAATGCTTTGAATAATAATCATATTTTTAATGTAAACCATTGTAAATGATGTTATACTGTGGGCGCTTACAACTATAACTTCAGTTGATTAAGGAAAATGGGGGATTAACATGTTAAAAAAAGATGAGACAAATAAAAGAAAAATGAAATTATTGCGGAGCTCAGTTCAACAAAAAGAACATTATAAGATGTACAAGGCAGGAAAAAGCTGGTTATTTGCTGGAATTACCATTATATTTTTTGGAGCCGGAGTTTCTTTTTGATTACCAGCTGTGAAGGCTGATACTAATTCAAACGCTTCAAGTGAAACAATCTCAATTGATAGTGCGGCAAATACTTCTTCTGACGCGAGTATTACAGATCAAGCATCGTCCTCTTCTACTGCTGATGTAAATAAAAGTGGACCAAGTAGTGAAACTAGTATAGTTGATGCTTCATCTGCAAGTGCAGTTAATTCTGGTGAAACGTCTAATGCAGCGACAAATTCTGAGGAAAAGGTGTCTTCTTCATCTGCCAGCACAAAGGCAACTTCAGTGGCATCTGGGACCAATTCTAGTCAAAGTTCAAGTATGGTGAGTAGTGCTGTTTCGTCTGTAGATAGCTCTGCCACAAGTGGTTCAAGTACAGAAGGATCCGCTGAAGGTAAAACTATTAGCACAAGCGAGGCTACCAATTCTAATGCGACCAGTGCATCAAAGGTTAATGAATCAACAACGACCAACTCAGATGCATTAGCAACCCTAAAAAATAAATTGCCAGCGGACTCCGTTGTTACAACTAAAAAAGATGGGACGGTGGTGATCGCGCTTGCTGTTGGGGCTGATGAAACGGCCGTTAAAGCATTAGTTGCCAAGGCTAATTTGAATTTGCCGGTAGTAATTGAAGCTAAAGATGCGAACGTTGTTGTTCCTAATTTAAATAATGTGACAAATATTAATAAGGCTGGGGAAAAGTATACTGGCACGTCTAGTACAGTCGCACAAGATTTTACAGCGGCCGGAACAGCTACTGTACCAACCGGAAGTGGTTATTCAAGTTTAACCACGAAAGCACAGAATGAATCTGGTTATTTAGTACTAGACAATCAACTTAATTTTAGTTCTGACTTTAGTATTTCAGGGACAATCTATCTTGGAGACAATGTCAGTAATGCAGCCGATGGTCTGACCTTTGTATTTAGCCCAGGTAACCCGTCCTCACTGGGAACTGCCAGTACTGGTGGGAACCTTGGCTTAGGTGGCTTACCTAATTCATTTGGGTTAGCTCTTGACGAACATTATAATAGTGGCACTTACGGCGACTTTGATAACGCAGGCGCCATATTAGGAAACCCTTATTTGACAGCCGCAACTATCTCGTGGCGCACAACCGATAGTACGGGGAAGTTGAACCCTAACACCAGACAGGGACAAGGAAATATTTTTGGCTATGGAAACGTTAGCGCAATTGATAAGACGTCTCAAGTAGTGGCAATGAATAATAACATGATCGATGGAAAAGCACATGCATTTTCCATTTCATATAATGCCACAACTGGCGTATTAACAATTTCTATTCCGGATAATGATAATCAGAATCAAATTTATAAACCAACCGGCGCCACTAGTGCAACCGTTTGGACGCGCACATTGACGGCTGCACAAAAAGTAGGTATGTCATTGTCGATTGCCGCATCCACCGGAGATGACTTTAATGCTTTTGGCGTTCAGATTAATAATTATAGCTATACTAAAGCAACTGCATCGGTAAATTATCAAGAAGTCGACAGTTCAGGCAAAATTTTACCTGGAACGACTAGTCACTCAATTCTTGGTAATATCGGGGACACCATCCAAGTATTTGCGGATCAAGCGAGTGCTAATGCTGCAATCACAGCAGGAACAGCAACTGCAGAATTATCCGTGGTGGCACCAAAAGTCCCTGGATATGTTTTCCAAGGCCCAGTATCCAGCACCGTTATGGTTGGCTCTTCAAATGTGAACTTAGTTTATAACAAGCAAACAGCGGCAGTTACGGTACATTATCAAGATTATGCTGGCAACACCATTTCAAAGGATGCAACGCTGACGGGCTCTTACGGCGATGCAAAAATTAATGGTACAACAACTACTAATCCAGCTGTTCCAACGATTGCCGGATATACGTTTACTGCAACAGATTCAAAGAACCTTCCAGCAACGGTGGTTAATTTTACCGCACTGGATGCCAATGGTAACGTGTTTGCAACCGATGTAGATGGTAAGACTATTACTTCAATTACGCTTTACTATAAAACCAACGCCACAGTGACCCTGAGTGGTACTGAAACCGAGGTTTATACTGGTGTCCAACAAACACCAAAGGCGACTAACTACAAAATTACTTTACCAACTGGTGTCACATATGCTTTGAAGGATAGCGACATTCAATTAGCAAGCGGTGGTATTAATGTTGGCTCATATAATGTTAAATTAAGTCCAACTGGCTTGAGTAATATTACGACTGCCATTGGGACTAACTACGCGATAACTTTCGGCACGGCTACTGGTTCATTTATCATCAAAGCAGCGGACACCAAGGTCACTTTGAGTGGCACTGAAACAGAAATGTACAATGGCGCACAACAAACACCTAAGGCAAGTAACTTTAAGATTACCTTACCAACCGGCGTCACATATACTTTAAAAGATAGTGATGTTCAGGTGGCTAGCGGTGGCATTAATATTGGTACGTATAATGTTGTATTGAGTACGACTGGTAAAGCGGCGATTCAGAACGCAATTACAGCTGCAACTGGGACAAACTATAATGCAGCTACTTTTGAAGCAGCCAATGGGACAACTTTTACAATTACAAAAGCACCGCTTACTGCAACGATTAGTTCCGGTACAAAAGCTTATGATGGTGCAGCAACAGTCACGACACCAACTGTAGCCTATACGGTTCTCTCTGGTAGTATGGTTGCACCCACAATTGCATGGGACGCTAATGATTTTGAGTATCTAGCGGCTGATGGCACAACGGTGGTATCCACGCCAATTAATGCGGGATCATACACGGTTCAATTGAGCGCAGTAGGCCAAGCTAAACTGACAGCGGCGCAAGCTACAAATGGCGCTGCACAAAACTATACGATTACACCAGCCAATGGAACTTATGTAGTGACGGCAGCGACTGCAACGGTTAACTTAGATGGTACCAAACGGTTTCTTATACAGGTTCACGACAGATTCCAAATTTCGGTAACTATACCGTGACATTATCAAACGGGACAGCCTATGTATTGAAAGCTGGAGATATTGCGTTAGTCAGTGGTGGTACTAATGTCGGATCATACAATGTTCAATTAACAAGAACTGGTTTAAACAATATTACGGCGGCCCTTATCGCAGCGACTGGTGGAAATTATAATAATGTAACCCTTGGTAAATCAACTGGGACATTTATCATTACACCAGCAGACACTACTGTGACATTGAGTGGTAATGAAACCGAGACTTATAATGGCAATCAACAAGTTCCAAAGGCCAGCAACTATCGGGTTACGTTACCAACAGGTGTGACGTATGCGTTGAAGGATAGTGACATTCAATTAACAAGCGGCGGTATTAATACTGGCACTTATGATGTCGTATTGAGTGACACTGGTAAATTAGCCATTCAGGCGGCTATCACGGCCGCAACTGGAAATGGTAATTATACAGTTAACTTTGATCTAGCAACGGCACCATTTAATATTTTGGCAGCTAAAACGTCTGCCGAATTAAGTAAGACAGATTTTGTTTACGATGGGACTACGAAAGCAAGTGGTTCAACTGAATTGTACGCAACTGTTGCTGTTAATGGAGGCAATTCTACAGTTAAGGTTGCCTTATCCAATGCAGATGTTGATTTTGTGACGGATGGAACTAATGCTGATACGTATGCTTATAATCTGAATTCTACTGGTTTGGCGACAGTTAATGCTGCACTTGATGGCTTCACTAACGGCAACTATCAATTAGCGGCAACCAGCGATGCGACGACTGGATTAGTAACGATTAATAAAGCCAAAGCAACTATTGACATCACGAGTAATGACAACATCACATATGATGGCAAGACACACAGTTTTGTAATTACAGTCGCTGGCGCAGTTAATGGCGAAATAATTACCTATACACCGGTCAATAATAGCCAGACGCTGGTCGGCCAATATACTGTTACGGCAACTGCTGATCCGAATGCGGTTAATAGCAACTATGAAATTGCTGAAGGCATGGGTTCAATGACAATTGTCAAAGCACCAACGACTCCAGGTGAGATCGTCATCGGGGATGCAAATGGTGAGAACCTCAATAAGACGTATAATGGCAAGACGTTTGATGGCAGCCCTGTAGTCCAAGGACCAGAGAAAGACGTTACGCTAACAACTGCCGACTATGAGTATTTGGACGCTAACGGTGACACTCTTACAGATCCTGTCAATGCTGGCAGTTACACAATTAAACTAACAGAGGCCGGAATTGCAGCTGTGACTGCCGCAAATAGTAATTATGATTTGGGCGACTTAACTACACTGAAGAATACAGCCACAATCAATAAGGCCCCAGCGAAAATTAATATCGTAAGTAATGACAAAATCACGTATGACGGCAATGCCCATAGTTTGGTTATTGAGGTGACTGGAGCAGTAAACGGCGAAACGATCACTTATACGGTTGAAAACAATAGTCACACAGTGGTCGGTCAATATGACGTCAAAGCAACAGCTGCTGTTGATGCTGTTAATAGTAACTATGATATTACGGTTACTAATGGCTCAATGACAATTGAAAAAGCGGTGACACCGTCTGGCGAAATTCATATCGGTGATGCGAATGGAGATGACTTGAGCAAGACGTATGATGGCAAGTCGTTTAGCGATAGCCTCGTAGTTCAAGGCCCAGAGAAAAACGTTACTTTAACAGCTGGGGAGTACGCGTATTACGATAAAGATGGCAAAGAAGTGACGGATCCAGTTAATGCAGGAAATTACACGATCAAATTAACTGAAGCCGGGATCCAAGCGGTCACAAATGCCAATAGTAATTATGACTTGGGAGATTTGAAGACGCTTGTTAATAATGCCACAATCCAAAAAGCACAGGCTAGCATCAATATCACCAGTGACAATAACATCACGTATGATGGTTCTTCACATAGCTTAAAAATTGAGGTAACTGGTGCGGTAAATGGTGAAACAATCACTTATACAGTTGACAACAATAGTCACACAGCGGTCGGTCAATATAATGTGACGGCCAACGGCGATGGTAGCTTGGTCAACAGTAACTATGAGATTACCAATGGCAAAGGCTCAATGACAATTGTTAAAGCCCCAACAATGCCTGGTGAAATTACGATTGGTGATGCGAACGGCAACGATCTCAGTAAAACATACGATGGCAAGTCGTTTAGCTCGAATCCAGTAGTTCAAGGACCAGAGGCGGATGTTACCTTAGAGGCCGGTGAGTATGCCTATTACAACCAAGACGGTACTGAAGTTACAAATCCAGTTAATGCGGGTGAATATACAATTAACCTAACTTCAAGTGGCGTGGCCAAAGTTAAAGTAGCTAACAGTAACTACGAGTTGGGTGACTTAACCGAGGTGGTTAACAAAGCCACAATCCAAAAAGCGAAGGCTAGTATCAATATCACCAGTGATGATAACATCACGTATGATGGTTCTTCACATAGTTTAGATATTGAGGTGACTGGTGCGGTAAATGGTGAAACGATCACTTATACAGTTGACAACAATAGCCACACAGCGGTTGGTCAATATGACGTGACAGCCAACACTGATGATAGTTCGGTCAATAGTAACTATGAGATTACCAGTGGTAAAGGTTCAATGACGATTGTTAAATCCCCAACAAAGCCTGGTGAAATTAAGATTGGCGATGTGAATGGAGAAGATCTCAGTAAAACTTATGATGGTAAGACATTTAGTGGGAGCCTTGTAGTTCAAGGGCCAGAGAATGACGTCATCTTAACAACTGGAGAGTATGCATTTCACGATAAAGGCGGTAATGAAGTTACAAATCCAGTTAACGCAGGAGATTACACGATTAAGTTAACTAAGTCTGGAATCACTGCGGTCACAGATGCCAATAGTAACTATGATGTAGGCGACTTAACTGAAGTGGTCAACAAAGCCACGATCCAAAAAGCAAAGGCTAGCATCAACATTACCAGTGATAATCATGTTGTGTACAATGGCGATGCACATAGTTTGAAGATTGAAGTCACTGGTGCAGTAAATGGTGAAACCATCACCTATACAACTGTTAATAATAGTCACACATCAGTTGGCCAATACGATGTGACAGCAAGCGCCGATAAGGATAATGCAGTTAACAGCAACTATGAAATTACGGCAGGCTCTGGCTCAATGACGATTGTTAAAGCACCAACGACACCTGGCGAAATCATCATCGGTAATGCAAATGGTAATGATTTAAGCAAGACGTATGATGGCAAAACGTTTGGTGAAAGTCCCGTGGTTCAGGGACCGGAAAAGGATGTTATTTTAACAAGTGACGAATACGAATATTTGGACGTTGAAGGTAAGGTTGTTACAGATCCAGTTAATGCCGGTGATTACACGATTAAACTGACTGAGGCTGGGATTAAAACGGTCACGGATGCGAACAGTGACTACGATTTAGGTGATTTAAGTCCTTTGACGAATGAGGCTACGATCCGAAAAGCACCAGCGAAAATTAATATCGTAAGCAATGACAATATCACATACGATGGCGATACACATAGCATAGATATTGAGGTAACGGGCGCAGTATACGGTGAGACGATCACATATACAGCTAAAAACAACAGTCAGATAACAATCGGTCACTATGAGGTTACGGCCAGTGCCGATGATAATGAAGTTAACAGCAACTATGAGATTACTCCTGGCAAGGGCTCAATGACGATTGTTAAAGCCCCAACAACAGGTGAAATCACTATCGGTAATGCGGACGGAGAAGATCTCAGTAAAACTTATGATGGTAAGACGTTTAGTGGGAATCCTGTTGTTCAAGGACCAGAGAATGACGTCATCTTAACAACTGGAGAGTATGTATTTTACGATAAGGATGGTAATGAAGTAAAAGATCCAGTTAACGCAGGCGACTACACGATTAAATTAACTGAGTCTGGGATCACAGCAGTCACTAATGCCAATAATGGTTACGACTTAGGTGATTTAAGTGCGATTGTCAACAAAGCCACAATTAGTAAAGCTAAAGCAACTTTGACTGTCACAAGTAATGATGAGATTACGTATGATGGGAAGGCACATAGCTTAGACGTTGCGACTGAAGGTGCCGTTAATGGGGAAACCATCACCTATACAACTGATCACAACAGCAATACCAATGTTGGTCAATATGATGTGACGGTAACCGCTGATAAAAATGATGTCAACGATAACTATGACATTACAGTCGTGAAAGGCTCAATGACGATTATCAAAGCAACGACCCCAGAGGGTGAGATTAGTATTGGCAATGCCAAAGGAGAAAATCTTAAAAAGACCTATGATGGAAAGTCGTTTGGTGAAAGTCCAGTGGTTCAAGGACCTGAAGCCGATGTTACTTTAAGAGATGGCGACTACGAATATTTCGATGCCAACGGTAATGTGGTTAAAGATCCTACAAACGCAGGCGATTACACCGTTAAACTAACTGCAGCTGGAATTAAAGCGGTCGCGGATGCCAATAGTAACTATGATTTAGGCGATCTAACCACGCTTGTCAACAAAGCCACAATTAGTAAAGCCAAAGCAACTTTAACCGTCACAAGTAATGATGAGATTACGTATGATGGGGAGGCGCATAGCTTAGACGTTGTGACAGAAGGTGCAGTGAATGGTGAAACCATCACTTATACCACCGGCAACAATGAGCATACGACGGTCGGTCAGTATGATGTGACGGTAACCGCTGATAAAAATGATGTCAACAGCAACTACGACATTACAGTTACTGGTGGTTCGATGACAATTGTGAAAGCCACAACGTCAGACGGCAAAATTAGTATTGGGGATGCTCAAGGTGACAATTTGAGTAAGACGTATGATGGCAAGACGTTTGCTGATAGTCCAGTTGTGCAAGGTCCTGAAAATAATGTGACGTTAGCAGTTGGCGACTATGCTTATTATGATAAAAATGGTAAAGAAGTCACTGACCCAGTTAATGCGGACGACTATCAAATTAAGCTAACAGCAAGTGGGATTGATAAAGTTAAATCGGCTAATAGTAACTATGATTTAGGCGATCTAACCACGCTTGTCAGCAAAGCCACAATTAGTAAAGCCCAAGCAACTTTAACCGTCACAAGTAATGATGACATTACGTACAATGGTCAAGCTCATAGTTTAGACGTTGTGACTGAAGGTGCCGTTGAAGGCGAAACCATCACCTATACAACTGGTAATAATAGTCACACGAATGTTGGCCATTATGATGTGACTGTGAAAGCTGATGATAATGAAGTTAACAGTAACTATGACATTACCGTGAGTGGTGGTTCGATGACAATTGTAAAGGCTGGCACCACACCAGGTGAAACGACCACACAAGTTAAGGTGAATGACGCTTCATCAAATTATGGCGAAAGTTCACCAGACTTTACTATCACGATCGGGTCGGATCTTAAGAATCCAGGCAACTTAACAAACTCTGATTTTGTCTTTGTAGATAAAGCCACAGGTAAAGAGGTTGACGGGGTCCCAATAAACGTTGGTGATTATCAAGTTAGTTTGAACGATAGTGGTAAAGCTAAAGTATCAGCTGCTAATCCAAACTATGATCTTACCGATGGCGACTTTATCAGTGGCACTTACACGATTAAAGATGTCATTACCCACAGTAAAATTACTGTAAACCAGACCGTTCACTATACCGGCGCTGGAGTAAGGACACCTGCTGATAAAACTCAGTCAATCGTTTACGATGTCGCAACAAGCAAGGCCACTGGTGAATCAGTTTACACACCAGAATCTGGCTATGCTGCAGTTAAAACGCCTGACATTAACGGGTTTACCAACAGTGGTGATGTGGCTGGGTATACACCGGCAACAACGACTAATAAGCCGACCGATTCAACTGTGACGGTTACCTACAAACCAACCAATAACCTCGAGTATAGTGAAATTACGGTTACTCGAACCGTTCACTATGAAGGGGCTGGTAAGCAGACACCTCATGATGTGATTGAAAACGTTGTTTACAAGGTAGTCACTAACAAGACAACTGGGGAAGTTTCCTATACACCTCAAGGAGTTTATGAGGCTGTTGCAACGCCAGACTTGTCTGGATACACGAACAGTGGTGATGTAGCTGAGTCCATTCCGACAGCCACAATGAATAAACCAGAAGATAGTTTAGTAGTTGTTCAGTACAAGAAGATTTCTGGTGGCGATGGAACAAACCCTGGAAATCCTTCTAACCCTGGTGAAGGTGGCAACAAACCTGATAATCCTGGTGGAAACCATAAGCCAGGTAATGGTGGGACAACGCCTAATGTGCCAACAACTCCTGGAACGGGTTCTGGATCTGGAAAAGATACTTCGGGTGTAAGTATCGATAATGTTAAGTATTCAAACGCTAAAGGTAAGGCGGACAAAGACATCCCAGTTGTTAAAGCTGGTGTGTTACCACAAACTGATGAACAACATGAAAATGGTGCGTCAGTAATTGGGATGATAATCTTAAGTGGTTTCCTAGCATTGTTTGGATTGAAACGTCGGAAACATGATGATGAAGAGTAAAATTGGATAAATAAGGTTAAAGCAGACCTAGAAGTTGAGCGACTTCTAGGTCTGCTTTTTTAGTAGTTATTTTTAAAAAAATTCAAAAAAAGAAGCATATCCGTAGTGAGATTATCTCTCAAGATTCGATACGTTTCTGGTTAAACTATTTCATTATTTGTACATGTATTCTCTAGTCATTGGCAATACATTGCTGCTTGCGCCAGTCCCTTTTGTTAATAAGTACTGGATGACATCGATATTGCCGGATTCAAATGATGCGGAACATGCTTGCAGATAAAGATCCCACATGCGCACGAAGCGTTCGTCAAACATTTCTTTGACCTCTTCGCGATGTTCATTGAAATTCTTATCCCAGATTTCCGTGGTTTTTTGATAATGACGACGTAAAGGTTCCAGATCGTCAATCTGCAAACCATTTTCGATAATATGGTGAATGTTTTCTTCCAAGCCTGGCACATAGCCACCTGGGAAAATCCATTTGTTTAACCAACCATTATTAGCGCCACCTTGTTGACGAGTGATACCGTGAATCAAAGCCACACCGTCAGTTTTAAGGTAGTCAGCGACACATTTGAAGTAAGTTTGGAGATTCTCTTTACCTACATGTTCAAACATACCAACACTAGTTATGTAGTCGAATTGTTCGTCTTTGATTTCGCGATAATCTTGTAAACGAACTTCAGCCACATTCTCTAAACCTTCATCTTTGATCTTTTGGTTGACCAAGTTGAATTGTTCTTGAGAAAGGGTCACACCAACCACACGTAAGTCGTATTCCTTAGCGGCGGTTAGCATTAAAGTTCCCCAACCACAGCCAATATCCAAAAGAGTTCGCCGAGGTTGCGGGTTCAATTTATTTAAAATATGGTGAACTTTATTAATTTGTGCCGTTTCGAGGTTATCTGTATCTTTTTCGAAATACGCACATGAATAAGTCATCGTTGGATCTAGCCATAAATTATAGAAGTTATTTCCGATGTCATAGTGATTCTGAACATCTTCTTTACTTTCTTTTTCATCATGTTTCTGTTTGGGAAGAAAGTGAATAAACTTCTTATCATGGAAAAAGCTGCCTGCTGTTTCGTAAGCCGAAGTTAATAAGGCCTGGATACTTCCGTCAATTTCAATTCGGCCATCCATAAAGGCTTCGCCAAGGGCAATAGAAGCGTTGTTAATAACTTGCTTGATTGGGACTGCTTCATTGATGGTAATGGTAACCTCTGGAGTAGCATCTCCATATACTTCAGAACTACCATCCCAATAATTAACTTTGATTGGGATATTGAAAGAGTGCTTAAAAAACGTCTTGTAAAATTTCTTTTCTAACATCAATTCGGGTCCTTTCTTATTGAATGCAATCATAAACAAGACTATTATACGCTCTCGGATTTAATTTTTCGAATGTTAAGTTTTATTAGGAATCTTGAAAACGGATTTTTTATTTGAGAACATGATATAATTAATCGTACTGTTGATTGAATTTAGAGTTAATGTAATTGGGGGTGGCACGTTTGAAAAAATGGACATGGGTAATTGTGACATTTGTGGTGATTTTGATAGTTGGAGGCTATGCATTTTCACGACATCAATCTATTGAGAACCAATATCATTTAGAGATGGAGAATGCGGCAGCGGCTATTAAAGATAACAACTACACGGCTGCAGAAAACTACTTTCAGTCCGCTTTGACGCGGAGAAATAGTGATCCAACCGCAACCAATCGGTTGAAACAAACCAAAACATTTGTAAATGGAATGGATCAGCTTGAGAACCATCATTTTTCAGCTTCAAAGAGAACTTTTGCACGGGTTTATAAAATTCACAAAGGTTCAGAAGTTTTAAATGAGCGGGCCCACAAGAAGATTAAAGAGATTGAAGTTGTTCAAAAAAATGTCACTAAATATAATAAAACTTTGGACTATGCGCGGGAATTAAATCAGGCGCAATCGTTTGAACTCTCAAATGAACAATTGGATACTTTATTTAATACCAAGGAGTTCAAAAAGGGATACTATAGTTCAATTTGGAAATCAGCTAAGGCTTTGCAAAAGAGCAATAAAACTGGTTTAGCACAAGCTGTGATGCCCGGGTCAACAAACGGCAATCCGCAGAGCAGTGCAACAAGTGAGAGTAGTACATCTGGGACAGATTCGAAGAGTGGTAACGGAACCGTTTCGAGTTTGCCTAAGCCTAATTTAAGTTCTTCTGAACAACAAGCGGCCGATAATTATTCAGGTAGTAATGAATATACGGTGACGAAGAAAGACACTGAACTGAACGGCCAAGTAATTAGTCAGGCGCAAATAACGCAGGCACGCCAGGATCTAGGCAATAGAGCGGGCCAGTTTAGTGACCAAGACATTCGAAATTTGATTAAAGAAGCTAAGCAAAAGGGCATTTCTGTGAGTGAAGCGGCTAATAACCAGTAAGATAGGTAATTAAATTAAGTTAAACGTTTGATATAGGGACTGCAAAAAGTTTCGTTTTAGTGTAAAATAGCAAATGTAAACTTAAAAAAGAAAGAGGTTTTCATACATTATGGCAAAATTAGTATTAATCCGTCATGGTCAAAGTGAATGGAACTTATCTAACCAATTTACTGGTTGGGTAGACGTTGACTTGAGCGAAAAAGGCGTTGAACAAGCAAAGAATGCTGGTAAGTTAATCAAGGCACAAGGCATTGAATTCGACTATGCTTTCACTTCAGTATTAACTCGTGCAATCAAGACTTTGCATTATGCTTTGGAAGAATCCGACCAACTTTGGATTCCAGAAGTTAAGAGCTGGCGCTTAAACGAACGTCATTACGGTGCTTTACAAGGCCAAAACAAGGCTGAAGCAGCTAAAAAATGGGGCGACGAACAGGTTCATATCTGGCGTCGTTCATACGATACTTTGCCTCCATTGTTGGACAAAGATGCTGAAGGTTCAGCAGCAAATGATCGTCGTTACGCTAACTTAGACCCACGCATGATTCCTGGTGGTGAAAACCTTAAAGTTACTTTGGAACGTGTTATTCCTTTCTGGGAAGACGAAATCGCTCCTAAGTTATTAGACGGCAAGAATGTTATCATTGCTGCCCACGGTAACTCATTACGTGCTTTAAGCAAGTATATCGAAAACATTTCAGACGAAGATATCATGAATCTTGAAATGGCAACTGGTGAACCAGTTGTTTATGACTTCAACGACAAACTTGAAGTTCAAGGCAAGACTAAATTAGACTAATTCTGAACAAATCAATAGACATTCTCTTTTTACAGAGAATGTCTATTTTTTTATTTCCGCTGGATTTTAGCAGTTATTTGTTTTCTGAGTACTGTTACTAACTGTTTAAGTGCTTTTAATGTACTGCATATATAAATAAAAATTGATGCCACTCCGTTTAGTATGGGTTTCAGGGACACGCTTAAACACTTGGTAATTAAGGGTCTCGTATAATCGAACGGCATTAACATTCGTATCAGCGACTTCAAGTACGTATTTTTTAAAGGGCGTGTTTTCATGAATATATTTGATGATTTGGGTAGCGACTCCCTGACCACGGTGATTTTTAGAAGTTGCAACAAATTCGATAGTTCCCATGTTTGACGTAATTTCAAACGGATATGGTTTTACTTCAAATTCCTTTTTTAATATTTTGTATGCAAGTGTTCCCATAAAAATGCCCAAATGAACGCGGAGTTCATGTTGATCTAATTGGATTGAATGAATAATTCCGTCAGTACAAGCTGCAAACCCCAAGATATTTTCGTTTTCAACTGCTGCATAGAACACCTCTGGATTAAAAGCGTGAGCAAAGGCTTTTGCTAATTTAGTTTTATCTTTGGAAAAAAACTTTAGCCATTGGTAGAAACCTTCTACGAAAATTTCGCTGATCGCAGGTCTGAGATCTATATTGGTAGCATTTAATTTAATAATTTTCATGGTAAGTGTCCCTCACATGGAAAAATCTGAATTGTTTCTGACAGAATACCATCTTTATCAAAAAACATAAAATAAAATGCAAAGTAGTAAAATATCACGGCTGGTTAACAGTTAAGTGTGTCCATGAACTACAAAAAAGATAATTACACCTAGAATTTATACTTTAAAAAGTGATACCCTATATCATAGGGGAGATATAATATTATTATGAAAAAATTAGCAGTTTATTTTAGCACTATCTTAGTGTTATTTGGGTTGGTTTATACATATCAAGTAGTTAGCGTGCGTGCTTCAACAACGGACGCCTCAAGTTCTTCAGTTTCAAGTGAATCTTCATCCGCACCGGAAGCAAGCAGTTCATCTGCGTCATCAAGTGAATCTTCGTCTGAATCAGTGACGCCTAATTTGAATCTTACCGGTAATACCACGGTTATCATTGGGGCTAGTGACTAATTGAAAGGTACTGTGACAAACGTCAAGAATGCCAAACTGGTCTGGACTTCAAGTCGCTCTGATGTGGCCACGGTTACGCAAAAAGGACTTGTTGTGGGTAAAAAGGCCGGGAAGACAACTGTCACACTTTCTTATCAAGGCCAAACAAAACAAATTGTGATCACAGTTCCTAAAACAAAACTGAGTATTACCGGGGGCTCGACGGTTAATGTCGGGGCCACAAAACAGTTAAAAAGTAAGATTACCAATGTGAAAAATGCACGATTTACGTGGCGTTCCAGTCGCACTAGTGTTGCTACAATTACGCAAAAGGGTCTTATTAAGGGGGAAAAAGCTGGGACAACGACAATTGCCGTTACTTGTCAGGGAGTCACAAAGAAAATTACAGTAAAAGTTTCTCAACAAACTAACGCAACCTTGAACTCGTTATTTAAAAAAGCTGGCAAAGGTAAGACAATTACATTGGTTGGCAATTTTAAAATGAGTGGCAATGTTAAATTACCTACAAAAGCTAATGTACATATCAACGCCACTAAAGCTACTTTCACCGGAAAAGCCGGCTTCTTTTATGGCGTCCTTACGAGTGGCTTGAATTGGAAAGGCGGCACATTTTACAGGGGCGGGCATGAATTCCGTTTACTACGGACTACCAAAGCCACCTTTAACGGACTAACCTTTCACCAAGCATGTGGAATCGGCGGGCATATATTTGACTTAATGGGTTGTTCGCATATCACAATTACTAAAAGTCATTTTTATGGATACGGGCACACATTGAGTACTAAAGTGATGCGGGAAAACGGGAATCATGGCGAGTATGGCGAGTCAATTCAGACTGATTATGCGAATTATAATAGCGGCGGTCCGGGTTTTAATAAGTATGGGAAAGGCCATTTTAGCGGGACGCCATCAACCTACATTACGGTTACCCATAATACCTGGGCACCAGAATATAGCGGAAAAAAGTTAGTTTCGTTGGCGCAGGTTGCAATTGGGCAACACGATACAATTAGTAGTAACCGTCGCATGATCGCTCACGTGACTTTCTCCTACAATACTGTTAAGAATGCTGTGCGTTTAAGTGGAATGGGGTCCGATGTCACTTATTTCGGGGCGCCGGTGCATTTTGAATCGTCCAAATCGTTAACGATTACCCATAACACCTTCAACACGACATTAAAACGTGCGCGTCCAGAAAATAATATTATCATCTCGAATCAATATGGGCATATGCCCCATACGACCTCTGTTGCAATTCAGAGTAATTCGTTTACGGGTTATCATGTCAGTCGATCTGCAATTCAATTGTACGCACGAAAAGGTCACTCGATTAAGAGTGTCAAAGTTAAATACAATGCAAGACATGGGATGCGTTTAATTAAGCGCTATGGAAATACGAAAGTTAGTTATTAGAAGATAAAAAAAGGCCTTCACTGAATTTTCAGTGGAGGTCTTTTGAAACCTATTTGTTAAGCTAAAACTTTTTTCAAAACTTCAGCAAATCCTTCTGGTAATTGGGCATAACCCAAGTGACCACCAGGGATTTGGGTAACGGGAACATTTACCTTAGTTGCAATGTCTGTGGTAACTTCTACGGGGAAGGAGTTATTTGAGCCAGTTCCAGCAAAGAAAACAAGTTTATCGCGATTCTTTTCGAAGATTGAAAAATCAATTTTACGACTGGTATACTGACGGATTTCGTTTTCAAACCAAAATGCTTGGCTACGAGTTTTGGGATCATCAGCATTCTTAGCAGCATTTTTAATATCACCAATGTTTGTTGCTGGTTTGGACATCATTTTTGCATCAATGGCACCAATGCGCATGAACTTACCAAATTCCTTCATAGCTGCCATCATGCCATCTTTTTGAGCAATATCGACAACAGTTTGGTTGTTAGCTTGCTGTTGCTCAGAATCTGATAAGAAGACATTAATTGGTGATTCGTGGATCAAAGCTTTTTTGAAAATTTCAGGATAATCCTGTAAAGTTTCCATCACCACGATCGAACCAGAGCTACTTCCAAGAATTGAAACGGGTCCGTCACTAACCTCTTTTGCCAAGGCTGCTAAGTCACTCGCGTCGGTCTTGATCCGGTAAGTGTCATGAGGATCACTAATACCATCAGGTAAAGGCTTGGTTAGTTCACTTTTACCATAGTTACGGCGATCGTACATCACAACTTTATAACTGTCCTTCAAATATTCAGCAGCATGACTGAAAATATCACCTGTTCCGTTGGCACCAGGAACGAAGATTAAAACAGGACCTTCGCCAACTGTTTCATAATGTAATGTTGCACCATCTAATTTTAATTCACTCATATTAAAAATCCCCCTTGAATTTATTTAAGTTCATCTAATAATTGTTTACCATTTTTATAGAAAATCATTTGTTTTGTTGCTTCAGACAAGAGACCGGTATTTTCTAGTTCTTTGGTCAGTTGAACAACCTGTGCTGCAGGTGTATATGGCGCATCGGTAGCGTACAATAAGTGAGTAGGATCTGAAACTTGTTGTAATACTGGTAGTTGATGTGGTAAAACCATGCCGGCAACATCGAAATATTGGGTTGCCAAAACGGTGGCCAAGTCTACTTGCTCGTCTTTCAAATTAGGATTAAGCTTTTGAGCTAAAGCGAGTCGATCCGAAATGACTGGTAATAATGAACCAGCATGGGGGATAATAAACTTAATGTTTGGATAGCGATTGAAAACATTATGCATCACCATGTTGGTCACAGCCCGCGTTGTATCAAAGAAAAATTCCATGATTGGGGCAGGAATATCACTGTTTACATCCTTTGCGAGTGGTTTAGGCTCGTTAGGATGTAACATAACAAGTGTTTTTTGTTCATTTAATTTTTCCATAATGGGATCTAAACTTGGATCACCGAGGTAAGTACCATTTGCATTAGTTGGTAAGGTAAATCCACTTGCCTGGTTTGTTCGAGCACGGTCGATTTCAGCAATACTTTCGTCAACATAAGGTAAGGGCAAAGTGGCTGCGAACCCAATTTTATCTGGGTAAGCTTTACTTTGTTCAGCACCGTATTCATTAACCTCAGTTGCTAGTTCACTTGTTAGGCCAGCATCATTCGTATTTGAAACATGTGGTGAAGAGGCCATTTTGTCCTTTGCGAGGGCAACCTTTGATTTTTCACAACAGAATCATGCGTTAAACAGCATGTTAACGCTAGTAAGCAAAATTAAAAATCATGATCAAATCGCGGCCAAATTAATGGAACTAAGAGAAGTTCCTACGAAAATTTTACAGCGCAGTGATGGTGATTCAAACAAATTAAGGCAGCATGTTCAAATCTTGATGAGTCTTATTTTTGGGTTCATTGAGTTTACGGATCTTGGTTTGTACAAAGATAAAAAAAGAATGACTGATGATTTAATAACCGGTATGAAAGAAACAATTGCAAATTGGTAAAATAAAAATGGACAGTCTCCTGAAGGGGAGACTGTCCATTTTTAACAAAACTAATTTTTTTCGAAGTCTAATTCAACAATGCCCGCTTTTTCCATTAAACGGATAGTTCCTTGCAAGTGAGTAACTAGGGCTTTCTGGTCTTCGTCATCCAAGGTATCAACCAGCCTTTGAATTCGGGACTGGATAAGATCCATGTGTTTTTTTACAACTTTTTTTCCTTTTTCAGTACGGAGAACATTAATGACGCGGTGGTTATCATCGTTATGGTGACGACTAACTAAGCCACGGTCCTCAAGGGTATCGATAATCCGTGTAAGCTGTGGTCTGGTAATGCCGATCTTTTGTGCAAGCTGTGTCATGGTGATCCCGGACTGCCGATACACGTTTCTGAGTGTGATGGCTTGTAAACGTGTCAGACCGAATTTATCCGGAAAACGATTTTGCGAAATTGCTTGGATGAGGGTTAGGAATAATTGTCCAAAAATGTCGTTACTGCTCTGTTCTGGTTCCATTTTTTAAGTCTCCTGATTTTTAAGTAAAATTTAAGTATTCTTAATAGTTGACAATTGTGAAGTATGTGCCTATAGTTAACCATTGTCAAATGAAAACAACCAAAAAATAAATTATAAAAGAGGACACGCCGTTGTTAAAATTAAGTCATATCAACAAGTACTATCACGTTGGCGACACCGTTACAAAGGCACAAGATGATGTTTCAGTTGAGTTCCGCAAACAAGAATTTGTTGCAATTCTTGGCCCTAGTGGATCTGGAAAGACAACCATGCTGAATATCATTGGCGGATTAGATCGATATGATTCCGGAGATCTACTTATTAAAGGAAAATCTACTAAGAACTTTAAAGATTCTGAATGGGATGCTTACCGAAATAACTCGGTTGGTTTTATTTTCCAATCCTATAATTTAATTTCACATCTTTCAATTATGGAAAATGTGGAAATGGGGATGACGCTTAGTGGCGTTTCAGCTTCTCAAAAAAAGAAACAAGCAACGGATGCTTTGATTCGCGTTGGGCTCAAAGATCAAATGCACAAACAACCAAATCAACTTTCTGGTGGGCAAATGCAACGGGTTGCGATTGCGCGGGCAATTGCCAATGATCCGGAAATTCTTCTTGCGGATGAACCCACGGGAGCGTTGGATTCTGAAACTAGTGACGAGATTATGCAATTGATTCGTGATTTGAGTAAAGATCGTCTCGTTATTATGGTGACGCATAATCCTGATCTTGCGCATAAATACGCAGATCGAATTATTGAGTTTGCCGATGGCCAGATCCAAAACGATTCCAATCCGTTTGAAGAAGAACAAAAACAATCTGATTTTTCACTAAACAACACTAAGATGAGTTATTGGACAGCACTTAAGCTTTCCTATACAAACATTCGAACCAAAAAAGGACGCACGTTCCTGACGGTATTTGCCTCAAGTATTGGTATTATCAGTATTGCCGTCGTTTTGGCACTTTCAAATGGCTTTCAAAAGCAAGTGGACCAGACCCAAAGTGATGCGTTATCAACGATGCCAGTGACCGTTTCGCCGACTAGTACAGATCCTAGTGCACTGAGTTCAAGTGATAGTGGAAGCTCTAATAATAAAGCTGCTAAAAATAATCAGGTGAAGGCTGAAAAGAGTGCTGAGGATAAAGCTCAACATACAAACAAAATTACGACTAATTATTTAGATTATTTGAATAAAATGCCTAAAAAAGATGCCAAAAATATTGCGGTAAGCTACGGCACAGGGATGAATTTATTACGCGAAGTTGACGGTAAATACAAACCCGTGACGTTTTCAACAAGTGATCCCGATAGTTCTGCAACCAGTGCAAGTGCCATGATGAGTGCTTCAACTGGCTTGAACGGTAGTGTTTATCCGGTAGATCGTAATGGTAAACAAAGTTTCTTAAAAACCTACTATAAAGTGCTTGCCGGGAGTTATCCGACAAAATCCACAGATATCGTGTTGGTTGTGGATAAGGATAATACCGTCAATATCAACGCTTTAAAGAACCTCGGTTTCACTGTTAAGGATGGTCAGAACTTTAATTACAAAGATCTAGTGGGTACAAAGATTAAAGTGGTTGCGAATGATAATTACTATACAAAATTGCCAACTGGTAACTATGTATCAGGAACTAATTATTCAAAAATGGCTGCTAATTCAAGTACCAAAACTTTGACGGTTAAAGGAATCATTCGGGTGAAGGTATCTGGAAATTCAGACGGTATTTTAGCAAATGGGATTGCCTACAGTGCTAATTTGACTAAAGATGTTTTAGACGCTAACCAAGATTCAAAAATTGTTGCTGCTCAAAAGAAGAGCGATAACAACGTGATGACTGGTCAAAAAATGGATAAGGCTACGCGCTCGGCAATGTTAACAACCCTTGGCGACGAATCAGAACCAACTAATATTCAAATTTATCCAACTAAGTTTAAACAAAAAGATAAAGTTCTTTCATATTTAGACAAGTACAACAAAGGGAAGAGCAAAGCCGATAAAGTGGTTTACACAGATCTTGCCAGCACGATTTCTAGTATGACGGGTGGGATCATGGACGCGATTACTTACGTCTTAGTTGCCTTTGCCGGCATTTCGTTAGTAACTTCCATGATTATGATTGCGATTATTACGTATACCAGTGTCTTGGAACGAACCAAAGAAATTGGAGTTCTCAAAGCCTTAGGTGCTCGTAAAAAAGATATTACTCGTGTGTTTGATGCGGAAACATTTATCCTCGGCTTTGGGGCCGGTGTATTTGGAATTTTCGTGGCGTGGGCGTTAACCTTCCCAATCAATGCGATTTTGGAAAACGTAACTGGCCTAGCGGGAGTTGCCGTATTGAATCCAACGCAAGCAATTATCTTAGTGATTGTTTCGACAGTTTTGACCATGTTAGGTGGCCATATACCAGCACGAATGGCAGCCAAGAAAGATGCCGCCATTGCGTTACGTGCAGACTAAGTTTATAAAAATTTGAAAGGAAGTTTCATGGTGACAATTGAAATTTCTTGGTATAAAGGTGACATTAAGGGCTTTTTGGAAGCTTCTAAACCGAGTCCTGATGCTCAAACTGATTCTTTACCAGCCCATAAATTACATGAAACGCTTGTCTGGTTAAATGGCGACAAAGCGGTGGCAGTGATTGTCACAACTATGACTGGATTCTTGCTCATCGCGGAGAAGGTCGCCAACTTGACGCACCAATGGCTTTAGCATAATTAATTAAATAAAACTTGTTAGGTTTAAAATCTAGCAAGTTTTTATTTTGGAATTTTTTCCTATCTACCTGGCGGCTATATTATAATGGAGACTAGGAGATGTTACGGATATGAATTTACTATTTGCCATTGATAATCATGTAGTCGATCAATTATTAACGACCCTTTATTCAATTACGATTAATACGCCAAATCAGACGTTTGATGTATATGTGATTCAAAAAAACGAGTTAAAGAAAACACCAAAAATACTAAATTTTTGCGAAAGGCTGGGATTGAATTACCATCCAATTATTTTAGGCGAAACTTTTTTAGAAAATGCACCAGTCACTAATCGATATCCAGAAACAATTTATTATCGACTATTAGCTCAGGAGTATCTACCGGCTGACTTAGACCGAGTTCTTTATTTAGATGTGGATATTTTAGCAATTAATGATTTATCGGCATTGTATCAATTAGATTTGGATGAGTCCTTATACGCAGCGGCCAGCCATTCGGCGTTATCGAATAATGTGACGGAACCGCTAAATAAATTACGCCTTGGCAATTATGAGGCAGAAAGTTATTTTAATTCAGGGATCATGATGTTGAATCTAAAAGCGATTCGAGACCAGGTGAAAAGTGACGATATTTTTAAATATATATATGACAACAAAATGGCTCTTTTTTTGCCGGATCAAGATGTTTTAAATGGTTTGTACGGACATCAAATTAAAAAAATACCGGATGAACTTTATAACTTTGATGCCCGGCGGAGTCCCATGTATTACGCGCTTAGTAATGGGCGGTGGACTTTGGACTGGGTGATTGAAAATACTGTCTTCTTACATTTTTGTGGACGGGATAAACCGTGGAAAAAAGATTATCACAATCGCTATGGTGGTTTGTATAAACATTACGCTTATCGAGCTCAAAAAATATTGCAATAAACAGCCTACAAAAAAATATTTACTAAATAGAAAAAAGGAGAGCTGATCAACAGCCCTCCTTTTTGTACCTTGACAGAAAAAGATCTGGCATGTATAGTTAATCACATAAGTAACTAACTAATTTACTTTATGGAGGGAAATATGGCAAATATTCTGGAAGTTAAACATCTAGATAAGAGTTTTGGACGTAAAAAGGTTTTGCATGACATTAATTTTACGGTCCAAAAGGGCAGAATTGTGGGACTTGTTGGACCGAATGGGGCCGGAAAATCGACGATCATGAAAACTGTATTGGGATTGACCGGTTTTTCTAAAGGTGAAATTCTCGTTGAAGGTCAAAATGTGACGGCAACGAAACATGCGAGTTTAGAACATGTTGGTGCCTTGATTGAGTATCCTGGAATTTATCCATTTTTAAGCGGCTTGGATCATTTGAAATTGTTTGCAACTGGTGATGATCAACAGCACCGCATCGATGAAGTGGTCACTGAATTGAGGATGACCAAATACATCAAGCGGAAGGCAAAATCTTATTCATTAGGGATGAAGCAAAAGCTGGGTATCGCGTTAGCTTTAATTAATCATCCGCATTTTATTGTGTTGGATGAACCAATGAATGGGTTGGATCCTGAATCAAATAAAGATTTACGGAATATTATTACTAAATTAGCGCAAAATGGGGCAACCATTTTGATTTCTAGTCATATTTTGAGTGAACTCGAAAAGTTAGTTGATGATGTGTTGGTGATCGATAAAGGACGGATTGTGTCACAATCTTCAATGCAGGCCCTAACGGATAAAGGCAAAAAATATCTGGTGATTAAATCGGCCGATGATGAACATGCCAAACAATTATTGAGTGAGGCTGGATATACATTGGGTGAGGGCTCGGATGTGCGAATCCTTGCAGAAGATAATCAAAAGTTAATGCCAATTTTGAAATTATTTGTAGATAACGATATTGAAATTTTAGATATTCAGCATCAACAAAGTGATTTAGAAACGTCATTGCTGGCTTTATTAGCTGATGATCAATTGACGGAATAGGGGGAGAAACTAAATGGTAACTTTAATAAATCAGGAATTATTTAAATTAATGCATAAAAAAAGTACCTATTTTGCCACGATCTTGTTAATTGGCTTAATGTCGCTTTTTGCTGGATTGGCCAAAGCTTATCCAAAGTATTTTGATGCGAAAAGTTTATTCAGTTCAAATTTTACGGGAATAGAGTGGATTGTATTTTTAATGATCGCAGGCTGTGGCGCAATTGTCTCGATGGAATTTCAGTATGGAACTGTCAAAGAGCTCTTGTACCGCAAATATAATCGTGGTCAGGTGATCA
The DNA here is from genome assembly GCF_051122535.1 of Pediococcus sp. M21F004. Taxonomy (NCBI): domain Bacteria; kingdom Bacillati; phylum Bacillota; class Bacilli; order Lactobacillales; family Lactobacillaceae; genus Pediococcus; species Pediococcus sp. M21F004. The sequence continues at coordinate 1,506,596 of NZ_CP177314.1, forward strand.
TGAGTAAGTGGATTACAATGTTTTTCTATTCTGTTTACTTATATGTACTTTCATTTGTTTGGACGCTTATTTTGAAAGTCGCCTTGTTTAGTAATACGTTTGATCTCGCCAAGGTGGGCCGAAATGGGCATACGTTGCTTGAAAATTTAGGAATTACAATGGGCGGAAACTTTATTGGATTATGGCTCATTTTGACCTTAGTTTTACTCTTAGCAACCTTGTTCAAAAATGCGACCGTGGCGGTATCTGTGGGTATTATTGGCTACTTTGCCAGCAGCATTGTTGCCAGTCTAATGTTTATGCTCATTGCTAAGTGGGAGTGGTTGAAATGGAATCCCATCAATATGCTGAATTTATCGAGTCAGGTGGTAGATTCGAGTTACAAAGTACTCACAAAACTCTCGGTTGAACAGTTGGTGTGGGGAAACCTTGGTTATATCGTTGTATTCCTGTTCTTTGGGTACTTGATTTTCAAGAAACGAAATGTGTAAAAATTACTAAAATAAAAATGGCCTGAAGCGGAAGTGAATCCTGTTTCAGACCATTTTTTCTATTTTTTACTGGATCATTTGGTTACCGAATGATCTGGTGCAGAAGTAAAAATGAATAGTTTACTGAACACATAGTTAATAATGACAATTAACACGTTATCAATGATTTTTACCAATAGCGCATTTCCGCCTAAAAGCGAGATTCCTGTCCACATGATCAGCATATCGAAAAGTAGAGATATGATTCGGAAAAAGAAGAATGATCCCACTTCTTGTATCAGTGATTTTGAGTTGGAGGTTTTTGAATTGAATACCCATTGTTTGTTAGTTACATAGGCAAATAAAACCGATAAAAACCAGGCCGCAACGTTTGAAAATTGATAGTTCCAAGTAGTGGCATTATTCAAAACTTTAAATATAACAATATTAATTAGGGTGGTTAAACCACCAAAAAATAAGTAACTAATTACGCTGTAATAACGGATAAAAAGCTTTTTTAGTTTGAGCAAGTTTTGGCCTCACAATTTTTTTGATTACGCTTTAGTACTGAATGTATAAATTAAGGAGCTGTAAGTTTGTGAAACTCCATTAGTTTTAAGTGGATTAGGTGCCAATTTGTACTTCAACGTTTGTACAATTTGAATCCTTTGGACTGTTTTACGCGGATTTGTTAAGACAATCCGGTATGTTACTTTCGTCATTTTACCGTGAGCAATAAGATAAGTTGTGCTTTTTTAAAATATAGCGTTGATTAGTTTTTAAAAAAACTACGAAGCCATTGAGCTTGGATCCCTTTGGAATGATAATTGAAGCCTTGGAAGCTGGTTGATTCTTTCAAAAATGGGGTTGGAAAAGTGACAGTTAAGAACAGTAGAGGCAGGATAGCCTGACTGTACCAACTTTCAGTTTCCCATAAAAGTGTATGGAAAAGCAAGTAGTCAACCGCTAAAATAATGGCCCAATCAATGATTGGATGGTTTTTTATTTTTGAATAGACTGACATTGCTAAACACTTGCACAGAGCAATAGCATCTATAAAAATAAAGCCAACACGCATGATCAAGGATCCCAATAAGTGCAGATGAACTTGCATACGAGTAGAAATTTCAGGAGCTGTACGGTACCTTCCACGCTAGAACAGAATATGGGGAATATTTAAAGTTAGATTATAACTTAGTGGGTTCCTTTGATTTTTCAAATTAAAATTCCTTCGCAATGGTCAACTTCATGTTGGATAATTTGGGCAATCCAATCTGAAAATTGCTGTTTATGAGGAATGAATTTTTGATCCATATAAGTGACTTCAATTTGTTTATACCTAGTAGTTGGACGCTCACCCAATAGAGACAAACAACCTTCTTTAGTGGTGAATGCGGCGACTTTTTTGGTAATAATTGGATTAATCATGGGCACAGCCAGAGGTCCCATTTGAACAACAATAATCCGTTTGTTGACACCGATCATATTTGCAGCCATGCCAACACAATGATCCTTGTGAAACTTGAGCGTGTCCAGCAAATTGGTGACCACTTGTTGATCTGATTTGTTGGCTTTAATTGCTTTTTGAGAAAGAAAAGTGGTGTCGCGATTGATTGGTTTAATCATGTTTATCTCCTAAGTCATTATTTTTGTGGGGAAATTTTACGCACCATTAAAAGTGTGTTAGCCTTTTCATGGTTAACAATAAAATCTTTATTATCGGACGAATAGGTTAATACATGTAAATACAGGGGAATGGTTGTAATGAAAAAAATTAAAGTGTTACTGATTAGTTTATCGGCTTTAGGCACCCTAGTCAGCGGAGCAGCTAGCCAAAAAACTAGGGCTGATTCAAGAGCCAATGAGACAAGTAGTAGCACGATCACTAGTGATCAGTCAGTATCTTCAAGCGCTAATGCAAATTCCAGCTCTAGTTCGTCGTTTATGCAGGGTTCCATGCACGACCCGGAATTTTATATTATCAGTCGTGATGAGAAAACTCATACCATAACCTACAGTCGGACCCCTGCAGCACCCAGAACAAATTCAATTTCTACTAGACAACAAGGTTCCATGCATAATCCAAATGACAACATTAAAAATGACGATAAAAAGACTCATACTGTAATTTACAGCAAAACGGCACCACAATCAAAGGCAAACACAACAGTTGAAAGTAAGGATAGTGCCAAACCTGTTGTTTCAAACAAGGAAAAATTGAGTGAATATAATTCTGAAAAATTAACTGTTTTGCCACAAACATCCGAAAAACAGAGTAATGTAATTAGAATCATTGGCGTCATATTGATGCTTTTTGCAGGGGCCAGTTTCTTTTTTGGCAGGAAAAAATAACCAGATGTAAAAACTTATCATCCGTTTTATTTTGAGACTTGACAATTCATTTTATCACGATTAGAATTGCATTAAAATCAAATTAATAAAAGAGCAATGAAAAGATGAGTAGTCGTGCGATTGACTTTCAGAGAGGTTCCGGTTGGTGAAAAGGAGCCACAATTTAGCGATGAAGATGGTCTTGGAGATAAACGGTGTCGAATCAATTGATTAGATAACGTTGGGTGCGCCCATTAACGCGTACAAGTATAGCAGATTCTGCTGTACTTTTAAGTCGTTTGGTGTGAATCAAACGAAAATTAAGGTGGTACCGCGAGATCATTCGTCCTTGGAATATATTTATTCCAGGGACTTTTTTTATTGCTTAAATTTGAAAAAAATTAAAGGAGAGTGCGTAAGATGACAGTTAGTGTACAAAGCAAGTTTCCATATCGGTATGATGAAGTAGGGAGTTTATTACGGCCAGCAGCTTTAAAGCAGGCAAGGGCAAATTTTAATGACAAAAAAATTAGTGCAGAGGAACTCAAACAAGTAGAGGACCAAGAAGTTAGTCGAATTGTTAAAAAGCAAGTTGACCTTGGTTTGAAAGCTGTGACCGACGGCGAATTTAACCGTAGCTGGTGGCATCTCGATTTCATTGATGGCTTAAAGGGAGCCCAGTTTTTCGTTCCTGAAAAAGGGTACACGTTTAACGGTTTGGAAACTCGTAAAGGCGGGATTAAATACACAGATAAAGTGACTTATAATCCTGATCATCCTTTCTTTGAAGGCTTTAAATATTTGAATAGCATTGTCCCTGATGGCGTAACTGCTAAACAAACAATTCCTAGTCCTTCAGTTTTATTTCCAAATAAGGACGCTTCAATTTATGATGAATACTACAATTATGATGTTGATGCCTTCACTGAAGATATCATTGTTGCTTATCAAAAGACAGTGCAACACTTCTATGATTTGGGCTGTCGCTATCTGCAAATTGATGACACATCATGGGGAATGTGGGCTAGTTTTTCAAAAGGCACCCTTAATCCAGCTCTGAAACCGCTCGCTGAAGCCGCGGTTAGAGCCATTAATGCAATCGCTGATAATAAACCGGATGACTTAACTTTGACGATGCACGTTTGTCGTGGAAACTACGCTTCAACATGGGCTGGTGCCGGCGCTTACGATCCAGTGGCCGATTATTTAGCCCAATTGCATATTGATGGATACTTCTTGGAGTATGATGACGAACGTTCTGGCGGTTTTGAACCTCTTAAAAAAATTGCAGACAATGGCCGTCACCAACGTATCGTGCTTGGCTTAGTGACCTCTAAGAAACCAGAATTGGAATCACAGGCAGATTTAAAGGCCAGAATTAAAGACGCGAGCCAATATGTGCCATTGGAAGATCTCTGTTTGTCAGCTCAATGTGGTTTTGCTTCTACAGAGGAAGGCAATCATTTAACAGAAGACGATCAATGGAATAAATTGCAACTAGTGATTGATACAGCCAAATCTGTTTGGCCAGAATAGGGATTAAAAAGCAATCCTGATGGGATTGTTTTTTTGTGGTTAGTGATTAAACAATTGGCAGGACGAATTGTTTAGTGTAAAATCGAATGATAGAAACTAATCGGAGATGTTTTAAATGACAGAAAAAGGCAAACTTAAAAGAATCGGTGTTAAAGACTGGCAACAATTACAACAAATTAGTATTGAGACTTATACGGATACGTTTGGACCATACAATCCACCAGAGATCATGGATGACTTCTTAACAACGGCATATGAATCCAAAAAGTTACAGCGGGAATTAGCCAACCCGGATTCTAGGTTTTATTTTATTGAACTTAACGATGAAGTCGCAGGCTATTTAAAACTTAATGTAAATGACGCGCAGTCTGAAAAGATGGGCCCAGATAGTTTGGAAGTGGAACGAATTTACATTCGGCCAGCCTTCAAACATCAAGGATTAGGCACGTATCTAATTCAAGTGGCTGAGAAATTAGCGGCAGAGAATCATAAAGCAAAAATTTGGCTTGGCGTTTGGGAACATAATGAGCCGGCCAAGCAGTTTTATGAAAAACTCGGGTTTAAGCGCATCGGCCAACACTCATTTTTCATGGGTGATGACGAACAAACAGATTTTTTGATACAGAAAGTACTCTAATATAAAAATAGACTTAACTAAATTCAAATTTTAGTTAAGTCTATTTTTTGTTTTAGATGACAAAGGCCAGTTTTTGATACCACTTCTTGCTTACAATTGTTGTCCAGACAATGAAAGCCGGGACGGTGGCAAATAGGATGAGGCCTGGAAACTTGTAGGTGATGATGAGAATGGCGATGAAGCCTGCCAGTAACTTAATCACATCTAAGAAGTTGTTAAAAAACTGAATAAAGGAAAGCTTGAGAGTAGTTCGTAGATTAACCTCGTAATTGGCATTCAACAGTAATCCATAATGGAACATACTGAGGACTAGACAAATCACAAACATAATCACGAAATCAGTAACTAGGAAGGCTAACCCCGGAGTTTGTACGGATAAGAAAAGATTTATACCCAATCCGGTTAAAACAGTCGCTAGCAGGTAAAAGTACAGATTACCAAATTTGAAATTACGTTTGAACAGTTGCCAGCCTGCTTTAAATTTAATCTTTTCATAGGACCATTGATGCTGTTGGTAGAGTTCAGCAATGGTTAGTAAAGCAGGACCAATTCCGAAAATTAATAATCCGGAGAAGGCGTATGCCCAAAATAATAAACTAAGTTTTATTAAAACGTATGCGCGGACTAATATTTTTTGTACTCCAAGACTGATCAATGTGAATTTCCTCCTCGTTTTTAAGGACTATTTTGCGTTCGCAAAATTTTATTCTCGGTACGGATGTCCATCCTCGCTAACCGCTAAAGCGCTAAGTTGGACTGGCCCTCCTCGTAGATTAAGACTATTTGGCATTTGCAGAATTTCATGCTGGCCTATGTATGGAGCTGATCAGCCGTTAAACTGACCAGCTCGAATGATACTTATATTTATTTTTGAGCCTTTAAGAACTTGTCATATTGGGTTTGTAATTCTTTTTGAACTTCGGCATAGCCTGCTGATTTCAAGGCTTTGTTCATTTGCTTGATCGTTGCTTTAGGTTCTGCAGTCCCCGTATTAAGGATATCCCCATACTGATCCATCACATTTTGAATATTAGTAATTTGAGTTTTGATTTTTGATGTGTCAGGGTTAAAACCTAAAATTGGTGATTCTTTAGCCGTTTTAATCGTGTTATCACGGGTTGCAATTTCTTTGTCGGTAACATCGGTTGTTGTGTATAAAATCTGGTTATTACCAGTCATCCAAGCGCCCATACTTTCGTCTGCTTTGTAACCGGGTAAAAGTTTGATTTTATCAGCATCGCCGGTCTTTTCCCAAGCCTTGCCTTCTTCACCCCAAACGAGACCATTCAATAAGTCGGGATCGCTATTTAACAGACCAAGGACTTTAACAGATAGGGTTTTGTTCTTTGAAGCATTTCCAACGACCCAGTTAAACATTTGCGCATTTCCGGTCGCCTTTAAAGGAGTGGTAATTTCTTTAGTAACAATGGCATCTTTACTTCCTGCGGCTGTGTTTAAAGCTTGATCGCCGTAATCATATGGCCCTTGGGCTTCTTGACGCGCAAACCATGTCTTGCTATCCAATAGATATTCTTTAGTACTTGTTGCAGCATCTTGGGCGATATATCCTTTTTTATAGTAACTATGCAAAGCTTCCAAATTTTCTAACATCTGAGCTGAATTATATTGATTGACAATTTTTGTGGGATCTCCGTTAGAAGAAGTATCTACCGCAAAAGGAAGTCGACTTGAGAGCGGATAATCAAAGTCAGCAGCTGATTTGAAACCTTTCACAGCAGCAAATCCGACAACGTTAGGTTCGTTAGCATGGAACTTCTTCAAAGCAGATTCTAAATCACTGTATGAAGAAACTTTGCTGATATCGATGTCATATTTATCAAGGTAATATTTGTTGAATGCAATAGTTTCGGTTGTTGAGACATTTGCATTGACCGGTAAAGCGTACAGTTTGCCATTAACTTTGTTTCCCTTGATATACGCTGAATCTAAATTTTTATAAGCTTTGGATGCATATTTTGGAAGCAATTCAGTTAAGTCAGCGTAAGCCCCTTTTTGAGCATTTAGTGTGTAGTTATCCGCCTTTGCAATATCATAGGCTTCACCTGAAGAAACAATGACGGCCATTTTCTGTGCATAATCCCCATAACCAATGTAATTAATTTTGAGTTTAGCGTTATATTTCTTTTCGATGGTTTTGTTGGCCTTTTTTATTAAGGTGTCATAATTTTTAGGCTTTTCTCCAATTTGATACATCGTTAACGTTTTAGTGCCACCTGAATTGTCGTCTGCTTGTTTGGATGAACAACCAGCAACACTCAATGCAACGCCCATCAGTGCCACTCCTGTAAGTAAAAGCTTTGTAATTTTCTTCATATGTTTAGTTCCCCTTTATTAAATTATTCTTTTACACCGCCAATAGTTAGCCCTTTGACAAAGTATTTCTGGAAAAATGGATAGCTGAGCGCAATTGGCAAAATGGAAATGACAACCATGGCCATTCGCGTTGCCTCTTGCGGAATCCTGGCAGCCCCACCAGCGTATTGAGCGCTTTGGGATGCGTTTTGTGACAGCATTTGAATGTTAGATTGAATCTTCATTAGTAAATACTGTAAAGGTACCAGGTGCGAATCCTGGATATACAGTAACGCGTTAAACCAATCGTTCCAGTAGCCTAGCGCCGCGAATAGACTGATAGTAGCAATTCCTGGAACTGCCAATGGTAAAACGATGCGAGCAAAGATCCGTAGTTCACCAGCTCCGTCAATCCGGGCGGCTTCGATAATCGACTCGTTTACCTGACGTTTGAAGAAGGTTCGCATGACGATGATGTTAAACGGACTGACCGCCATGGGTAGGATTAACGCCCAGATAGTATCTTTTAACTGAAGCAGATTGGTCATGACGATATAGTTAGCGACCATTCCGGGCGTAAACAGCATCGTAATTAAGCAAAAAATGGTAAAAAACTTTTTGTATTTAAAGCTTGTCCGTGAAATCGAGTAGGCATAAGTAGAGGTGAAAGTAGCATTAACTAGCGTACCGAATACCGTTACTAGTATGGAGATGCCAAGCGCGTTTAGCAGTTGTCCACTCATGGTGGCTAGATATTCATAGCCGGCCAAACTCCAATGTTCAGGCCAAAATTGATAACCGTTAGACACTAAGGAATTTTCGCTAGACAGTGAGATGATCACAATAAAGATTAAAGGTAGTAAACATGTCAGTGCGAAAAGTCCGATCACAATGTTGAAAAATAAATTTGTTTTTGGGCCAAAGTTACGGACCTCCACAGTAGAAATGTGTTTTTTGCGTTGCGCCAATGACAACACCTCCTATTTAGAATAAGGCTGAGTCTGAATCAACTTTTCGCACAATCGCGTTACTAATCATTAGAAGGACAAAACCGACTAAAGATTGATAAAGTGCCGCGGCGCTCGACATGCCGATGTCACCAGTTGAGGTCAATCCGTTATAGATGTATGTATCTAAAACTGAAGTGACATTGTAGAGGCTGCCGGAGTTTTGAGGAACTTGATAGAAGAGACCAAAATCAGCACGGAAGATATTCCCAATAGCCAAAATGGTCATCAAAGTCATCAAAGGAATCAGGGCGGGAATGGTAACGTGTTTGATCTGCTGCCATTTATTTGCGCCGTCAATTTCAGCAGCTTCATAAAGGGTGGGATCAACGCCCATAGCACTGGCAAAATACAAAATACTGTTATAACCAATGCTTTTCCATGTTCCAATAAACAGTAAGATAAACGGCCAATATTTGGGGGCGTTGTACCAACTAATTGCTTCACCGCCACTGCCCGTGATTAATGAATTAATCAAACCTTGATTGGGACTGATAAACGCATAGACGAAGTAGCTGATGACAACCCAAGATAGAAAGTAAGGAAGTAGCATAGAAGTTTGATAGACTTTGATCAGTTTTTTGTTTCGTAACTGACTCATGACAACCGCAAAAAATACAGAAATGATTAGGTTTAAAACGATGAAGCCTAAGTTATAAAGCACTGTATTTCGTGTGATAATCCACGCTGCGTTTGAAGAAAATAAAAATTCAAAGTTTTTAAATCCAACCCAGGGGCTACTTTGTAAACTTGCAATAAAACCTTCGGGTGAAAAATGAAAGTTTTTGAAAGCTACGACATTTGCCATGATCGGGATGTAGAAGAAGAAAATCATCCAGATGGCACCTGGAATGGCAAACAAAAGTAGCGGACCATTACTTTTAATTCGTGTAATTAATTTTGGTTTAGGTGGCTTTTTTTGTGTGAGTTGAGGAACGGCAGTATTTTGCATATTTTGCTCCTTTCTAACGATTATGCGATGGTTTCTTGAGTATCCTGGTCAAAGAAATGGGCACGACTCATTTCGAAAGCCATTTGGACATTTTCTCCGGGACGGTGGTGGTCTTGAGCGTTAACTCTAGCCACGAATTCGGTATCCCTGACCCTTGAGTAGAGCATGGATTCCACCCCAAGCAACTCGGAAACTTCTACCTTGGCTTGGACAGCTGCATTTGGCAAAGTGGCCACAATTTCTTCATTAGTGTGAATATCTTCAGATCGGATTCCTACTGTCAAAAGTTTGTCGGCATAACCTTTATCTTGTAATTTCGTTAATTTATTTGTTGGAAGGCTAAGCGTAATTGCGTTGTCAGCCGTTGTAATTTTGCCCTCATGTAAAGTTGCCTCAAAGAAATTCATCGAAGGGGAACCCATGAAACCGGCTACAAATTGATTGACAGGTTGGTTATATAATTCTGCCGGTGTTCCCACTTGCTGAATTGTGCCGTGATTAGTGATGACGATTCGGTCTGCCATGGTCATCGCTTCAACCTGATCATGGGTGACATAAATCATATTTGTTTTTAAACGTTGATGAAGTTGAGCAATTTGTGCGCGCATTGAAACGCGAAGTTTGGCATCTAAGTTTGATAAGGGTTCATCAAGTAAGAATAGTTTTGCTTCTCGAACAATTGCACGTCCCAATGCCACTCGCTGACGTTGTCCTCCAGATAAAGCTGCCGGTTTGCGCTGTAGGAAACCCTCAAGGCCTAGAATTTCAGCAGCGTTTGCAACGCGTTTTCTTATCTCATCTTTTTTAATGTGTTGAATTTTCAGTCCAAAGGCCATATTGTCGTAGACGGTCATGTTGGGATAGAGCGCATAATTTTGAAATACCATTGCGATGTCCCGATCTTTGGGTGCCAAATTGTTGATAACTGTGCCGTCCATTTTTAACTCACCATTTGTGATGTCTTCAAGACCTGCGATCATGCGAATTGTCGTTGACTTACCACAACCAGAAGGGCCAACAAAGACGATAAATTCGTGATCGTGAATGGTTAAATTAAAATCAGAAACTGAGTAATTGTCATTACCTGAGTATTTTTTATAAATGTGTTCTAAGTTGATTTCAACCATATTTGTTTCTCCTTTACATAAGGTTTAACTAATCCATATCAGAAGAATATCAAAGTATACACACACTAGCAACATATTTGATTATCGTTATCATAAACGTTTGTTTATATAAAGAACGAATTAAATGGTTTATTTAATGGTAAATGCGAATTAGTTTAGTGATAGCAACATTTATAATGATTTTGGGAGTAAAAGATTAGAATAAATATATTTCTAAAAGTGCAATATTTAAATCCATAAGGTCGACATTATATGTATTTTTTAAAAACTAAAATAATCATTTTAGTTATACATTCCAATTTTACTTAATCTTTTTAGAGCAAGTTATGATAACATTGAAAGTATTATGAAACGTTTTCAAAAAAGGAAGTGGCGCTATTTTGGATAATAAGCGACTAAAGACAAATCGAGAAAAAGTAATTGAAAGTTTAAAAGAATTAAGCCTAGCGCTATTGGACTCGAAAGCGTTAGGAGTTTCGGCTAATACAATTGCAAAAAAAATAGATATTCAGCGTAGTACAGTCAGCCTATATTTGAATGAACTTGTTAGAAATAACGAAGCGATCAAGATTAATACCCGTCCTGTTTACTTTTTGGATGCAAATTTCTATCAAAAAAATAAAGATAAGCTATCAAGAGTTACAGAATATATTCAGGATAAAGAAAGTGAAAAAATTAATCGTGATCCTTTTGATGACTTGGTGGGTAGCGAAGGTAGTTTGAAGGATGTGGTTGATCAATTAAAATCGGCTGTCATTTATCCACCAAGGGGACTATCCACACTCTTAGTGGGAGACTCAGGGGTTGGTAAGAGTTTTATTGCGCAATTAGCTTATAAATTTGCCCAGCAAAAAGGACTGGTCAAAGGAAAATGGGTGGTCCTTAATTGTGCAGAATATGCTGACAATCCCGAATTGTTGTCGAGTATTTTATTTGGTAACGTAAAAGGTGCTTTTACGGGAGCAGAAACAGATAAAAGTGGCTTGTTGAAAGCCGCGGAGGACGGATATCTTTTTTTGGATGAGGTCCACAGGTTAACTCCTGAGAATCAGGAAAAACTATTCCAATATATGGATAGTGGCACTTATCGACGAGTTGGCGAAACTGACCAAGTGCATACATCAAATGCCAGATTAATCTTTGCCACTACTGAAAAGCAAAACGCAGATTTTTTACAAACGTTTTTACGGCGCATTCCTCTTGTGATTCAAATACCAGATTTTCAAGAACGAACACGGAAAGAACGAATTGATTTAATTACGATGCTGTTTTTTAAGGAAGCTACAACAATTCAGCGGAACTTATACATTGCTTCTGAGGTGGTGCAAGTTCTTATTCAAAACGTCGATAAGGGTAACGTTGGAAAATTAGCCAGTATCGTTAAACTATCATGTGCTGAGGCTTTATTGCGCGCGGGATCTGGAGAAACAGATATTCACATAAAATTGGATAGTTTACCAAATGACTTTTTGCGCACAACCACGGTACAGGACATTTCAACAACCAAAGATTACAAAATCCAGATTCAGTTTAAATCCGAAAAAATTAAAAGCCGCAATACAATCGAACGGGATCATCTTTACCAATTTACGGAGAAACTTATTCAAACCGTCTTGCAGTATGGATCAAACAAAATAACGAAGCACGAGTTTTATAATCAGATTGGTAATGTAGAGAATGGGTTAATTGATTATATTTCGTTTGAATTGCGAATAATAAAAACCAATGCTTTTTCTGAATATGTAGAACAAACGTTAAAAAGTATCTTAGCTAATTTATATGTAAATATCGGAATTAGTCAATTTAATAGCAGTGCAAATTTACTAACTAAGCTGATCATTTACATTAATGATTATGAGGATGATCAAGCAATTAAAAGCCTTGATCAAACTGTCCTGATTCTTAGACAAAAGTTTGCTGATGAAATGAAATTAACTGACCGAATTGTGAGTGCCAGCGAAAAGCAATTTGATGTTCACAATAAGGCGTTATATCAAATTTTAGTTTTCGCGTTTATTTATTCTCAGAACCAAAAAATGGTTGATCGAGAAACCAATGCGGTAATTATTACCCATGGGTATTCAACGGCTGAGAGTTTGGCTTCAACCGTTAACCGCTTGCTAGGAAGTTATGTTTATGAAAGTTTTGATATGCCTTTGGATGCTAGTGTTGATGATATTGTACGTGAAATAAAAGCGTATTTTAAAACTGTTGATATTGAAAAACCGCTTGTCATTTTGGTGGATATGGGTTCTTTAAAAGCCTTAGATCAACGCTTGAAAGAGATTTATTCGGGCGCCATTGCTATTATTTCAGGAGTGTCTACTGAAATTGCTTTGGATATTGGGAATAAAGTCCTTCAAAACAATATTGATAAGGAGACACTTGAAAAAAGTGCTGTGGGCGCAATCCCTAAAGTTACAGTTGTTGAGCCAATTAAGCGTGAAAACGTAATTTTGACAACATGCATTACAGGAATCGGAGCGGCAACTTACTTACAGAAATTGATCCAGGATAATACACACGGAGAAATTACTGTTATTTCAAAAGATTTTTATGAACTCAAAAAAAACGGGACAGCAGATCCGTTGTTTGAAAAGTATCATGTAAAAATCATTGTTGGCACAGATGATCCATGTATTTCGGAAATCCCATATTTATCTGTAGAAGGTTTAATAAATCGAGATGTGGGTGATCCAGTGTTTTTGACAGCATTTCCAAATGTGTTTACAACAGAAAGTTTGGCACGAATGAACAGCAGTATTGTGCGTGCATTCACTGTTGATAATATTGCGAATAATATGGCCGCTTTGGATCCAACTGTGACAGTTGCACAGGTAGAAGGCTGTGTGACAAAGCTGGAACGAAGCTTAGGAACTAAGATGGATGTTTATCTGAAAATTAGTCTATACATGCATCTCTGTTTTATGTTTGAGCGGGTTGTTCAAGGAGAACCTAACTTAGATTATCATGATGTAGATAAATTTTCACAGTGTTATGGACACTTCATTGAAATTACAAAAGATGCGCTTAGTGATATGCAACACTACTATAGTGTTAAGATACCGGTTTCAGAGATTGGTTTTATTTTCGATATTTTAAAAAATAGAGTAGATCTATCAAATATAGAATAGCTGAGAGCGTGGGATTTGTGCGTCTTTTAAGAAAAGGCTTACACTAATTGGCACGCTTTTTGCTTATATAAAGGTGAGGACAAAAAATGAATGAACAACAAAGAAAAGTTATTTTTCGAGTGGATAATCGTTTGGTACATGGACAGATTGCTGTTAACTGGAAGCAAGCCTATCAATTTAGTGCAATTATTGTTCCGGATAATGAATTAGCACATGACCGATTGAATCAAGCGATAATGAAAATGGCCATTACAGCAGCTAACTTAAAGGGTTACTTTGTGAGTGTTGATGAAGCACCTGACACTATAAAACAACTCTCAGTTGTTCATCCTAGTTTTTTGTTGGACAGACAGGCAAAGGATTCCATATTTGTTGTTTGTCGAACACCAGCAGTTGCGAGAAAACTGATTGAAGGAGGGGTAAAAGCTGATTCGGTAACATTATGGAATATGTTTAATCAGCCAGGTAAACAAAAAGTTAACGGTGTAGTTTATATGGATCAAGAGGATTTAGATGATGTCAAAGCTATTAAAGGAACCGGAGTATCAGTAGCTATCCAAGAAACACCATATTCAAAAAAGATTTCCGTACCTGATAGTTTTTAAAAGGAGAGGATAAAATGCCAGTAGTATTAGCTCGAGTAGATCAACGCCTGATTCATGGGTTAATCGTAAATCAATGGGCACAGTCATTAAATGCTAAACGATTTATGGTTGTAGATGATGTTGTTAGTCAAAATGAGGATTTAAAAGCAAGCATGCGTATGTCTAAGCCTGCAGGAACCGGAATGTCAATTATTAATACGGAAAAAGCAATTACTAATTTTAATAACGGCAATTATGATGCGCAACGGGTTTTTGTTTTAGTAAAAGAACCAAGTAAATTATTGGAATTAATAGATGCGGGAATTAAAATTCCTAAGGTGAATTTAGGTATCATGTTTGCGGAAGATGGTAGAACGCCATTGACTAAATTTGTTGCATTAAATGATCAGGAAAAAGCGGATATTAAAAAGATTCAAGATAAAGGTGTACCGGTCACAATTCAGTATGTACCGGCCGATCCTGAGGAAGATATAAATAAGTATCTCAAATAAAGGGGTGTAGTTATTATGCAATTAATTCAAGATTTACTTATTATTTTGTTAGCAGCTTGGATGTGTATTGATCAAAATGGTCTTGTTATTGTTTCCTATTTCCCAGTTATTGTTGGTTTTATTACTGGTTTAATCATGGGAGATATTACAACAGCAATGTATATTGCCGGAACTTTTGAACTTATGCAATTAGGTGTTGCGAACCTTGGTGGTTCATCGATGCCTAATTATGGGCTTGCGACAATTATTGGTGCATTTCTGGCTATTCGAACAGGAACTGGTGTAAAAACTGGGATTGCAGTTGGATTGCCAGTTGGTATGTTAGCTATTCAATTGGATGTATTTATTAAGATTATTAACCAATTTATTCAAAGAAGAATGGAACGTCTTAATCATGAACATAACTGGAAAGCTATGTTGCGTCAGCCTTTATATGGTGTTGGTTTGTTTGGACTAGAAACAGGAATTCCAACAGCTATTCTAGTCTTCCTTGGACCAACTGCTGTTAATGTGATTCTCAAATGGTTACCTGAGTGGTTTACAAATGGACTAACGATTGCTGGTGGATTGTTGCCAGTTGTCGGTGTTGCGATGTTGTTACATTATATGCCTACTCAAAAATTCTTTACATTCATTATCATTGGGTTTGTATTGACCGCGTATTTGAAAGTACCAATCCTAGGTATTGCTTTAATCGGATTTGGTTGTGCTTATTACTACTTCAATTCAGAGATGAAACGAGCAGATGAAAAGCAGGAAGTCAAAACGGTTGGAACTGTAAATGACCAAGGAGATGATTATGATGAGTGAAAAAGAGATAAAAGAAGAAAATAAAAAATCTGTAATTACTAAGCATGATCTAAATCGTATGGGTGTTCGTTGGTGTTTTATGGGTGTAAATGCCTTTAATTATGAAACACAAGAAGGTCCGGGATACACATATGCTGTAGCACCAGCATTACGTAAAATTTATCCAAATGATGATGATTATGAAAAAGCAATTGCTAACCATTTGAAATATTTCAATACAACTACGGCTATGGCGAATATTTTAATGGGTGCAACGACAGCTATGGAAGAAAAAGAGAGTGTAAAGTCTCTTGATGCTGTACAAGGTCTAAAAACTTCCTTAATGGGACCTTTAGCCGGAATTGCTGATACGTTAATTTGGGTATTGTGGCCAACGATTATTGGTTCAATATCTGGATATATGGCTATAAAGGGAAATCCACTAGGAGCTATTATCTGGTTCTTGTGCAATATCGCGTTTTTCTTTGTAAAAGTTTGGTTTACTAGATTAGGTTATTTCTCAGGAACAAAACTCATTACTTCTCTTGGAGACAGAATTTCTATCTTTACCGAGTCTGCATCGATTATGGGACTTACAGTTGTTGGTGCTTTAATAGCTAGTGTTGTTACTGTTACAACGCCAATTACATTCAAATTTGGAGCAGTTAAAATGGGATTACAAGCTGACATTTTAGATAAAATTATGCCAGCACTACTTCCAGTATTGCTTACATGGGTTGTGTATAAGCTTATCGGCAATAAAAAATGGACCATGAACAGAATCATTTTACTATTAATTGTATTTGCAATGGTTTGTTCGTTCTTTAATATTTTGAAGTAAACAAAAAAGTGGGACAAAGACTTAGTAGATGCCTGTAAGGCCAATGTTATTGGACTCACAGAAGCTAAAGTGGTTGATTACTTGACCATTCTTTGTTCTACTTTTTTAATTTTAAGGTTCGCTAAATTATGAGAAAGAGGATTTTTATAATGAAAAGACAATTAGTTATCGCATCGCATGGTAAGTTAGCAGAAGGCATGAAAAAAACACTTGAATTTATTGCTGGTCAGCAAACCCAACTAACCGTTATGACGGCATATACTGACAATCAACCTATTGAAGAACAGGTTAAAAAAATAATGTCAGAATTTAAACCAGATGAAGAAGTGGTTATTTTTACCGATATGTTAGCTGGAAGTGTTAATCAAAAATTTTTCCCATATCGTTCAAGACCACATACACAAATTGTCACGGGAATGAATTTACCTGTTGTATTAGCAGTAACAATGGAATCGACAGATGATTATTTAACTTCTCAAAAAATGCGAGAACTAATTGATCAGGCACGGCAACAGCTTGTTTACGTTAATGATATTAATATTGAGGCGGATGATGACGATGAATGAGCCAATTAATTGGTGGAAAAAAAGTGTCGTTTACCAAGTATATCCAAAAAGTTTTAATGATTCCGATGGTGATGGAATTGGTGATTTAAATGGTATTACAGAAAAACTTGATTATATTAAAGAATTAGGCGCAGATATTATTTGGCTTAACCCTATCTATGATTCACCACATGTTGATAATGGTTATGATATTGCAAACTATAGAAAAATTGACTCTAGTTTAGGAAACATGTCTGATTTTGATCGGCTTTTACATTTAGCGCATAAAAAAGGATTGAAAATAATGCTAGATTTAGTGGTTAATCATACTTCTGATCAGCATCCGTGGTTTAAAAAAAGTGAAGAGTCAAAAGAGAATTCCTACCATGATTACTATATTTGGAAAGACCCAGTTGATGGCCACGAGCCGAATAACTGGGGCTCTAGTTTTGGTGGATCTACATGGGAATATGTTGAGGCGGTTGACCAGTATTATTTACATTTGTTTGCAAAACAGCAACCAGATTTAAATTGGGAAAATTCCAACGTTCGAAAAGAAGTGCATGATATTATGCGTTTTTGGCTGGATAAGGGAATTGATGGCTTTCGAATGGATGTCATTAACTTAATTTCAAAGAAACCAGGATTTCCAGATGGACCGATTGTTCAAAACAAAAAGTTTGGTGATTATTATTACGGTGCAGCAAATGGTCCTAAAGTTCACGAGTATTTAAAAGAAATGAACCAAGATGTGCTCAGCAAGTATGATATTGTGACAGTTGGAGAGACTCCCCATACTAATGTAGAAGAAGCAGTAAAATACGTTGATAACAGGCGTCATGAATTAGATATGGTATTTCATTTTGATCATATGCATCTTGACTACGGGAAATATGGAAAGTTTTCAACTAAACGCTTCAAATTAGCAGATTTAAAAGCAGTTTTGAGTAAATGGCAGATAGAAATCTCAAATCACCATGGTTGGAATAGCTTATATTGGAGTAACCATGATCAAGCTCGGGCTGTTTCTAGGTTTGGTGATGATGGTGAGCATCGGGTTGCTTCAGCCAAAATGTTGGGAACATTATTGCATATGATGCAAGGTACGCCCTATGTTTATGAAGGTGAGGAAATTGGAATGACCAATCTTCATAATACACAGATTGCTGATTATAATGATTTAGAAACGTTGGACGTTTATCATCGATTCCGCAATGATTATCATTTGTCCGAAGAAGATACAATGAAAGCTATCCACACGAAATCACGTGACAATGCGAGAACACCCATGCAGTGGGATGATAGCAACAATGCCGGATTTTCTACTTCTAATAGTACATGGTTAAAAGTAAATTCTAACTTTAAAAAGATTAATGTTAAACAGTCAAAAAGTGATTCTAATTCTATTTTTTATTACTATCAAAAGTTAATCAAATTAAGACATGAATATCAAATTGTGACAACAGGTAGTTATCAATTATTAGATAAAGAAAATTCAGATATATTTAGTTACGCACGTGTTGGAGATAACACAACACTTTTAGTTATTTGTAATTTTGCTAAGAAAAAAGTTGATTATCTAGTACCATTAGAATTACGTCATATGCAGCATGAGTTATTAATTAGTAATGGTAAAAAAGATGACTGGAATGTGGCAGGAAACATTAATTTAGAGCCGTATGCAGCAAGAGTATACCTAATAAAGACAGCTAACTAAAATTATCCAAGTCGGAGGTTAAAGATGAATTCTGAAAATATTATTCAAGGCAATAGTTATCGATTTACTGTACTAACAGAGCGTTTGGTCCGATTAGAATATTCTGTTAGCGGTCATTTCGAAGATCGAACCACACAAATGGTTCAAAATCGTCAATTTGATAAACCTGATTTTCAAGTTTTTAAAAATCGAAATAACCATCAAATTGAAATTGTGACAAAGTTTGTTCATCTCTATTATGATGGTGGTGAATTTTCGCCGGCAACTTTGTATATTGATGCAGCTTATAATTATGGAACATACATGAGCCGTTGGTATTTTGGTGAAAAAATTAAGAAGAATTTGAAGGGGACTGCCCGGACGCTGGATAAGGCAGATGGTGAGATTCCACTAGAGGACGGGCTAATGACTAAAGACGGCTTTTCTTATTTAGATGATTCGCAGTCTTTTATTCTTGCTGACAATAAATTTGAAGTTAGAGATTTTCCCGAGATGGATTATTACTATTTTGCGTACGGACATGATTTTGAAGGTACTTTAAAGGATTATTATAAATTAACTGGTGCAACACCACTAATACCACGCTATGCGCTTGGAAACTGGTGGAGTCGGTATTGGCCATACACACAAGACACGTACAAGTCACTGTTTGAGCGTTTTAATAAAGAAAAAATTCCGATTTCTGTTGCTGTGATGGATATGGATTGGCATTTAGTTCATGACGTTCCCGCCCGCTTTGGTAGTGGGTGGACAGGTTATACTTGGAACAAAAAGTTGTTTCCTGACCATCGAAAACTGATTCAATGGTTACACGCTCAAGGCAAACATGTGACTGTAAATGATCATCCGGCGGCTGGAATTCGAGCCTTTGAAAAAGCATATCCACAGGTTGCTAAACGATTAGGGTTAAACGTGGATGCTGAGGAACCAGCTTTGTTTGATTTTCAGAATCCAAAGTATCGAGATGCCTATTTTGAAGATGTGCATCGCCCATTGGAGAAAGACGGAATTGATTTTTGGTGGATTGATTGGCAGCAGGGGCAGAATCGAAGCTCGAAACAAGTAGATCCATTATGGTTGCTTAATCATTATGTTTATCATGATAATGATAAACAACATCCTGGTAATGGGCTGACTCTTTCCCGTTATGGAGGGCCTGGAAGTCATCGATATCCACTTGGCTTTTCTGGAGACACTGTTGCGAGTTGGAAGTCTTTGGCATTTCAGCCATACTTTACTGCGACTGCTTCAAATATTGGGTACACTTGGTGGAGCCATGATATTGGTGGTCATATGAAAGGTGCATATGATAGTGAACTAACATTGAGATGGATGCAGTTTGGTGTTTTCAGTCCCATCAATCGCTTGCATAGTTCTGAGAACCCGTTTATGGGTAAAGAGCCTTGGAACTTTGATGAAAATGTGCGTCAACCGATGATGAAATTTTTGCGTTTGCGTAGTTCATTAGTACCGTATTTAGATACTGCTAATTATTTAACTCATCAAGATGGGAAACCTTTAGTTGAGCCTATGTATTATCAAAATCCAGATGATAAAGAAGCTTATGCTGTTCGTAATCAATATTATTTTGGTAGTGAGTTGATAGTTGCACCAATTACGAGTCCAGCTAATGCTGTTACAGAAGAAGCAGAAACCAAAGCATGGCTGCCAAAAGGTAACTGGTATGATTTCTTTACCGGAGTTAAATACGAAGGCGATACTTATGTCAACGTCCACCGATCACAAGATAATTATCCAGTCTTTGTTAAGGCTGGTGGGATTGTGCCATTGAATTCAAATTATATGGAGAATGTTGAAAACTTGCCAGAAAAACTAGATATTCGTGTTTATCCCGGTCAGGCTAATCAATATATCTTAGTAGAGCATCAAGGGAGTTCTGTTGCCAAAACAATATTTGATTTCGATGGTGAAGCTCGGCTGAATATTAACGTGCAAGATGCAAATCATATTATTCCAGAAAATCGAAAGTTTAATATTCTTGCGTGTGGCAATGTAGCAAACGAACATACCCATACTCAGCAAATTGTTTGGAATGAAAATACTAATTCACAGTCTGTCAAACTAGAATTTCAAACAGATAATGAATTGGTTAAATCATTGGTTTTTGAGAAAATACAACATTCTAAAGTTAGTTTTGATTTAAAGAGTGAAATTTGGAAACAACTCGGTAAAGATACTAACGTAGCGCAAAAAGTTAGTTATTTGAATAGTTTAGGAAATGCGAACTTAGCTGCAATGTTGATTGAACTAGTAATTGCCTGATGCAAACAAAAATCTTCCCGTTAAGGAAGATTTTTTTGTTTAATTATTTTTCGTAATTTGTTTCTGGCCAACTCAATTAAGTTGTCTGTTTTTTAGAGTTCTAGTTTTTCTTCTAAAGCTTCAGTCAGTGTTTCGCTGAAATTAATTCCTTTTTCTTTGGCCGCAGTAGCTAAGGACATTGGAATTGTGACATTTTTTCGTACAGTGACATTTTTAGCTTTACGACGGGCAGCTTTCATATCCACACCGATTAGGTTAACAAGTTTACCTGGATTGGATAATTGAACTTGTTCTACAGGCGTAGGCTTTGGATACTTCGAGTAATCTGGAAGCGCAATGGCTAAAGCGTCAGGAGCATTTTTAATGGCTTCCACCAAGGTTTTACCATCAGTGGCAGTATCGGGAATATCCGGAAAAGTAACGGTATAATAGCCATCGTTATTTTCATTATCAAATACGGCTGGATAAACTACATAATTAGGTTTTGTCATAGTTAATTGAATAAGGTGGGATGGGATTAATTTGTTTGTCATTTGAGACCTGCCTGTCTTAGTATTGAACTATATGTTTTCGGGGGAATCGTGGCCTTCTTAGTTGAATATTTAACAGTAACTTTATGACCATGATCATCAATATAGCGATGATGATCACCGATTTGTCGTTCCCCTAGTTCATGAAAATTGTGGGTTTTAAGCAGCTTCAAAACATCTTTTACTTTAATTTGCGACACCTTATATCCTCCTTATACTTCATTATAATACACGTACGTGCATAAAAAACAAGAACCGAGGTGGCTAAACAATAGTTTTAAAATTTATTGAGTTATTACACACCTTCGTTTTAATAATTACGCAAAAATTTTAAATAATAATTTGTACAAAAAAACTGCCAGAAACAAATTACGTTTCCGACAGCTAAATTGGTTGTTATTTTAATCATTTAAAGTAAATTGTAATTTCATTTGAGGTTCGCCCAATGCCAACATTTGGCCAAGCAGCTTATTAGCACGCGCCATTGCAATGGCAGACATTTGGTTATTTACTGATTCAAGATAAGCTGATACATCAGTTTGCTGGTTGTAAGCAGCATCGGTCTTGAGTTGTAAATTACGACAATCAGCAACCGTGTTTTCTTCGAATAAGTTTTCTTGATCCTCATACAAACCAAAGTTATGGTCACCCATTAAAGCAAGCACATTTGTTAACCAGTACATATTTGTAGGGTCACATTCGCCGGTTGTGCTTTGATAAGCAGTAGGCGTGTCGTTAACGTTAGTGTAGAAAGGAACAGGCGCGTTAAACGTGTTAGGACCAAATGCGAGCCAATGAACACCGGCAATTTCAGCTGGGACATCATTACGGATTTGCAGAATGTGCAATTCCTGATTCCGGTTGATTCCAATTGGACGGAATTGTTTTTTCTCATCTTCAGTACCGGTTCCATAAGGATCATAAGGTGTGTTTTGGTAATGAGAACTCAAAACAAACTTCATGTCTTCAACACTGATTTTCTTTTGGGTCCGACAAATGAATGGTAAATCTTGATCAATAGGACTCTCTTCACGCTCCGGATTGAAGTACTTTTGACCATACCAAGCACGGGGGTTATTGTACCGGGTGTCCTTGATAGTAGCACTGCCGAAGATATGACGTAAGTTTACTTGATCTCGGTCCGGATTCAAGTGATTCTTTTCAATTAAATCTGGTAAGTCTGCTGCAAACAAAGTGTCTGCAGAATCAAAGTTATATTGATCAATGTTAAACCGGTTAGGGGCAATGACATAAGCGTCATCAGGGATGCGAATTGCTGCCCAGTGGTGTCCACCGATTGATTCGAAATACCAAACTTCATCTTTATCAGAAAAGGCCATGGCATTCATTTCGTAAGTACCATATTTTTCTAATAAAGCGCCAAGTCGTTTAACACCTTCACGTGCAGAATGAATGTAAGGAAGTGTAATCGTGGTAATATCTTCTTCACCAATTCCGTTGTCTACAAGTGGATCAACGCCCAAAATACGCGAGTTGGAAGTGATGGTTTCAGTAGCTGTCATTGCGACATTTTCACTGTTGATTCCAGCACCTGCCCAAATTCCATGACCATCAGTGGCATCAGGAGTTGAGGTGTAGCGGAGGGGATTATCAGGCAGATCAATTTCAACGGGACTTAAAACTGCTTTGTAATGTTTTGGTTGATCGGCTGGTTTGATCACAACAAACTTCTGGGGATTGAGGGGACCCGCACCGTCTTCATTACGGGCGATCATTGTGGAACCGTCAATCGAAGCTTTTTTACCGACTAAAATTGTTGTACATGAACCTTTAATACGTTTTGTCATAAAAATATCATCTCACTTAATTATTTACTTAATTGTAGGTTATTTGAGTGAAAAATGCGAATGAAGTTTAAGCGAGTAATAACTTCGGCGTTTTTTCATTCCAAGTAGTTAAGAAGTTTTTTTATAATGAATGATATTTCTGATAAAAATAATAGTATATGCGATCCATAAAATTTAGTGATCCAAGTTACCTTATTTGAAAATAAATTGCTGAATTCCGTTAGCCACGCCGTCTTCGCTGTTACTCGTAGAAACAAATTTGGCATATTGTTTTACGTCTTGCGCAGCATTTGCCACCGCGATGGGCAGCCCCACTTTTTTAAACATTGGAATATCATTTTCACCATCGCCAAAAGCCGCCAATTGGTCGTTTTGCAAATTTTCTTCAGTTTGAATTTGGGTGATGGCATTTGCTTTTGTGGCGCTAGTGTCTGTGACTTCAATATATGAATCTCCAGAAGTCATGATATTTACATTTGGCAGGTTCAGCTGTTTTAGATAACTGACCAATTGATTAAATAATACTGGATCAAAACTAATGAGCATAAATTTATAAATAGTTTGGGTTTCATTTGATAAGGAGCTAATCACTGGTGTTTCGTGCATAATGGAAGTTTCAAAGTCAGTTTCCTTGCAGCTTTTATCGGTATACCAAACTGTGTCTGAGTACCAATTCAATGATGCGGCTGGGAATTTTTGATGCACGACTTTGATAATTTCTTGAGCTGTTTGCGGATTGACCGCTTGAGAATAGACTCGCTGATAGGTTGTTGAAGTGGGTTTGTAAATAAGGCCACCGTTAAACGCAACTTGGGTGGTATGGAGATCAAGATCGCGAATAGCAAACTGCATTTCAAATGGCGCTCGTGCAGAAACCAGTGAAACGGGAATAGAAAGGTTTTTAATGACGGAAATGTTCTTTTCACTAATGGATCCGTCGGGACTGAGTAAAGTATTATCCATATCTAAAAAAATGTGTTGAATCATCTAAATTCACGCTTTCATGATTATTAATTTTTATGAAAGATGACGCTTTCATAGCTAAATTGTAGCATTGAAATAATGAAAGAGAAACATTTTTTTGAAAACTATTCAACATAAAAACGACCTTAAGCATGCGCTTAAAGTCGTTTATTTAGATTTTAATTAAGTTATTTTTCTGCAGCTTCAGTAGCTTGTTCTTTCTTAAGTAATACCCGGTCGTAATGACGAATGAATGGGTACCAAACAAGGAATGCAACAAAGGCACAGAAGATAGACAGTACTGCACCTTCCCAGCTAGCAGTAGCGAGAAAGCCACTCAATCCAACTGGTGTTGGCCATGGTTGTTGTAAAATGATCTTTTTAACAAGTCCAGACGTGACTGCAAAGTAACCAATGGTACCAGAGACTAATGGTGCAAAGATGAATGGAATTGCCAACTGAACATTGTAAACGATTGGTAAACCAAACAAGATTGGTTCGTTGATATTAAAGATTGCTGGCACAATTTCAACTTTACCAATACTGCTAAGTTGAGCGGATCTAGCTCTAAACGCTAACCAAATTGCCATGCCTAGTGTTGCACCAGAACCACCAATAATAACAAAGGCATTCATGGGATCGCCGGCAAAGAAATGGTTAGCACCATTAACGTTGGCAGCCATGTTAGCCAAAACAATTGGTGTGTAGAATGAACTCATGATTGTGGCACCATGAATACCGAACCACCAGAGCAAATGGATCAAGAAGATAATGACCAAGAAGCCCCAGAATGTATCGGCAATGTTGCTGATAAATGAAAATGGAATGTAAAGTACCTTGAACAAATCAGTGCCAAGCATAACTAAGATTAAGTTAATGCCACCCACGATAAAAGCGACACAAAAGCCTGGAATTAAAGCACTGAATGAGTTTGCAACTCCAGCAGGTACTGAGTCTGGCATTTTAATTCGCCAGTTATGTTTAATTGTAAACCGGTAAATTTGAACTGTTAACCAGCCAACAACCAAACCAGTAAAGATACCTACAGATGCAATTCGAGTGATACCACCGGCGGAAACGGCGTAACCACCACCAATGATATTTAGTTTGTTTAATGATTGGACAAATTGAATACTGCCATCTTTCCAAACTAATTGTGGAACTGTGATGAACATTGCCATTAAGAACATCATCAGTCCGTTTACAGGGTCAACATCAATTTTTTCTTCATCACGATAGATTTTCGTATATGTGTAGGTGAAAGTCCCAGAAAAGACTAATGCCAAAATTCCCATTGTGGAATTATAGATTACTTGAAACATATTGGAAAAGCGGCCAATTGTTCCTGCATACCAGGCCGCAAAACCAGGAATTGGAAAAGCTTGAGGCAAAACAGTTAAAATCAAGAAAATAGCCCCAATAATAGAAAATGTAATAACACTATATCCGGCTGCCATGATAGCACGTACAAACCGTGAACCAGAAAACTTACCGACAGCATTACCGAATTTATCTTTAAATGACGTAAGTTTGTTCAGCCATATTTATCCCTCCAAAATTGATAAGGATGAGAAACAAGAGTACTGGAAAACTAACATTCATGTCAGACTGATATTTCTCATCCTTTTAAATTGATTGGTGATATTGTAAAATCTCATCTAAATTGGTCTATTTCAAAGTTGCTTAATTACTATGAAAAGCATTAGCCGAACGACCTAATTAGCGAAACTTTCTGAAATATCTGTAAAGATTAATTGCTTGATACATGAAAAAGTTGAAAGTGAGAACCATTTTTAAGAATTATAATAATAACAAAAGTTTTAATGAATATATAAAATGAAAAATCCTTTAAAATGGGGCTTATCACCGCGCTCTAATCGATTTTTGCTTATGTTTTCAAATATATCGCCTCCTAACAATGGTAGCGCTAACATTTACTAAACAAGTTCATTCTAATCTATTGATTTTCAGTTTGCAAGTGGTTTATTTACATTCTTTCAAACGTTTCATAAAAGTG
The DNA here is from genome assembly GCF_051122535.1 of Pediococcus sp. M21F004. NCBI lineage: Bacteria > Bacillati > Bacillota > Bacilli > Lactobacillales > Lactobacillaceae > Pediococcus > Pediococcus sp. M21F004. The sequence continues at coordinate 1,532,692 of NZ_CP177314.1, forward strand.
TGAAGGCTTTTTTCTTATTTAAGTACGTTTAATTGGTCTATCAATTGTCAGACAAATTGAAATCTTTAAAAAAATCATTGATAGCTGGACTGACTGATTATTTCTTGAGTAAAATAATGTTGGGCAAATCGTTCGCATTCATTAATTTAAGCTCGTTATAATTGGGTTACGATGAATTTAACTCAACTCAACATAAGGAGACTATTTATGGCGTACAAATCAGTTAATCCCTACACGAACGAGACGTTAAACGAATACGAGAATGCGACAGACAATGAAATCGAATCTGCACTGCAAACAGCAACGGATTTGGCACAGGCTTGGGAAAATGTTTCAATCAGCGAACGAGCAAGCGTGCTCCATGCAGTAGCTAGCCAATTACGTAATGAGAAACAGGCAATGGCTGAAGTGATGACCAGCGAAATGGGAAAACTTATTGGTGAATCAGAGGAAGAAGTTGATTTGTGCGCGACAATTGCGGATTATTTTGCTGATCACGCAGAAGAATTTATGCAGCCGATAGAAATTGAAACTAAAGATGCTAAAGCAACGGTTTTAAAACAGGCTTTCGGACCAATTTTGGCGTGTGAGCCTTGGAACTTTCCGTTATATCAAGTGATGCGGATTTTTGCGCCTAATTTTATGGTTGGAAATCCGGTCATTTTGAAACACGCGTCGATTGTACCTGGATCAGCACGTAAAATAGCGCAAATTGTCGAAGATGCAGGTGCACCAGAAGGCAGTTTGATCAATTTATTCTTAGATTACGATCAAATCGCTGATATTATTGCTGATTCGAGAATCACTGGGGTTGCATTGACGGGATCCGAACGGGGCGGTAAGTCGGTCGCAAAAGCAGCTGGTGAAAATCTGAAAAAGTCTACATTAGAGTTAGGTGGTAATGATGCTTTTGTGGTGTTAGAAGATGTAGATATCAGTCTATTAAACAAAATCGCGCCAGCGGCAAGGCTTGCTAACTCTGGGCAAACTTGCACGGCTTCCAAACGGTTTATTGTGCCAGATGCGCTTTACGATGACTTTGTGGATGCATTGATTGTGAGTTTTTCTGAAATGAAAATGGGCGACCCAATGGATCGAACAACTTCATTAGCACCGATGTCGTCGGAACATGGCCGAGAAAAGCTTCAAAAACAAGTTGATGAGGCGATCGCAAATGGTGCTAAAGTTGCTTACGGGGATGAACCAGTTCAAGCAGAAGGTCAATTTTTCATGCCAACAATCTTGACCGATGTGACACCAGAAAACCCGATTTTTGATGAAGAATTGTTTGGCCCGGTTGCCCAAGTTTTCCGAGTTCATTCAGAAGAAGAAGCAATTCAGCTCGCCAATAATTCTCAATATGGTTTGGGAAGTGTTGTGATGTCATCTGATTTGAAACATGCTGAAGAGGTGGCTAGTCAAATCAAAGCCGGCATGACATTTGTGAATCATGGTTGGACAAGTTTACCAGAATTGCCGTTTGGTGGTGTTCGCAACTCCGGCTATGGTCGTGAATTGAGCAAACAAGGATTGATGACGTTTGTGAATGAGCATTTGATTTATACAACAGAACCTAAAGAATAATTTGGGTAAACTTTGTTGACACTATTCTTGGCGTCTGTATACTCTTAGATAGAGAAGAAACAAGTGAAAGACGTTAAAAGAGGAGTAACTATGACAAATAATGTGACGGTTGTTGGAAGCTTGAATATGGATATTCACATTCCAGTTGCGCATATCCCTTTGCAGGGAGAAACATTGAGTTTATTAAAGCCAAGTAGTCAAGCTGCAGGCGGAAAAGGTGCTAATCAGGCCGTTGCAGCACAACGATTAGGTGCTTCCGTCCATTTCATCGGGGCAGTTGGTAAAGATGATGCCGGGCAATTTTTGTTGAATAAATGTAAAAACGAGGGTATCGATGTTAGTGGTATCCGTGTTTTGTCAGAAGCCAATACTGGGCAGGCCTTTATCATTTTGGAACCCGATGGTCATAACTCGATTATGGTGGAAGGCGGTGCCAATAAATTAGGCACGGTTGAAAATGTTAATAATGATTTAGTGAATATTCAGCGTTCACAAATTTTAGTGGCTCAATTGGAAACCAATTTAGAGCCGATTATTGCGGCGTTTTCGGCGGCTAAAAAAGCTGGCGTTTTAACCATTTTGAATCCTGCTCCTGCATTGCCAGAATTACCAGCAGAATTAATCCAATTAACAGATATGATTACCCCCAATGAAACCGAGGCAGCGACTTTGACCAATTTGAAGGTTGAAACGGCAGAGGATTGTGAAAAAGCCGCTGAAAAGTTTCGCCAAATGGGCATTGCTAATACGGTAATTACACTTGGTTCGCGTGGCGTTTACTATCATGTAAACAATAAATCAGATCTGATCCCAGCACATAAGGTAAAACCGGTCGATACAACCGCTGCTGGTGACACGTTTATTGGCGCATTGGCTGCCCAGATGGTGCCAGATTTGAGTAACATTGCAGAAGCCATTGAGTTTGCCAATCTGGCTTCTTCGTTAACGGTCCAAAAAGAGGGTGCAATGGACTCAATTCCGACTTATGAAGCAGTTGTCAAAAACTAACTATTTAATTATTTCGTGAACCGCTTCCCAGTTTTTTAAGAAAGTAGGCAGAAGATGAAATTAATAGATACTAAGTATATTAAAGTAGAAGTGCCTCAGAAAAAATCGAGTTGGATCGGTTTGTTAATTTGGATTAGTTTTATGATTCTGACAAGAATGTTACGGAAAAAGTTTAAATAATAAGAAAAACTAGAATGAATCTGAGGAGCAAATCAGAGTTCATTCTAGTTTTTTATTTATTGAATTAATGCCATTTGGATAAAAGTGACCGGAGTTCCAAAGGATCGAGCCTCACGTTCACCGGTTTTTTTGAAACCGAGTTGTTGGAGGAGATAAATGGCCCGGTCATTAAAATTAGCAACCTTTAAGGTGATTTTTCCAAAGTAGTGATAACGTTGTTGCCCAAAAGCAATACATTGTTGGACAAATTGTTTACCATAGCCTTTTCCAGTGTCTTCGGGTCGAATTCCAAAGCCAATTTCCAGGATTCCATTATGAAATTGGTATTCGTAAATGCCAAACAAATTTTCATGATCATCTAAAATTGCGTAGTAATCATTGGTGCTTGTTGAAAGTTCATTTAGAAGTTCGGTTCGGCTAACGGAAACCGGAAAATTATAAAATGTATACGGTTCTGGATATCGCCAATCTAAATATGTAGCGGCATGTTGGGTCGTCATTTTTACGATGTGGGCCATCATTATCACTCCCTTTTACCTTTCAAGCATACGCTATGTTAAACACTTTTCCTAGCGTTAACGAGTATATTAAAAGGCAATCGCTTATTTTTTCGTTCGTTGCCCGATCACGATTGTTAACACAATCAGAACTGCTCCCAAAACCAGACATAGTATGTTTACCCACTGCATTGGAAATGGCCGGATGATGCCGATGACAATAACTAAAATGGCCGCCGCAATTTGACGTTGGTACATTTTACTAGACATTTAGACACACTTCTTTCTGTTACTTATATTTTAACAGGTTGAACCTTATTAATCGACCTTCCTCTAGAAAACGTATACAATTTAAACTAGTGGTAATAAAAATAAAGAAATGAGGTAACATAATGTCAGTTTTAACAGATACATTTGAATTAGCAAACAGCGTCAAGATTCCTAAAGTTGGGTTTGGTACTTGGCAGACACCGGCTGGAGATGTGGCTTATCAAGCGGTTTTGAATGCCCTCAAAGTTGGATACCGTCATATTGATACAGCAAAAGCATATGGAAACGAGGCCGATGTTGGTCGTGCTGTTCGTGATTCGGGAATTGCCCGAGATCAAATTTTTGTAACCTCTAAATTACCTGCACAAACAAAAACTTATGATGGTGCAATGGCAGACTTCGAAAGCACTTTTAACAAACTAGACATTGATTATGTTGATCTTTATTTGGTCCATGCCCCATGGCCTTGGAGTCAGGTTGGTAAAGACTGTGATAAAGAAAACGTGGAAGTTTGGCGTGCAATGCAAGATATTTATGCAAGTGGCCGTGTGAAAGCAATTGGAGTTTCCAATTTTAACGTTCATGATCTTAAAAATGTGCTGGCTGATGCAAAAGTAAAGCCAATGGTTAACCAGATTCAGTATTACGTTGGTTATACGGAACCCAAGATCACGAGTTTCGCAAAAGAAAACGGGATCTTAGTTGAGGCATATTCACCATTAGCAACAGGTGGGTTGTTGAAAAACGATCAAATGCTGACTTTAGCTAAGAAATACGATGTTGAAGTAGCTCAGTTAGCTTTACGCTTCTGTCTACAAAATGGTATTTTACCCTTACCAAAGGCAGTGGGCCAATCACATATTGAAGACAACGCTAAATTAGACTTTGAGATTAGCGAAGAAGATATGAAGACTTTGAATCAGATGCCAGATACGGCCCCTGAACATTCGCATAATTCAACGCAAGGATAAAATTAAAAATAAATTAAAAAACTGTTGACATTCTCATTTTCGAACCGCATAATAGCGATATTCAAAGAAGAGGAGATGGCACAAATGCAGAATTCAAAATTAATTGTTATTATTACAGTGATTAGCGTGATTAAGATGAATACCGATGTGTCGACTTCCTTTTCTTGCTGATTCAACTTGAGTTAGACAGTTTTGCGGCCATCGGTTAGGAAATTTCCTAGCTGGTGGCCTTTTTATTTTTGAAAGAAGGAATTGATTATGAAAAATGGCACCCACATTTTAACGCTTGATAATGGCTATCATTTGTTTACGAGAACAGTTGGTGAAGGAAAGATTAACCTCTTATGTTTGCATGGTGGGCCAGGCGGTACCCATGAAGAGTTCGAACAGTTTGATAAACATTTAAAGGAGCTGGGCGTGCGAGTTTCCATGTATGATCAACTAGGCTCGTATTTCTCGGATCAGCCAGATTTTAGTGATCCTAAAGTGCGTGATAAATATTTAACGTTTGATTATTACATAGATGAAATTGAAGAGGTTCGTCAAAAACTTGGTTTGGATCAGTTTTATTTGTTAGGTCATTCTTGGGGTGGCTTGATTGCCCAAGAGTATGCCCTGAAATACGGCCAACATCTCAAAGGGCTCATTATTATGAGTATGATTGACAACATTGCTGAATATACAGTTCACGTTAATCAGCTTAGACGAGAAACTTTATCACAAGCACAAGTTTCCTACATGGAAGGAATTGAGGCTGCGGAAGCATTTGATGATCCGGAATATCAATATTTAGTGCATATTTTGGATAGTCATTTTTCAATGCGCAATAAAGAAGCTGCCCAGAAACGGACTGGCGGTCATTTGGCAACGGCAGTTTATAATTATTTTCAAGGTAATAATGAGTTTGTGATGGTTGGAAAGTTAAATGGCTGGGATGTCCGCGATCGTCTTCACGAAATTAAAACGCCCACACTTTTGACGTTTGGTGATCATGACACCATGCCATTGGACACAGGACGACGGATGCAACAAACCTTGCCTAATGCGCGTTTTGTCCTGACTCCCAACAGTGGTCATTCACATAGTAGAGATAATCCGGCAGCTTTTTTTCAGAATCTAAAAACTTACTTAAATGATGTCGAAAAAGGAACATTTACGGCCTATTAAATTTAAAATCCACGCAAACTTATTTTCTAGTTTACGTGGATTGTTGAAATTATAGATTAACTGATATGATTTTCACTTGATAAGTTTCGTCGGGAGCATTAACGGTAACCACATCATCGACGGTTTTATTTAACAAAGCTGATCCAAGGGGAGAGACGAGAGAAATCTTGTTGGTTTTAATGTCGGCCTCCTGCTTGCCTACAAGTTGATAGGTCATTTGGTCATGATCTTCGACAAACTCAATCGTGATTTTTTTGCCAATTTCGACAATTTGATTATCGGTTGGATGGGTAATTTTAGAATATTGAAGTTGTTTGTTCAAAAAATGGAGGCGGCTTTCAAGTTGTCGCAGATCCCGTTTTGAAAAAGTGTATTCAGCATTTTCAGAACGATCACCTAACGCTGCAGCAGCGGCCAATCGTTTTGTTAATGCAGGACGCTTAGCCTTTAAAGCTTCAATTTCATTTTCGATTTCATGGTAACCAGCTGCGGTAATTTTATTGAAATAGGGTTCTGACATAGTTTCCTCTTTTACTGATTTAGTTGCCTTTATTCTACTATGTTGTGGAGTGAAGGGCTAGTGTTTTGTAGGACAGCTCCTTAAGACAACTTCATAAAAATAACGACACCTCCAGCAGAATGCGATTCCGCCTACAGTGCCGTTATTTTTATGAAGTTAACCGCCTTAATCCGCTCACTATTCTAGGACAGCTGCACAAAACAAAGCACAGAATATAAAATCTCTTCCCGCGGGATTGCGATCCCGCATCCAGAGCTCTTATATTCTGTGCTTTAAGCGTTTTGTTCCGCTCACTTTATCTTTATAACCGTTCTCACACCACTTGGGACCGGGATTTGCCAATCAATATTGGCGGCAGCCTCCTCCAACGAGATAGTTTTGACATCGGCCTTGATTTTTCCAGTACCCAGCAATTGCCACACTGCTTGATAAACCGCTCGCTGGTTTTGCATAACTTTTGGGGTCTGCATACCGATAATTTGCAAGCCCGATGTCCGCAATGCTGCTGAAGGCAAACTAATTTCTTGCTCAGCAATGGCGCCGATTGAAACCAGTGAAGTTGCCCGTTTCATATCTAAACTCTTAGGGACAATGGCCTTCAAAATGAGTTCGATTGGATGGCCCCATAAATAATCTAGAATAATCAAGTCACCTTGAATGTGCATATTATTCAAGTTCTTTGAAATGGTTTTATCATCGTTGGCCAATGAAATTGTTTGAGTAGCACCGAGGTCTTTTAACATGGCTAAACGTTCAGGATTGCGTCCAGTGCCAATGATTTCTGCGGCGCCAAGAGATTTTGCTGCCTGAATAGCCAGTTGGCCCGCAAAACCGGTTGCTCCATTGATTAAAACAGTATTACCTGGTTTCATTTCCAAACTAAATTGGAGAGGAGCGACACTTGTTAGAAGCGATGACGCAGCAGCCGTACTTGCATAAATATCAGTATCTTCAGGAATTTCTAAGAGTAAGTTAGAGTTGGCAACTGTCTGTTCCGCAAAAGAACCAAATTGAGGTTTTAAAGTCCGAGCTGGAAAAGCCACCAGTTTGCCATTATCTATTCGTCGGCCGATGCCACTTGCGCCAGGAATGCTTGGAAACGCGGGATGCCAGTAACTGCTCGAATAATGGCGACCAGAGGCATTAGCCTTATCGAAATTTTCAATTGGGGCAGCTAATACATTAATTAACGTATCAAATTGGCTGTCAGGGATGGGATTAGGTGCGTTTAAATCGAGTGTTGGTGCAGTTTTGAAATTTTTAATTGTTAAAGCTTTCATAGTTAATCATCCTTCTGTTTTTATATTACCGGTAATTCATTTTTAATATAAAACATATTTAGCTTGCTGTCAACTATTAATTACTGGTAATATATAAAAGGAGGTCATTTCATGAATGAAAAACAATATCAGACAATTAGTGAATTACTAAACAATCTTAATTCAAGAGAAAATCATAACCAGCATGAAGCCTGGATTGCCAAGCATGCTTCTTTGACCGGCGATCCTAAAAAAAGTCACCTTACCCATAATGATTTGGATATTTTGGATGTGCTGGTGCACGGAGAAAAGACGGTTAGTGAGGTTGTTAAAGCAATTCAAATCACTCAGGGTGGGACGTCACGTCGAATCAATCACTTGGAGAAACTGGGATTTTTAGAGAGGTTTCATCAACCTACCAATAAAAAAACTGTGTATCTAAAACTCACTTCTGATGGAAAAAAGTTAGGTCAGGCCCACATTGCGCTGCATAAGCATTTGCATGATGATACAGTGAATGCCTTATCAGATTTTTCTGACCAAGAGCTGACAGTGGTGACTCGTTTTTTAACTGAATTAGCAGACGTCCGAAAGAATTTTGGGGATCGTTATTAGTCAGGTGATTAACAATTTTTAAGCGTTTAAGGGGAGCAACCAATCTGAATCAATTAATTGGTGCATGGTTTTATTGATAGGTAACCATAATTTTGCCTTGATAATATCTTTGAGAGATTGCCAGAATAAGGGGTCATCGTTTTGCGTTTTGGTTGGATAAACGAAGAGGCATTCTCCAGAGATTGTTTTTACTTCAATTTTTGATTGGTAAATACCCAAGATCTGAACTTCTAAGACCGACAAGCTTTTATTATTTAATAACATAATCATCGCTCCTTTTTGAATTAATATACTAAGTATGGGGCCGCTAGATTAAATCGAATTTAAAAATCCGTGATCATTCTGTGGTGTTTGAAGTAAGAAATAATTAAGGGCTTAACAAAAAGATAAGTATCTTTAAACGAAAAATAAATGCAACTAAAAAATAGGCTTAAACTGTGATAAAACGCAGTTTAAGCCTATTACTTTTTGATTAGGCGCGGCTAATGATACTAAGCTTTTGTTTGTCGATCACGTGACCTTTAGCAGCATGATAAAATTCATTCAGCCAAAAGCCATCCTTCAAATCTAATGTCGTATCTAATGCATAAATACTCAATGTGTAATCGTGATTTTTGTCTGGTGGGGTCGGGCCGACATAATGTCGCGTAGTCAGTGGATCTGTTTCACCAACTAAAGGACCCGCTGTACTATTATTGCCTTGAACCAGATTGCCAGAGTTTTGCCGACTAGCGTTTTCCGGGATGGTCACCGTGGTGTTGGCAGGAATATTAGCGCCAATCCAATGAATCCATGGAAACCCGCTAACTGGAACGGCATCAAAATCTAACAAGGTGAATGCAATTGTTTTGGCATTTTCAGGCACATTTTGAATCTCAATCGGAAACGAAACTGCTGGGTTTCCGTTATACATATCGCTTGAATCCGCATGTTTTCCGTATTTATCGAGTAATAATCCGTTAGATGTCGGAACTGAAATCTTCATTAATAAAACCTCCTCATACTATTCGTTATCCTCACTCTACAACAAAGTAAGGGTTATTTAAATCAAGACACTCAATCTTTAACTACGTCTTAAAAGCCGTTTCCAAATTTTACGATCGGAGTAATCAAGGACGTGTTTTGCATACAAATTGGTGGTAAACCAGGTCGTCAGCGCAATGGCTACAGCAAGGACAATCAAACTGATTATTGCATCAAACGTGGTTGCATTACCAACGGCGTACCGAACTGGCATGATGCTTTGAGAAAAGAATGGCACATATGAGCCAATTTTGATCAAGACTGTGTTTGAATTCATGGCCATAAATGATGCGGCATAAGAAATTAAACCAATCATGGTCAATGGAGAAACGGCCTGACTGACTTGATCTGCGCGCGAGACAAGTGCCCCAAGGCCAGCGGCTAAAATTGTGTACAGCATAATTCCTAAAATGAAGAATAGACTTAAAATAACAATGATCGTCGGTTGAATTTGGCCTAAATCGAGTTTATCAAGAAAACTGACGTTAGTGCTAAGATATTTGAAACCAAATACTCCGCAAATAGCAGTGACGATAACTTGGAGGAGGATTAAGGCAAACATGCCAGCAATTTTTCCGAAGAATTGCACTTGAGGTGCCACACTGCTGACCAAGATTTCCATAATGCGTGAACCCTTTTCGGTGGCCACTTCTTGGGCAATGAGGCTGGCATAGCTAACCATAAAGACGTAGATCAGGATCGTCACCACCATTGCAATGACCGTGTTAATATCTTGCTGATTATTTTTCTGGGCCTGTGCCTTACCGTTTGTATATGAAACGGATTTGGTAGTGAAGGTGGCTGGGGCGAATAATTGTGCAAGTTGTTTCGTTGATAAGCCGAGCTGAGCAGCAGTTTGCTGCATTTTTAAAGTGTTTAAAGCATTTTTTAAATTAGTTGTATCCAAAGTATTGCCGTTAATGCGCGATTTATAGACAGCAGAAATTGTTTTATTTTGGATTGTCACGGTCAGATAGCCATCAAGTTTTTCGTGAGCGAGCGCATGTTCTGCGGACTTGGCAGTGGTGAGAGAACGGCTAACTGTATAATCGCCATTACTTTTACTGTTAACCCAAGCTGTCCGAAACTCAGCATTATTGGCGATGATAGCTATTTTTGGCGTTTCACTTGTGTGCGTTTTAATGACTGCAAGGCCAGCAAGAAAGGCTAACAGAATGACTGGCATGAGCAGGAGAGCGATGTAGGTGGGACTTTTGATATTTTTGTGGATAACTTGTTTACAGACGACCCAAAATTTATTCATGCGACACACCTGCTTTCATACGGAAAATTTCATCTAATGTGGGTGGTTGTTGAGAAAATTCTTTTATGTAGCCGTTCGTTGTGGCGGCCGCAAAAACTTCTTTGCCGACGTCAGCATTAGCTAAAGTAATTTCAAATCCAGTTTGATGTTTTTTAACCTCTAGCACACCCTCGATGGAGAGCAGCTCACTTTTGGTGAGAGGGGATTGAAGAAAAATGCGGGTATCGCCAAAACTTTCCCGAATAGCGTTGGTAGCACCATTTAAAACTGTTTTTCCTTGGCGCAACATCAGCAACTTATCGCTAATTTTTTCAACATTGCCCATATCATGAGAGGAATAAATAATGGTAGCTCCCTGGTTCTTAAGCCGTTCAATTCCATCTTCTAAAAGACTAGCATTAACCGGATCAAGGCCGCTGAAAGGTTCATCTAAGATCACTAGCTTTGGATCGTGAATAAGTGTCGCAATCAATTGTACCTTTTGCTGATTGCCTTTGGACAAATCCTTAATTTTATCGGTCCGCTTCCCTTTGACTGCAAACCGCTGCATCCAATCATCCAGTTTTTGTTTGGTAACAGCCGGTTTTTGTCCACGAAGTTCAGCAAAGTAAACAACCTGTTCTTCGACACTCATTTTGAGGTATAAACCGCGTTCTTCCGGTAAAAAACCAACGATATCTTGATCTTTGCGTGTAAAAGGTTGTCCATTCCAGAGTACGGAACCAGAATCGGGCTTTAACAACCCCAAGATCATGCGAAATGTAGTGGTTTTTCCGGCCCCGTTTTGACCGATCAGACCGAGAATTTCTCCATCATTAATGGTGAAATTCTCGTTTTCAACGGCCTGCATTTGACCAAAGCTCTTGTTTAAATTTTGTACTTCTAGCATTACTGCGCCTCCTTGTCGTTATTGTATCCGTTTGCACTTTATTATACAGGAGTCATGAAAGAATTAGAATGAGGAGAAAGGACACATTAAAAGCAAGCTTAAATTCAAGGTGTGTTTTATGAAGAAAATATATAAAAAAGTATGAAAGCAGCAAAGAGAGCGGTATCATATAACTATCATAGAGGTAACGGAGGATGAATTATGAAAAATAAGGACTATAGTATCGGATTAGATATTGGAACGAGTTCAATTGGCTTTGCGGTGGTCGATGAAAATAACCATGTCATGCGCGTAAAAGGTAAAAATGCGATTGGGGTGCGTCTATTTGATGAGGGAAAGCCGGCTGCCGATCGACGTGCTTTTCGAACTACACGGCGTCGCCTGAGTCGCCGTCGCTGGCGCTTAAAGTTATTACGTGAAATCTTTGATTCGTACATAACTCCCGTGGATGAAGCATTCTTTATTCGGTTAAAAGAATCTAATTTATCTCCTAAAGATAGTAAAAAACAATATTCAGGGGATATCTTATTTAATGATCGTTCGGATAAGGATTTTTATACAAAATACCCAACAATCTATCATTTGCGTAATGCATTGATGACCGAACATCAAAGATTTGACATTCGTGAAATTTATTTGGCAATTCACCATATTGTCAAGTTTCGAGGCCACTTTTTAAATGCCACGCCTGCTAATAATTTTCAAGTGGGTAAGCTTGATTTGGACCAAAAATTCGAAGATTTAAATGATATATACCAACGTGTTTTCCCTGACGATTCAATTGAATTTCGAATAGATAATTTAGAGCAAATTAAAGCAGTTTTGTTGGACAGCAAACGAAGCCGATCTGATCGACAACGATCCTTAGTTGACGATGTTTATCAAACGTCTGAAGACAAAGAAGTTGAGAAGCAAAATAAGGCTGTTGCAACTGAAGTATTAAAAGCCATTCTTGGAAATAAGGCAAAGCTAAATATAATTGCTAATGTAGAAGTGGACAAAGAAGCTGCAAAAGAATGGACGATCACGTTTGATTCTGAAAGCATAGATGATGATTTAGCTAAGATTGATGGACAAATGACGGATGACGGGCGCGCAATTGTTGAGATTCTGCGTAGTTTATACTCTGGAATCACATTATCTGCAATTGTTCCTGAAAATCATACATTATCACAAGCAATGGTTGCAAAATATGACCTGCATAAGAAACATTTGACACTGCTAAAAAAATTAATTAATAGTATGACAGATACCAAGAAAGCCAAGAATCTTCGTGCAGCATACGATGGGTATGTTGATGGTGTGAAAGGTAAAGTTTTAACCCAGGATGAGTTTTATAAACAAATTCAATCTAATTTGGATGAGTCTGTGGAAGCTAGTGAAATTCAAACTTATATTGATCAAGATATTTTTATGCCAAAGCAACGAACCAAGGCAAATGGCTCGATCCCGCATCAGTTACAACAACAAGAGTTAGATCAGATTATCGAAAATCAAAAAGAGTATTATCCTTGGTTAGCAGAATTGAATCCTAATCCTGATAAGAAACGGCAACAGCTTGCCAAATATAAACTAGATGAGTTAGTTACATTTAGAGTGCCATATTATGTTGGTCCCATGATTACTGCAGAGGCTCAAAAGAAACAATCAGGTGCTGAATTTGCCTGGATGATTCGTAAAGAGAGTGGCAATATTACGCCATGGAACTTTGATCAAAAAGTCGACCGTATGGCAACGGCCAATCAATTTATTAAACGGATGACTACGACGGATACTTATTTGTTGGGTGAAGATGTATTGCCATCACAAAGTTTGTTATATCAAAGATTTGAAGTCTTGAATGAATTGAACAAAATTCGAATTGATCGCAAACCAATTTCTGTTGAATTGAAACAACAAATTTTCAATGATTTGTTTAAAAAGTTTAAGAACGTGACAATCAAGCATCTTCAAGATTACCTTGTTGCACAAGGACAGTATTCTAAACGACCGCTTATTGAAGGCTTAGCAGACGAAAAACGATTCAATAGCGGGTTAAGTACCTATAACGATTTCTGTGGCATTTTTGGTGCGAAATTAGTTGATGAAAATGATCGACAAGCAGACTTAGAAAAAATTATTGAATGGTCAACAATTTTTGAAGATAAGAAAATTTACCGTGCTAAATTAAATGATCTGGCCTGGTTGACAGACGAGCAAAAAGATAAATTAGCAACTAAGCGTTATCAAGGATGGGGCAGACTATCAAGCAAGCTATTAATAGGCTTACAAAATTCTGAGCATCGCAACATTATGGATCTTCTCTGGATTGGTAATGAAAACTTCATGCAAATTCAGGCTGATTCAGATTTTGCTAAGTTAATTAAGGATGCTAATCAAAACGCACTCCAAAATAATGATTCACAGGATGTCATTAATGATCTTTACACATCTCCACAGAATAAAAAGGCTATTCGCCAAATCTTGTTAGTCGTTCATGATATTCAGAACGCTATGCATGGCCAGGCACCTACTAAGATTCATGTGGAATTTGCGAAAGGAGAAGAGCGCAATCCACGTAGATCTGTACAGCGTCAAAGACAAGTTGAAGCGGCTTATGAGAAAGCGTCAAATGAGTTAGTAGGCGCTAATGTTAGAGAAGAACTGAAAGATGCGATTACTAATAAACGTGATTTCAAAGATCGTTTATTCCTTTACTTCATGCAGGGCGGAGTAGATATGTATAGTGGAGAACCAATCAACATTGATAATCTTTCACGCTACGACATTGATCATATTCTTCCTCAAGCTTTTGTTAAGGATGATTCGTTAAATAATCGTGTTTTGACGGATGCAGAAAAGAATCGACGTAAGTCAGATGCTGTTCCTAATGAGCTTTTTGGTGCGAAGATGCGTGTAACTTGGGAAAGAATGAAGGAACAAGGATTAATATCAAAAGGCAAATATCGAAATTTGACTATGAATCCCGAAAATATTAACAAGTATACCGAAAATGGCTTTATTAATCGTCAATTGGTGGAGACACGTCAGGTTATAAAATTAGCCGTGAATATTTTGGCTGATGAGTATAAAGAAAATACGCAAATCATTTCTGTCAAGGCCGATTTGTCTCATCAAATGCGTGAAGATTTTGAATTGTTAAAGAATCGTGATGTAAATGATTATCATCATGCTTTTGATGCCTATTTGGCAGCGTTTATGGGGAATTATCTTCTGAAACGTTATCCAAAATTGAGGTCATACTTTGTTTACGGTGATTTTAAGAAGTTTACACAAAAGGAAATAAAGCTAAGACGCTTTAACTTTATCTATGACTTGAAACATGAAGACCAAGTAATCGATAAAGAAACTGGAGAAATATTATGGAATAAAAACGAAGATATTGCATATATTCGTCATTTATTTGCGTATAAAAAGATTCTTATTTTTCATGAGGTTAGTGAACGTCGCGGGGCTTTATATAATCAGACAGTTTATAAAGCTAGTGACGATAAAGCCAGCGGACAAGGAAGCAAGAAATTAATCCCTATAAAATCTGATAAACCTACTGAAATATATGGTGGGTACACGGGGAGAACGTTAGCTTATATGACTATAGTGAAAGTTACAAAAGGTAAAAAAATTAGTTATAAAGTTGTGGGGGTTCCGACCGCTGTTTTGGCCAAGATGGCTGGCGTAAGGCAAGGCTCACAAGAAGAACAAGACAAATTGTATGGTGTTTTGAAGCCACAATTTACGCATCAAAAGGAAAATAAGAAAACCGGTGAAATTACTGAGACAGTGGATAAATTTGATATTATTGTGCCAAAAGTTAAGTATCAACAGCTGGTTAATGATAATGGACAATTATTTATGATTGGAAGTGATACACTTCCCTATAACGCTGAACAACTTGTCTTATCAAAAGAATCAGTACAAACTATCAATAATCCAGGTATCAAAGATGAAGGTAGTGATGAAGAATCAGAAAATAAAAAATTGGATAATGTATACGATGAGATTGTTTTATGTATGAATAAATATTTTCCGTTATATGACAATAGAGGGTTCAGAAATAGTATAACAAATGGGAAAAACAAGTTTTTAAAATTGCCAATCAAAAACATTTATAAAAATGGCAAATTAATAAATGTTGGGAAAAGAGAAGTTATTAATAGAATCTTACAGGGACTACATGCCAATGCTTCAGTTACAGATTTGTCAAATTTGGGAATTAAATCTCCATTTGGATTTCTACAAAAAGGAGCTGGTCTTTCTCTTAGTGGAGAGGCCCAGCTTATCCATCAGTCGGCAACCGGATTATTTGAACATCGGGTTCAACTAAACAAAATTAAGTAAGCATACAAAAAGCTATTGGTGGTTTGATAACCGTCAATAGCTTTTCTTGAATAAAATATGTATGGGCCGATAGCGGCCTCAAAAGATAAAACTCAGCCGAAGCTTTGTTTGATTTTAACTCAGAGCGTCAAATCAATATAGTTAAAATATTGAGTGTGTCGAACTCAACAAAAGAATAATATCATATTAGCGTTTACAAAACAAGGGAGAGAATTTTATGGGATGGCGAACAGTGGTTGTGACTCAACATGCTAAGATTTCTTATTCCGGTCATTGTGTGGTTGTTCAAACACAAGACGGGACTAATCAAATTCCAGTTAGTGATATTCAAATATTGTTAATCAGCACGACAAGAGCGGTAATAACAAGTGCCGTAATTAGTGAACTAGCTAAACATCAAAGCAAAGTGATTTTTACGGATAACAGCGGTGAACCTGTAACAGAAACTATGGATTATTATCCAAATAATCGCGATCCACAATTACTACAGATACAGTTTAATTGGGATAAGGAACGAAAAATATCGTTATGGACAAAAATAGTTATACAGAAAATAACTAATCAGATATATGTAGCTGAATCTTTAAAAATTGAGACCCAAGATTTAAAAGATGAACTTGCTAAGTTGGAAGTGGATGACGTTACAAATCGTGAGGCAGTAGTGGCGCGCAAGTATTTTTCGCTGTTGTTTGAATCCGAGTCTTCGCGTCGAGATTTTAGTCCCGTAAATGCGGCTTTAAATTATGGTTATGCCATTATTCTGTCTGCTGTTAATCGTGAAATAGTAACTAATGGTTATTTAACGCAATTGGGAATTCATCACCATAGTCAAGAAAATAATTTTAATTTGGGATCAGATTTAATGGAACCCTTTCGACCAATTATTGATTGGTGGGTAAAACAAAAGCAATTTAATGAATTTACCCCTGATATTAAATTTGGTTTAGTAGGATTATTGGATATTGAAATGAAATACAACGGCGAGAATACAATATTAAGAAATGCGATCTCAAAGCATGTAACTAATTGTTTAAAGTATTTGAGTGGTGAGACAGACAATATCAAGATTGAGGTGGAAATAAGTGAGGTATCGAATAATGCGATTAATGGTCATGTTTGATTTACCGGTTGAAACGAGTAAAGATCGTCGCAATTATCGGAAATTTAGAAAGGCATTGTTGAACGAAGGATTTTTGATGATTCAGTATTCAATTTACGTCCGCGTTTGTGTAGACAAGAAAAGCGCCAACTTAATGGAAAAGCGGATTGCCACTTTTTCACCACCTGATGGGCTGATTCAGACCTTAATGGTAACTGAAAAACAATACAATAGCATGAATTTTATTACTGGTGAATTTAAAAAAGATGTTCGAAATTCCGCAGAAAGGACAATTATTATATGAACCTAACGTATTATCCATTTAAACCGATTATTATCAATACAACCAAGCCAACCCTACTGGAGACGTGTAATCAGAAAGTATACACTGACTTAGTTTCGGGCCTAAAAGGGTATACTGATTCCATAAAAATAAGTGATGATGAATTTAAGTTAGTTGAAAATGAGAAGGCTGTGAAATGGATAGGGGATGCATTTGTTGAAGCTGACTTAAATAAAATGTTTCAAAGCCAGTTGCAAAAACAGATAGCCACAAAATTAGATGATGAGACCCGAATGAAATTGACTGAGATTAATAACCAATTGAAATCACTGATCTTTGATGCAACGTTTTCCTTGGATCTTCCGTTAAAAGTGGATAGTGAATTTGATCCAGCTAAGTTAGTTAAATACTGTGATGTTGGCTTTGTAAGTGCTTTAAATAGGGATCCATATGGTATAATAGAAACTGTATTAAAAACTGCTTCAGAATTAAAAGAGTCTAAAATATTAGTCTTAACTGGTGTACGAAATTATCTCAGTGTCAGCCAATTTAATGAATTGGTGAGGTTAATTAGTACCCTTGATTTGAACACTTTGTTTATTGAATTCTCAGAAATAGATAATCATGAAGAATTTGATGAATGCCGCTATTACTACGTTGATCAGGATTTTGTTGATTGGCGTTACTAATACTTATGAGAGTAGCATTGCAAAAAAACGGTTTTAGAAGAGTGTCGAATCAATATAGTTAAGATCCTTAACTCGATAGTTAGTCAGGCTGTTAGTGTTTTAGAAGAGTGTCGAATCAATATAGTTAAGATCGCCTAATCCATCATGAATCAGCAAATAACTGTTTTAGAAGAGTGTCGAATCAATATAGTTAAGATCAAACGGATTGGTACCCTGACTGTTGATGGTGTTTTAGAAGAGTGTCGAATCAATATAGTTAAGATCCTAGGATCCTTCTTGTTCGGTCGTGTGGTAGTTTTAGAAGAGTGTCGAATCAATATAGTTAAGATCTATAGAAAATGCATAAACGTTCTTAGCGTTGTTTTAGAAGAGTGTCGAATCAATATAGTTAAGATCTTGGGTATTAGATTTCCAAGCGACATCAGCGTTTTAGAAGAGTGTCGAATCAATATAGTTAAGATCCAAATTGCCAAACGTGACCATCAAAATACAGTTTTAGAAGAGTGTCGAATCAATATAGTTAAGATCACAGCCATATAGTCTTGCATATCTTCAACCGTTTTAGAAGAGTGTCGAATCAATATAGTTAAGATCGAAGTCTTGTGCTGAATCACCAATGTAACGGTTTTAGAAGAGTGTCGAATCAATATAGTTAAGATCGCGGTGAAATCAGCATCAGCACACGAGTACGTTTTAGAAGAGTGTCGAATCA
The DNA here is from genome assembly GCF_051122535.1 of Pediococcus sp. M21F004. Classification (NCBI taxonomy): domain Bacteria; kingdom Bacillati; phylum Bacillota; class Bacilli; order Lactobacillales; family Lactobacillaceae; genus Pediococcus; species Pediococcus sp. M21F004. The sequence goes on from NZ_CP177314.1 coordinate 1,551,060, forward strand.
ATATAGTTAAGATCGGAATTGGATTAATATCGTCCAAGATAACTGTTTTAGAAGAGTGTCGAATCAATATAGTTAAGATCTCCTTTAGCCATATATTCACCCTCCAGCTAGTTTTAGAAGAGTGTCGAATCAATATAGTTAAGATCGAACACTGATTTGGTTAACCTTCCAGCAGGGTTTTAGAAGAGTGTCGAATCAATATAGTTAAGATCGCTAATTTGAATGGAAAAGCCGTATCCACAGTTTTAGAAGAGTGTCGAATCAATATAGTTAAGATCGAGAATATGAACGCATCCACCGCAATAAAAGTTTTAGAAGAGTGTCGAATCAATATAGTTAAGATCAGGATTGTACCCGCCTTCCCCACTTGCCCCGTTTTAGAAGAGTGTCGAATCAATATAGTTAAGATCAGAACGTTGGACCAGTTGGGAAGAGCAAATGTTTTAGAAGAGTGTCGAATCAATATAGTTAAGATCTTCACATATAACGATATTACCGGCACGACAGTTTTAGAAGAGTGTCGAATCAATATAGTTAAGATCTAGTGAGAGCAGCATTGAACCTGCTAAGCAGTTTTAGAAGAGTGTCGAATCAATATAGTTAAGATCGATAAGGAAGACTTTAAGACGTTTAAGTCTGTTTTAGAAGAGTGTCGAATCAATATAGTTAAGATCATGTCGTCCTCGTTTATAAACAACTTCTTTGTTTTAGAAGAGTGTCGAATCAATATAGTTAAGATCATGTCGTCCTCGTTTATAAACAACTTCTTTGTTTTAGAAGAGTGTCGAATCAATATAGTTAAGATCATTGTTTTTGAGAATATAAATCGTTTCCTAGTTTTAGAAGAGTGTCGAATCAATATAGTTAAGATCGCTTTAGTAGTACTTGTAGTCGTAACAGGTGTTTTAGAAGAGTGTCGAATCAATATAGTTAAGATCAAGGGTTCCCTGTCTTACTTCCTAGTAATAGTTTTAGAAGAGTGTCGAATCAATATAGTTAAGATCATTGATTGAAGCAATAGCATTGCTTACTTCGTTTTAGAAGAGTGTCGAATCAATATAGTTAAGATCGAGAATACAATGTACAATGCCCAAATGAACGTTTTAGAAGAGTGTCGAATCAATATAGTTAAGATCTAAGTTTATTCCTGATGGTGTCGTTGTCTAGTTTTAGAAGAGTGTCGAATCAATATAGTTAATGAGCGGACCACATGGGAAATGGATAGCATTTGAATTGAACTGCACTAAAGTATAAAAAATAATCAAGGAGCCTAAAACATGGAAGTCACAGTAAAAGAATTTTCCCAGCTATCCAACCTAGAATTGTTTCAAATCTACAAACTCCGTACCCAAGTTTTTGTAGTCGAACAATTATGTGCGTATCAAGAAGTTGACGACGCAGACTTGATTGCGCAACATTTACAAGTTTTAAATGAAGATCAGCAATTAGTGAGCTATTTACGAATAATTCCGGAAACGGACAAAACTATTGTTCATATTGGTCGTGTAGTTGTTGATCCGCGTTTCCGTAAACACGGATACGGTCGGCAATTAATTGTGAGTGGCCTACAAACTATTCAAAGAGATATGCCGCAGGTGACGACTGTGAAAATTCAGGCGCAGGCTTATCTGCAAACGTTCTATCAATCATTTGGTTTTAAGCCGGTGAGTGAGGTTTATCTAGACACGGGGATACCACATTTAGATATGGTTCTTGATTTGTAATTTAATAATATACAGTTATCACAAAGCATCTGAGCTCGAGCTGAGGTGCTTTTTTGCTGGGAAAATAGTAGAGGTTTACGTTAAAATTGCCAATTTTGTCCGCAGCCACGCAGGCATAATTTGTAAAAATGTAGGGATCTCCAAAATGAAAGCAACGCCTGTAAGCGATTGATAAATAAATAGGATTAAAGTGTATGACTTTATTAAACGGTTTCTCGAGTAAAATAAGTGCATTTCTATGTAGAAACGTGATACTTACAAGCTTTGTTCTTTATTTGCCAAAATAAATGGTATTTTGTCTTTTATCATTCAATCATTTCAGTAGAATCTTAACAATAGAATAAATAGTCATTGTAATAGTTCGGATTATGAGGTACACTATGTTTGTCAAATACAAACAAAGGGGAGACAGGTTAATGCGAGTTTTTAAGCGGTTGGGTACGATTGTAGGGACGTTATCATTGATTTTTTTATTAGGAGCATGTGGGAATAGTTCAAAGAATGCAGCAAGCAAATCCTATACGCCTAAAAAGTTGACGGTTCAGTTTGTACCGTCATCTAATGCAAGCACAATGGAAGCTAAAGCTAAACCATTGGAGAAATTGTTAAAGAAACAACTTGGTATTCCGGTTAAAGTTTCAGTTTCAACTGATTACAATACAATTGTCGAAGCGATGGGATCCAAGAAAGTTGATGTGGGTTTCTTACCACCCGATGCTTACGTATTGGCACACAAAGAATATAACGCAAAGGTTTTACTCCAAGCCGAACGTTACAGCTACACAGAACCGGACGACAAAGTCACCAATAAACTCGTGAAATACTACAAAGCACAAATTCTTGTTAAAAAAGGCAGTGGCATCAAATCAATTAAAGATTTGAAAGGTAAGAAGATTGCTGTTCAAGATACAACTTCTTCGGCCGGCTGGATTTATCCTGCTGTTGAACTCTATAAACATGGGATTAATGTAGAAAAAGATGGGATTAAAACTGTTGTGGTCAAGGGCCATGATCAAGGTGTTATGGCCGTTTACAATGGTACCGCAGATGCAGCCTTTGTCTTCCAAGGTGCACGAACATTAGTCCAAAATGATGCAAAAGATGTCATGAGCAAAGTTGTGCCAATTTACACAACTAAGGGAATTCCAAACGATACAATTACCACCCGTGGTGATATGAGCAAAAAATGGCAAAAGAAGATTTCAAAAGCCTTCAAGACCATTGCCAAGACCAAAAAAGGTCACGAAATTATTTCGTCCGTATATTCTCATGAAGGTTATGTAACAGCTAAAGATAGCGATTATAATGCGATCCGTACTTATGACAAAACGGCTAAAAAGTTAGATAAATAGTACGTTTAATCATGAATAAATGTTTAGGAAGAGGGGGACGCTGAGGGCGTACTCCCTTTTCTTGCAATCGGTTATGAAAGGAATCAGTGCTATGACAGAAAAACCAGTGATTGAATTTAAACAGGTTTCTAAAAAGTATCCAAACGGGACCGTTGGATTGAAGAATATTAATTTGAAGATACCCCAAGGCGAATTCCTAGTGATTGTGGGTCTTTCCGGTGCTGGAAAGAGTACTCTGATGCGAACAATTAATCGAATGCATGATATTTCCTCCGGTGACATCTTAATTGATGGAGAATCAATTGTGAATCTCAAAGGCAAAGGATTACGTCAATTACGGAGAAAAATTGGCATGATTTTTCAAAATTTTAACCTAGTGAATCGTTCAAGCGTGCAGCGCAACGTGCTTTCTGGGCGTGTAGGCTACTATTCTACCTGGAGAAGTATGCTGGGTCTGTTTTCAAAAGCTGACAAACAAAAAGCGGTGGAAGCCTTGCAGCGGGTCGGTTTAGGTGAAAAGCTTTATACAAGAGCAGATCAGCTTTCTGGTGGGCAACAACAACGAGTAGCAATCGCACGGGCCTTCATGCAGGATCCTAAAATTGTGTTGGCCGATGAGCCAATTGCATCGCTAGACCCTTTAACGACCGATTCTGTAATGAATGATTTGAAGCGGCTCAACGAAGAATTTCACATTACCGTGATTGTGAACCTGCATTCTGTTCCCCTTGCGCGAAAGTATGCGGATCGAATTATTGGTTTACGAGGCGGTGAGCTTATATACGATGAACCAATTGAAAAAGTTACTGAGGCTGATCTGGATGCAATTTATGAGCCAGCAGTAGAAACAAAAACGGTAAAATCGGCTGAAGGAACTCCTTCAGAGGTGATTTCATGAATGTTGTCCCAACGCGAACTTTCGCCCAGAAACATCATTTAAAAACGGTTGCCTGGCTCACGTTGTTTGTGCTGTTAATTATTTGGACCGCCCAAGAAACAGGCGTTGATTTTGTGATGTTTTTCGCTAATTTTGGCCAGTTTATGGTAATCCTGGAAAAGATGGCGGCACCCGCTTGGTCATACACAAACATTGTGATTCAACCAATTTTGGAAACTATTCAAATGGCCTTAATTGGGACAACGATTGGAACACTGATCGCTATTCCGTTTTCCGTTTTAGCGGCCCGAAATATCGTTAAAAATAAGTTTCTTCGGGGAATTATCAGATTTATTCTAAATCTTGTGCGGACATTACCGGACTTAATGTTAGCGGCCTTGTTTGTGGCAATTGTTGGGATTGGCCCGGTTGCTGGTATTTTTACATTATCGGTATTTTCATTTGGAATGATTTCCAAACTTTTTTATGAAGCTATTGAAACGATTGACGATGGCCCGTTGGAAGCATTACAAGCCGCCGGAGCTAACAAAACTCAGATGGTTATCTTCGCGGTTATCCCTCAAGTTTTTAACTATTTCGTGAGTTACTTTCTTTACACGTTTGAAATTAATGTGCGGGCTTCTACAGTGCTAGGGTATCTTGGTGCCGGCGGGATTGGTGAATTCTTGCAGCGCTCATTAAATCAGTTCGCGTATGATGAAACGGCCGTAATCATTTTAGCAATTTTGGTTGTGGTCCTCATTATTGATGGCATCAGTAATACATTGAGGGAGCGATTACTATGAAGAATTTGACGGCGATAAATAAGGCAACAGTTCATCGGAATCGCTATAAACTTATTTTTGTCCTAATTTTGGTGGCCATCCTTTATATTTGGAGTTTTGCTGGTATTTCGTTTAGTGGTATTCAAGATTCTGCTGGCGAAGTTACGAAATCGATTATTGGAGGCATTTTTCACCCGGACTGGGCATATACGTATGATGGTAGTGGTGAAGATTTAGTTAGTTTAATGCTCCAGACAATCGCGATGGCTTTTTTAGGAACTTTTATCTCTGCCATCTTAAGTGTGCCATTTGCTTTTTGGGCTGCTCGGACAGGTAGTTCTAAATTTCATGTGCGTTCAACGACTGGAAAATTAGTTTTGACTTTGATTCGGACATTTCCCGAAATTGTGCTCGCAATTATGTTCATAAAAGCTGTTGGGCCGGGTTCTTTTGCAGGAGTTTTGGCGGTAAGCATTCACTCGATTGGGATGTTAGGCAAGCTGTTTAGTGAATCTATTGAGAACATGGATTTTGGGCCAAGTGAAGCGTTAATGAGTAGTGGCGGAAATCGGCTTCAAACGTTGACATTTGCGACGCTGCCAACGGTGTTACCAGAATTTTTGTCATATACATTATATCGGTTTGAAATTGCTGTCCGTTCCGCTTCCATTTTAGGAATGGTCGGTGCTGGCGGAATTGGGACGCCGTTGTTATTTGCCATCCAAACTAGACATTGGTCGCGGGTTGGCATTATCCTTGTCGGGATCATTGTCACAGTTACCCTTATTGATTATATTTCAGGTTCTATTCGGAAACGGTTGGTGTAAGGCAATGAAAATAAAAATTCTGTCAACTAGTGATGTTCACGGTTATCTTTACCCGACTAATTACAGTGATCGCAAGGATCACCAAGATTATGGTTTGTTAAAGTGTGCAACCAAAATCAAACAAATTAAAGCGCAGGCCGACCCTGATGAGTGGGTTATTACGATTGAAAATGGTGATTTTATTCAGGGATCACCGTTAACTTACTATACGGCGAAGAAAAATGAAAAATGGCGGTCGATTTATATGCAGATGACCAACGCGATTGGTTATGATGCGGGAGTTTTAGGAAATCATGAGTTCAATTATGGGATGGCTTATTTAAAGCAATGCGAGGCCAAACGTTCATATCCCATTTTGGGCGCCAATTTGCATGAACAAGATGGAATCGTTGATGCACCTTACAAAATTATAGAACGCAACGGCCTTAAAGTTGGTATCATCGGGTTAACGACCCAATTCATTCCGCATTGGGAATTAGCTGAGCATATTAAAAACTGGCAATTTGAATCAGCAGTCAAGGCTGCAAAAAAATGGATTCCAATCATGCGTAAACAGGCGGATGTTGTAATTGCGGCCTATCACGGCGGCTTTGAGTGTGACTTAGCAACAGGTGAGCCAAATGAACAACTTACTGGTGAAAATGAAGGCTACCAACTATTAAAGGAGGTTTCCGGAATTGATGCTTTAGTAACAGGCCATCAGCACCGAGAAATTGCGACCATCTGTCAGGGTGTCCCAACGACCCAACCTGGAGAAAAAGGAAAATTTGTGGGTGAGATTGAGTTACAGTTGGATGCGCATCATAAAATTCAGAAGCGGCAGACCGAGTTACTTTCTGTGGCAGATGTAAAGCCAGATTCAGAACTTGTTGAGTTAACGACTAAGCTGCAAAACGAGGTTGAGGATTGGTTAGATCAACCAATGGGCCAAGTTGAAGGCAAAATGCGAGTTACAGATCCGATGGCGGCTCGCTTAAATGGCCATCCTTATCTTAGCTTTATAAACCAAGTTCAGATGGCGGCTACTGGGGCGGACCTTTCTGCGACAGCGCTGTTTAATAATGATGTTGGTGGTTATAATCCAACGGTAACGATGCGTAATATTGTGAACAGTTATGTTTATCCAAATACACTGGCGGTTTTAAAAATTACGGGTGCAGATCTCAAAGCAGCTTTAGAACGGTGCGGGAGCTTTTTTACTCGTGATGAAAAAGGCAATGTATCAGTGTCGGCCATTTTTCGCGAGCCAAAAATTCAGTACTACAATTATGATGTGTACAGTGGAATTAATTATGCGTTTGATTTAGATAAACTAGTGGGAGAACGCTTAATTGCGCTAAGTTATCATGGAAAATTAGTTGCGGACGATCAAAATTTAGAAATTGTCTTGAATCAGTATCGCGCTATCGGTGGTGGTAGTTATCCAATGTTTGGTGCCGGAAAAATCGTGCGAGAAGTTCAGATCGATATGACGGAGCTGATTAGTGACTATTTTGTCAAACATCCTGTGGTAACGGCAATTAAAGAAGAAAATATCCGGATTAAATAAAGTTGGAATGAAAACGATGGTGATCCATCGCTGATTCCAGCTTTTTTTTGTGTGCTTTTTTATCGCACAAGTGTAAAATTATTTAGTAAACGGGGGACTTAATTATGAATGGAAAATTAGTCAATTATGTCATCAATACGTTAATTGAAGAGAATTTATCAATTACGGCCGCAGAAAGCCTAACTGGAGGATTATTTCAATCAGAAATCACCACCGTTCCCGGAAGTTCAGCAGTTTTTGAAGGTGGATTTGTAACCTATTCTGATGAAGTTAAAACGCAGTTACTAAACGTGCCTCAGGAGCTGATTCAGCGTTATGGCGTGGTTAGCTATGAAGTTGCGGTGGCCATGGCCCAAGGAGCGCAAAAAAATATGCAAACAGATTTCGCAATTTCATTTACCGGAGCAGCGGGCCCTACTGGTTTGGAAGGCGAAGATGCTGGAACAGCATGGATTGGCGTAACTTATCACGGCCAAACTGAAGCGTACAAGCTGCGAAAACCAGAGCTAGAACGCAATGCATTTCGCGAGGCATGCTGCCAATTCGCCTTTCAACAGATTAGTGATCTACTGGATTAGAATGGGATCATTTTTTAAGTTTAATTAACGTCTCAAAGAATAGTTTTTGTCTGAATGCGGTTCATGATAAACTAAACAGGTTGATTAAATGGACGAGTTTAAAAAAAGATTCAAGCATGAGATGAGAAGGGAGCCATTTTTTTGAGAAGACATGTTTATCCTGCCTATCAGCAATTATATTTTGGCGCTTTTTTGGCGGCTATTGCGGGCGGTTTGGATGCTTACACATATTTGGAACATGGTGGAGTTTTTGCGGGGTTGCAAACCGGAAACTTGATCTTGCTTGGTGTTAGTCTGAGCAAAGGCCAATTTGCGAAGGTTGGTTACTATCTGATTGCGATTATTGCGTTTGGACTAGGAACTATTTTTATTCGCCACATGCAGCACTTCTTTAAACAAAACTATTTAAAACGGGCGTATTTTGTATTGATTTATGAATTCGTTTTGATGGTATTGGTAGCAATGATTAGCCAAAACGCGCCTGATGTGATTACCGTGATGTTGTTGGCAATCACTGCTGCAGCGCAATTGCAGGAGTTTCGAAAGTTACAGGATGGTCCATTTACTTCTTTGATGATGACTGGCAACATTCGGACCGCTTCTGAAAATTTATATACCGGTTTTGTGCATCATGATGTCACAGCTCAGCAAAAAGCTGCGGACACGGGTATTGTGATTGGCAGCTTTGCGGCTGGCGCTTTCCTGTCAGGAATCTTTGTTCCTTGGTTAGGAGATGCGGCAATTTTGGTTCCCGCCGTTTTAGTTTTAGGAGCGGTGTTCTATTTGGCACAACATTCTAAATCTGCACCAAAACGAACGGATGAAGCAGACGAGTTTAAAGAAACCGAACAACCAGCGCCAACTCGGACTAGTATGCACCCTCAAACGCCTGAGGATGATCCGGAGAAAAATTCTGAACCGGAGACACGCAGTCGGCGCCGTCGATATAAATCTTAATTAGTAAAAAGCCAAGCAAGCTAGAAATTTTCCAGCAGCTTGGCTTTTTTAGTTTGTTTTAATTAGTGCTAGCCACGTAGGAATCAATTTCGTTTTGGTAACTAGCTTTTTGTTTTTCACTAATCCAAGCTGTGTCAAATGAGTTTTTTGCTAGTTTGACAACTTGGGCTTGCGTTAGATTTGCGGTCTGGGCGATGGCCCAATAATTATCATTGATAAAGCCGCCAAAATAAGCGGGGTCGTCTGAATTAATGCTAATTTTTACGTTGTAATCAAGTAAAGTTTTAACCTCATGATTTTTCATATCTTGGCTTAAAAATTTATTTGAGTTTGGACAAGAGGTTAACCCAATCTTATGTGCACAAGCAAACTTGATTAAATCTGGATTTTCAACGATGTTGGTACCATGATCTAAACGCTCAACACCAATGACTTCTAAAGCTTGTTTGATATGGTCAATGGAATCGATTTGATCCACATCAGCGTGCATTGTAATGTGATAACCTGAGGAAACGGCCTTTTCGAATGGCGTTGAAAATTTTAGAGGCGGATTGTTGTGCTCATCCGAATCGAGCCCAATCCCTAATATTTTTTCATGATACGGTTCAGCAGCTAGCAATGTTTTCCGCGCAGATTCTTTGGAAAAATCACGCAGAAAACACATGACCAGTTGCGCGTCCACGCCAATTTCTTTAGCATCTTTGGCGGCCTTCGATAAACCATTGATGACTGTTTCAAAACTGATGCCACGGCTTGTATGGGCCTGGGGATCAAAAAACATTTCGACGTGGCGAACGTTGTTTTGGCGGGCCTTTTTTAGATAGGTAAATGCCAAATCATAAAAGTCGTCTTCCGTTTGAAGCACGGCCATTGCCGAATAGTAAACTGCGAGAAATGAGGCTAACGTGTCGTATTGATACGTTGCTTTCAAGTTCTCAAGGGAAGTTGTTCCAATGTCAATGTGGTTCTTTTGAGCTAATTTGAGTCTTAGCTCAGGTTCCAGCGTTCCTTCCAAGTGAACGTGCAATTCTGCTTTTGGTAAATTATCAATGAACTCCCGTGAAACTGTGGTTGCCATTTTTAAATCCTCCTAAAATTTGAACGCTGCTAAGTGACATTGAATTGTTAAGAGCATACCACAAGTTTTAGGGAATGTTGCAGATAAAATTGTTAAGATTTTTCGCTTGGTAATTTTAGGTTCTGTTGTTTTGGTGAGATTAGTGGTGGTTCTGCTTGCTTTTAGGACAGTTCCTCAACACAAGCCTGAATAAATAGGAATGCCTACAGGAGGAATCCTCCTGTTTACAGCACTCCTATTTATTCAGGCTTTAACGTTTTGATCCACTCACTATTTTAGGACAGCTCCTCAAAGCAAACCTTAAAATCTAAGTGCGCCTCTGGCAGGATTGCGATCCTACCGCCGTCACCCTTAGATTTTAAGGTTTAATCGCTTTGATCCGCTCACTGCTTTAGGACAGCTCCTCAAAACAAGCCCCCAAAAATAAGTGAACCTCCCAACGGGATGCGATCCCGCCTCCGGTCCTCTTATTTTAGTGGGCTTTAACGTTTTGATCCGCTCACTGCTTTAGGACAGCTCCTCAAAACAAGCCCCCAAAAATAAGTGAACCTCCCAGCGGGATGCGATCCCGCTTCCGATTCCCTTATTTTAGTGGGCCTTAACGTTTTGTTCCGCTCACTATATACTTCACAAATCTTCTTCCCGCCTGGGTCAATTCTCCCTGCGGATACACCAACTGCAATTTATTATAAATTGGCGTTTCGAACGAACGACTCACAAATTGCGCCGTCATAAACGGTTCCGCCGATTTTTCAAACAAGAATGTTACTCGTTCCGACTTTTCAATAATTCCCAATAGGGTTTCAATATGAGTCGTCGTGAACCGAATGTTAGGTGTAAAACCCGCCTGCTGATAGAGTTTACCAACCTGTTCATAAATGCCAGAGCCCGGATTCAGCGACACCACATCAACATCGTGCAAGTCACTCATCGAAATCCTTTTTTGTTTGGCCAGGGGATGCGTAACTGGGAGAATCACTTTGAGTTCATCCTTGTCGATATCGATAAATTGAAATTGCGATTTATTCAATAATTGGGACTGCATATTCCGGAGAACTCCAAGGTCTAACTGTTTTGTTTGCAGCATATCCAAAAGTTCATCGCCTTCAAGTTCTTCGAGGCGAATGTTAATTTGTGGATAATCAGCCATAAACCGGCTTGTTTTTTCCATTAGCCCATATTGTGACATCACGGGAACACTGCCAATGTGCAGCGTTCCTTTTTTTAGTTCGCGATATTCCGCCAGTTCATTAGTGAGCAATTGATATTGTGTCAAAATGGTTTCCGCATATCGAAAAAAGGTTTCGCCACTTTCAGTAATGACCAGGTGGCGTTTATTTTTGGTTGAAATTAGTTTGGCAGACAGTTCATTTTCCATGGCCTGAATGCGTTTAGATAGCGCAGATTGGGTCATCATGAGTTCTACCGCCGCATCTGATACATTCCGGGTTTGATATAAAACGACAAAGTCTTGCAAATCATCAATGGTCATAACAAAGCCTCATTTCTAATATTCCTGTTGGGAATAATGCTAGTCGAAACGCGATTTGTTCGCAAGGATTTGCACTCATATAATGAAATTACGGTGCGTGATCGGAAGATTTATGCATAATTATTTGAAAATTAGGAGGTCATTAATATGGCAAAAAAAGATGTTTATGATTTGCGTAAAGTTCTTGATGAGTTAAAAAAAGAACCTGGCCAATATCATGAAACGGATGTTGAAGTTGATCCCGATGCTGAATTATCAGGTGTTTATCGTTACATTGGTGCAGGTGGGACTGTACAACGTCCAACCCAAGAAGGTCCAGCGATGATGTTTAACAACGTCAAGGGTTTTCCGGATACACGGGTGTTAATGGGCTTAATGGCAAGTCGCAAACGGGTTGGAAAAATGTTTCATCATGACTATCATACTTTAGGTCAATTTTTGAACGACGCGGTTGAAAAACCGGTTGATCCAGTGATGGTTAAAGAAGAAGATGCGCCAGCTCATGACGTTGTGTATAAAGCAACCGATCCAGATTTTGATATTCGTAAATTAGTGGCTGCCCCAACAAACACACCTAAAGATGCTGGTCCATACATCACAGTTGGTGTTGTTTATGGTTCCAATCCTGACAAGACAATGAGCGACGTAACTATTCACCGAATGGTTTTAGAAGATAAGGATAAATTAGGAATTTACATCATGCCTGGTGGACGTCATATCGGCGCATTCGCTAAAGAATATGAAGAAATGAACAAACCAATGCCAATCACCATTAATATTGGTTTGGATCCTGCCATAACCATTGGGGCTACTTTTGAGCCACCGACAACGCCATTAGGCTACAACGAATTAGGTGTTGCAGGTGCCATTCGTCAAGAAGCTGTCCAATTAGTTGATGGATTGACGGTTGATGAAAAAGCTATTGCTCGTTCTGAATACACTTTGGAAGGCTACATTATGCCTAACGAACGGATTCAAGAAGATATCAATACACATACTGGCAAAGCAATGCCTGAATTTCCTGGATACGATGGTGATGCAAATCCTGCATTACAAGTTATCAAAGTTACTGCGGTAACGCATCGAAATGATCCTATTATGCAAAGTGTAATCGGACCTTCTGAGGAACATGTCAGCATGGCCGGAATCCCAACGGAAGCAAGTATCTTATCCTTAACGAACCGGGCAATCCCTGGCAAAGTTTTGAATGTGTACAATCCTCCCGCAGGTGGTGGTAAATTAATGACCATCATGCAAATTCGGAAGGAAAATGAGGCTGATGAGGGTATTCAACGTCAGGCTGCCTTACTCGCATTCTCATCATTTAAAGAATTAAAAACTGTTTTCTTAGTTGATGAAGATGTGGACATTTTTGATATGAATGATGTGGTTTGGACCATTAATACACGTTTCCAAGCTGATCAAGATATTGTGGTCTTGCCAGGAATGCGGAACCATCCATTGGATCCATCAGAACGTCCTGAATATGATCCAAAATCCATTCGGACACGAGGAATGTCATCGAAATTAATCATTGATGGCACGGTACCGTTTGATATGAAGGATCAATTTGAAAGAGCCCAATTTAAAGAAGTTAAAGATTGGAAGAAATATCTAGAATAATTGAATAGGAAAGGCGTGGACATGAAAAAAATTATCGTCGGAATCACTGGTGCGTCGGGCACTGTTTATGCGATTGATTTGTTGGAGAAGTTGCATCAAATGGATGATGTAGAAGTTCATTTGGTAATGAGTCAGTGGGCTAAAAAGAATCTGGAGTTAGAAACGGACTATTCTTTGAAGCAAATTAACGCATTAGCTGATGAGACCTATAACATTAATGATCAAGGGGCAACAATTTCAAGTGGCTCATTTTTAAATGATGGCATGGTGATTGTGCCGGCTAGTATGAAAACGGTGGCGACGATTGCGTATGGAATCGGCGATAATTTGATTACGCGCGCGGCGGATGTCACGATTAAGGAGCAACGAAAGCTAGTTATTGTGCCAAGAGAAACGCCATTGAGTGTGATTCATTTGGAAAATTTGACGAAGCTAGCAAAAATTGGGGCGCAAATTATCCCCCCGATGCCAGAGTTTTATAATCATCCCAAGACAATTGAAGATATCGTGAAGCATCAGACGATGAAGGTGTTGGATGCGTTTGGGATTCCGAATGATGTGGATGAAAGATGGAAGGAATAGTGCGCGAGTGGAGGCGTTAAGCTAGTTAAATATAACCGTGCTGGATGCGGGATCGCAATCCCGCGGGAAGCGTGGTTATATTTAACTAGCTGCCTCCACGAGCGTTCCTAAAGCTCAGCGGAAAATAACAGGCGAAGGCGTGCTGGATGCGAGTTCTTGCGGCTGAATTGTGCCACAAGAATCGACAACGTACGGAATATAAAAGATTTTCGAACCGAAAATCATTCCAATTAGTGACGTAGTGTGGGATCGCAATCCCGCGGGAGTCATAGTTATATTTGACTCACTGCCTCCACGAGCGGTCCTAAAGCTCAGCGGAAAAAAGTATTTTAAAAAAATTTGCAAATTAAATTAACCTATTCAAGGACACGCAGTCAGCTGAAAAGTTCCTGACTGTAAGTGTCCTTGTGTTTTGAAATTATTTATAAATGAATAAAAATGAGTCAAGGAGATGAGTTACAAGCATGGATGAAGAAAAGATTTCACTTAAAACAAAACTAGCGATCGTATCGGCCGGGATGATTTCCTTTATGTGAATTTTAGTTGAAGCTTCGCTTAACGTGACCATGAATACTTTAAGTAACCAATTTAGCGTGAGTGTGGGGACGGTCCAATGGATTACAACTGCCTATCTGCTGTTAGTTACCATTATGATGGCAGCAATGGCGTTTATTATGCGTCGTTTCAAGTTTCGATCGATTTTTATTTTCTCAGCCGCAGCCTTTATTGTGGGATCAATCGTGTGTGCGATTGCAGATACTTTTTGGATTTTACTAATTGGTCGGATGATTCAAGCGATTGCGACAGGATTAGCCACACCATTAATGTTTCAAATTATTAACGTTAAGATTCCTAGTCAGCACGTCGGCACCTATAATGGCGTTGCAAGTATGTTAACTTCTTTATCACCAGCTTTAGGACCGACGTATGGTGGGATCTTGAACACACTGATGAATTGGCGTTGGATTTTCTGGGTGGTTTTACCTCTAAGTGTGATTGTGCTGGTTATGGGAATGATAAATATCGACATTCCGGTCCAACATAAACCAGGTGAAAAATTGTCCTTTGATAGCATTGGCATGGTTTGGCTAAGTTTGGTGCTAATCGGGTTTGTCTGGACCTTTAATGAAGCCGGATTAGCCGGTTGGACATCTGCAGCCTTCTGGATTTCATTAGTGGTTTCAGTTCTACTTTTGGCAAGTTACGCATGGTATAACTCCAAGAGTGCAAAAGAAGTTATTGATTTTAGTTTACTTAAAAAGAAATCAGTTTTTCTCCATTTAATAAATTACTTTGTGTTAGCCTTTGTTAATATTGGTATTTCATGGTTATTGCCGATGGTTGCAGAAGTTAACTTGCATCAAACGTCCATGGTAGCTGGATTATTAGTGCTACCAGGAGCATTGATTGGGGCAATTATTTCACCAAGTACCGGGGCGATTATGGATAAAAAGGGTGCTTTTCTACCATTAATGATTGGTAACATCTGTCTCTTAGCATCCGCTGTCTTGTTCTTCTTCTTGAATAATGTCATGACTTCCATGATCTTATTAGCGTTGTTTGTCGTCCTTAGAATTGGGGTTGCCTTCAGTTTTGGAAACGTAATGGGAGCTGCTAGTCAGCAAGTTATTCCGGAAAAACGGGGCGATATTAACTCATTGTTTAATATGATGCAGCAATATGCTGGTGCGATGGGAACTGTGATTTTGGCTTCCGTCATTAGTGCATTAGAGCTACATGGTGGCTCCACTTTTTCACAAGTTCGGCAAGGTTCAAAGATTGATTACATTATTTTGAGTGTTTTAGCAATCGTGGCTTTAATTACCGTGATTATTAACAAAAGTACTCGGCGTCATGCAACACAAACTAAAGAATAATATCCATAAAGCACACGATCTTTTTAGATCGTGTGCTTTTTATTAGATATGATATTGGAATAAGCCTATAATTATTAAATTAAGGTGTACCTAAATTTAAATCAAACTTATATTTACTTTTTTTTGATTAATAGCCATCTTTTTGTAGAATTTTTAAATAGTAAGTGTTACTATCAATAAGGCGACAGAGTTTAAGAAAGCTTAAAGGAGGTTTGCTATGCAAGTCGATAAGTTAAAAGAACCATTTGCATTTCAGAGAATATTGTTGACGGTGGATGCTGATGATCCCAATTCTTCCACAAGGGCTTTCCGATATGCGGCAACAATGGCTCATGATTATCAAGTCGAGTTATGTATTGTGTCAGTACTAGAAGATGATGATGTCAGCATTTTTGATGTCATGACCCCTGGTAAAGTTGACAAAAAAGAAGATGAAGTTCGTCAGGCCGTTTCAGATTATATGGAAATTGCTGAAGAACTTGGAGTTGAACATCTTACTGGGTTGACAGTTGGCGCAAGCGATGTCGATGATGTCATCTTAGAAAAAGTAATTCCTAGATTTAAACCAGATCTAATTGTGTGTGGATCAGATACAGAAGATTCAAAACATAAAGTTCCAGGAGCAGTAGGATTAAGAATTGCAAAACGGGCACAGGTTTCCGTAATCGTAGTTCGATAATTCAGAGATTGAATTTTGAGAATGATAGAAAAGAGGAAATAGCATGGCAAAGAATAATGACCAAGACAAGATTAAGGAAGTGCCCTCAGCAACAAAAGAAAAGCATCACATTATTTCATCAACAGGTGGCGCAAATAAATCTCTAGATGAAATTAATGGTAGTGTGTCAGTTCCTCAAAACGCAGGAATTTTAAGAACATTTTTAGCTTACCTCGGACCAGGCGTACTAGTTTCCGTAGGGTATATGGATCCTGGTAATTGGATTACTTCAATTTCTGGTGGAGCTCAGTTTAAGTATCGATTACTCAGTGTTATTTTAATTTCGAGTTTAATTGCGATGTTATTACAAGCAATGGCCGCTCGATTAGGAATTGTAACTGGTCGTGATTTGGCGCAACTTACGCGTGAAAAGACTTCCAAATTTGGTGGTATCGTGTTATTTATTATTACCGAACTAGCCATTATGGCCACCGATGTTGCGGAAATTATTGGATCAGCGATTGCGTTGGAATTACTCTTTGGATTCCCACTGATTGTCGGTATTATCATTACAACGTTTGATGTTTTACTGTTAATGTTGTTAATGAAACTAGGATTTCGAAAAATTGAAGCAATTGTGGCAACCTTGGTAGCCGTCATTTTAATTGTTTTCTTGTATGAAGTTATTTTGGCACAACCAAACATGCCAGAAGTATTAAAGGGTTTTGCTCCCGGTAGAGATTTGATTCAAAATAAATCAATGTTATACATCGGATTAGGAATTGTTGGTGCCACGGTTATGCCTCATAACTTGTACCTTGGCTCATCAATTTCTCAAACGCGAGACTTTGATCGTGATGATTCTAAGAGTCTCAAGAGCGCCATTCGATACACAGTAGCTGATTCTAATATGCAGCTGACTGTCGCATTTGTTGTCAACTGTTTACTTTTGATTTTAGGTGCTGCATTATTCTTTGGAACTAATTCAGATTTGGGTCGTTTCGTTGATTTATACAACGCTTTGGGTGATTCAAAGATTGTTGGTGCAATTGCGAGCCCAGTTCTAAGTACATTGTTTGCCGTGGCTCTGTTATCATCAGGTCAAAGTTCAACAATTACCGGAACACTTTCTGGACAAATTATCATGGAAGGGTTCATTCGTTTAAGAATGCCAATGTGGGCACAACGTTTACTTACCCGACTTGTTTCTGTTTTGCCAGTTTTAGCATTTGCCATTTATTATCACGGTAATGAAGCCAAAATTGAAAACTTACTGACATTTTCACAGGTATTCTTGAGTGTCGCGTTACCATTTGCCATGATTCCACTGATTATCTTTACCAGTAGTAAGAAAATCATGGGTGAGTTTGCAAACCGTCCTTGGGTTAAGGTTTGTGCTTGGGTTGCCGCAGTCGTGCTGGTTATACTGAACATTTGGTTAATTATGACCACAGTTTCTGCGCTTTAAAACAAAAAATTTACAAAATCTGGGTTCTTTCACAAGATGGTGAAGGAATGCAGATTATTTATTTAGCATTAATGAGAGCGTTTTCTTTTACTTCAGACCCATTCATGAGATACTATCGCAGTAAGAACACAAAAATGATGATTTCTTGGAAAGAGGGATAACAATGAGTAAAACAATTAATACTAGTGTTGCGATGATGAAGGTTTTGGAAGACTGGGATGTTGAGCAGGTATATGGGATTCCTGGTGGCTCAATTAACAGTACAATGGAGGCCTTGCGACTAGAACAAGACAAGATTGATTACATTCAAGTGCGCCATGAAGAAATTGGGGCTTTTGCTGCAACGGCACATGCAAAATTGACTGGTAAACTTGGGGTTTGTTTTGGGTCAGCTGGCCCTGGGGCAACGCATTTATTTAATGGTTTGTATGATGCTCAAATGGATCACGTTCCCGTATTGGCAATTATTGGTCAGTTGGGAACATCTGATATGAATTGGGACTCTTTCCAAGAATTGAATGAGAATCCCATGTTTGCGGATGTTTCAGTATACAACCGGACCGTTATGACCGCTGCCAGTTTACCTCATGTAATTGATGAGGCAATCCGCCGTGCCTACAAGGAAAATGGGGTAGCCGTGGTAACCATTCCAAATGATCTCGGTACAAAGGAGATTCCAGATGATTTTTGGTCATCAGGTCATAGTTACGTTAAACCTTTGTTGCCAGAACCGGATGACGAAAAATTAAAAGAAGCTTTAAAGCTGATTAGTGAGGCCAATCGGCCAGTTATTTTTGCTGGAATTGGCGTTAAGGGTGCGACACCAGAACTTGTGGCGTTAGCGAAACATCTTAAATTACCAGTTGTGATGTCGGCGATTTCTAAGGGAATTATTCCCGATAGTTTTGAAGGTAATATGGGTTCGGCCTATCGGGTTTCGACGAAGCCAGGTAATGAAACGTTGGAACAAGCCGACTTAATTATGATGATTGGCGCAGATTTCCCATTTGCTCGTACTAAAGGGATGTTTAATCAAGATGCCAAGTTTATTCAAATCGATATTGATTCTTCTAAAATTGGCAAGCGGCATAACGTTGATGTGCCAATTCTAAGCGACTCCAAGAAAGCCATGAAGCAATTAGTCACACTTAGTGATGAAGTGGCTCACCGACGTTTTTACGATGCTTGTGTGGCCAATATGAAGAATTGGCGCGCTTATCTGCAGCAATTAGCTGATAAAACTTCTGATCCTTTAGAAGTAGGCGCAGTTTTCAAGCAGATTAACCGCATCGCTACTGGAAATGACGTGTTTGCCATTGATGTGGGTGATGTCACGATGAACAGTGTCCGATTTTTAAATATGAATGAAAAACAAAAATTCACCACCTCGGCGTTATTTGCCACCATGGGATATGGAATTGGCGCGGCTATTGCGGGTAAACTTACGTACCCAGATCGGCAAGTCTTTAATTTAGCTGGCGATGGTGCATTTGCGATGGTGATGCAGGATTTGTTGACCCAGGTTAAAGAAAAACTGCATATTATCAATGTTGTTTTCTCAAATGAGAGTTTTGATTTTATCAAAGATGAGCAAGAAGACGAAAAGCAGAAATACTTTGGCGTGGATTTACAAGGAGCTGATTTCGCGATGATTGCCCAAGGAATGGGGGCATTGGGGATTACTGTCCATTCTTATAAAGAGCTTGTCGAGGCCTTTGATACCGCAACTCAAGTAGA
The DNA here is from genome assembly GCF_051122535.1 of Pediococcus sp. M21F004. Taxonomy (NCBI): domain Bacteria; kingdom Bacillati; phylum Bacillota; class Bacilli; order Lactobacillales; family Lactobacillaceae; genus Pediococcus; species Pediococcus sp. M21F004. Next base: position 1,570,224 of record NZ_CP177314.1, read on the forward strand.
AGGACCCGTTGTGATTGATGTAAAAATTCATAATAATCGACCACTACCCGCAGAAAAATTGCAGTTAGATCCAGCTACTAATTCGTCTGAAGAAATTGCAGCATTTAAGCAACGCTATGAAGCCGAAAGTTTACAACCATTTAGTGTTTATCTGAATGAATTTGAAGTGGAATAAGATTGCACAGAAGTGAACTGTTAACCCACTTTGAATTTTGGGTTAACAGTTTTTTAGTGAAGTTATTGTAGCCTAAAAAATCTTGGAGGGAATATGATGAAAATAATCGTGATTGGCGCGACCCATGCAGGTACCTTTGCGGCCAAACAAATTTTAACAGAGCATCCTGATTACCAAGTCACAGTGTACGAACGAAATGATAACCTGTCCTTTTTATCTTGTGGAATTGCGTTGTGGGTGGGCGATCATGTTTCAGATCCTAACAAAATGTTTTATTCCTCACCAGAAGAATTGACCAAGTTAGGGGCCACAATGAAAATGCGGCATGATGTCCTTAATGTGGATCCTGAGGAAAAAATTGTTCAGGTGAAGAACTTAGTTTCTGGTGAGTTAAGTCAAGATCACTATGATAAGTTAGTGATGACGACTGGGTCAGCGCCGGTTATTCCTCCGATTAAAGGCGTAGAAAATTCGAAAGTTAAACTTTGTAAGGACTGGAATGATGCGAAAATTCTCCGTGAAGCCACGCCAAATGCAAAATCAGCTGTGATTATTGGTGCGGGTTATATTGGCGCCGAACTTGCCGAACAGTTGGCAGTCACGGGTAAAAAGGTTACGTTAATTGATGGGTTGCCAAACGTGTTGGCCAAAAATTTTGATTCTGAAATTAGTGATTGCGTTGAAAAGGATTATGAACAGCACGGTGTCAAACTTGCCATGAACGAGATGGTCGAGTCTTTTACTGGTAACGAACAGATTACTGTTACAACCAGTAAGAACAGCTATACCGCAGATCTTGCCGTTTTGTGTGCGGGCTTTCGTCCAGCAACAGATTTGTTGAAAAATAAAGTCGATATGCTCAAAAATGGGGCCATCATCACGGATGAATATATGAGTTCATCTGATCCTAATATTTTTGCTGCTGGTGATGCGGCCGTGGTTCATTATAATCCGACTGGTAAAGTTGATTATATTCCTTTGGCGACGAACGCGATTCGACAGGGAATTTTAATCGGGCATAACATTGAAGAGCCAACGATGAAATATATGGGGACTCAAGCATCATCAGCTGTAGCGTTATTTGGCAAAACACTCGCTTCTTCGGGGTTAACAGAAAGTGGGGCTAAGGCGCGTGGCCTTAAGGTGGAAACAGTTACGCTCGAAGAGAATTATCGTCCTGAATTTATGTTGAGTACGACGCCCATTTTAATGCGATTAGTCTGGAATCCAGAAAGTCGAGTTGTTTTGGGTGGGGCGTTTTACAGCACATATGATTGTGCACAGTCGGCCAATGTAATTTCACTTGCCATTCAGAAAAAAATGACTGTTGATGAACTCTCGATGGTGGATATGTTTTTCCAACCGAATTTTGATAATCCTCTAAATTATGTAAATGAATTGGCAATGGCAGCAGTGAATAAAAGTGCCAAAAAGGGTGAATAGTGTTAACTTGAAGTTGGTAAAATAAGGCTAGGTTCGCTGTTTTAAGAATCTCTTAAATAAAACTTGCTGTCCTTACCACGTTTTTTAGGAGTTGTATGATGATTATATAAGATGTAAGTTTTAGGGGAGCAAATCGCGATTAGCATGAAGCGTTAAGAAATAGGATCCTTTTTGGTATAAGAGGGTACTGATAAATAATCATGATTTATGAAAGAGGAAAAGCGATGGCAGATGTATTGATTGTAATAGATATGCAGAATGCATTAAATAAAATGGCCAACTTTAATGACGTAGTTGCCGGTATTAACGAACGAATTGCGCTTTATCGACAGGAAAAAAAGGCGATCTTTTTTGTGCAAACAACTGATAATGAAATTCCAAGTGATACAGAAGAGTTTCAGTTAGCTCCAAATTTGGATTTTGACAAGCAAAAAGATGAATTTATTGTAAAAACGACCCCGGATTCTTTTTACCACACTAATTTAGAAGCCTATTTGAAAACCTATAATACAGAAAGCTTAGAAATTTGTGGGGGACAGGCGGAGTATTGTGTTGACACCACCATTCGAGTAGCACGTCACTTGGATTATCAAGTAGAAGTTAGACGCGATTTGGTTACAACGTTTGATTCTGATCTTTTAGACGCAGCGACAATTGTGAAACATCATGAAAGTATTTGGGATGGCTCTTTTGCAAAGTTAATTTAGGCCAAAATAAAGAAACCCAGACAATTAAATTGTCTGGGTTTTTTATTTTTTAAACCAATAACCTGTATTGATCGTGTTAATCATTTTAACGAGTTGGTTTGTTTCCGTAATATCATGGACGCGCAAAACGTTGCCGCCATGCAAATACATATAAGTTTCCGCAATGAGAGTGACCGATAATCGGTCCTCTTTTTTTAGATTAAATAGTTTAGCACCAAAACCCTTGCGAGAAATGGCAATCATCGTTGGTCGATTAAATTGATTAAACTGATCAATGTTGCGCATCATGGCGTAGTCTTGATAACCATCGGCAACCTTTGCGTAGCCAATACCGGGATCCAAAGCGATTCGTTCTTGAGCAATTCCCGCATTAACTAATTGGGATAGATTTTGTTTGAAAAAGTTTTGCATTTCTTTTGTTAGATTATCATATTCGGTGTCGCGACTGCTGTGCATGGTCAAAAGTCCAATTTTGGTTGGTGCCAGCAATGCTAGTTTTCGGGGATCATCTGTAAAGGCGCGAACATCGTTAATAATGTCAACGTGGCTATTTTTCACCAAAGCCTGCATGACTACATATTTATATGTATCCACCGCTAAAGAAACTTCGGGGTAGTTTTGGTGAATCCAATCGATATAAGGCAAAATTCGGTTAAGCTCTTCTTGAGCAGAGATTTCCGTAAAACCAGGGCGGGTGGTCTGGCCGCCAAGCTCAATGACGTCCACACCAGCCGTTACCATCTCGGCAATGTGATCCTTGATGGCTTGCGGTTCGACATAAGCACCACCATCATAAAAGGAATCCGGGGTAATGTTTAAGATCCCATAAATTAATGGTGATTGAGTTAGATCACGATGAACACTGCCATAATGCCAATAAATCGCATGTTGCTGATAGATCTGCTCAAGTTGGCGACTAGCCTCATCTGCTGAAAATTGTTGCTTAAATTTCGTGATGAAAAATTGTAGGGCCGCCAGTGGTAATACCGTTTGTAAACTATTTTCTGTAGTTTGAGCAGGGGTGTCAAAGGCTGCCAATAGTTGTTGAATCGTGGCTAAATCAGGTTGATTTAAGCCTTCGAATTGTAAGGCCACTTTCCGTTGTGTGACCAACATGTTATGGACAATTTGATCTGCAAATGTCTCGGAACGACCAAACTCAGCGGTCATATCAATAATTTTCATAGTCATTATTTGCCACCTTTTCGAGAAGATTTTTCACTGCTTTGGTGCGGTGTAGATAAGGAAACTTTTCTGAATCCGTTAATTCGGCGAGCGCTCGAGATTCACCGTCAGGAATTAAAATTTTATCAAATCCGTAACCGTTTTGCCCCCGCTCCTCTTGACTAAAAGTCCCCTTAAACACGCCGAAGCCATGATAGCTGTGTTGCGGAGTTTGTAGAATCAAATCGGTGCGTAATTGAACGTTACGATTTTTTCCCGCTATCAGTTGAATTAAATAGTGGTTCTTATCAGCGTCCGTGGGGTAGGCTGTTAGCTGGCGAGAAGTTTGAACGCCAAATCTATTAGGAAAGGCGGACAAAATCATCCCCGAATCGTCACCTAGAATAAATTCTTGAGGTAACTTTTGAGAAATAAATTGGGCTTTTGTTCGCGCATTAACCACGTAATCCGTTGTTCCTTCGCTAGGAAATGACACACGTGGAATCAAGTCCTGATAGAATTTAGCTGCCACTTGAAACTGTTGTAAGCAAGCAATTAGTTCTGCTGTTTTATCAAGATTATTGGATGCAATAATCACTGGTTGGTTAAACATTTTGGTCACCTTCAAACTGTTTAATGAAATAAAACGATCCGGTAATCACAATCACATCGTCAGTAGCGGCGTGTTTCAGGGCTGTACTTAAGCTAGCATGTGCGTCAGGTTCATTAAAAAGCTGTTCTTTTGGAAAACTAAAGTGAGTTTGAATGGTTTTACTTAATTGGTCCTTATCAAGAGCACGCTGGTGTTGACTTGGGGTGTTTACATAAATTTCCTTAGCTAATGGTAAATAATTTTGTAGCATTTCAAGATAGTTTTTATCTGCCAAAAATCCCAATAAAAACGTAATTTTGTGGTTGGGAGCCAGTTTCTTTAAGGAAAGAACGAGTTGCTTTGCACCATCGGGGTTATGCGCGCCATCTAAAATGACGGTGGGATGGTGTTGAACCACTTGCATTCTGCCGGCAATTTTTAGTTGTGCCAATGCTTCGTGTATCAAGCGTTGATCCAGCTGAACGTTATTTTTTTGTAGCCAAGTTGTGGCACTCAAGACTGTGGCAAGGTTATCCAATTGAAAGCCGCCAATTAAGCCTAACTGAATGGTTTGATTGGGAATCAAGGGTCCGCTAATTTGGACGGTTGTACCCGTAAAATTATGCGCCAGTACTTTTAAGCGAATATTATTCACAAAATGAATGGGAACCTGTTGTTGGCCAGCCACATTACGTAAAACGGTTCGGGTGATTCGTTTTTGATGAGGGGCGACGATAACAGTAGAACCCGTTTTGATAATTCCTGATTTTTGAGTCGCTATTTTACGAATGGTATGGCCCAAAATGCGGGTGTGATCATAATCAATGTGGGTGATCAAAGCCAAAAGTGGGGCAGAAATCGCGTTGGTCGCATCATTTGTCCCACCTAAGCCAACTTCTAAAATCACAAAATCAACTTTAGCCTGTTGAAAAGCCACCAGGGCAATTAACGTAAACCACTCAAAGATGGAAAGTGAATTGGTTGCGAAATTGGCAGGTAATTGGTCGTTAATTAATTGATAAGCCTGAAGAAAGTCCGTATACCCAATCATTTGACCATCAATTTTTATTTGTTCGCGGTCATCTAACATGGCGGGACTAGAAAAATGGCCAATGTGATAACCATTCTTTTGCAGAACAGCCGCCAGCATGGCCCCGGTAGATCCTTTGCCGTTTGTCCCAGCAATGTGGATAATTTGGTAGGCGTGATCTGGGTGACCTAGTTTGGCTAAAATTTGCTGAAGAAGGGGAACCCGATCATCATCGGTTACCAACATTTGTTGATTCATTTTGGCGATTAACTTTTGGTAGTCTTGTTGATTAGTACTCATATTTAAGGCCTACTTTTGGCGAGTTTGTTGGAGAAATTCATTTTTCAGTTCGTGATCTTCTTTAAAAACGCCCGAGAATTTAGTGGTGTATGTGGACAAGCCTGATTTGTTGATGCCCCGCATTTCCATGCATAAATGGCGTGCAGAAATAGAGACTGCCACCCCTTTAGGTTTCAAAATTCGTTGCAGTTCATCATTAATCATTACGGTAATGTTTTCCTGGACACTAGGACGGCGCGCAACAAAGTTTACCAACCGAGGAATCTTACTTAAGCCGATAATCTTACCATCTTGGGGTACATAGGCAACATTAACAGTTCCAAAAAATGGGAGAAGATGGTGTTCACACATCGAGTAGAAAGGAATATCTTGAACCACGACCATATCAGCATTTTCATCCACATCGAAAATTTTGTAATCTGTAAAATGGGCGTTGCCTGTTTCTGAAAATATTTCTGAATAAGCAGTAGCTACACGGGCTGGGGTTTCCTGGATACTTGCTCGTTTGGGGTCATCACCAATGGCTTCAATGATATCAGTGACGGCATTTTCAATTTTAGTTTTATTTTTTTCATTCATGTTTAGTTACCTCATGTTAATTTAAAATTTCCACCCAGTTTTTATCTGAGGTGGTTTTTAGTTGTTGTTTGGTTTGGGCAATCAGTGTGTCGTCGTTTAGGACGTCTAATAAGGGGATGAGGACAAACCGCCGATTACTAATTTCTGGATGCGGGATGACAAGTTTTTTATCGTGATAGGTTTCGTGATTAAAATATAAAATATCCAAATCAATTGTGCGTGGTCCCCAATGAATAAGACGTTTCCGGCGCAAATCTTGCTCAATTTCATGGAAAACATCTAAAAGCGTGTAGGCATTCAAGGTTGTGGTGAGGCGAATGGCAATGTTTAAGAAATCATCTTGGACAACTCCGCCAACTGGTTGGGTTTGATATACAGGCGAAACTTTTTCCACGGTGATTTGCTCCTTTTGATTGAGGAGCTTAACTGCCTCGGACAAATTAGCCTGCCGATCACCCATGTTGGAACCGACACTTAAATAAACTTGGTTACTCATGATGACGGTCTCCAGAAACTTCGATTTCAATATTGTCGAAAATGCCGGCAATTGGGACGCTATATTTGCGGACTTTCAGTTTAACGGCTTGAATTGTGGGATAGTCTGCTAAGATTTTTTTCAACAGATGATTCGCGACACTTTCAATCAAATTATAGTTATTATTAAGCACAAAGTCTTCAATGGTTTGATAGACGTCGGCGTAACTGACTGTTTCTTTCAAGTCATCATGTTTAACTTTTTCCTCGATCGGATATGTGAGTTCGGCATCAATTTGCAAACGTTGACCCAGCTTTTTTTCTTCAGCAAACACGCCATTAAAAGTGTGAAAGCTCATATTATTAATTCGGATTTTACCCATCTGTCAATTCCCCCAAATTAGTCTGAAATTTTATTCTCCTTAATAGTATCATTTTTGGCTGCTAACGTCTTTTTTGAAAGATTTCTCTTTAAATAGTTATTCCCCTTTATTTAAATTTATTTTTAAATTATAATGATTAAATAAAGGTTAAATAACTAATCTTTTTCTAATCATTAGGATGACGCGTTTTAACGCGAAAGGAGGATCACGATGAAAACTGAACATTACTTTTTGGGGATTGTTGGGCAAACATTCTTTTTTGCTATTTTATTGATTTTTTTAATCTTGATAAGGAAAGTCATATTAAAATTACATTGAATTTCTTGAATGTGTGGTTGGTGCTGTCTTGGTTGTGTCAATTTTATCTTTGTCGAAAAAAATTGTGGTCGTTAAAAAATATCTCGTTTTTGCAGAAAGGAGCTAAAACTGCGCAAAACGAGCATTTAAAAAAACATAAAAATGATAAGTGGGGAGATAGTAGTTATGCAAATCAGAGGAACAGTATGACGGTTCAAAGATATGCATTGCAGGACAGTAATTTTGATTTTATGGTTAATATCTTTATTCGCATTGGGTACATATTAGTTGGTCCTGTAATTCTTTTGATTTATTTAATTCAAAACATTGTAGTAGAAATTAAACACTAGAATTTATAATCTGACATAGCGGCAGTCGTTAACAAACCCAATTAAATTAGCTTGTTTTATGGCAATGGGGACACTACAATGAAGATGCTATACAGGGTGGCTAATTTTTTTGGGGGGTATTATTTTGAACAAATTAAATAAATTATTAGCATTAGTTAGTTTAACCGCATTATTATGTTTAGGCTTTTTTACAGGCCAATCCAGTGCCAAAACGGTCTATTCATTAAATAGCGTTCGGACAAGTTACAATGCAGCAAGTAAGGTTGCTACTTTTAGTGGCAAAGTTTCATCTAAAACAGCTATTAATCGGGTGACACTCACCTACAATAACGGCAAAAAGACGTATGCAAATGTTCGTAAGGGAACTTTTAAAGTTTCAAAGAAGTTCCAAGGCTATCAAACATTTATGTTGTACGGTACCAATAAACGCAATAAAAGAGTGACAAAGGCCTATAGATTAAGTTCTGGTAAATATGCATCCCAAACACCGGTTGTGCTCAAATTAAATCATGGTGCTAAAAATGGTAACGTTGCGCTAAGTTTTCGGGCGCAAAAGAACAGCCTTGTTCACGTTTATAACGGTTCAAAAAAAGTGGTTTCCGTTAAAAGTAATGGGAAAACACAAACAGTCCAAATTAAAAATTTAAAGAATAAAACTGCTCATTTACGTTTGAACGCTAAATTAAGCAATCGCAAGACCAGCAAAGATATTTATACGCCGCGCATTAAACAAGGAGTTATCTATCAAGTTAGTTTCTAGAAGCTAACGATTAATATTTATATTTATTCCCTGTATGAATGTAAATATCGGGCATGATTTTACTGATTTGAAAAAGCTTCAAGAAAGCACATATGCTCTCTTGAAGCTTTTTTCTGTAATCAGAGTCAAAAAATTATTCAGCATCTTGCCAAACTTTTTTGGCAGTATCAATAACTAAGCTAAGTTTTGCCCATTGTTGCTCAGCTGTTAGATTATTACCTTCTTCGGTTGAGGCAAAGCCACATTGGGTGGAAAGGGCTAAATTTTCAAGTGGCACTTCTTGGGTTGCTTCATGAATGCGTGTGATTAATTGGGTTTGATCTTCTAATTCTGGGAACTTGGAAGTAACCAAACCTAAGACAATCCGTTTATTTGCATCGTGATTCCAGATTTTAGCGAGCGGTTTGAAGTCTCCGGCACGGTCGTTATCATATTCAAGGAAGAATCCATCGTAATTTAATTGGCCAAGGTAGTCGGCCACAACATCGTAACCACCTGAAAACAGAAAAGTAGAACGGAAGTTTCCGCGACAAATATGGGTGGTGACCGTTAAATCATCTGGCAAGTTTTCTAGGAGCTTGTTGATGACATAAACAGAGTCTTCAGCAAGTTTTCGGAATGGTTTTTGAGCTTCTGGATTATTTTTGGTTTCATCTAGTTGGTTAATCAAAAATGCCCAAGTGGTATCATCCAATTGAATGTAACGGCACCCTAAATCATAAAAGTGTTGAATTGTTTCATGATAAGCTTTAGCGAGATCATCTAAGTAAGCTGTGTGGGTTTCGTAGAATTCTGACGCCTTGTCACTGCGATTATCACGGAATAATAAACTTGGTGATGGGATCGTTTGTTTAGGTTGAACTCCGTCAGGCACGATTGATTGTAAATAAGTAAAAGCTTTAAAGAAGGGATGGTCAGGATTGTAGCTGATTTTGCCGGTTAAATAGGCATTATCTGTCCGTGTCTTTTTGCCATGAAATTTATAACTTTTTTGGTAGTCGTATTTGCCAACACCATTTAGGCCCCATAAAAAGTCTAAATGCCACCAAGAACGGCTGAATTCACCGTCAGTTACGGCGTGTAGGCCAAGAGAAACCTGTTTATCGACAATTTTTTTGATTTCTTGTTGTTGGACAGTTTCTAATTGGTCAGCTGAGATTTTTTCTTCAGCAAATTCTTTATGTGCTGCCTTTAATTCAGGGCTTCTAAGTAAACTACCAACTTGATCAAAACGATAGGGTGCTTTTAAATTTGTTGTCATGTGGCTATACTTCCTTTTATTTTATTTAGACACAAAAAAGCTCGTCCTCAACGATTTAACGTCAAGGGCGAGCATTCAATAAGAAATGATCACGGTACCACCTTGGTTTGAAACAAAAAAATTTGTTTCCTTAAAAAACACCTTGAACTAACGATGTTTCGACGCTGTAATGGGCGTTCCCATCTATATTTTGCCAAACGACTTAATGTAGATTATTCTCCAAGACCATGTTCGGAGTCACTCCAATGCCTCGTTTTCACTATCCGAGGCTCACTAGGAAAGGGTGGAATCTTACTCATCTCTTCACTGCTTTTTTAATTGTTATCTAATTTAGATACAGTTTAGCGCGCAAAAATAGAACTGTCAAGAAACTCCAAGGTACAATGTTGGGGTGGAAAATTAAAGGTTGACATCTATTTTTTGCGGTTCTATAATGAAAAACATTAAATACGAATGAGAAACACGTGTTGATATTTCCGTGGAAGATAAACTAGCGAATTTCTAGAAAGTGTTTGGGGCTGAAAAAACACAGTTCCTAGTTTAAAAAGACGGTGATGAGCGGAATCATTGTTCAGATGATTATGGGTGCACCCAATATCGTGCCAGTGTATTAACTATTTTGTCGACAATAGGGCGTACATGGTGAGGCGAGTTTTGTGAAAGACTCGTAAATTGAGGTGGTAACACGTGAAAACGTCCTTTGGATATATCTATATCCGAAGGGCGTTTTTTTGTATATTTAGCTTTGGGATGCAAAAAAGAGAGGAAGTTCTATAAATGGAAGAAACACATAAATTTACCTGGAAAGAATTAATCGTTGTAGCTTCAATGTTGTTTGGGATGTACTTTGGTGCCAGCAACTTAACATTTCCTGTCCAAATTGGGCAACAGTCAGGATCAGCCTTTTTTAGTTCTATTATTGGATTCATTATTACTGGAACCATTTTGCCCTTGTTAGGAGTCGCGGCAATTGCGGTAACACGGACTCATGGTGTTTATGAATTAGCACAGCCGATTGGCAAAACCTATGCAATGATCTTTACTGTCATGTTGTATATTTTCATCGGTCCAGCATTTGCAACACCACGGACTGCCACGGTTCCTTTTGAATTTGGAATTGCCACTCACGTCAGTGCAGCGAGTGCGCCAATGTGGTTATTCATTTATTCGGCTTGTTTCTTTGCTGCCGTTATTCTTCTTTCGCTCAACCGTAACAAGGTCGTTGATTATGTCGGTCGTTATTTGAACCCAGCTTTTATCACCATGGTTGTCATTTTGATTGTAATTGCTGTTTTTAGGCCCATGGGAACCACAGCTGGGCGCGCAGTGACAGGCGTTTGGCGCAATGGTTCTGTTGGCAATGGAATTATTCAAGGTTATCAAACAATGGACGCTTTAGCTTCCGTTGAATTTGGAATTGTGGTTATTACTGCCATAAAAGCGTTTGGGGTTAAAAAAGAAGGGACAGTTGCCAAATTAACTGTGAAGGCTGGAATTATTGCCGCTAGTGCAATGGCCATTATTTATGCCGGATTAGCCTATGTGGGTGCAACTAGTTTAGGGCATTTTAAAATCGCTGGTGATGGTGGCATTGCATTAGGCCAAATTACCCAGTATTTCTTTGGTAACGCTGGTGTTTATATTCTGGCAATCATGGCAACAATCACTTGTATGACAACGGCGGTTGGGGTAACAACCTCATTTGCCACAGCCTTTAGCACCATGTTTCCTCGTTTCAGTTATAGAACATATGTGGTAGTCGTTGCAGTTCTTTCATTTGGGGTGTCTAACTTTGGTTTTGAAACGATTATCAATGCGGCTGTGCCATTCCTAATGTTTATTTATCCACTTTGCATTACATTGATTCTCCTGTCTCTTGCGTCTCCATTGTTCCATCGCGCACGGATTGTCTACATTTGGACAACGGTCTTCACTTTCGTCCCTGCTGTGGTTGATGGTCTGAATGCTGCACCTGTAGTGATTGCTAAATCAGCCTTTGTCCAAAGCTTAACCGGATTTGAAAGCAAATATATGCCATTCTTTGCTCAAGGTTTTGCCTGGATCACGCCAGCAATTATCGGTTTTATCATTGGAATTGCTATTTATACGGTCAAACGTGTGCGTGCCAACGATGAGTCAGCGGTGAGTGAATCAGACTGGTCATAAAAAATAAATTATCTAACCAAAAAAGGCGTTAGTTTCTGAATCTGTAACCAAACAGATTCAGTACTAACGCTTTTAGTATAGAAAGGTATTAACTTTGTTCACTATTCAATTTGTTTATTTCAAGAATTAAATCAACTGCTTTTTCCATCGTTTGAGCGGAAACAAATTCGTAACGACTATGCATATTTTCGCCACCGGCAAAGAGGTTAGGGGTTGGAATGCCCATAAAGGAAATCTTTGAACCGTCAGTGCCACCACGAACTGGATAAATATTAGGCTTGATATCTAAGTTTTCCATGGCTTCCTGCGCGAGCTCTACAGGTGTCATATCTTTTTCAAGAATTTCACGCATATTGTAATATTGATCATGCGTTTCAATTTTAATCCGTTCTTCACCAAAATCAGCGTTGAGTTTATCAGCAATATTTTGAAGATCTTGTTTACGCTGTTCAAACACTTTTTTGTCATGATCACGAATGATGTAAACGAGTTTGGCGTGATCTGGCGTGCCACTCATCTTGAAGAGATGGAAGAAGCCTTGGCGACCATCAGTTAATTCAGGACGGTCACCAGCTGGGATGAGATTATGGTAGTCAATTCCTACTTGAAGTGCATTGACCATCACGCCTTTAGCTGTCGCTGTGTGTACTTCGTTTCCTTGAATTTCAACGGTTGTTTGGGCCGCATTAAAAGTTTCGTATTCCAATTCACCAAGTGGACCGCCATCAACAGTATAGGCATACTTCGTGTTGAAATCTTTGGCGTCAAAGTGATCGGCACCGGTTCCGGTCTCTTCATCGGGAGCAAAGCCAACCCGGATTTCACCATGCTTAACTTCAGGATGAGCCATGTAGTATTCCATAGCCGTCATGATTTCAGCGGCACCGGATTTATCATCAGCACCCAATAAGGTTGTACCATCGGTGGTAATTAGAGTTTGGCCTTTATAGTCGTGTAAGGCAGGGAAGGCCGAAGTCTTTAAAACCCATTTGCCGTCTTTGCTTAAAGGAATATCCGATTCTCCATCATAGTTCTCATGGATCTGAGGATCAATATTTTCGGCATTGAAGTCGGCTGTATCAATGTGGGCAATGTAGCCTAAGATTGGCGTTTGACCGGCATCGTTAGGTGGTAATGTTGCCACGACGTAACCACTTTGAGGCTGGGTGTGCACATCTTTTAAACCAAGATCGGTTAATTCTTGTGCCAAAGTCTTTAAAAAGGCTACCTCTTTAGGATCGGTCGGAATTGTTTCGGATTCTGGGTTGGAGCGCGTGTTAGTTTTTACATATTTTAAAAATCTAGGTAACAAAGTTTCATATTTTGCCAAATGAATCACTCCTCATATTTTGTCGTTAATTGTATTTTAGCTTACTTAAGAAAGAAGAGGAAGCAGTTGAACCTCAAATTAAAAAGTTCTGAACCAGTCAGAACTTTTTATGTGAACCTATTTAAGAGCTTTTTTTGCTAACATTAGCGCGCCAGTAATTCCGGCATCGTCACCAAGTTCAACGTGGACAATGTAATTAGAAATTTCTGGAGTGTCAACATAATCTGCTAATTGTTTCACAAACGATGCTTGAATCTGGGGGAATAATTGTTCTTGTTTCATCACGCCACCGCCAAAGATAATCACGTCTGGACGTAAAATCAAAGTGGCGTTGACACAAGCTTGCGCAATGTAATTAGCTTCGATTTCCCAGAACTCATCACTAGGATCTAGTTCAAAGCCCTTTTTACCAAAACGTTTTTCGATTGCGGGTCCCGCGGCCAAGCCTTCAAAACAGTCACCGTGATATGGGCAGACACCTTCAAAATCGTGATCACGAGGATCGTGTCTTAACAAAATATGACCCATTTCTGGATGGCTAAATCCTTGAAGAAATTTGCCGTCTTGAATGTAGCTCGCACCAACGCCAGTTCCAACTGTCCAATATAAAATATTTTGTTTCCCGCGACCTGCGCCAGCTTGGTATTCACCATAGGCTGCGACATTGACATCAGTTGTAAAGTAAAATGGAATATCAAAATGCGTCTTCATTGCACCAAGAAAATCATAATTTTTCCAAGCCAGCTTTGGGGTGTTGGTGATAAAACCAAAATCGGCAGCATCTTCATTTAAAGAAACGGGGCCAAATGAGCCAATACCAACCGCATCAACTGGATGTTGGTCAAAATAAGCGAAGACCTGCGCCATAGTTTCATCTGGAGTTGTGGTCGGAAATTGGGTCCGATCCTCTACATTAAAATCACCATCACTTACTGCACATACAAACTTAGTTCCACCAGCTTCAATTGCACCTAATTTCATAAAAATTCTCCTCCTATGTAAATCATTATTATTTGTTTTTTGTAATCGCTAACAAGATGATTATAGCATAAGCGCGTAACAAAAAACCGAGCATCCGGGAGACGTTTATTTTAAAAACTTGATCTCAGTCAATTTAATTAGGTGAGTAGGTCGATACAATATAAACATATTAAGAAATTAGGAGGAACAAAAAATGTCAGAAACCCCAGAAGAATTATTTGCAGCAGAACAAAAACAGTCAGATATTGATCATCACGTCCCAACCGCAGGTGCCATGGTGAATCATATTGTTTCAAACTTTACGGTACTAGACGCTAAGCTACATCAAACAGCATGGTATGTGAAGGGCTTAAGCACCCCAGCCATTCGACAAGCCTATCAAACATTGATTGCAGAAAACCGACGTCATTATGATGAGGTTGGTGAACTATTACTAGATGAAAATGAAAAACCATCTTCAACAACCGCAGAATATAGTGAATATTCTATGATTGGTGAAAATGGCAAAAATAAATATTTTTCTGCTGAAGAAATGGTAAGCGAAAACGTTCAAGACTTTGTCACGCAAAATTTGTTTGTTGATCGCGCTATTAAACTAGCAGAAAATGAAAATCGTCCCGCATTACGTAATTATATGGAACAATTACGTGGGGACGATAATCGGTCAATTCGGTTGCTTCAAGCCATGGTCGGCAATGCTGCTGGCGATGGACTAGAAGAAGACGATGATGACGACGAAGATTAGAAAAGGTTAATTAGTCTAACAAAACTAGTGAATCCTTATCCAACAATTTAATTTGTTTTTGAGGACCTTGTGCAATCCAGCCTCTATTCTCGAAATCGGTTAGTTTTCGACTAACTGTTTCGGGAGTAGTGCCGAGATAAATGGCAAGGTCCTTTTTTTTGATAGGTAATTTAAACGTATCTTGTTCTAAGCTAGCTCCTGTTTCAACTAGGTAACTGCCAATGCGCGCTTCAACACTTTCTGTTGTGGCCTCGGTAGTCCTTTTTTCGAGCGATGAGATGCGCTGGCCGAATTCGTTAATCAAATTCATACTGATGCTTGGTGATTGGGATAGTAATTTTTGAAAGTTTTTCCGACTGATTTGGCAAACTGCGGTTGGAATTAAAGCAACTGCAGATGAAGTGCGGGTTTTGTCTTGGAAAAGGGCTCCTTCACCATCAAAATCACCAGTTTGTAATAGGTAGAGAAGTTGTTCACGTCCGTTGGCAGCAACTTTAGAAACCTTAACTTGACCGTTCGCGACGATCATTAAGGTATCTAAATCATCGCCGTCAAGAAAGAGGGATTCGCCGGCTGCGTAATGTTTATGATTGATGATTGCTTCGATTTTTGCGACATCTTCATCTGGTAAGTGATCAAAGAGGGGAACTAATTTGATACAATCGTGTTCAGATTTTTGCATGATGTGACCTCGTTCATAGATTTAAGTACCTAAAGAATAGCATGAAAGTGCAGACTAGTGAAATGAAACGTTTACTTGAGTTAAAATTGCCCGAATAGCCCGAATGGCTTGCTTTCATAGGCTGTTTTGTGATACATTTTAGGAATTGTGAATTAACTTGAAAAAGAAATAAAGTGAGGAAAATAAATGATAACAGTTACCGATATGAGTATGCAATTTTCAGATCGCAAGCTCTATGAAAATGTTAATTTGAAGTTTACACCTGGAAATTGCTACGGCATTATTGGTGCTAACGGGGCCGGAAAATCAACCTTCTTAAAAATATTAGAAGGTAAATTACAGCCAACGTCAGGTCATATTTCTATTTCTGACAACGAACGGATGTCCAGTTTGGAACAGGATCATTATGCATTCGAGACAGAAAAAGTGCTGGATACTGTCATTATGGGCCATAAAAAGCTCTACAAAATTATGCAGGAAAAAGATGCTTTGTACGCAAAAGCTGATTTCACTGATGCGGACGGAATCCGGGCCGGTGAACTTGAAGGTGAATTTGCTGAAATGGATGGCTGGAATGCCGAATCTGATGCAGCTCAATTACTGCAACAACTCGGCATTGACGAAACCATGCAGAACCAGAAAATGAGCGAGTTAACCGAAAGTGAAAAAGTGAAAGTCCTTTTGGGCCAGGCATTATTCGGTGAACCTGATATTTTGGTTTTGGATGAACCTACCAATGGTTTGGACGCCCAATCGATTACTTGGTTGGAAAACTTCTTGGGTGATTTCCAAAATACTGTTATTGTCGTGTCTCATGACCGTCATTTCTTAAATGAAGTTTGTACCATGATGTGTGATGTGGATTTCGGTAAGATCAAATTATATGTAGGAAATTATGACTTTTGGATGGAATCCAGCCAATTGGCAGCTAAGTTAACAGAAAATGCAAATGCCAAAAAAGAAGAAAAAATGAAGGAGTTACAAGAATTCGTGGCGCGTTTCAGTGCCAATGCCTCGAAATCAAAACAAGCTACTTCACGAAAGAAGCAATTGGAGAAAATCACGTTGGACGACATCCAGCCATCTACGCGTAAATATCCATTTATCAGTTTCACGCCAGAACGTGAATTGGGAAATGACTTGCTTCGTGTGGACAAGCTTTCAAAGTCAATTGATGGTGTGAAGATTTTAGATAATATTACTTTCACTGTAAAACCTGGCGAAAAAGCTGCTTTGTTAAGTCGTAATGATGTTGCGACAACCACTTTGCTACAAATTATTGCAGGTGAAATGGAACCAGATACTGGAACGGTAACTTGGGGACAGACAGCTTCTAGAAGTTATTTACCCCGAGACATTAATGCCTATTTTGAAGACGAAAGTTTAGATATCATCGAGTGGTTACGTCAGTTTGCCTCTAAAGAAGAGAGTGATAACACATTCTTACGTGGCTTCTTAGGCAAGATGTTGTTCTCCGGTGAAGATGTCAACAAATCGATTACAAAGCTCTCTGGTGGTGAAAAAGTTCGTTGTATGTTGTCCAAGATGATGTTAAGTAAATCTAACGTTCTCTTAATGGATGATCCAACTAATCATCTAGATTTGGAATCAATTACCTCGTTAAATGACGGGTTGATTAATTTTACAGGTTCCATCATTTTAACTTCTCATGATCGTCAGGTTATTCAAACAATTGCTGACCACATTATCGAAATTTCCGATAAAGGGGCTGTCGATCGTTCTGAGACAAGTTATGAAGAATTTATGGACCATAAGGATATTCAAAAACAGGTCGAAGCATTATACGCTGACTAATTTAATAGTTTTCTAAGAGCTAGAAACTGAAAAAGAATGAAAATCCTGCTAAGATGTGCTTGTATGAATATTTGATGTCATTAGAAAGGGAAGTCTTTAGAATGAACGTTGAAGTTAAACGAGATGGGTTAATCTTACGGGGGTTATTAGAAACACCAGATACTGATGAATACGATATCGCAATTCTGATGCATGGTTTTACTGGTAACTTAGGTTATCAAAAGACCGATTTGTTGGAACAAGTCGCAAAAAAATTGCATGAGCAAGGAATTGCCACCATTCGTTTTGATTTTAATGGGCACGGCAAGAGCGATGGTCAATTTCAAGATATGACAGTTTTAAATGAAATTGCTGATGGAAGTGCCATTTTAACTTTTACCAGGAATTTACCGCACGTTCGAAAGATCTATTTAATTGGTCATTCACAGGGTGGCGTGGTTGCCAGCATGCTGGCAGGTTATTATCCGGAATATATTTCTAAACTTGCGCTACTGGCACCTGCAGCGACTCTAAAAGAAGATGCTCAAAAAGGTGATTTACAAGGAACAGCGTATAATCCAAACCAAATTCCAGATACATTACCAATTAAAAAGGGCTTAATGGTGGGCGGATTTTATCTGAGAACGGCCCAAACGTTACCAATTTATGAAGTTGCAAAGCAGTATACTGGACCGGTTTGTTTAATTCATGGGGACGCAGATACTGTGGTGAATAAAAAAGCTTCGGAGCGGTATCACCAGGTTTATCAAAATAGTGAACTGCATATTGTTGAAGGTGGCTCACATCGATTTGAGTATAAAGCTCGTAAGCAAGCCTTACAGGCAGTGACTGATTTCTTTAAAAATTCTAATTAGAAAAAAGGAATTCCAACTTGGAATTCCTTTTTTTGTTAAAAAACTTATATTTAAACTACATCTAAAGGCACATATTTATTCTGGAGATTGTAAAAATCGTAGGTTGCTAAATTAGCAATATCCGTTTCACCATTAAACATCGCCGTATAACTGCCGGCAAGCATTAAATTGATGGCTTGTTTCTCATTTTTATCGAAACGAACCAAGATGACCGGTTTGTGTTGCCCATGAGCATAGCCACATTACCAAATGGTGCCAGAATCGGGAACATGTTTATCTTCCTCTAATTCATAATCTAAAATAGCGACCACGAGATCAGCTTGATCAATTTGGCGAATATCGGCGTTGAAAGTGGCAATTTGCCATTCAAAGGAACCTACCTCTGCGGCAGTATATTCATCCTTACCAGGAAGAAATATTGCTTCTGAGTTGATTGTTTGATTGTTTTCAAGCAGGCTTTTAACTGTATTTACACGGTAATTTTGGCCTTCACTAAAAAATGGTCCAGCTAGGTATACGGATTTGGGTTGCATTGAAGTTCTCCTTTAGTTTGTTTATTTATTGCGAACAGTGAAACGTGCTTGGTGGATACTTGGTTTTTCGAGCTCATCTAAAATTGCGGCTGCCATTGTGCCAGAGGAAACTTCTGATTTATTATTTTCATCAAACAATAGTTCATCAGATCCGCGTACATAAGCAGTCTTGGGTCCATCTACAAAATTTGCAGAAGGGGAAACACCTACCCAGTTGACATTGGTAACGGTGCGTAAAAAGTTGAGCTCATGTAATTGAGATTGGGGAGTATCAATCCAGCCTTCAGAGTTAGGCATCTTTTGTAATTGATCGACCAATAAACCGTCCTTTGTTTGGAGACTGCCACCACCAAGAATAAAGACTAAGCGTGGGGAATCAGTTTCGCGAAAGAGTTGAATGAGCTGGGCGGCCAAATCAATATGCCGATAAGCAAGGTGCTTTCCTACTGGCACACTAAAAGCGTTAACGATCACATCTAGTCCGGCGAAATCTTGTTTGGTAAGATCGAAGGCGTTTTTTTCAATAACTGTGACGGTATCGGCAAACATTTTTTTAGCTTTGTCAGCATTTCGTACGAGCACAGTAACTTGATGGCCTCGATTTAAGGCTTCCTGTGTAATCTTTGACCCGGCTTTTCCTGTGGCACCAATAATTCCAATTTTCATATTAAAAACGTCCCTTCAATAGTTGGTAAAATTTTGTTGAACATCTATAATTAAAATTATAAAGCAAATCATAACCGAATGTTAGTAAATAGTTTATAAAAATTTGATCGGATTTAGATTGAAATACATAGGAGAAAGTTCATGAAAGCAATCATTGGCGTTGATATTGGGACAACAAGCACAAAAACAATTTTATTTGATCTGCAGGGCAATGTCTTGGCTAGTCAAAATATTGGTTATCCGTTACATCAGGATCAACCAGGAATGGCAGAAGAAGACCCTGAACAGATTTTTTCGGCTGTTATTCAAGGAATTCACGATGTCTTGAAATCAACCAAAACAGAAAAATTTGTGCTAGTTGGTGTTTCCTTATCGGCTGCTATGCACAGTCTGATTTTAATGGATCAGAACAACCGGCCTTTAACGCGGGTGATGACCTGGGCAGATAATCGGTCAGAAAAAGCCAGTGCGGCATTGCAAGAGAATGGTGTGGCGAAATCATTGTATATGAAAACAGGAACGCCAAATCATCCGATGACCCCCTTAACTAAAATTATGTGGTTTCGTCAGGAACAACCAAATTTATTTGCGAAAGCAGCAAAGTTTATTGGTATTAAAGATTACGTGTTGTTCAAGTTATTTGGTCGTTACGTGATGGACTATGGACTGGCTTCGGCGACGGGATTACTTAATTTACATACGCTAGATTGGGATCCACAGGCGTTAGAAACTGCCGGAATTTCTAAAGAACAATTGCCTAGGCTGGTGGATACTGAAACACAGCTCACAGGTTTAAGCGAATTGAACGCCCAACGGATGGGGCTAAAAGCAGATGTACCATTCATCATCGGGAGCAGTGATGGGGCTTTAGCTAATTTAGGGGTTGATGCGATTTCTTCGGGTAAATTAGCCGTAAGTATTGGAACCAGCGGTGCGGTCCGGATGGTAGTTGATCATCCAGTGTTTGATCCACAAGGAAAATTATTTTGTTATGTGTTAGGAAAAGGGCGTTGGTTAGTTGGCGGACCGGTAAACAATGGTGGCATTATTTTACGTTGGGTTCGAGACCAATGGTTTTCTAAAGCTGAGAAACCTACCTATCCAGAGTTAATGCAGTTGGCAGCTCAATCAGTCCCAGCGGCACATGGGCTGATTTTCTTGCCATACTTGGGCGGTGAACGGGCCCCAATTTGGGACGCGAATGCTCGTGGGACGTTTTTTGGATTGACGCGTCAGCACACGCAAGCAGATATGATTCGGGCCGTCCTCGAAGGGATCGTCTTGAATTTGTATGAAGTGGCTCAAAGAATCAAGCAAGTTGCCGGGCCGATTACGAGTATTCAAGCAACCGGTGGCTTTTCGCAAGCCGATCTGTGGCTTCAAATCTTAACGGACTGTTTTGACCAGCCGGTAACGGTTTTAGATAATCATGAAGGCTCAGCCCTGGGTGCCGCCGTAATGGGGATGCATAGTCTGGGATTAGTATCTGATTTGACGGAAGTGCATCAGTTATTATCAAGTGCGAAACAATGGCTCCCAGATCAAACGCGCGCCAAACGGTATCAAGAATTTATGAAAATTTGGTCGGAAACGAGTCGCTTGGGTGAACCAGAATACGCTAAGATTGCAGCGTTTCAACAAAAGTATTTAGACTAGAGTATCAGGATTGCAAACGGTTCCCTATTAGTTCATACTAGCATTAAGTTACTAGTATTTATTATAAAAGGAGTGTGGTCGTAATGGGAAAGAAGCATGAATTTAAAAAAGAGTACTGGCCAATTGTTGTATTAGGAGGATTTATTCAATTATTTGCATTCATAGATATTCTAAAAAGCCATGAATTCAAACGAGGAAATAAATTGATCTGGAGTGCGTTGGTATTTGTATTACCACCGTTTGGCGCGTTGTCTTATTATGGTTTTGGTAAAGTTAAAACGGATTAATAATAGTTAATAAAAAATAATAAGCAGTAGTTAGTTTGATCGCGAGATTGCGGTTAAACTAACTACTGCTTTTTTAGTTTAGAGAAAATTAACATATGATGTTTTTTTGAATTCAAGCTGGAAGCAGTGGATTGGCGGGCTTTTTTAATAGAATTGAACTAATGAATAAGATTAGAGGTTCGCAAAGTATTCGAATTTGATTCAAAAATACGCTAAATCCTCAAGCAATCCTCAATTATTCTACCCCGTTAGTTCATATGCGTGGATTACAATTCTTTACAACGTTATTAGTAAGTGATGTGGATTTAGGTCAAGAATCTGGACACATTTTATGTATAATTTAAGCGACTAATTTTTCCTTTTCATTTGGAGTTAAATAATCAATGCTACTGTGAATTCGAGCACTGTTATAAAAGCTCTCAATGTAGCTGAATATTGCAGCATTTGCTTCTTCAAAATCCTGATAATGGTGTTGGTAAACCTCTTCTTTTTTCAAACTGGCGTGAAATGATTCCAAACATGAATTGTCATAGGGACAGCCACGCTTGCTATAAGAATGGCGAATATGGTGTTGCGCTAAGATCTGTTCAAAGCCAGCACTGCGGTACTGGCTACCCAGATCGGTATGCACAATTAAGTTATTAGTCGTCTTTCTAGTTTCAAAGGCTTGTTGAAAAGTGCTGATCACAAGATCAGCAGTCATATGACGGCTGATTTTATGGGCAATGATTTTACGTGAATATAAATCCTGAATGCTTGATAAATAACACCAGCCATTGGCTTTGGTGTGAATATAAGTTATGTCTGCACACCACTTTTGATTTGGACTGGTTGTACGAAAATCTTGCGCGAGTATATTTGAATAATCAGTCGCATCAATATCATTAGTTTGTTGATAATGCCACTTCTTGCGCGTGATTGATTTTAACCCCATTTGGCGCATTAATCGTTGAACTAGCTTAATACTGACAGTCTTACCTTCTTTTTGTAACGCTTTTAGAATTTTAGGTGCCCCGTAGATACGTCTAGAATTAAAGTAAATGCGTTTAATCGACTGGCTAAGTGTCTTACGACGCTTGGCTTGTGGCGATACATGATTCTGCTGATGTTCATAGTAAGTTGAGCGTGGAACTGAGAGTACTTTACAGGTTTCTTTGATACTATGGTGCTTCAAATTAATATCAACGGCTGTCTGCCAGTCATCTGGGTTTACTTTTTGGCGAATATGGTTAAGGCTTTTTTTAAGATGTCATTCTCACTTTCTAGCTGTTTCAAACGTTTTTGCAACGCTAAAACATCTGATTTGGAAATTCCACTTCCTTTGTCTTCTTTATATAGATTAATCCATTTGTAAATAGTTACATTTGATACACCATATTCGTCTGTAAGATCAGCTACCGGGGCGCCATCCTGGTACAGCTTGACAATCATTTTTCTAAAATCTACTGAGTACTTTTTCTTGGTCATAAAAACACAATCCTTCCTATTATGGAATTATACTAAATCGTGTCCATGATTTCATACTACCTTCAATGCGTATCAATATAACAATTTTCAGTTAGCAAGACTGAGCATTTAACTGTTAGCATCCTAAGAACCACTTAAAAGCATGACTTGACTAGTTCTTATTTTACTTACCATTACGAAATCCTGAAATTGGAGTGATTTAAAACGACTTTGCAAATTGCGATTGTTCTGGTAACGCTAGTCGTTACTTTTGTGCTAATGGCCATGGAAGTGACCACTCCGAATGCCGTCATCTTGTGTGCACTTGCTTTTCTCATGTTGATTGGTATTTTGTCTCCGGCGGACGCTTTAGAAGGTTTTGCTAATGATGGACTGGCCACAATTGCCTTAATGTATATTATCGCCTACTCAATTGCGAAAAGTAACGTAATTACAAGATTTTTTGATCGGGTGTTGGGAAATGGCAAATCTGAAAAACGTTCCTTATTACGGTTACTGACTACGGTGAGTCTATTTTCACCCTTTATGAATAATACGCCAATTGTATCGACTTTAACGCCCATGGTTCAAAAATGGTGTAAAAAAAAGAACTTATCGATCTCCAAATTTTTAATTCCGTTGTCTTATGTGACGATTCTCAGCGGTCTTATCACAGTGATCGGAACATCCACTAACCTGGTTGCTCAAGGGCTCCTTTCAAAATATCATTTACAACAATTTGGATTTTTTGACTTTGCGGTGATTGGGATTCCGATTACCATCGTTGGTATTTTATATTTAGTAACTTTTGGTTATCGTATGTTACCAAATTACAAAAATAACAATGTGGACAGTGTCATAGAATCACCAAATGAGTACTTAATTGAAATGTCGGTTAGTGATGACTTTCCTTATATAAACCAAACAATTAGCGCTGCCGGGCTTCGTAACTTGGACCACGTCTTTCTAGCCGCAATTAATCGTGAAGGGCAGCCCCTTGTGCCAGTTAATGAGGATATGACGCTTAAACGGGCTGACAAACTTTATTTTACTGGGTCAGTGAACGAGGTGAACGACTTACTACAGATTCCGGGATTGCTTCCAAGTACCGGACATATCGATATGGAAGACGTCACAAATGAACATGCCCACATTGTGGAGCTGTCCATTCCAGATAGCTCGGCCTTGATTAATCAAACGGTTAAATCAGCTAATTTTCGTGATGTTTATGGTGGCGTCATTATGGCGATCCATCGAGATTCTGCAAAATTAAGCGGCCAAATTGGCAAAATTAATTTAAAAGCTGGTGATGACTTAGTCGCAATTACGACCAACGAACCGGAACAATTGGACACGATGAAAGATTTACACGTTTTTAATGAGCAATTAACAAAAGTTAACAAGAAGGGCTATAAAGATTTCTTGCCCGTATTGCTGCTTGTTGCTGCCATTGCAGTGTCAACAATGGGCATTGTAGACCTCTTCGTTGCCTTATCGGTTGTCTGTGTGATCTTATTTTTTACAAAATGTATCAATATTAAGGATGTTACCCGGGCAGTTGATATGAATGTGCTGTTGTTGGTGGCCAGCAGTTATGGATTGGGACTGGCAATGTCGAATGTGGGAGCCGATAAGTTTATTGCTAAATCTCTCACAAATATTACTGGCTCGGCTAATCCAATTATTTATATGTTTTTATTATATTTTATAACTAATTTTTTAACAGCCATTTTATCCAACGCGGCATCCTTATCAATCATGTTTCCGATTATTGTTTCAGCAGCTAAGTACATGAATCTACCGGTGATGATGTTAGCTATGTTAATTACCATTGCTGCAACGGCGGATTTTTCCACGCCAATTGGGTATCAGACAAACCTAATTATATACGGACCGGGGCATTACAAGTTTACGGATTACTTTAAAGTAGGGGTGCCACTAAATCTGATTTGTATGGTGATTTGTGTTTTTGTCACATATTATGTGTACGTTATTTTTTAGAGAATTGATGACCTAAAAAAATAAAAATAGATAGGAAGATGCAAATGGCTATTCGAATTTTACAGAAATTATTCCCGGGATTACGAACCAAACGCGCTGTTTTAGTTTTAGGAAGTGGGCGCTCAGGAACGTCAGTTTTGACAAAATGCATTAATTTCATGGGTATCTCGCTTGGAACTGATAATCTGTTGGCACCAAGCAAACGAATTAATCCCAAAGGTTATTTTGAAAATAAAGATGTTATTAAAATTCATAAATTGTTGGGCAGCAAGATTCGCTACCGTCCAGCCTTTAAAGGGTACTATGACAGTTCCAAAATAAAAAAGGATCGCACCGATCTGACTAAGTACCTTTCCGATAAGTTTCAAAAAGAAGAATATTTGGTCATTAAAGACCCTCGGATGAACGATTATATCGAGTTGTGGCAACATGTTTTAGATGATATTTCTGTTGAGTCGGCCGAGATTATTTTGATTCGTAATCCGCTTGATGTGGTAGCTTCCAATTCAAGGGCTTGGCACCGAGATAAGATTTTAGCCTTACGTCAGTGGCAAGTTCGAACTTTACTTTCATTGCGCGATACAAAAGGATATCCCCGGATTGTAGTTAGTTACGAAGATCTCTTTCACAAGACGTTACCCACTTTACATCGCCTTGCAGATCAGCTGACATTGCCGTGGCCAAAAGATGAACAGGTTTTACAAGATAAAATTGATGGATTTATTGATCCCAATCTGCAAAAAAGTGACAGTGGCGAAAGTATGGAAGATTTTAAAGCTGAAAAAAATTTGGAAGATGATGTAAAAGAACTGTATTTATTAGGCGTTCAGGCGGCCAATGATGATGAGTTTCTAGCATCGGATAAATTTGATAAGCAGATTAATGAGTTAATAGATCGTTACGTCGAAAAGTATGGGTCTTTATATCGTGATTTTAATGTAAAAATTGACAGCAAAACAACGTATGTTTATGGATCTAATGCCGATCAAATTAAACAAGTGAATACGCTGTTGAGTAAGCATGGCGTTCAGATGGATGATAAGAATTCGGGACGCATTCATAAATTACAAAAAGCGGTTAGTGATCGAGTAGCTGCGCAACCGGAAGCTATTGCGACTTATGACAAAAGTATGGCGTATCTTGAGGCTAAAGAAGACTTAAATAATTATATTCGTAAATCTGCCAAATATAAGCCTGTTTGGGGAATTGGGGATGCGTTAACCAGTGAAATCGTTGAAATGTTGATGACCATTAATGAAGAAATGGCGTTGGACACGCGCAACATTTTGATAGTTGACGATCAAGCGATGGTCAAAGATAGTACAAACAAAGCAGATCTGCTGAAAAGATATAACCGTGTTTTAAATCGAATCAGTGACCATCCCCATTTAGTAGTTTTAGCATCATCTTTAACTAAACCAGAAATAGCCCAGCAGATTATTGATTTTGTTGATGCTGATAATGAATCTGAACAACTTGCTGGTTATCAGCATGAAACTACTGAAGAAGTGACTGAATTGCGCAAAATTGGCACAGTATAAACGATCAGTTTAGTAAAAAGAGAAATGGAGAATAATATGGATAAAATATATGGAATCACCCCACATGGTGGGAAACTAGTTAACTTGAAGGATTTGTCAGAAAAAACTGCTGTTACAGCAGAAAAGCTTCCTAAACTAACAATCAACAATTGGAACATTTCTGATTTAGAATTGCTGGCAATTGGCGGGTTTAGTCCCTTAACTGGCTTTATGTCCGAGGCTGAATATAAATCAGTTGTTAAAACGATGCATTTGCCTAGTGGTGTGGTCTGGAGCATTCCGATTACGTTGCCAGTTTCTGAAGAAAGAGCTTTGCTGATCGATGTTGGCGAAAAAATTGCTTTGGTTGATGCTGACGGGACTGTCTATGGCACGATGACCGTGACTGATAAATTCAAACCAGATAAATTATTAGAAGCGGCCAAAGTTTATGGGACTACTGAAGCAGCTCATCCGGGGGTCAAAAAAATGTATGACACGGGGGCTGTGTACCTAGGCGGACCTGTTAAATTATTGAAAATGCCAGATCATGGTGAGTTCAATGATTTCTATATGGAACCAATCGATACTCGTAAAATGTTTCATGATTTGGGTTGGAAAACAATTGTTGGTTTTCAAACCCGAAATCCCATTCATCGGGCGCATGAATATATTCAAAAAACGGCGCTTGAAAGTGTCGATGGTTTATTATTAAATCCACTGGTTGGTGAAACCAAAGCAGATGATATTCCTGCGGATGTGCGAATGAAGAGTTATCAAGAAATTCTGCGTTACTATTATCCAAAGGATCGGGTTCGGTTAGTAATTTATCCAGCTGCAATGCGCTATGCCGGACCACGTGAGGCAATCTTACATGCCATTGTCCGTAAAAATTATGGCTGTACTCATTTCATTGTGGGTCGTGACCATGCCGGTGTTGGTGATTACTATGGCACCTATGAAGCACAAGAATTAATTTCTTCAGTTGAAAGTGAAATGGGCATGCAGTTCTTCAAGTTTGAAAATTCTTTCTATTGTAAAAAATGTGGGTCAATGGCCACGGCCAAAACTTGTCCTCATAGTGAAGAGGATCATATTTCTTTAAGTGGAACGAAAGTCCGTGGCATGTTAAGGGATGGCATTGTTCCGCCAAAGGAAGTTTCTCGTCCGGAAGTGGCGCGAGTCTTGATTGAAGGTATGAGAAAGTAGGGGGTCTGGATGGAAAAATCAGAAAATATTACTTGGCAAGCAACAAAAGTTGATAAGCAACAACGACAAACGCGGTTTGGACATAAAAGTGCTGTGCTTTGGTTTACAGGCTTGTCTGGTTCTGGAAAATCAACCATTGCAGTTGAACTTGAAAAACAGCTTTTCGAACGCAATATTAATAGCTATGTTTTAGATGGTGATAACGTTCGTTTTGGGCTTAATCGTAATCTCGGCTTTTCTGCCGAAGATCGCACTGAAAATATTCGGCGAATCGGTGAGGTTTCCAAACTCTTTGTTGACGCAGGCACAATTACATTGACGGCATTTATTTCTCCGTATCGGGCAGACCGTGATCATGTTCGAGAGATTTTAGGGGATGAGGAGTTTATTGAAGTTTTTGTTGATACACCCATTGAGGTTTGTGAGGATCGTGATGTGAAACATCTTTATGAAAAGGCGCGTCGTGGCGAAATTAAGGGCTTTACGGGAATTGACGCTCCCTATGAGACGCCAAACAACCCTGAAATAACTATTGATACCTCCACACAGTCACTGGAGGCTTCTGTTCAACAAATTATTGATTATCTAACCAGTCATGGCTACATCTGCACTGCTGGTTAAAAATTAAGGAGATGAATTAGGCAAATGCTTTCGAAAATTATGGCATTAATTAAGGCGCATCAGCGAATTTATATATATCGTCATGTCAATCCAGATCCCGATGCGATTGGAACGCAAGCTGGATTGGTGAGAATGTTGCGGCTTTCGTTTCCAGAAAAGCAAATTTTTTCGGTTGGTTCGCCCAGTTCATCTCTGGCATGGATAAGCGAAGAAATGAGCGTAACCAACTTGCCTACGGTGAACGATTTAGTAATCGTGGTGGATTGTGCGAATCAGGCGCGGATTAATGGGCCATTGCCAGTTGCACCAACTATTAAGATTGATCATCACCCGAACCTGGATCCTTATGGCAAAGAAGTTAACTGGGTCGAAGACGATGTTTCTAGTTGTGCGGAACTGATTTATAAGTGATATCAAACGGATAGCTCCGAACTTGTTTTTGATTTACAAGTCGCTAATGATTTATATGCAGGAATTGTTGGTGATACAGTAGATTTTTCTACGGCTGACACAACGAGTGAAACATTCACGACGGCGGCTGCTTTACGGCGGTTGGGCGTAGATGTAGCTACTATTAGTCATCAAGTGACGGCTATTAATTTGCGGACGAGCCGCTTGTTTGGATTTGTGCTGAACAATCTTGAAGTAGATCAAAATGGACTGGCATGTATAATCATTCCCCAAGGGGTTTTGAAAAGTTATGCGATAGCCTGGGGTGAAGAGGATGCAGTTGTTTCTTTACCGGGCAAGCTTGAAGAGGTTGAAATGTGGTTGATGTTTATCGAAAGTCCGGAGGGTAATTATCGGGTTCACATTCGATCTAAAAAAATTCCGATTGATGGCATTGCCCGTCAGTTTAACGGTGGTGGCCATCCATTGGCGAGTGGCACATACGTTGATAGCTTAGAAGAAATCGAAGCGTTGATTCAAGCAACGTATCAAACCCTTGTTGGTAAACCAATTAGTGAACTTAATAAGTAGTGGAGTTTCCGAACATTTTTAAGGAGATTTGTTCGGAATTTTTACTTATCAAATTGTAGTGGAGGAATGATAAAAAATGCACAAAAAAATAAAATGGCTCATCGCAATTATTGTGGTTGCTTTGGTAGCCGGATCAGCTTATTTTTATGAAACTTCGAAAACGAGTTCTACTAGTAAAGTCACTACCAGTAAGGTTCGTTCAGCTAGTGCTGTAAAAAAAGATATCAATTCTCGTTTAGTATATGGCGAAATTAACGCTCAAAAAAGTACGACGAAGAGTCTGAAAAACAAGGCTAGCAGTGGTAAATACACAATTAACAATATCTACACTAAACTGAATCCTTACGGAGTTTCACCGTTAACTGCAATGGCCATTTTTAAAACAGATAAAGCGGCCAAGGTTAGTTATACAGTGGTGGGGAAGACAGCCAAAACGTCGATCACCAACTCAGTTTCAAAATATAGTAAGTCACACTCGCTACAAATACTAGGGTTATATGCCGATTACAATAATACCGTGAAAATCAAAGTTACTTATAAAAATGGCCAGTCGGTTACAAAGACAATTCATATAAAAACGGCAAAAGTTCCAAGCTCCTTATCTTCAATTAAGATTAAGGTAACCAAAGCGAATAAGAAGAAAATGGAAACCGGTAAGGGAAATGCTAAATTGACCTTCATGGTCCGGACAACGATTTCAGGTAGTAGGGAAGCAAAAAACTTCTCCTTTGGAATTGATGCCGATGGCGCGATTCGTTGGTATACCACCCGGCCAACGTCACATATTTTCAAACAACTTAGTAACGGCAATTTGTTGATTTGGACCAAATCAAAAGCTTCAAATTCCTATTTCAATGAGTTGGTTGAGATGAATTATGAAGGAAAAATTACGCGAACCTACCGTCTTAATCATAAAGCGTTAGGCAAAGCTAAAGGCTCTAAAAAGCAAAATCATAACCAGATTCACCATGATGTCACAGAGTTGCCTAATCAAGATTTGATTGCAACCGTTTCTGATGGTGGGCGGACTTACGTGGAAGATACCATGATCGTGATTTCGCATAAGACAGGTAAAATTACGAAAGTTATCAATATGAAGAATATTTTGCCAAGTAAATTTTATCAGAAATATACCGCAACAAAATCGAATAAGTATATGGGTAAACGCGATTGGTTCCACGAAAACTCGGTGTATTACGATAAAACGGATGACAGTCTGATAATTTCTAGTCGAAATCAAAATCTGGTCATGAAAATTGATTACAAGACCCAGAAAATTAAATGGATTCTCTCTGGGAAGAAACGTTCAGCCTGGCCGAAGAGTTATCGTAAGTACTTGTTGAAAGCTTCTGGTAAGATTTCTTGGCCCGGTGGACAACATGCGGCGATTGTAAATCCAAGTACACTTGGAAATAAAAATTCTCTGAATGTCTTGATATTTAATAATAATGTGGCTGTAGGTGATACAAAAAAATCACTTAAGAATTCATCTGGAAAGTACTCTGAAGGGGTTGAGTACAAGATTAATGAAAAGACGATGACCATCAAGCAAGTTGATAGTTTCGGGAAATCACTTGGCAGCAAGAATTTTGCCAATATCATCGGATCTAATCGCTACTTAAATGCGACGAATCGTTTAATCGATTTTGGGTGGTTGGATAACGGCGATGCGGCCAATGTCATTGAGTACGACAGTAAGACGAATAAACAGATCTTTAATGTCAAATTAACGAACCTTGGCAGTGGTGGCTATGTTTATCGAGCAGAGCGGTTCTCGTTGTTCCCGACTAAACATAGTTATGGATCAAATGAATAACCATAGGATATAAACGACGCTTCATGATGACAACTCCAGTCATCATGGAGCGTCGTTTTTAGATAACAAAAAAAGTGACGAGACAACTTACTAGATAATTTCCTAGCAGGTATCTCGTCGTTCTTTTTAGCTATTTAAAGCAGTTATTTCAATTTACCCCATTGAGGAATTGTCTTTCCGTCTGGTGTAACATCGTCAGGGGTTTGCTGATTGTTTTGATCATCTGGATCTTTGAAACCATTAATGAGATTATCAACAAAACGTTTGCTGGCATGTCCATCAGGTTGATCAAAGAAGTAATCAACGAATGAGTCTAACTTCTGTTTATCAATAGATTCGTGTTGAATTTGTGCAATTAACTCGTCGGTAGTTTCAGCTAATGAACCTGGAATGAAGTCCAAGTAATCAAAGTAAAAGCTGCGTTTTTGCATGTAGTCTGTTAAGTCTGGTGCGAAGAAAATCATCGGACGTTTTAACAGCGCATATTCAAAACAAACGGAGGAATAATCGGTAATTAGTTCGTCAGCAACCATCAGTAAATCATTTATTTCACGAAAGTCGGAAACATCGTGGAAAAAATCAGCGTATTTGTATGGAATATTTGGTTGATTTTGAACAAAGGGATGAATCTTTAACAAAAAAACGTAGTCTTTATGGAGCGTTTTGTAGAGTTTATTAAAGTTAATATCTTCAAACGGATAATAGGCTGATTGTTGGCCATTACCTCGAAAAGTGGGGGCAAACAAAATAACTTTTTTGCCCTTAATATAAGGTAATTCTTCTTGTAATTTTTGGCGGATTTTAGTCTGATACTCTTGGTCAAAAAAGACGTCTGTTCTTGGAATTCCGGTGGTAACAATGTTTTTTTCTGGAATTCCAAAGCCTTCTGCATATTTGTCGGCTACGTGCTTTGAAGAAACGAGTGCTTTGGTGTAGTTGCGATGGTTTAAAGAGTCTAATTTAGGCCCGCCGGGCATGCCAACCCGACTGTAGCCAAAGGTCTTAAACGCGCCTACAGCATGC
The DNA here is from genome assembly GCF_051122535.1 of Pediococcus sp. M21F004. Classification (NCBI taxonomy): domain Bacteria; kingdom Bacillati; phylum Bacillota; class Bacilli; order Lactobacillales; family Lactobacillaceae; genus Pediococcus; species Pediococcus sp. M21F004. The sequence goes on from NZ_CP177314.1 coordinate 1,602,071, forward strand.
CAAACCTGAATTAGATCAGCGTTATGGCGAATGGTAAGCGGGTAAATCGTGGGGTAAAAGTCATCTAGTAGGATATAGCGGCTGGTCGCAAACGCTTTTGCGAGTGTGAAAACTTCCCGCCAAGATTTTTTGGCCTTGATACTGGGTTTTAAATAAAATGAAATCTTGAATTTAGTGTCTCGTTTTAGAAGCTCTTGATAAATAAACTCGAAGTTTCCAGAAATGCTCGTACGACTGTCAGATACAAATGAGATTTTGTGCTGATTTACGGGCAGGATATGATACCAACGATAGGCAATTTTCAACACACGACGCTTTAGCCCGCGCATCAAGGGCCGTTCTAAAACAAAATCAGTATTCAATTCGTTTTCAAGTGGGTTGATTTCACTGAGAATATTGGAACTAACTTCCAATGAGTTAGCCGCAAAATTATACTTAAAGATTAACCGGTATTGAGAATTCTTCTTTGCAGAATAACTTGTCATGTTGGTGATGTAGCTTAAATCATGATCGCAATCCAAAATCTTACCCACGGATGTTCGTTGAATTAACCAGCCATCGGAAAGATATTGTTTTAATTGAATTTGAATCTTATATTGACCAGGTTCGAGCGGCTTTCCCTTATTAATCACAGCGAAGTTAGCCACTCCTGAGTATCCCGCTACTGGAAAGCGCGCGTCGTCACTGGATTGATTTACGAGGGGAATTTCGATATCATCAACCCCGTCTTTAGAAAGAACCAGACTTTTGATGATTTTTTCTTCATCTTTTTCTGGAAACTTTTCGAAAAACGCCGTTCCGGAAATTGTAAAATAAGCACCATTAAAATCAATGGTGTTCACGCGGCGCTTAATCAGCGAATTGACACCTTCAACCAAGTGGGGCGCATCATAATTTGGTTTCACCTCTTCTTGTAGAATTGCGTTTGTTTGGGTTGGTCGAAATATTCGGCGTAATTTATTTTTAATTCTTCTTAGTAGTTGTCTCATAATTTCTGCTCACCGTACCTATTTATTGAGGTTAAGAATTGATAGACGCGGTCACTGTTGCGACCATCTTGTTTTGGAAAATTTTTTTGTTTTAATTGGCGAACGTAATCGAGATTAATTTTTGGAAGCTTATTATTAATAAAGTCGATCATAGCTGGGGCTGTTTGAAAATTGGGCGCATTCAAATATTGAAGATAATCAACATAAAATCCCTGTTGTTTCGCATAGTCTTGATAGTCGGGAGTAAATAATAAGATGGGACGCTCAAAGTAACTAAAGTTAAGCAAGAGGGACGAGTAGTCGGTGATAAAAGCATCCACCGTTTGCATCAGCCTTTTTACTAATGCCGGATCTTGGAATAGATGAATATTTTTGGGTAAATCTTGAATGTTTTTCTTCATATTAACATAGGGATGAATTGAAATGTAAATTTCCCAGTTATCATTTAATGTGGGCGCGGCACTAATCAAGGCATCTACAGCAGTTCGTACCTGGTTAGCATCATCTGTCCGATAGGTGGGTGAATATAATAAGCGTTTTTTGTGGTTTGGCGCTAAGCTAGTTGTCGTTTTAGCGAGTGTATCTAGCATGGGAGACCCAAGGGGTAAAGCTTGGCTCTTTTTAATGTCAAAAGCATCCACATATGCTTGGCGATCCTCTTGTGTATTCACAACGACCCAATCGTAATTTGTGTGGGGCTTGATGACACTATCACTGGCGTTGGGGAGACTCAGGCCAATCTTCTTTAAAGTCCCAATTGCATGCCATAGCTGAATGACCACATTTTGTTTATGTTTATTGAGAGAGTAAAGTGGGAAAAAGTAATCGTCAATTATGAATAAATGGGAAGTTGCAATGTAATAGACGGCGGTCAATGAGACCCAGAAAAATTGGAGTCGACTTTTACTAGAGCGATCATAATGAAAACAAAAGATTTTTAGTTCGTAATCACCTTTTTTTTCAAAAGTTTCATATAGTTGTTTAAGGTTGTCGACTAACTGGGTATTTCGAATGGTCGCAAAGGTCACTCGTTTGGGACGAGGATGAAAAATATAATAACAAAATTGATAGTTAGTGTTGTACAAGAATTTTAATAACGTCAGTTTTATTCGCTTTAAACTTCCCATCGCATCACAGCCTTTCCCCAGGAACTAGCACTTTCTTTTTCAAAAAAATTGATGGTTTCTTTAATTGAACTTACCTTTTGAGTGACACCAATTAAGTTGCACAAACGATCACGAGTCTGATTGTCGTTTGATAAAATATCAATTGCAGACTGAAAATCAGTACGACTACTACGGCTTGATCCTCGTAAAGTTAACCCTCGTTCCAGGACCATACGGGTATTGATTTCAATTGGATTTTCAGAAACGCCCAGTAACATAATGGTTCCCATTGGATGAATGTGATTGATGATTTGATCAATGGCAATCTGACTACCTGAACCACCAGTGCATTCTAAGGCGTGGCTCACTTTTAATTCTGGAGGGACGTCACCTACTAAATAAGTATTATCGGCAAAAGAGAAATAATCTAATTTGTATTGATGACGACCAAAAATAACCAGTTTGCTTTGTGGGAAAAATGATTTTACTAGTGAGGCGACGATATAACCTAAGTTACCATCTCCCCAAACACCAATAATCCCTTCATCTGCATCTATGGTCTCTTTTAAATTTGTGAGGGCCTGAACGCCGACAGAAATCATTTCGGTAAAGGCAGCCATATTGGGTTCAAAACTTTTTGGAATCTTAACGGCCCGATCTCGACGCAAAAATACATATTCCTGCATAAAACCATCATAGCCACTAGAACGAAAATGATTATTGGAAAGATAGTTTTCTTTAATAACAGTACTTTTTTGCGAAGGGGTATTAGGAATCATAGCCACCGTTTCGCCAACAGAAAACTTATTTTGAGGATCATAAACAACCTGACCAATCGCCTCGTGAATTAGAGCCATTGGTAATTTTTTATTAAGGACCGCTTGGGAACGGCTACCGGTAAAATAACGTTGATCAGCCTGACAGATTGATAAATGGGTTGGCCGAACAATAATTTCATCTGAAGATAAGTTTTCATCAATGGTTTGTGCTTCAAATTGACGTGCACTCACTAATCTATAAACTTGATTTAGCATTAAATAATCACCCGCTTTTCTACAATTGCTTGAGCTATTTTTAAATCATATGGCGTGGTGATTTTGATGTTGGATACCTCGCCACGAACCATGTGAACTTCTTCTCCAGCTAGAAGACAAATTTTGCATGAATCAGATAAAACTGCCTTTTGAGCATTTGTTAACTGATTAAATGCTTTTTTTAAGCATTTAATATTAAAACTTTGTGGTGTCTGGCCTTGATACATATATTCACGAATGGGAATTTCTGAAGCTTGGTCCTTCTCCCCACGAACGATGGTATCAATTGCTGGTACAACCGTATCAACAGCCGCGTGATGCATGACTGCATTGATGTTATCGTCAATAATCCGTTTGGTAATAAAAGGACGGACTGCATCATGGGTGACGACCGCATCGTCATCATTTAACCCAAAAGTTTTTTCAATATAAGCGATGCCGTTCATTAGGGTGTCATTTCGTTCGGCACCACCTGTGATAACAACCACTCGAGAATCTGTGACGTATTTGTGAATTAAATCTTCTGTATGTGTTACCCAATCAGCTGGGCACACCACAATAATGGCTTTAAAGCGTTCTTCTAAAACAAATTTTTCAATTGTTTGAATTAAAATTGGTTCTTTTCCAAGAGGTAGGAACTGTTTTAGCATAGGCGTATTTCCCATGCGGGTGCCTTTACCTCCGGCTAATATTTGTGCGTAAATCATAATTATCAAACTCCATTTCCTCTTAAATGATATTCATATACTAGAGGACAAATATGAAGATACTGTTATGGATTCGGAAATTTTCCTAGATTAAACGGTAGCTTTTTTGCACGAGATGCTAAGGAAAGGTTATGGCCACAGAACTGTTTACTAAGAGCACATAATCTTTTTAAGCAGAAATTAGGTGATGAATTTCTTTTTGAAATTATTGAAAACGGTTTCCATATCGCTTATGATTAGGGTATCTTGATGTTGAAGGAGATCATAAAAATATGACTTTAAAAATGGCCATTATTGGTTTTGGTAAAAGCGCCAATCGGTATCACTTACCCTATTTAAGCCAGCGAAAAAATATTCAGGTTAAATATATCTACAATCGTCGGCGTCATCCGGAACGAGAGACTGCCTATCAAAATATGGGAATTAAATTTACAACGGATTTAGACGAGGTTTTAAAAGATGATGAGATTCAGTTAATTACGATATGTACACCTGCTGATACCCATTTTGATTTTGCCAAACAAGTTTTGAAAAGTGGCAAAAATGTGCTTGTTGAAAAGCCATTTTGTAAGACAGTTGCGGAAACAAAACAATTGCTGGGCTTAGCTAAAGAAAGAGACTTAATTGCGATGCCTTATCAAAATCGGCGGTTTGACAGTGATTATTTAACTTTAAAAAAGGTTTTAGACCGCGGCTATGTTGGCGAGCCACTTGAAATTGAATCTCATATGGATAAATATCGTCCAGATGATCAGGTTCATATTGGAGACAAAATCAATGGGACTTTTTATGGGCTAGGAATTCATATGCTAGATCAGATGTTGGCATTGTTTGGGAAGCCGGAATCTGTGGCATATGATATTCGCACGATTCAAAACGAGGCAAGTACACTTGATGATTATTATCAAATGGATCTTCACTACGGTAAGTTAAAGGTCACCGTCAAGACGAACCCATTAGTGGCTGAACCATATCCTCGATTTATTTTGCATGGCACAACCGGTTCTTATTTAAAATATGATATTGACCAACAGGAAAATGACTTGAAGCAAGGTATTATGCCTGATGCGCCAGATTTTGGCGAAGATACTCCTGATAAATTCGGACATGTGAAATATCATAATAAAAATGGTGACTGGATTGAAAAACAGATCCCAACTGTTCAAGGGGATTATGGGCGGATTTACGATACTTTGTATGACAGTATTATGAATGGCAAACCTAAACTGGTTAGTGACGAAGAGACCTTAATGGATATTGAAATTCTTGAACAAGGGATTAAACAACCTAGTCCAAGTGTTGTTAAGTTTTAAAAATTAAATGGAATTCCGAGTGGTGTTTAAGCACTCTGGGATTCTTTTTTTGTTATATCACTTGAGCGCATCATGTATCTTGTGACCACAAACTGATGCCGCCGGTTGTAATGACCAAAAACAGCAATGTGCATATTCTTACTGGCCAGTGCTAAAAAATTTAAGGCATGCTGGTGAATTAAACAATTAACCTTGGCACCTTGTTGACTAGTTAATTCAAAACGAATTAGTGGCGCTAAATTTAGGACTTTAATTTGTGAAGTGATGGTTCCTACAAAATTACTCATGACTAAAACTTCCTTTCTCTAAAATTATTATACGAACGTACGTTCTATAAGTAAAGCAATTTATTTAATCTGATAGGCATTATTCTTTACTTAATAACTTATTGTTACCATAATTAAAAGAAAAGGGTGATGATAATGGAACTGCAAGCCGAGATCATAAAAAATCGTAAACGTTTGAAGTTAACTCAGGCCGAACTAGCGAAGCGCATAGACGTTAGTGAAGAAAAAATCAACCAGTGGGAACAAGGGGGACAGCCGCCAACAATTGAGAATCTAATTGACCTTAGTAATTTATTTGAAATTAGTTTGGACCAATTAGTTCGTGGAAAAGATCAGTTAGAGTTTGAAGAATTAGCGGCAAGACCGCCAATGTCTGTTTGGGATTTTTTGGCCCGTTATTGGTGGTTACTTTTTGCGGTTGGTGGATTTTTATTTTGGGCTTTTAGCCGATTTTCTTAATGTTTTTAAAATAAACCTTAATTAATCAGTCATAACGGTCTGATTAGTTAAGGTTTATTGATTGTTGGCCTCCTTTCCATTAAAATTGGGGATATAGGAAAAGTGGGGAGAAACTTATGATAAATACAATCTTATTATTAATTGTTGTCGGATTGGCAGCCGGTATTTTTGGTGCAATCTTTGGCATTGGTGGAGGAATGATTGTCACACCGATCTTGACGCTGGCAATGGGGTTAGATATAAAATATGCAATTGGAGCCAGCATTATTTCCGTGATTGCGACTAGTTCCGGTGCGACGGTGGCTTATTTAAAAGACGATATGCTTAATTTGCGTGTGGCAATGTTTCTAGAAATTGCTACCACGATCGGGGCAATTGTTGGGGCTATCTTGACCGGTGTCCTGTCGTCTCAAGTATTGTACATATTATTTGGGTTGTTACTTTTATTTTCATCCTGGAATATGGTTCGCAAGATGCGGGCTGGAAAAGAAGTCAGTGAAGACATCCAAGCGGATTCTCTTTCTACAAAACTAAAATTAAATGGGACCTATTATGATAATGCGGTAGATAAACAAATTGACTACCAAGTTTCTAATGTTCCCGGTGGATTTACAATGATGCTCGGTGCCGGTTTAGCAAGTGGATTACTTGGGATCGGTAGTGGTGCTTTCAAAGTAATTGCGATGGATACAATTATGAAGATGCCATTGAAACCATCAAGTGCAACTAGTAATTTAATGATGGGAGTTACCGCGGCGGCTAGTGCAACAGTTTACTTCTTCAATGGCTCGATTAAACCAGAGATTGCGGCGCCATTGGCCATTGGAATCTTGATTGGTGCTGCAATTGGCTCCAAAATCATGAAACATCTGCGGGCTCGCGTTTTACGGATGATCTTCATTCCAATTTTATTCTATATTGGATTACAGATGTTCCTTAAAGGATTTGGGGTGACCATCTAATGGCACAAAATAAAAAAGAAAATTTAGCAGAAAACACGAAAAAAATTGAGGAAATGAACCAGATTGAATTGGTTATTGGCCAAGTTTTACGGGTCGGGGTTGTCATTTCTGCGATTGTTATCCTGATTGGCATTTTGTTGCTAGTATTTACAGGTAAAACGGGGTACGCCGCGAATGTCTATCCAATTACAGTAAAGGCGATCTTGACCGGAATCGTGGCACTAAAGCCTTTTGCTATCCTTATGTTAGGGCTATTTTTGCTAATTTTAACACCGGTTTTACGAGTGGTGGTTTCCATTTATGCATTTGCGAAAGAAAAAGACCAACTCTATGTATGGATTACGACATTCGTTCTGGTTATTTTGATCGTAGGAATGGTAATTGGGTACTTTGGCAAATAAGATTTATACGCGTGGTATAATTAAGTTCCTTGGCAGGGGCACAACAAAACATGTGGACAAGTTGTCGGAAAGTATTCGATGACTTGTTTTTATTTTTAATATAAGTGAGAAATTACGGCCAAACCAAAATAGGCGGTAATATCTAAGGATTGGTCTATAATGAACGAGGATTATACATGAAAAGGGATGAAAGTATGTCAGAGTATCAATTTTTAAATAGCTATACTTTTGCAAACGGGGCGACCGTTAAAAATCGCATTGTCATGCCACCAATGACTGAGAAAAGCGCTTTTGAAAATGGCGTTGTGTCTAATGATGAGATTGAATATTATCGAAAACGTGCGGGTGGTGTCGGCATCCAGATTACCGGATGTGCTAATGTTTCTGATTTAGGTAAAGGGTTTGAAGGCGAACTCTCTGTTACAAAAGATCGTGATATTCCTCAACTTTCTCGATTGGCAACAGCCATGAAGAGTCAGGGTGCTAAAGCGATTCTCCAGATTTTCGATGCTGGTCGAATGACCAACACTGCCGTTTTACGAGGAGAACAACCGGTAAGTGCCAGTGCGGTAAAAGCAGCCAGATCGAATTCGGAAACACCGCGTAAATTAAGTGAGCATGAAGTTGAAAAAATCATTAAAGACTTTGGATCTGCAACCAAACGCGCAATCCAAGCTGGTTTTGATGGAGTTGAAATTCACGGCGCAAACACCTATTTAATTCAGCAGTTCTTTTCCCCAGATTCTAACCGGCGGCGTGATCAATGGGGCGGTTCTCTAGAACAACGGATGAATTTTCCGGTTGCTGTGGTTGCAGAGGTTCGTCGAGTTGTGGCGAAATATGCTTCTGCTCCGTTTATCGTTGGCTATCGAATTTCACCAGAAGAAATTGAAAATCCAGGAATTCGGCTTGACGATACAATGACTTTAATTCCGCGTTTAATTGATACGGGAATTGATTATTTACACATTTCCTTAAATAAGGTTTGGCAGTCTTCTTTGAATGATTCGACAGATAACCAGCCAGTTATTGAAAAAATTCAAAAAGTAGTTGATCACAAAGTGCCCATGATCGTGGTTGGGCAAATAATCAAACCAGCTGATGCGGAAAAAGTGATGGATGCTGGATTTGAATTTGCCGCAATGGGCCAAGAATTAATTCGGGAGCCAAACTGGGTTCAAAAAGTTGTGGCCGGAGACGAAAAATCAATCCGTTATGAATTATCACCAAGCGACTTAGACGAATTGAGTATTCCAACACCGTTATGGGATTTCTTAAACGAAGCGTTTAAAAATACGATTCATATTACAACTAAATAAAATTGAAAAACACTAACTAACAGACTTTCCTGTTAATTAGTGTTTTTTAGTTTTGCGAAAGTCTTTTTCTGAGCTCCGGTTGACTCGCATAAATATATAAGCCGTGCACACCGCGTTTTAACAGCACATTCAAAGTGTTCATAATTAGTTTGATTTTGATTTCCTGTAATTCTTTTGGGTCGGTTAAATCGGCCCGTCTTTTAAAGATTTCACTGTCAGTTACTTTATCCAGATTGACCGTTACGCGATCGGTGCTAGCCACATATTCAATTGGGGGACCCAAAATGACGCCGACATAATTCAAATCAAAACCTTGAACGGTATAAATTGAGCCGACTTCGTTGATCGTTTCGGGTTTTTCGGCCCAAGACTGACTGGAGTAGTTGTACTGATCCCAAGGCAACTTAAAATTGCCTTCCACAATATAATGCTTGCCGCCATCTAGCTTTGAAGGGTACCCAGTTGTGGAAACAATCCGCGACAAACCAACCCTTTTATTTTGATTTTTAATTAATTGATACATCTCTTCGGCATCATCCATAATTCGAAAATCAAATTGTCCGGTTTGGAGAGGAATTGAGCCGGTTTTGCCGTGTGTAAAGTCATCAATCCAATCCACTAACTTGGGATCGGCTTGCATTCGGAATTGATTATGAAGAACGTAGCTGTCATGAGGATAAGGTTGCACTAGTTTGGCTAAGCGTTCACGGGTCCAAAAGCTCTTTGTTTTGAGTACTTGATTGTCGTCAAAAACTAAAATGACAATTTTACTGTTGTGAATAATTTCCGTCAGTTGATTTTGTTGATCAAAATTATTATAGCGATCCGGTCGGGACAGTAACAAATGGGCTTCATCAATCACGGCAATGTCGTACAGGACGTGATCCTTGTGGCGGCGGTTAATGAAGGTCGTGGGGCGATCAAAATCTTTTTTAAACAGATGCGGTTGTTCGCCGGCAATCTCTTGATAAACTTTCAAGAGCTCGGGATGATTAACCAAAAAGATGTTTTTAGTTCCGTATATATCACTTTCGGGATCACTGCGAGCGGCGGTTTGCAGGGTATTGAAAATCTGACTTAAAACGACACTTTTGCCAGTTCCAGCCTCTCCGTAAATTGTAAAAACGGCATGCTTAGAATGGTTAAGATGTTGCTTGATAAATTCAAGAATTTTATTTTTGAGTTTTAATTGCTCAGCAGATAACGGTTTAAATGGTGATAGTTTATAACGCGCATCGTTGACATTAGTTTCAGACATGGTGGATCCTTCTCTCTTGAAAAGCTACTTTCATATTAGGACAAAGTAGGGTGATTTTGCAATTTCTATTAAACGTGCATGTTATGCGGTGGTATACTTTAGGGCATAGAGAATAGGAGAAGTACATAAATGATTAAAATTGTTGAATTAGACGAAACAAATATGGATGACTGGGATCTTTCCAACACGCCATTTGAATTGACAGGACGCATAAATCCGACCCTAAAAAACGGCGAATGGACAATCAGTGAAACGCCTTTTGAAACTGCAAAAATAACTAAATTTCCGGCAGAAAAGCCAGATGCATCGTATCTAACAGATCCCCAGAAGCAACTTTATTTTGCTTATTTAGACGGTGAAAACGTGGGCCAAATTCGGATGTTTCGGAATTGGAATAAATTTTGTTATATCGAAAACATTGCCATTAAAGAAGGCTATCGTCATGAAGGCATTGGCCAGCAACTATTTTCAGCCGCAGAAAAATGGGCCCGTGACAACGGCTATATCGGGCTGCAATTGGAAGCACAAGATGATAATTTGAATGCTTGCCAGTTTTACCAAAAGCGAGGCCTGCAATTAGGTGGTGCTGATACTTTGTTCTATACGGCCAATCCAAATATCAGTGTGGCATTACAATGGTACAAGATATTCTGAAATTAATATCTTGAAAATGGTCCGGTAGTTAACGGCAAGGCGCCATTATGACTGAACAACTAAATTCAATAGACCTGTTAGAACGAAAAATCACAGATTGTGGGGCAGAAGTTTTGGCTGAAGTGGATGCAACTATTGCGAATATGACTAATTAAAAACATCGTCCAGAGATTATTCTGGGCGATGTTTTATTTTAGATTTAAACTTTTAATTTTACGTACTGTGTTTTGTAGAACCATATCATTAGGATTTAACCCTAACTCACCATTTGGGACTGGATATCCCAGCTTGCTGTAATAACTTTTCCAGAATGGCAAGATATCTGTATGAGTTGGATCCATAAAATTCATTGGAACCAGCCTAAATATTTGGGTGTGTTTAAATGCTTCAAACACAAAATCTGCACAGTAATACCCAGGTGCACCAGGAATATAGCTCGAATTATAAGTCTGGTCTAGAAGCTGGTTTGCTTGGTTAATAATTAACGAAGAATCAATTTCTTTGGTGGATCGGTATAAATCGATTTGGGCCCAATCACGTGTTTTAAAGTGAGCATAGGATTCTCGGATACTGCCAGTATCAGGAAGGGTATGAAGCACAAAAATTTCATTAGTTGCAGTCACTTCAATTAAAGCAACATGATCATAAACAGACGCTTTTGAAGTAGTGGTACTTTCCACAATGGCTTCTAAGAAATCGTCTGGCACACTCTGTAGAAATAAGAGATCGGCATTTTTAAACACAGGTAGGTCTCCTTATTGATATTTCAGTGATTCACAACTATTCGTTATGATCTTCACCCGGTGCGGTATCTACCAAGCTATCCAATGTTTCCATATCAGTATCTGGAATTACGAAATCTAGTTCCTTATTTTCATTAATGTGCGCAGGATTAACAGCTTTAGGTAACGGCAAAATGTCATGCTGGATACAATATTGAATCGCCAGCTGAGCGACAGTCACCCCGTTTTGCTTGGCAATGTCAGACACTGTGTCGTTATTCAGCAAATAACCCGTGGCAAGAGGCGAGAAAGCCTCGACTAACATGCCGCTTTCTTTCGCAAATTTCACGTTTTGTGGTTCAGTATACCCAATATAATACTGAAGCTGATTCACCATTGGTTCTACTTTACAATTTTCAAGAATGTTTTTTTGATCCTGCACATTAAAATTAGAAATTCCAATGGCTTTTGCGCGACCAGATTGATAGATTTTTTCCATGGCCCGCCAAACTTCGACGTTTTCCTTGGAATAATCTGCGCCCATTTCTTCCCATGGCCATGGCGCATGAATTAAGTAAAGATCCACGTAGTCTAGGCCAAGATTTTGCATAGTTTCTTCAAAAAACTTTAAACTATCGTCGTAACTTTTGCTTTTTGCAGGTAATTTTGTGGTGACAAAGATTTGATCACGAGGAATTCCGGAATCACGAATGGCCTTCCCCACACTCTTTTCGTTTTGATATTGCCAAGCAGTATCAATATGACGGTAACCGGCCTTCAAGGCATTAGCTACAGCATTGTAAGCAACCTCGCCATCAGGAACTTGCCAGGTACCGAAGCCGACCTTAGGGATTTTAACGCCATTTCTGAGTTTAAACGTATCAGTTAAAGCAGTCATTAAATATCGCTCCATTTCATTTTTAAATTAAGTTAACGATACCACGAAAGTTAAAAAAGAAAATTAGAATTTAATCGAAAAACAGCTTCATACCCAAAATTGGATACGAAGCTGTTTTGACTATTTAGTTTTTAACACGTCTTCGGAAAAAGTATTTTCGTAATTCTTCAATCAGGACGAGTGGAATTGGAATACAGATTAATAATAACCAATCAGTTCCGCCAATGGCCGCTGTATTGAATAAACCTTGTAGGAATGGTACATAAATGAGAAGGGCCAATAAAACTATTTCAAAGATAATCCCACCCCAAATTCGACGGTTACTGAAAATGCCAATGCTAAAGACGGAAGAAAGCTTGGTTCGGCAGTTGATGGCCGCCGCAATTTGGCAGAAGACAATGGCTGCGAGCGTCATGGTAGTTGCTTCTTGATAAACGTGACCACTAGCTGCAAGGGCGACGTTTGGCCAGCCATTGAGCTTGTTTACAAAGAAGTAAGCCAACGTTGAAATTATCGATGCGACTAACCCATACCACGCAAAGGCTTTTAAAATAATGCCACGAGTTAATAAATGAGCTGTTCGTGCGCGGGGTGGTTGTTTCATAATGCCAGGTTCACTTTTTTCAGCACCCAAACCTAATGCAGGAAGCATATCGGTACCTAAATCAACAGTCAAAATTTGCATAACTGTCAAAGGTAAAGGAACTAATCCACGAGTAAATAGGAAAATAATTGAGGGCGCAGCTTCAGGCATATTACTGTTTAGAATGTACAGCAAGAACTTCTGCAAATTACTGTAAACAGTTCGGCCTTCTTCAATGGCTGCGACAATCGATGCAAAGTTATCATCAGTTAAAATCATATCCGCAGCATCTTTAGCAACGTCAGTTCCGGTAACCCCCATAGCAACTCCGATATCAGCTTTCTTAAGGGCAGGGGCATCATTGACACCATCCCCAGTTGAAGCCACAATTTCGCCGAGACTTTGTAATGTGGAAACAATCCGATATTTTTGTTCTGGGGCTACTCGGGCAAAAATCACTTCACCCTTCAAAGCTTCTTTTAGCTCATCTTTGTACATGGCAGCTAATTCATCACCAGTGATGACGCGTGCTTTATCGCTCGCAATCCCGATTTTAACGGCAATACTTTTAGCGGTTAAAGCACTATCACCAGTAACCATGATGATCCGAATACTAGCATCATGACACTTACGAACGGCTTCAAAAATTTCTGGACGGGGTGGATCTTCCATGATAGTTAGACCAACAAACGTCAAATGTTGTTCCGCATTTTCAATGGTCCAATCTTTTGGATCTTCAGGTAAGTCGGCGTCATCACTGGCATCTCGATAAGCAATTGCCAAAGAACGTAAACCTTCAGCCGCGTATTTTTTATCTGCATCGTTAATTTGTTTACGATCCGCATCGGTGATTGGACGAGGTTTCCCATTATCTAGGATTGTGTCACTAATTGGTAAAATGCCATCTAAGGAGCCTTTGACACAAATTGTATTTTTCCCATCAACCTGATGGAAAGTAGACATTCGTTTTCGATCCGAATCAAACGGTAATTCACCAATTCGGGGAACTTTTTTGGCCTCTTCTTCAACGTTTAATCCCGCTTTTTCTGCCAAGATAATCAGGGCAGCTTCGGTTGGTGTCCCAATAATTTTCGGATTATCGCCCGCTTTTTCAGGTGCGACAACTTTAGTATCGTTGTTCAACGCGGAAACCCGTAATAACATCTGTAAATCAGGCTGCGTAGCAACATCAACATCCTGGTTATCTAATTGGATGTGGCCGTTGTTCACATATCCTTCACCGCTGACGGCATATTCGTGACTGGCTAACCAGAGGTGATCAATGGTCATTTGGTTTTGGGTTAAGGTTCCCGTTTTATCGGAACAGATTACGGTGGTCTCACCTAGCGTTTCGACACTGTTTAAATCTTTTACTAAGGCATGTTTCTTAGCCATTCTCGTCACACCTTGTGCTAAAGACAAGGTGACCGTTGGCAGTAAGCCTTCGGGAATAAATGCTACAATCATTCCTAAAGCAAAAATAAATGATTTAGCAACCGGGTAATGGACAAAAAAGATTGCTGCAATGAAAAAAATAGTTCCGATCAAGATCGCAATTAATGATAACTGTTTAGTTAAATGATTGAGTTCTAGTTCGAGGGGACTAGAATGATGTTTTTGACTTTGAGTGAGTTTGGCAATTTTACCAAACTCAGAATGCATTCCAGTTGCCACAGCTACGGCAGTCGCAGTTCCACTACCAGCAACGGTACCTGCAAATACCAAGTTGGATTCAGAAAAACGGCCAACCCCATGAGAATAGGCAGCCTGTTTGCCGACAAGAACGGATTCACCAGTCAAGGCTGATTCATCGACCTGCAGTGAAGTAGATTTGATAATGCGGGCATCTGCTGAAATACTGTTACCAGCCTGAATGATGAAGATATCACCCGGAACAAGATCTTCTGAGTTAATTTGTTGGGCCTTACCATCTCGTAAAACCTGAGCGTAAGTTGGTAACATTTTCAGGAGGGAATCTGTTGCTTTTTGAGCTTGATGTTCCTGCCAAAAACTAAAAACACCGTTAATGATATTGACGGCCCAAATCGCAATTCCTAATTCGGTCATATTGGCAAAAATGGCAATGAATCCACTGATCCAAAGTAAAATGGCCATCAAACTTGTGAAGTTCTTCAGAAATGATTTGAGCTGTGATTGTTTTTGACTACGTTGGATTGTGTTAGGTCCAAATTTTTTCAATGAACCGGCGGCTTGTTCAGAAGTTAAACCAGTTTCTTTAGTGTCAAAATATTTATAGACATCACTGATATGCATAGATGCGTATCTTGTTGTGCTATTTTGATTTACCTTATCCAAAGTTCTGACCTCTTTCTGTACAATTTAAAAAGCTATATGCCTTACAACAGAACAGTATAACGCCAATTACTAAAAAGGGTATACTATTTATCAAAAAGATTATCTATGTGTGATAAGCGCAAAAATAATTGATTACTGAGGAGCTACATTCACTTCTGGTTGTGGCTTTTTTGTAGGGCTTCGGAGAATATATTGTTGAATTAAATTAACAATTTCTCGATTCTGCGGCAGGTCATGATGTGTGGTGTCCTCACCGGTGACCGTGATTTGTGTGTAGCTTTTGGCCTGATCTTGATAAATATATTTACCGGCCTCCACACTCGCGAATGGTACCGTACCATCGTTGTTATAGTTTTCGGTTCCAGCAACTGAATACATCACCAGATTAGTTGGAATTTTTGATTTGTCGCGAATTAAATCACTCAGCATCTGGGTGCGTTTATCAATATTTGTTTCCGAAAAGTTAAAAGGAGAAGCAATCGTCATTAGGGTGTTGATCCGTAATTTTTGCCGGTTAAAATATTTTTCGAGATACCGGGTAAGGACTAAACCTCCATTAGAATGGCCAATAGCCGAGAAATTATTGAAGTGATAACGGGCTGTCAAAATTACCATGGCATGTTGGAACCACTTAGTTTGTTTTTTGATATTTGAATAGCCATCTTTATTATTGGCAAATGCGATCACAATGTAGGGATGGTTTTTTCCTGCCCGAAAGCTACCACTGTAGGTCAGATGGTTATCTGCATGGACGGTCACTTTTAACAGGCTACTGGCACTGGCAGTATTGTGATTTAATTCGTTTACCATTGCGTCAAACCGCTCCTGAGTTGCACTGCTCCCGGGAACCAAAATGATGGGAGATACACGTGAATTGTTTGCAGGGATGGCATTACGCATATTTTGTTGGGTCCATTTGAGGCCCAATATGGCGATTAACAGAAACAAAAAAACGAAAAACAGCCCTTTTGTCCATTTAACCATGATTGACATCTCCTTGCTCGTTTATTGCTCGATTTATTAGGTTTATGAAAGGATAATAAATGGCACTAGAAATGGCGAGACAGGCTAGGCTAAGTAAAAGCGCTCGCCAGTCGCCGTTTGTTCCTAAAAACGCGCGTAGGATGCCTGGAGTGGCATGTGGGATGATGTAGGTGGCTGGGGGAACAAGTTTGGTCATAATAAAAAGGTAGCCAAGCATCATACTGATTAAAGGGGCAAGCAAAAATGGAATCAGAAGGATCGGATTAAATAAAACCGGAATGCCAAACAGTAAAGTGCCACCTTGATCAAACAAAGTTTGGCCTAGTGAAAGACGGGCAGCAAATTGCATGCGTTTATTTTTAATTTTAAATAATAGCGTGGCGTTCAGGGCCAGAAGCATTCCGTTCCCACCAAGCATGCCATACGAATTATAAAGAGAATGAAAGGTGATCGGGTAAGGAATTTTCCAGAGGTTATGATGGGCGATAACATAGGCCAAATTAGCTCCTTGATCTGGAAATTGATTTGCAATTGTATTTGTGAAATCACTAATGATACCAAAAAAGTGAGCACAGTTTCTGAGCGTGACAGCTAGTAATATTTTAAGGAAAGAGGGATGCGCCCCAATATTTAAAAGCGTAGAAATTTGTTGGTAGAAAAAGGATGCGTAATACTGTGTTTGATGGACTGTGAGGCTTAGGCCCCCAATAAGCAAAATAAAAATAAACAGCGTCAATATGGTAGGCCAATTATTTCCAAAGCCCGTGTGTGAATGGGCTTGCAGTTTGGTAAAGCAAAAACCAATAATCAAACCCACAATAATCGGGAGGAGAAGGTTGCCAGAGCTTTCAGAGATTTGCAGCAAATTTAGACTAGGAGAGGTCTCCGCAATCAACAAAAAGTAGATGGTTAAACTTGTAAGTCCAGCCAAATATCTGGTTGTGGGCCGCGTTGAGCTGGAAACGAAATGATCAGCTACTAAAAAAGCGATTGAAAGTGCAATTGATAAAAAGATGAGCATTGTTGTTATTTTTAGGGTGATTCCAAGAGGCTTAAATGCAGGTAGATTAGAACGAAGATCAAAAATAGCCTCGAAAATCCCATTTTCATGAAATGCCGTTTCGTAAATAATATGTAAGGCAATTCCAATAAACTCAAATGGTAATAAGATTCGAAGCGTACTGATGATAGCTTGATAAAATTGTTGTTTAGATAATTTTTGCGTAAAACGAATTAATTGATTCCCCATAGTCGTAATCTCCCCCGTGAATGTGCCTTGATTATACAACATTAATCAAGGAAAAATAAAAGCTCTAACAAATTGGTCCAAAGGTGATCAATTTGTTAGAGCTTTTTGAATTTAAGGTTAACTTAGTTCTGGACTAGTTTGTTCTCGAGGTCGTTCGCGTAGATAGCTTGCTAAGGCAATTTCTACACGTTTTTGTTTACGCACAATTTCTGGTGTGACATGCGGCATAAACAAAACGGTCTTTTTCTTGGCCTGAATGACTTTTTGATCTTGACGAATCATTTGCCAAATAGAAATCAATAAAAACGCACAGACGATAATCAACGGGAAGCCTGCAATCGAACTAATCGCTTGAACCGTTTTAAAACCACCGACAAAGACAATCCCGAATGAAAAGATAATAAAGACAATTACCCAGATCAAACGGTTGAACTGACTAGGCTGTTCGCCAGGTGCCAAATGCCGACTCGTAAACGAAGAGACAATGAATGCTGACGACGAAATTGTGGTGGCCAAAAAGATAAAGCAAGAAATGCTGTAAATAATTAGCATTAACATTTTGAGAGGCAAAGTACTGAGAATCGCAGCGATTGCAGCTGCTTGACCTTGGGTATTTAAAATGTGAATTAAATCGATGACACCGGTTTGCTGTAAGTAAAGGGAGTAACCGCCAAGAATAGCATAGAAACTCATGCATCCAAGGGCACCGTACCCTAACATGCCAACGACAACCTGGCGAATGGTACGACCACGTGAAATCCGGGCGATAAATAATCCCATAACGGGCATGTAAGATAGCCACCAGCCCCAATAGAAGATTGTTTCATTTTTCACAATATCAGTAGTACCAGTGGTGGTAGTACCTGTACTCATGGTAATGAATTTGGTGACCATTAAACGCAAACTGTTACCTTCATCACGGAAGATCGTTAAAGTTGGGCCGATAAATAACACGATAAGAAGAAATCCAATCGCGGTCCAAATATGAGCGGCACTTAATCGATCAATTCCACCCTTAATTCCGTGAAAGACGGTGACTGCAAAAATGATGAATAAGATCAAAAACATAAATAGTTTTAAGAATAAGGTGTCAGGAACACCAGTGATTTGATTGATGATTTTTGACAGAACAGGGATTTCCATCCCAACAGAAGAACCAATCCCACCCATGATTCCAAATACAACTAAGAAATCAATGATTTGGCGAATGATTTTCTTGTAACGTTCTGGGCCCTTCAAAAAGGAAATGGCAGAACTGATACGCATAACACGGACATTACGGACATACATCACATATGCAATGGCGACAGTTGCCGAAGCAAACATCATCCAAGCCATTGGCCCCCAGTTAAACTGGCCAAGCATATGGGCATTGCTGTAAGCAGCAGCAGAATATGGTTTAGCACCAAAGATGGGACTTTGAACATAACGGAGTGGGTCAACCATACTGAGCATGAGAATGCTGGCATCAATGGCAGTGGCAAAGACCATGCTCCCCCATTGAAAACTGCTGTATTCGGGTTTGTCGTTGGCGTGACCGAGTTTAATTTTTCCAAAGTGGCTAAAAGCCAAAAACATGAAGAAAACGAAGTTAATGATGTAAATGCCGAGGTAGGCCCAACTCATGTGAGCGGTGATACCATTCATTAAGTTGCTAAGGGCAACTCGTAAATGAGATCCGCCAAGAATGAGTCCAAGCGAAACGAGGGCGAAGAGACTAACGGTGGGAATAAAAACGGTTTTATCTATATTACTGTGGTGTAAAATAATAATCCTCCTAATAAATAAGTGTTGGGGGAGCAATTAAATCTTGTGAGCTAATCACGCAACGGGAAGGATATCCTGCGTTAGACGCGATCAGTTTTCATAAGCCATGCTTCCAAAAAAAGGTTTTAATAAGAATAAGGAAATGTGTGAAGAATTCAATCTTAGAACAAACAAAAAAACAACATACAATTATCCATCGAGGATATCTGCACAGTGTTTTGGGCTTTACAAATATTAATGAATTCGCTCTTTTTTCATTGATTGAATTTAATTTTTAATAACGTCTCCATTTGCATCAAGATGATGAATGATGCGAGCAGGGTTACCCACGACGACAACATCGTCTGGGATAGATTTGGTGACAACGGATCCAGCACCAACAACCACCCGATCACCAATGGTTACGCCAGGCAAGACAGTCACTCGGCCGCCCATCCAGACGCTATCACCAATCGTAATTGGTGCGCCCATCTCAACATCTGCGTTGCGCCGTTTTGCATCTAGTGGATGAACTGGCGTATATAAGCCAACATTGGGCCCAAAGTAGCAATAACTGCCAATCGTGATCGGGCAAGTGTCTAACATCGTGATGTCATAATTACCATAGAAGTGGTCGCCGATATGAATGTTGAATCCATAATCGAATTTAAAATCACTTTCCACGAAGAAATTGTCACCGGTGGTTGCAAGAAGTTTCTGAAAACGATGATTTCTGTTTTCATTGTCAGTAATCTGGTTAATCTCTTGAAGTTCTTGCCGAATTAGCTTGCGACGGGCAATTAACTCAGGATCGAACTCTTTGTAGGATTCACCAGCGGTCATTTTTTCTCTTTCAGTTTTCATATTCTAACCATACCACGTTTACAAAGATTTGTTAAAAGCGCGTAAAGGACACAATGATTCGAAACGCTGCCTGCAAGGCTTTTTGTCCCATTTCTTTGGCTTCTAAATTCCAAGACTGACTAGCGATCTGAAAATTTTTGGTAACCTGTTGCCAATGCTTAATTAAATCATTAACCGTGATTGCTTGTGTGTCATTTAGACTTTTCCAGAAGATTTCGACAAATTGATTTACATCTTCGGGCTTTTGATTGTGTAGCCAAGTGCGCAAATCAGTATTTAAAAAAGAGTTCATTACTGAAGCTGTCCCCAACACCAACGGGGCATCATCTTGAAGACGCCAGCTATATAAATCGTGTTGCCAAATTCCACTGGCTGAGCTAAATACAATTTTAGGCAAACTAGGGTAAGAAGAACCAATGCCAAAAAATGGAAGTTGCGGAAGATAGGTATGAAAGTCGATGGCTAATGAATCCGCAATTTTAGGGGCTGATGAAAATTGTGGGCCATCGAAATTCACAACTTGCTGGATATGAGATTGAATTTCTTTGGCCGCCATTATTGCCGCCCAAATTGCCATTGTTCCGCCTTTGGAGAAGCCGATCAGTTGAAGGGCATCATTGGAACTGCCAAGCACCTGGTCTAAATAAGTTAGTGAGAAAGTTTGCCAGGATTTTTCTTCGAAATCGTAAGTGATTTTTAAATCTGACTTCCAACCTAAAGACGTGCCATCAGCACCGCGATAACTAATCACTTTTTGGTGAGGCTCCGTCTGGACTAAAAGAGCTGCACATTGGGTTCTTAAATCATTTTCATGAAGATCCCTGAATCCTGAAAGCATGACATTTTGGTAGCGGAAAGAAGTGGCCAACTTTTTGATTAAAACACGATCGTTGGGCAGCAATAAATATTTTGAAACAGTTGATAAACTTTTTTCTATTAATCTCATCGCTGTTGGCAAAGAGATTTGATTGGTTAGATCTTCAGAAACAATGCCCGCTAAAGGCAAAAAGGGTAATCGAGCAAAGATCATTTGATCCGCAATATTTAATTTAGAAGTTATTGGTCGGTTGTAATTATCTAAATAATCTAATATTTCAGGCATTTTTAATTTCTCCGTCACTAATCATTTAATCTAATAGTCAACTTAAAAAATACCATCGAAACGTAAGCGAGTCAATTTTGCATTTTTAAAAAGAAATAGTATTATAAAAGTGGCTTTGTTAGCACCATTCTAAATGAGAGGGAGCTTTTATATGATGGTAAACGGCAAAAAAAGAGCAAGATCGTATTCATTAACACAGAAAATTAACGTCATGCGAGCCAGTGTTATGGGGGCCAATGATGGGATTTTATCTGTTGCTGGGATTGTCATTGGAGTGGCTGGTGCTACAACAAATAGTTTTTCGATTTTTATTTCAGGAATTGCAGGGATGATCGCTGGCACCGTGTCAATGGCGATGGGTGAATATGTTTCTGTGAATACCCAGCGAGATTCTCAGCAGCATACGGTTCAATTAGAGAAAGAAGCGCTAGAAAAGCATCGAGCAGAGGAATTTGCGTTTGTAAAACAAAAAATTATGAATGCAAACGTATCCGAGACCTTAGCACAAAAAGCCACAGAAGAGATGATGGAAAAAGATAGTTTGACCACGGTTGTCCGGGAAAAATACGGCATCGATATCCATAATTATACTAATCCATACTATGCAGCGTTAGCTTCGATGATCGCTTTTCCGACAGGTTCATTACTTCCTTTACTGGCGATCACATTTATCCCGACCGATTATAAAATCATACTGACTGTGTGTGCAGTTGTAATTGCACTTGCCATAACAGGTTATCTTGCGGCAATGCTTGGAAAAGCGATTCGTTACAAGAGTGTGATACGAAATGTTATTTCCGGATTAATCACAATGATTGTGACTTATCTGATTGGTAGTTTATTTGCGTGACGGGGGGATAAACAATGAAAAAACGAAAAAATATGGATAACTGGTTAAACACCCTACGTGCGGGAGTTCTTGGGGCAAATGATGGAATTTTAACTGTTGTAGGCGTCTTGTTTAGTGTGGCTGCTGCAACAACAAATTCATTCACAATTTTTATAGCGGGTTTGTCAGATTTATTGGCGTGCGCTTTTTCCATGTCCGCGGGGGAATATGCATCAGTCAGTTCGCAAAGAGATACTGAAAAATCGGTAGTTGGACAAGAGCGCTTAATTTTGGAAACGCAACCTGAGGACGAAAAGGATCGCGTCGCAAGATTTTATGAGGTGAAGGGGGTTCATGTGGATACTGCCAAAGCAATTGCGGATGAGTTATTGACAAAAAAAGATCAGGCACTATCTACAGTGGTAAGTATTAAATATAATCTGGATCTCGATAACTATTTGAATCCATGGCAAGCTGCCGTCGCCTCACTAATTTCAGCGGCATCTGGTGGTATCTTTCCTTTAGTTGCAATGACATTTGCCCCAGCAGGCTATCAGTTAGCTGCGACGATCATCGCAGTTTTGTTAGCAGTATCTTTAACAGGATATTTAAGTGCAAGGCTAGGAAATGGTATTCCAAAGAAGGCCATGATCCGAAATATTATTGTTGGGATTATCACGATGTTCATTCATTACTACGTGGGTAAACTTTTTTGATAATGAAGCAGGTTGGAAGGGATAACGATCGTTTAACGATTGCTATCTTTTTTATTATATAACCGTTTATTTATTTTAGGGAATCCTAAAAAATATATTTACAATACCTGCTATTGATCTATAATGAACTTGAAAAGGGGGAATTTTTGATGTTAGAAAATATGGGGAATGGAAAAAAACACGGGTTATTGTTTTATGCGAATGGACCCAGTTTGGAGGAGATAAATAGTACGGTACCAGTTCCTAAAGATGGTGGATTTTTTAAGAAGTTAATGGCTTTCTCGGGTCCGGGTGCTTTGGTAGCAGTTGGGTATATGGATCCCGGTAATTGGGTTACATCAATTGGTGGGGGTGCGCAGTTTGGATACTTGCTCATGTCTGTGATCTTGCTTTCAAGTTTAATCGCGATGTTATTACAATATATGGCGTCTAAACTGGGAATTGTGACACAGATGGATTTGGCACAAGCCACACGAGCGCATACTGGAAAAGTTCTGGGAATCATTTTGTGGTTGACTACTGAGGCCGCAATCTGTGCGACAGATATTGCTGAAGTTATTGGCGGTGCGATTGCGTTAGAATTACTTTTTAAAATTCCACTAGTTATTGGAGTTGGTCTGACCGTTTTCGATGTTTTGTTATTATTGCTCTTAACAAAATTAGGATTTCGAAAAATTGAAGCCATTGTG
The DNA here is from genome assembly GCF_051122535.1 of Pediococcus sp. M21F004. NCBI lineage: Bacteria > Bacillati > Bacillota > Bacilli > Lactobacillales > Lactobacillaceae > Pediococcus > Pediococcus sp. M21F004. Next base: position 1,625,258 of record NZ_CP177314.1, read on the forward strand.
GTGACTTTGATTGTTGTCATTCTGGCGGTGTTTGCGTATGAAGTCGGTGTGTCTAATCCAAACTGGGCAGCAATGTTTGGTGGATTTATACCGAAAGCACAAATTATTCATCCAGGTGAATTAACAATGGCGCTTGGGATTGTCGGTGCCACGGTTATGCCACATAACTTATATTTACATTCTTCAATTTCGCAGACTCGTAAAATTGATCATAATGACGAGGATGCCGTTGCGGAAGCTGTTAAATTTTCTACATGGGACTCAAATATTCAGTTAACAGGGGCTTTTGTAATTAATTGTTTGCTTTTGGTTTTAGGTGCAGCCTTATTTTTTGGTCATGGTGAAGGACTTGGAACATTCACTTCTTTGTATAATGCACTTCAAGATAATCAGTTAGCAGGGGCAGTGGCAAGTCCGGTCCTTAGCATCTTATTTGCGGTTGCTCTTTTAGCTTCTGGACAAAACTCAACCATTACGGGGACGTTAACTGGTCAAATTGTTATGGAAGGTTTCATTCATATGAAGATGCCTTTATGGGCACGCCGGTTGATTACACGATTAATTTCTGTCATTCCAGTCTTAATTTGCACGATTCTGTATGGCGGGAAAGAAAGTGCCCTCGACAGTTTATTGGTCAACTCACAGGTATTTTTGTCTGTTGCGTTACCGATCTCAATGATTCCATTAACAATTTTCACTTCTTCAAAAAAGATTATGGGTAACCGGTTCGTTAATAAGATGTGGATTACTGTCCTTGCATGGTTGTGTACAATTGTTTTAACGATTTTAAACATTCAAATTGTTTGGCAGTCTCTGTCATCACTTTAAAATTGGGGGGATTTTATGAATCCGAGAGAATTTAAAAAGATTTTAGTTGGTGTGGACGATTCGGAAGACGCACAATTAGCTTTCCGATATGCAATGAATCGGGCTAAAAATGATCATGCAAGTTTGGCAATTGTTTCTGTCCTGGAGCCCGCGGATATGAATGTATACGAGGCTCTAAGCAAGGAATATGTAGATCTTCAGCGAAAAAGAATAAAGCAACACCTTGCAAAATATAAAAAAGTTGCCGAAAGATTTGGTATAAAAGAGGTCACAAGTTTTGTAGCGGATGGCAACCCGGGGAAAGTTATCGTGGAACGCGTGATCCCAGATGTTGACCCTGATTTATTGGTAATTGGCGCACAAGCCAAGTCTGGAATTGAAAAGCATTTTGGCAGTCAGGCCGCTTATATGGCTAAATATTCGCCAGTTTCAGTTTTAGTTGTTCGATGAAATCTGAATTAGAAATAAAGGGGTCTCTGTCAAATCGTATTGGTGGAGATTTTGAACGGCACATTCACTTCGGTGAATGTGCTTTTTGTTTACTCATGAATTAAACTAATCCGGATAAAGAAGTTGTCAATATTTCGAAAACCAAAACAGTTACGCTTTAATGCCTTGATTTTACGATTAAGTCCTTCAATTGGACCGTTGGAAAATTGATAACGACAACTGTTTAGAAGGGCTGAACCATTTTTGATAAACGTGTTGATCGTTATGTCCATTTGATTACTAGTGGGTTGGTAGTTAGTAAGTAAGGATTGGAACGCATTAGCATCCTTTTGGTGTATGGCACTTAAGATACCTTGATAGGTTTGATACACAGATCTAAATCTGGGAAAAGCGTCTAGAGCTAAATCAATGGCGTTTTGTTGCGTCATATACTCGTTAATTCCGCGTAAATAAACAGCCTTAGAATCATTAACTTTTATTTCATCAAGATGAAATAAACGCCATTGAGATTTTAAAATATGATAAATTCGTGAATGCTTATCTTGGATAGTACGAATGGTCTGCGTGCGTTCATTATCTAAGGCACGCCCAGCCAGTTGAATAATATGGAAACGATCGATAATCGTGGCCGCATTGGGAAATAAGTGATGAATGAAGCTGCCATATTCAGCATTCATGTCAATCGTCACTGATTGAACTTGGGCACGTTCTTGAACCGAAAAACGAGCTTCAAAGTAGTCAATGATATCTTTACTTAGCCGATCTTTTAAAGTAACAATTCGGCGATGACTAACGGCATCGCAACAACTAAAGGACATCCAGTGATTACAGGAACGAAATTCATCAAAGCAAAGATTCTCTGGGAGATGTTTAACACGATAGGCTAAGTGAATATTGGCATTTAGGATTCGTTGAACACTGCTTGGCGAAATTCCACAAAGTTTAGTAATTTCTTTACTCGTCAACATATCGCGTGCCAAAACGATCACTTGATGTTTGATATTATGTGTGAAAGTTTCGTTACGATTAACCAACTTAGTTTTAGCATCACAGGTTTTTGAACAATCTTTACATTGGTATCTTTGACGTTTTAAATGCATTTCGTAACGACCACCGGATAAGGTTCCTAAACGCAGGTGACTCATGTGAGTTCCGTTTTTAATTAAGCTTTTATGGCCACAATGTGGGCACTTTAAAAGTTGATAAGACAAAGTTGCATGGACGACATGAATACGTTGGTTTGTGGAACACCGTTCTTTAGAAATACCAGTGACAATTAAGTTTGGGTCTGTTATTTCGAATAAGCATAAGATAGAATTAGTTAGGGACATCTGAATTTCCTCTTTTCGATTTGTTTTGGCGATTAAATCGTAGCACAAAGAGGACAGATGTCCTTTTTTATTTTTCTGATTTTCAAAACAGACAAAAAACCGGTATTAGTTATTCACCAATACCAGAAAGTGTAGACCCAAATAAAGTTCATTCACGCCGAATGAACTTTATTTTTTTGTATTTGAGAATTTGGATAAAAATGCTTGCTTCTTGCAAGAAAAGTGAGTAAACTAAATTCAACTACTTACGAAAAGTAAGCACACGAATCCAGATTAACTACTAAAGGGAGAACAAACATGACAAAAATGAAAGCAGGACAAGCCTTAGCGAAAGTATTAGAAAGCTGGCAAGTAGACCATATCTACGGAATTACAGCTGATTCTATCAATAATACTGTGGATGGTTTGTACCAAGAAAAAGATAAAATTAAATATATTCAGGTTCGCCATGAAGAGGTGGGGGCCTTGGCAGCTTCTGCAGATGCAAAACTAACTGGCAAAATTGGAGTTAGTTTTGGTTCAGCTGGACCCGGAGCCACTCATTTATTTAATGGCTTATATGATGCGAAAATGGATCATGCGCCAGTCTTGGCAATTGTGGGTCAGTCAGCAACAGGCGTCATGAATACCTCATTTTTCCAAGAGATGAATCAAGATTCAATGTTTGTGGATGTCTCAGTTTTTCATGAACAAGTGGTCAGCGCCCAACAAATTCCTTATGTGGTTGATCAAGCAATTCGGGCAGCGTACGCTCATAAAGGCCCAGCAGTTGTAATTATTCCAGATGACTTATCTGGCCAAGATATCGACTTTGCTGAATTCAAAACGGCCCCAATTTACAAAGAACAAATGCAAACTAAATTTGACGAAGCAACGATTGATAAAGTTGTCGCAGCTATTCAAAACGCGAAACATCCGATTATGTGGGCCGGAGTTGGTCTGAAAGGGGCAACAAAAGAATTAGTTGCAGTTTCTGAAAAATACAGTTTGCCAGTCTTGTCAACGGTGCCGGCAACCGGTGTAATGCCAACTGATCATCCTAACTTTATGGGCTCTCGTGGACGTTTAGGGACTAAACCTGGATTTGAAACTTCTCAGATGGCAGATTTAGTTATCTCAGTCGGAACTAACTATCCATTCTTACGTTTCTTACCAGATGGCGTGAAAGTGATTCAAGTAAACAACAATGCGGCAGATATCGGTAAGCAGCGTGATGTAGATTTAGCAATTTTAGGCGATGGAAAAGGTTTCTTAGAAGAATTACTTAATCGCAAGGTGACTATTGCACCAACTAAATTCTTGAAGGCCGCTCGTTTGGATAAACAAAACTGGGACAAGTGGTTGGATACGTTGGCAGATGACGATTCTGAAGGGTTGCCTGCAGAAGCTGTCATGAGAACCATCAAACAACATGCTGATGATAATGCTATTTTTGGAGCGGACGTTGGTAATAATACTGAATGGGCCGTTCGTCAACTCCCATTAAATAAGAATCAGAAATTTACGCTATCTTCGTGGTTTGCCACCATGGGTTACGGATTGCCATCTGGATTAGCCGGTAAATTAAGTTTTCCAGATCGTCAAGTGTTCACAATTTCTGGTGATGGTGGCTACGCGATGGTCATGCAAGATTTGTTGACCGAAGTGAAATACCAAGTACCCGTAGTGAATGTTGTTTTGGAAAATAAAGTCTTTGGATTTATTCAGCATGAAAAACTTGCAGCTAAACAAGCACCATACGGTATCGATTTGTTGGGTGCTAACTGGGCCGGCATTGCTGAAAATATGGGTGCCATTGGCTTTACAGTGACTGATCAGAAATCATTGAGCGAAACGTTCAATAAGATTGATGAATTGCAAAAAAACGGTAATACGAAGCCAATTGTTGTGGATGCCAAAATTAAAAATGTGGATCCGGTTGACACTTCGTTTATGCCATTAGATCCAGATCAGTTTGATCAAGCAACGATTGATGGATTTAAGAAAACTTATAATATATTTGGACAACCTGCTTTGTCTGAAATTTTGAAAGATATGTAGAAATATGCAAAAGACTCCAAAGAAAATTATTTTCTTTGGAGTCTTTTTCTGAAGTTTTACAAAAGAAAGAGGATACCTTTAAGAAGACTCAAGCAAAATGGTATAATTCTAAGCAAAGGAACATCAATGTTAATAAAGAGGTAATTTAATTATGAAACTAATTTCTTGGAACGTAAATGGCATTCGGGCCGCTGTGACCCATGATTTTATGACATCATTCAAGGCACTTGATGCTGATATTTTTTGTATTCAAGAAACAAAAATGCAAGAGGGTCAACTGGAGTTAGATTTGCCGGGCTATTATCAATACTGGAACTATGCGGATCGCAAGGGTTATTCAGGGACCGCTATTTTTACCAAAACAAAACCACTTAGTGTGAAATACGGTATGGATGTTGATGTGCATGACCACGAAGGCCGTTTAATTACCTTAGAATATCCAGATTTTTATATGATCACTAGCTATACACCAAATTCACAAACAAAATTAAAACGGTTGGATTATCGAATGACTTGGGATGATGCCTTTCGATTGTACGTTGAAAAGCTTGCCCAAACTAAGTCCGTCATTTTTTGTGGGGATTTAAATGTCGCTCATAAACCGATTGATATTAAAAATGATAAAACAAATCATCATAATGCTGGTTTTACAGATGAGGAACGCGAAAAATTTACCCGGTTATTAAATGCCGGATTCACGGACACATTTCGTTACTTCTATCCTGACAAGGCTGATATTTATTCGTGGTGGAGTTACCGATTCCATGCCCGTGATAATAATGCCGGATGGCGGATTGATTATTTCGTGGCTTCAAACGATTTACAAACCAAGTTACAGGATGCCAAGATTCATAACGAAATTTTTGGATCTGATCACTGTCCGGTTGAACTCGACATTGCATTACCATAGTTGGAGGAAATAAAATGGCTTTACCAAAACTGATTACGGATTACTCTGAACAAGAGGCAAGTGACGCCGCTCAACAGCTACGAGAAACTTTAAATCGATGGAGTTCAGATTATTACACAAAAGATAATCCTGAAGTTGAAGATCACGTTTATGACGAAAAATACCGTGACTTACAGGATCTAGAAGCAGCCTTTCCTTCTATCGTGACGCCGGATTCGATCACTCAACGAGTTGGTGGCGAAGTGCTTAGTGGGTTTACCAAGGTCCGACATGATATTCCTATGTTATCAATGGGGGATGTTTTTTCTAAAGAGGAACTTGTTGAGTTTGATAATCGAATCCAAAAAAACGTTGGGTATGCGGTCCCTTACAACGTGGAATTGAAAATTGATGGGTTGGCAATCTCGTTAGTTTATGAAAATGGCCAATTAATTCAAGGCTCTACGCGTGGTGACGGAACGATTGGTGAAGATATTACAAAAAATTTGAAAACAATCACTTCAATTCCACAAACACTTACCAAGCCAGTATCGATTGAGGTTCGTGGTGAATGTTACATGCCAAAGCAGGCCTTCGCAGATTTAAATAAGCAGCAAGAGGAACGTGGTGAAGCTGTTTTTGCGAACCCACGAAATGCAGCCGCCGGTAGTTTAAGACAGTTAGATACGAAGGTAACCAAAGCACGTAATTTGGATACTTTCATATATACGATCAGTACCTTTGATAATTTGCAGGTGACAACGCAGCATGATGCTATCAATGTTTTAGCAGAACTTGGATTTAATACAAATCCAACTCAGCGCGTTTGTCAGAATCTTGATGAAGTTTGGCAATTTATTGATGACTATCAGGATCAACGTGATCAATTAGCTTACGGAATTGATGGAATTGTGCTGAAAGTGAACGATTTGGATTTACAAACTCAGCTGGGACATACTGTTAAAGTACCTCGTTGGGAAATTGCGTATAAGTTTCCACCTGAAGAGGCTTTAACTGTCATTCGTCAGATTGAGTGGACTGTAGGCAGAACTGGTGTTGTGACGCCCACTGCCATCATGGACCCTGTCCAATTAGCCGGATCCACAGTGGCTCGGGCAACGCTTAATAATGTTGACCAGATTGCTGCTAAGGGTGTGCGGATTGGTGACACAGTCAAGTTACATAAAGCCGGAGATATTATTCCAGAAATTACAGAAGTGATTTTGGACAAACGAACGGCTGATAGTCAGCCATTACAGATTCCAACGAAATGCCCTTCTTGTGAGCGTGATTTGGTTCATTTAGATGGTGAAGTGGCATTACGCTGCATTAACCCAGATTGTCCAGCGCAGATGGTGGCTCGGTTAGAACACTTTGGGTCCCGAAATGCGATGAACATTAATGGCTTAGGGCCGCGTTTGATTCAAGTCTTTTTTGATCATAAGTTGGTACGCAGTTTTGCTGATTTGTATTCATTAGACCCTGATGAATTGGCAAAGTTAGATAATTTCAAAGAAAAACGAATTAACAGTTTATTAGAAGCAATTTCTAATAGTCGTCAAAATTCATTAGAGCGACTAGTGAACGGCATTGGGATTCCTGGAGTTGGGACCAAAATGGCACGAATCCTGGCCGAGTATTTTTTAACCATGGACAAATTGGCACAAGCTTCAGAAGAAGAGCTTACTGAAATTAATGCGGTTGGCGGTATTTTAGCTGCTAATATTGTGACTTTTTTCCAAAGTGATGCTGCCCAGAAAACTATTGAAGATTTGGCTGCTGCTGGTGTGAACATGACGTATGATGGGCCAGTTGCTACTCAGGTTGAGGATAATTACTTTAACGGTAAAAAAATTGTTCTGACTGGAAAATTAGAGCATTATACTCGTGAAGAATTGAAAGAGAAGTTGGAAAACCTCGGCGCCAATGTCACGGGGTCTGTATCCAAAAAAACGGATCTCCTAATTGCCGGCACGGATGCCGGTAGTAAATTGGACAAAGCCCAGACACTTGGAATTGATGTGTTGAGCGAGGGTGAATTGGAAGATAAGTTTTAATTATTGAAATCTAAAGGAATATGTAATTTACCGGGCGTTTATTGACGTGTTAAAAGTAAACGACTATACTATCAAAATGTGAATTATCAAATGTCTAATATTACGAGGGGTTAAGGAAATGCATACAATGTTTCAAATAATCTCCGAACAATTCAAGAATTTTAAAATTATTCGAAGAATGGCAAAGTTTGGCGATAGAGCCACTTACCAAAGTCATTATTTAGGATTAGCTTGGGAAGTTTTGAACCCACTTATTCAGATAGGTATTTATTATTTGGTGTTTGGAGTTGCCTTAAAGCGCGGTGACCCAATGCCAGGTGTGCCTTATTTACCTTGGATGGTTGTTGGAATTACCCCTTGGTTATTTATGAATAGAAGTGTACTGGACGCTTCTAAAAGTGTGTACCAAGAAGTTGGATTAGCTTCAAAAATGAAGTTTCCAGTTAGTATTTTGCCCTCTATAAGAATCATCGGCAATTTAACCAGTTTCTGGACGATGCTTGGGTTCTCGGTTTTTTTGATGCTTGTTAATCATATTTTTCCAACGATCTCGTGGATTCAATTTATTTATTACTTTATTTGTATGATGGCACTTTTGTATGCACTCGGTATTTTTAACTCAACCGTATCAGTGCTTATTCGAGACTGGCAAATTACGCTACAATCTATTTTGAGAATGCTATTTTATATGAGTGGTGTCTTATTCAATTTCGCTACATCAAATTTTCCAACGCTCTTAATTCGAATTCTAGAACTAAATCCATTTTATTATGTGATTAATGGAATGCGAGAATCCCTGTTGAATAAGGGGTGGGTTTGGCAAGAACCAAATCTCACCATCTCAATTGTTTTTTGGATGTTCGTCTTTATTGTAATGATGGTTGGAACATTCTTGCATAACAAATTCCGTGCTAATTTCGTTGATTTGATTTAGAAAATGGAGAGAATGTAATTATGGCCGAAGAATACAAGATCAAATTAAAAAATGTAACAAAAGAATATGATCTATATAGAACTAAAAGTGAAAAGCTAAAGTCTTTTTTTAATCTTTCAAAAAGTGATAGTGTGCCACATTTTTGGTCATTAAAAGGGATCAGTTTAACCATTCATAAAGGTGAATCAGTCGGTATCATCGGTGTGAATGGTTCAGGCAAATCGACGATGTCAAATATCATCTCAGGGGTAATTCCTCAAACCACTGGGTTTGTAGATGTTCGTGGGGATACTTCAATAGTAGCTATCAGTGCAGGATTAAAAAGAAGTTTGACTGGTCTTGAAAACATTCGTTTAAAAGGCCTTATGCAGGGCTTAACTTTTAAGGAAATAGATGCCGTTCGTGATGATATTATTGAGTTTGCAGACATTGGTGATTTTATTGATCAACCTGTAAAGGACTATTCATCAGGTATGCGGTCTCGCTTGGGATTTGCCATTGCAGTGCATATTAATCCGGATATTTTGATTATTGATGAAGCATTGTCAGTTGGCGATGATACTTTTTATCAAAAATGTTTAGATAAAATCAATCAGTTTAAAACAGAAGGTAAAACAATTCTCTTTGTGAGCCACTCCTTAAAACAAGTTGAAATGTTATGCGATCGTACCGCGTGGATTCATTTTGGTGAGCTACGCATGATGGGTGATACCGAAGAAGTTGTAAATGCCTACAGAAAATTTTCGGCTGATTTTAAGAAAAAGACCAAAAAAGGCCGATCCGATTATCAGAAAGCTCAAAAACAATTGCAATTAAAGTTTGATATTAATGCCTATGAACAGCAAGTTGCTAAAGAGACCGTGGAAAAAGAGGGCTTAGAGGAGCATGAGGCTAAAAAGGCGACCCACAAGTTGTTCTACAGCGAAGTCTTGCCAAGTAAAATGACAGCTGCTAGTAAGTGGATTATTTTTGCAGCTCTTGTAGTCATGGTTTTCTTTGCGTTTGTAACGGTTTCTGGACACTCAGTAACCAAGAGTATCAGTGATCCCACTGTGTTGTTACATCCGGTATATCCTAAGACAACTGGGACTGGGCAGCAGTTTAAATAAAACTTCAAATGAAAACGTACCTGATTATTTTTTGTTTCACAAATCCTCAGTTATTTGCAGAGGATTTTTTTGTGTGGAAAAAATGTGGCTCTTTGTCAAATCCTGTTGATAGATGAATTTGGGACACTGTTAGAAGTTATGCAACTTCTAACAGTGTCTTTTTGTTTGGTTTGGTTCTCATTTGTTGTAATTTAACTCTTGAAACTAAGTGGTGATAATTTCGGAAACCGAAGGCAGTTCTTTGAATTTGCTTAATCATTCTATTGATCCCTTCAATTGGACCATTAGAATACTTTGATTCACTGGCATTGAGGACTATTTCAAGATTCTTTTTAAATGTGGTTAAAACATCTTTCATTTGCGAGCTAAGCTTATCGTTGTTATATAAATATTGAACAAGACCATCTTTGTCGTGATTTTTAAGACATATCATAATGCCTTGCATGGCGTTATAAGTATTTAACAGTCTTTCATCAACATCTAGACCTAACTGAACTCTTTCGAGTTGAGTTACTTGTTTCCTAAGGTGTCGATCGAAAAATGTTTTTTTAATCTCAAGCTCATCGAAGTGTTTTAAATAAAGTTTCCAGGAGAATTTAAGCATCCGATATTCCTTGGATTGTTTCTTGTATTCTTTCATAATTTGAACGCGACTTTGGTTAAAAGATCTAGTCATCATCGCAACAATATGAAAACGATCGACAATTATTTTGGCATTTGGAAATACCAATCTGGCGATATCTTGATAGTAACTATTAAGGTCCAGAGAAACTGTCTTTACTTGCTTTCTAGCGGTGCTGTCAAACTTATTAAAGTAATCAATAATAGTTTGTTTAAAGCGATCCGGTAGGATCTGTTGAATTTCATGATCACCATCACCGTTAATACAAAGAAAGTGGAAATCGCCGCCAACACCACGAAATTCATCCATAGATAAGTGCTCAGGTAAAGAATGATAATTTCTCCGAAATAGATCATCATAGTTGTCTAAATAGCGACAAACGGTACTGGGAGAAACACTATTGTCTAAAGCAATACTAGTCTGAGTACGATCATCCTGAAGATGCATGAATATTTTTTGTCTGGTAGCTTTGGAAATATTACAATACTTATTGACGAGGTCTGTTGTTGCCATTACCGAGTTTCCACAATTTTTACAGATTAATCGTTCTTTATGAAGTTCAAGATAGACGGGCTCACTAGCGTTGGCCGACGGATATGAAACGCGTGACACATAGTGTCCGTTATGACTAAAGTTTTCAAAACCACATTGAGGACACCTTGTATAAGTGGCTTTTACATTGGCAACATAGACTTTAGCAGGTTTTGATTTTATGAATTGATGCTTATAACTGAAAAAATAACATTTGGGTCTTTAATACTGAGTGAAAATTTTATATTATTATCTATAGGGTTCATGGTTTCTCACATCCTTTGATGATGCTGTAGTGGGTGGATTTTTTTGTGTGTGGGGACCTGTGGGCCTCTTTTTTTTTCAAAAAAATCCTGTTAATAGATTACCACATTGGTAGTTCATCAACAGGAAAAAGTATAGAGCCAAAAATGTTTACTATTCCGTAATAGTTAAGCTGTGATACAATATTTAGTATGATTGTTTTTTAGGGGGATAAATATGACTATTAGTTGGTTGAGGAATCATAAAAAACAAGTTCTATTAATTGCAACGAGTGCTTTATTCATTTTTTACGCGGGTCTTCTTTTTTATAAGCTTGCATCTGTTCCAAATTTATTTATAGATGAAGCAAATTATGCTAATGAAGTTATTAGCTTCGAACATTTTGGAACTGACATGCATGGCTTAAGGTATCCAATATATTTTTCTTCAGCATGGGGTCAAGGACAATCGATTTTATATAGTTTGATTGCACGGCCGATCATTAAATTCTTCGGTTTTAGCTTTTTGACATTTCGTTTTCCAATGGTTTTTTTGTCTTTGTTATTAATTGGATTAATTTGTGGATACGTTTTATTCATAAGCAAGAATTATTTAGCAACATTTTTAATGATGGTTATTTTTGTGACCTCTCCCGGTTGGTTTGTGATGTCAAGATGGGTACTGGATGCAAATATTGCACCTGTAGTTTTGGGACTAGGCCTAGTATCGTTATTATTTTCTTTTAGTACAAGAAAACGAATGAGTAGTTTGTTCTCTTTTTTTATTTCTGCACTGCTAGTAGGCTTATCAGCATATGGATATATCGCCACATGGCTATATTTACCGATTTTTCTGGTGGTATTAGTGAGTTATTTATACAGAAGGTCACTACTGACGTTCACTTCAATTTGCCAATATTTTGCTATTCTTTTTGTCTTGGTTTTGCCTCTGATTTATTTTGCATTCAGTATATTTATTAAACATATTACTCAGCCGGTGAAGTTTCTTTGGTTTGATATTCCACCCCTTCCTCAGAGTCGAACTTCATCGCTAATCGATTTCTCGGGGAATTTATTACACACAATGGTCCGCAACTTTTTGACTGGTTGTCAGATGTTTTATCAAGGAAGTGATGGACTTAGTCGAAACGGAACAGCACCTTTTGGAATGATTTTTCCATGGCTCTTGGTTATATTTACTACAATTGCATTCCTTGCGAATAAACGTCTATTACCAGAAAAACTGATGCTTTTAAAAAATGTTTGTGTAATTGCTTTAGTGACTTTTATTCCAGTTGCCCTGATTACAACGCCTAACTATACTCACTGGAATTTAGTGGCTGTGCCTTTGATTATTTTATGTGGATTGGGAACGTATGTTGTAGTGAAAAACTTACCAGGATATGTTTGGTTAGTTTTATTGCTTTTAACAGTATTACTGCCAATGACTAATTTTGTTCATCAATATTTTCAACCGAATTCCTCTTATCGAACAGGCAACATTAGACAGTTCTCAATGCAAAATACTAAAAAAATCAATCAATTCATGGAAAATAAAATAAAAAGTCGGTTGTTTACGGATCCCGTTTCTAGAAACTTTGCCTACTTTAGGGTTTACCAAAAACCAATAAATCATAAACAATATTTAAATTTACAGGAGAAGAAGCCGGAATTTTCAGACAGAATGGGTCCTATAAAAAGATATGGATATCTCAGAAATATAACAGAACTTAATTCTGAATATCGCGCTAAATATGATTATATTCTGACCATAAGTAAAGAAGACGCAATGCGTATTGAAAAACGATATGGCATACGTTTAAAACCTGTAAAAAATTTCCATGATGGTAAGTTAACTTATGTTCTAAATAAATTATCGGATAAATAATATTGATAATGGTAAATAAAGAGGAACAGCCTATCATGACTGTTCCTCTTTATTAGTAAGATTAGTACTTTTTAGAATCTTTAAAGGGTACAAATACTAAGTTATGTGCATCGGGTAACATATGCATACGTTCCATATAGATCTTATGCTGAAATCGCGTTTGATTAGGGGAAGTATCCCACGTATATTGTTGAAATGGCAGTCTAGAGACATGGACTGTTTTATGTCCATCATGCAGTTGCTGATTGATACTAGCGTTACGTGCGTGATTGACATACCCGTTTGCTGACATAACGCCAAGCAAAAAAATCATTGAAAAACTACCAAATACTGTCAACACTAGTTTGGATATGTTTATGTTATGAACCTCTTTCTCTGAGGTAAATACGTAATTTACAAGTTCAAGTGTTGCCAGTATCATAAAACAAATAGTTGCGAAGGCACACCGTGGACCGTAAGGAGTTATGACTGCAAAGGGAGCAGATAAGACTAAAGCTGAAAGAATGTAGAAAAATAGTTTCCATCGAATTAAATCACTACTTATGAAAATTAGTGATAGACAAAGTGATACAACAAAAATGATACTAAGAATTGCCAGAATGTTTGATACTTTCATAGGATCAAAATTGGTCGAAGGAAGTAAATTACGAATAAACGCGGAAAAGAATGAATAGCCAAATAGAATAAAAGTTAATAAGGCTTTATAAATAATGCCAAATAAATTGGATCGTTTTTTCCAAAGGCAAACAATCAGACAAACACTGATGATGAGCAAAATAATGCCATTTTCTTGGAAGACATATTTATACATAGCAGTTGTATATATCTGAGAAACCTTCATCCACATTCCGGAACCAAACGACACGTGTCTAAAGTTATTATTTCCTGAAAGTGCAGAGATATAAATTGGATTGCTGAACATGATAACGGCACCTAAAATGGTACCTAGAGTATAAGCCAAGGCTCCTGATAATTTGGATTTGTTTTTCTTGAAAAAATAAATTAATGTGCCAATTGCTAGTAACACAGAATAGATCGTTACATTTTCGATGATTAAACTTGCGATTAGTCCTGTTAAGAATAAACTAACTAAGCTAATAGTACTGGTCTTCTCAGAAGTTGTTTTGCGTGTGATTATCCAATAAATGAAGAAAAAAATCGGAAGCATTCCAAAAATATAATTAATAAAGCCTGCGAACCAGCCAAAAGTTTGTGAATATACTTGAGTGGAGATTGTTAAGTAAAGTCCAGTGGTAAACAGGTACTGGCAGAATTTACTTGGTTGCTTGTTAAAAATAATTTTAGTGGTTAATTCAATCAAAGTAGTACTAAAAGTGGCGTATAAAAGTACACGAATTAAAAAGGAACGTGTAATGATTATTTCTAACACATTGCTAACTAGTCGTCCGTTATAACCAATGAAACCAGTTGCAAGCCGGCGTAAGCCAATGGCAGAGGACCACGTCCAATCGTCACCACTTAGAGGAGTTACTGCCGCTAAAAGTAGAAAGAAAATAAATAGTAATGTTATGATGTAACCTGTGTGATGTTTTTGAAATTTTGAATTAATACTGACTTCTGACATGATTTATTCATCCTCCCCACAAATTTGCAGATAAATATTTACTAAATAAGTAAAGCACAATATAATTATAGTTGTTATTTCTTAAAAAGAGGTAAGCATATTAAAGTATAACAAAGAATGTCTGAAATATAAAAAAATTCTAAGCCTTAAAAAATGGGAGAACTACCTATGAGAATTATCAGTTCATTAATGGATCAATTAAAAGACTTTATTAGAAGATTACGAACGTTTATTATTAGGAACATCATGAAAATTAATTTTAGGCCATATTTCAAACCGACAATTGTTTTTGAAAGTTTTGGTGGACGACAGGTTAGTGATTCACCTTATGCAATTTATGAGCAATTGAAAGATAATCCAAAAGTGAACTGTATTTGGTCCATAAAACTAGATCAAAAACATTATTGTGAGCAACATCATATTCCGTATGCCATTAGACGGAGTCTAAAATGGGTCCTGGCCATGGAAAAAGCACGTGCTTGGGTTATTAATACACGGGTTCCTAAATGGATTAGAAAACCTGAATTCACATACTATGTACAGACCTGGCATGGAACACCTTTAAAAAAATTGGGTTTGGACATTAAAAATGTGACAATGCCCAATACTACAACTGAAAAGTATCATCAAAATTTTGTGTTAGAAACTCATAGATGGGATGCACTTGTCTCGGCAAATGACTATTCAAACAAAATTTTTAAGAGTGCGTTCAACTATCAACAAAAATTTTTAGAAGTGGGATATCCTCGCAATGATAAACTAATTAATTCAAATGCAGATGATATTATGAAGTTAAAGATGAAATTAGGTATTCCTTTAGAAAAAAAAGTAGTCATGTACGCACCTACATACCGCGACAATTCGTTTGCTGAGAAAGGCAAGTATTTGTTTCAAATGCCGTTTTCAATTGATAAATTGTTGGAGAAGATTGGTGAAGATACAGTTTTAATTTTGCGGATGCATTATTTAATTGTGGGTCAACTTGATTTGAGTAAATATAATGACAAGGTTTTGGATTTTTCGCAATATCATGATATTTCTGATTTATATTTAGTTTCCGATTTATTAATTACAGATTATTCTTCAGTATTCTTTGATTATGCATATTTAAAACGGCCAATTATTTTTTTCCCTTATGATTACAATGAGTATAAAGATGAATTACGCGGTTTCTATTTAAATTATGAAAAAGATCTTCCTGGAGAAATTGCTTGGAATGAGGATCAACTGCTAGCATTGACTAAAAAAGAATTATGGCAGAAAAAAATTACATCTAACAAATTGGAAGAGTTTTACCAGAAATTTTGCAGCCTGCATTCTGGTAAAAGCGCAGAGTACGTAGCAAAAGATATTCTAAAAGTAATTTCTTAACAAATATAACCTTAATTATGACGTATACTTAGATTAATATGGAAGAGTTGCATAAAAATAAAGTTAGTCTATGTTCATAGGGGGAAAAACTTTGACCACTACTAATTATGATATTTCGCTTGTTCAAACAGATGATAAATTAAAAATATCAATCTTTACTTCAAAAATGAAAATAACTAAGTTATATGTTTCTGCTGTTTATTCTGAAGATATGGTTCAGACTTTGAGCCCAATTCATGAGAATGAATTTTGTATTGATCTCAAGCAATTAATTACAGAACTTAATCAAAAAAATATTAAAAGCAATAAGTTGAATATTCAGGTGTTTGATGAATTCGTGCCAGATGACATGTCTGCTGGGGAAGAAGACAACGATGAAGGAATTTTACCTGGAGCTGTTCAGAATGAGGATTTTAAACTTGAGCCCAAATCATTTAATTTAAAAAAACAACAACTTGAAATTAAAAATTTTCATACTTTTATTGCAGGTGATAATACCCTAACGCCGTACATTACGAAAAATGGCTTTCTTGCGCTAACTTTTAATACCGATTTGCCTGCAAGCACTTATGTTCGTCAAGAAACCATTAGTCAGTTCAAGATTAGTGATCAGTCCATTGATATTAGTGGGACATTGACGACAAATTATTTGAAAACAAAAAAAATTTTTATTGATTTTTATTTAAGGAGTTCCTTGAACATTGTTCGCTTACCTGGGAAGTTGGAATATAGGAATTCTAGTGTTGATTTAAGCAGGCATCGCTATAATTTCTCATTCCATATTGTTAGTGATGAATTAAAAAAAGTGGTTAAGAATATTGATTATATACGAGATGTTATAGATTTTGATATTTCTTTAGAAGTTGAAGGGTATAACGAAACTTTAAAGCATCGTTTGGGTAGACCGCGAGCAAGAGTTAGACAAGGATTAGAAGGAAACATGATTCTAAAGGATTCCCAGCTCAATGTGGAATTGACGCCGTATTTTACACTTAAGGGAAATAATTTAGCTATGTACTGCAATGTCTTTGATGATGATGCTCTTGAAACTTATCAAAATGTCCTGCATCATGAAGTGACCAAGGAAGAGAATGTTTGGTTGATTGGTGAAAAAAGTAATAAAGCGCAGGACAATGGACTTTTCTTTTTTAAATATCTAAGAGAAAATCATCCTGAAATCAACGCTTACTACGTAATTGATAGCACATCTTTAGATCGAGACAACTTCGATTCAATGGATCATGTTGTGACGTTTAATTCGGCGGAACATTTTAGAGTGGCTTATTTGGCTCAGGTGATTTGTGGGACGCATGATTATAAACTTTTATTACCGACAGTCAATCATGATTTTTTGAAATTGATTAAAGCCAAGATCGTTTTTTTGCAACACGGTGTTTTAGGCACTAAAAACCTTATCGATATCAATGGAAGAATGTTTGATACGTTTTATGCTGATGTTTTTGTAACTAGTTCAGAAAGAGAGAAAAATATTGTAACGAATGATCTGAAGTATCCAGAAGATAGTGTTATTGTTTCGGGGCTACCAAGATTCGATCGGCTGTTTGAAACGGGTAACAAAGTAAAAAGACAAATTCTAATCATTCCAACATGGAGAGATTGGTTACGTGATGATGATATTTTTAAAGAGAGTAACTATTTGTATGTGTATAATAGTTTGATTAATCGACCAGTCTTTCGTGAGTTAGCAGATAAGGGATATGAAATTCTGTTTTGCTTACATCCGAATGCTCAGCAATTCCTTCATTATTTTAGTATTCCTGATTATGTCACACCAATTAGCCAAGGCGAAGCAATGGTGCAAGATCTGATTAAAGAATCTGCTGTCATGATTACTGATTATTCCAGTGTGGGACTTGATTTCTCATTTCTCGATAAAGCTGTTATTTATTATCAGTTTGATCAAGTTCGTTTTCTTGGAAAAAAGGGTTCTCATTTGAATCTAGAAAGAGATTTACCAGGGGATGTTGCCTACAGTGAGGATCAAGTTATTGAAAGCCTCAGGACAGCTGAAAAACGTGATTTCAAAATTTCACCGAATAACAAGATTAAGTCTGGTAAGTTTTTGTTCAAAAAAGATCAGAATAATTCTGAACGAGTATTTATAGGAATTCAAAAATCAAAAAAAGAAAGCACCTTTGAAAAAATAAAATATGGCTTTATCTTTAATAAAGCTTTCGTAAGGTTCCGAAAGTCAAAATATTATTTTCCAATTATGAGGCGTATCTATGGCTTTATGAGAGTTTTCTTTACAGCAAGACCAAGGCAGATTGTTTTTGAAAGTGGTATTGGAAAACAATATTCAGATAGTCCAAAACAAATTTATCAACAGATGCTGACTGATCCAACTTTTAAGGATTATAATTTTATCTGGATTTATAATGGTTATGATATTGAAAAAGATAAGCGCTTGAAGATTGTAAAACGTTTTAGTTGGGAATATTTTTACTATCTAGCAACATCCAAATATTGGGTAAACAATCAAAATTTTCCACACTATATTCATAAACCAAGGCACACAACTTTTTTGCAAACTTGGCATGGTACACCATTAAAAAAAATGATGAATGATGTAGATGATTTTGCAGATAAAGATGATGGCTATGTACCAATGATGAATAAAGTAAATTCGCAGTGGGATTACTTGGTTTCACCGAGCCGTTATGCGACAGAAAAATTTCAATCAGCATTTCATCCTAAGGCAGAAATCTTAGAAGTGGGATATCCAAGAAACGATGTCTTCTTTATGAGTAGCACGAAGAAGAATGAGGTCTTAAGACAATTACGTAACATGTGGGGAATTAATAATAAAAAGGTGATTTTGTATGCGCCAACCTTTAGAGATAACGAAAAAACAAGTACTGGGAAGCAAGACTTTAAGCTGAATTTAAACATTGAAGAAATGTTCAATGCGCTGCATGAAGATTACGTTGTTTTGTTTAGGCAGCATGCTATTGTTAAAACAAAGCTGTATATTCCGGATTATTTTAAAAACTTTTTTATTGACGTTTCCACCTTTTCGGATGTACAACAGTTGTATTTGCTCGCTGATATTTGTATTACGGATTATTCTTCAGTTATGTTTGATTATGCAATTACGAAGAAACCACTGTTATTCTATGTATATGATTACGAGGATTATAAAGATAATTTACGAGGCTTCTATATTGATTTTGAGGCGGAAGCACCCGGTCCGTTATTATACAATACAAAGCAATTAATTGAGGCTGTTCAAAACATAGAGGAAGTTAAACGCATATCTAATACTAAATATGAGCAATTCTATCAAAAGTATGGATATATTGAAAATGGAACATCTACCAAAAAAGTTATTGATGCAGTTTGGAAAGATATTAAATAACACGATATAAGCACACTTATGGTTGGGTGAATAGTCATCGATTTTTTGTGTCGATGAGCTTGAAATCCAACTTTTTTAGAATATGTGTGGCAAATAGAATCTATTGGGAATAAATGGAGTTGTAAAGAATAATGATTTTTTCAAAAATAACAAAAAAGAATTTAGTACTTGGTTTAATTTCAATCTTTTTTTTAGTAGTTTCTGTAATGAGTAAGCTTTTGCTGAACGTTAACATGTCTTCGGCTAATGATATGCTAAAGGAAGTTTTGAAATTTGGAAGTTTGTTCGGCAATGTTGGAGTTATTGGAATCGTTTGTGTACTTGGTGCATCAATTGAATATAGGAAAGCTTCTATAAAAGGTGTGTTGAAATTGCTGATAGAAATACTGGCTTATACAATACCAACTGCTGCGCTAATTTTTGCGTTAAGTGTTCAAAGCATTCAGAAGTCGGCGCTTATAAGAAGTTTTTTCCCTTTTGCAACAAAGAATTACTGGATTGTTGCGGTTATTCTTTTTGGAAGTATATTGCTGGTTGGTGCACATCAGCTTAACGGTAAAATAAATCAAAGAATAGTCATTTGGATCTTTAGCACCCTTGGAATAATAGCCGTTTTATTTTCTGCCTTTCTTGCTAGTAGAAATCTAATTTTGATGATTATTTGGAGTTTCTTGATATTCTTGGGTTCAAGTTATATTGCAAATGAAAATTATAAATCTTCTAAATCATATGTTTTGTTACCACTATTTATTATTGTTTTAGCCATCACACTGATAATGACATGGAAACATCCTGATAACCAGGGCCTTCATGCTGCTTTAATCGCAATAACTGTTGCAACTTTGTTGAGTTATCAATTGTTACCAGATATGGCTAAACCATTAAAAGATTTAAACGGACTAATATTTACGAGAATACTTTTAGGACTTAGTTTAATTTTTTTAAATCCGTTAATTCTTGGAATACTAACTAAATATACGTTACTACAAGTATCTAATTTAACCACAATCTATTCTCTACTAGAATTTTATTTAATTACTTTAATTGTCATTTTAGTAATAGTAGTGGTTGAATCCCTTGGTGTTGCGAAAGAATATCTGGGTATTAAAAATATGCAAATTACATTACCCATTGCAATTTGTGTAATAGCTATCAGTTACCTAATTTATAACGGATCTCAGTTTTTAGATTCTGGATTAGTGGCCTTACAGAATAGCCAAGGAAATTCTCTGTATTTAGAATTGTTAAATTTGATTATTATTGCTTTGCTTTACCTTTTTGTTCAAGGAATATTTAATCGCTTTTGGTATTCAAATTTTCTTTTTATTATGCTAATGATGATTCTTAGTTATGCAAACTATGCTAAATTAATAGCACGTGATGAGCCGATCATCCGGCCAGATTTTGGAATGATTAAGTCCTTGCCAGACATTGTTCAGATGGTTAACTTAGAAGTGGTTTATGGCCTCATTGCCGCACTTATTGTAGTTATAATTTTGTCTGTTGTGTTGCAACATTTTGTGTTAAAGGGGCCAATGTTTCATTGGCCAGTAAGGATAGGGGTTCTTTTACTATCTACGCTCTTGTTGTTTGCTTTTGCTCAAACAGAGAATAAAATGAATTTGATTTCTTGGGAAGACAAAAAAGTAACGAATAGTAGCCCTTTAATGTCAGCATTGAGTAATGCAGGATTTAGTGCGCACCCGGGTGCCTTAGAAATGTCCACTAAAAAATATGGGCCCGCCATTACATTTATGAGTACAGTTATTATTAAAACAATGAATGAACCAAGTGGATATTCTCAAGCTAGTGTGAATGAAGTTGTAAAAAAATACAAAAAAGTGGCTCGGAAAATTAATCAAAACAGAGTCAACAAATCATTAAAAAAACAGACTGTTATCTACGTTTTGAGTGAAAGCTATGCAGATCCAAGAATGATGCCAACTGTTAAATTATCTAAAAACCCAATTCCTTATGAACAATCTGTGGAAAAAGAAAATACCTCAGGGTTAATGGATAGTCCTAGTTATGGTGGAGGGACGGCTAATATTGAATTTGAAGCGTTAACTGGCCTTTCGATGAACAATTTTGATCCTTCCATGGTGACACCTTACGTGTTTCTGGTTCCAAAGGTTGATAATCTGCCTGTAATAACAGATTATTTTAAAACTAAAACAGCTATTCATCCGTATTCAGGAGTGACTTATAATAGGACAAATGTTTTTAAAAAATTTGGATTCCAACGTTTCTATAGTTTTACAGGAAACAAATTAACCTATACCGGTAAGTTGGGAAAGTCGCCATATGTATCTGATGATTCTGCCTACCGGCAATTGCTCAAGCAAATTAACGCGACAAGCAAAGGCCAATTTATTCAGTTAGCAACTATGCAGAATCACATGCCGTTCCATTTAGGAACATATAATAAAAATGATTTTAAAGCAACCGGTAATTTGACTAAATCTAGTTTGGAGGCAATTGAATCCTATTCTCAAGGATTGAATTATACGGATAATGATTTAAAAATGTTAATTAATAAAGTTTCAAAAATGAAAAAACATGTCACAATTGTTTGGTACGGGGATCATTTACCAGGGCTATATGAAGGACCACTTGTTAATGGAAAGAATTTAGCTAAATATGATAATAAGTTACATCAAACTAATTATTTTATTTATAGTAATTTTAAACACCAGAAGTTAAACCATACAAAAGTGGTCTCACCTAATATGTTTACACCAATGATGTTTAAACAGACGAATACAAAAGTAACACCATATATAGCTTTGCTAACGAAAATAAATGATAACGTTCCAGCTGCGGAACGAGATAAGTACATGGCAGAAAATGGAGAATATATTTCTTATAAAAAGCTTTCTAAAGAAGCAAAAATTACTTTAAAAGATTATAAACTAATTCAGTATGATATTACTGCGGGAAAGCAATATTCATTGAAGAATAAAGGGTTTATAAAATAGAAAAGTTTAGGAAGTCAAATCTTGTGTAATAACGGTTTTAGTCCTTTAGTTGGGGGATTAAAACCGTTTTGTGTATGTTCATTACTATAGTCGAGTCGGCTTGCATTTCTTCAGATGTATTTTAACGCCTGAATAACTCACATAGTGTGGGCATGTTATGGATTTGATGTAACAGAAAAGTAATGAAACTAAATAAAGTAAGTGGGGTCAATTTGTTTTATAATAGTAGAATACGTGTCAGCGTATAGATGGTTTATACTAAGAGTTTGAGAGGTGTAATGCATGGACCTTATTTTATTTGTCATTGGTATTTTATTTTTATTCAGTTTAAAAGTACGAGCAAGTAACTTACAAGAAGATTATTTAAGTCGAAAGTGCTCCTATCCTAGTATTTGGTACATAAATTTCTGAACAGTTGTGCCATAATTAATAAAACAAGATAGGAGCATTCCAATGAAACGATATCAAGATGATTTTAAAGCCAGCATTGTGAAGATGCATCGTGAAGAGAAAAGATCTATTCGCTCGCTTTCCGAGGAATACGGTGTTTCTCCAGCCGCAATTCATAACTGGGTTAAAGGCGCTAAATCAGTTGAGCTAGAAGACGGTACTGAAGTAACGTCCAAAGAATTCAAACAACTTCAAAGGGAAAATCAGCGATTAAAGGAGGAACTTGAAATTTTAAAAGCTGCGGCGGTGTTACTGGGAAAGCATTAGGACGAATTAATTGCCTTGTCTTCATAGAAGATCAGTTATTGCGACACCGCTTATCAATTATTCTTTCGGCACTGAAATTACCGCGCAGCACCTATTACCATTGGAAAAGATATCAACCTAGTCAACACGAACGTGTTGATAAGCAGCTCAAAGAAAAAATTAAATTGATTTGGGAAAATAATTATCGTGCCTATGGTTATCCACGAATAACGATGGTGCTTCGCAAGTCAGGCATCTGTGTTGGGTCAAAACGAATTTTACGATTAATGAGGGAAATGGAGATTCACTCTTTAATGAATCGGCGATTTAAAAAACCTGGCACTCATGTGGATCATTCACAACGCCCCAATTTAATCAAGCACCAGCCCAATGCAAGGATATGGCGTGCTGACATTACTTATTTGGAATTATGCCCAGGAACCTGGGTTTATCTCAGTTCTATTTACGAACCAAAGGTTCATCAAGTTCTTGCTTTCAAGATTGGTCGTCAGATGGAGGCGACGTTAGTTGTAGAAACGATTAATCAGGCGCTTGAATGTCATCAAAAGCCACAATATTTTCACTCTGACATGGGTTCACAGTACACCAGCAACGAAGTTGAAACTTTACTTGAACGGCATCAGATTAGCCACTCATACTCAAAACAAGGTTATCCTTATGATAATGGGCCAATTGAAGCTTTTCACTCATTGTTGAAGAGAGAGTTTGCCTTTCAAACAACTTTTTCCAATTTTGAGGACTTGGTAATCCGAACCTCAAATTACATCAGTTGGTTTAATTCCGACAGAATTAGAACGAGTGTTTAGAAAAAGATGTGCCATTTATTGACATAGGAGCAATTTAGCGCTAAGCGGGAATTTGAAGGTTTACAGTTTACTAGCGATGGTAGTTCTTATCTGTTAAGCAATAAGGGATCAGAAATTCTAAAAGGTAGCACAAAGTCATTCTAGCAAGTAAGATTACTGGTCTTTTTTAGAAAAATAGTGTAACATAATATTTGAAAATTAAATAAGGTTCGTCTTCAGGGGCAGGGTGAAATTCCCGACCGGTGGTTATACAGTCCACGACCCATCATTGCGATGGTTGAATCGGTGAAATGCCGATACCGATAGTTAAAGTCTAGATAAAGAAGATTGGGTTATTTGTGTACTTTAAATTCAATTGGTCTTTTATGCTCTGATTCTGCATAAAAGGCTATTTTTATGGATACAAATAGCCACCCGGGATGAGTCCTTCAAGGAGGATGCTTCACATGGGCAACAAAAAGGTTACACGGTTGGTAGTTATCGCAATGATGGCTGCAATTTCTTATGTTTTATTATTGTTCAGTTTTCCCATTTTACCAGGGTTCACTTTTTTAAAGATTGATTTCGCGAATGTTCCGATTTTGATCACAATGTTGATTTATGGACCTGGACCTGGAATTGCCGCAACAGCGGTAGCGGGACTACTGGATGTTGTAACGAAGGACAGTAGTTTAGTCGGGATTATTGGAATCGTTGCAAATTTCATGGCGACAATGTGCTTCGCGTTACCGATCTATTACGCAGTGCATAAACACATGGCCGAAGGAATACGCAAACAGATTCGCTACGTCATTAGAGGAATTATATTGGGCACCATTTTGATGGCGGTCTTTATGAGCCTGGCTAATTTATTTGTTCTATTGCCACTTTATTTCAAACTAGTAAGCTTCCAAATTAATTTGTCGACCCTTAAGATGGTGTTATATGGTGTACTACCATTTAATTTGATTAAGGGCGCAATTGTTGGAGTTGTGACTGGTATTATTTATGGCCGAATGGTTCCTTGGTTACAAAGCCGTTTCCAAACTGCTAAACATTAAAACTAAAAAATGACTGTTTACATTGGAGTATCCCAATTCAATGTAAACAGTCATTTTTTATTAGTTTAAGATAATTAACTCTTGGGTAATTTTAGAAAGGCGTTGGTACCCAGTTTCTGTGACCAGGACATCGTCTTCAATTCGGACGCCACCAAGATCTTTCACATAAATTCCGGGTTCAACCGTCAAAATTTCGTTTTGTGAAACAGCGTATTCGGACATAGCGCCATAACTTTCGGGATATTCATGAATATCCAGGCCGATGCCATGTCCCATACCATGGTTGAATTCCTTACCATACCCTTTAGACGTGATAAAATCACGACCAATTTTATCTAAAGCTTTACCGGAAACACCGGGTTTTACGGCATCCATCGTTTTTTGTTGGGCTGCTTTTACGATGTTATAAATTTCTTTTAGCTTGGGATCAGGTTCACCCAAGGCAATGGTTCGAGTAATATCAGAAGTATAGCCATCTACATAATAGCCAAAATCGATGGTGATCATTTCACCAGCTTTGATGATTTTAGACGTGGCGGCTCCGTGGGGCATTGCCGCCCGAACCCCACTAGCCACGATTGTTTCAAACGAAGCACCAGTTGAGCCGTGAGCCTTCATCCAGTTATCTAAGATGTTTGAAACCTGAATTTCAGTTAAACCAGGTTTAATTTGGGTTAATAAGTAGTTAAATCCTTGATCAGAAAGTTCAATTGCTTTGATATTTGCAGCAATTTCTTCAGACCCTTTGACCGCTCTGAGTTGGTTGACGACCCCAGCAGTGGCCTTTAGACTTAGATTGGGCAGCTGAGTTAGCTTAGCAAAGTCTTGGTAAACAATTGTGTCTTCAAATCCAAGAACCTTTACAGAATTTTCTTTTACCTGATTGGTAATAACTTCCATATAATTACGGGTGATCATTAATTTAATGCCAACTTCGAGGCGCTCATGGAGATCCTCTTCGTATCGAGCGTCGGTAATCAAGGTAGCATCAGTGGGGGTAATAAATAAGCGACCATCACCTTGTTGACCATCAAAACCAGTTAAATATAAAAGATTGAATTCATTTTCAATTAATAGGGCATCTACTTTCAGATGACCTAATTTTGTTTGCAGATTTTTAATCCGATTAGTATACATAAGAGCCTCTTTCTGAAAAATGTTATAAACCTAGTTTAACCTAAATCTAATGAAAAACAACCTAATATTGGCGTTCTAGTCTCCTGTGGATTCTCCTGTAATTGACTTCTCATCTTTCGCAAGGTATAGTTTTGATAAATTAGGGGGTAATATTATGACATTAGAAGAAAAACTGTTGCTTAACAATTATTTAGAAACTGACCGTTTAATTTTACGACCGGTAACTGTAAAAGATGCTAAAGATATCTATGAATACGGCAGCGATCCGGAAACGGTAAAATATGTATTTAATATTTATAAAAGCTTAGAAGAAGCGCAAGGGCGCATTTTAGATTATTTTGTGAAAGATCCACTAGGCAAATTCGGGATTGAATTAAAAAGCAGTCATAAAGTAATCGGTACGATTGATTTTCGGCTGGATGCGCCGGATTTAAAAGCAGAGATTGGTATGCAATTGGCCGAAATTACTGGGGTAATGGATATGTCCCTGAGGCTGCAATACGGCTTTTACAGTTAGGATTTGAGGAGTTAGGTTTAAAACGCATTAATGCATTACACTGTTCGGAAAATTTGAAGTCTGGTCGAGTTATGCAGAAAATTGGGATGCAAAAAGAAGGAGTTTTGCATAATAACAGCCAACTGAAGGGTCGAACAGTAGACGATGTAATTTATGCAATTACTGATGAGCAATGGCAAAAAAATAATTTGTAATAAGGTGAGCATTTTAATTGTAACCGGTTGCATACCGTGCTATTATAATAGTTGAGGAAGGGGTAATACCCCAACCAGAAAGTTCTTCTCAGTTTGATGCTAGCTGGTTAAATTTGAACCAATCTAGTAAACGAATATTTAAAAACATCATCTACAGACGTGATGTCAAAGCAAAGTCTGAGATTGTGGCAGAGATAGACAGTTAGCGACAGGAACAAGAATTTTGTTGGAGGAATTTCAACATCGACAAGATAAACTGTTTAAACGATCGAAAAGTTCGCTGAAGCTCGAATAAGTGTGGAATCAGCGGGAGACCGCTTGAATCGCACCAGTAGATATAAAATAGATAAGTCGAGTGGGTTAGAGCAAAGATCGATAAAGATAATTAGTAAGACTAGGAGATTCGGTGTGTGATGCGTGATCTGTGAAGTTTTACGAAAGAAAAATAGATAGTTGTGAAGGTGTAAGGTTATTTCAAAGCAAAAACAATTAAGTGGTTGGGGTACTTCCTCATAGGGGAATCCAAGAAATGAGAAGATCTTGGATTCTTTTTTTATACATAAATTTAAAAAATCTTGAAAAGAAAAGAGCATGCCAAAGTTGAGAAAAAGCTCAAATAAGGCATGCTTATTTTGATATAATCAGACTAAGAATAACAAAATAAAAACGATGGTAGCGGGTAACAATTGGAGACTAAAAATTTTCTTTGTAGCAGTTAAACCGCCGTAAGTGCCGACAATCATCACGAAAAACATTAAAAGACGCAAAATGGTTATCAAAGTTGGACCACTAAAAAAGAATAATGTGCTAATGATCAGTAAGCCAAGGGCACCATTGTAAATACCCTGATTACCTAAAGCCACTTGGGCACTAGGTTGTTTAACAAAGCTGGGTGACAGGTCAAAAGCCTTGGCTTGCGTGTTAGGACCCGCAAACATTTCTAAAAGCATAATAAGTAAGTGTTCAATTCCAATTAATGCGGCTAAAAAAATCACAAATGTCGTCATATTAAATAAACCTCCATTGTTGAATAACTAGTTCTATTGTAGGGTATTCTCATCATTAGTGCTAGCTTATTGACTTTTAACTATAAATTTAAATTTATAAAAAAACATCCCCATTAAAAAATTGAGAATGCTTAAATATAATTTATTTAGAACGCGGAATCGTTTGTCATCTTCTAAGTAGGTTTTAGCAACAGCAGGGGCTTCAATTGACCCAAAAGGCATTTGAGCACGCAAAACCCAATTTGTTGGGATATCAAAGGCAATACGCACTTCACCATCAATGAGTGGATTGTAATGCTGTAAACTAGCTCCAATTTTATTTTCTGATAAGGCAGTCCAAACGTTTTGTTGCGCACCACCAAGGCCTTGTTCTGCCCACGCCTCAAAGTTTGTTGCATATAAAGGAACCTGTTTTTCGTAATCAGCAACCACACTTTGATCTGTGAAGTAGAGGATAGTCCCGAAACCAGCTTTGAAACTATCCACTTTTTGTTTTGTGCCAGCGTAGATTTCTTCAGTGGGCACTTCTGATTTTAAGCGATTGGCCACGATGTCCCAAAGTTGATCGTGTTTTTTACCGTACAAAATAACTGCACGAAGAGTTTGATTGTTAAACGCAGTTGGTGACTCACGAATAGCCGATTTAATTAAGTGATTAATGTCAGTTTCAGGTAAGGTCACATTTTTGCCGAGATTATAAATTGTACGTCGTTGCTTTAAAGCATCTAAAAAATTTGTATTCATTTTTCTTCTTCCTCTCAATCAAATTACAGTGATTATCCTACCAACATACAAAGGGTAAGTAAAGGAATATATGTAAGGAAAATATGCTAATTTAACTACTTTTTCAATATTTTCACTTTACTAACGATGGTGTGGAAATTGATTTGATAAACACGGAATAGTGTGTTAGTATTTCCACTGAAAACGATAATTTCGTTTATCAATATTTACAACAGTAGTGGCAAATGAACGACTGCAAAAGTAAAATGGGGGGAATTAAGATATGTTAGATAAAAAAAGATTGATTGTCATAGTTTTAGTGGTAACAATTTCATTATTCATGAGTTTTGGTAGCGTAACACATGCAGCTACAACGAATGCAGACAATGTGAGAGAGGAAAGTATTGATAGTTCAGAACGAGGAGCCACAATGAAAGACCCGAGTTTTGACACAAAAATAACAGTAGCTAAAACGTCTTCTGCAACCACGAGTAGTTGGTCTGATTCGGAAAGTATCGATAGTTCAGAACAAGGTGGTACAATGAAGGATCCGACTTTTGACACAAAAGTAACACTAGACAAAACACCTGCTCAAAGCTCGAATAATTCATCTTTAGATTCTTCTGAAAATGATTCGATAGAGGAAAGCCTGGAAAAAGGCGCAACCATGAAAGATCCAACTTCGAATATAAAAATAACAGTGGAGAAGGCGCCTTCTACAAATTCGAATAATAAAAACAATGCACAAACATACAGTAAAGCAGATAAAACCAAGACTGTTACAAATGCTAATGCTACAAGCAAAACAAGTGTTGACACTAAAAATGCGATAAAAGGCGCTTCTAATAAGTACCCCACCAGTAAATCTAGAGTTTTACCACAAACGTCTGAAAAAAATGGCAGTTCGATATCAGTAGTTGTGGGTGCATTATTATTTTTTACAGTTATTTTTTTGATTTTTGATTACAAATTGGTAAATAAGTTTAAAATGTAAATTCAAAAAAATTTAAAAAGTGAAAAAATTTGCGATATTCCTCTACACTTATCAAATAACTATGTTAGTTTATTTGATAAGTGTAGAGGATTTTTTCTTAATTTTAGTCTTATGACGCAGATAAATGGCTATTTAAGTTTTAAACGAAATTCAAGTAGTTTATCTGCAAGTGATGTGCGTACTGAAACTTTCCAAACGTCTAATGCTCAAGGAAAGGCAATTGCAACCCGAGAGTTCGAGGGATTAACGTTTGACGGAACAGGACCGGCTACCTACTGACAAATAAAGGTGTCGAAATAATGAAAGCTACAAGTTCAGATTTCTAGGTTACAGTTTATACATTTGAACTAATTTCTGCTCAAAAGTTCTTCGTCTTGTCTTGTTTCCAATTTTTGAGCTATAATGCAGGTTATAATATGCAGAAACGGGGTTGGCACAATGATATCGGTATTTGATGTAGTACGAATTAGTCGGATTGATCACGCAATGGTGAACAGCCATCAGTTAGTCATTACCGATATAAATGGGAAGCCAAATGGTTTGCTGACAGATTTATTAAGAGATGTAATTGAAAAAATGAACATTTTTATGACTGTTTCACTGAATACAACGGTGGATGATGTACTGGTGGCTTTGAGCAAAAATACGCCACTTCCCGAAGATGCGTTAGTGGAGTATGAAAAAATTCTTACAGAAAACGTCACGCATCTTAACGTGGCTACACGTAAAAAGGTTATTGAATTAGTTCTGGATCGTTAAAGTGGATTTCGTTTGTCAAATGAATTGGCAAATGAAGTCTTTTTATTTTGCTAATATTTGTTTGTTATTATACACATCATTAGCTTTATGAAAGAAAATTTGCGATAATAAAGTTAATAAGTAAACCACAAGAAAGATAGGTGATGTGTTGAGCAAACGTAAATATCATTGGCTCATACAAATGGGTTTAATTCTGGTCGCGTTGGAGATCATTGCCGTCGCGATTAACATGTTTTACGCACCACATAACGTGGCATCCGGTGGAACGACCGGAATTGCCATTTTGTTGCACGAAAGTTTTGGACTTAATATGTCGATCGTCGTTTTAGTATTGAACGTGGCAATGTTGATCCTTTCTTATTTCACGTTGGATAAAGCAACTACAGCCCGGATTACATTTGGTAGTCTGTTACTTCCGGTGTGCTTAGCGATAACACCACAAATTAAGCTGGTAAATGATCGTTTGTTAGCGGTCATTGTGGGCGGAGCCATTTTTGCAGCAGGAGTTGCACTTCTTTATCGTATAGATGCGTCTAGTGGAGGAACCACTGTACCGCCATTAATCTTTAAAAAATATTTCAACCTAAAACCGGCTGTTGGATTGCTGGCAGTGGACGGGATTGTCTGTTTTTTCAATATTTTTGTTTCCGGATTTGAAGCGTTCTTTCTTGCCA
Organism: Pediococcus sp. M21F004; assembly: GCF_051122535.1. NCBI lineage: Bacteria > Bacillati > Bacillota > Bacilli > Lactobacillales > Lactobacillaceae > Pediococcus > Pediococcus sp. M21F004. Next base: position 1,656,060 of record NZ_CP177314.1, read on the forward strand.
TCTTTTCATCAATTTTAACCATGGTGATCATGAATTACATTGAAACCGGCCTGGATCGCAAAAAAGTCATTTATATTATGAGTGACGGGAATCTAGATGAGGTTCAACATAGTTTGGTCACCTTGATGGAAAAGGGCCTCACTGTTTTTGATGTCAGAGGTGGCTACAGTGGTGATAAGAAGCAAATGTTGATGATTGTGGTGGAAAATTCAGAGTATCAACATATTTTGAATCAAATTCATATATTGGCACCGGATGCTTTTGCACTTGTCTATAATATTGCCGAAGTTCATGGTGGAAATATGTAAAAGGGTTTTCATTTATTCTACAATAGCTGTAATATTGAATTATTAATTGTAGAGAAGTGAGGATTGAATATGACAGAATTTTACATCGTCCGCCATGGCGAAACACGTGGCAATACAATGGGTTTTAAACAGGGACAAGTGGATGCGGAACCTTCGCAGTTGGACGAAAATGGTATTAAACAAGCTCAAGTCCTGCATGATCATTTTGATATTAGTTTTGCGGACCGTTTGATTGTGAGTCCGCTGACCCGTGCCAAAGATACAGCTAACATTCTGAATACAGGACATGATTTGCCAGTCGAAGTTGATGACCGGTTACTTGAAATCTCATATGGTGATTGGGATGGTCAATATGATGCAGACCTTAAAGCCAAGTATCTGAAATACTTTATTCCCGGAAGTAACGCAGTTTATCCAGAATACTATGAGGCGGCGCATGGTGAGAAATTTACAGACGTTGAAGAACGGGTTGCTGAATTTACTAACGACATGCAGAAAAAGTATCCAAATCAGAAAATGATTATTGTTACTCATGGATTTACGACGCGTAGTTTTGCCCAAAATGCAGTAAAGGCAACAGATCCGTTGGCTTTTAAAGAGCCCCAAAACTGTAGTGTGACTAAGATCAGTGTTAGCCCGGAAAATCAACAAGCCTTGTATTATTACGGACAGGTATTCAAATAAAACAACTAAATAAATTTAATGTTTAATATTTTTCAGAACAGATCGACAAGCAAAAAAAGTTAAATATAAGTATCTTGCAGGTGGCATTTTTTCGACCTTCAAAATAGATATATATTTAGCTTTTCTCAACTTATTTTACTCACTATATAGGAGGATCTTATGAAAAAAACAACTTTATTGCTGCTTCTTTCTTCTCTATTTCTTTTCTTAGGTGGCTGTTCCAATAATACTAACAATGAACAACAATCGGACAATTCATCAAGCAGTTCCGTTTCAAGTTCGACTAAAGAAAATTCTGCATCAAGTCAATCCAGTTCATCGAGAACATTAAATAGCGATGATGAAATGTCATTATTGGATAGTAGTTGGAAATTTGATAAATTTACGGTTCATCAAGTTGAGGCAGAATTAGACGATGGTCAACTCGAAGTTAAGGTTTCCTGGGAGCCTAAATCGGAAAAGAAAGCCCCGTTTGCTAACTTTGCCCAGGTTAAGGTTACTCAGGCTGGCACAACATTAAATTCTGTTGAGCGCGATGATGATATTGATGAAGGTGAACAAGTTCGTGATCTGGATCTAACTTATGATTATAAAAACCGAACCGATCAGATTAAGATTCAAATTACAGAATCGGACGGTAAATCACGGACAGTTAGGGTTAATTTACAATGAATTGTCAAACAGCCTGGACCAGTGTTAGTCACTGATTCAGGCTTGTTTATTTTTGTTTCACTCACTCTTCTTAAGGACAGCTCAACAAGTCAAAAAGGAAATCACAAGCACGTCTCCCGCGGGATTGCGATCCCGCATCCGTCGCCCTTGTGCTTTTCTTTTTAACCGACTTGTTTCACTCACTCTTTAGGACAGCTCAACAAACCAAAAAGCTAAATATAACTATCCTCCCAGCCAGAAATTCTTCTGGCATCCAGAACAGTTATATTTAGCTTTTTTTCAGTTTGTTTCACTCACTCTTTAGGACAGCTCAACAAACCAAAAAGCTAAATATAACTATCCTTCCAGCCAGAAATTCTTCTGGCATCCAGAACAGTTATATTTAGCCTTTTTTCAGTTTGTTTCACTCACTCTTCTTAGGACAGTTCGACAAGTCAAAAAGAAAATCACAAGCACGTCTCCCGCGGGATTGCGATCCCGCATCCGTCGCCCTTGTGCTTTTCTTTTTTACCGACCTGTCTCACTCATTCATCTTAGGACAGCTCAACAAGTCAAAAAGGAAATCACAAGCACGTCTCCCGCGGGATTACGATCCCGCATCCGTCGTCCTTGTGATTTCCTTCTTCTCAACTTGTCTCACTCACTATAACTCAGCATCTGGTTTGCAATCATATCTGCCATTCGCAAACGGACATCATTGACACTTGGAATTGGGCTACCATTTGTCAGCCAGTGGCGACCTTCCGTTGAAATTCCCCAGATGTAAACATTGGGGACCGGATTACCATCGTTATCAATCATTTCGGCAGTTTCAGTGGTCACGTCCATTGAACCTAATTGTTTGGTACTGCCATCTTTGAAGTGGAGTTCGTACGGACGAGCCATTCCCGTTTCTAACAAATCTTGAATTAATGGATTTGTACTGATTCGGATATCCACAGAGGCTAATCTTGCTTCAATAACGCCATCTACTTCTATTTTACGATCGGAAAACTGTTTTGAATAAGCTAGAAAATGTTGTTGGTTAGTTTCGACCGTCAATTTTGGTCCAAGGATTTCAACTACACCCGCTTTAATTAATGCCAAAAGTTGTTCCAATCTTAAAATTGGTGGACCAACCGCCAGAAAGCTATTTAAACTATTAAAACCGCCTAAAATGTACTTTGCATAGTCGTCATCAGAAATTAGTTTGTAGGTGATGACCTTACGAATATTTGTCCGCAATTCGCGCAGAGTTTCCATTGCACTTGAGAAGGGACTCATCTTGTTGCCACGTTTGGCCTCGGCGATATCTTTTTCTAGGTACTGAATCATAACTTTTTGTAAATCATCGGCAGTTTTTGCATTGCCTTCTGGATGGGCCAGATTTTCCAAGTTAAACCGGTCTTCTTGAGAGATTCCGTAATCGTCCAAAACTTGTTGTGAAAGAGGATCTTTTTGGAGGGCCTGTTCAAATTCATGGGCACTCACGCCGGTGTATTTTTGAGCGACCAGCTTTGTGTAATAAGTACAAATTACATCCGAGTAGATTAAATCCAAAAACTTCTGACCGCTCATTTGTTCTTGTTTATCAATCATGTGCGCCACAATTTGGTTTGATAAGAAGTAAAGGGGACGAGTTTCTCCGATTGATTTTTGATCGAATCCACGGGCATGATAAGGAAATCCCCGTCCGGATCCGGCATAAATATTGGGTTCAGTGCCAGATGGTTTGTAAATAAGTGAGTCATCATCTAAACGTTGAAAACTACCGCCGCGATGAGCTGTTAACATGATCATCGCGTCCATGAAATTCAAGCCCAAACCGCGTAGCAAAACGTTTGATTTGGCAGGAATCTTATCGAAATTCTGTTCCGCTGCATAGCCACTGCGTAAGTAAGTGAGATTATTTTCGCTCGCAAACTGGGCCAGCTCTTTTTCGGAATCGCTGGCTTGTGCTAAACCTTCTCCCAAGGCCATTGAGATGCCGTCAAAAGTTTCGGCAGTGTCATCGAAGTTCACCTTGTAGGTATGGCCAGTTAGCCGCTGAATTCCGGTTACGCGTTCCAGATGAAAGGTGACCGTGACTGAATCAGGAAGATCTTTAAGTAGTTGTTGGTAGTACCATTCTTGATAGATGCCAAACAATCCCCGACTGGCATAACTATTGGTAGTCAGATGGCTGATTTCGTTTAGAAATGCTTTTTCATTTTGGTAATGATGTTCAAGAATAAACTGGTTACCAGATCGTTGCGACCATTCAAATAAGGTTGGTCCTGGTAAAACGGGGCCTTCCATTTCGATCGTATGGTCGGTAAAAAGCGTAATTTTGGCCGCGAGTGAATTCATTATAAGTTCCTGTGGTTGATCTGGTTGCCAAACGCGTCCTGCGATTCCCGCTGGATCAAAAAGATGAATATCTAAATTTTTAACGGGCATCCGTCGATTCCAGGCTAGTAACCGTTCTAAAGCCATTAAGTTGCGTGGGCCAGCTCCAATTAAAGCGAGTTTCATAATAAATCACCTGTATTCTGTATTTTGGGTTCTGTCTGTTCATATCGTATCACAAAAGAAACTAAATTGACTAAATAAACATGTAGATGAAAGGGAATAAACCTCAGAAAAATAAGTCTTGAATTAACATTTGACAGCGCTTTCTAAAAACAGTTAAACTGATACTAAGTATTAAATTACTATCAAAGAGAAAAGAGGAAAAGTAATGACAGAAAAATTTCCGAAGAATTTCTTGTGGGGTGGCGCAACCGCAGCCAACCAAATTGAAGGTGCCTGGGATGTTGATGGCAAAGGAGTTAGTGTCCAAGATCTATTAACAGGTGGCACTCTAGAAAAGCCACGGCACTTTACTGCAAAGGTGGAAGAGGGAGCTTATTATCCTTCCCACACGGCAAGTGACTTTTATCATCATTATAAAGAAGACATTAAATTACTCGCTGACATGGGGTATAAAGTTTACCGGTTATCAATTAACTGGACCCGAATTTTTCCTAATGGGGATGACGAGAAGCCCAATCAAGCTGGAATTGATTTTTACCATAAAGTTTTTCAAGAATGTCATAAATATGGAATTGAACCGTTAGTTACCATTTCGCATTACGAAGTCCCTTATCATTTGACTGAAGCATACGGCGGCTTTTTAAATCGTAAAGTCATTGATTTCTTTGAAAATTATTGTCGAGTCCTTTTTGAATCTTATAAAGATGAAGTTCATCTTTGGTTGACGTTTAACGAAATTAATACCGCATTAATGTTTGGCGGTGGTTATATTCAGGCTGGTGTGCCAGTCAAGGACGGCGATTCAATTTTTGCGCCCGTCTCTCATGATAAGGTTCAAAATGCATACCAAGCTGTCCACAACCAACTGGTGGCGAGTGCAAAAGCCGTCCAATTGGCTCATGAAATTAATCCGGAAAATAAAGTGGGTTGTATGATTGCTGGTTCAGAAGTTTATCCGCTGACGGCAGATCCAAAAGATGTTTTAATGGCTCAACAGCAAATGGAAATGAACAATTTCTACTGTGGCGATGTGCACGTACGGGGGGCCTACCCAGCATTTGCCAAGAAGTATTGGCGTGAACATGATATTAAGTCAGATATGGATCCAAGTGATGCAGAAACTTTAAAGAACGGGACGGTTGATTTTTACAGTTTCAGTTATTACTCATCAGGGGCTGTGACAATTCATCCTGAAAAACAAGAAAAAGTTAATGGTAATATGTCATCTGGAACTAAAAATCCTTACTTGAAATATAGTGATTGGGGCTGGAGTATGGACCCTGAAGGTTTGCGGATTTACTTGAATCAAGTTTATCAACGCTACCAATTGCCATTGATGATTGTTGAAAATGGGTTGGGTGCTTACGATAAAGTTGAAAAAGATGGTTCGATTAATGATGATTATCGAATTGACTATTTGCGAGGTCATGTAGTTGCGATGAAAGAAGCAATCGATGACGGCGTAGATTTAATTGGTTACACACCATGGGGATGTATTGATTTGGCCTCGGCAAGTACCGGGCAAATGTCGAAACGCTACGGCTTTATTTACGTTAATCGGCATGATGATCAAACAGGTGATTACGCACGAACACCAAAGAAGAGTTTCTATTGGTATAAAAAAGTTATCGAAAGTAATGGTGAAGATTTAGATTAGTTATCAAAAAGTTTGCTTGAAATTAGGTTTTTGCTTGACTTACAATAAGTAATTGGATATTCTAAGTATTGAATTAACAAACAGAAGAAAGGAAGATAATTATGATGAAGACAGAAATGCAAACTAAATGTTGTATGCCATGTTGCCAAGAAAACAACATGATTATTTGCGTAGCTGCAAACCGTAATTATCTTTCGCTAACATTTGCCTAGAAATACTCGAAATAGGTTAAAAATGTGAACCGACTAATTGCATATGCAGTTAGTCGGTTTTTTGTTTGTTATAGAAAATAACTTTATAAGGAAGTGATGCCGAATGTCACCAGGCTGTCCGTGTTTAAATAAAAAAACAAAGTTAGATGAAATTCGCGTCACTAATTCCAACACATAGAAAATTTAAAATCAGGGGAGACTTATTATAATGAAGAAAAGATGGATAATTCCAACCACATTAGCTGCCGGACTTGTATTGGTGCTTGCTGGCTGTGGCAATCAGAGTTCTGATAACTCGGGTTCCGGATCCTTGGCATCAGATCAAGTACTTAACTTATCGGCGGACGCACCGCTAGATACAATCGATATTGCGAAAGCTACCGGATACGGTCAAACGGGAAACGTGTTTGAAAGCTTGTATCGCTTAGGTAAGAACGGAACACCTATTGCCGGTTTAGCGTCTTCCGGAAAAGTTTCGAAAGATGGTAAAACTTGGACTTTCAAGATTCGAAAAAATGCGAAATTTAGTAATGGTCAAAAAATAACGGCTAAAGATTTTGTTTATTCGTGGCAACGAACACTAAATCCAAATACAAAATCGCAATATGCATACTTATTCTCCGGAATTCAAAATGCTGACAAAATTAACTCAGGGAAATTAAGCCCTTCTAAATTAGGAGTTTCAGCACCAGATAGTCAAACTTTTGTGGTTCATTTGGATGAACCAATTGCTTATTTCAAAGCATTGATGACTTATCCACTATTCTCACCAGTTAGCAAAAAAGTTGTTGATAAGTATGGTAGCAAATATGCCACAACTTCTAAATATATGGTTTATACCGGTCCGTTTAAGATGACTGGATGGTCGGGAACTAACGATCATTGGTCATTTGTGAAAAATAATCAGTATTGGGACAAGAGCAAAGTTAAGTTGAGTAAGATTAATTATTCAGTTAATGAAAATCCTTCAACGGTTGTAAGTTTATATCAATCGAAAAAGTTAGATATGGCACAGCTTTCAAGTGCTCAGATTAAGAATTTTAAGAGTAATTCTGATTATCAAACAGTGCCATATAGTATTACGCGTTTCTTAGCGTTCAATTTCAAGTCTTCAAATGCGAAAGTCCGCAAGGCAATGAATAATAAACATATTCGTCAGGCTATTTCTTTGGCGGTCGATCGCAAGCAATTAATTAATAAGGTTATCGGTGATGCTTCAACGACACCAAAGGGTTTTGTACCTACAGATTTAGGGAAAGATCCTAAGACTGGCAAAGATTTCGCTGATGAAGCTTACGTAAAAGACACTGTTAACTATAATAGTGCTGAAGCTAAGAAACTCTGGAAACAGGGGATGAAGGAAATTGGTGAAAAAACGTTAGATGCCACGTTGATGTCGACAAATGATGCTGACGATAAAAACATTTCAGAATATTTCCAAGTTCAATTACAAAAAGAATTATCAGGCATGAAAGTTAATTTGGAAAACATTCCATCAAAGGTTGCATATTCACGAGCAGACAAAGGAGACTTTGATATTTATGTTTCCGGATGGGGAGCCGATTTCACAGACCCAATTTCTCATTTGCAAGTATTGCAATCAAATAGTGGTTACAATTACGGAAAATGGAGTAATAGCGAGTACGATCAGTTAGTTAAAAACGCCCAGAATAAAGATGCTAATGATAAGAACAAGCGTTGGGAAGATATGATTAAGGCGGACCAGTTGGTCGTAAAGCAGGCAGCAATTGCACCTCTCTATCAAACCAATTATTCCTTCTTGGTAAATCCAAAGTTGAAGGGCGTGATCCACAATACGGCTGGAACACAATGGAATTATAAGACGGCTTATATAGAAAAGTAGTGAACGAAAAAAGTGAACGGAACAAGTCGTTAAGAGGAAAAAAATAAGTAGGGCGGAGGCGGGATCGCATCCCGCAGGTAGCCCTACTTATTTTTTTGCCTCTGACTTGTGGAGTTGTCCTGCTGCCTGGCAGAAAAAAGAGTAGAAACTGTTAAGAACATCAAAAAAAGTGGAGGCCTAACTCATGAAACCCAGAATCGGTATTGTTGGTAATATGTTTACCGGAGATTCAACAGTTTTTTATCACAACCACGCAACATACACGTTTCAAGGAAATATTGATGCCATCACTAAAGCTGGGGGATTACCGGTGGTTATTCCGATTCAGTCGGTAGAAACGGCGAAAGATTATTTTGAAAACATTGATGGGTTATTTTTACCTGGTGGTCAGGATGTGACACCCACCTTGTACGGAGAAGAACCCGATCCATTATTAAAAACAACCTCTTTAAAACGAGACGAGTTTGAATTGGCGTTATTTAAGCTTGCGTGGGATAGTCACAAACCAATCCTAGGAATCTGTCGTGGGATGCAACTTATCAACGTTGCCCTCGGTGGGACACTCTATCAAGATCAATCGCTGCTAACCCGATCGGTGATAGTCGAGCATGATCAAGCACCAGAAAAGTTGGGTAATGTTGCTACGCACGAGGTTTCCGTCAAACCTGAGTTACAAGATATTTTAGGAAAGCATCTTCTTGTGAATTCCTTGCACCATCAAATGGTCCATACTCTAGCAAGTGCGTTAAAACCGTTGGCGCTTGCGGAAGATGGCGTGGTGGAGGCTGTGGCACCAAGTGATCCTGGCCGACCGCTTTTGGGGATTCAATGGCATCCAGAAATGATGTTGGATAAGCCAGAAATGGTTGCCATTTTTCAAAAATATATGACTTTCTTTTAAATGTCTAACTGAGCATAGTACTTGTGGGATGTAGGTTGATAGCGAATTCGTTTCACAAAATATGATGTTTCAGATTCAATACTTTGTCACTTTTTAACTAAAAATAATGTAATTGCCTGAATATCAGGTGTTTGAAGCATTTTAATCAAAAAATTAGAAATATTACGTAAACTAGTTCAAGGCCTTATCTATTAGGCTTTGGACTATTTTTTTGAATAAATAACCAGTGTCAAATAAATTTACCGTCTTTTGACCTGAGCTTAAACAAATATTAAAGTTTTACTTTGGTAAGTAAGTTAACTGCGCGAAATAAAACAGGAGATGGTAAAGACATGATTTTTAAGAACTGGAATCCGCGAACCAAGCGATGGAGTTTTTTGATCTTGGCACTATTAATTCCAATCTTATTGACTGGTGTGATTTTTAGATATATCAATACTTCGCAAGAAGAACACACCACTAATACGAACGTGGCGGTAGTGAATAATGACAAATCGGCTGAATTTCAGGATACAAAGGTTGATGCCGGTAAACAAGTGATTCAAAATTTGAGCCATAATACACAAGTTAAATGGCATTTTGTTTCTGCTAAAAAAGCAAAAGCGGAAATGAAGAATGGTAGTTATCTGATGACGATTACGATTCCAAAAGATTTTTCCAAAAATATTACAACTGCTTTAGATGAAAATCCTAAGTCTAGTAATTTAAAGATTAAGTTGTCGAAACATAATAGTTATGTTTCAGAAGTTATTAACGAACAGGTAGCTTCTTCGGTCAAAACGGAAGTTGTTTCAAGTATTCAGAAGTCTTATGATAAGACACTTCTAAGTTCAATTAATCAGCTAGGATCCGGAATTAAAAGTGGCTCTGGGGGAGTTAAAAAGTTAAAAAACGGAATTGTTCAACTTAAAGATGGTAATGCCAAAGTTGATCGTAACTTGCATGTGTTAGCCACAAGCATGGTCACGTTTGAAGATGGTACCAAACAGTTGAGCGATGGAATTAATACTTATGCAACTGGTGTGGATACATTGGCTTCTGGAAACAAAACGTTGGCAATGGGCTTGAGTGAAATGAAGTCAAAAACAGCGCCACTCGCTTCAGGTGTGCAGCAGTTAATCACAGGAAGCAAAACGCTCAATAACGGCGTGCATAGTTATACAGCCGGCGTTTCTAAAACTCAGGCTGGTGCTAGTCAACTCAGTACAGGGTTGGCACAGCTTTCGAGTAAAACTGCTACCTTACCACTTGGGGTCACCCAATTATTTGACGGTTCTACCAAAGTGACTAATGGGTTAAAGACCTTATCCGGTAAAACTGGGGCATTGGCTACTGGTGTTGATCAATTAAGCACCGGATCGAGTAATTTATCTGCTGGAATCAATAAATATACAACTGGGGTAACCACCTTGAATGGCGGATTAAGCACTTTAAATGGTAGCTCTAGTGAGTTAAATAATGGTTCGACAAACTTATTGTCAAGTGCCACTGACCTTTCTCAAGGGGTATCGCAATTAAATACAGCAGCAAATGAGGCTAATACTAAGATTGCAGATATGCAACAATTGTTAGCAACTGATACAGCTGCAATGGAAACCTTGAAGGATGCACCGGCAACAATTCAGAGTGCTCAAGAATTACAAACAAAACTGCAAGCTTTGGCACCAGTATTAAAGCAGTTGTCAGGTTTAAGTGATGTTTTAACTGAATTAAGTGATGCAAAAAGTAGTTTAGCAGATATAAATACCTCGTTTGCTAGTCTTGATAGTGCAACAACTGCATTGACTGACGCGGCAACGAAAGCTCAAACTTCAGCAACTCAAAGTCAAAAGGTTGCTACATTATTAAGTGATATTGATTCCTCAAATTTGAGCACGGCCGATCAGGCTAAATTAACGGAAGCTAAGAGTCAGGCTTCAGGTAGTGCCACAAATGCAGCAGCTTCCGCAAAAGAAGTAACTGCAACAGGAACGAGTTTAAAGGCATTAAGTGGTGCCAAGGATAAGATTAATAGTTTGGCGACTACTTTGGATAAAGTTAACGTCGACAGCAACACGACAGAGGCTCTTTCCAGTTTAAGCAGCGTTGTGAGCCAGGCTAACGAATTATTGTCTTCACCATTAATGAGTGATAGTACAGTTCAAACGTTACAATCACTTGAGAAACAATTACCAACACTGAGCGCTAACTTGGATGATTTCAAGGAACTCACTGCTGGAATTGCACAACTAAATGATCAAGTGAACGGCGAAAATTCCTTAGTTGCGGGTGTAACAACTTATACAACGGGCGTATCAAAGTACACAGCAGGTGTTGGTTCAGTCAGTGATGGGGCTTCTGAATTAGCTGCAAGCAACGATAGCCTGACGTCAGGTGCTTCTCAAGTTCAAACAGGATTAAGTAGTTTGAATAGTCAGGTGCCAAGTTTAACATCAGGTGTTACACAATTAACGAGTGGCTCTGGACAAGTGACAACCGGGTTATCAAGCTTGAATAGTCAAGTTCCTAGTTTGGTTAGCGGTGTTAGTCAACTTAAATCCGGTTCTAGTCAATTGACGAGTGGGCTGACGACTTTGAATTCAAATTCTTCTAAATTGAATTCTGGTTCACAACAATTAAGTACTGGTCTTCAAACCTTGAATGGCCAAGTACCAACCCTAATTAGCGGTGTTAACCAATTATCGACAGGTGCTAATAAATTGGTAGCAGGTGGCACAAAGCTTACCAATGCTAGTTCTCAACTGACTAGTGGTGCTGACCAATTGGAATCCGGCGCTAAACAAGGTAAATCTGGCACTGATCAATTGGCAGCCGGATCTGACCAAGTTCAAGATGGTCTGAAAACTGCTAGTTCAGGAATTAGTTTGTTAAATTCTAAGTTGGCAGATGGTGCCGACCAAGTTAAAAACGTTAATGCAGATCCCCAAAATGTTAATCATTTTGTGAATCCAGTAAGTCAAAACGAAACTTTGGAATCTGTAGGTTCTGTCAAAAATATCTTCGCACCATTGGTAATTGCGATGGTTCTGTTTATCGCAGCTATCTTAAATCAGTTGGGTCAATATGCTCGTCGGAAAGGGCATCGTCACAGTGGCTTTGGACTTTCGAATAATATGCTTCTCCTATTGACCTTGTTACAAGTTGTCGGAGTGTTAGCATTTGTCGGAATTGATGGTATTTCAGTTGTCCATCCAATCGGGTTAGTGGTAGCTGCCGCAATTACGGCCGTCAGTTTCACAACTCTGTGTGTCTTCATTGATTTATTATTCGGTGCTCCTGGGATCTTATTCTCATTAGTATTGATGTTAGTTCAATTGGCAGGTGTTCTTCTACCAACTTCAATGTTGACCACACTTTACCATGCAATTTCAGAGTTGTTACCAGCAACCCATGCAATGAGCGCATTTAATTACGCAATTAATGGAGTCGGTAATGGCATGGTCCTTCAAAGTGTCATTGTTCTGTTATATCCAATTGTGATTGGCGGAATTTATTATTTTGTCACACATAGGCAAAAATTCGGTTTGAAAAATGTTAAAGATTAATTTCAGATAATTAATTTATTTTAAAAGTAAGTCGGAATTTTCCGGCTTATTTTTTTGTAAAAAGTGAACTAAATTGCATATTTTGGATTTGAATAAGTGGAAATATAAATTGGAAAAGCAAAAATTTAAATGGGGCATTGAGGGGAACCGTTTTCTTATGATATAATGCATTGTTTGTTTCATTAAAAAAGAGGGGGAGTTGAAGAGATGTACCAAGTTGTTTTATTTGATGTCGATAATACCTTGCTGAGAACAGATTTGGCTGTCTGGGCCACGGTAAAACCAATTTTTGAGCGTTTGGCGATTCCGGTGACAGAAGAGAAAACTCGTAAATTAATGGGCTTATCAGCAGTAGAGATTTTTAAAACCTTAGGCTCCCCTGATCCAGAACAGACGGTCCGTGATTATGGCGAGGAATTTTTGAAACATCAAGAGCTAGTCCAAGAATTTCCCGGAATAGATACACTTTTTGCGGAGTTGAAAAAACAACATGTGGAAATTGGCATGGTGACTTCTAAAACACGGTATGGTTGGAAGACACAAGTTGCACAATATAAATTTGCCAACCAGAGTGATAAAGTAGTTGTTGCGGAGGATACCGAGAAACATAAGCCTAATCCCGATCCAATCTTGGCTGGGATGCGTAAGTTCCCCGGAATTTCTAAAAGCCAGTTTTTGTACATTGGGGATGCACCCTATGATATGCAAGCAGCACATGCAGCTGGGATTGATTTTGGAAATGCAAAGTGGGGATCAATTCCAGGTGCCAATTTTAAAGATGCAGAATATATTTTTGAATCACCGTTAGAGGTTTTAAAAGTTTTAAAAAAGAAGTAAATGCATAATATGAGATGGAGGAAGTATTGATGATCAAACAAGAGATGACTAAGGAAGATGAGATTAAGATTCAAGTTGCAAAAGAGTTAGTGGAGTTCCGACTTCGTAAAGGTTACACACAGACCCAATTGGCAGAAAAGGCCGGGAAACGCCAATCCCAGATTGCCAGAATGGAAAGTGGTCGGGCAAACGTTTCGTTTAAAACGTTAGATGAAATCGTGGGCCGTGCAGGTGGAAAAATTACATTGAAGATTGTGGACTGATAACGTCTAAAGGCGCCAACTAAATTTCATAAAATCAAATAATACATAAAAACCAGCAAACAGGTAAAAGAAATTTCACCTTGTTTGCTGGTTTTTTATTTTTGTACTAATGATTTAAATCAGTCTTTGATAACTCTTCAACTTGAGTTTCAATGTCTGGAATTTTTTCGACTAAGAAATCGGCAACCGTTGAAGTTAGTTCCTTACCTTCAGGAGTTAGATTCAACCAATGGACTCGGCGATCATGTGAATCTGCATGATCAACAATATAGTGTAAATTAAATAAAACCCGGATTTTGCGAGAAATAGCAGGTGAACTGGATCCGAAATGATTGCCAACTTCGCTAACGGTGGCTTCTTGTTGCTTAAGAGATAAGATGTAGGCCATGATTCGATACTGTTCAAAGCTAATTGAGTATGTAGATTTTAAATGACTATCAGTTTGTAGAAACAAACGATACATTTTGGAAAAATTGGCAAATTCCATTGGGTTTGACTTCAACATCATATTTCCTCTTCCTTTATAATGATTGCACGGTAAAAAAGTTATTGTCTAATAATATTCAAGGCCGTTAATGTAATTGAAACACAACTATATGTTTTTTGGCAACCCCAGAAAGGCTTAATTAGTAAGAAATATTCATAGTTTTTAAAAGATATAACCGCTAAACGGGAAAAAGTTAATAATTGCAAGGCAAATTTACAAAGAATACCCATAAAAATAGACTGGCACGTTGTATTTTTACAACAATGCCAGTCAAAGTGTGATAACTAAAACTGTTATATTAAATCTGTCATATTTTTTGAAAGGGTAGCAATTATCTGTTTTTCGATCTCTGGCAGATGATCATCAACGAATTCCTTTAGTTCATTAATTGTGGAGATTCCTTTGGGAGTCAGCGTTATCCAATGCGTTCGACGATCATCTCCGGAAACATGGTCTTTAATTAAATTTTGTTTGTACAGCGTACTTACTTTTCGAGAAGTGGCAGAAGTATTTGAGCGAAATTCTTTTGCGAGAATGCTTACAGTTGTTTCCTTTGGCTGGATGCTGGAAATAAAGTGTAAAATACGAAATTGTTCAAAACTAACAGCAAATTTAATTTGTAAGTCATTATCTATATTTTGAATCATCGCATAGACTTTTGAAATCACTTCATAATCGGGATGGACAGTAGCCATCATGATTCCTCCTTTATGTCGCAGATTGTTACGGCACGAATTATTCTAATCACTATATATATTAACATTGTTAAATGAATTAGTGGTTATTTTTTGATATTTGAGCTAGCGCCTTATTACCTACACTACGCCGCAAGTTAGAAACACACTGGCGCGAAACGTGATGTTTGGCTGCTATTTCATTATTTTTAAGATGCAGGACATAGCAATCTTTTAAGAAATTCTGTTCAGCAAGTGTGCAGCATTGGTAGAGTTCTTGAAATAGTTGATCGGTATAAATGGCGTCAAAAGCTAAATCACCTGATGATTGTGGTTGTGCATCTAAAGTTTCTTGATCAAATTGAATTTTTTCTGCTACTCGAGAAGTCTGTCGAATTAAGTCTAGTAAACGCCAATAAACGGCCTGATAAGCAAATACGCGAAACTTCTGGGGATCATCGGCAACTAAAGAAGGGTAACGGGCGTATGCCTGAACGAAGGCTAAATAGCCTTCTTGAATAAAATCATCGTAATTGGTTTGGACTGGTGAAATGTGTAACCGTTTGGCCGCTCCAAATATAATTTTTTCGTTGTCGTCTTGTAATAAAAAATTAAAACCTGCTTGAATCGTTTGTTTTTCCAATTCTTGAATCTCCTTGTAAGCTAAGATCCAAGGGCCCTTGGTCATTAATTAGAATATAAAAAAATTAATTAGTTTAAAACGATAGAAAGTGCGTAACGACCAGGTAAAATTTATTTGAGAATGCTTTATAGTAAAAACGATGTAAATTTCACGTAATGGTATATACCTATAATAAAACAAGAAATAAAAAGCAGATTTAAATGAAAACAATTAAATATTACACATAATTGGACAAAATACTCATGAAAGGGTTTACAACTTGTAACTCACATCTTATACTGAGATTGTAATTAAATTATGGGAGGGTGATTATTTTGAAGAAATTTATGGATTGGATTCAAAATGTTCTAATGCCACCTTTAGCAAAGGTCGGAAATAATAAGTATCTGGTTTCGATTCGTAACGGGTTAGTTATGACTTTGCCAGCGGTTATTAGTGGATCAGTATTTTTAATTATTGGAAACATCCCTATTCCAGCATGGACAGCGTTTATGAAGCCGTATATGGGAGCCATTGGCGTGGCGGTGAATGGATCGTTTGGGATTATTTCATTATTATCTGTTATCGGAATTGGATACGAGTTATCTAAAAATCTTGATCTTGATGCCATCAATGGAGCTGGATTGGCGACGATGGCATTCATAATCGTTTCTTTTAATAATAAAAATGTGTTGGACACAGCCAACTTTGCCTCAACTGGATTATTTACTGCTATTATTTGTGCTTTTGTATCTGTTTTGATTTTGAACTTTTTTGTTAAACGAAATCTTGTTATCAAGCTACCAGCTGGTGTACCTGATGCTGTGAGCCACTCATTTGTTTCGTTAGTACCAGGATTTGTTATTTTACTTTTGTTTTGGACAATTCGAGTACCACTTCACTTTGATATAAATGTTTTTATTCAAGATATTTTCCATCCATTGTTGTTTGCAATGAATAGTTTACCCGGAATTATGTTCTATACTTTATTAGTAAGTCTGCTTTGGGTCGGCGGTATTCATGGTGATATGACTCTTGAAGGAATTGCGGATCCAATTTTTCTCCAATTTGTAACAGCAAATGGTGTAGCTTGGGCTCATCATCAGGCAATTCCTTACATTACGTCATCTGGATTCTCCAGTTTGTTTGTAAATGTCGGAGGTACTGGCGCCACGATAATGTTGGTCTTTTGGATGCTTTTTTCTAAAAGTAAAACATATCGCGAATTAGGAAAAGTTGCGTTTCCGAGTGCGCTATTTGAAATTAATGAACCGGTTATCTTTGGATTTCCAGTTGTTATGAATCCCATTACCTTAATTCCGTTTGTCCTTCTTCCTCAAGTTCTAACTGTAGGAACCTATGGATTAATGGCCTTACATTTGTTACGACCTGCAGTCACTATGGTGCCATGGACAATGCCACCAATTATTGGCCCATTAATGGCAACTGGATGGGACTGGCGTGCCGGTGTTTGGTCAGCAGTTGAATTGGTCATTGCTGGAGCCGCATATTATCCATTCTTTAAAGTAGCCGAAAAACAAATGCTAGAAAAAGAAACGGCTAGTGATGCAGCATAACTGTGCTAGTATAGAAGGAAAATGAATTATGAAACCAGGAAAAATTATTTTATTAGGCATTATTGGAGCAATTGTAATCGGTACGTTAGCAGTGTTTACTACGTTGTTACCAGCTACTTTTATTTCACAGCAAAACCTGATTGATATTATCGGGATTGTGATGTTTGCCGGATTCGGCTTTTACATTGCAAAAAAGCGGGATAAAGCAAAAAAATAAAAGGTGGTGTTGGATATGAATGAAATCGTAAAATTAAATGAAAAAGATTTAGATGAATTCTATCATCTGTACCTATATGCATTTAATAATCAAGATAGTGAGGAACGCCGAGCTTTTTTCGATGACCGTTATAATCATTCACAGGTGTATGGAATTCGCCATCGTGATAAATTAAGTAGTGGGATGTTGAGCATTCCGTTGCAGGTTAATTTTCATGGAGTTACCTATAAGATGAATGGAATTGGTGATGTAATGAGCTACCCAGAATTTGGCGGGCATGGTGCCATTACTGATTTAATGCGTCAGGCTTTTTCAGACATGCGTGATGATGGCGTTTCTCTTTCCTATCTAGCACCTTTTTCCTATGACTTTTATCGTAGGTTTGGCTATGAAGAGGTATTTGATCGGGCAGTTTATCAGATTAAAAATACTGATTTGCCACGAGTTAAACTATCTGAAGAACGAGGAACGTTTTTAAGACTGTCATTAAGTGAAGCAATCTCTTTAATTGATGAAGTCTACGAGAACAATGAACAAAGTCGTAATGGTGGATTGAAACGTGAACCCTGGTGGTGGCAATATTTGAGCTTAAAGCATCCTCAGTGGCAAGTAGGTGTATATTTGGAGAATGATAAAAGTGCTTCTGGTTATGTTATCTATGAAGCTGCGGGAGATACTTTTAAGATTCAGGAGCTTATGTATACTAATCAACTAAGTTATCAGTATTTACAGCGGTTTATATGTCAACACGAGTCCATGTTTGCTAAATTTGAGTATGCAGATGGTGATCCCAAAGGGTATCCGGACGTAATGGCTGATCCTTATACAGTGGATGTCCATATTCGCCCTTATATGATGGCTCGGATTATTGATTTACAGAAATTTGTGAATGATTATCCGTTTATTCAAAAAGTGAAAACAGTGCGATTAGCTGTCAAAGATGATTTGATCCCGCAAAATAATGGAATTTGGCGTCTGAAGGTCAATGTAAATGGCACAAGTTTTGAAAAACTTAGTGATAATGAACAGAATATGGCCGATATCCATCTAGATATTCAAAACCTAACAAAAGCATTTATGGGTTATCGTCGATTAGGCCATTTAAAACGCGTTGGGGCTATTAATGGAAATTTTGATTCGATTCATAATTTAGAAGGTGCTTTAACTGCAGAGTCACCCATGCTGTGGGATTATTTTTAATAAAATACGATATTTACAAGCAAAAAGCTGGGAAATTTCCAATAATTCCCAGTTTTTTGCTATTTTTGATGTAATTTTATGATTCTATAGGTTTAATGTTCATGAAGGTTGCAACGCTTTCTATTTTGGTTGAATTACAGAATATTTCAAAAACGGGTAAAATCGATATCTCTCTGAAATATGTTTGTAAAAAACGGAAGGTAGTATTAAACACATAAATTAAACAACCAAAAAACTTACACACAAACGAGGAGTCTATACATGACATTAAGAAGCAAAATTACAAAATTTTCCGTAGCATTATTATCAACTGTAACCTTGGGTTCAACTTTAGTAACTGCAGCAGCAAGTGCTGATTCAGTTTACACAGTTAAATCTGGCGACACACTTTCACAAATTGCTTACGACTTAAACAAGAGTAGTGATTATTCAGCATTAGCAACAAACAACAAAATCAAGAACGTTAACTTGATCTATGTTGGCCAAAAATTGTTGCTTAAGAGCGATGGTGAAGTTAAGGTTGCAACAAAGAATGAAGTTAAATCAACACCTGCAGTTAAGAGCGTTACAGCAACAAAATCAACTGCAAGTTCATCAACAAACAAGCAGAGCTCAAACACATCAAGTTCTAAGACTTCTACAAATTCATCAAGTTCCACTAGTTATACTGGTAGCAACATGAAGGAATACGTTTTAAGCCAAATGGAATCAAGAACCGGTGTTTCTTCTTCTACTTGGAACATGATCATTACACGTGAATCAAATTGGCAACCAACTGTTCGTAACAGTACTAGCGGTGCTTATGGTTTATTCCAAAACATGCACATTAGTAGTGGTTCCGTTGAACAACAAGTAAATGCTGCTGTTAGCTTGTACAAAGCACAAGGCATGGCTGCTTGGGCCCTTTAATCTAAAACTGAATGTCGAACAGCTTCAAGATTTCTCTAATGGAAATTTTGAGGCTGTTTTTTTGTTGGATCAAGAGTTAAAAGTAAAGCAAAAATACAATTAAAGTGATGATAAATAGGAGAATTCGAAAAAAATCGAGTTTTTTTGTTATTTTTAAATCATTTTTGTCATTTTACTAAATCGATAACCATGGGATCCGTGGCTGGTTTCGGCCCTGCTAGTTACAAAACATTTCAGAAATACCCTAAATCGATATCTCCTTGAAATATGTTTGTAAAAAATAGAGGGTAGTATAAGCACATAAATTAAATAGCAAACAAAAACTTACAAACAAACGAGGAGCTTATACATGACATTAAGAAGCAAAATTACAAAATTTTCCGTAGCATTATTATCAACTGTAACCTTGGGTTCAACTTTAGTAACTGCAGCCGCAAATGCTGACTCAGTTTACACAGTTAAATCAGGCGATACGCTTTCAGGGATTGCATACAGTTTAAATAAAAACAATGACTATTCAGCATTGGCAGCAAACAACAAAATCAAAAATGTTAACTTGATCTATGTTGGCCAAAAATTGTTGCTTAAGAGTGATGGTGAAGTTAAGGTCGCAACAAAGACTGAAGTTCAATCAACACCTGCAGTTAAGAGTGTTGCCGCAACTACCCAAACAAGTTCATCAACTGCTAACTCTAACTCATCAGCAAACACACAAAGTGCAAGCACAAAGAGTACAGCTACTACTAGCACCACATCAACAACAAGTGGTAGTGATTCATCAGCTAAGGCATGGATTGCTAACAAAGAATCAGGCGGTTCATACACAGCTACTAACGGCCAATACATTGGTAAATATCAATTGAGTTCATCATACTTAAATGGTGATTACTCAGCTGCTAACCAAGAAAAGGTTGCTAATTCATACGTATCTTCACGTTACGGCTCATGGACTGCTGCTAAATCATTCTGGCAAGCAAATGGTTGGTACTAAAATTAAATTTAAACTTTCAAGTTTCGCTAAAAACAACCCGTCTAGGGTTGTTTTTTTGCTTAAATATAGCACTCTAAGTCGCTTTGAAAAGGCGTTAACTGCGCGATGGTAAACGCTTTTCATTGAAATAAGGTTACAGAAAATTACAAGAATCTCAAAACAGATATATTTGTGAAACCTGTCTGAAAACTGCAGTCTGTAAGATAGCAAACGTTGGTTAATAAAAAGGCATAAAAATAAGAGGAGAGTTTTATTTATATGAAGTTAAATAAATTCACAAAATTTTCAGTAGCATTTCTATCAACTATTACATTAGGTACACTTGCTTTAACAACTGCAGCAAGTGCAGATGAAACTTATACAGTTAAATCTGGTGATACACTTTCTGGAATTGAATACAATTTCAAAAAAGATGCAAATTATCAAGGATTGGCAAATGACAATAACATTTCAAATGTTAACTTGATCTACGTGGGCCAAAAGTTAGTAATTAAGAGCGACAGCGCAAGTACAACATCTACAACTCCAGCTGCTAGTTCACAAAGCACACAAACTAATCAGAATACTCAAAGTAGCGCACAAAGCTCACAGAACAATGCACAAAGTTCTTCTGCTTCAACGCAACAATCAGCTCAAACTACTCAAAGCACTACACAGAGTCAGTCAGCTAACACACAAAGCACAAATACAAAGAGTTCAGCTTCTACTAGCACCACATCAACAACAAGTGGTAGTGACTCATCAGCTAAAGCATGGATCGCTAACAAAGAATCAGGCGGTTCATACACAGCTACTAACGGCCAATACATTGGTAAATATCAATTGAGTTCATCATACTTAAATGGTGATTACTCAGCTGCTAACCAAGAAAAGGTTGCTAATTCATACGTATCTTCACGTTACGGCTCATGGACTGCTGCTAAAGCGTTCTGGCAAGCAAACGGCTGGTACTAAACAGAAAAATCTGTTTTTCGTGCATAACAAACAATAAAAATTCGTTCAATAATCTAGAGATAATCTCTTAGATCGTTGAACGAATTTTTTTGTTTTAAAAACTAAATTTTAAGCAATGGCTAATATCGTAAAGTTGAGGATAAAGAGAGCTGAGACAATCCAGATAAGGGGATGAACCTCTTTTGCTTTTCCAGTAACCAGTTTGACAATACAGTAGAAGATAAAGCCTGCGGCGATTCCGTATGTGATATTGTAACAAAACGCCATAAAGATAGATGCCATAAATGCAGGAACGGCTTCTTCAAAACTATTCCAATTAATTTCTTGAAATGAGCTCATCATCATAATCCCGACAATGATCAATGCAGGAGCGATTGCGGCATTAGGGATGACTGAGAGTAATGGAGAGGCAAAGCTGCTTAGTAAGAAGAGGACGGCTACTGTGACGCTTGTTAAACCAGTTCGTCCACCAGCACCGATCCCAGCAGAACTTTCTACGTAGGTTGTGATGTTAGAAGTTCCGAATAATGACCCGACCCCAGTCGCAATTGAATCGGCAAACAGCGCCCGATCTAGTTTAGAAGAAAGACCCGGATTTGATTCGAGGTCCTTTTCATCCTCCGCGGAAAAAATCCCAGTGCGACGGCCAGTACCAATGAAGGTACCAAGTGAATCAAAAATATCAGATAAACTAAAAGAAAGGATGGTCATAAAGACTAAGATTAATCGGTGACTATCATTAAATAGCGAGCCCATTCCTTTAGATGAAAAGGCCGCTAAGAAAGTTGTTTTCAAAGCTTCAATTGAGTTTACTAAGGAATTCGCGTCAGAAATATGTAAATTCGTCACACCCATGGGGATGCCAATGATGGTTGTGACAATAATCCCGATTAAAATACTTGCGGGAACTTTTTTAATTTGTAAAATGATCGTGAGGGTAATCCCGATAAGAGCTAGAATCACACTGGGGTTGTTGAACATAGACATTGATGGCGTAATTCCACCACCTGTGACCACGCTCGTAACACCGTGGCTGAAATGGGTAACGGCGGAATTATAAGCCTGACCGTTAATGGAGACAATACTACTAGAATCACTAGAAAATTGAATAATATTAGCATTTTTTAAACCTAGGTAAGCAATGAAGACACCAATTCCACCACTAATTGCTAGTTGGATGGTGTTGGGAATGGCTGTAATCAGCATTTTTCGGAGTTTGGTAATGGTGATCACAATGTTTATAACACCACAAAAGAAAACAAGTGCTAGTCCTTCTTGCCATGTAAAGCCAAGTGACATAACGACTGTATATGTAAAGAAAGCTTGCAGCCCAACTCCAGGAGCTAACGCATAAGGCACGTTGGCAAAGAGCCCCATGATTAGAGTTCCTGTAACAGAGGCAATAATCATGGCTAAAAATACGGCTTGAGCCGGCATCCCGGTTTGACTAAGGATTTGCGGGTTCAGGAATAAAATATATGACATCGCGAAGAAAGTCGTGATTCCGGCGGTAATTTCTGTTGAAACAGTAGTCCCATTCTTCTTTAGTTCAAAAAAATTTGACATGATTTTCCTCTTTTCTTATGATGTATGTTTATCATAAACGATTTCAAAAGATAAATCCACACAAAACACGTAATAAAATGCATTAATTTATTTAGATAGTTCGTATATTAATTTAATCATTGTGGAATACTAGTTAAAAATTCCATTTAAAACCCTAAAATACGATTTAAAAAGTCGTGAAATTAGCTTGTGCAGATAAAAATCATGGTTTTATTCATTGTAATTAGTACTCAACAAGTTATAATATAAACTTAACTAATAACTATAGAAATCGGTTTCATATCTGAAATGGCGGTTTTTGAGGAGGCTTCATACATGGAACATTCGCTAACTAAGGGCAGTCCAATTAAAGGAATTATTTTTTTTAGTATTCCATTATTTTGGGGGAATATCTTTCAACAGATTTATACGCTGTCAGATACCTTAATTGTCGGGCGAGCGGTTGGTGTAAATGCCTTGGCTGCCGTTGGGGCAACGGCTGGTTTAAGCGGACTGATCATTGGGTTTGCACAAGGAATGACGGTTGGTCTCTCAATTTTAACCGCGCAAGAGTTTGGGACTGGCGACTTAAGAAGCGTAAAAAAAAGCTTTGCGAATAGTATTTGGATTTGTATTGCAGTGAGCGTAATTCTTACCATCATTGGTGTTGGACTGGCGCGACCATTGCTAGTCTTGATGCAAACGCCTAAGGTTCTTTTAGACGGGGCAGAAACTTTTATCGGAATTATGTTCATGGGATTAGCAGTTACCGTATTTTATAATTTATTTGCAAATATGTTGCGAGCCTTGGGAAATAGTCGGACTCCCCTCATTTTCTTAATTATTGCTGCCATCACCAACGTTATTTTAGATATTGTATTGGTAATCGGTCTAAACATGGGCATTGCAGGAGCAGTAATTGCAACTGTGACTGCTGAACTATTTTCGTGTTTGCTATGCGTTTGGTACATCAGACGTCATATTCCTGAATTAAGTTTAAGACTTTCAGATATGAAAATTGATCGTGATATGATTAAACAAGAACTGAAACTTGGCTTGCCAATGGGATTTCAGGCTTCCATAATTTCGATTGGGTCCATCATTTTACAGGTCTCTTTAAACCAATTAGGGGCACAATCGATCGCGGCCTATACAGCTGCTGGGAAAATTGACTCATTAGCTACGCAACCAATGGTGTCATTAGGAATTACCATGGCGACTTTTACGGCTCAAAACTTTGGGGCAAAGAATTACGAGCGAATTTTAGTCGGAATTAAGCAATGTTTGATTGCGACCGTCACCTTCAGCTTTATTATTGCGGTTGTCATTATTTTGAACAGTAATGCGCTGGTCAATCTCTTTATTGGAAACTCAGCGCCTGAAGTTACGAGGCTGGCTCACACCTATTTCTTGGTTGTCAGCACGAGTTACTTCTTACTCTCGATTCTTTTTGTGGTACGATATGCATTACAGGGACTTGGACGGAGTTTTGCACCAACAATGGCTGGTGTGGCGGAATTGGTTTCACGGATTTTTGTCGGAATTGTGTTGGTACCTCAGTTCGGCTTTATCGCAGCTTGTTTCGCAAGTCCCTTGGCCTGGTTAGCTTCCGTTGCAGTTTTGATTGTGTCATTTATGAGAACGATGCGAAACTTACGTCGTGTGGATGGTCTACATGAAAATGTGACGCTAGATAATGAAAATGAGTAGGGTAAGAGGAGAGCGTTATGAAGTTTTCAACAGTTATTTTATTAATTTTAGATGGTTTAATTGTGCTTGGACTAATTGGGGTTGTCATTAATCAAATCCGGCAAGGAGACTTTTCTGACAAGTTCTGGATTGGCATTGTTGGAGCAGTGGCCTTTGGTTATTGTGGGAATTATTTATTAAAAGTTTCGAAAAATACCAAAAAATAAAAAGTGACAAACTGAGATTATTCGGTGAGTTTCGAAAATATCAGTTTGTCACTTTTTTAATTTGTACTCGTTAGATTTTTAACAGATTTAGCAATCGCTAATTCTTCATTAGTAGGAATCATTAATACTTTAACGGAGGAATCATCCGCACTAATAACGCGTGGTCCCTTGCCGTTTTCATTGCGTTCTTCATCAAGTTTAATCCCCAGAACTGCTAAACGGTCAATAACATCAGTCCGTAGAGAAGCTTGATGTTCGCCAATGCCTGCGGTGAAGGTGATCACATCCAAACCACCCATTTCAGTAAAGTAACCGCCAATATGTTTAACCGCCGAATTAATAAACATGTCGTAGGCTAGTTTGGCACGGGGATTTGTGGATGAATTTGAAACAATATCGCGCATGTCGGCTGAAATTCCGGAAACGCCTAGTAAGCCAGATTTTTTGTTAAAGATGTCGATAATTTGGTCGGCGTCAACATGGAGTTCATTCATCAAGAAAGGCACGACGGCGGGGTCGACAGAACCCGAACGAGTGCCCATTGGCAGACCTTCGAGGGGAGTAAATCCCATTGAGGTATCGAAAGGTTTACCATTTTGACTAGCCGTGATTGAAGCACCACCACCAAGATGAAGTGTGACCAATTTTAGATCATGATAGTCCTTTTTTAAAAAGTTGGCAGTTTCATGTAAGACATATTCATGACTAATGCCGTGTTCGCCGTATTTACGAATTTGGTACTTGGTTGAATACTCATAAGGAATTGCATAAAGGGCAGTTTCTTCGGGCATGTCCAGATAGAACTGACTGTCAAAAACGGCAATCTGTGGTGTACTGTCAGGAAGGACATCCATAAGCGTTTCGATACATTCTACTTGGACCGGATTATGCAACGGTGCGTATTTGTTGAGAGCTTTTAGCTGAGCAATGTTGTCCGAAGTGATTTGTGTAGGATGTTTGAAGCTTGTCGCTCCGGCAACTACACGGTGTCCAACAGCGGCAATTTCAGAAACATCACTAATCAAATGGAGATGTTTAAGCTGGTCAAACAACAGCTCGACACCTTGTTTGTAAGTTAAGTTGCTGATTTGCTGTGTGAAGTCCTCGCCATTGCGGACAATTGTGAAAATGGCTTCAGGAGTGTTCATCCGTTCCATAACGCCTTTATTAATGAGAGAAAGGTTGTCGATGCTGAATAACTGCCATTTAAGTGAGGAACTTCCAGCGTTGATAACTAATATTTTTTTCAAAATTAAATTTCGCTTCTTTCAATAATGATTTTTTTAATATATCCAAATTAAATTAATGAAGGCCAAACGTATAAAGTTACCTATCGTTGGGCCTCTAAAAAGTGTAGCACATTTTTGAGAACGATAGGCAGTAGTTAAGGTAAAGAAAATGAAAGTAAAGGTTTTCTTAAAATAATGTGGGCTTCGAAAGGGCTTACTTGGTATAATAAAAATATGAGTAGAAATTATTGGGGGAGAGATGTTCAATGGCAACTTTAAATGATGTCGCAAAAATAGCTAACGTTTCAAAAATGACGGTCTCTCGTGTGATCAACCATCCAGATAAAGTTACAGAAGATTTGAAACAACTTGTTTATCAGGCCATGCGTGAAGTAGATTATCATCCAAATACCGCAGCAAAGGCGCTGGTAAATAATAGTACCCAAATTATTAAGTTCTGCGTATTGGAAGATATTGATACAACGGAACCCTATTATATGAACTTGATGATTGGGATCGCCCGTGCGCTAGACGCTCAACAGTATTCTTTACAACTGGTCACACGGCGGAATTTTGATATTGGAAATTGTGATGGCTATGTCGTGACTGGCATGCGAAAAAAGGATTTTGATTGGATCGGGGATTTAAAAAAGCCATTGGTAATCTTTGGTGAAAATCGGTTTGGATTTGATTTCGTGGATACGAATAATAAGGCCGGGACATTTATGATTTCTGATTTGGCCGTTAAACGTGGATATAAACGATTAATTTTTATTGGGATGGATAGCCATGAATCGTTTGAATACTCACGCGAAGCTGGTTATTTACAATTGATTCAAGAAAATCAAATGGTTTCAGAAATTCATCGATTCGATAATCATAGCCATCTTTCCCAACAGTTTGTGATCGACAATTGGGATAGTTTTGGCCCTGATACGTGTTTTATTTGTGCCTCAGATCGACTTGCTTTGGGTGCAGAACGGGGCATTGAAAGTTGTGGAGGTTTAATTCCAGTAGATTATGGTGTGACTGGATTTGATGGTGTATTTTTAAATCAAGTTGCCTTTCCACAAATTACGACTGTTAAACAAGCAATTGTTGAAATGGGGATGGCGTGCGGTGAAAAGTTGCTTGATAAGATTACAAATCATATTGAGAGCGATGGTTCGTTAATGTTTGAACCGAAAATTAGTATGGGCGGCACTATTCGCGAGCTTTCAAAATAATGTTATCGGTAACATTGCCAATAGGCCTTGCAATTAGCAGGCTTATTTTTTATGCTTTCAATGAAAAGGTTTTCAAAGAGGAGCGTTTGTGATGGGTGCATGGTATAAAAAAGCAGTGATTTATCAGATTTATCCGAAAAGCTTTAAAGATTCTAACAACGATGGGGTGGGTGATCTGGCTGGAATTACTGAAAAGCTAGATTACGTTCAGCAACTGGGAGCAAACACAATTTGGTTGAATCCAATTTTTGTTTCGCCACAAGTTGATAATGGCTACGATGTTTCAAATTATTTTGCGATTGATCCGATCCTTGGCACGATGGATGATTTTACCAAGCTGGTCACTGAGATGCATAAGCGAAAAATGTATTTGTTGTTGGATTTACCCATCAATGATACGTCGGATCAACATCCATGGTTTCAAGATGCAATAAAAAACAAAGATAGTATTTTTCGCGAATATTATATTTGGGGTGAAAATAATGGTGAGCGCCCGAATAATTGGGGATCATTTTTTGGCGGCAGCGCCTGGGAAAAAGATCCGAACGGAGGAGCGCAGTATTACTGTCACTTATTTGACAAACGGATGCCTGATTTGAATTGGCAGAACCCTGAAGTCCGTAAATCAATGGCAGATATTGCCAAGTTTTGGATTGATAAGGGTGTAGATGGTTTTCGTTTGGACGCGTTCATTCATATTGCGAAAGCTAATCTTCAGCAAAACATTTTGAATCAAGACACCGAGTTCCCAATGGACTCGTCACCTTATGCCAATTTACCAAACGTCAAAACTTATTTGCAGAATTTTATCAAGCTTGTTAAGGATGACAATCCGGAGGTGTTTTTCCTCGGAGAAGCGTCGTCGGCTGACGCCTATCAAGCGGCTGAGTATACACGACCTAATCAGTTTGGCTGCGATATGGTGGTTAGTTCTGATAATTATGGTGAAATTTATCCATTTAAAGATCCCAATATTCCTAAATTTTTTCAACCACGGCAGCTAGATTCTACTCATTTGAAGGAAACATTTTCCGTGTGGGAAGCAGTTCTTGAAAACCTAAATTGTCAAATTAAGTTAGAAAGAAGTTAATACCTCATTTGTGATATGTTTCATAAAAATTTCAATAGGCGTTTTATAGCCTAAAGACTTACGTGGAATATGATTTCTTCTTGTACTGATTTGTTGAACAAATTTGTCAGGTAAATTACGAAAATCTAACGATTTTTTAAGGCCATCTTTTCGAAGAAGACCATTATTATTTTCATTAAGTCCTCGCTGATTAGGTGCACCAACTTGGGCAAAGTATGTGCTAATATCGTGTTTGTTGGAAATTTCTTGCCAATTAGCGAATTCTTTACCATTATCAAAAGTAATGGATTTAAAAAGATGTTTGGGTAAATTTGAAAGCCAATGGTCCAAACACAAGGTCACATTTTCTGCATCCTTATGATGAGAATTTAGTACAATGGCCAGTTTGGAAATGCGTTCTACTAGGGTAACAACCGCCCCTTTATGATTTTTACCTTGAACTGTGTCACCTTCCAGGTGACCAAACTCTTTCGTATAGCTAGGGTAATCTTGATATCTCTGATAAATATCACGGCCCAATTGTCCTGCTTTACCACGCCGTTCCACATATCCATTAGGATGACGTTTACCTTTCATTGGTAACTGATGGACATCAAAATAACCACGTTTGAACATTCTGTAAAGTGTTCGAGTATTACAGCTAATCTGGTGTTCTGAACGACCGATGATCGTGTCAGGTGTCCAACCATCTTTTATGCGTTCGTTAATGTAGTCAGTCTCGTCAACGGGCAAAATAATACGCTTACGCCCACATTTGGCCTTGTTTTTGATGTAGCGTTCCTGATAATCAACAACGCTTAGGCCATCTTCTAAAGCGTGATAAACATGATAAATTGTTTGTTTTGAGCGCCTAAGGTGCTGAGATACTTTATAAGCTTTTTCACCATTTTTCCAGAATGCATATATAGTTGTGAGTTCAGTTGTGCTAAGATGTTTGTAGGTCATTTGTGGTCATCACTTTCTATTTTATTAGCGTAGAATGAAAGCTTACCACAAATGGCTTTTTTGTTTTTTCTAACTTAATTTTACAAACGGCGAAATATTAGTTTACCAGCCTTAACGTGGGGAAATCACGATATTAGTCGTGTTTTGAATCGCTTGAACGTGAACGCGGGAGATGAAGATTTTCCTAAAGCCTTAGCGGTTTGTATGTATTTGCAACGGGGAATTCCAATTATTTATTATGGCGAAGAGATCGGGATGCGTAATCTGAATTATAAAAAATTAAAGGATTTTCACGATCAACGGGCGATGGACTTAATTCAATTATTGCAAGGGCTTGGTTATGCGGATGACGATATTATTCAATTGCTTAACCAACAAGACGAAATGACTGCTCGTGGACCATTCCAATGGAAAAACGAGAAATATGTCGGTTTTTCACAACATCATCCTTGGAATTGGGCAGATCATAATACAGTGACTGCAGAAGATGCTGAATCAGATAGTGAGGGCCTGTTAGCCTTTTACCGGGCGGTTTTGAAGATTAAGAACACACCATTGTTTTCTGAGGGAAGCTATGTGTTATTGAATACAAAGACAAATATTTATGCATATGAACGCGAACTGAATGGTCAAAAAGGATTTGTGGTGGTTAATTTAGGGAAGCAGCCCGAAAATTACCGAATTCCAACGATCAAAATTATTCACACCATTTTGGCAAACAAAGCAAATTCATTAGTGGATAACGTAGTGACAATGGCAGCGGGTGGCAGCATTGTGGTCATGGAAGAATAAAAATCAGAAAACTTAAAATAGGGGGATTTACTAATGGCAGATGACACAAATATCGAATTACGCAAAACACAAATTTACAGTGTTTTTGTGAGGAATCACACGCAAGAGGGAACACTAAAAGCTTTGGAGAAGGATCTTCCAAGAATTAAAGATTTGGGAACAGACTTTGTTTGGTTATTACCCATTAATCCGATTGGTAAGGTAGATCGAAAAGGTAACTTGGGTTCACCATATGCCATTCAAGACTATCGTAAAATCGATCCTACGATAGGGACTTGGGATGATCTCATTCACTTGGCACATCAGATTCATCAATTAGGGATGAAACTGATGATTGATATTGTGTATAACCATACATCAAGAGATTCTGTTTTGTTGAAAGAACACCCTGAATGGTTTTTACATGATGAAGCAGGGCATTTGTATAACAAGAATCCTGAATGGTCTGATGTGGCGGAGCTTGACTACAGCAACAAAGGATTGTGGGACTATCAAATTGAAACTTTGAAACAGTATGCAGAGGTTGCGGATGGCTTTCGCTGCGATGTTGCTCCACAAGTACCGCTGCCATTTTGGTTAGCGGCTCGTAAAGAAGTTGGTGAAGTTAAGTCCGATCTCGTTTGGTTAGCGGAATCAACGGGAGGAGATTACATTCGCGAGATTCGTAGCAAAGGGTTCTGGATTTCTTCAGATGGTGAAATTTATCGTGCTTTTGATATGGCGTATGATTATGATATCGATCAAGATTGGCATGATTATTTGGCCGGGAAGACAACTTTAGCTGATTATGTAAAAGTATTGAATCGACAGGACTTAACTTATCCGGCCAACTATATTAAAATGCGGAATCTTGAGAATCATGATAATTTGAGAGCACATAATATCATTCCAAATGAGAATGATTTAGTTAATTGGACTGCTTTTTCCGAGTTTCAGAAGGGTGCCACGCTGGTATACGCGGGGCAAGAGCACGGATTGGTGCATACACCATCTCTATTCGAAGAAGACAAACTTCAGTGGAATACTGATATGGATTTATCAAATCTAATAAAAAAGATGCATGAATTAAAACAAGATGATGTACAAATTGACGGTAAATATAAATTAATAAGTGAACAAAATGATATCGTGCAAGTACAATTCGCTAATAAAAATAAAACTAGAATTGGAATCTTTTCCCTACGAAGTAAGAATGGTATAGCTAAAGTACAACTTAAAAGTGGCTTGTACCGTAATCTAATAGATGATTCGGACATAAGAGTAAATCGAGGGATTATTAAAGTGGCTCAGAACCCTATCGTTATTGAAAATGAATAAAATTGTTAACGGTAACATCAAGAAAGCGGTTGCAACTGTTACTCAGACGTATAACAATAAAGGTGTTCAAAAAAATGTTTGATTGACTTATTTAGGGGAGGCATTTTATAAAAGAAAAGAGTTTTCGAGTGAATGTAGGGTAGTAAATATCGTTTTAGTTAAGCAACGAAAAATATAGCAAAGAAGGAAAATAAAATGAAGAAGAGTACAAAATTATTAGTCGGTTTGACGAGCATGTTGTCATTATCATTGTTACTTGGCGGATGTGGTAATTCATCTTCCAAGTCGACAACAATTCAATTTTTTTCAACCAAAACAGAAAATGCCGGAACGTATAAACAATTAATTTCTCAATTTGAAAAGAAAAATCCAAATATTAAAGTGCAATTATCATCACCAAGTAACGCAGGAACAGTTTTAAAGTCTGACTTGGCCAAAAATTCAATTCCTGATGTTATGGCAGTTGGTGGAGATGTAAATTATCAGCAAGTACAAAGAGCTGGTGTTTTGGAAGATTTAAGTGGTGAATCGTTTACGAAGACGACGATGCCTGCGTACCAAAAAATGATTACATCAATTTCCAAGGGAAGCAAGCTAGATGCAGTACCTTATGCAACTAATGCATCTGGTATCGTTTATAATAAAACATTATTTGCTAAGGCTGGAATCACTAAAACTCCAACTACATGGAATGAATTAATTGCTGATGCAAAGACCTTAAAAGCACATGGTATTACACCATTTGAATTACCTTTCCAGGATAGTTGGACCACAATGGGAGTCTTCAACCAGCTGGATTCAAACATGATTAATGGTTCATGGATCAATAAACGACTGGCTAATAAAACAACATACTTGAGTTCACATAAGGCGGTTGTGCAAAAATATTTAACTCTTAGTAAGTATGCACAATCTGATTACATGGGTACTTCGTACAACGATGGGACAAAAGCTTTAGCTGAAGGAAAAGCAGCCATGATGATCAATGGTAACTTTGTAATTCCACAAGCTAAGCAATTAAAGAAGAATGTCAAATTAGACATGTTTAAGATGCCTGTTAATAATGATAGCAGTAAAAATAAAGTTACATCAGGTATTGATGTTGCGTTTGCTATCTCTAAAAAATCAAAGAATCAAGCAGCTGATAAGAAGTTCGTTAAATTTTTGATGAGTAAAAAGAGTTCGCAATTATATAATAAACAGCAATTCTCTTTCTCAGCAATTAAGGGCGTTGCACAGAAAGATGCTTCACTTGAAGGAATTTCTTCTTACCTGACTAAAGGTGATGTTGTAAATTATCCAGATCACTATTATCCAGATGGCTTTGATATGACTGCAGTTCTTACACAAACAGGTGTAAATCAAACTAAAGGCATGAGCGATTCTAAAAATATTACAGCAACTTTAAAAAAAGCTGATAAAGCGTTTGATTCGGCAAATGTAAAGGATTAGTGATGAAATAATGAAAAGTAGGAAAAAAGGGAAAAAGATACCGTTCACTTATTATATGATGGTTGTGCCAATTGGTATTCTATTTTTCATTTTCCACACGGTTCCATTTCTTCGTGGAGTGTTTTATAGCTTTACTAACTGGACCGGCTATGGTTCATGGAAGTTTGTTGGACTAAAAAATTATTTATATATGTTTGGAAATGGCAATATTACAGACGCGTATTGGTTCACCTTCAAGTTTGCCTTGTTTGCAACCGTGTTAGTTAATGCAATTGCGCTTGCTATTGCTATTGGATTGAACAGTAAAATTAAGTTTCAAAATTTCTTAAAAGCAGTTTATTTTTTGCCTTACATGTTAGGAAGTTTAATTGTAGGATTCGTGTTCAAGTTTATTTTTGGAAATTTGATTCCACAATTTGGACATTTTATGCATTTTCCCGCTTTATACAACAACATATTAGGTACGACGCATGCTTGGATTGGAATTTTGATTGTTACTATTTGGCAAGGCCTAGCATTTAACACATTAATTTATTTGGCAGGTTTACAGTCTGTAGATCCGGAAATATATGAAGCTGCATCACTAGATGGAGTTGGACCATGGCAGAAGTTCAGGAACATTACATTTCCACTGATTGCCCCATTCTTTACTATTAATTTAGTGCTGTCAGTAAAAGGTTATCTGATGGTATTTGATCAAATTATGGCAATGACTAACGGTGGACCCGGAAATAGTACGACCTCCATTTCAGTTGAAATATATACTCAAGGTTTTCAAGGATCACAGTTTGCTATTCAATCTGCCAATGCAGTGGTGCTATTCTTGGTAGTTCTTGTAATATCACTGATTCAGTTAAGAATCTTAAATAAACGAGAGGAGAAATTAAGCTAATGCAAGCAAATGTAGAAGTGAACAATAATGCGCCTCGACCAAAGAAACATGCAAAAAATAAACACATTAACTGGACGCTTACGAGTGTTTTAATGGTCATTGCGATATTTGCAATACTCGGTCCAATCTATATAACAATAGTAATTGCATTAAAGGATCCTTCACAAATGACAAATATCCTTTCTTTGCCTAAAAAACTACATTGGGAAAACTTTGCTAATGCCTGGTCAATGACCAATTTTCCCCGAATGTTTTTTAACACCTTATTTATTACCGTGGTAAATATTATATTTACGATCTTTACTAACTCAATGGCAGCTTATGTAATTACTAGATACAGGTTAAAAAATAAATTTTTTAATATGATGTACTACTATTTTATAAGTGCCATGTTTATTCCATTTAATGTAATCATGCTTCCTTTGGTAAAAGAGGTAAGTGCATTTCATATGGATAATATCATTGGAATTACTTTTCTATATATTGTGTTCGGGTTACCACAAAATATCTTCCTTTATTCAGGTTTTGTAAAAGGAATTCCGACAGCTTTGGAAGAAGCTGCAATTATGGATGGTGCAAAGCCGTATCAAGTATTCTTTAAAGTGATTTTTCCATTGATGAAGCCAATGCATGCAACCGTAGCAATTCTTTCGTTTATGTGGACCTGGAATGATTTCTTAATGCCACTGGTATTATTGAGTGATCCGCATCAGCAAACTTTGCAATTGGCGCAATATGTTTTTCAAGGGCAATTTGCTACACAATATAACTTAGCGTTTGCTTCGTATGTATTGGTGTTATTACCAGTGTTACTAATGTATGTCTTCTTCCAGAAATATATTATTGCTGGTGTAACGAGTGGTTCTGTTAAATAAATATCAACATAGGGACGAGGAGAATGTTGTGAAAAGTGAAAGTAATGAACATTGGTGGCAATCAACAGTTGTTTACCAAATATATCCAAGAAGTTTTCAAGATTCCAATGGTGATGGAATTGGTGATATACAAGGAATTATTAGCCGATTAGATTATTTGAAAGAACTTGGAATTGGAGCAATTTGGTTAAGTCCGGTTTACAAATCTCCAAATGCAGATAATGGTTATGATATTTCAGATTATCAAGATATTATGTCCGAGTTCGGAACTATGCAAGATATGAACAAATTGATTAATGAGGCAAAAACCCGACAAATTAGAATTGTGATGGATTTGGTTGTGAATCACACTTCTGACGAGCACAAATGGTTTGTTGAGGCAAAAAAGTCAAAGGAAAATCCGTATAGAGATTTTTACATTTGGCGAGATCCAGTGAATGGTAAAGAACCCAATGGTCTAAAAGCTTCTTTTGGTGGAAGTGCATGGAGTTTTGACAAAAAATCCGGTCAATATTATTTTCACCTGTTTAGTGAAAAACAACCAGATCTTAACTGGGAGAATAGTCAAGTGAGAGATTCGATTTGGAAAATGATGAATTTCTGGATTGAAAAAGGAATTGGCGGATTTAGAATGGATGTTATTGATTTAATTGGCAAACAACCAGATCAGTTAATTACTGAAAATGGTCCAAGACTCCACGATTATCTTCAGGAAATGAACTCTAATACGTTTTCTGGAAAAGATATGCTTACGGTTGGTGAAACGTGGGGAGCAACTCCTGAAAATGCTGAATTGTATTCTGACCCAAGTCGGCATGAGCTTTCAATGGTGTTTCAGTTTGAACACAGTATGTTAGATCAAAAGAAGAATGGAGAAAAATGGGATTTAAGAGCACTTCAAGTGAAGGATCTAAAAAAGGTGCTATATAAGTGGCAAACGTCTTTGCAACACGGGTGGAACAGCTTGTTTTGGAATAATCATGATTTACCAAGAATTGTTTCCCGGTGGGGTAACGACTCTAAAGAGTATCGGGTAAGAAGTGCTAAAATGTTTGGAATTATCTTGCATATGATGAAAGGTACACCTTATGTTTATCAGGGCGAAGAAATTGGTATGACAAATTACCCTATAAAGAATATTTCTGAAGTGGATGACATTGAAAGCATCAATATGTATAAAGAACGAGAAGCTAGGGGATATAAGAAAGATACGATTATTCGAGCTATTAACAAAAAAGGTCGCGATAATGCCAGAACACCGATGCAGTGGAATAATACAAAAGAAGCTGGATTTACAACTGGTGTTCCTTGGTTACATGTGAACCCAAATTATAGTGAAATAAATGTTGAACAAGCATTAGAAGATCCCAAATCAGTTTTTTATACTTATAGAAAATTAATTAACTTGAGAAAGCATTACAAAACAATTGTTTGGGGTAATTTTATAGAAATTAAAGAGGTTCCGGAAAACGTATTTGCATATGTAAGAGAAGACAAGGATCACAAATTTATAGTAATTGCGAATTTTGATCAGCAAAAAAATCTGATTAAGCTACCAAAGTATGGTATCCAAAAAAATATAATTCTTGGAAATTATGACGAAGAGATGGTTGATTTAACCAGTTATGAATTGAGACCATATGAATCCTTTGTGATTAAAGTTAAATAGGATCTCTTGAAATTTTATAACAATTTAATGATAGACAATTACCAAATTAAAATCTAAAGGGGATGTCATAATGGTTGAGATTAATTTAAAGCATATTTATAAAGAGTATGATGGGAATTCATCATATTCAGTAAGTGATTTTAACTTAGACATTAAAGATAAAGAATTTATTGTTTTTGTTGGTCCTTCTGGTTGTGGAAAATCCACAACTTTGCGAATGATAGCTGGGTTGGAGGACATTACTGATGGTGATTTGGTAATGGACGGAAAAGTTATGAACGATGT
This sequence comes from Pediococcus sp. M21F004, assembly GCF_051122535.1. Lineage (NCBI taxonomy): Bacteria > Bacillati > Bacillota > Bacilli > Lactobacillales > Lactobacillaceae > Pediococcus > Pediococcus sp. M21F004. The sequence continues at coordinate 1,692,360 of NZ_CP177314.1, forward strand.
AGCTCCCAAGGATCGAGACATTGCAATGGTTTTCCAAAATTATGCATTATATCCAAATATGACGGTATTCGATAATATGGGTTTTGGATTAAAAATTCAAAAGATGCCTAAAGAAGAAATTCAAAAAAAAGTTGAGAACGCAGCTGAGATTCTTGGATTAACTGAATTCTTACAGCGAAAACCGGCTGCACTATCAGGTGGTCAGCGACAACGAGTTGCATTGGGAAGAGCGATTGTGCGAAATGCAAAATTATTTCTTTTAGATGAACCTTTGTCAAACTTGGATGCAAAGTTGCGTGTCCAGATGAGAACGCAGATTGCACAACTACATCAAAGATTACAAACAAACATGATTTATGTTACTCATGATCAGGTTGAGGCCATGACTATGGCTGATAGGATTGTAATTATGAATGAAGGTAAAATTCAGCAAGTAGGAACTCCTGCACAGCTTTACAATGAGCCAGTCAATAAATTTGTGGCAGGTTTTATGGGATCACCCGCAATGAATTTCTTTGATGCAACTTTACGTGATGGTCATGTTATTAATGATAAAGGCTTAAACGTTGTTGTTCCGGAGGGACGATTAAAGAAATTAGTTGATCAAGGATATAATAATAAAAAATTAGTTGTCGGTATTCGGCCTGAGGACATTCATACGGAACAAGTTGCAATTCAGTCTATGCCTGATTCGGTAGTAGACGCGACTGTTGTGGTTTCTGAGTTATTGGGGGTAGACTCAATGCTCTATTCTAAGACAGGAGATACAGAGTTTGTTGCGCAGGTTAATGCTAGAGATTATCATGAGCCTGGTGAAAATGTAGAAATGGCTTTTGAAATGAGTAAAGCACATTTCTTTGATATGGATACAGAAGCAACTATTGAATAAACATTATAAAAGGGATCGGGCGTAAGTCTTGCCTGATCTCTTTTTAATAGAGGAGGAGCCAGTTCGACTAGCCAAGCTTGGCATAGATCGGATGGGAGTCTGTTTCCAAGAATAATATTTTGCGAGAAAAAAATTATAGGATGAGGAGGAGTAGCACTCATGCAACGAACTTTTGAAATCGATCCATGGAAAATTGTTACGCATGACCTTGATAAAAAGAATAAACGGCTTCAGGAGTCCATGACCAGTATTGGCAATGGTTATATGGGGATGCGGGGGATGTTTGAAGAAGACTATTCTGCTGATACACACTCCGGAATTTATATTGGTGGAGTTTGGTATCCTGATAAAACAGTTGTTGGTTGGTGGAAAAATGGTTATCCAAAGTATTTTGGGAAAGTTATTAACGCGGTGAATTTTGACAAGGTAAATGTTTGGTTAGATGATCTAAAAGTTGATTTAGAAAAGATTGTGATTAAAGATTTTGAATTATCTTTGGATATGAAAACCGGAATCTTAACTCGTCGATTTACGGTAACTGAACAAAATAAAAACGTGCGTTTTACTATTCAACGTTTTGTAAGCGTTACCCAAAAAGAGCTTTTTGATGTCAATTATCGAATTGAAAATTTAGGCGATCAGCCTGTCACAGTCAAGGTTGTTTCTGAAATTGACGCTGATGTTTTCAATGAAGATGCGAATTATGATGAAAAATTCTGGAATTTACAGACAAAAGAACAAACTTCTAATGCTGGCTATTTAATTGCAGAAACAAAGCCTAACAACTTTGGCACGCCACAATTTACGGTTGGCATGGAAATGACCCATAAAACAGATCTCAAATCTGTTGAGCAACCAGATGCTGACCAGAAGGTAGTCAATGAGTTTACAGGTAAACTTGAAGCCAAACAGGCGGTTGCGTTTGAAAAACGAGTGGTTGTCGTCACATCTCGTGATTATGATGATGAGGCTACTTTAAAGGCTGGAATGCAGGTTTTAACAAATAAAGTTTCTGATGAGCCCTATCAAAAACTTGTGGAAGATCAGTCGCAGGCCTGGGCAAAACGCTGGGAAAAAGCAGATGTGCAAATTACTGGCGATGATGCCGCTCAACAAGGCATTCGGTTTAACCTATTTCAATTATTTTCAACATTTTATGGTGAAGATAAGCGCCTGAACATTGGGCCTAAAGGATTTACTGGTGAGAAATATGGCGGTGCTACTTATTGGGATACCGAAGGATTTGCTATTCCATTATATCTGTCGCTAGCGGATAAAAAAGTGTCGGAAAATTTACTGGAATATCGCTATAATCAATTGGCAGAAGCATTTCACAATGCCCGTGAACAAGGCCTTAAGGGTGCGTTATATCCGATGGTAACGTTCAATGGGATTGAGAATCATAACGAATGGGAAATCACGTTTGAAGAAATTCATCGAAACGGCACAATTGCCTATGCCATTTATAATTACACGCGCTATACCGGTGATGAAACATACTTAAAAACTAAGGGCATTGATGTTTTAACGGCCATTTCACGATTCTGGGCTGATCGGGTTCACTGGTCAAAACGGAATGGTGTTTACATGATTCATGGCGTTACAGGACCCAATGAGTATGAAAATAATGTGAACAATAACTGGTACACTAACTTGTTGGCACAGTGGACTTTGAAGTATACATTGGCATCACTGAAAAAAGTGAGTTCTGAAAAGCTAGGTGAACTTGATGTTTCTGAAACCGAAAAGGCACAGTGGCAAGATATTATTGATAAGATAGATCTTCCTGAAGATAAGAAGCTAGGAATCTTTGTTCAAAACGACTGTTTCTTAGATAAAGATTTAGCACCCGTTTCGTCGATTCCAAAGGATCAATTACCAATTAATCAGCACTGGTCTTGGGACAAAATTTTACGGTCTCCATACATTAAACAGGCAGATGTGCTCCAAGGAATTTGGTATTTCATTGATCAGTTTCCTGAAGATGTTAAGAAACGGAACTTTGATTTCTATGAACCACTAACGGTACATGAATCCAGTCTTTCCGCTTCTGTTCATGCCATTTTGGCGGCTGACTTACATTATGAAGACAAAGCAGTTGAAATGTATGGCCGGACAGCTCGGTTAGATTTGGATAATTATAATAATGATACCGTAGATGGCCTCCATATCACTTCGATGACTGGTAGTTGGTTAGCAATTGTTCAAGGATTCGCAGGAATGCGGGTCAAAGACGATACCTTGTCCTTTAAACCATTCTTACCGAAAAAATGGACTTCCTATCAATTCCGGATAAACTTCAGAGAGCGATTAATTGAAGTTCAAGTAAATCAATCTGGAACTAAGATTCATTTATTGAAGGGTGACCCATTAGGTGTGAAATTAAATGGGAAAGCTTTGAATTTAGTGGGAGGTCAATAGTATGCAAGGTGTTTTGTTTGATTTAGATGGGGTTATTACAGATACCGCAAAATTTCATTTCAAAGCTTGGAGCCGTTTGGCTAAAGAAAAATTAGGAGTGGTCCTACCAGCTAGTTTTGAAAGTGACCTTAAAGGAATTAGCCGAATTGACTCCATGAACCGAATCTTGAAATTTGCCAAAATGGCAGACAAATATTCGGCAGCCGAGGTTGATACAATGGCCCAGTATAAAAATGACTTGTATCTAAAAGAGATTGGCAAACTGACCCAGGCCGATATTTTACCTGGCATCGAGAATCTTTTAGATGAATTGGCAGCAAACAAAGTAAAATTGTCAGTTGCCTCAGCAAGTAAAAATGCGCCATTCATTTTAGAAAAGCTAGGGTTGCGTCAGCAATTTGATGCAATTGCAGATCCAGCCAAGGTAGCGCACGGAAAACCGGCTCCAGACATTTTTCTTGAAGCGGCGGCCAAAATCAATGCAGATCCAACACAGTGCGTGGGGATTGAAGATGCAAAAGCTGGCGTGCAAGCAATTAAGGCTGCAGGAGCAATTGCAGTGGGTGTTGGTAATCCGAGCGATTTGGCCGAAGCTGATACGGTGGTTTCCAGTACTGAAGAATTAACGTATTCAGTGTTAGCACTGGCTTTTCAAAAATAGACATTAAAAAATCCTGCAACTTTTTAAAAGTGCAGGATTTTTTAATGGAATCAGTTGAAGGTATACGTATTTTGATAAATCAAAGGATCTCCGGGTTTAATAACAATGTTACCAAAGTCTGGGTGATTGGGTGCGTCTGGTAACATCTGAGGTTCTATCGCTAAGCCTAACTGTGACGTCATTTTTCGATTGCCATCAACCAAAAAGTCGCCTTCAAAACCGGTTGTGGAAAATAGAATCATGGCATTAGAATTGGTGTGAATCGCAACCCGGCGACCAGATTGGGGATCAAACAATTCTAACTGGGGATGACCATCTGTGATTTGATTTAGTTTAAAAGGGGTGTCTAATCCATTTGGGAGTTTTGCGAGTTGTTTACCCAAAGCACCAGTTTTTCGGAAGTCATAAGGTGTATCAGCTACTTGAAGAAATTTTCCGGTTGGCACTTTATTTGTATCTGTTTCGGCAATAGCATCTGCCTGTAGGGTTAATTGGTGATTATCGATTCGGTCTTGGGCATTCCCTGACAAATTAAAGTAGATATGGGTTGTTGGATTGAATAAGGTTGTCGCATCAGTCTCGCCAAAATAAGTAATTGTGAATTTATTAGTTTTATCCAAAACAAACATGGCAAAAATTGTCAGTCGTCCTGGGTAACCATTTTCACCGGCTGGACTTACATAACGCAAAACGACACCCACTTGTGTTTCTGTCTTAATGAGTTTAATCAGACCCCAATACGAGTAGCTAATGGAGGGGTGAGCACCACCATGGATATGATTGGGATCACTATTTTTATCCAACTGATGGCCTTCCCAAGTAGCATTGCCTAAACGTCCGGCAACTCGCGCAATGCTTGCGCCAAAATAGTCATGGTGCTTCGCATAGTCATGAGAATGCATGAATCCCAAAGTAATGTTGGCGACATGACCGTCTTTGTCAGGGGTATTAATGGCAATGACAGTGGCTCCAAAGTCGCTAATAATGACTGAAATATTATGGTCATTGGTTAAAGTGAACCAAGTGGATTGATTATGAATTTGTTGGGAAATTTTCATTGTAGCGCCTCCGAAAGTATCTTTTTAAATATTTGAAATTATAGCCTAATTCAAGAATACCGCAATCGCTTACAATAGTGAAGGGATAGGGATAATTAAGAAAATCAAATTTGGGAGTTGCGTTTGCGGACGGTAACGCCTAAACTAAAACCAACATTAGAACATATCGGGGGCATTTTGATGACAATTAATTGGAAACAAATTTTCTTTAATTTTTTGAAATTTATTGGGATGTTTTTTATTTATCAAATTGGGACCATCCCGCTTCAAATGGCTTCTGAGTTGCCAAATAATCATTTTTTTGTGCTGGTTGCTTTTGTGATGTATTTAATTACGACAGCCTTTATGTTAGTTCTGTTTATTCAGATGTATACAACGCAACTTAAAACAAAAAATCGCGGGCAGTTTGGTCGCACGAAGCCTACGAAAAAAATTGTGGGTTTTATGATAATAATTGTGATTGTGTGGGTTTTATTTATTGCTTTTCAAATCTGGTTGAACCGAGCTAATGCTTTACCACAATCAGAGAACCAGCAAACGGTTATCGCTTTTGCGCAAGCTGTTCCTTGGTGGATGGCGCTGGATGCCATCGTTTTCGCACCGATCATTGAAGAAATTTTGTTTCGAGGTTTTTTCTTTAATTGGTTTTTTAATTCATCTGACAAAAAAATTCAGTTTATTGGCGTATTTTTAAGTGGGGCCGTTTTTGGCGCTGTGCATGATATTAGTAGCATCCTCGGATGGCTAATCTATGCAATGATGGGATGGTTATTGGCAATTACGTATGCCTATACTAAAGATATTCGCTATAATATTGGGCTGCATATGTTTAATAACCTAATTTCAATGATTTAAAAGATAATCGGGATAATTGAAACCGATTCCGATGAAAGCCATAATGGATGTAAGACAGGTTTCAAAATTTATAATATGAGGGAGTTTTGTTCATGGAAAAACACTGGTGGCAAGAAGCAGTCGTCTATCAAGTTTATCCGCGAAGTTTTCAGGACACAAATGATGATGGAATTGGTGATTTGAACGGCGTAACTGAACATCTCGACTACATTAAAAAATTAGGGGCCGACGTGATTTGGCTGAATCCAATTTATCAATCACCGAATGATGACAATGGCTATGATATCGCAAATTATGAAAAAATTATGACTGAGTTTGGCACGATGGCCGATTTTGATCGGCTATTGAAGGTAGCTCACGACAAAAAACTAAAAATTATGATGGATTTGGTGGTTAATCATACTTCTGATGAACATCATTGGTTTATGGAAAGTCGTAAGAGCAGAACCAATGACTTTCGGGACTATTATATTTGGCGTGATCCTAAAAATGATGCTGAGCCTAATAATTGGCAAAGTGCCTTTAGTGGCTCTGCTTGGCAATTTGATGAGCAAACGGGGCAATATTATCTGCACTTGTTCTCAAAAAAGCAACCTGATTTGAATTGGGATAATTCAGATGTTCGAAAATCGGTATTTGAAATGATGCGCTTTTGGCTTGATAAAGGGGTCGACGGTTTTCGAATGGATGTAATTAACCTGATTTCAAAGCCGGAAGGATTACCTGATGTGAAAACAGAAGGACAAGCGAATTTAGCAGCTAATGGGCCTCACGTGCATGATTACTTAAAAGAAATGAATGAGCAAGTTCTGTCAAACTATGATGTGATGACAGTGGGGGAAACTCCGAATGCCACAACGAGGGATGCAATTCGTTATACTGGTTTTGACAGCCACGAGCTAGAGATGGTTTTCCAGTTTGAACATATGGGTTTGGATGGTAATGAAAATCCAGCCTTGGGAAAATGGAGCACAAACTCCGTTAAGCTTACGGATTTAAAACAAGTTATGTCGAAATGGCAAATTGATTTAAATGGTAAGGCATGGAATTCGTTGTATTGGAATAACCATGATCAGCCTCGTGTGGTTTCTAGATTTGGAAACGATCAAGCCAAGTATCGGGTGTTATCGGCCAAAATGTTGGGCGCAACGCTGCATTTTATGCAAGGAACTCCCTATATTTATCAAGGAGAGGAACTTGGAATGACCAATGCCAAGTTTAAGAATTTGGACCAATATCAAGATATTGAAAGCTTAAATGCGTATCATGAATTCGTTGATCAGAAACAATTAACCACGGCTACCGAGATGTTGAAGTATTTACAGCATTCTTCTCGTGACAATGCACGAACACCGATGCAATGGGATGAAACCGAAAATGCGGGCTTTACCAAAGGCACACCATGGTTGGCTGTCAATGCTAATTTCACAAAAATTAATGCCGCTCAAGCTGTCAATGACGAGCAATCTGTGTTTAATTTTTATCGAAAAATGAATCAGTTACGTAAACAGTATGACATCATTGTCTATGGCGATTATCAATTGTTAGACCCGGATGATGACCAAGTTTGGGCGTATACTCGTCGCCTAGAGGATCAGGATCTCCTAGTGATTAGTAACTTTACAGAACGGACAGTGAAACGCTGGTATGACCTGAGTCAACAAAGTAATAAAGTTGAGTTAATTGGTAATTATTCAGATGATCAAAACGAAACGTTGCGGCCATATGAATGTAAGGTTTATCTCATTCAATAGTTTTTTTGACTTTTCGCATGCATTTTGAATAATTAGTTGTATAATGATACTTTATGAAATGAAATCGCTGAGAAATCAGTGTAGGAGGTTTGAAATGCTTTACCAATACCCAACATTAGCAAAAATTAATGAAACAGGACAATCAATTGAAGTGAGCAGTCAAAGTGTGATTCAGAGCCTGCCAAATTTGGCCGGTGTAGATTATTTTGTGAAAGATAAGAATCGTCATGATTACTATGTCTTTATTGATTGTGGTGAGCAGGGTGGAGCAGTTGTTCATACCGATAACTACAGTGATTTAGGGTTTGTTTTGATTGAGACACCACTATCCGATTTTTATCTAGATATCGATCCTAAGACAAATCTAAACGAAATGTATGATGGGGCTGGAATCGTAACTGATTTTACTGATGCAGTGGAAGAAGACGAAATAAAAGCGGTGTTGACCAAATATCAAAATGCCTCTGATGAAGAGTTGGAAGCAAGTGACGTTTATCGGGAATTGGATAAATACGTCAGCAAGTACCTAGAACTGGATGAAGAGACTGAAAAGAAAATTAATCTTTCGATTATGCGAGTAGCAATTCTGAAACTCACGCAAAGTGGTGTGGAAGAGTAATCTAAAAAACAACAAAAGCGATCAATTCAGAAAATCTGAGTTGATCGCTTTTTATTTTGGAAAATTATTAGTCGTTTATGTTATCTTCGGTGGTGTCTGTAGATGATTCATCATTTTGAAAATCAGGAATTAAATCTTTGTCGTTTAACTGAAGAAGCAAATTGTAGAGCGCCCCATAAAGATTAGCATCACTCTTAAAGTTAGCAGTTAAAATTTCCGGAGCATCTAAGGTTTTTCTTAATAAGGTATTTTCATCGCGTAGTAGTTGTAATTGATGCTTAATTTCTGGAACCAGAATGCTCTCACTACTGATTCCGCCACCAATCACATAGCGGCTCAGGTCCAAAACTGCTTGGGTATTTATTATAATATAGGCAATTCTTCTGCAATATTGTTCGAAAATTTGGCGCGCCTGTTCTTCTCCATTTTGAATTGCCTTAAAGACCCGCATGCCGTCTGTACGATCACCAAAATCAAGGGCAGTGGCAATCTCATCAATCATCTGGACTGCGGAACCTGCAGTAAACATTAAATTGTTGGGATCGTCGGTAGTTCCATTAATTTGCGAAAGCATAAAGCTAAGTTCGCCACCTTGAGCGTTTGCCCCGTGCCAAAGCTTGCCATTTAAAACAATGCCACCTTCTACGGAAGTACCTAAAATAATAGCAGCTCCGTTTTGGATATCTTTCAGATTTCCCAGCCATAATTCTGCCAACGCTGCTGATTTACCGCTATTTTCCATACTGACAGGTAATTTATAGCGTCGGGTGATAATTTTTCCTAAGCTCAAGCCATGCAGCATTGGAAGAGCTCCGCCATGGTAAATGATTTGTTCTTTTTGGTCGATTCTACCAGGCACACTAAAAGCTACTCCTTTAATGTTAGGAAGCACTTCATTAATGACTTCGTAGATTTTTTTCAAGAAACTGTCCACACTATCGCGGGGCGTATTAAATTTGGATTTTACCTTTAAACTACCACTATGATCGATTAACGCATATTTGGTGTAAGTTGCACCAACATCGATGCTGAGGTAATCCTTTTCTGGTTTGTAATTCATTAATAATTGCTCCTTCTTTAACTCATAATGCTATTATAGCGCAATTGGTAGCGATGTCACAATTAACGGTGGATATTACATAATAGTATGTAGTGCGGGTAGTTGATCTAGTTATTTTCTTACAGAACGATCCAATTTTTGCCTTACGTGCCTTAAATTAGCAGCGTGACATATTTTGAAATTTAACGGGATTTTATTTGCTATTCTGGTGTAACCCTTTATACTAATAAGTAACTAAATGCGTAATTAAATAGTAGGGAGAAATGTATGAAAACAGCAATTGTAACGGATAGTTCGGCTTATCTTACTGATCAGCAGGTTCGTGAAAATGACGTTATCGTCGTCCCAATTACGGTAATTTTTGGTCAAGAGATGCTCTTAGAAAATATTGATATTGATGATCAGCTGTTCCATGAAAAGCTTCAAACTTCAGGACTGATGCCTTCAACAACTCAAATTACTTTGGGGCAGATGCAAGAAGTGTTTGATAAGTTAATTGCAGAGAATTATGATGAAGTAATTTGTATTCATTTATCTAGTGGAATCACAAGTTTTATTGAGAATTTAACCGAATATGCTAAAAGTATTACGGAAATTAAAGTGTTACCATTTGACTCGCGAATGACCAGTCAAGGGGAGGCCAATATGGTGCTATTGGCTGCTAAGTTACGACGAGAAGGAAAAACAGGGGAAGAAATCATTCCCTTTTTGAAGCATCTTCGAGAGACGACAAAAGTTGACTTTATGGTGGATAATTTAAGCTTTTTGATGCGGTCTGGGAGGATTACCAACCGATCCGCAATTATGGGCAACCTGTTACGCATTAAGCCAATTTTGGATATGAATGAAAAAGGTCAGATTGTGATTCAAAGCAAGGAGCGTACGCGGAAACGCGCTCTCCAAAAAGTTTTGGAAAACTTACATTCAGATTTAGATCGAGGCGCTGAAGATTTTCGAGTTTCTATCATTTATGGTGTGGATCATGAATTGAGTGCTAAATGGGAAGAAACCATCCAGCAAGAATTTCCCGCTGCTCAATTTGAGAGCAATCAATTGGGACCAGTAATTATGTCACACACAGGCGAAGAAATTGTTGGTGTGATCTGGGGTAAAGACTGGAAGAAAATGGGTAATGAGGATTAAATAAAAGAATTGGCAAAACTCATCTCGAGTTTTGCCAATTCTTTTTGCTTACAATTTAAAATTCTTCATACACCGCAGGGTCTTGATTTTTATTGCGGCCATCTGGACGATCCAGATTAGTAATTGCTTCCATTTCTTCTTCAGTCAATTCAAAGTTAAAGATATGGAGGTTTTCCCGTTGGCGTACGCTAGAACTAGACTTTGGAATTGGCAGAACGCCTAATTGAATTTCCCAACGGAGAATTACTTGTCCCACAGTTTTATGATGGGTGTCGGCAATTTTTTGAATGACCGGGTCCTCTAAAACTGAACTTGCGCGTCCAAGAGGACTCCAGGCTTCAGTAATAATGTGATGATCAGCGTCGTATTCTCGTTGTGGTCCTTGGGAGAAATAGGGATGGAGTTCAATTTGGTTTACAGCTGGGGTGACACCTGTTTCATCAATTAAGCGATCAATATGTTCTGGTAAAAAGTTAGAAACGCCAATTGAGCGAATTAGGCCCCATTTTTTGGCATCTATTAAAGCCTTCCAAGCCTCTACGTAGTGATCCTCCTTTGGATTTGGCCAATGAATGAGGTACAAGTCAAAGTATTTTAAGCCGGTTTGATAAAGAGATTCCTGAATAGTTTCTAGAGCTTCATCATACTTGTGATGACGGCCTGGTAGTTTAGAAGTAATCATAATTTGTGAGCGGGGAATATCACTTTGACGAATAGCTTCACCAACTGCGCCATGATTTTCATAGTTGTAGGCTGAGTCTAATGCGCGATAACCATTGTCTAAAGCGCTCCGAAAGGCATTGACACCAGGAGCTCCGTTTAATTTGTAAGTACCAAAGCCGATCTGGGGAAAAACAGCCCCGTCGTTTAGTTTGAGTTGTGGAATTGCATGGCTCATAGTTAACATCTCCTAAATTTAGAATAATTGATTAATGAAAACGCTCTATAGTTTATAGCATAAGCCAAATTAAGGATGCATGCAAAAGATAGTCTCGAAAGTTTACTTGCCTATGCTAAAAGAGGTAGCAGAATTTTACCAGATATCATATTTAATATAAGCAATAATAAATGATGATCATAAGCAGTTCTCTTGAAACGAGCAATGGAAATTTGCTATGCTAACCTTGTAGATAAATCCCATCTTGGATGGTGAAAAGTCTATGTTGGCAACTAAGTGATCACTAGTTGAAATTGTTGGTATCTAGACAAAAAATAAAGGAGTGAACAGCGATGTTTGGATGGCTATGGGCTTTAATTATTGGTGGAATTATCGGAGCAATTGCCGGTGCACTTACAAGTAGAGATTTACCAGCAGGGTGGATCGGAAATATTGTCGGTGGATTGGTCGGAGCATGGTTAGGCCAGTCCTTGTTAGGTACATGGGGACCCCAATTAGCAGGAATGGCACTGGTTCCTTCTATAATCGGTGCAATTGTTGTTGTATTAATCGTTTCTGCAATTTTTGGGATGAGAAAGACAAAATAAAAGTAAACGAAGTTGGTCTACTAATCAGGAATTTTTTTGAAAATTACGAGGAGTCCAGCAACCGAAATTTATTTACAGTCTTGCTCAAAATTTTATGTTTTAAATCACAAAAAAACGTCCTTCAGCGGTTGCTGAAAGGGCGTTTTTTAGGGTCTCTGTCAAACTGTATTGGTAGAGATTTTTGAAGGCATGTTCACTTCGGTGAATGTGCTTTTTGTTTACTCATGAATTAAACTGATACGAATGAAGAAGCTATGAATATTTCGAAAACCAAAACAGCTACGCTTTAATACCTTGATTTTACGATTAAGTCCTTCAATAGGACCGTTAGAATACGGATAACGACAACTGTTGAGCACTGCTGAGCCGTTCTTAACGAAGGTTGAAATGGTGACGTCCATTTGATTACCAGCTACTTGGTAGTTGGTAATCAAATTTTTAAATTCCGTGGCATCCTTTTGGTGAATAGCGGTTAGAATGCCTTGATAAGTTTGATACACAGTTTTGAATTCTGGAAATTCATCTAAGGCAAGGTCGATGGCGTTCTGTTGGGTCATATACTCGTTAATGCCTCGTAAATAGATAAGCTTAGTGTCATTGATTTTCTCTTCTGCCAAATGAAATAAACGCCATTGAGATTTAAGGATGCGGTAAATGCGTGAATGCTTATCTTGAAAAGTACGGATAATACGTGTACGTTCATTGTCTAGTGCACGACCAGCAAGCTGAATAATGTGGAAACGGTCAATAATCGTGACAGCATTCGGGAATAAACGATGAATAAAGCTAGCATATTCGGCGTTCATATCAATAGTAATTGTTTGAACTTTCGCACGTTCTTGAACTGAATAACGAGCTTCAAAGTAATCAATGATATCCTTACTGAGACGATCTTTGAGGGTCACAATGCGGCGATGACTAACGGCATCGCAACAGTTAAAGGACATTAGATGATTACAGGAACGAAATTCATCGAAACAAAGATTTGGCGGAAGTTGCTTAACACGGTAAGCCAAGTGAATATTTGCATTTAAAATACGTTGAACACTACTTGGTGAAATGCCACAAATTTTAGCGATTTCTTTACTGGTCAGCATGTCACGAGCTAGCACAATGACCTGATGTTTAACATTGTGGGTAAAAGTTTCATTACGTCTAACGAGGTTAGTTTTAGCTCCACAGGTTTTTAAACAATGTTGGCATTGATATCTTTGTCGTCTTAGCTGCATTTCATAACGTCCGCCTGATAAGGTTCCCAACCTTAGATGACTAACGTGGGTACCGTTTTTAATTAGACTTTTATGGCCACAATGGGGACATTTCACAAGCTGATAAGAAAGGTTGGCGTGAACGACATGAATTCGTTGTCCATTCGGGCAACGTTTCTTGGTAACACCAGTTACGGTTATATTTGGGTCTGTCATTTCAAACAAGCTTAAGATAGAATTAGTTAGGGACATCTGTTTTTCCTCTTTTCGATTTTGTTTGGCGATTAAATCGTAGCACAAAGAGGACAGATGTCCTTTTAATTTTCAAAATAAAAACTGGTATCAGTTATTCACCAATACCAGAAAGTGTAGACCCGTTTTTTAGTTGTTTAAGCATGTGCGTGTGACACGTCGGCAGCTGTTTCTTCGCCGTAATTTGTTTCTTCTTTAATAAGACGAGCACGTTCTTTTTTGTTATACCATGGAGATGTTGTAAATGCCAAAACATCATTGATCAAGTAGATTGAGCTATTTACAAACATGGCAAGTGTTGCTGATCCTTGACGGAATGAAATGAACCAGAGAACCATTTGAGCAAGTCCTGAAGCAACCCACCAGAAGTATTGGTTGTTGAAACGTAGGAAGCAAATCACACCAGCTGTTAAACTGATCGAGAAGCTAATTGCATCAACCCAAGGACGAGGATCGTTGGTGAAGGTTCCAATTAAGTATCCTGAAACAAAGTAAACAACGATGGTTGAAGCAATTGCGACAAACCAAGTTTTACCAGTGAACTTACGAATCTTAGAAACCATGTTGACGTTCCAGCTTGAACTCAATAAAACAGGTAAATCAAGGGTGACAACATAAGCCAATTGTTCAGCCATACTTAGGTAGTTTTTGGCGGCTAAACCAGTTACAATAAAACAAATTGCTGATAAAATTCCTAACCAACCGTTAACAGATTTAGCAGCGTTAATTGCTAAAATACATAAAACACCTAAAGTTGTTCCGATGAAAGTTGTGATGGTTAAAGCTGTGATTGGGGCACTGACTAGAGTCATAATCTGACAGCCAAGACTGAAGAAAAATAGATAGTAGTTTTGTTGAGGCCACCCCTTCAATTGATGTGCCAAAAAGTGTAAATAATTAGACATTTGCTTCTCTTCCTCTCTTGTTTCTATGTATATGGCCATATACTATATGTTCTGATTTAAAAATCAATCAACACTATATATTGTATTACGAAATAAATTAAATGAAAGACTTGAATTTAATTTTTTTTTGGTGTAAGGGAAACAAAACGATAAAAGATGAATAAGTTTTAAACTTTTCTTTTGGTTAAATTCCTTCTAAAATGAAGATAGAGAAGTGAGGTGAAGAGGATGAATTTCAGCTATTGGGGCAGTATTTGTTTAGCTGTTTTTGTGACATTATGGTTAACTGATCGACGTCGTTTTTTAAATGGCTATTTTTTTACTGCTAGTGTGATATGCTTTTTCTTTGCCGGTTGGCAGTGGCTTGAAGCAACACAAGCTCCCTGGATGCAAGTGTTATTAATGATTAGCAGCTTGGCGTTTACAATAATTATTCCGATTGCTCTGGCTCTTTTTGCGTTAGCTTGTATTATTTATAGTCGGCGATTAATCCAAGAAGTTGGCGTTCATCCGGGATATCGATTGTTGGAAATGGTTGGTTTTATTATTTTAGCAATGTTTTTTCTTACCTTACTTAATTTATTTATGTTTCATAGTTCACTGCTTTGGGTTTTATTGGGGATATTTTATTTATGGACAGCGTATTTCATGATTGGTTTTATTTCATACGCAGTAGCTTCCGTTCTCGATGAATTGCCAGTTCGTTATGCAGTGGATTTTATCGTCATTTTGGGGGCGGGCTTGTTGCCTGATGGAACTGTTTCTAAAATTCTGCAAAAACGCCTTGATAAGGGAATTGCTATTTATCGAAAACAACTAAAACGTGGTGGTCATCCTCAATTTGTGGTTTCTGGTGGTCAGGGGACTGATGAGATTATATCTGAAAGCCAGGCGATGAGAGATTATTTGATCGAAGCTGGAATTTCAAATTCGAAAATTATTCAAGAGGACCGATCTACATCTACTTATGAAAACTTGCGATTTTCGCAAATCTTGATGACAAAGGAAAAGGTCTTTCACCGAGCCGTTTTTGTAACCAATAGTTTTCATGTCTTTCGCGCGGGTTTAATTGCTAAACAGTTGAATTCTACGATGACGGGAATCAGCGCACCTACAACCATGCACTATTTGCCGTTTGCAGCATTTCGAGAATATTTGGCTTTAATCGTTATGTTTAAATGGATTAATGTTTTGGCATTGATTATGACAACTCTGTGTTATTTAACCTACTTGTTAATAACGCATTAGGGGGAACATGGTATAATGTAGCCAAGGAGGAGAAAATCATGACCTTACAATTAAAAATAAAAAAAAGCCTAGTTGGCGTAGTTGCAGTGCTGATGTTAGTTTCCTTAGCCGCATGTAGCAGCACCAGTAAACAAAGTGGAAATGCACACAGTTCTTCTACATCATCTAAGTCCGAAAAAACTAACCAACAAAAAGCCGCCGTTTTATATATGAAAGCTCAAAAACAAATTGAGGATGGCAAAACCGATAATGCGTTGGCAACGTTGAAGTCCGCCCAGAAACTTGATGAAACAAACGGAAAAGTTAGTGAGCTGTTATCGAATGTCCAAAATTATCTTGCTGCTAAAGAGGCGTTGAACAATGGCGATACAACGTCAGCAAATTCTAGTTTAGCCAAGATTACCTCTGAGCAAGCGAATAGCTCAACGTTAAAATCACAAGCCAAAAGTTTGGGAGATCAAGCGACTCAATTACAGAATGCCAAAAAATATTATCAAAATGCCTATGACGCCGTTTCTAACGGGTATTACGAGACCGCAACTGCAGATCTTGCCTTACTTAATAATTTGTCATCAAGTATCAGTGGGGTAAAAGCCTTACAGGATCAAGGGAAAGCTTTAACTAGTCAGATTAATTCAGCAACTAGTAATTCGTCTGCTAGTCAAAACTCAAGTTCCAGCACAACAACCAGTTCATCTTCAGAACCAATTGGCAATTTAACGGATAAGGAAACAGATTCGGTTATTTCTTCGTTCCAGAGTGCCGCCGGAATTGCAAATCAGGCGGGTCTCTCATATGGAGTAAACCAGATTGGCACTAATTATTACCAGATTGAAGTGCGTCAAAATAATTCATCTAATACAGTTGGAAGTTTGACTGGCATGTATCGATATAATGCCCAGACCGGCAGTGTTTCTAAATTGAATACGATCAGTGGCGTTTATGAAAAATAGTTTATTTAACTAACCTGTACTATCTTAACCAGACATAATCTGTGTGGTTGGAATAGTCAGGTTTTTTATTTTGATAATTTTTATAGTCCAAAACAGAAAAGTTCATTATTTTCAATATTTTTCTAGAAGATTGGTCAAGTTGATCAATCTTTTTTTGCAAACGATTTACTTTGAAATACATAACAGCCTTATTGTATTTATAAGAGAATAATGAGCATTTATCTTCCATTGGTCCTTTTTTTTCGATATGCTTAAATTATCAAACAGAGAAGGAAGTGAAGCTAATGGAACCGGATTTGAAGGATCCTCGTTATTTATACCATGAGGATGGTTTTGAAAAGCAGAACCAAGAAACACCTGCTCTTCAAGCCGAAATGAAGCCAATTCCTGATTGTGGTGAAAACAGTTATCGTGGAAATCACAAGTTAGAAAATCGGCGTGCCTTAGTTACAGGTGGTGATTCTGGAATTGGACGGGCCGCAGCAATTGCACTAGCCCGTGAAGGCGCTGATGTAGCAATCCAGTACTTTCCTGGAGAAGAACGTGATGCACAAGAAGTTGCTCATTACATTGAAGAAACAGGGCGTAAATCATTGTTGCTGCCAGCTGATCTTCGCCAAGATGATGTTCCCGCAGAAATTGTGCGAAAAGTGTTGGCAGAGTTTGGTGGACTAGATACCTTAATTTTAAACGCTGGTCAGCAAATCTCCCAACCTTCAATTGAAGAGCTCCCGATTAAACAAGTTCAGGATACTTTCCAGGTGAATATTGTCTCGATGTTTGCCCTAGTTCAGGAGGCTTTACCACATTTGCCGCCAGGCAGCAGTATTGTGACGACAACTTCGATTCAGGCTTTTAATCCCAGCGCGCATTTAATGGATTATGCCGCAACCAAGGCAGCCATTGCTAATTTTACAGTCACTCTTGCCAAGCAACTGGCTGACAAGGGGATTCGAGTTAACGGTGTAGCGCCTGGCCCAATTTGGACACCTATTCAGCTAGATCAGGGGCAACCCAAAGCTGCCCTTCCAAAATTTGGTCAGGATTCATTATTAAAGCGGGCTGGACAACCAGTGGAGTTAGCGCCAGTTTATGTTTTCTTAGCTTCGAATGAGGCTAGTTATGTGACTGCCCAAATCTACGGGGTGACAGGTGGAGAAGCCATTAATCTATAGGAGGACAAAGTTATGAACAAATGGTCCAAAACGTTATTTATTATTTGTTCGCTAGTGCTTCTGCTGCTTTGTTTGGTGGTTATCTCTTTAACATGGCCGTGGGGATCTAGCTCGATGTTTTTAAACGCAATTAGAGAATTCTTCTTTACCAATTACTATGCCCATAGCGCGCTTTTCTGGTTGGCATTAGTGATTGCGGGTCTTTCTCTAATTATGCTGATCGTCGTTGTATTTTTACCACACAACAAGACAACGTTTAAACTAAAAGATGACCGAGGAAAATTAACTCTTCATAAGAAAGCCATTGATGGTATTGTGCGATCAATGCTTAACGAAAAAGATTTTATCGGTGATCCGAAAGTAAATACGACGGCGACTAATCGGCGGATTCAAATTAATGTTAGGGGCAATATCAAACGCACCTCAGACTTGGTAGATCACACACAAGAGTGGTCAAATCGGGTAGAGGAGCGTGTGCAGAATTTAGTTGGCTCTAATCATAAAGTTAAAGTGAAGGTGAAGCTGGAACGTTACCAAACAAGAGGAACTGCTACATCTTCCGGCCAGCCCCGCGTAGAGTAGGAGGACTTACATGCAAGAACTCATTGATAAATACAAACTTTCCATTATCGGTGGCATTATTGGTTTGATTTTGGCGGTATTATTGGTCACAATCGGATTTTTCCAAACTCTTTTGCTAGTTATTTTAGTAGTTTTGGGTGTTGCCGTCGGGATGTATGTAGATAAAACAAAGCTATTGGAAAAATACTTGAACAACAAAAACTAGGAGGAATTTAATCATGAAGGAAAAAGACGTAATGCAACCAAACAGTAAGAACGGTATTCCTAATGGAAATAACGTAAAAAACTCAGGGCGACCAACTTCATCACAATCAAATAATGATCATCAAAATGATGTGTCAGTAAAAGGTGAGTTAACTTATGAAGATAAAGTAGTGCAAAAGATTATTGGCATTGCTTTAGAAGAAATTGATGGTTTATTAACCGTTGATGGGGGCTTCTTCTCTAACGTCAAAGACAAACTGGTTAATAACGACGATGTGCGTGCCGGAATTAATACAGAGGTCGGTAAGAAACAAGTAGCCGTGGATATGGATATTGTGGCGGAATACGGTACAGATATTGAAGATATCTTTGAACAAATGAAAAAAGTGATTACGCGCGAAGTAAAAGAAATGACTCATCTTGAAGTCATTGAAGTAAATGTGAACGTGGTGGATGTCAAAACGCGTGAAGAGTACGAAAATGACAGTGAAACCGTTCAAGATAAAGTAAAAAGTGCGGCAGACACGACAGGTGATTTTGCCTCCAGAAAAACGAATGATGCCAAACGGGCGATGAATCAAGGTCGTCATAAAATGGACGAAAAAAGAGAACCACGAGTAGAATAAAAGTAAGTGAATAGGGCTTGGAAGACAAACGCTGGTTTGTTTTCCAAGCCCTTTTTCTGTGCATACGCAATGGAGATGACAAAATGGTCACAAAAGGATTACTAATGAAAGCAATACCAAAATTTTAGGCTCTTTGTCAAATCCTGTTGATAGATGAATTTGGGACACTGTTAGAAGTTATGCAACTTCTAACAGTGTCTTTTTGTTTGGTTTGGTTCTCATTTGTTGTAATTTAACTCTTGAAACTAAGTGGTGATAATTTTGGAAACCGAAGGCAGTTCTTTGAATTTGCTTAATCATTCTATTGATCCCTTCAATTGGACCATTAGAATACTTTGATTCACTGGCATTGAGGACTATTTCAAGATTCTTTTTAAATGTGGTTAAAACATCTTTCATTTGCGAGCTAAGCTTATCGTTGTTATATAAATATTGAACAAGACCATCTTTGTCGTGATTTTTAAGACATATCATAATGCCTTGCATGGCGTTATAAGTATTTAACAGTCTTTCATCAACATCTAGACCTAACTGAACTCTTTCGAGTTGAGTTACTTGTTTCCTAAGGTGTCGATCGAAAAATGTTTTTTTAATCTCAAGCTCATCGAAGTGTTTTAAATAAAGTTTCCAGGAGAATTTAAGCATCCGATATTCCTTGGATTGTTTCTTGTATTCTTTCATAATTTGAACGCGACTTTGGTTAAAAGATCTAGTCATCATCGCAACAATATGAAAACGATCGACAATTATTTTGGCATTTGGAAATACCAATCTGGCGATATCTTGATAGTAACTATTAAGGTCCAGAGAAACTGTCTTTACTTGCTTTCTAGCGGTGCTGTCAAACTTATTAAAGTAATCAATAATAGTTTGTTTAAAGCGATCCGGTAGGATCTGTTGAATTTCATGATCACCATCACCGTTAATACAAAGAAAGTGGAAATCGCCGCCAACACCACGAAATTCATCCATAGATAAGTGCTCAGGTAAAGAATGATAATTTCTCCGAAATAGATCATCATAGTTGTCTAAATAGCGACAAACGGTACTGGGAGAAACACTATTGTCTAAAGCAATACTAGTCTGAGTACGATCATCCTGAAGATGCATGAATATTTTTTGTCTGGTAGCTTTGGAAATATTACAATACTTATTGACGAGGTCTGTTGTTGCCATTACCGAGTTTCCACAATTTTTACAGATTAATCGTTCTTTATGAAGTTCAAGATAGACGGGCTCACTAGCGTTGGCCGACGGATATGAAACGCGTGACACATAGTGTCCGTTATGACTAAAGTTTTCAAAACCACATTGAGGACACCTTGTATAAGTGGCTTTTACATTGGCAACATAGACTTTAGCAGGTTTTGATTTTATGAATTGATGCTTATAACTGAAAAAAATAACATTTGGGTCTTTAATACTGAGTGAAAATTTTATATTATTATCTATAGGGTTCATGGTTTCTCACATCCTTTGATGATGCTGTAGTGGGTGGATTTTTTTGTGTGTGGGGACCTGTGGGCCTCTTTTTTTTTCAAAAAAATCCTGTTAATAGATTACCACATTGGTAGTTCATCAACAGGAAAAAGTATAGAGCCAAATTTTATGGTAAGGTAGAAGGTGAAAGTAAGAGACAGAACGCAAAAAAGGTTGAGGTGAGAACGGAAATTATGTATAAGGCGGATTTATTAGAAAAAACGCAGCAAATCTTATTCAAAATAATAGAAACACTTTACTTAAATGATGGTCCCGTTTCAAAACAAACTTTGACGCAAAGCTTCAAATTATCGCCAGCTACTTTAAAACGTTATTTAGAGGATTTGCAAACTGATGTACAGCCCTTAATTGATGAAAAAAAGGTTTTATTTACGATCGGAACTAACACAGCAGAGTTTGAGTTGATTCAAAATTTTGCCTTAGATGACTGGGTTTTTAAACGTTATTTAAAGGAATCACCTAAATTTCAAATTCTGATGACTTTATATGAACACGGAAATGTCACAAACTTTCGATTACAAAATGAGCTGAGTATGAGTGAGGCCTCTTTGTATCGCGCGGTAAAGCAACTGAACAAGATTCTGAAAGAATTCGAATTATCTATTCATAATGGGCGTGTTCAAGGTAGTGAATTACAAATTCGGTTTTGCTACTATACATTATTTCAACTAACAAATTATTTCCCACCCAAAATGAGTTTTGATATCGATAAATTTATCGATGAGCTTCAAGAAGGTCTCCATTTCTATTTTCATTCAGAGGCGGTTCATCGGGTTGATTCATGGTTAATCATTTCACAACATCGCCTCGAGTCTCAATCTGAAATGAATGTTGAAATTCCCAGACGTGTTAAAGAACTATATAAGAAAAATGAGTTATATCAACAAGTTCGTAGCTGCTATCATGAAGCCTTTCATATGCGATCGGCTGAAAAAGAGCAATTTGAGGCGGAAGCTTTGTGTGTGCTGTTAATTAGTATGTCCATTTTTAACAGTAAAACCAATGTGGCGCGGCGCTTCTATGATATTTATAGTTCTCAAAAAACGCAATTAGCGGATTTTGTGGAGGAGATGAATCACACCATTACCGGTACTTTGAAAGTAAGTCGAAGCCAGTGGCCCTTTGAATTAATGAAATTAGTATTTGATATTTGCGCACGACCATTCTGTTTTAAGGGGAATCTAGAATATATGGATGAAATTTACGCGAAGTACTATGTCCATAATTTCTTTACTCAAGAAGCTAGAACGGTTGTTAAGGAACTTATGCAAATTTTTAAAACGCATGCCTCCGTTTCGCTTCGTTCCTTGATTAAACAAAATGAGGTTTACTTTCAGCGCCGCTTATTATTTGTTATTCGTGATTTTCGATATCAACAAAAAAAAGATATAGATATCGGGGTGGATACAACATTTGACTACTATATTAGCCAATTAATTATCGATTCTGTACGTCAAATTTTCAAAAAAGAAATTCGGGTAAAAGTGACCTATTGCAATAATCCCTTTATGGTTGTCAGATGAAATAATATAATTCATCTGATTATCATGGAGGGCTTTTTCTATGCCTAGATCTAAATACACAGCGGCTGAAAAATTAGCGATATTGACGGAATTTAAACAGTCAAACTTATCTTTAGGTAACTTTGCCAAACACAATAAGGTTGCAACCCAAACTGTGAAAGATTGGCAAGTAAAGTATCAAAGTGGCGGGACCGAAGAGCTTTCCGAAGCCCATCATAACAAGCATTACTCTAAGGAGTTAAAACGGGAAGCCATTAGTGATTTTTTGAATGGTGAAGGCACGTATCGTGAAATAGCTATAAAGTATGGATTACGATCAACGACTCAGATACTCAATTGGGTTTCCAGGTATAATAGGGATAAACAAATAACGGCCTCGCCGTTTAGAAAGCAGGTCCCTATTATGAGTCGTAAAACCACCTTTAAGGAACGTATTGAGGTTGTCGAATATGTGACAAGACACAAACATAGTTATGCTGAAGCAGCCGAACATTTCGCTGTTTCTTATCAGCAAGCACGCTCATGGGTACTTAAAACAAAACAAGCTGGCTATGAAGCTCTGATTGATAATCGTGGACATCATAAACAACTAAGTGAACTAACTGATTTAGAAAAAGCTAATTTGCGAATCCGACAACTAGAATCAGAGTTGAAAGATAAAGAACTTATGGAAGCCTTCATAAAAAAATTTCAAGAAATTCAGCGCAGGGAGTGAATAAACAGCATCGACTGGCATATCAGGCCATAAGTGAAGTCAGTCAGGGGAAACAAGGAGCGGTCACCAAACTACTTAAAGTTGTCGGCGTAAGCCGTCAAGCTTATTACAAAGGAATTAATCGCCAAATAACATCTTGGGAAAGACAAGATAAAGTACTTAAGGAGCGTGTCCAATACTGGTTTGATTTTCATTTTCAAGGAATAGGAGCTGGGAATCTTCTTACTAACCTAGAAAAAGATAACCAAGTCACTTTTGCTGTGACACTTAAACAAGTGAAACGAATTATGCGTGAACTCGGATTACGCTGTGAAATCAAGGTTAAGAAACATAATCGGGTTAAACAGTCTGATCAATATATCCTGGATAACACTTTAAATCAAAGCTTCAAAGTTACGGCACCTAATCAAGTTTGGTTATCAGACTCAACTGAATTAACCTACGGTGTAAATGGTGAGCACAAGGTACGTTTAAGTGGTGTCTTAGATTTATACGGGCGAAAACTGTTAGCCTACAATCTAAGCCTGACGGAGACTAGTGCAGCCGAAATTCAAGTATTTCAGCGAGCTTTCAATCAATTTAGTAATGCTCATCCATTAATTCACACAGATCGAGGATCTGCTTATACTTCTGGAGCTTTCAATAATTATTTGGCTCGTTATAACGTGACACGTAGCATGTCAAGACCAGGCACTCCATACGACAACGCTCCGATGGAACGTTGGTGGAATGAATTTAAACTTCGTTGGATGGCTCGCCATCCGTTGGCAAAAACTTATGAAGAACTAGTAAAACTTGTAGAAGATGGAATATATTATTTTAACCACCATAACCGTTCAGCAATAAGAAATGGCCTCACTCCAGATGAATACTGGAATGAAGCCATTTAGAAACAAACTTAAATTTATATTATTTCATCTGTCAACTTGACAGGGCCTAGTGCATATTATCAACCTGGGAATGCTTATGACTTAGTTTTAACAAATTATCATAAGGAACCATATGATGATACAGACTATACATATTGGTTGACAAACCTAGGTACCAAGCATGATTTGGAGCTAATAAAAAAGATTGTAGAAACCAATTTTTATGCACAAACACCGGTGCATCATTTGATGTTAAAATAACTAAATAAACTTATAAAACCAAAAAGTGCTAATTATCGAAGCTGATAGTTAGCACTTTTTCTGTATTTTAGGTATTAATACGCATGTTTATTATTGTTGTCAGTTCCATTTACTATCAAAAATAATTAGTTAACTAAAAAAAATTGAAATCGCTGTCATAGATATCCTGTTATGATTATCTTGTAAAAAGGAAGTGGAATTCTACAAAGAGAGGTGATGGTTGTGAAAAGAATTCTTAAGTCATTACTTGTATTTGTTACTTTGGCTAGTATTTTTGGATTCTATAGTCATCGGAACACTTATGCAGAAGAAGCCGATCCAATGTTTAGTCTCACCGTTGCAAAATCCTCAGTGAATGTTGGGGATACGGTCGAGGTCAAGGCTACTCAGCTACGAGAATTGACAGCGGATTCGGAGAACTTTACTTTAGTGGTGCCAACGGGGATGAAACTTGACCAAACAGCGCTTAAGCAGAATGGTCAAGCAGCAAGTTTTCAGTCACACCAGGAATCAGACAAGTTGATTCTGACAGTAACAGGTCAAACAGCTAAAAGTTTTACAATTCCGCTAGTTGCGGAAACAGCCGGAACATTTTCAATGAGTGTTTTGAGTGCAGATCAATTAGTTACAAGCAACGTGGTGCAAACAACTGCGATAGCTGCACCAGTGGAATCATCAAGTTCCTCTGCATCAGATACGCAGGCCGATTCGACAAGCTCTTCAGCAATTTCCGAGAGTTCATCAACCGCTTCCAGTAATGCAGAACAAACAGAGAGTAACTCAAGCGCCGACGTCGTTTCGGAAAGTAGTTCTTCAGAAACAAACGCAGAATCTTCATCAAGCTCAGCAGAGAAAAAAGAATCTGCAGTCAGTTCCAGTTCTGAATCAAAGAAGAAAATTTCGGGGAGATCATTAACAACTGCGTCTATTGCTTTGGATCAAAGTAATAATATAGTTCAGCTTTCTTATCTTTATTATTACAACCAGAGTACAGGACAACCAATAAGCGGCTCTATAAAGGATTCTGATAAAGAAGCTATTAAAGTGACTTATAAGGTAGTAAAACAGTCAGGTAATGGACCTGAAGCCCCAAATTCTAATGTTGAGCAAAGCTTTGGTACGATTAATACAAGCGGTGGCGGTAAATCAGACAAATTTAGTTATATGATTCCTGCTAAAAATCTACCAACATATAGTAGTTCAATAGTAGGCTCGGTTTACAGATTAGTTGTTACATTTACAGATCCTGCAAAGAATATTCGTAACGCCAATTTTCGAATTGTATATATTGCTGGTGAGTTAACCCTCACTGCTCCAAGCAACATTAGTTTTGGAACAGATCTAGACGCTGCGGCTACAGGAACAAAAGTATATATGCCAAAATCAGTCACCGGAAATGCCTTGGCGGTAAAGGATACACGGACCATTCCATCAGGGGTAATAATGAACGGGTGGAGCGTAACAGCCACATTGTCTAAGCAAATGACAAGTACAACAAGTGGTGGTGTTCTCACAAATAGTCTCCATTATATCAATGACGGAACTGATTATACGTTAGGAACAGCAGCAGCTCCGGTAAAAAGTTTGGCAAAAGCCGAGCCGAATACCACGACCAATATTTCTGGTGCTTGGGATAGCAAAAACGGGCTAGCTTTTGAACCCACAGCCGGGCAACCAGTAGCTGGAGAATCTTATGCTGGCGCGGTTACTTGGACTTTGCAAGATACGCCAGGAAATTAGCAAAGGAGATGAGGTCACGTGAAAAGAGGTTTGCTACTCACAATATTGACGATTACGTCAATGTGTTTGATAAATTCACCGATTCGCGGTGATACCCATGTCTCAGAGGTTACGTCGGAAGGGCGCGTGGGTTTTACAAAAGTTGATCCACCAGCACCGGTGCCAGTTGATCCAACAGATCCACCAAGCAAAGTACCAGCAGAAAATTTAGTACCCGCCAAAAAGGTGCCAACAAACAATGGATCAGATACAGAGATTCAGTCAACGGTTCCAGTTTCAACAGCAAAGAAGCAACAATTCTTACCGCAAACTGATGAACAATCAGATGGAATTTTACAAGTGTTTGGTAGTTTAGGATTTGTCGTAATTGGTTGGTATTGGATGAAGAAAAGATCAGGTAAGCAGGCACGGTTTTAAAAAATAATGTGATGTAAGTTGATAATAGGATTTTGCTGAAAGCACAATAAGTATTGAAAATGAAAAGGAGCCAGTCCGACTAGCCGCTTTAGCGGTGTAGCGAGGATGGACATCCGTGTTGATAGTAGGATTTTGCGAAAGCAAAATAGACATTGAAAAATGAAAAGGAGCCAGTCCGACTAGCCGCTATAGCGGTGTAGCGAGGATGGACATCCGTGTTGATAATAGGATTTTGCTGAAAGCAAAATAGACATTGGAAAATGAAAAGGAGCGATACTCATGATTAACAAAAAATTATTACTCTCAGTTCTTAGCGTTGGTACTCTTGTTTTAGGAGCGGTTGCCCCGGTTACAGTTTTGGCAGCAGAAAGCCGAGTAGAAAATTCTACAGCAACAGCTACTTTTACAGAAGATAACACAAATCCAGTTGACCCAGTTGATCCAGGAAATCCAACAGATCCAACAGACCCAGAAATCCCCGGAACCGGTGAAACCGGACCATTAACAATTGATTATGTTTCTAACTTTGACTTTGGGACACACCCAATTCCAACTTCAGATACAACTTATACAGCAAAGGATTCTACAAAAGCCGATGGGACCGAATTTGCGAACTATGTGCAAGTCAGTGATCGTCGCGCTGGAACCCCTAAAGGTTGGAGTTTAACGGTTAGTGAAAATGCACAATTTAAAGACACTACAGGTAGTGAATTGAGTGGTGCTGCACTGAGTCTTGGAGTAGGTACAGACAAAACAGCTTCTACTCAATATCCAGCATCAAATGATACAGTTGATTCAACAACAACCACAACGGCATTAGCTCCAGATGGCTCAACAACAAGTGTTATGGATGCTGACGCAGGTGGTGGTTCTGGAACATGGCTTGATGTTTTCGGAGAAAAAGGTGCTTCAACAGTTAAACTAATGGTTCCAGCCGCAGCTCATCCAAATGCAGATAGCTACAGCACAACATTAACTTGGAGCTTAGCAGATACACCAACAAATTCTTAATCTAAACTGGTAAGGGGGTCGTCACTGTGAAACGCAAAAATTTATTCTTGATTTTAATGACAATGGTATTGGGGATATTACTAACTATCCCAGTCTCTGCAAGTGAACTAACTTTTGGGGTAGAAGCCAATCTACCAAAAAATCAAGTAGATAAAAGTGTTACGTACTTTGATTTAAATTTAAAGCCTGGAGCTACACAAACTGTGACAGTAACAGTAACTAACAGTTCTAAAAAACAGGTTAAAATTGAACCCGAGGTCAACACAGCGACGACCAACTTGAACGGGACAGTTGAGTACCAAAGGGTTGCCAAGAAAAATTTTGATACAAGTTTAAAATATTCTTTGGCAGACTATGTCAAACCAGTGGAAAAAACAGTTGTTTTAAATGCTAAACAATCTAAAAAGATTCACCTAAAAATTACAATGCCCAAAGAAAAATTCAATGGTGTTATGGCAGGGGGATTGCGGCTTCAGGATAAAAATTCAGCAATTACCAAAAAAACGAAAAAAAGCAAAGGGACAACGGTTCAAAATGAGTATGCTTATCTCATTGGAGTAGTGTTACAACAGAATTCTAAAAAGGTACAGCCAGACATGAAATTGGCAAGTGTCAAACCTGGACAAGTTAACTTACGGAATGTGATAAATTCCAAGCTGCGAAACGTGAAATCTACGTACCTCAACAAGTTATCCGTAAATGCGAAGGTGACAAAAGATGGCAGCTCGAAAGTGCTCTATCATCAAAAAACGGCAAACATGCAAATGGCTCCCAATTCTGTATTCAGTTACGGTCTCCAATTAAATGGGCAAAAGCTAAAAGCGGGAAAATACGTGATGGACATCACGGCTAAATCTAAAAAACAGACTTGGCATTTCAAGAAGACGTTCACCATTACCCGTGAAAAAGCAGCTAAATTGAATGCTAAAGATGTATCGATTAAAGAAGATTACACCTGGATCTACATTCTCATCGGCGTACTCATCATCCTTATCCTAATTGCCATCGTATTTTGGCTAATTAGAAGAAAGCTAAAAGCTAAAGAAGCCGAAAATGAAGCTCTTCGGCAACAGCTAAATAAGCACGAAGAAGATGAATAAGTTTGCAAAGAACCATAATTAAAAAACAGCCTACGTAGGCAAGTTATAAAACTACGTAGGCTGTTTTTTTGATTTAAAAAGTTACATAGTTTACTATATAAAAAGTTTATATAGCAAACAATTTTGAAATATCCATTGTAGATAGCTTTATGATAGCGCTAACCTTTGATATACTATAGGCAATTAAATGAAATTGTGATAATTTCTTCGAAAAACGATAAAATTTGTTTATTTTTAACCTATACCAATCAAACCGAATGATTAATAAATCGGACAATGTTTGACTGAAAACATGGAAAAGGACAGATATGGGAAATACAGAGTTGAATAAAATTCAAAAAGAATTACTAAAAATTTCTAAATGGACGGCGTTAGTTTATATCATTGCTGTTTATTTAATTTCGGCAACGGCTAAGTATGTTTTTTTTATGGATAAGATAACGAACTGGCTTTACTTAGGGTTATTCTTTTTAACTATGATTATTCAACTCGCGTTTGTTTTTAGTCTGCTTCGGTTTAGAATTGAAGCTATCATTTTGATGCAATTAATTATATTAATGGGCTCGTATGTGTTTATTGGACGTGGAATTCCGATTGTAATGGGGATGGCACCCGTAATTTTATTGGAAATTTGGAACTTTTCAAAAGGGAAAGAACGTATGGCAATGTTGGTGCCAGTAGTTTTGATCTTTTCGGCTATGTATTTTGAAAATATTTTTAAGAATTTTAGTATAGGGCATACAATCATTT
Organism: Pediococcus sp. M21F004; assembly: GCF_051122535.1. Lineage (NCBI taxonomy): Bacteria > Bacillati > Bacillota > Bacilli > Lactobacillales > Lactobacillaceae > Pediococcus > Pediococcus sp. M21F004. Next base: position 1,721,344 of record NZ_CP177314.1, read on the forward strand.
TATTAGAACTGGGAGCTTTTGTTACTGTGGCCGCCTTATACACGCAAACTACCTTCACGAGGCAGTTTATTGAATTAAAAAAAAGTCAGAAATTGTATGCACAATTAGAGAGCGTTTATGATCAGGTCGAACAAACGACGATTGAAGTGGAACGGGATCGAATTGCGCGTGATTTTCACGATTCAATTATTCAACAGATTATTGGAAATTTATTGAATTTGGAAGCAACAGCAAATGAAATGAAAAAGGGTGGGAGTCGTGAAAAAAGTTTAGCTGAAATAGAACACGTGATTGATCAGTCACGTGAAATGGTCATTAATTCTCGAGCGATCGTTAAAAATTTGAAGACTAATCGAGATTTAAATCTGGAAACTAGAATTAATATTTTAAGCAGCACTTTTAAAAAGAACTATCATTTAGATGTTCAGAGCACAATTAAAGGACATCCGGATTTTTCTTCGGAAGTATTTTACCAACTTGAAATGATCATTCATGAATGTCTGATCAATGTCAGTAAACATAGCAATGTGCATAGTGCTATTGTTCTTGGAGAGCCTAATGGTGATAAGTATTGCGTACGAATTATTGATTTTGGAAAAGGGTTTGATGTGAAAAATGTCCCTAAAGGTGGATTGAATTTTGGCTTAAAAAATATTTCTGAACGTGCAAAATCGATTAATGGGAGTTTTGAAATTAATTCAGTAAAAGGCGAAGGCACCACCATTATAGTTAATGTGCCACTTGGAGGATCAAAATGATAAAAATAATGATCGTTGATAATCACCCAGTGTTTCGAGAAGGCTTAAAATCCGTGTTTGATAGTAATCCAGATATTAAAGTTGTTTCTGAAGCGGAAAATGGGAAAATAGCGCTCGATTTATTAGATACCGTTAATATTGACGTGATGCTATTGGACATTCGGATGCCAGTTTTAAACGGCACCTCTACATTAAGTCGGGTTAAAAGCCAATTTCCAGAAGTCAAAGTTATTATTCTTACAACATATGAGGATATCGGTGTTTTTAGTAAAGCGATGGCATTAAAGGCCGACGGGTACTTGCTAAAATATGCAACGACGGAAATAATTTTTCAAACAATTAATGATGTCATGAATGGAAAAGTGATTGTTTCGCCTGAAATGTTACAGAACACGACGGATTATCGAAACGTAAAATATGAATTATCCGAAGAAGATTTGGACTTACTTACAAGAATTGCTAGAGGCGAGCATAGTTCCAAGATTGCCAAAGATCTTCATTTTAGCGAAAGGACTATCAAAGGTCGCTTGACCAGTATTTATAGTAAATTAGGAGTAGACAGTCGGGCAGCAGCCGTTGCAAAAGTGATGCAACTAGAATTGATTAGGCTATAGAATGGGCAAATCTTTAGAATAAAAGTGTGATTTAGATGAGAATTCTAAATCACACTTTTTTTGTAGACCAATTTATAAATATATTTAATCGAACAATAAAGAATAGATGAAAATAGTTTTGAAAAACGAAGGGGCAGGGAGAAATCCCCAAAAAATAAATAGTGAGGTTTCCCGTTCGGAAAGTTATGTTGTCCCAAACGGACGTTGAGAATCTATTGCTTAGAATATATGATTAAACGCAACTGGTAGATATATGGGAACGTTCTCATTTACCATTAAGCTTTTTTGAATTATTAGGCGGTAGGAAAACTCAAAATGAGTGTAGTTGCTTTTTTATAAGGAGGAGTAATGATAATGGGTAAAAATAATCGACTTGGACAAGCGAGTAAAGTTTCTGAACATTTCAAGATGTATAAGGATGGAAAAACGTGGGTATTCGCAGGATTAGCGATGCTTTCATTAGGGATTGGGTTAGCAAATCCAGCAAAAGATGTTCATGCGGATGAAAACACACCCCCAGTGACCAATGCCGCCTCAGTAAACAGCAGTGCGGATAGTAAGGAAGAAGTCTCGGCAGTCAGCGGTACAAGCTCAGAAGCAGATGTTAATTCAAGTGCAGATCCCGCTACAAAGACGGCAGTTAGTTCCGAGGCCACGAGCTCTGTTTCAGAAAGCGCGACAGTATCTAGTGCTACAGAAAAAAGTTCAGCATCAAGTTCTACTGCCCCAAGTGCAACAGCACAGAGTTCAGCATCAAATTTTGCTGCCCCAAGTGCAACAGTACAGAGTTCAGCGGCATCAAACTCAGTAGCAACCGTTTCAGACGCCGTTAGTTCAGGTACTGCAAATAAAAAGGCTGATGCAAACGTAACTAATTTAGTAAATCCAACCAGTACCGAACTTAACAATACCAAATCAGAGGCAGAATCTACCTATCTTGCAACGGGGCAAGCGCAAGTAGTTACTGCAACTAAGGCTACTGTGCCTATAGACACAAATAGCCAAAGTTATAAAAATGGTTATGCTCAAGCTAGCTACGACATTGTTGAAAAAAAAAGATTAGCTTCTACAGCAAATAATGTTGGTGTGGCAGGGTCAATAACCCTTGTACCCGGTGGTTATACAACTTTACGGAATTTATATGGGTTAGGCAAAGTATATGAGGCGGGGCGGATTGCCAATGGTGTTGACACGTCAAAGGATGTTCATTTAGATATATCACCTGAGACCGTGGGAAACAGTGTTTTACTTCCTTATCCACAAGTACATGTTGATATTTCAAAAATAACAAAAACGGACATCCCTTATGGTATTGACATCAGTGATCCAAAGGCGTGGTGGGTCGATAGTGTCGATGTTGACAATAATTTTCTTGGTTTTGGTGGTACTGACAATGCACCAGATCATCTTGATGATGTCAATTATCAGGCTGGGTATCAAGCATATATTAAATTATGGGCCAAAGCGCAAGATGCATATTTTGAGGCGTTAGGTGCTGGCTTAAAGGACAATCTTGCTTTATATGCAAACTCCATTGCCTATAATAAGGACGCTGTGTCTGGTAGCAATATGCCAGCAGATGTTCTGGGCATTGCATCTAATGCATTTAATTCTGCTCTTGCTTCTAATGATAAAAAGAATATTTGGACAATCTATCAGAATGCAGCTACTGCAGCTATGAAAACAGTACAGGATGTGAATTCGCCAAATTACGTTGCTGGTGACGCTAATTCAAATGCAGTTAAAGCAATTAGTGATACATTATGGCAGCTAAATCAGGCCTTTGCCGCTTATATTCCGATGTTCCAGCCAGCTATTCAGTCTTATATGGAAAAAGCAATTCTGGGTAATCCGGTATCATTGGGTGGTCAAAATGACTGGGACGTCCAATTTCTAAATGATGGTACCACGTTTGCGGATATCACTTACACTATTATGAATGGATATGCATATCAGGATCTTGGAGCGCTTGCCACTCAAATTGGTGACGTCCCATTTGCATCCATTTTCTTTTCACAATATATAACTAATATTTATACCTCTATCCGTAACACCATCGAAAGAGCTGATTATATTGCTGGGATCGATGGTGAAAATGATTATTTACACGATTTGCTGCAAAATAAGACAGCATTTGATCCAAGCACATCTCTAACTAACCTGAAGACAACTATTGTCGAAGGAAAAGATTTACTTTCAGATCACAATGGTGGCAAATTAGCACTATTCACTGACAATCATGATGCAAAAGATACCACGAAGTTAGCCCATGATGGTTTTTATATGACAACGGCTACGTACCTTAACAACAGTACTGAAAATATTAAACAGGCCGCGTTCCAAGCAGCTATTAGTGGTAAAACGCAAGATGTCAGTCAATTTTTGCTAACTAAAACGAACACCATGGTTAAAAATCTAAATTCTGCTGGGAAATCACAATCGGCAACAGTTGTCCTAGACAATAAAGGTAATGAATACTCTGACTATTCTGATAACCTGACTGACACAAATGCTTTAATTAAATCAGTTTACGATGCCGAATATCAAGCAGTTCAAAAAGCGATGGCTGATTACAAAGCTGATCCAACTACCGCTGGTAAGAAGAGTTATAAAATCGTATATACCCAATATTCTGATAATTCATATTCATCAAAGTGGGTATTGGATACTGATTCAACTGTAGCGCCAGGCACATTCACATGGACCAGCCCGGTTTCTATGAATGACACTAAAAACTGGTATACGCCGCATATTGGTGAATCCACTATCAGTTCTTATAACAGTCCAGGTAAAAATGATACTGGCGGCAGTATTTATACTTCGTATTCGTTAGACGTATCTGATTATAATAATATGTTTAACTATTTGGTGGCCACTACACCAGCTTCAGCAACCATTACCTATGTAACTAAGGATGGTAAAACTGTTGATAGTCCAAAATCTATTTTTGGCCAGATAAGTGATTCCGCTGTTAAATATGTTATCGCTGCACCAAGTGGTTTTGAAGTTGATGATCCTAATTACCCTAACTACAAAGTTGGGGATACTATCTCAATTTCATTGACGGATGATGATACTGACAACCGGACAATTCAAGTTGTGGCAATCATCTACTCACCAAATAATCCAGGTGATATTACTGGTACCGGCGTAACCTACTTAACTGGTAAAGCTGACGAAAAAATCACTTACGCTGCAGGTAACGGCGCAACAGAAAATGATTTACCAGTTAACACCTCAGTAGCTACGACCGATCCACTTTATGGTACACATACATTTGCAACTGCCAGTGCCAACATTTACCGAACTGCTCATTTAGACAATGACGGTACTGTGGTTTATGCAAATTGGACAACTAATGCTAGCGGTACTGCAACTGCCAATGATGTGGTTGCTGATAGTGCGGTGATTGCTGCATACAAACCAGCAGCTAAACCTGGTTATTCACAACTTGTTACCGGTACGACAGTCAATGACGTAGCCGCAGTGGAACCCAATGCTGATATTACTGCTGCATCGTTTGGAAACGAGCGGGCTACAAATCCTGTTGATAATAACCCAGTACCTGGTGATGATAATGAATATTTAGGTAAAGAAACTGAAGAGCTATTTAATATTGTGCGAACGATTGCGCTAAGTACTGACAGAATTGTTCAAAATGAAGATGTCAAAGTAAGTCAGACGATTCATTATACTGGAGCAGGTACTGCAACACCGGGAGATTTTCCGCAAACGGTTACGTACCAAGTTGTGACCAATGAAACAACTGGTAAAGTATCGTGGACTCCACAGGGTGGCTATGGGGCTGTCACAAGTCCAAAAGTTTTAGGGTATTCACCTGATCAAGTAACAGTGAAGTCTGTTAGTCCTAACGCTGTTATATTAAACATTGGTGAAGCACCTAAAAACACTGTCATTACAGTTACTTACACTGAAAATGAAACGGTTACGGTTGAGCCAACTAATCCCAAAAATCCGAATACACCAATTGACCCGGGCAATCCGGACGGTCCAAAGTATCCGGAAGGAGTGACTGGAGAAGATCTGAACAAGACCGTCAGTCGAACGATCACATACAGCGTAGTTGTTGATCCTGTCTTACCAACAGTAACAACACCAGGAATGGTTACCCAGACAGGTGATTATACCCGAAATGCAATCGTTGATGCCAAAACTGGTGAGTTCTTACGTTATGGTGAATGGATGCTAAGCGTTAATAATGACACTAACAATAATAATGATGGTTTTACAGCTGTTATCAGTCCAAAATTGGCAGGTTACACGGCCGATAAAAACGCAGGTGTCGTGTCATTAACTGATACTCAAGTGGACAAATTTGTGGCAGCATCGCAAGACGTCAAAGTTGTATACAGTAGTAACGGTGGTACTATTGTTCAACCAACTGATCCAAAAGATCCAACTCAACCAATTGACCCGAATAATCCAGACGGACCAAAGTATCCCGAAGGTGTGATAGAAAGTGATTTGAACAAGACAATCAGTCGCGAGATCGCGTACAACGTGGTTGTCGATTCAGATCTACCAAGTGTCACGACTCCGGAACCGATTAAACAAACCGGTAAGTATGTGCGAACAGCGATTGTGGATAGTAAAACTGGTGAGTTATTAGGCTATGGTGACTGGACTCTCAGTGAAAATAGTGATGAGGACCAGACGAATGATGGCTTTACTGCCGTAACCAGTCCCAAATTAACTGGGTATAGTGCAGATAAGAACGCAACGGCTGTTACATTAAGTAATGCGGAAGTGGACAAATTTGTCGCAGCATCACAAGATGTTCAAGTTCAATACACTAGCAATGGCACAGTTATCGTCGAACCAAGTGATCCGAAGGATCCCACGGATCCCACGGATCCAGTAGATCCAACCGATCCGGAAGGACCGAAGTATCTAGAAGGCGTGACGGAAAGTGATTTGAACAAGACAATCAGTCGCGAGATCGCGTACAACGTGGTTGTCGATTCAGATCTACCAAGTGTCACGACTCCGGAACCGATTAAACAAACCGGTAAGTATGTGCGAACAGCGATTGTGGATAGTAAAACTGGTGAGTTATTAGGCTATGGTGACTGGACTCTCAGTGAAAATAGTGATGAAGACCAGACAAATGATGGTTTTACAGCCGTAACTAGTCCCAAATTAACCGGGTATAGCGCAGATAAGAACGTTGCGGCCGTCGCATTAAGTAATGCGGAAGTGGACAAATTTGTCGCAGCATCACAAGATGTTCAGGTTCAATACACTAGCAATGGCACAGTTATCGTCGAACCAAGTGATCCGAAGGATCCCACGGATCCAGTAGATCCAACCGATCCGGAAGGACCAAAGTATCCCGAAGGTGTGACAGAGAGCGATTTGAACAAGACTGTTAGCCGGACGATCACGTACAAAGTGGTTGTGGATCCCGACCTACCAAGTGTCACAACACCAAGAACGGTTACCCAAACCGGTAAATATACGCGGACTGCAACCGTTGATGGTAAAACTGGTGAACTACTAGGATATAGTGCATGGGTCTTAACGGCTAATAGTGATGATAATCACAACAATGACGGTTTGATCGCTGTTACTAATCCAAAGATTTCAGGCTATACAGCTGATAAGACAGTGAACGACATTAAGTTAACAGATAGTGATATTACTGGTTTTAAGGCAGCTTCACAAGATGTCTTAGTGACTTACACAAGTAACGGCGGCGTAATCGTTGAACCTACCGATCCAAAAGATCCGACAACACCAATTGATCCGACTGATCCTGAGGGGCCTAAATATCCCGAAGGTGTAGATGAAAAAGATCTGAACAAAATGGTTAGTCGTGAAATCATTTACAAAGGTGCTGGAAGTGCTACTCCAAAGGCTGTTACTCAAACTGCAAGTTATGGACGTACAGCAGTAGTTGATAGTAAGACAGGTGAGTTATTAGGTTATGGCGATTGGGTATTATCAACAAACAATGATGGTAATGACAATAATGATGGCTTTAAGGCTGTTACGAGTCCTAAGGTTTATGGATATGTGGCTGATAAAAATGCCTCTGCTATTGATTTAACCGATGAGGACGTTTCAAACTTCAAGGCTAATTCAGATGATGTGGTAGTAACATACACTCGTGATGGGGATCTTGAGATCACTGAGCCTACAGATCCAACTCAACCAGTTGATCCAAATAACCCAGAAGGTCCTAAGTTGCCGGTAATCACTGCTGATGATTTGAACCAAACAGTTACCCGAACAATCACTTACACTATCAAATCAAGTAACGATCCTAATGCGCCAGCTGCGCCTGAAAAAGTTATTCAGTCAACAAAATACAAGCGAAGTGCCTTAGTTGATAAGGTGACTGGAGAACTTCTTGGATACACTGAATGGACTGTAAACGGTGTAAATGGGTTTGCTGGAGTTGATAGTCCAAAAATTCAGAATTATCTGGCAAGTTTAGCAAGCATTTCTGCAATCGAGTTATCGAGTGGAGAAGTTGAAGCAATTCATACCAATGGTAATGGACTGAATGAGTTAGTTACCTATACCTTTACAGGAACTTCAACTCCACCTAAGGATCCAAATGGTGGCGTAAAAGAACCAGAAGGCAATCAAAATGTTGATGGCGACGGTAATGATGAGCAGCCAGTGAGTGGCAATGATACAAGTAGTCATATCGGAGACAATGCTAATACTGGTAATGTGTCAATTGTAAAAACATCAACTGTTAAAGGTGATGTTACGAAGCAAAATACAAATTCTAATAAACAGAAGTTACCACAAACAGATGAAAGCTCTGATTCATTCTTGTACACGATCGGAATGCTTATTCTTGGACTTACTGGTTTGTTAGGAATTGGTCGGAAACGGCGTCATGAAGACGAAAAGTAATTAAATGAAAGGAGCTTTAGAAACAGTATAAATAAAGAAGTATCAAAACTACATTGAGTTTTGATACTTTTTTGTGCACACGGCCTGATAGTGAAATATCCTTATTTGAATAATATGTTTTGGAGTAAGGATAATTTTACGATAGCATTTTATTTGAGAAAGCCAGATCCTTGTCGTTTGCGTAACCATCCAGAGCTAATAAAAGAATTTCATCATCATTGTTAGGATCGAGTTTGATGCTACTTGCATCAAAGTAACTAGAAAGACTATAAACACCGAAATTCATGCCATCAAAAAAGACATTTACCGGCTGAGTTTGGATGGTTCCCAACATTTCTTTATCTCTGATTGTTGAAGGATAAATCTCTTCGGTGGCTAAAATTTCTTTCCATAGAGAATATCCGGTCCCGTTTCTGGAATGAGTTTGGTCGGTGTAATCACCACGTAAGGAGAACTTACTTCTGGGCTGCCAAGTCCCAAACTGAACTGTTTTGGGAGTGGACTGTTCAAAGTCATTAAAGAGTTCAAATTCAAAATTACGGCGGTTAAAATCTTTGGTGTAATTTCCCTGAACGGAAAACTTGATTTGAGCCATCGTATTTTCACCGTTTGCTCGTCTAATTGTGACGCTGGATTTTTTCGACTTCGCTTTTGTACGTACCGCAGTATCACCGCCAATAAATAACGTGGTTAACGGTTTTCCCATCTTGGTTACTGTCTGCGAGCTTACCCAAAGACTTGAACCATTTGTAAAAATTTGTGTAAATTCTTGGCCATCACTGCGTGTAGCATGCGCCATTACCAGAATCGTTTGACCAGCTAGTTTATCTTTGTTGATGTAGCCAATTGGAATGTGACTAAACTTTTTAGTTTGTGGAATTTCTTTGAAATAAGGATAATCGATGTTTGTTTTAATCAATGTTGCTAATTGATTAGTTAAATTGATTTTTGCGTCAAACAATGGTGGAATGATGCCTTCTTTAGGAATCCAGACGTCATTTCCCTGCCATTTAAATTCAACAAAAGTCATGCCAGTATTTAAGGTTGCTTCTCGTTTAACACGGATATCAGTCCCGTGTAATGGCCGGGCATCACGATTCCCTGCAACTTCGCCATGATTGTATGGCCAAATCATACCCTTGTAAAGTCCGTCGAACCGGGCAGTTTGATCGATAGTTGCCTCGTAATCCACTTCTAACATACTTTTTACATACACATCGTAATTACTGTCTGACATAAGCTCACCTCAACTAATATATTCTAAGTTAATTTTACCATTAATTAATCAGATAGATTACTATTTTTAATATTTTCAATGAATAAGGTACGCAAGAAGTTATCGACAGACGACCTAATGATTGCTTATTATTTTTATAAGCGATAGTGCCGTGATAAACTGAAAGAAAACGGATCCATGGAGGTCGGCCATGCTAAGAAAATTTCGAAGAACATCTTTTTTTGAATTTGCTACCATTTTTCTACGTCGGTATAAAAAAGGAAACATCTCGAATAATGGAATTGTGTTAGCCTACTATACGTTGCTGTCCTTTTTTCCTTTGTTGCTGTTAATTGGCAATGTATTACCTCTATTAGATTTACCGGTCAACACCGTTTTAAAATACATTAATCGAATTATGCCGGAAAACATTTATAAAATTTTGAGTCCGTTAGTTAAACAACTGTTAACTACCAACAGTGGTGGAGTGCTTTCGATCGGAGTGGTGGTGGCTCTCTGGTCGGCCAGTAAGGGGGTCAACGCTTTTCAACAAGCTCTAAATGCGACTTATGACATGGAAAATACGACGAATGCGATATTGACGCGCATTTTATCCTTTCTGATTGTTTTATTGTTCATGGTCGCGTTAATTGTGATTGTTTTATCTTTCTCATTTGGGCAGGTTCTATTATCATATCTGGCGCCGATTCTTCAGTTGCCACCAGATTTTGTTAGCTTTCTGGAAATTATCAAATGGCCCGTTACGATCCTCGGGGTTGGGTTCATTTTGACGGTTCTTTATATGATTGTTCCAATAGCTAAAGTGCGCTGGCGGTACGTTTGGGTGGGAGCGCTGTTTGCGATGAGTGGACTTGTTATTTTAACCCAATTTTTCACCTTATATTTACGTTATTTTGGTGGTGAAGTAACCACCTATAAAACGATCGGCACCTTCATTGTCATCATGTTGTGGTTGGATTTGTTGGCAGAAATTATGTTAATTGGCGGGGTTATTAACGCCGCCTTACAAGAACAAAAAATGGGCTTACCGTTTAAACCCAAACTGAGCCGGCTAAAAAGAACCCACGAAGATGTCCATTAACTGGTATAATACAAACATAATTCAAGTTAAAGGTGTGACAATTACGGAATATATAAAAAAGCACAAATCCATAACCAGTGAGGCCATAATTGTGGTGTTAATGCTAATCGACTGGGTATTTGTTAGAAATATAATCGTCGTCAGCAATCATTTTTTTATGGCAGGATTATTACTTTTATTGATTGGTATTTTCTTTGTTTTGGAACGTGGTCATCTGTTTACAGGCTGGTTTAGACGGTCAGCTAAAGGCGAAGATGAAGCGGATCGCAAGAAGATTGATGTGCATAAAGTCGGTCGGGAGAAAAATAGTCCAATTGTGATTACAAAACCAGCGCATTATTTTTTGAATATTGGTGGCTTTACGATTGTCGTCAGTGTTTTAATTTCATTGTTTTAAATTAAAAAGGGCACGCTGTTTAAAAAGCAGCGTGTCCTTATTTTGATGATTAAAAAGCAAATTTTTGAATGGCCTTGGCCACTCCATCTTCTTCATTCGTACTGGTAACAAACGAGGCAAGTTCCTTAGCTTCAGGGATGGCATTTCCCATGGCAACCGCTGTATCAGCAAATTGCAGCATGGATAAGTCGTTTCCTTGATCGCCAATCGCCATGGCATTTTCAGGAAGCAAATCAAGACGTTTAGTTAAATCTCTCAATGCGTTACCTTTGCTGGCGGATTTGTTGAGAGCTTCAAGAAAATAAGGCTCGCTTTGGACAAAAGTATATTTATCCAAAAAAGTTTGGGGAAGTTTCTTTCGAAGAGTCGTAATTTTTTCTGGGGGATCAATGAACATCGCCTTAGAAATCTTTAAACTAGTTGGCATATCATTGACATCGCGATAGCGAATCCCCATTCGGACGTAAAAACTTTCGCCAATCGTGTACGGGCTAATGTTTTTATTGGCAGTATAAATATGATTTTCTGTTTCAACATGGAAATGATTGTGCAATTTGCGACTTAAGGCCTCTAAATCAACATAGTCATTATAATTTAAGGTATGGTGAATTAACACTCGCCCCTCGATTGTCTGGACTAAAGCGCCGTTGAAAGTGATGACGTATTGATCGTCACCTGAAAGCCCTAGGGTGCGCAAATGCTCAGCAACACCGGTAAGTGGGCGACCGGTACACAAAACAACTTTAATGCCAGCTTGACTAGCCTTTTTGATCACAGCGACTGTTTTGGCGGTAATGTGTTTGTCATCCGTGAGGAGTGTGCCATCTAAATCAATGGCAATTATTTTAATCATGAAAGATGGTCTCCTTTTGCGTCTAATAAAACGCCATTTTTAATGTAAGCTTGGAATTCTTTATAGATTGGGTGAAAAAGTTCGCCGTCGTCTTGAGACAACATTTTTTTCGGGAAGAAGAAACGTTGATCTCCAGAAACACGGCCGGTGATGGCAGCCACCAGAGCACTAACGGTCGATAGTTCCACTAAACTGCCATCGTGTTGCATGAGCTCGATTTGCGTTCGTGGTTTGCTGGTACTAGGGTCATAAGCGTCATAAGGTAAGTCATAACTATCGTTGATGGCCGTATAATACGTACTATTAAAACCAGCTTTTTCGATCAACTGACGTAATTCTGGCAGTAAGTATTCTGTTTCATGGGTGAAACGCATAGATTTAAGTGGAATTCGATTTAAAAAGCGATTGGATAGGTCGTTTAAAACGGGATCTTTGTCATCTTCCCACTGTTGAAAATACGTATTTAAAACGCCGTCGTCTAAACGTAGGTAATCTGCGACAGTTGCCGTGTGATTAAAAAACGGAATTAGGAAATAGGGGATGAATTCGCGTTGTTGTTCAGCCTCATTTTGATTATTGCCATAAATTTCGTTGGCTCGTTGCAGCAAGTGGCTTAAAATCATTTCCATCGAACGAGAAACAGGATGAAAGTATACCTGTAAGTACATTTGAAAACGACTAACGATAAAATCTTCTACGGCATGAATGCCACTAATTGAAAAGGCGATGCCACCTTTGTAGGGACGCATGACCCGTAAAATCCGCGTTAAATCAAATGTGCCATAATTAGTGCCAGTATAGTAAGAATCACGAAGTAAATAGTCCATCCGGTCGGCATCAATTTGACTAGAAATCATTTGGACAACCTGGGGATTGGGATATTTGTGTGAAATGACGCTAGCCACTTCGTCAGGAAATTTAGGTGACACTTGGCGCAAAACTTGATTGACTTCAGTTTCAGGATTGGTAATGATTTGTTCTGTATAGCTTTCATGATCGGTGTGAAAAATATGCTCGAAAGTATGAGAATAGGCACCATGACCGATATCATGTAGAAGAGCGGCACAAAGGGTAACTAGCCGTTCTGAATTATCCCAGAGACCATCATCTGGTGTTTGTGACGGATAGTTGCGTTCAAAATTATCACAAATTCTGCGGGCAACTTCGTAACAGCCTAATGAATGAGAAAAGCGGGTGTGTTCAGCACCGTGGAAAACAAGTGAAGTCGTGCCCAGTTGATGAATACGACGTAACCGTTGAAATTCTTTTGTATTAATCAAATCTAAAATGACCTGATTTTGGACGTAGACATAATCATGAACTGGATCTCGAAACACTTTTTCCATTGGTAACAATTTATTGCGATAATCCATGAAACAAGCTTCCCTTCATTTAAACTATTTATTAATAGTATAACAAAGTTTTAGCGATTGGTGATTTAAAGCCAAAACACTATGATGAACGAGACATTTTGGTTTATACTATAAGCCTTGTGGTAATAAGTCAAGTATGTAAAAAGCTTTGTTTTTATTATTTAATCAGTTCTTGAGAGTATAGCTTCCCCAGCCCACTAAAACAGTTAATTTAGCGGGTTAAGAAGGGACTCAGTATCGTAAACTCGAAAGCTATACCACTTTGGGTGGTATATAAAATTGATGGTTTCTAAGCAAGACTTCCACCAATCTTACAAGCTTTCGTGCCGTCAAGACAATAGCTCGACGATGACGATACTTGGGTACCTCTTCATATTTTTTGTGGTAATAGCGTTGGTAAGTAACATCATAACGTCTTATCGAGTTGGCAGCTTCAACTAGATAATAACGAAGATATTGATTACCCTTACGAGTTCGTGGTGTAGCTTGACGAACGCTTGTGCCTGATTCATGTGGTAACCAAGCCAGGCCAGCATACTTGGCAATATGACTTTCATCGGGAAAACGTTCAATTTGACCAATTTCTGCCACAATACCAGCCGCATAAACTGGGCCAATACCGGGAACACTAGTTAAACAATTGATATCTGTGATTTGAGTAGATATCTGTGTAATTGTTTTATCCAAAACTTGGATTTGTTTTTTTAACATCCGAATTTCATTCGCATAGACCGCCAAAATTTCATCAACAGAATCTGTTACGACTTTTGATAGGCGATAAGAAGAACGGGTTGCTTTCTTAATAGCTTTAGCAACGGCTTCGGCATCACCAAACTTACCGTGAGCTAACTGTTGAAGATGGGTGACTAATTCATCAAGAGGTAGCGCCGCTGCCTCGTCCAAGGTTAACTCTTCATCAGTAATTAGGGTCATCATAGTTGAACCAAAAACGGATGTTGGCAGCTCCCGTTCTAACGTATTACAACGATAATAAAGATTATTCAAAAAATGATTTTTAGAATCAGTCATTTGTTTAACCAAGTGATAACGTTCCCGTGTTAGACGTTGCAAAGCCACATAGTTTTCTTGGCGAGCAACTGAAGTTCCCAGTGGTTTGATCCGTAACAAATCAGCTAATTGTTTGGCATCAATCGCATCCGTCTTACCATCATCAAATAACTGGCTAAAATGATGTGACGTATAGGGGTTAATGGTGATAACCGATAAGCCTAAGGCTTGTAACTCGCTATCTTCGGCGAAAAAAGTCATCGGATGAAAATTATAGACCGAGGTGGCTTCCATACCAACAGTTATCTTTTCATAATGGTGGGTTTTAGTCTCAGTTAAGATTACCTGTTTAATTTTAACGGCACCATTAAGATCATTAGTAGTTTCATCTTGAAAACGGCAATGTTGATCAGAATCTAAAGCACAAAAGTCTAATTTATTTTTACCAACATCAATACCTAAATATAAATTCATAGGATAGGACCTCCTTTCACTTTGAATTAATTGGATAAGCTTAGGTGCTGCGTGATGTTCCCTAATTCCAACTCTAACGGGCATCCTCGCAATATAAGAAGACTAGATTAAAAGATTCAGCTGCGTGTCACGCGAGTGAACACGAATCAAATTAATCGCTACAGCTTGTGGTTTGCGGTGTTTCGAATTGTCTGGGCGGCGCGCTTATAACGTAGATAATCTACAGGAGATGAAAGCCTATACCAGTTGGACCTAAATCCAATGAACAATTAGAGAATATCACGCAACATCTAAGTAGGGAATAGTAAATAACAAAGTTTCAAATTATATAATACGAGGAAGATGTTTTTTTGAAAAGGGGTGCCAACTTTTATGGATGAACTAGATACTGGTGTGCCAATTGCCATCCATTTAGATACGTTTATTACTCAAGAGGGCGAACAATCACATTTTGCTTTTGACGAAGATGGCCAATTATTTCAAATGGGCGATTCAGTTTATTTACGTTATCAAGAAACAGATGAGCATACAAAAGACGAAATACCAGTAACAATGAAAATTGACGAAGACGGGGATGTGTTGTTAACACGAGCTGGCGAGAATAAATTACGTTTGCGTTTTAGTGATGGCAAACGAATTCAGGCGCGTTATCGAACACCGTATGGAATTTTACCAGTGGACACACTGACGCCGTTTTTAGAGATTCGCATGCGTGATCGACCAATTTCTGGAACCGTAAAAGTTGATTACCAATTGTTTGCCGGTGAAAGTTTATTAGGAGACTACAAAATTAGATTGCAATTTACAGCTTAAGTAATGTATTATAGGGAGTAGACTGTTGAAAGGACGTGCAACATTTTGGACTTGAAAATTTTTGATGGACAAGACAAAACAGAACTTTCATTAATCGAGGTTGCACATGCAATTCTTGCGCAACACGGTGATTCCATGGCTTTCGTGGATCTCGCTAATGAAGTTCAACAGTATCTTGGCAAAACCGATGAAGAATTCCGTGAACGTTTGTCACAATTCTATACAGATTTAAATACTGATGGTAGCTTTATTTCTTTGGGTGATAACAGTTGGGGCCTACGAACATGGTATCCCTTCGAATCCATTGATGAAGCCATTATTCATACTGAAGAAGACGAAGATGATACGCGTCCTAAGCATAAGAAACGTAAGAAGGTTAATGCTTTCTTAGTTGATGCTGCTGACGATGATGATGTAATTGATTATGACGCTGATGATCCAGAAGATGATGATGTTGTTGCCGGAAACGATGATGACGATTTTGATGCTGATTCAAGTAATGATGATTACACAGATTCCTCAAAAGACGATGACAGTGACGATTTACCTGATGATGATTTACCAGATGGGATTGAAGGGCAACTTTCAGAACTTGACGATGATGACTCTGACGATGATGAATAAGACCTTTTTCGAGGCTTGACATTATCTTTGTTACCTTGTATTATCTTTATTGGGCGCTTTGCTGTGTGCAAAGCCAACAGTACGGATTTTAAATTGTGCTCCCTATTCCAAATGAATAGGGAGCATTTTTATTATTTCTTGATTGTCCCTTAAAAAAACCTCAAAGGAGTTAGAAAATGACTAAATATATTTTTGTCACTGGCGGTGTTGTTTCTTCACTTGGAAAAGGAATCGTTGCAGCTTCTCTCGGACGTTTGCTTAAAAATCGCGGTTTGAAAGTGACCATCCAGAAGTTTGATCCATACATTAATGTGGATCCCGGAACGATGAGCCCATATCAACATGGGGAAGTTTTTGTTACAGATGATGGGACGGAAACAGATCTTGATTTGGGTCACTATGAACGATTCATCGATAATGATTTAAATAAGTATTCCAATGTGACAACGGGAAAAATTTATTCTGAGGTTTTAAAAAAGGAACGCCATGGTGACTATTTAGGTGCCACGGTTCAAGTAATTCCACATATTACAGACACTATTAAAGAAAAAATCATGCGTGCCGGCACGATCACCGACTCAGACATCGTGATTACTGAAATCGGGGGAACGGTTGGTGATATCGAATCATTACCATTCTTAGAAGCTTTACGTCAAATGAAGAGCGAAGTGGGTTCTGAAAATGTGGTTTATATCCACACAACTTTGATTCCTTACTTGCGAGCAGCTGGCGAAATGAAAACTAAGCCAACGCAACATAGTGTCAAGGAATTGCGTGGGGTTGGGATTCAACCAAACATTTTGGTTGTCCGAACTGAGCAACCAATTACCCAATCAATGCGAAACAAAATTGCGTTATTCTGTGACGTTGATCCAGAAGCTGTGATTGAATCACGCGATGTGGATAATCTTTACCAAATTCCTTTAAACCTTCAGGCTCAAGGAATGGACCAAATTATTATGGACCATTTTGGTTTGAAAACCCCACAGGCTGACATGGAAGATTGGCGTCAAATGACGGAACATGTCCGTAATGGACTCGATCATACTCTGAAGATTGCCTTGGTTGGTAAATATGTTGCCTTGCAAGATGCTTATATTTCTGTTTCTGAGGCCTTGAAACATGCCGGTTATCCGGTTAATGCCAAAATCGAAATTAAAAAAGTTGATTCCGAACAAATTACACCAGAAAATGTGGGTGAAGTTTTGGGCGACGTTGACGGGTTAATTGTCCCTGGAGGTTTTGGGGATCGTGGGATTGAAGGCATGATTACAGCTATTCAATACGCACGAGAGAGCGATTTGCCATTCTTAGGAATTTGTTTAGGGATGCAGATGGCTTCTGTTGAATTTGCCCGCAATGTCCTTGGACTCAAGGATGCCAATTCCACTGAAATGAATAAAGACACAAAACATAACATTATTGATTTAATGGCTGATCAAGAAGACGTTCAGGACATGGGCGGTACCCAACGTTTGGGACTTTACCCATGCAAGTTGAAACCCGGTTCTGTAGCTGCAAAAGCTTATGAAGATCAGGATGTCATTCAAGAACGTCATCGTCATCGGTTTGAATTTAACAATGAATATCGGGATGCCATGCAAGAACATGGACTAGTGTTCTCTGGAACATCACCTGATAATCATTTGGTTGAAGTTATTGAATTGCCCGAGAAGAAATTCTTCGTGGCTTCTCAATATCATCCAGAATTTTTATCACGTCCACAGCGTCCAGAAGGATTATTTAAAGCCTTCATTGAAGCTGCTAACGCATAATCAATAAAATTAAGAGTAGTGGCTGAATTTTTTAAATTCATCCGCTATTTTTTTATTTTAGAGCCTAAAAA
The DNA here is from genome assembly GCF_051122535.1 of Pediococcus sp. M21F004. Lineage (NCBI taxonomy): Bacteria > Bacillati > Bacillota > Bacilli > Lactobacillales > Lactobacillaceae > Pediococcus > Pediococcus sp. M21F004. Next base: position 1,739,313 of record NZ_CP177314.1, read on the forward strand.
TTAAAAATAAATTAATCAGGAATAAGTTATTAAGATAAAATAACCCTTACACGGGTTCAGATGGGAATTTCTTTAAATTTATGGTTGTTTTTTTGATATAGATTATTTATGATTAGAATTGACTGTACAATTATTAGGATGTTTATAAGTGAGGAAAGTACACATGAAAAAAATGGTAATCCGAGGCGGACAACAACTTTCCGGTGAAATAACAATTGGCGGTGCAAAAAACAGCACAGTGGCATTAATTCCAGCCGCAATTTTAGCCGACACCCCTGTCCGCCTAGACTCTGTTCCTGACATTTTAGATGTTCATAATCTAATGATCATCCTTGAATCTATGAATGTACATTCTACGTTTAAAGATGGTGTCATGGAAATTGATCCAACTAACATAATTGAAAGTGCCTTACCTAGTAAGGCAATAAAAAGTTTGCGTGCTTCCTACTACTTTATGGGAGCATTGCTTGGTCGTTTCAAACGGGCAACTGTAAGTTTTCCTGGTGGTGATAATATTGGGCCTCGTCCAATCGATCAACACATTAAGGGATTCAAAGCTTTGGGAGCTACGGTTAACGAACAAAATGATTCTGTCTACATTACAACTGATACGCATGAACTCCATGGGGCACATATCTTTTTAGATGTCGTGTCAGTTGGAGCGACAATCAATGTGATTTTGGCAGCTGTTAAAGCTCATGGCCAAACAACCATTGAGAATGCAGCTCGTGAGCCTGAGATCATCGATTTAGTGTCCTTTTTGAATAGTATGGGCGCCAAGATTCGGGGCGCTGGGACTGATGTGATTCGGATTGAGGGTGTAGATAGCTTAGGCAGTAATGCAACGCATACAATTATTCCAGATCGCATTGAAGCTGGGACTTATTTGTCATTGGCAGCTTCAATTGGTGACGGGATTCAAATAAATAATATTATTCCGGAACATTTGGAGTCTTTTAACTCAAAACTGATTGAATTGGGCGTAGACCTGCAAGTTGGAGAAGACAGTATTTATGTGCCTAAGACGACTAATTTGCATGCCATTGAAATCAAAACGAATCCGTTTCCTGGGTTTGCGACTGATTTGCAACAGCCAATTACGCCTGCGTTAATGAAAGCAAGCGGCAGCAGTTTGGTGATTGATAGCATCTATCCTAAACGCATTAAACATATTTCACAGCTTCAAAAGATGGGCGCTGACATTCGCGTTGAAAATGATATTATCATCGTTAATCACACGGATGAGCTGCATGGCGCCACGGTTGAAGCCGGTGAAATCCGTGCAGGAGCGGCGTTAATGATTGCCGGACTTATGGCACACGGAACGACGACGATTCGGAAAGCAGAGAATATTCTTCGTGGGTATGATCGAATTGTCTATAAATTACAGCAATTAGGTGCCGATATTGAAATTGTGAGTGATGAAGCAGAAGTAGTGAAATAGGGGTATTTATGAGTGATTTTCTAACGATGGCGGAATTACAAAATATGACGCTCAAACAAATCTATAGTTTTGCGCGGCAATTTAAGATTCCTTATTATGGACAAATGAACAAAGCGGAATTGTCGCTGGCCCTGGTTCGTGCACAGGCAAAAGAACAAGATTTTGTGGAAATGGAAGGCGTCTTGGATATTGTGTCTCAAGAAGGCTTCGGTTTTTTACGACCAATTAATTACGGGCCCTCTCAAGAAGATATTTACATTTCAGCTTCGCAGATTACCAGGTTTGGTCTTCGTAATGGGGATCTTGTTACAGGTAAGGCAAGACATCCCAAACCTTCCGAGCGCTATTATGGACTTATGCACGTTGATCGGGTTAATGGTAAAAATCCAGAAGACGCCAAGCAGCGGCCTCATTTTCCAGCATTGACCCCGATTTATCCCAAACAACAAATTAAGTTAGAAACCACCTCAACAGCTTTAGCGACCAGATTGGTTGACGTTTTTACTCCAATTGGTTTTGGACAACGGGGACTAATTGTGGCTCCACCAAAAGCCGGGAAAACAACGCTTTTAAAAGCAATCGCTAACGGAATTACAACCAACTATCCCAAAGTTAAACTCATTGTTTTGCTAATTGATGAGCGGCCTGAAGAAGTAACTGATTTGGAACGTTCGATCAAAGGCGAAGTTGTGTCATCAACGTTTGATAAAGAACCAAAGAACCATATTCGCGTTTCTGAATTGGTTTTAGAACGGGCACTTCGTTTGGTTGAGGATAAAGAAGATGTTGTGATCCTATTAGACTCCATTACCCGTTTGACCCGGGCGTACAACTTGGTGATTCCACCGAGTGGGCGCACCCTTTCTGGAGGGATTGATCCAGCGGCCTTCTATAAACCCAAAAAGTTTTTTGGGGCAGCTCGAAATATTGAAGAGGGCGGCAGCTTAACGATCCTGGGCACAACCCTAGTGGACACGGGAAGTCGGTTAGATGATGTCATCTATGAAGAATTTAAAGGAACGGGTAATTCAGAATTAGTTTTGTCGCGTGAACTTGCAGAACGGCGGGTTTTCCCTGCTTTGGATATTAAACAATCAGGAACCAGAAAAGAAGAGCTTTTGTTGCCTCAAGGGACCTTAGATGAAGTGTGGCGAATTCGCCGTGCAATGACCGGAGATTCGCTTGATACAACGGAGCAACTATTACAATTTTTAAAAAATACAAAAAATGATCAAGAGTTTATCCATGATATTGAAAACGTCAAGTTCAAATCAACAGGGCGAAAACGACCATCTCGCTAAAAAGTGGTTTGCGTCTAACAGATATTCATGATATTATAGTGGTCGTTGATTAATAATGAAAAATAACTATGTCTCAGTAAATGACTCATGGCAAAGGAGTGTACTAACATGAAAAAAGGAATTCATCCAGATTATCACGAAGTCGTATTTCAGGATTCAACAACTGGTTTTAAATTTATTTCCGGTTCAACGAAGACAACCGACGAAACAATCACAATGGACGATGGTAAAGAATACCCATTAGTTCGTGTTGAAATTTCATCTGACTCACACCCATTCTACACAGGTCGTCAGAAGTTCAACCAAGTCGATGGTACTGTCGATCGTTTCAACAAGAAATACGGTCTTACAGACGACAACAAATAAGTTTTTTAAAAAGTTTGATCCGCAGCAATGCCGGGTTGAACTTTTTTATTATCTAAAATAAAAGCCAGTCTATCTAGAAGCCACCAAAATTTTGGTGGTTAAAAGATAAACTGGTTTTTTAGTTTGTCCTTGCATGTCGATCGGAATGGGTATTTATTTGAACTAAGATAAAATTTAAGGCGACTAGCACAGAAGTTGAGATAAACACTGATCTGTAATCGAAAGCGCCAGAAACAGCGGAGCCAATTAGTGGACCGGACATGTTGCCAAGAGCCTGAAAGGATTGGTTCCAGCTGAAAACGCGGCCGGTTACTTCAGCGGGAGATCGTTTAGAAAGAATGGCTTGAACAGCTGGTAACATTGCACCGTCAGAGATTCCCACCATAAAGCGGAAGAAAGCTAACAACCAAACGGTGTGCACAAACGCCATGGGGATATACATACAAATCGCAAAAATAAAGCCAATTGATAAAATCTTTTCAGTTCCGATTCGATCTCCAATTTCGCCCAAACGAGGTGCAGAGAATAAGGTCGCGATGCCGGGAATGGCTGCTACCACGCCGGCAATTAACGTAACCGGGCCGATGTTATGCATTAATTGGCGGACATACAAACTTAAAATGGGAGTAATCGAATTATTGGATGCTTGAATGATCATGGTGGTTATAAACATGCCAAATACGATTTTAGGATTTTGTAATTTACCAATGACTTCCCTGGTAGACAACGCTTTGGCACGTTGTACCGGATGGAAGTGTTCATGGACAAAAAAATAACTGAGAAAAAAGACAATTAGTAAAAGACCACCTGTAATAAAGAAGGTTACTCTGTACGAGAAAAACTCAGCTAAGGCACCACCAAGCAGCGGACCAATCAGGTTTCCACTGACATAGCCAGTCGAAAGGGTTCCTAGTGCTAGGCCACTTTTTTCTTTCGGAGTTTCCGTGGCAAGAAGTGCATTGGAGTTACTAATATATCCGGAAAAAACACCTTGAAGCATCCGCAACGCAATCAATTGCCAGATATTTTGCACAAGGCCCATTGCACCGAGGACGATTGCCATTCCTAAGGAGGCCCGGAGGATCATTAGCTTTCGTCCCTTAGAATCGGCTAACCTTCCCCAGATTGGTGAAACTAAAGCGGTAACTAAATAAGTTGCAGAATATGTAATACCACTGTAAAATGTAAGTTGTTGCTTACTAAATTGGCCAAGAGTGTCGACATATAATGACAGGAAGGGCATAACTTCACTAAAAGCCATTCCGGCCATAAAGGTGCCAAACCAAAGGACAATTAGATTTTGTTCCCATGGCGCACGCTTTTTTGAAAAGAAACCTTGTATTTTGGAAATCAAAATCAGACGACCTTTCTAAAATTAAATTAGACCAATAAAAACTATATTTATTAGAATACCACTATTTGATTGATGAGGAGACGCACATGTCTAAAAAGAATAACAGAGTAAAAAAATGGTTAGCCACAATCCTAGTTCTTCTTTTATTAGTTTTGAGTTTGGCATTGATTTTTAATGCGCAAATTAAAAATTGGTTGGTTGGTTCGTATAAGCCCCAGGTTACCCAACAAACAATTGTGAAAAATAAAAAGAAGAAAGCCAGCTATGATTTTCAAAGTGTTAAGTCGCTGGACTTTCAAACGGTAGCTAAGGCACGCGCTAATGCTTCAAAATTGGACGTAGTGGGCGAAATAAGTATTCCCCAGGTAAAACTAAACCTACCCATAACAAATGGTGTAACGAACGAAAATTTAGCATTAACAGCGGCTACCTTAAAAGCCAACATGAAAATGGGGCAAGGCAACTATGCGTTAGCTGGGCACCATATGGTTCGTAAGGATGTTTTATTTAGTCCTTTGTATTGGAAGATGCGGCCCGGGATGATGATTTATGTGACAGATCTTAAACGGATTTATAGTTATAAAGCCACTGAACGAAAGTTTATTGCGGCCACGCGGGTGGATGTCATTGAAGATGTCCCAAACAAAAAATTGATTACCCTCATTACCTGTGATGCTACTGGGGCCAATCGATTGATGATCCGCGGTAAATACGAAGGTTCCGTTGCATACAAAAAAGCTCCGAAAAAAATTCAACAGAGCTTTGCAAAAAACTTCAATAACAAGTAAATTTCTTCAAATCTAACCAAAAAAGATCCGACAAATGTCGGGTCTTTTATTTATTTTGGTTGGTTAAAAAAGTGACCCACTGATCAATACCTGCAGAGATTTGTTGATAAGCCGCTTCAAATTTATGCGTATACCAGGGATCTGGGACATCAGAATCTTTGTTTTGGGAAGCAACAGACATGAACAGGTTAATCTTTGCGTGGGATGCGGCAGGTGCCAAAGTCTTAAGATCTGAAACATTTTGATGATCCATGCCAATGATCAGATCGAATTTTTGAAAATCACTAGCAGAAACTGGACGAGAAACCAAATTCTCGGTGGGAATGTGATGCTTTTTCAAGACCGCCAGAGTTTGCGGGTGGGGACGATTACCTTCTTCCCAATCGCTTGTGCCTGCCGAATCGACGAGAAACTGTTCATTTAAGTTGGCCTGGATAATTCTTTGGCGAAATAGTGCTTCAGCCATGGGTGAACGGCAAATATTACCAAGACAAACAAATAAAATTTTTTTCATAAAATCACCTAATCCTAAAAGTTTTTAAATTACTTACCTAATGCTTTATAAAGCGGCGGCGGTCTGGTATCATCAAGGTATCAAATTGTAGAGGAGAATTCACATGACAGGGATAACAATCGCAGTCGTTGTGGTCCTTTTAATTGGATTGTATATTTTATTATATAACAATCTGGTAAAGGCCAGAACTTATACACAAGAATCATGGAGCCAAATTAATGTCCAACTTAAACGACGGAATGATCTGATTCCCAATTTAGTTTCAACTGTTCAAGGGTATGCTTCATATGAAAAAAGCACCTTTACGAAAGTGGTTGAATTACGTAATCAATTGGTGGCTGCAACAGACAAGCCACAAACAACGGATGCAGAACGACTACAAACCATGCAGTTGTCTGATCAATTGAGCGGTCAGTTAAAGAGTGTGTTCGCCTTATCTGAAAATTATCCAGATTTGAAGGCAAGTGCCGAGTTTACAAAGTTAATGGAAGAATTGACGAATACAGAAAATAAGATCGCTTATTCACGGCAATTGTTCAATTCAAGCGTGGCTAGTTACAACATGAAGCTACAAACTTTCCCAAGTAATTTGGTTGCTGGAATGACAAGTTTTAAAGCTGCCACATACTTACAAGTGCCTGAGGAAGAAACCAAGACACCAGATGTATCGTTTAAAAAGTACGAAGATTTATAGAATCTGTAGGCTGACAGGGAGTGATTAACAATGCTGTTTCAACAAATTGCACGTAATAAGCGGCGAACCGTTTATGTCATGGTGGGATTTAGTTTATTGGTCCTCTTAATTGGTGGTGCATTGGGGTATGTATTTTTTAATAGTGCTACCTCAGGCCTAATCATGGCGGCCGTGATTGCAATCGTTTATATGGGACTCATGATTTCACAATCAACGTCAGTCGTCATGCGGATGAATCACGCCCACGAGGTTAGCGAAGATGAGCAACCGGAACTTTGGCACATTGTTGAAGATATGGCTTTAGTTGGTAAAGTTCCAATGCCAAAAGTTTATATAATTGATGATGCAAGTCCGAATGCTTTTGCAACTGGTAACGATCCTAAACATGCTGCGGTTGCGGTGACAAGCGGCATTATGCAGCGGTTAAACCGAGAAGAAATGGAAGGCGTTTTAGGCCACGAAATTTCTCATATTCGAAATTATGACATTCGGTTACAAACCATTGCATTGGCACTATCTGCAGCCATTTCGATGCTGGTAAATATTGGGATGCATTCGTTTTGGTGGGGTGGTGGCAACCGGCGACGAAGCAATAACAACAATTCAGAAGGTGGCAACATGCAGATTGTGTTACTAATTGTTTCAATATTGTTGATTATTTTGGGACCGTTAGCTGCGTCGATTGCCCAGATGGCATTGTCCCGGAATCGGGAATATTTAGCCGATGCTTCAAGCGTGGAACTTACGCGAAATCCGCAAGGCCTGATTACAGCATTAGAAAAAATTTCTTCAAGTGATCCCATGAAAGAAGCAGACCCGACTAGCGCGGCTTTGTACATTTCGGATCCTTTAAAGAAGAAAAAGGGTTTCTCTCATTTGTTTGATACGCATCCACCAATTGAGGAACGAATTGAAAGACTTGAAAATATGTAAGTTCTTTAACAAATTTGGGCGTATAATAATAACTTGAACAGATAATTTAGTGAAAGTGAGCTATTAAGATCATGCGGGATGATTTCGTATATATCCACTTGGAGCCTATCGCAAACTTGATATATTCAAGAGGACTAAGTGTTGAAGACTTCTTACGTGGCATTCCAAGAATACCAACGCATATTTTGGTGTTAAACACGCCAATTAACGATAATTTAAGTATTGATCCGCATACCCAACTAAATACAGTTAGCGGGACTTTTAATATCCGCAAATATCTAACTAACCCTAAAGCAGAGCATATTAGTTGGCTAGATTATTCTCGTTCAGATGGATTAGACGAATTACTACCAGAAGAAATTGCGGAGTTGCTGTTTTTGGGACATATGCATACCCATTACACCACACCATTTTCTTATAAATTGCAGAATGATTTTGCTTTTCTTTCGTTGGGAAGTAAACATCTAAAGGTTTACTATCGAAAACTGAAGAGCTTTTATCCTGTCCTCAATGGATCATTAATTCGGCATACACGGCAAGCATTTAACGAACGTAGGATGTTTAGAAGGTTTGATAACTTTGCGGATATCCCTCAATCAATGTTGCGGCAGTTGACCCCAATTCTAAGTAGCGGAATTATTTTTGCGTTTGACCAAGCTTTTGAGCAAGAAAAACAATATCGGGTGCCAATTTTGATGGCTGAAGAAAACGGCCAATCACCAATTTATCGCAGTCGGACTTCGCTATATAATAAGGCAAAACAAGTGGCGGTCCTTCGCTATAATATGGTGAGTGGGCATTGGCATTTAGTCATTACCGATTCACACGCATTTGAGGATGATCAATTTTATTAAAGATTGACTTAATGTCTGTGTTTTAAAATAAATTTACAACTTCGGATTAAGATGCGAGCCTGGATAACAGACTTGTTGTCTTAATTCTTTTTATTAAAATGAGCAAGAAAATAGCCAAAAAACGGTATGTGGTATAATTTAAAGGTTCTAAATTTAAAAACAATTAGGAGTATGGATAAAATGAAAATGCAGTTGACAGAGATTGCCAATGCGATTGGAATTGAAGATGTACCTGAAACTTGGGCGGCAATTACGATTGCAAACGTAGAGTTTGATAGCCGCAAGGTACGGCCAAATTCACTATTTATTCCATTACAGGGTCAGCGTGACGGTCATGAATTTGTGGATACTGCCATAAAAAATGGGTCGGTTGCGACATTATGGGCTAAAGATCATGAAGATGTACCTAGCGATTATCCAGCTTTAGTTGTGGACGATCCACTAACGGCATTACAAAAATTAGCAGTTTATTATTTGAAAAAAATTAATCCAAAAGTCGTGGCAATTACTGGAAGCAATGGAAAAACTACGACAAAAGACATGACCGCGTCTCTATTAGAAACTGAGTATAATGTGGTTAAAACACAGGCTAACTTTAACAATGGGATTGGGGTTCCGATCACGTTATTAAATATGAATGCCAATACAGAAGTTGTGGTTGTTGAAATGGGTATGGATCATCCTGGACAATTAGACTTCTTAAGCAAAATGGTTCAGCCCGATACAGTTGTGATTACAATGATCGGGGAGGCGCATATTGAATTTTTTGGCACCCGCGATAAAATTGCTGATGCGAAACTAGAAATTACTGATGGCTTAAAAGAAGACGGTTTGTTTATTTACAATGGTGACGAGCCTCTTTTAAGAGAACGTAGTAAGCAAGTGGAGCAGCAACAATATACGTTTGGAGAAAGTGCGGCTGATGATCTTTTTGCTAGCAATATTCAGTGGGCAAAGGATCATACAGACTTTGAGATTAATTTAGTGCCAGGGAAAACGTATCGAATTCCAATGATTGGTAAGTATAACGTGATGAATGCTTTGGCGGCCATCGCGGTAGCTAAGGCTTACCATGTGGATCCATCTAAAATTGGGGATGCGTTAAGTAATTTTCAAATTACGCATAACCGGACTGAATGGGTTCAAGGCAGTGCTGGCGAAGCAATTTTGAGTGATGTGTATAATTCTAATCCTACAGCCGCTAAGGAAGTTTTAGATTCTTTCAGCCGTACGGAAACATCAGGTTCACGGATGGCTGTTTTGGGAGATATGTTGGAATTAGGCGAACAATCTGATGCCATGCATATTAGTTTATCTGATCATTTGGATCCTAAACTAATTTCTCAGGTTTACTTGGTGGGAAACCACATGAAGGCTTTGGAGAAAGTCTTAAAAGCTAAGTATCCAAATGAGCAGATTCATTGGTACTCAGTTGAACAAGAAGATCAGTTAATTGCGGATCTGCATGCAAAATTAACCAATAAAGATGAAATCCTGATAAAAGGGAGCCACGGGATTCATCTTGAGAAAGTCTTGGCAGGCTTGAGGGACTCATAAAGGAAGCGGTATAAGCAAATCAGAGCAATTGGTCTGGTTTGCTTATTTATATGCGCGGGTGTATGATATTAGGGTTATGTTTATAAGTTTATAGTAGCGACTTCGCAGAATTGCAAGATAAAAGAACGGATTTTCTTTTGGATTCTGACAGAAGCGCTTCACGATATCACTAGGAGGAAATTTATTTGAAGTTTACAGATTTTGAGTTATCGGATGAGTTGCAAAAAACCATCGCAGAAAGTGGTTTTACGGAACCAACCCCGATTCAAGCTCAGACAATTCCCCATGTTTTAGCTGGCAAAGATATTATTGGTCAGGCTCAAACAGGAACGGGAAAAACAGCCGCATTTGGCTTACCTATTTTAGAGCACGTTGATGTGAATAACCCTAATGTGCAAGCATTAGTGGTTTCACCAACTCGTGAACTTGCCATTCAAACACAAGAAGAACTTTACCGTTTAGGTAGAGAAAAACATGTTAAAGTGCAAGTTGTATATGGTGGTGCCGATATTCGTCGTCAAATCAAGAATTTGAAGAGTCATCCTCAAATTATTGTTGGGACACCTGGTCGTTTGTTAGATCATATTCGTCGTCACACAATTAAGTTGGAAAATGTTCAAACATTAGTTTTGGATGAAGCTGATGATATGTTAGATATGGGATTCTTGCCTGATATCGAATCTATCATTTCAGAAACACCATCTAGTCGTCAGACTTTATTGTTCTCAGCAACAATGCCACCAGCTATGAAAAAAATTGGTGTGAAGTTCATGACAGATCCAGAGCAAATCACAGTTAAATCAAAAGAATTAACTACTGATTTAGTGGATCAATACTATATTAAATCAAAAGAATTTGAAAAATTTGATATGTTGACTCGCATTTTGGATGTTCAAACACCCAAATTAGCTTTGGTGTTTGGACGTACAAAGCGTCGTGTTGATGAAGTTTCCCGTGGATTAGAAGCTCGTGGCTACAATGCTGCCGGGATTCATGGTGATCTTACTCAACAACGTCGTTCAAGTATTTTACAAAAATTCCGAAATGGTCAAGTTAGCATTTTAGTTGCTACTGATGTTGCAGCTCGTGGACTTGATATTTCTGGAGTTACCCATGTTTATAACTATGATATTCCACAAGATCCTGACAGTTATGTCCATCGAATTGGCCGTACAGGTCGTGCTGGAGCACATGGTGTTTCCGTTACATTTGTAACCCCATGGGAAATGGATTATCTTCGTGATGTTGAAAAGCTTACTAAGAAGCGTTTGCTTCCTCTTAAGCCGCCAACAGATGCTGAAGCTTTCCAAGGTCGTGTGACAATTGCTGAAAAAGCTATTGATGATCTTGTTAAGGGCACAAAAGAAGACCAATTCAGTGACCAAACAAAGGAATTACTTGAAAAGTACACTCCTGAACAATTAGCTGCAGCCTTACTTAACAGTGAGACTAAGACTGATTCAAGCCAAGTTAAGGTGAAAATCACTCCTGAACGACCATTGCCAAACCATAAGGGCGGCAAGGGTCATAATGGTGGCGGTCATCGTGGCGGTGGTTACCGTGGTAACAATAAGCGTCGCAGCAATAGCAGTAGTAGCTATCGTGGCGGACGTGGTGATAGCCGCGACAGCCGTGGCAAGTCATCTGATCGTGGTCACAGTAACTACAAGAAGAATAATAGTAGCAGTAATGGTAGCAATAACGGTGGAAATCGTCATTCTTCATCGAATCGCAAATTTACCATTCGCGAACATAATTAGAAATTAATAAAAGAGACGATTGCTTAGACATTTGGTCACAAATGTTTGGTAATCGTCTTTTTTGCTATAATCTAAAAGGTCAAAATGAAAAAAACTCATCTTATTTTGAGAAAGATGAGTTTTACTTTCTATGGTTTCCGCCTTACACTTAAAAAGGTTTAATATTACGGAAGAATGAAAACTTTTGTGGATGGAAAGTTTTCTGTTAACATGTAGTAAACTTCACCTTGGAGATGAGCCTATGATCTATGGAACGGGAATTGACCTAACTGAAATTGACCGTGTGATAAAAGTTCAGACGCAGCACCCCAAATTTGCCAAACGTGTATTAACACCCAAAGAACAAAAAATCTATCAAAAATATTCTGGTGTTCGTGCCCATGAATTTTTGGCAGGTCGTTTTTCAGCCAAGGAATCATACAGTAAAGCTTTTGGCACGGGCCTTGGTTCGGGAGTTGGTTTTCAAGATATTGAGATCCTGGATGAACCTTCTGGGCGTCCTAGAGTAACTGAACAACCCTTTAATGGCATTGCGCATGTTTCCATTACGCATACAAAACAATATGTAATGACCCAGGTAATCTTAGAAAAGGAAGGATAATCGTTCTTATGAATGCAGGCACACATCGACCAACAATTATTGAAGTGGACGCACAAGCCATTCGCGAAAATATTCATCACGAAATAAAACGTCTGCATCAAGGTAACGACTTGTTTGCGGTAATCAAGGCCAATGGTTATGGACATGGCTTGATTGAAGTTGCTCATTTTGTAGTAGAAGCTGGTGCAACAGGTTTTTGTGTCGCTATTTTAGATGAAGCATTGGAATTGAGATCAGCCGGATTTTCACAACCGATTTTGATATTAGGAATTGTGGAGCCACAATACGCCCAGCTATTAGCTGATAATAAAATATCAGTAGCTGTGGGCAGTTTGGCCTGGCTTGAAGAGGCAACAAAAGTTTTGCAAAGTGATCAGCCGCTCCGGGTTCATCTAGCATTGGACACGGGAATGGGCAGAATCGGATTTCAAGATCGAGACGAATTAAAACCCGCAATTGATTATCTACAGGCACATTCAGAGCAGCTTTTGTTTGAAGGAATCTTTACCCATTTTTCAACGGCTGATGAGTTAGACGACCGCTATTTCAAACTGCAACTTTCACGGTTCAACGAGTTTATGTCCGTTGTCCCTAAGCGCCCACGTTATGTGCATGTGGCTAATTCTGCGACGAGTTTATGGCATCAGGTTTGCGAAGGCAATATGATTCGGTTTGGGATTGCGCTTTATGGGCTAAACCCATCTGGAGAAGCGATTCCGTCACCTTACGTATTAAAACCAGCGATGGCTGTCAGTTCGGAGCTAGTGTTTACTAAGCGGTTAAAAAAAGGCCGGTCAGTTGGATATGGTGCTACTTACACTGCTCAAGAAGATGAATGGATTGGCACAGTTCCGATTGGATATGCTGATGGTTATCCACGTAATCTGCAAGGGTTCCATGTTCTGGTTGATGGTCAATTCTGTGAAATTGTTGGCCGGGTTTGTATGGATCAACTGATGATTCGGTTGCCCCGTGAATATGCGGTGGGTAGCAAGGTTGTGTTAGTTGGTAAAAGTGGAGATCAAGAAATTAAAATGGAAGAAGTTGCGGAAGCTGCCCATACCATTAGTTATGAGATTGTGTGTGGATTTTCTGCACGAATTCCACGAATCTATCTTCATAATCAAAAATCTTAACAAATTTGTTACCATTTACCATCAAAACGTGATATAGTAATGGTAATTCACGGATAAAGACGGGAGTTTTGATCATGGAAAATAATCTGCAAAAAATGGTTGTAACTAATAATGATGTAACAGTGAGTCACTTACAAGCTTATTGTGATTTATTTGGTGTGAGTCAGGATGAAGTTTCCGATGAAATGGTAAAAAGTTATTTTACAAATCACCAATTTGATCTTATTCAACAGCTAATTGAAGGCTATGCAACGATGGCTAATTTGAATGAGCAGATTGTACAAGATTTTCAAGCTTGTGATGACGAGTGCTCTAACGAATTTTTGAGAAATTAAATAGGGGTGACAAACGTAATGAGTGAAGCCAACGTTAAACGTGGCGACATTTTTTATGCTGACTTGTCTCCTGTAGTTGGGTCTGAACAGGGTGGCATGCGCCCTGTTCTAATTGTTCAAAACAATATCGGTAATCACTATAGTCCTACTGTGATTGTGGCAGCTATTACTGCTAAAATACAAAAACCAAAAATGCCAACTCATGTTGGAATTACAGCTGCAGAGACAGGCGTTGAACGAAATTCAGTTATTTTGCTGGAACAGATTCGGACAATTGATAAACAACGGCTTAAGGATCAAGTCGGACAATTGACCACCAGCAAAATGCTAGAGGTAGATGCAGCCTTAAAGGTTAGTGTCGGACTAGCCGAAAACGTTCAACATACATAGGAATTGTTGAAATAGCACATAATAAGAAAAGGGCAGCGCCGATTAGTCGGTGGTTGCCTTTTTCTTTTGGAGGAATTTGATGATGCAAATCAAGTTGGAAAGAATTTATACCAAACCGGCAGATTTAGGTGGCTATCGGGTGCTGGTAGATCGGCTGTGGCCAAGAGGAATTTCTAAAGTTAACGCTCAGTTAGATTGGTGGGTAAAAGAAATAGGACCAAGTACCGACCTGAGGAAATGGTTCGGACATGATCCCGAAAAGTTTACTGAATTCACAAAAAAATATGTAGCGGAACTCAACAGTTCCGAATTTACTAGGGGATTTCTGGATAAGATCAAGGAACAACTGAAAACTCAAGACGTTATTTTTCTTTATGGGGCTAAAGATGAAACGCACAACCAAGCAATCGTGTTAAAGGCCTACATTGAAGAAAAATTTCAGGTTTAGTCGAAAAAATAAGCCATTTGGTAGTCAGCTACAAAAATACCATTAATGAAAAATTCGTCTTTTAGGATTCCCTCTGTTTCAAAACCATGTTTTTGATAAAAATGGATTGCACCAGGATTAGTTCCTAACGCTCTGAGATGGATTTTATGAACGCCAGATTTCTGGGCAAACTTTTTGAAATGCTCCAGTAATTGACTACCAATACCATCTGATTGATAGTCTGGTGATACGCCGATTCCGAAAGTCCAGGTATATTTGGATGCGGGTTTTGAAGTGGCAGGATGATATTCAATCGAACCAACTGGCAGGTCATTAACGAGTGCCACAATGGTATTTTCACTGGAATGATCCTGCAAATAACTTTGAGGAGTTGGATAGTCAATTACGACGGGGGTATTATTTGAATTCCAAATTTTGTTTTCAATTTTATAAAGTGATTCGGCATCAGATTGACAAAATGGCCGGATCATCAGTGCGTTTTTCATAGGAGCCTCCTGATTTAGTGATGATTTTATGATATCATAAAAAGGTTCGTGGTTCGCAATTATCCCACACAAAAAAACTAAGGAGGTATTTCTATTGAGTAATCATCAAACGAAATCCTGGATTATCAATGCGATGGTAGCTGCATTGTATATTGTTTTATCGCTACTAGTTGGTGTTTTTGGATTAGCTTCTAATGCAATTCAATTTCGGATTTCTGAAGGCTTGAATCATTTAGTAGTCTTTAACAAGAAATATATTTGGGGAATCGTGGCAGGAGTATTGTTGTTTAATGCATTTGGTCCCGGAAATTCAATTCCAAATGTTATTTTTGGAACAGGCCAAACATTACTAGCTTTGTTGATTGTGGCGTATCTGAGCCCCAAATTACCAAAGACTTGGCAAAAGATGGCTTTAAATACTGTCTTATTCACGGTTTCGATGTGCTTAGTCGCATTGGAGTTAAAGCTGACACTAAACCTACCGTTTTGGTGGACTTACTTCACAACGGCTGTTTCAGAGCTCATCATCATGACCATTACAGCTCCAATTATGTATTATCTAGATAAATTCGTGCATTTTAGTCAACGGATTGAGGATAAATAAGCGCAAAAAAAACGGGTCTCTGTCAAACTGTATTGGTAGAGATTTTTGAAGGCATGTTCACTTCGGTGAATGTGCTTTTTGTTTACTCATGAATTAAACTGATACGAATGAAGAAGTTATGAATATTTCGAAAACCAAAACAGCTACGCTTTAATACCTTGATTTTGCGATTAAGTCCTTCAATAGGACCGTTAGAATACGGATAACGACAACTGTTGAGCACTGCTGAGCCGTTCTTAACGAAGGTTGAAATGGTGACGTCCATTTGATTACCAGCTACTTGGTAGTTGGTAATCAAATTTTTAAATCCCGTGGCATTCTTTTGGTGGATAGCAGTTAGAATGCCTTGATAAGTTTGATACACAGTTTTGAATTCTGGAAATTCATCTAAGGCAAGGTCGATGGCGTTCTGTTGGGTCATATACTCGTTAATGCCTCGTAAATAGATAAGCTTAGTGTCATTGATTTTCTCTTCTGCCAAATGAAATAAACGCCATTGAGATTTAAGGATGCGGTAAATGCGTGAATGCTTATCTTGAAAAGTACGGATAATGCGTGTACGTACATTGTCTAGTGCACGACCAGCAAGCTGAATAATGTGGAAACGGTCAATAATCGTGACAGCGTTCGGGAATAAACGATGAATAAAGCTGGCATATTCGGCGTTCATATCAATAGTAATTGTTTGAACTTTCGCACGTTCTTGAACTGAATAACGAGCTTCAAAGTAATCAATGATATCCTTACTGAGACGATCTTCGAGGGTCACAATGCGGCGATGACTAACGGCATCGCAACAGTTAAAGGACATTAGATGATTACAGGAACGAAATTCATCGAAACAAAGATTTGGTGGAAGTTGCTTAACACGGTAAGCCAAGTGAATATTTGCATTTAAAATACGTTGCACACTACTTGGTGAAATGCCACAAATTTTAGCGATTTCTTTACTGGTCAGCATGTCACGAGCTAGCACAATGACCTGATGTTTAACATTGTGGGTAAAAGTTTCATTACGTCTAACGAGGTTAGTTTTAGCTCCACAGGTTTTTAAACAATGTTGGCATTGATATCTTTGTCTTCTTAGCTGCAGTTCATAACGTCCGCCTGATAAGGTTCCCAACCTTAGATGACTAACGTGGGTACCGTTTTTAATTAGACTTTTATGGCCACAATGGGGACATTTCACAAGCTGATAAGAAAGGTTGGCGTGAACGACATGAATTCGTTGTCCATTCGGGCAACGTTTCTTGGTAACACCAGTTACGGTTATATTTGGGTCTGTCATTTCAAACAAGCTTAAGATAGAATTAGTTAGGGACATCTGTTTTTCCTCTTTTCGATTTTGTTTGGCGATTAAATCGTAGCACAAAGAGGACAGATGTCCTTTTAATTTTCAAAATAAAAACTGGTATCAGTTATTCACCAATACCAGAAAGTGTAGACCCAAAAAAACGATGGCCTTTAACTGGCGATCGTTTTTTTAAACCCTTAGATATGATCATAGGATTGTAAATCTTCAATTTCAGGGACTCGGAATTCTTTACGTTCAAGATTATCCACGATCCGATCGAGCTTCTTCTTACCAACATCAGAAGGGAGCGTAAAGAGGGTCCGATGAACCAGCTCACCACCCTGAGCGTCCAATGACATTACACTGGAGATTGACGTATATTTAGTGATGATTTTAGCCATTGAGGCTAAGTCGCCACGTTCACCAATTGAAACTACGGTCAAGACGTAACTACCGACATTTACGTTCCATGATTGAGATAACATGTCTAATAGTCGCGCATGGGTCAAAATACCGTAGAAATGATTGTTATCATCTAAAACAGTAATATATGGTAAATCTTTAATGGAGAAGAAAACGTTAAAAAATGCTGAGTTAACGGAAATAAATTTCGTAGCATTTTTTAATAAGGTTGTCACGGGAAGGCTCATATCACCACCTCGTGATTTATGACGATAAATGTGCATTTTGTAAATGTTTCCGCGGAATAACTGACCTGTTTCATCTAAGATAGGTACACAACGAAAGCCAGAATCCTCAAGAATTTTTAATGCTTCTTCCAAAGTCGCGTCTTCACGCACGGTGGTTAAACGTTCCTTTGGTTTAACAAGTGATTTTAAGAGCATATAACATCCCTCCAACTGAATAAAAGTAGTCTTCACAAACTTAATAATAGCATGTTTTCAAAAAGAGTGCGATAAAATAATGAGAACTCTCATTAATCTATCGCATTCTTTGTAATTATTCAATTAAAAGACGATGACTGGTGTTCCCAGTGCAACGAGTTTATAAACTTTTGGCATCACAGATGGGGGTGTATTAATACAGCCATTTGAACCATGAGTTTTATACCAGGTTCCCCCAAAAGTTGGTTGCCATGAGGCATCGTGAATCCCAATTCCGGTATCATCAATTGGCATCCAGTAGCTAACTTTAGTTGCATACGATGAGCCGTCAAGTTCGTTACCTTTTAGAGTGGCATTTCGTTTCTTCGCCCAAACGGACCAAACACCGGTTGTGGTAGTTTGCTTTGGTGGCAAGCCTGTTACAACGTTTGTTTTTAGTTTGAGTTTGCCGTCAACGTAGATAAACATTTTTTGATTGGTTTTATCAACTTCAACATAGGTGTTTCCGATAATCTGTTTCTTAGTGTTATAGCCAGTTCCTTGAATCACAGGAGTCCGTTCAAAATTCTTACCCTTGAGAATTTCTTTTGTGAGGGCAGCTGTTTCATCGTCTAGCTTGATACTCCAGCCAAAGAGACCACCACTGACTTTCACGGTCCCCCGAAGCGTACTCTTAAATGTTTTTGTTTTTCCATAAGTTTTGTATTTATTATCAAGTTTTGTGACATATGCTTTTACAAGCGATTGATTCAGAGAAACCTGATTATTGTTATAGGTGATCCATTTTGCAAGCTCGGTTTTAGGAATCGTAACCGTATAACCACCAATGTGATAGACCGCCTTTTCGTTAGCGATTGCCTGAGCCAACTTAGCGTCGCTAGCAACTTTGGTTGAAGAACTAGTTGGTTCAGTCTTGTAGACTGTGGAGTTAAGATTCAAGCTAATTTTTCCATTATTGAGAGCTTTTTTGAGGCTGGCTGCTAACTTAGTTGCATCAATTTGGTTACCTTGAGTGGCTTTTGTGGTGGTTACCTTACCGTTACGCAACTTAAGCGTGGCCGGTTTGGCAGCCGTTCGATTTTGATTTAGTTTAGCAGCTTCGGTTGCAACCAATTTATTAAACTCGCTGCTATTTGTCGTCGTGTTGGTAAATTTTGTTGTTTTGTTGGCTTCCACGCTACCTACAAGGTGGAGGGGCCAAGCCCAACTATTTTGGTTCTTTAAGGCTGACTTTAGGGAAGGAGATTGAAACTTGAGTCCCGTTTGATTTGTGTTAAAACTGGTTAAAGTCTTACCGTTTTGGGTAATGGAAAATTTCCGGTTGGTCAGCTTGTTAGTGATTAGTGAAGTTGCTTGCTTGGTCGTTTTATTTCCTACATTGACGCCCGCAATCTTGGTGTTTGGTAGGAAACGATTATTGCTGGCGAAGTGGTAACTGCCAATGCCATAAATGATGGCCAATAAAACAACGAAAAGGCCAAGAAAACGCCATGAATGTTTTGCTTGATGTCTCATTCTATTCTCCTCATTTCTAATTTATACATACATAACTCAAGATACCAAAAAAGTGATAAGACCGCAATAGCTATTTTAAACTGCCAAAGCTCTCAGCTGAAATTTTTTGGAAACAAAAAAAATCGACAATTCGCTAAAAGAAACTTCGCGAATTGTCGATTTTCGGATTTAATGTTAAGTCTAACTTTATTTCTCTAAGTTAGCCAAACCATCTGTCAAAACTTGTTTCAAAGTCTTAGCAGAATCTGCCATCTTTTGTTTTTCATCAGCGTTTAATGGTGATTCGATAACACGTACCAAACCAGAACCATTAATAACAGCTGGTGTACCGATGTAAATGTCTTTCAAACCATCATATTGGCCGTCCATGTAAGCACCAACAGGGAGAACAGCATTTTCATCACGTAAGATTGCTTTTGAGATCCGTGTTAAAGCAGTTGCAACACCATAGAATGTTGCGCCTTTTTTGTTGATGATTTCGTAAGCTTTGTTACGAACATCGTCTTCAATTTTAGCAAGATCGTCGGCTGTAACGCCTTCTTCTTTAGCAATTTCAAGCAATGGTTTTGTACCGATTGTAGCAGCTGAGTAACCAGCAAATTCGGAATCACCATGTTCGCCTAAGATGTAAGCATCAACGGAAGCAGGTGAAACATCGAATTTCTTACCAAGAGCCACGCGTAAACGAGCGGTATCCAATGAAATTCCTGAGCCGATAACCTTTTCCTTAGGGAATCCTGAGAATTTCCATGTAGCGTAAGTTAAGATATCAACTGGGTTAGCAGCAACCAAGAAAATACCATCGAAACCTGAGTCAACAACTGGTTTAACGATTGTTGATAAGATCTTCAAGTTCTTGTTTACAAGGTCTAAACGAGTTTCGCCAGGTTTTTGAGGTGCGCCGGCTGTGATAACAACTAAGTCAGCATCCTTGCAATCTGAGTATTCGCCAGAATAGATCTTCTTTGGTGAAGTAAATGGGGTTGCGTCTTCAAGGTCAAGTGCATCTCCTTGAGTACGATCCTTAATTACATCCACAATGACAAATTCTTCGGCAATTCCTTGTTGAGCCATAGCAAATGCAAAACTAGAACCAACAGCGCCGTCGCCGACTAAAACAACTTTTTGATGATTTGGTGTATTAGACAATATAGTAACATCCTTTCAATTTATGATTTCAGCTACCAGTATACCACGTTACCCTTTAACTTCGCATTGCCTAATTTAAATTTTTATAAAAACATTGAGAATTGATTGGGTTTCAATTTTTTGATTTAAAAATTTATTTTGGAATTTTTAACTGATATTAAGAAGCCAAAACTGCAACGGATAGGGGAATATGCTACAATTGGGTAATTGTTAAACGGAAAGCTGAACAGATTAATTCTGTTCGGCCATTTTGCATGTTTCAGGCAAAAATAATGGGAGAGTAAATACAAGATGAAAATGATTGTTGGTTTGGGAAATATTGGCACAAAATATGATGGCACACGACATAATACTGGGTTTATGGTTGTGGACGAGTTTGCCCGGATTCACCAGGCACCCTTTTCTAAGCATCAAATGGAAGCAAGCCTTGCAACTACTGTCATTAATGGGGAAAAAGTTTTATTAGTTAAACCTTCAACTTATATGAATGACTCTGGAAGAGCTGTTCGGCCTTTACTGGATTATTATAAAATTGACATTGCTGATTTGATTGTTGTTTACGATGATATGGATTTGCCAGTCGGTAAAATTCGGTTTCGAAAAAAGGGAGCAGCTGGCGGCCATAATGGCATAAAAAGTTTAATTTCTCATTTAAAGACTCAAGATTTTGATCGCCTAAAAGTTGGGACAGATCATCCCCAAAAAACAACGGTTGTGAATTATGTGCTGAGCAAATTTACGGCTACCCAGCAACCCTTGTTTGATGAAAGTGTTGATCACAGTATTAGCGGCTTAGAAGACTGGGTAAACGGCATGTCGATTGCAGATTTAATGAACAAATATAATTAAGGCGTAAAAGGAGACTATTATGAACATTCAGAATTTCTTTGCTCAAAGTCAAGAAGTTCAACAGGTTCTGACTGCTACAATTCCGAATAGTCGTCAATTGGTTACAGGACTAGTTGGGTCCGCAAAAACGCTTTTGCTAAGCGAGTTACTTAGTGCCAAAGAAGCGCCAATTTTAACAATTTCAGATAATTTGTATCACGCTCAGCAATTAACTGATGATTTACAGAATATCCTTGATGACGCACAAGTTCATTTATTTCCGGTTGAAGAAACTTTAGCGGCTTCAGCGGCAACTAGTGCGCCAATTTATCGTGGGCAACGAACCGAATTTTTACACGCGCTGATTACCAATGAACCGGGAGTTTATGTGACCTCTGTTTCGGGATTGCGCCGGTTCCTCCCTCAAAAAAAGATTATGCAACAAGCTGTTCTTGAAGTGAAGGTTGGCAAAGAATTTGAGCTGACCGATCTTGAAGATCAATTGGTTGATATGGGATTTGTGCGGGAAGAAATGGTTGTGCGCCCAGGAGACTTTGCGGTGCGTGGGTCAATTGTTGATATTTATCCGCTAAACGCCGACTATCCAGTGCGAATTGATTTTTTTGATACGGAAGTTGATTCTTTACGCTATTTTGATTCAGAAAACCAACGTAGTGTGAAAAATATTGAGACGGTGACCATTTTGCCGGCCACCGACTTTATTGTGACAAAAGCGATGCTACAAAAAGGGATTGAAAATTATCAAAAGGCGGTTGAAAAAGAAAAAAAGCGTTTAAAAACCGATAATGACATTCAGATGTTAGATACCCAGGCGGAGAATATTTTGGCCCGCTGGCAAGACCGAAATGTGCAACCTGAAGATATTGTCCTTGCAGATTACCTTTATGATAAAAAAGATGGCCTGCTGGATTATATGGACGATTCTGGTGTTCTTGTTTTTGATGACTATTCTCGAATCCTAGAAGCCGAACGTGATCTTCAAGATGACGATGCCGAGTGGGTTGCTGATAAATTAAAAAAACATCAAGTTATCTCAACGGAAAAATTTGGGTTTGAAGTTCGTAAGTTAATGAAGGATCATGAACAGCCACAGATTTTATTATCGCTATTCCAAAAGGGTCTTGGAAGATTAAGACTAGACCAGTTGGTAGATCTTAGAACACGCGCAATGCAAGAGTTTTATGGGCAAATGCCGGTTTTAAAAACCGAAATGGACCGCTGGCAAAAACAAGTCCAAACCATCGTGGTCCTTATTCAAAAAAAGGATCGCCTGGATAAAGTTAGCTCAACGCTTCGAGATTTTGAAATTTCAGCGGTTGTCGCACGTGATCAAGAGGTTCAACCAAGGGCCGTTACCATCATCCAAGGACAACTAACGAGTGGTTTCGAATATCCTGATGCTAATTTAGTTGTGATTACAGAGCATGAATTATTTGCGAAAATCCCTAAAAAACGGCCTAAACGGCAAAAAATGGAAAACGCGCAACGACTTAAGAGTTACACGGAACTAAAGCCCGGAGACTTCGTTGTGCATGTGAATCACGGAATTGGCCGCTACACTGGCATGACCACAATGTTTGTAGATGGCGTCCATCAAGACTATATCACCATTCAATATGCCGGCAGTGGGAAACTATTTATTCCGGTTACACAACTAAATTTAGTTCAAAAATACGTTGCTTCTGAAGGAAAGCACCCTAGATTAAGCAAGCTTGGCGGAAGCGACTGGGCTAAAACTAAACGTAAAGTAGCTGCAAAAATTGAAGATATTGCTGACGAGTTGGTGGATCTGTATGCCCAACGAGAAGCAGAAAAAGGATTCGCCTTTTCAAAAGATGACGATTACCAGCGCCAGTTTGAAGACGATTTCGCGTACACCGAGACTCCCGATCAATTGCGCAGTGTCACGGAAATTAAACGAGATATGGAACGGGCAAAGCCGATGGACCGCTTATTAGTTGGGGATGTCGGTTACGGTAAAACGGAAGTTGCTTTGCGGGCGGCATTTAAAGCAATTGAAGATGGAAAACAAGTTGCCTTTTTAGTGCCCACAACCATTTTGGCGCAACAACATTATGAAACCATGATCAATCGATTTAGTGGTTATCCGGTTTCAGCAGGGGTGTTGTCCCGATTCCGGACGAAACCACAAATAAAAGAAACTTTAGCGGGCTTACAAAATGGCACGGTTGATATTGTGGTGGGAACTCATCGGTTATTGTCCAAGGATGTGAAGTTTCAAGATTTAGGATTACTGATTATTGATGAAGAGCAACGATTTGGTGTGAAACATAAGGAAAAAATTAAGAGCCTTAAGTCCCAAGTTGATGTTTTGACTTTAACGGCAACGCCAATTCCGCGGACGCTTAACATGTCGATGATTGGGGTCCGTGATTTGTCCGTGATTGAAACACCACCAACCAATCGTTATCCAATTCAGACTTATGTAATGGAAGAAAACGCTGGTGCAATTCGCGATGGGATTCACCGCGAGCTGCAACGAGGCGGACAGGTTTTCTATTTGCATAACCGGGTGGAAGATATTGAAGAGACGGTAAGCCAGGTCGAAGCGCTAGTGCCGGAAGCTAGTGTGACGTACATTCATGGGCAAATGTCTGAAAAACAAATGGAAGACGTTTTGTATGACTTTGTCCAAGGAGAATACGATGTGTTAGTGACCACAACGATCATTGAAACTGGTGTAGATATACCCAATGTGAACACCTTGTTCGTTGAAAACGCTGATCACATGGGCTTGTCTCAGCTGTACCAGTTGAGAGGCCGCATCGGGCGAAGTAGTCGGGTGGCGTATGCCTACTTTACGTACAAACCTAATAAGGTGTTGACCGAAGTTAGTGAGAAACGTTTGGAAGCTATCAAGGATTTTACGGAACTTGGTTCAGGTTTCAAAATTGCTATGCGTGATTTATCCATTCGTGGTGCCGGAAACTTACTCGGCAAGCAACAACATGGATTTATCGATTCAGTTGGGTATGATTTATATACGCAGATGTTGACAGATGCGGTAAATCAAAAACAAGGTAAAAAAGCCAAGGTCACAACTGATGCAGAAGTTGAATTGGGTGTTGAAGCTTATTTACCAAGCACGTACATTGAAGATCAACGACAAAAGATTGAACTGTATAAACGTATTCGGCAAATTGAAAATCAGGATCAGTATGTTGAAATCCAAGAAGATTTAATTGACCGATTTGGAGAATATCCAGTAGAGGTTACTAACCTCCTTGCCATTGGCCAAATTAAGATGTTGGCCGATGAGGCGTTAATAGAAAAAATTCAGCGACATGAAGATGCAATTCAAGTCACGCTCTCTCCTCGAGCAACTGGAAAATTACAACAAGCTGATATTTTTGAAGCCTTGTCTGCAACCAAGTTGAAAGCTATGGTGAATGTCGACGGTGGAAAAATGCAGATTAAGTTAGTGATTCAGCCGAAAATGGAAGAAAAAGATTGGTTAAAGCAATTAAAAGAGTTTGTTGAAGCGTTGATCAAAAAAGTGGCGTAGCTGAATAGGAGGGGTACTCCCGTGCAAAATAACAAGATGAAAAATGCGATGCAAGGAGCATTTATTTTAACCCTCGCGTCATTAGTTGCTAAAGTTTTAAGCGCTATTTATCGAATTCCACTTCAAAATTTAGTGGGCAACACCGGATTTTACGTTTATCAACAAATTTATCCCATCTATGGGATTGGGATTACGTTTGCCTTGAGTGGCTTTCCTGTCTTTGTGTCCAAATTAGTTGCAGAACAAGAGACTGAAAGTCAAAAAATCAAAGTTGCTCAAAAAGCGTTTGTTATCCTAAGTGTCATTTCATTGGTGATTGTTGTTTCATTATTAAGTTTTGCCCCAGAAATTGCTCATGGTATGGGGGATGTTGGGTTGACACCTCTTATCCGCTGCGTTTCACTGATGTTTATTTTTATGCCCTTTTTGGCAGTTGGTCGGGGTTATTATCAAGGAATCTTTCAAATGATTCCAACAGCGCGATCACAAGTGATGGAGCAAGTTGTTCGGGTAGTAATTATTATTGGCGTGGCATACACAGCTGTTAATCAGGACTGGAATGTCTACCGGATGGGAACCTGGGCAATGTCCGGATCCGTTGTGGCTGCGATTGTGAGCACACTATATTTTTTACGATTGTTTAAAAAGAAAATATTTCGGCCACTACCGACGCAAACGGGGCCGATTGCTAGTTATAAGAAATTAAGCAAGCGGTTTTTAATTGAAGGTGGCACAATCTGTTTATTTGCAGCAATTATCATTTTATTGCAATTAATTGATTCCTTTACTGTTAAGAATGGGTTAGTTGCGAGCGGAGTTTCTAACAAGGCAGCTAAATCTTTAAAAGGAATTTATGATCGAGGGCAACCCTTAGTTCAATTAGGATTAGTGGTGGCAACTTCATTTTCAACAACTTTACTGCCGTCGCTAACCAAAGCGGTACAAAAACATAATCGTTATGAGTTTAAACGAACTGTCCAATCAATGTTACACATTAGTTTGGCAATTTCGGTGGCTGCAACGGTAGGGATGATGACCTTAATGCCCCAGATTAACCGCTTGTTATTTGGAAATACCGAGGGAACGTCAGCAATTATGATTTATGTGGTGGCCATCGTTTTGGCCGCTTTAATTGCCACATATAATAGCGTTCTTCAAAGTGTGAATGTGTTCAAACCAGCTATTGTAGCTTTCTTTGTCGGTTTGGGTGTCAAACTTTTATTAAATAGAGTTGCTGTACAGCAATATGGGATCAATGGTGCAAGCTTGGTAACCGTTTTGAGCTTAGCTGTGATTTTAGTGTTCATGCAACTTGGTAGCTCAGATTCCTTAAAAGGTAATCTCAGATTGGATATCGGCTTTTTCGGAAAGTTGATCCTTACAAGCGGAAGTATGGTACTTGTGGTGAATTGGAGTAAAATGGTGTTACTATCACTTTTTTCTAACTCGGGACGCATAGAATTAGGAATCATGATTGTGGTGGTTGTTTTATTAGGCGGTTTAACTTTTAGTGGCGTAGCGATTGGATTGCGATTGTTTACCATTCGAGAATGGCTAACGATCCCTTATGGGAAAAAATTACTCAAAAAAATATTAGATAACAAGAAATGAGGAAAAAGATGCGATTAGATAAATTTTTAAAAATATCTAGAATTATTAAACGGCGTTCAATTGCCAAAGAAATTGCAGATCAAGGACGAATCACGATTAATGATCGGGTAGCAAAATCATCATCCAATGTCGTGGTTGATGACAAATTAGTAATCAAATTCGGGAATAAAACCCTCACCATTCGAGTGGATGAACTCCTGGAAACGACTAAAAAGGATGATGCCGAGCGCATGTTTACAATTTTGGCAGAAGATTACGAAAAAGATTACCGAAAATAAAAAATTAAAAAAATTCCCACAGTTACCTGTAGAATTGAATTATTTGGGGTCATCTTTCCACTTTGTTGGTAAGCTGACCTTTTTTTAGTGTTTAGGAAACCACTTACAAAAATTAATGAATTCTTTGCTGCAAAGCCATGGACAGGCTCATGGGACCTTGTTATAATTGCAGGTAGAGATGGTGAAATTTTAGAAGTGGGGTTATAAAATGGTAAGTAATATGAATAATACAAAAAAACATAGCACAACAGCTACTGAAAAAATAAGTAACATTCGTACTGCTCGCCTGCATCGCTTCTATACTATTATGGGAATTTTTATTGTTTTTGTTGGGATTTTTTCTTTTCAGCTTATACATACGCATTATCAAAGGTCGGCAGTCGATCAACAGATTCAAACAAGTAAGAAAAGTTACGCATCGGCCAAGAGCCAAAATGAAACCCTAAATACTCAGGTTAAACAACTAAATAACGATAATTATTTACAAAAACTACTTAGAGAGAAGTATTATTACAGCAAGGCTGGTGAAATTATTTATAGTTTACCTTCTGATCATTCTTCAGATGTAAGTCAAAACTAGCGTTAAGAAATTTAAAAAAGAGACTAATTTTATTGAAGCCGGTTACTTCAAGTTCAAATTGGTCTCTTTTATTGTAAAAGCATACCTATGATTTACTCGCACTCAACTGTATGTGGTGCTATACTAATTACACATAGTCTAAGGAGGAAGTACTTTTTTATGGCAATTGAAGTTGGGTCAAAAGTATCTGGCAAGGTTTCGGGAATCACTAATTTTGGTGCGTTTATTGATTTGGGTGATCATAAAACTGGATTAGTCCACATCAGTGAAGTTTCCAATGGATTTGTGAAGGATATTCATGATGTTTTAACTGTAGGTGATACGGTCACAGTAAAAGTGCTAACGGTCGGCGATGATGGAAAAATAGGGTTATCAATTCGTAAAGCTGAGGAACAACCGGCACAAGAGCAGCATAGTAATTCGACGCATTCAAATCATGCTGGACATACCACTAGTTCACATCATTCTTCAAAACCAAGCTCTCATTATCAGGGACATAGCAATAATAGTCATCATGAAGAACCAAAAGATTTTGACTCATTGTTGTCTGGATTTCTGAAGGACAGTGAAGTACGTCTGACAACCTTAAAACACAATACTGAAGGCAAACGTGGTGGCCGTGGCGGTCGTCGTA
Source organism: Pediococcus sp. M21F004 (assembly GCF_051122535.1). Taxonomy (NCBI): domain Bacteria; kingdom Bacillati; phylum Bacillota; class Bacilli; order Lactobacillales; family Lactobacillaceae; genus Pediococcus; species Pediococcus sp. M21F004. The sequence goes on from NZ_CP177314.1 coordinate 1,767,158, forward strand.
GCTAAAAAGGTTTGTCCTATATAACAAAATAGAATATGAGGTCCGATGCAAAACTGTCGTTTTGGTCGGGCTTTTTTTAAAAGGGTAGAAGGTGAGTGCACATTGAAAGGTCGGTTATCAAATAAATTCAATTTAGTCATTCGTGATTACGAGCTAACTCCGAAAACAACGGTTGTTGTGGGAGTTTCTACAGGTGTGGATTCAATGGTACTTCTTACTTTGTTAGAGAACCTTCCCCGTTCAAAACGGCCCCAAATTGTGATTGCCCATGTGAACCATAAGTTGAGGAAGCAAAGCGAAGAAGAGCAAGCTTTTATTGAAGCCTATGCAAAAGAACATCACTTAAAATTAGAAATCGAAGTTTGGCCGGTAGCTAAACATCCCAAAACAGGGATTGAAAATGCGGCTCGCAAAGTACGCTACAATTTTTTTACGCGCATTGCCAAGCAAACAGGAGCGCGATTCCTGTTTACGGCCCATCATGCAGATGATCAAGCTGAAACTTTTTTACTGAAATTAGTGCGTGGGGGCTCCTTACAACAACTAAAAGGGATTGGCGCACGTCAATTAACTGAGCAGACGCAAATTCAACGTCCACTCCTAAATTTTTCCAAAATCCAGATTCGGGAATTTGCAACTTTAAATCATGTAAAGTGGTATGAAGATCAAACCAATGCGGATCAAAATCTCGCGAGAAATCGCATGCGACAAGAGATTGTGCCAAGACTCAAACAAGAAAATCCACAGCTTTTGGCACATATTCAAAGTTACGAAAATCAGCTCCAAATTTTAATGCGGGCTACCAGGCAACATGCGCAAGAACTTGTGCAACAATTAATTGAAAAAGACGGATTTAAGACAACCCTTTTTTTGAAATTCAGTCTGGAGTGGCAAGATTTAGTTTTACAAGAGATTGCTACAAAAAAATTGGGTGCAGGACAGCTGACGGATGCACAACGGTACGAGATTTTACAACTCTTACATAATAAGCAGAAGCCAACGGGGAACATTCAGATTTCCCATCAGTTAGTATTTATGAAGAACTATCAACAATTTGGATTTTATCTGGCAAACGAATTGCAGAAAAAAAGCCTTGAAACGCCGGATTCTATGTTAAAATTAAATCAATGGCATGAAATTTCCGGGTACGGTAAGGTGGGTGTGTTTGAAGCGGATGAACTACCCCAAAACTTGCTGGATACTAGTCAAGTCATGAAATTAAGTGAAAATCAAATTGAAGAGCCTTTTAGCGTTGAAAAATCGTCACCAGATGAGAATCTGCGTTTGAAGGCTGGCGGACATAAAGTTGTTCGGCGCGTATTGATGGATGCTAAAGTGCCAATCGCACAACGAGAGAGTTGGCCAGTCCTAGTGGATGCTAATCACCAACCAATTTGGTTATTGGGGATTCGCAAAAGTTGGCTGAAAGAGCCATTTGATGATCAGCAGAAACCGTACTTTATAATCTGGAAAACAAATAATCTGGAGGAATTGAATTGATGAATAATGATATTGAGCGCATTCTGTATAGTCAAGAAGAGATTGCCACAGCATGTGAACGGTTGGGAAAAGAAATAACAAACGACTATCAGGACAAAACGCCAGTTGTAGTTAGTGTGTTGTCCGGAGCTGTTTTCATTACCACAGATGTTTTGCGCCAAATGGACGTGTACACGCAGTTAGCCTTTATTGATGTTTCCAGCTATAACGGCGGTACAGCGTCTTCTGGAAAAGTTCGGCTAGTGACAGATATCACCCAAGATGTTGCCGATCGTGATGTTTTGATTATTGAAGACATTGTCGATACTGGAAGAACTTTGAAGTATATTATTGATCTTTTAAAACAGCGCCATGCTAAAAGCGTTCGAGTTTGTACTTTATTAGATAAGCCAACCGGACGGGTTTTGGAAGTTAAAGCAGATTATGTTGGTTTTGAAGTTCCTGATGAATTTGTTGTCGGCTACGGTCTCGATTATAAAGGTGAGTATCGTAACCTGCCATACGTCGGTGTTTTGAAGCCTAAAATTTATCTGGATAAATAATTGGTCAAAATTGGTCAAGTGTGATATTATCTATCTATCGAAGGTAAAGCAGAGGATTGCTCTCCATTCGTAAAACCGTTATCAAGGAGGATTCAAATGAATAAAAAAGGGAATAACAACGGACTTTTAAAAAACAGTTTGTTTTATATCGTTATTTTCTTGGCTATTGTAGGAATTATTTATTTCTTCACTGGACAAGGCACTTCTACACAAACCAAGACGATTTCGTCGAGCGATTTTGTGTCGCAATTGCAAAAGAATAAAGTTAAGAGCTTTGACGTGCAACCTACGAACGGGGTTTATAAAATTACCGGTAAGTATCGTACTGCACAAAAGGGTTCTACACAATCTGGTTTATTCCCAGCGTCAAGTTCGAGTACAAAAGTAGATAGTTTTACTACAACAGTTTTGCAGAATGATTCTACGACTGCACAAATTACGCGAGCCGCACAAAAGGAAAATGTTAAAATGAACACAAAACCAGAAGCTTCTAATAGCTTCTGGGTACAGTTATTAATCACTGGGTTACCACTTCTTATCTTTATCGTCTTCTTCTATATGATGATGAGCCAAGCCGGCCAAGGTGGCGGTGGCGGTAGCAAAGGTGTTATGAACTTTGGTAAGTCAAAGGTTAAACCGGCTGATAAAAAAGCCAATAAAGTTCGTTTCTCTGATGTTGCTGGTGAAGAAGAAGAAAAACAAGAACTAGTTGAAGTTGTTGAGTTCTTGAAGGATCCTCGTAAGTTTTCTTCGTTAGGTGCCCGCATACCGGCCGGTGTCCTTTTGGAGGGGCCTCCTGGTACTGGTAAAACTTTATTAGCAAAAGCAGTTGCTGGTGAAGCTGGTGTACCGTTCTACTCAATTTCTGGTTCAGACTTCGTTGAAATGTTTGTCGGAGTTGGTGCTAGTCGAGTACGTGACCTATTTGATCAAGCTAAGAAGAATTCACCTTCGATCATTTTCATTGATGAAATTGATGCGGTTGGTCGTCAACGTGGTAGTGGCGTTGGCGGTGGCCATGATGAACGTGAACAAACTTTGAACCAATTGCTGGTTGAAATGGATGGATTCACGGGTAATGAAGGTGTGATTGTCATGGCGGCTACTAACCGTTCTGATGTCTTAGATCCCGCCTTACTCCGTCCTGGCCGATTTGATCGAAAGATCTTAGTTGGTCGTCCAGATGTTCGTGGCCGTGAAGCAATTTTGAAAGTTCATGCTAAAAACAAGCCTTTAGATAAAGATGTCGATTTAAATGAGATCGCAAAACAGACTCCAGGGTTTGTTGGTGCAGATCTTGAAAACTTGCTGAATGAAGCCGCATTACTTGCAGCACGACGTAATAAGAAGGTTATTGATGCTTCTGATTTGGATGAAGCCGAAGATCGAGTTATTGCTGGTCCAGCTAAGAAGAATGCCGTTGTTAGTCCTGTTGAACGTAAGACAGTGGCTTATCATGAAGCCGGTCATACAATTGTTGGGTTAGTTTTGAATGACGCTCGAGTTGTTCATAAAGTTACAATTGTCCCTCGAGGTCGTGCTGGTGGTTATGCCATCATGCTTCCTCGTGAAGATCAAAACTTGATGTCTAAAAAAGACGCCATGGAGCAGATTGCTGGTTTAATGGGTGGTCGTGCTGCTGAAGAGACGATCTTTAATTCTAAATCTTCTGGTGCTTCTAATGATTTTGAACAAGCCACTGGAATTGCTCGAGCAATGGTTACTCAGTACGGGATGAGCGACAAGATTGGTCAAGTTGAGTTGTCAGCGCCTGGACAATCATACTATGGCGAAAACGGTCCTGCTTATTCTGAAAAGACGGCCGGTGTCATCGATGATGAAATTCGTCGTCTTACTGATGAAGGCCATCAGACTGCATTAGATATCATTGCTTCACATCGTGAACAGCATAAGATCATTGCTGAAGCCTTGTTGAAGTATGAAACTTTGGATGAAAAGCAAATTTTAAGCTTGTTTAAGACCGGAAAGATGCCTGAAAGTGGGGCAGCATCTGATTTTCCAAGTGAAAAAGCTGCTACATTCGAAGAATCCAAACGTGAATTAGAGCGTAAAGAAGCTGAACGTCATGCGGATGATGATAACAAGGATGATTCGGATACAACTCTGAATACACCAAGTGAACATGATTCGGATGCATCTGGCAGTGATCATCGTTTGCCAAATTCTCACGATCAAAATTCTGGTGATTCTTCAAAGGATTCACAAGATGATCATTCAGATGATGACACAAATCTTTAAATTCAAACTATAGAACAGTAAACTTTTGGGAAAATTCCAAAGTTTACTGTTTTTTGTATCATTGGGTTGGTTTCGGCAACAAAATGTGTGAAAATATAAGACGGTGAAAAGAAAAGCTGAGGAGAAAACATGAAAGACTATTTAATAAAAAGTATCATTAACGATGGGATGTTTCGGGCCTATGTGATTAATGGCACCAATCTGGTTCAAGAAGCTCAAAAGCGGCACGATACATGGAGTGCTGCCACCGCTGCGCTAGGTCGCTCACTAGTGGGTACGATCATGTTAGCTGGATCGTTACTAAAGGGCGACGATAAAATGACCGTTAGAATTAATGGTGGCGGCCCGGTTGGCGGAATTGTCGTTGATGGTAATGCTAATGGGACGGTGAAAGGATATCTACAGCATCCGCATGTCTCATTACCGTTGAACAAGCAGCATCATATCGATGTGGGCAAGGCTGTTGGTAATCAAGGAACATTATCGGTTACTAAGGATATGGGTTTAAAGGATCCATTTACCGGTAACGTTGGATTAGCTTCCGGTGAAATCGGTGATGATTTCACATATTACTTGGCCCAATCAGAACAAATCCCGTCTTCAGTTGGAGTATCTGTTTTTGTGAATCCAGATGAGAGTGTTGAAGTTGCTGGAGGATTCATGATTCAAGTGATGCCCGGGGCAAGCGATAAGGCCATCAATCGGTTACAAACCACCTTATCCAATTTACCCCTTGTGTCAGATTTATTGAGACAAGGAAAAACACCTGAAGATATTTTGAAGTTGTTATTTAGTGATGACAAAATAAAAGTTTTGGATAAAATGCCCGTTTCTTTTGTCTGCGATTGTTCCAAAGAACGGTTTGCAGCTGCAATGGCAAGTTTGCCTGCCAAAGAAATTGAAGCGATGATTCAAGAGGACCATGGTGCAGAAGCTAATTGTCGTTTTTGCGGAAATAAATATCAATTTGACGAAACTGAACTGAAGGCTATTTTACTTCAAGCTCAGAATTGAGTTTTGTTTGGTAGGATATCAGTTGTGTGCTATGATAAATCTCATAATGTCAGTAAACGAGAGATTGTATCCCAATGAACTGATTTAATTAACGTAACTTAGACCACTTTTTATGAGGTGAAAAATATGGAATGGCAAATTGGTGATGTAACAATTCCCAATCAGCTTGTTGTGGCACCGATGGCCGGTGTAACGAATTCTGCCTTTCGTCTAATTTGTAAAAAATTTGGCGCAGGACTAGTTGTTTGTGAAATGATTTCTGATCGAGGAATCATGTATAAAAATAAGAAAACTTTGAGTATGATGAATGTGGATCCTCATGAGCATCCAATGAGTATTCAAATTTTTGGGGGCACTAAAGAAACTTTGGTAGAAGCTGCTAAGTTTGTGGATCAGCATACTGAAGCCGATATTATTGATATTAATATGGGTTGTCCCGTCAATAAAGTTGTCAAAACAGAAGCTGGCGCACGTTGGCTTCTAGATCCCAACAAAGTTTATGAGATGGTTTCTTATGTAACAGACGCTGTTAAGAAGCCAGTGACTGTTAAAATGAGAACTGGCTGGGATTCCGATCATATTTTTGCGGTTGAAAATGCATTGGCTGCAGAGCGTGCTGGTGCTTCGGCATTAGCTATGCACGGTCGAACACGAAAACAAATGTATACAGGACACGCCGACTGGAACATTTTAAAAGAAGTTTCAGATCAACTCACAATTCCATTTATGGGAAATGGGGATGTCCGGACTGCTGAAGATGCAAAACGGATGTTGGACGAAGTTGGTTCGACGGCAGTGATGATCGGTCGGGCAGTTTTAGGAAATCCTTGGATGCTGAACCGAGTTTCCAAGTATCTTGAAACTGGTGAACTGGTGGACGAGCCAGAACCAGCCGAAAAGATCAGAATTGCGAAGGAACATTTACATGGTTTGGTAGAGCTAAAAGGCGATTATGTTGGCCCTCGGGAATTTAGAACGCAGGCTGCATACTACCTTAAGGGAATTTCCCATTCTGCAAGAACTAAGGTTGCGTTGAATAATGCGGAATCTGAAAAAGAGATGGATGACATCTTTGACCAGTTTGCAGAGAAGCAACAAGAGCGAGAAATTAAACGTCAACAAATGGCAAGGTGATTATCCACTTGCTTTTTTGGTGCAAAATAGGCATCATAGATACGTGAGACTAATGGTAGAGGAGGATTTTTAAGTGGCACAAAAAGAGCAAGATATGAACGATCAGTTGAAAGTTCGGCGTCAAAAAATGCAGGATTTACGTGATAAGGGGATCGATCCCTTTGGACATGCATTTAAACGGACCCATTTAACTAATCAACTTCATGAACAATACAGTGATCTAGATAAAGAAGAATTAGAGGAAAAGAATGTTCAGGCAACGATTGCCGGAAGAATGATGTCTAAACGTGGTAAAGGTAAAGTAGGCTTTGCAGATCTTAAAGATCGCAAAGGTACGATGCAAATTTACGTACGTAAAGATACGGTCGGTGAAGATGAATATGCACTTTTCAAACAAGCTGATTTAGGTGACTTTATCGGTATTACTGGACAAGTGATGAAAACGGATATGGGAGAATTAACGGTTAAGGCAACAGACTTAACTTTTCTTACAAAGGCCCTGCGTCCACTTCCTGATAAATATCACGGTTTGCAAAACGTGGAACAAATCTATCGTCAACGCTATTTGGATCTTATTTCTAATGATGACAGTTTTGCACGTTTCATCAAGAGAACCAAGATTATTAGTGCAGTTCGTAAATACTTGGACAACTTGGATTATTCCGAAGTTGAGACGCCAGTTTTGCATGGTCAAGCCGGTGGTGCAAATGCACGTCCGTTTGTTACCCATCATAATGCGTTAGATATTGACCTGTATCTCCGAATTGCTTTGGAGCTTCATTTAAAACGACTGATTGTCGGCGGAATGGAACGAGTCTATGAAATTGGGCGTGTTTTCCGGAATGAAGGGATGGATACGCGTCATAATCCTGAGTTCACAATGCTAGAAACTTATACTGCTTATTTTGATTTTCATGATGTGATGAATGAAACAGAAGGAATCTTTAAAGCAGCCGTTAAAGCAGTTTCGCCAGATGGTAAAATCACTTATCAGGGAACTGATCTAGATTTAGGCAAAGATTTTGATCGCATGCACATGGTTGATGCAATTAAAAAGTATACTGGGGTTGATTTCTGGCCTAAGATGTCTTTGGAAGATGCTCGCAAATTAGCTGATGAACATAAGATTCACTATGAAGAATGGTGGCAAGTTGGTCATATTATTAATGAATTCTTCGAACAGTTAGTTCAAGATAAATTAACGCAACCGGTCTTTATTTATGGTCATCCTGTAGAAATTTCGCCTTTGGCTAAGAAAAACCCTGACGATGTTCGATTCACAGATCGTTTTGAGCTCTACATCAAGGGTAATGAATTTGCTAATGCTTTTACCGAATTAAACGATCCGATTGACCAGCGTGAACGTTTTGAAGCACAAGTTGCTGAACGTGAGCAAGGAAATGATGAAGCCGAAGGTATTGATGAAGATTTTATCGAAGCTTTGGAATACGGAATGCCGCCAACTGGTGGACTTGGAATTGGAATTGATCGGTTAGTTATGCTTTTAACAGATGCACCTTCAATTCGTGATGTGTTATTATTCCCAACAATGCGTCCAGATAAATAGAGATAAAATAAACTATTTGCATTTTTTTGCAAATGGTTTATTTTTTTGTTTTGCAGATAGTAATATATTGAAAATGATAAAATTGATCTATGAATGAGATAAATAGAAATAAAAAGGTGCCAAATGATATAATCGTTCGTGTTTTTAAGATTTTATAAGATTCATATCAATATGATATGAAATTATGATGAAATTGGGTATTGACCAATGGACGCTTTTTTGGTTATACTAGTACTCGTTGCTTAAGAGATGTGGTGTTGAGGCAAAAGAGTTATTTCAAATTCTTCTTGACACAATTAATTGCTGATGCTATTATTATATAGCTGTCAAAATTAGTTAACATCTTTTAACAGCGTCCTAGTAGACCTTTGAAAACTGAACAAAGTTTCGACAAAGTAAAATGTGTAGGGTCTTCAAATGAAAATTTTGAAGCAAACATTTGCGAAGTCAATTCGTTTTAAACAATGAAACAACAAATGAGCTTGTAAAAACTCAAGTATAATATGAGAGTTTGATCTTGGCTCAGGATGAACGCTGGCGGCGTGCCTAATACATGCAAGTCGGACGCACTTTCGTTGAATGATTTAGAGATGCTTGCATCGAAGATGATTTTAACTATAAAGTGAGTGGCGAACGGGTGAGTAACACGTGGGTAACCTGCCCAGAAGTGGGGGATAACACCTGGAAACAGATGCTAATACCGCATAATAAAGAAAACCGCATGGTTTTCTTTTAAAAGATGGCTTCGGCTATCACTTCTGGATGGACCCGCGGCGTATTAGCTAGTTGGTGAGATAAAGGCCCACCAAGGCTGTGATACGTAGCCGACCTGAGAGGGTAATCGGCCACATTGGGACTGAGACACGGCCCAGACTCCTACGGGAGGCAGCAGTAGGGAATCTTCCACAATGGACGAAAGTCTGATGGAGCAACGCCGCGTGAGTGATGAAGGCTTTAGGGTCGTAAAACTCTGTTGTTGGAGAAGAACGTGTGTGAGAGTAACTGCTCATGCAGTGACGGTATCCAACCAGAAAGCCACGGCTAACTACGTGCCAGCAGCCGCGGTAATACGTAGGTGGCAAGCGTTATCCGGATTTATTGGGCGTAAAGCGAGCGCAGGCGGTTTCTTAAGTCTAATGTGAAAGCCTTCGGCTTAACCGAAGAAGTGCATTGGAAACTGGGAAACTTGAGTGCAGAAGAGGACAGTGGAACTCCATGTGTAGCGGTGAAATGCGTAGATATATGGAAGAACACCAGTGGCGAAGGCGGCTGTCTGGTCTGTAACTGACGCTGAGGCTCGAAAGCATGGGTAGCGAACAGGATTAGATACCCTGGTAGTCCATGCCGTAAACGATGAATGCTAAGTGTTGGAGGGTTTCCGCCCTTCAGTGCTGCAGCTAACGCATTAAGCATTCCGCCTGGGGAGTACGACCGCAAGGTTGAAACTCAAAAGAATTGACGGGGGCCCGCACAAGCGGTGGAGCATGTGGTTTAATTCGAAGCTACGCGAAGAACCTTACCAGGTCTTGACATCTTCTGCTAACCTAAGAGATTAGGCGTTCCCTTCGGGGACAGAATGACAGGTGGTGCATGGTTGTCGTCAGCTCGTGTCGTGAGATGTTGGGTTAAGTCCCGCAACGAGCGCAACCCCTATTATTAGTTGCCAGCATTAAGTTGGGCACTCTAGTGAGACTGCCGGTGATAAACCGGAGGAAGGTGGGGACGACGTCAAATCATCATGCCCCTTATGACCTGGGCTACACACGTGCTACAATGGACGGTACAACGAGTTGCGAGACCGCGAGGTTAAGCTAATCTCTTAAAACCGTTCTCAGTTCGGACTGCAGGCTGCAACTCGCCTGCACGAAGTTGGAATCGCTAGTAATCGCGGATCAGCATGCCGCGGTGAATACGTTCCCGGGCCTTGTACACACCGCCCGTCACACCATGAGAGTTTGTAACACCCAAAGCCGGTGGAGTAACCTTCGGGAGCTAGCCGTCTAAGGTGGGACAGATGATTGGGGTGAAGTCGTAACAAGGTAGCCGTAGGAGAACCTGCGGCTGGATCACCTCCTTTCTAAGGATATTTAGAAACGGAAACCTACACATATGTCGAAACTTTGTTTAGTTTTGAGAGGTCTACTCTCAAATGTATACCGCGCGAAACGGGCCTATAGCTCAGCTGGTTTAGAGCGCACGCCTGATAAGCGTGAGGTCGATGGTTCAAGTCCATTTAGGCCCATTGATACATTTTTGGGGAATTAGCTCAGCTGGGAGAGCGCCTGCCTTGCACGCAGGAGGTCAGCGGTTCGATCCCGCTATTCTCCATTGACGGCTTAGCCGTCAAATTTGTTCTTTGAAAACTAAATAATATCGAAAAATTTTCTAATTTTAATTATCAGATAATTAAACCGAGAACATTGCGTTTTATAGAGTTTTACAACAAGATTAGTTCTTAAAATAATCGCTAAACTCAAAACCACTTTATCTTCGATAAAGTTAGGTTAAGTTATAAAGGGCGCATGGTGAATGCCTTGGCACTAGGAGCCGATGAAGGACGGGACTAACACCGATATGCTTCGGGGAGCTGTAAGTAAGCTTTGATCCGGAGATTTCCGAATGGGGAAACCCAACAACATTAATCCGTTGTTACCACTACGTGAATTCATAGCGTGGCTGGAGGTAGACGTGGGGAACTGAAACATCTCAGTACCCACAGGAAGAGAAAGAAAAATCGATTCCCTGAGTAGCGGCGAGCGAAAGGGGAACAGCCCAAACCAGGAAGCTTGCTTCCTGGGGTTGTAGGACTGAACATTTGAGTTACCAAAGATTTTCATAGCCGAACAGTCTGGGAAGACTGGCCAGAGCGGGTGATAGCCCCGTAGGCAAAATGAAGATCCCTCAGTTCAGGATCCTGAGTACGGCGGAACACGTGTAACTCCGTCGGAATCCGGGAGGACCATCTCCCAAGGCTAAATACTCCCTAGTGACCGATAGTGAACCAGTACCGTGAGGGAAAGGTGAAAAGCACCCCGGAAGGGGAGTGAAACAGTTCTTGAAACCATGTGCCTACAAGAAGTCAGAGCCCGTTAATGGGTGATGGCGTGCCTTTTGTAGAATGAACCGGCGAGTTACGTTTGCATGCCAGGTTAAGTTGAAGAAACGGAGCCGTAGCGAAAGCGAGTCTGAATAGGGCGACTGAGTATGCAGATGTAGACCCGAAACCAAGTGACCTACCCATGTCCAGGTTGAAGGTGCGGTAAAACGCACTGGAGGACCGAACTCGTGTACGTTGAAAAGTGCTGAGATGAGGTGTGGGTAGCGGTGAAATTCCAAACGAACTTGGAGATAGCTGGTTCTCTCCGAAATAGCTTTAGGGCTAGCCTCGGACTTAGGATCATGGAGGTAGAGCCACTGTTTGGACTAGGGGCCCATCTAGGGTTACTGAATTCAGATAAACTCCGAATGCCATTGATTTATGTCCGGGAGTCAGACGGTGAGTGATAAGATCCATCGTCGAAAGGGGAACAGCCCAGACCACCAGTTAAGGTCCCTAAATATATGTTAAGTGGAAAAGGATGTGGAGTTGCATAGACAACTAGGATGTTGGCTCAGAAGCAGCCATCATTTAAAGAGTGCGTAATAGCTCACTAGTCGAGTGATTCTGCGCCGAAAATGTACCGGGGCTTAAACATATTACCGAGACTGTGGATGCCACCGTAAGGTGGCGTGATAGGAGAGCGTTCTAAGTGCGATGAAGGCAGACCGTGAGGACTGTTGGAGCGCTTAGAAGTGAGAATGCCGGTATGAGTAGCGAAAGACAGGTGAGAATCCTGTCCACCGAATGACTAAGGTTTCCTGGGGAAGGCTCGTCCTCCCAGGGTTAGTCGGGACCTAAGTCGAGGCCGAGAGGCGTAGACGATGGATAACAGGTTGAGATTCCTGTACTAGTTAAACTTGTTTGAACAATGGAGGGACGCAGTAGGCTAAGGAAAGCACACAGTTGGATAAGTGTGCCCAAGCAACAAGTCTTAGATAGAGTCAAATGCTTTATCTTTTAAGGACAAGTTGTGATGGGGAGCGAAATTTAAGTAGCGAAGTTCCTGATGTCACACTGCCGAGAAAAGCTTCTAGTTAGAGTTTAACTACCCGTACCGCAAACCGACACAGGTAGTCGAGGAGAGTATCCTAAGGTGTGCGAGAGAACTCTCGTTAAGGAACTCGGCAAAATGACCCCGTAACTTCGGAAGAAGGGGTGCTGATCGCAAGATCAGCCGCAGTGAATAGGCCCAGGCGACTGTTTATCAAAAACACAGGTTTCTGCAAAATCGTAAGATGACGTATAGGGGCTGACACCTGCCCGGTGCTGGAAGGTTAAGTGAATGAGTTAGCTTCGGCGAAGCTTTGAAATGAAGCCCCAGTAAACGGCGGCCGTAACTATAACGGTCCTAAGGTAGCGAAATTCCTTGTCGGGTAAGTTCCGACCCGCACGAAAGGTGTAACGATCTGGGCACTGTCTCAACGAGAGACTCGGTGAAATTATAATACCCGTGAAGATGCGGGTTACCCGCGACAGGACGGAAAGACCCCATGGAGCTTTACTGTAGCTTGATATTGAGTGTTTGTACAACTTGTACAGGATAGGTAGGAGCCGTAGATATCGGAACGCTAGTTTCGGTGGAGGCGTTGGTGGGATACTACCCTCGTTGTGTGAACCCTCTAACCCGCGCCACTAAGCGTGGCGGGAGACAGTGTCAGGTGGGCAGTTTGACTGGGGCGGTCGCCTCCTAAAGAGTAACGGAGGCGCCCAAAGGTTCCCTCAGAATGGTTGGAAATCATTCGCAGAGTGTAAAGGCACAAGGGAGCTTGACTGCGAGACAGACAGGTCGAGCAGGGACGAAAGTCGGGCTTAGTGATCCGGTGGTACCGTATGGAAGGGCCATCGCTCAACGGATAAAAGCTACCCTGGGGATAACAGGCTTATCTCCCCCAAGAGTTCACATCGACGGGGAGGTTTGGCACCTCGATGTCGGCTCATCGCATCCTGGGGCTGTAGTCGGTCCCAAGGGTTGGGCTGTTCGCCCATTAAAGCGGTACGCGAGCTGGGTTCAGAACGTCGTGAGACAGTTCGGTCCCTATCCGTCGCGGGCGTAGGAAATTTGAGAGGATCTGTCCTTAGTACGAGAGGACCGGGATGGACATACCGCTGGTGTACCAGTTGTTCCGCCAGGAGCATCGCTGGGTAGCTACGTATGGATGAGATAAACGCTGAAAGCATCTAAGTGTGAAACTCGCCTCGAGATGAGATTTCCCATTCCATTTATGGAAGTAAGACCCCTGAGAGATGATCAGGTAGATAGGTTGGGAGTGGAAGTGTAGTGATACATGGAGCGGACCAATACTAATCGGTCGAGGACTTAACCACAAAGTGATGTTCTCAAAGAGAAGATTTCGATATTATTTAGTTTTGAGAGAATAAATTTCTTTCACACGAGCCGCGGAAGTGGATCGGAGAAGTGTGGTGACGATAGTGAGAAGGATACACCTGTTCCCATGCCGAACACAGAAGTTAAGCTTCTTAACGCCGAGAGTAGTTGGGGGATCGCTCCCTGCGAGGGTAGGACGTTGCCATGCGAATATTCCGGCATAGCTCAGTTGGTAGAGCCCCTGACTGTTAATCAGGTTGTCGACGGTTCGAGTCCGCCTGCCGGAGTAGTGATAGATGTTAACCTTCTGAATTGAAAGTTAGCATCTTTTTCTATAATGCCGGCTTAGCTCAGTTGGTAGAGCATCGGTATCGTAAACCGAGGGTCGGGTGTTCAAGTCGCCTAGCCGGCATTGTAAGACACCTCAAAAGGTGTCTTTTGTTGTTTTTAGGAGAATTTGGGAAGCAATACTGCTAGAAACAATCAGTTTTAATTACCAAGAGATGTTTGGAGGAAGAAATAAATTGAATAACAAAAGCGACGTAAGCAATGATAAGTCCTTCTTTGGACAACCAAGAGGGCTATCAACATTGTTCTTTACGGAAATGTGGGAGCGTTTCAGTTACTATGGAATGCGTGCCATTCTACTTTTCTATATGTATTACGCAATATCCAAGGGTGGTTTAGGTTTTAGTCAGGTAACAGCTGCTTCGGTTATGTCCATTTATGGTTCATTAGTTTACCTTACAAGTGTGATCGGTGGATTTGTGAGTGACCGAATTCTTGGACCAAGAAGAACCGTATTTTTAGGCGGAATCTTCATTATGTTTGGACACATTGCTCTTGCGTTACCATTTGGGGCTCCCGGGTTATTTATTTCAATTGGTTTAATTGTAATTGGGACTGGGTTGCTAAAACCTAATGTTTCTGAAATGGTTGGTGGCCTGTATACAGAGGATGATATTCGTCGTGATTCTGGATTTAGTATTTTTGTTTTCGGAATTAATTTAGGAGCCTTGATTGCACCATTATTAGTTGGTTGGGTTGGTGCACAAGTTAACTTTCATGCAGGCTTTTCTCTTGCAGCCATCGGAATGTTTTTTGGGTTACTACAGTATTACTTGGGTGGTAAAAAATACTTAAGTAAAGATAGTTTGTACCCATCAGATCCGATTGAACCTAAAGATGCCCGCAAGATTGAGCGGTCTGTTGCAATTGGTGTAGTGATTTTTGCATTAGTTCTGGTTGCAATGAAACTTGCTAACATTATGAACATTGATAATGTAGTCTTATTGCTGAGTGTAATTGCTGTTGCAACCCCGATTGTCTATTTTGTTTTAATGTTTTCTAGTAATAAAGTTACTAAAATCGAACGTTCAAGACTTTTGGCTTATATTCCCTTATTCATTGCGGCTGTCATTTTTTGGGCTATTGAAGAACAAGGGTCAGTTGTTCTTGCCTTATTTGCGGCTCAAAGAACTCAGTTACATTTGGGCTTCATAACGTTATCCGCTTCGCAATTTCAATCTTTAAATCCGCTATTCATTATGCTTTACACACCATTCTTTGCATGGATGTGGATTAAAATGGGTAATAAACAACCTTCATCACCACGAAAGTTTGCTTATGGACTTGGTTTTGCAGGACTATCATATTTATTCATTGCCCTTCCAGGAATGTTATTTGGAACGGCTGGAAAAATTAATCCACTTTGGTTGGTTGGTAGTTGGGCAATTGTAGAAATTGGGGAAATGTTGATTTCACCAATTGGATTGTCAGTAACGACTAAACTCGCGCCAAGAGCATTTAGTTCTCAGATGATGAGTATGTGGTTTTTAGCTGATGCTGCAGGACAGGCCATTAATTCGCAGATTGTGCGTTTTTACACCAGTGCCACAGAAGTTCCTTACTTCTTAATTGTTGGGGCTGTGAGCATCGTTGTAGGCTTTTTGTTGCTACTTATGTCGCGATGGATCTCTTCAAAGATGGTTGGAATTAATTAAATTTTAAAAAAGCTAGATCAGTTTCTGTTTTACAGGACTGGTCTTTTTTATTTGGCAAGGTCTTTTAGGGGATTTTAGTTAAAATTAAGCGTAAAATTAAATATTAATCAGTTTTTGAAAAGCACAGGTGAAATTATGAAAATTGCAGTTACTAGTGACAACCATTTTGATGTGAATCGGCTTGATGTGAGTGAAACAATCAAAGCACAGGCTGACTATTTGGCCAATGAAAATGTTGAAATTTACTTGATTGCTGGAGATTTGTTTAATGATTTTGGCAAAAGCCTAGCCTACGTGCGACGTTTGCAGGCGGAATTGGGATCACAGACTTTAGTAAAATTTATTGCTGGCAATCACGATATGGTTCAAGGAGTTACTTTTGCTGAACTTGAAAGTACAATAGATGTTAGCTATATGCATAATCAATTTTTAGATATTCCTGGCACAAATTGGCGTCTGATCGGGAATAATGGCTGGTATGATTATGGATTTGCTGATAATCTTCCAGATAAAACCATCGCCAATTTTGAAACTTGGAAACGAGCGTACTGGATAGATGGTGCTATTCAGCAAACAATGACCGATGGTGAACGAATGGACTTGGTTTTGGATGAGAGTACCAAACAGCTTAAAATGGCTGAGAAGGCTCATAAACGGGTTTTATACTATACACATTTTGTTCCGCGGCGTGACTATATTCGGTATGCCCCAGAGGGAAATATTTGGAACATGGCTAATGCGTATATGGGTAGCGCACGATTAGGGAAGTTATTGGAAAAATTCAAGACTGAAATTGTGGTATTTGGGCATATGCATATTCATCCTAAGCCAAAGAAATTTTCGGAAACGGTGTACTATGACCAAGCAGTGGGGTATCATAATAAGAGGATCAACGAATGGCAGCATAATACGTTTTTAGAAGAGTGGCAAGCACGATTAGCTTACTTTGAATTATGATTTTTGAAGATTTTTTAAACGAATTTGCTAAAAAGACTTGATATTTGTCTGGATTTTCGGTATTATATTTTAGTCGGATGCGTTTCAAACGTTGAAGCAATTCATAGGGAAGGGTAGCGAAGTCTGGCTAAACGCGGCGGACTGTAAATCCGCTCCTTCGGGTTCGGTGGTTCGAATCCACTCCCTTCCATTTTATGAATGGGCTATAGCCAAGCGGTAAGGCATCGGGTTTTGATCCCGAGATGCGATGGTTCGATCCCATCTAGCCCAATAAATTAATAAAAACTGCTATATGACATTAGATTAGTCATATAGCAGTTTTTTTATACAGAGATTTGTAGAAAGTGGTTTAATATATGTAAGCGGATAAATAGGATTAGGTGGTCTAAAATTGTGAATAGGTCACTTATATGAAAGGTAAAAATATGGCAAGTTGGATCTGGTATCATGGAGATTTTGAAATCTATCAAGCAATGAAACAAAACTTTGATCGTGAAGAGCGGGGGATGAATTGGCCCGCTTACTGGTATACTTCGGGTTGGAATCATAACGTTTATTTTTGGAAAGAATTCCAGTTTGATCACGCACAAACGTTTTCAACTATCATTCAAGGTAAGGGATATGGCAAGCTGATTAATCTGGAGGATAGTCAGGAAACGAAGTTTATTTTGGGCAGTCAAATGACATGTCCGGCTGGTCATTTTCGGATCGAAATTTACGTTGGAAATCTTTCAGGGTTGCCATGCGCATTTATTGAAGGTAAGGAAATTTATAGTGATCATAGTTGGAAGGCTTCTAATTTTCTGGGTGACGATGTAATTGCCGGAACAAGTCAGTTTTTCACGAATAGCAAACAGAATCCAATGCATTTTGAATATTCACATAAAATCCAGAATGCCAAAAGGATTGAAATTGTTAATGGCGGGACTTTATTAGATTTTGGGCATGACCTAACTGCTAAAACTATGATTCAATTTTTTGAACAATTTCAAACGATGGTATTGTGTTATGGGGAAAGTCGCACTGAAGCTTTGGATGTTGCAGATGCTTACTTAAAACATGAAATTAGGATGCACGACGATCCAGATGGTTCCTATGATGAAAGCACCAAAACATTTACGACTAAATTACGTGCCTTTCGTTACATCTACGTTCCTGATATTTCCAGTTTGGATGATATTGGGACAATATTTGTGAATTTTGAATTTGTTAAATTTCCGAAAATTGGGGCTTTTGAGTCACATGATTCTAAACTAAATCAGATTTGGCGAGTCTCGGACCGTACCTTGCGTCTGTGTTCCGGAATCTTTTTTATTGATGGAATTAAACGCGATCGTTGGGTCTGGGCCGGTGATGCTTTTCAGTGTTTTTACATGAATCGGTATGACTTTTTTGATAAAGAAATTGTCGAACGGACAGTGCTAGGTTTACGCGGGGAGCTCGATATCAAGCAACACTTGGATACCATTGTGGATTATTCCATGTACTGGTTAATTAGTATTGAGTTATATTATGAAACATTTGCAGATAAAACATTTGTGGAGGCTGTTTATCCAAAAATGAAACAATTAATTGATTTTTCACTTGAAGCAACGGATAAACTAGGATTTATTCATGAACGTAAAGGCGATTGGATTTATATTGATTGGGCTGATTTTGATCATGAAGGGGCTCTATGTGCAGAACAAATGGTCTTGGCGCGAGCTTTAAAAAGTGTGATTAAAATTTCTAAGCTGTTAAATCAAGACGCTCAAGAATATGAAGCTACTTATCAACGACTACGAGTAAATATTGATAAATATTTTTGGGATGAAGGAAAGCAAGCCTATATTGATAGTTATGAGTCAGGAAAACGACACGTCACCAGACACGCGAATATCTTTGCCATTTTGTTTGATTATGTGGATGAAAAAAGAACACAAACAATTGTAAAGAAGGTATTACGAAATCCCTTAATTGCGACCATCAATACGCCTTATTTTAAATTTTGGGAACTAGAGGCGTTAGCCAAAGTCGGGAGTTACCAAGATGTGTTGGATACAATTAAAGCCTATTGGGGTGGTATGTTAGACAACGGAGCAACCACGTTTTGGGAATACTTTGATCCAAAAGAAAAAGGAGCAGCTCGATATGCGATGTACGGGGATAAATATGGAAAAAGTTTATGCCATGCATGGGGCGCAAGCCCAATTTACTTAATTGGTCGGTATTTGGTGGGTTTAAGACCCACTCAGGCAGGCTACAAAACGTTTGAAATTGAGCCCCAACTCTCTCTGTTAGGTGATTTTAACGCGAAGTTTCCCCTTAGTGAAAAAGGAGATTATGTATCTCTTGAATCTAAAAATAAATATTTACTGATTCAAGCAACTAAAAAGGGTGGAACCCTGCTTGTTCAAGATAAGCAAATTACCATTCCTACTGATCATCAACTTAAACTGAGTTTTAACGATCTTTATTAGAAAAAGACTACGGATCGCATCGTGAAACATACACGTTTGCTATCCGTAGTCTTTTTTGAGATTAAACTAATTTTTTAGTCAACACTGGTTTCAACGCGAGGGCTTTTGCAGCTTCCTCGCTATCGTCAAAGTGGTGCTTGGTGTTACCAATAATTTGATAATCTTCGTGGCCTTTTCCAGCAATTAAAATAACATCGCCAGGTTTAGCATCCTTAACAGCCTCTTGAATGGCTTCACGACGATCTACATACACTGGGACATTGGCATCAGGAACCCCGGCAATCATATCCTTAAGAATGGCTTCTGGGTCCCCTGTTCGGGGATTATCAGAAGTAAAAATTGGTTTGGTACTATCCTGAACCGCAATTTTTGCCATCTGTTCGCGTTTGCCATGATCCCGATCACCGCCGCAACCGATGATGCAATAAACATCTTTTTCGGCAAACGTATGAATAGTTTTCAGCGCGTTTAAAAGACTGTCTGGGGTATGCGAGTAGTCTACAATTACTCGCACACCCGTATCTGAGGGGATGGATTGAAAACGACCTTTGACACCAGTAACTTTTTCTAGAGACTGGATAATCTGATCCTTAGGCAAACCACTAGCATAAGCAGCCGCAAATGCAGCCAACATATTATAAACGTTAAACTGTCCAATTAATTTCATTGTGACATGCGTAATTTCACCAAAAACTACTAGGTCAAATTCCGTACCATGACTGAAAATCTGCACATTTTGAGCGTGAATCATCGCGTCAGAATTTAATCCATAGGTTAACACGTGAGCCGCCGTATACTGTTCAAACTCCTGACCTACAGGATCATCTGTGTTCAAAACAGCCACTTTGCTTGTACCATCAGCAGTATACTTATTTCCCAACTGGGAAAATAAGAGACTTTTGGCGTGAATGTAATTTTCCATAGTTTTGTGAAAATCCAGATGATCACGAGTAAGATTTGTAAACACAGCGATATCAAAATCAATTCCCCAAACGCGCCCAAGATCTAATGCAATAGAGGAAACTTCCATTGCGACCGTTTCAACATTTGCTTGGTGCATCTTGGCTAAGGTACGTTGTGTGGTAATTGCATCCGGAGTTGTATTATTGGTTGGAAGAACTTCATCCTTAATTTTACGATACATTGTCCCAATAAGTCCGGTTGCTTGATGCTGGTCGCGATAAATTTGTTCGATCAAGTGGGTAACGGTTGTTTTGCCGTTTGTACCGGTCACGCCAATCATACGCATTGACTGACTAGGAGCTTGATAAAAGACATCCGCTAGAATTGCCATGGCCCGTTCGGTATTTTGAACGTAAATAACAGGAACAGAAACGTCGATCCGTTTTTGGGCAACAATGATTGCAGCACCTTTTTCAACAGCTTGAGGAGCTAGTTTGTGGCCGTCCACATGATAGCCATCCACGGCGATAAACATTGCGCCGGGTTGCACTTCACGGGTATCTTGTGTCAGCATAGTGACGTCGAAATCACTGGTAATTGCTGGCTTAACCTGTTTGAACTTTAAACTGTTAATTAATTTGGTAACTTTCATTGAGTAAACCCTCCTCGGATTTTTGTTTTAAACTTTTGCCTGTTGATAAGCGCCTAAAAATTCATCGTGGAGAACGTTTAAGGCCGTTTTTAGATCTGTTTGTTTGACTAGTATCCAAATGGTCGTGTAGCTATCGGTAGATTGCAAAATATGAATATGGTTGGCGGCCAGAGTCGTTACAATCCGAGCGGTAATTCCTGGTGTCCCAGATATTCCAGCCCCAACCACCGCAACTTTTGCACAATCTGAAACGACCTGATAGGTAATCTCTGACTTTTTAAAGACATTTTCTGCAAGCGGGGCATCACCGTTGACTAAGTTGAACACAACTTGATGATTGGAAATATTGATAAAATCGATACTTAATTGGTGGGTCGCAAGCAGTTGAAAAATTTCGGCAGATGAAACTTTGTCAGTTGAAACGGAAAATTGCGTGAGATCGGTTTGATGGGCAATCCCAGTCACAGAACGGTAGTGT
Source organism: Pediococcus sp. M21F004 (assembly GCF_051122535.1). NCBI lineage: Bacteria > Bacillati > Bacillota > Bacilli > Lactobacillales > Lactobacillaceae > Pediococcus > Pediococcus sp. M21F004. The sequence continues at coordinate 1,788,052 of NZ_CP177314.1, forward strand.
TTTACAGATGCAGCGTGGTTAGTCACTAAAGTTCCTAATTCAGTCGGCTGCTGATAAGTAGCACGAATCCGCATGGTTAAGTTAGCTTGTTTTGCAATTTCAACAGCCCGGGGATGAATCACACGCGCACCGTTCACTGCCATGTTGGCAAGCTCTTCGTAGCTGATGGTTTTAAGACAGCGAGCATGGGTGACCAAGCGCGGGTCAGCCGTCATAATCCTGTCAACATCTGTAAAAATATCAACCCGAGTGGCATTTAAGGCAGCACCTAAAATTGCAGCAGATACATCAGAGCCCCCGCGACCAATCGTTGTGATGCGGCCGTCCTTTGTCGCACCCTGAAAACCAGTAACGACCACAACATCCGCGGTTTGAAACGCGCTTTGAATAGGTTGGGGATCAACTTTTAAAATCTTGGCATTCTGAAATTCATCATTTGTGATAATTCCAGCATCATGGCCAGTCAGCGTCATCGCTTTTAGCCCTTGTTCTAAGGCGAGTTCGGTAAAGACAGTCGCAGAAATAGTTTCACCAACGGACATTAACATGTCGAGTTCCCGATTTGTAAGGTTAGTTTGTTCAGCATGAACCAAGTTTAAAAGCGCATCAGTGGCATAAGGAGTCTCGTGACTTCTAAACGCAGAGACAACCACAATAACTTTATTGCCTTGTTGGACAGCTGATTTCACATGTTTTAACGCTTTGAGTCTGGCTGACTCGTCTTTAACAGAGGACCCACCAAATTTTTGTACGATTATATCCATTTTTACTTTAACAACTCCTTAGGTTGTTCAAATACGGGGGCTTCCACATAAAGGCGGTACCATGTCATGAAGGTTAAAACAGCCCATAATTTCCGTGAATTATCGCGAACGCCATTACGATGGTCTTCTAATAATTTCAAGAAATAATCTTTATTAAGGTATTGACCAGTTTGTGATTCATTGATAATTGAACGTGCCCAGTCGTACATTTCGTCTTTTAACCAAAAGCGAATAGGAACTGGAAAGCCGAGTTTTTTACGGTTTAAAACGTGATCAGGAACGATTCCTTCGGCCGCTTTTCGTAAAATGTACTTGGTCGTGCCGTGGGCAATTCGTAAATCAGCAGGGATGGTTGAAGCGACTTTGTAAACCTCACGATCAACGAAAGGTGTCCGCAATTCCAAGCTGTGAGCCATCGTGGTCCGATCGGCATTATGCAACAAATCCCCATTTAGCCACGTGTGCATATCAATGAACTGCATTTGGGTGATGGGATCATATGCTTTAGATTCTTCATAGAAAGGTTTCGTAATTGTCTGAAATGGGTGCTTGTTGTCATAATTTTTAAAGAAAGCATGTTTTTCCGTTTCATTAAAAATAAATGCATTGCCCACGTACCGATCTTCCAGTGGGGTGGTTCCCCGCATCAGAAATGAGCGCCCTTTAACACCTTCAGGAATTAATCTTGCCAAATGGTTGAGGGCGGAATTGATGGGGCGTGTATATTTGAATGCCCGCAGAGATTCTGGCTCGTGATAAATAGTATAGCCACCAAATAACTCATCAGCGCCTTCACCAGTTAGAGCAACTTTAACGTGTTTAACGGCTTCTTTAGCCAAGAAATATTGAGGGACAGCGGCCGGATCAGCCAACGGGTCATCCATACTAAAGACAAAGTTAGGAAAGATCTTCATAAATTCTTCCGGCGTAATGATCATGCTGTAATTTTTTACATCCAATTTTTCGGCTGTTTCTTGGGCAACATCTAATTCACTGTAACCTTCTCGTTCAAAGCCTACTGAGATGGTTTCCAAGTGGGGATTGAAATTTTTGGCGATGGCCACAATAATTGAAGAATCGATTCCACCGGATAAAAAGGAGCCGACTGGCACATCAGAACGCATATGCATTTTGACGGAATCGATCAGCACATCACGGACACTTTTGATATAATCCGCTTCCGGCTTAATTACAGGATGAAACTCGCGGTGGAAATAGCGGTTAATAACAGGTGCTTCGCCTAATTTTTTAGTTAGCGTACAGCCTGGAGCTAACATCTGAATTTCATGAGTAAGCGTTTCTGGCTCGGGAACAAATTGGAAAGTCATGTAATCTTGTAGCGCATCCTCATCAAATGTTTTTGATTTCAAAATTTTGTAAATGGCTTTACTTTCGGACGCGTAGAAAAAGTTATCATCTTGAATAGCGTAGTAGAAAGGTTTAATGCCAAATTGATCTCGGGCTGCAAAAAGGGTTTGTTCCTTTTTATCCCAGATGACAAAGGCAAACATGCCTCGTAAATATTTAGTTGCATCAGAATGGTATTTTGCGTATAAAGCTAAGATAACTTCTGAATCTGATTTTGTTTTAAATGTGTAACCCTCTTTAATGAGGTTTTCACGTAATTCGATAAAATTATAAATTTCACCATTAAAAGTTAACCAGTAACGTTCGTCATCGTAAGAAAGTGGCTGATGACCACCATCCAAATCGATAATACTTAAGCGACGAAAGCCCATGGTAATGTGATCATCTGAAAAATAACCACTGTCATCCGGTCCACGATGTACCAACATCTTCGTCATGGTATGGACAGTTTGATCATAAGTAGCTTTTTTAGTTAGAGAACGGTCTGTTAAACAACCTGCGAATCCACACATAAAAGTTACCTCCCCTATTTTTAACCTAATTTTACGCCTTGTGATTGTTGGATGTCATCAAATATATATAATTTCCTAATTGTAAGTAAAGATTTTTCTATAGGAGCTATGTTAAAACTATAAAGGAAACAGATTAAATCAAGTTTAAAATCTGCCAAAAGTTGTGCGAAGCTAAGTATGGAAGGGTACATATACAAAAAACATGATAAAATACAGATATAGAAAACGAAAGTGAGCGTGTCAAAATGAAAGTTGGATTTATAGGTGTTGGTAACATGGCAAAGGCAATTATTACAGGGATGGTTAAAGCCGGTTTTTCTGGTGAAGACATTCTTGTGCATAGTGGACATCTTGAACACTACGAAGCATTTGCGAAACAAAATCAATTAGTGATCGAAGCTAGTAATGAAGCCGTCGCTAAAAAAGCGGATGTTGTGGTGTTGGCAGTTAAACCAACCATTGCAGAAGCAGTTTTACGATCAATCAAAGCGGAATTACAAACTGATAAGAAGCTCTTGGCATCAGTGGTTTCTGGATTAAGCATTGCACAAATGCAGGCGATTATCGGAAATTGGCCGGTTTTACGGGTCATGCCTAATGTGAATGTTGAAATTGGTGAAGGGATGACGGGACTCGCTGCTAGCGGCAATCTCAATCTAAATCTGGCACCTATAAAAAATGGAAAATATATCTTTGAATTGGTCGGGAAAGTGATGGAGATTTCGGAAGCCGATTTCAGCACATTTGGTGCAATTGCCGGAAGTGCGCCGGCATACGCCTATTTCTTTATTGATGCTTTATCGCGAGCAGGCGTTAAATACGGGCTAACTAAACAGGCAGCTACTGAAATTGCCGCTCAGGTGGTTAACGGCAGTGCCAAAATGGTGTTGGCGGCCGATGAAAATCCAGCCGCATTAATTGATAAAGTATCTTCGCCTGGTGGAACCACAGTGGCGGGTTTCTTAGCAATGGAAGAAGCTGGGTTTATGACCTCCGTTGTGAAGGGGATTGATGCCACGATTGCTAAAGAAACCGAAGAATAAGTTTTTAAACAAAAACACCTCTATGCAAAATGCGTAGAGGTGTTTTAATTATGCTTAATTTAATTTTGATGCGGCAATTTTTTTACCGAATTCAGTTTGATCAAAATGGTCAATAGTTTGTTTGAGATCTTGATAGGTTAAACTAGCCCCAAACAAGGGACTGCCGGGCTCGGTCATAATACCATCAGCAAGGTTATAATGGACAACTTGATCAAAACCCATGGATTCAACAAATTGAGCAACTTTGTCAACCGCTTCGTGATTATTTCCGGTTACAAATAAAGCTTTGCGTTTAGAAGAATTTTTCGAAGCAGCTTCTTCTTGCAGATTATGATAGCCCATGTGATTAAAAGTTTTGACGATGGTTGCATGCTTAAAATAAGCCTGGACTTGTTCACTGGAAGTTGAATCAGCATCCAAAACTTCCTCACGAATCCCATCAGTTTCCCACCAGTAGTTTGTGGCATCGATAACTAATTTATCTTTAAGCAGATCAGCATCAATATTTTTATATCGGCTTAGGGGAATGGCCAAGATAATAATGTCGCTGTTAGCAACCACATCTTTATTTTCCGAAGCAATCGCACCAGGAACCAGTGTTTTAATTGTGAGCGCAATTTTTTCGACTGATCCGGAACCAGAAATTCGGACCTCATAACCGGCGTTTAAAGCAAGTCCGGCTAGAACAATCCCGACTTTACCGGCACCAATAATACCAACTCGTTTGATTGTCATGATTTTGCGGCCTCCTTTTCGAGCAAGATTTCTTTAACTCGCGGAATAACTTTAGTACCAAAGAGTTCAATCATTCGTTCTCGTTGGGCCACGGTCTGATTACCGGCACCATAAACCAAATCGAAGCGGCCTAAACCAAGTAAATCAATTGTCCTAGCGATTCGTTGTGCAACCACTTCAGGGGTGCCAACATAAAACGAACCATTTTTAGTTTCACCATCAAACTGTTCGCGACTCATTGGGGCCCATCCGCGGGTTAAACCAATCCGATCAAAATTAGCTTTGATGTTTTCAAAAGCGACTTCGACAGCTTCATCTTCGTCGTCAGCAATAAAGCCGTGAGAATGAACGGCAACTGGATATTCTGGCATATTGAGTTTTTTAGCTGCTTCGTGGTAAAGATCAATATAAGGTTTGAAGCGATCGGCTTGCCCACCGATAATGGCCAGAATAACTTTATAGCCGAAACGAGCTGCTCGGATAATTGACTCTGGGGAACCGCCAATTCCGATATAGGTTTCTAATTCGCCATGTTCAGTTTTTGGATAAACTTCCTGATCTTTTAAAGCAGGACGGAATTTACCAGACCAAGTCACGGCTTTTTCTGTTCGTAATTGTTTATAGAGTTCTAGTTTTTCATTGAAAAGATCATCGTAGTCGGTTAAATCATAACCAAATAAAGGAAACGACTCAGTAAATGAACCACGACCGAGCATAACCTGTGCGCGACCATTGGACAACCCATCTAATGTGGCAAAACGCTCATAAACGCGAACTGGATCATCGGAACTTAATACAGTAACGGCAGTGGCTAATTTAATATTTTTAGTAACTGATGCAATGGCTGCGAGTACTGTTTCAGGACTAGAGACACTGTAATCTGGGCGATGATGTTCACCAACACCGATTACGTTGATGCCGTACTGATCGGCAATTTCACCTTCGTGAATAATTTGTCGAATTGACTCTGCTGCTGACTTTAAACTACCATCTTCACTGGCAACGATATCGCCAAAAGTTTCAATACCGAATTCTAATTTATTTACGTCTACCATAAGTTGTCCACCTCTATTTATTTTTTTGCTTACTTTTTGTAAGTTGTTGCAATCATAGTATTATATCTGGGTCTAAAAAGCAATTGTTTTTAACTTTAAAACGAAAGAATATGATTGATAGCATTATTTGCTGGAAAATGGGTGAAGTTAAAGTTTCTACTTGCAGTTGTGGTCTATACCGATTATAATGAACTTAAATAAAGGCGAGGGAGATTTTTAACTAATGAGTACTGTATTGAAACATGCCACAATTTATACTGGTTTAGAAAAAATTGATGATGGATTCATTCGTTTTAACAAACAAATTGAAGCCGTTGGACCAATGAGCGAATTCCGACCATTGCCAGATGATGAAATCCATTTTGCTGCAGAAACGATTGTGACACCTGGATTTATCGATGTTCACAGTCATGGTGGCTATGGTTTCGATGCCATGGATGGTGACGCAGACCAAATTAATGAAATGGTTACTAAGATGACACGCACAGAAGGAATTACCACTTATTTCTGTACAACCATGACGCAATCTAATGAAAATATTGATCATGCGATGAAAGGGGTGACCAAGGCTGCTGCGGTTAATCCCGTTATCAAAGGTGTGCATTTGGAAGGCCCATTCATTTCAGCTACTTTCAAAGGCGCTCAACCAGAACAATACATTAAAGATCCTGATACTAAGTTATTAGAACAATGGAACAAGTCAGCAAATGGCTTAGTTAAATTAATCACTATGGCTCCTGAAGATAAGGGTGCTGATGAATTTGAATCTTACTGTTTAGCACATGGCATTGTGCCATCAGTTGGTCATAGTAATGCCAAACGAGCAGATTTATTAAATAGTAAAGTCAGTCACGGAACTCATTTATACAATGCCCAACGTGAGTGGAAACATCGTGAACCAGGTGTGACTGGTCATGTAATGTTAGAAGATAACATCTATGCAGAATTAATTTGTGATGGATTCCATATTGTTCCTGACATGTTGCGTTTAGCATACGAAGTTAAGGGACCAGAGCGAATTGAATTGGTTACAGATTCAATGCGGTCAAAAGGCATGCCAGAAGGCGAAAGTGAACTTGGCGGTCAAAAAGTTTATGTTAAAGACAAGCAGGCTCGTTTAGCTGATGGCACTTTAGCAGGATCTGTCCTTGAATTTACGGATGCTTTCAAGAACGCAATGAAATTCATGGGATGCAGTATTGAAGACGCCGTTCAAATGAGTTCTGTAAACCAAGCTAATGAATTTGGTTTGGACAGTAAGGGAACCCTTGAAGTTGGTAAGGATGCTGATTTAAACTTGTTTGACGATAACTTGAACAAATTAGCAACTTACAGTTATGGACGCGAATTTTCAAATTCAGATAAATAATTTTCGAACGGCTTAATTTGTTGGTATAATAGGATTATTAGCTCGTTTATAGGAGGTGGAGACGTGGGATCTCCCATTTATATTCAAATTCATAATGAAATAAAACGATCAATTGAGGCTGGAAAATGGGCCGTTGGCAATCGAATTCCAGCAGAGCGTGACCTATCTGATCAGTTTGGCGTGAGCCGGATGACCTTACGACAGGCCATTCAAACCTTGGTGGACGAAGGTATTTTAGAACGCCGTGTGGGTTCAGGGACATTTGTGGCTAATCAAAAGGTGCAAGAAAAAATGTCTGGTGTCACAAGTTTCACGGACTTAATGCTCGCCCAGGGGAAAAAGCCTTCTAGTAAGACAATTTCATACCATGCCAGCCAGCCTTCTATGAGCGAGAGCGAGAAGCTGGAATTAGGCGACGGTGAGTTAGTTTTGCGAATGGAACGAATTCGCTATGCTGATGGGTTACCAATTTGTTTTGAAACAGCGACAGTCCCAGAAAAGCTGGTTAAGGATTTCAGTAAAGCAGAAGTGACAAGCTCGCTTTATGGAACCTTGGAGAAAAAAGCTGGGTTAGTTCCGGGGAAAGCTACGCAAACGGTATCGGCAATGTTAGCTTCAGAAAAGATTTCTGAGTATCTCTCGGTCAAACGTGGGGATGCGATCTTACGGTTGCGTCAAGTTTCTTATTTACAAGATGGTAAACCGTTTGAGTACGTGCGTACCCAATATGTGGGCGAACGTTTCGAATTCTACTTAAATCGTTAATTAAAACAAAAAATCGTGGTCAGCTTAGCATTCCTGAATTAGGATGCCAAGTTGATCACGATTTTTTGTTATTTTTTAAGTTGATGAATTTTCCACATAAACTGGGGAATGATAAGCTGGCGTTTCAAACGGCGCGGATCTGTCACTAAACGGTAAAACCATTCTAAGTGATGAGTTTGCCACCATTTTGGAGCACGTTTGACGGCCCCCACGAAGACGTCAAAACTACCACCCACACCCATCCATAATCCCTTAGTTAGATGGCGATTGCGAGCAATAAATTTTTCTTGATTAGGAAATCCTGTGGCCACAAAAATAATGTCTGGTTGTTGCTTTTCGATTGTCGCAACGATTTCTGTTTCTGATTTAAAATAGCCATCATGCGCGCCAACGAGTTTCAATCCAGGGAAATCTTTCGTCAATTTTAATTTAAGTTGTTGAATAACCTGTGGCTTTGCTCCCAGAAAGTAAACCTTTTTTTGATTCTGACTTGCCCAATTCAAAAGGTCCATAAAAATGTCGTAGCCCGGAATCCGTTCTGAGAGGGGAGTCTTTAACGTATGAGAAGCCCTCACAATGCCGATACCATCTGGTGAGATATAATCAGCCGTTAAAATCAATTTTTGATAATTTGGTTCTTTTTGTGCGTACATCACAATTTCGGGATTCGCGGTAACTACGAACGTGTTTTCGTGGTGATTAATTCGCTTTTGTAACTGATTCACAAATTGATCACGGGTGGTGTTTGCGAATGGAATGCCTAGAATTTCGATGCTAGAAAATGGCTTATTCATAATAAAATTAATCCTTTCGGGTATTGAAAATGACGCACCTGTGAAAAAATGATAAAATAGGTGCAACCGTTGTTAATATAATTAAAACATTAAATAACTGAGGAGTACACTCGTCATGACTAAAAAATATCCGGATGACAGTTTAACGTTACATACGGATGCCTATCAGATCAACATGATACAAACTTATTGGGAACAAGGAATTCGTAATAAGAATGCCGTTTTTGAAGTTTTTTTCCGTGATATGCCTTTTAAAAATGGCTATGCAATTTTTGCCGGTTTGGAACGCGTAGTGAAGTATATTCAAAATCTTCATTTTACGGATTCCGATATCGCTTATTTGAAGGAATCGGAACATTATCCAGATGATTTTTTGGCTTATTTAAAGGACTTTAAATTCAAAGGGACCATTCGTTCAGCTGTAGAGGGTGATTTGGTTTTTAACGGCGAGCCAATCATGCAAGTTGAAGGACCTTTGGCAGATTGTCAATTAGTCGAAACAGCCATTTTAAATGTTGTAAATTATCAAACTTTGATTGCAACCAAAGCTTCCCGGATTAAATCCGTGGTTGGCAGTGATGCGTTGCTAGAATTTGGTACTCGGCGTGCTCAAGAGATGAGTGCGGCTGTTTGGGGAACCCGGGCCGCTTATATTGGCGGTTTTGATGCGACTAGTAACGTGCGGGCAGGAAAAATATTTGGAATTCCAATTAGTGGAACCCATGCCCATGCGTTGGTTCAATACTATCGCAACGACTACAACGCATTTAAGGCATACGCCGAAACCCATCATGATTGTGTTTTCTTGGTTGATACCTATGACACATTAAAAAGCGGTGTGCCGAATGCGATTAAGGTTGCTAAAGAACGTGGCGATAAGAACAATTTCTTAGGCGTGCGAATTGATAGTGGTGATATGGCCTACCTTTCAAAACGAGTGCGTGAGCAGCTAGATGAAGCTGGTTTTCCAAACGCGAAGGTCTATGCTTCTAATGATTTAGATGAAAAAACCATTCAAAATTTAAAGATGCAAGGTGCTAAAATTGACGTTTGGGGAGTCGGAACCAAACTCATTACAGCCTATGACCAGCCAGCCTTAGGAGCCGTTTATAAAATGGTTTCTATTGAAGGTGAAGATGGTAAGATGGTGGATACCATTAAGCTTTCGAATAACGTTGAAAAAGTTTCTACTCCTGGTAAAAAACAGGTCTGGCGAATTTCTAAAAATGGGGATGGCAAATCAGAAGGTGATTATATTACCTTATGGGATGAAAAGCCGCAGGAACAAGATTCTATTTATATGTTCCATCCTAATTACACATACATTAATAAAACGGTCAGTGACTTTAATGCACGGCCATTATTACATGAAATTTTTAAAGATGGTGAGTTAGTTTATAAATTACCAGAATTAAAAGATATTAAGGCTTATTCTCGCGACATGCTAGATTCACTTTGGGATGAGTATAAACGTGATTTAAATCCTCAGGACTATCCAGTTGATTTATCACAAGAATGCTATGATCACAAAATGGCAAGTATCAAAGGCGTTCGAGATTTTGTCAATTCGTCAAAGATTAATGAATAGAGAGGCTAAGAGATGCGCGAATTACAACAAGAAATAATTAAAAGCTTAAAGGTTCAGCCAGAAATTGATCCGGAGGTCGAAATTCGTCGCAGCATCGATTTCTTGAAGGCTTACCTAAAGAAAAATACATTTATTAAAAGTTTGGTGTTAGGCATTTCTGGTGGCCAGGATTCAACTCTCGCCGGCAAACTAGCTCAAATGGCAATCACAGAAATGCGTGCTGAAACTGGTAATGATAGTTATCAGTTTATCGCGGTTCGGTTACCATATGGCGTCCAAGCGGATGAGTCTGATGCTATGGAAGCTATCGAATTTATGCAAGCTGATCAGGTGAAACGAGTCGATATTAAAGACGCTGCAGATGCCATGGTAACTGCGCTTGAAGCTAACGATCTAACCATTACTGATTTTAATAAAGGTAATATTAAAGCTCGCCAACGAATGATCGCTCAGTATGGGGTTGCCGGCGCAAACAACGGGATTGTGATTGGTACCGATCACGCCGCCGAAGCCATTACAGGTTTTTATACTAAGTTTGGTGATGGTGGGGCTGATGTGACGCCAATCTGGCGATTAGATAAACGGCAAGGCAAATCACTTTTAGCGGCTTTGGAAGCTCCTAAACATCTTTATGAAAAAGTGCCAACGGCTGATTTGGAAGATGATCGACCAGCCTTACCTGATGAAGTAGCTTTGGGCGTGACTTACAATGATATTGATAACTATCTCGAAGGTCATGATATTGATGAGAAAGCAGCTGAAAAGATCGAAAATTGGTATCAAAAGACCGCTCATAAACGTCATTTACCATATACGGTCTATGATCAGTTTTAAATAATTTTAAGACTAATGTAATTATGAGAGATAATCTCTTGCTATTACCTGTGCTTATAGTTATAATAAATTTACAACAAATCATGAGGGAGTAACTAGCAGTTATTTCTGCGGCAACGTCATCAGCAAGAATAAATCTGGTGTTGCCTGAAAAAGTGAGACTCGTGGATGTTCACATTTTAGTGTGGGCATGCACGGGTCTTTTTTTAAAGATTCGGGTATGCCGAAAATATAAGGAGGAAACATATGAAGGACACAAAGCGTAATTTTTATAATCAGCAAACTGAGGGCGTTTTAAAAACGTTAAATAGTTCTCAAGAGGGTTTAAGTGATGCTCAAGTTTCAAAAAGCTTGGAAGAGCACGGGAAAAACCAACTAGAGGCCAAGAAAAACACGAATTTGCTGCAAAAATTTATTGCGCAGTTTAAAGATTTAATGATTATCGTCTTACTTGCCGCGGCGCTGGTTTCGGTGTTCGTAGGTGAAGGTGTAGATGCCATTATTATTTTGCTGGTGGTTGTGCTAAATGCGATCTTTGGTGTTTTTCAAGAAGCCAAGGCTGAGCAAGCCATTGATGCCTTAAAAGAATTATCCGCTCCCCAAGCACATGTGAAGCGCAACGGTAAAGTGGTGACCATCAAAAGCGAAGATGTCGTACCGGGCGATATTGTCCTTTTAGAAGCTGGCGACATTATTCCTGCAGATTTACGTTTACTCGAATCAGCGGGTTTAAAGATGGAAGAATCAGCTTTAACTGGTGAATCTGTGCCAGTTGAAAAAAAGACTGCCGTTTTAACTGATGAAAAATTGCCAATTGGGGATCAACTCAATATGGCGTTTATGAATAGTAACGTGACATACGGCCGTGGTAGTGGGGTTGTCGTGGCAACAGGGATGCAAACCCAGGTTGGCCAAATTGCAAACATGATTAATAACGCCGAAGAAAACACCACACCTCTGCAGGAGAATTTAAATCAATTAAGTAAAGTTCTTACTGGTTTAATTTTAGTCATTGCCGTGATTGTGTTTATTGTCGGAATGGTCCGTGGGGAAGAGACCTTAATTAATATGTTGTTGACCGCTATTTCTTTGGCAGTTGCGGCAATTCCAGAAGGGTTACCTGCGATTGTGACAATCACCTTAGCGTTAGGAACACAGCGCATGGCAAAAAGACATGCCATCATTCGAAAACTGCCAGCAGTTGAAACCTTGGGTGGCACTGAAATTATTGCTTCTGATAAAACAGGAACATTAACCCAAAACAAAATGACCGTTGAAAAAGTTTTTGTAAATAATGAATTGCATGATGCTCATGATTTACAGATTAAGGATTATCCTTATAATCATTTGTTTGAGTTGATGGTATTAAATAATGATACAAAACAAACTGACGATGGTTTAATTGGTGATCCAACAGAAACAGCTTTGATTCAGTTTAATTTGGATAAAGAAGAAGATGTGGACCAATTAGTTCAATCTGAAGAACGTGTGGCGGAAGTGCCATTTGATTCAGAACGAAAATTAATGTCTACCTATAATAAGCTAGCAGATGGCCGTTATTTACAAACGGTCAAAGGAGCTCCTGATGAATTACTACAACGAGCGACTTTGTTTGAATCTGGCGAAGAAATCAAGCCAATGGACGACAAAGAACGAAAGCTGGTTTTGGATACTAATCATGAACTTGCAACCCAAGCCATTCGAGTTCTAGGGTTTGCTTATCAAATTGTCGACGAAATTCCTGAAACTTTGAAATCTGAAGTGGTTGAACAAGAACTAATTTTTGCTGGTTTGATCGGGATGATTGATCCCGAGCGACCAGAAGTGGCACAAGCGGTTGAAGAAGCAAAACAAGCCGGAATTCGTCCTTTGATGATCACTGGAGATCACCGCGATACGGCCTCGGCCATTGCCAAACGTCTGGGAATTATCGAAGAAGGTCAAGAAGATGCTGTGATTTCTGGATCAGATTTAGACGCGATGGATGATGAAACTTTTGCGAAAAAGGTAAAACAATATTCCGTCTATGCCCGAGTTGCGCCTGAACATAAAGTGCGCATTGTGAACGCTTGGCAGAAACAAGGTAAAGTTGTGGCGATGACTGGTGATGGTGTGAATGATGCGCCATCCTTGAAACAAGCTGATATCGGAATTGCAATGGGAATTACCGGGACTGAAGTTTCCAAGGGTGCCAGTGATATGATCCTCGCTGATGATAACTTTTCAACCATCGTTATTGCTGTTGAAGAAGGCCGTAAAGTTTTTGCCAATATTCAAAAAGCGGTCCAGTACTTGCTGTCAGCTAACCTTGGAGAAGTTTTGACGCTGTTCGTGATGACCATGATGGGTTGGCAAATCTTGGCACCTGTGCATATCTTGTGGATTAACTTGGTCACAGATACTTTCCCAGCAATTGCGTTAGGATTAGAGCCTTCTGAAAAAAATGTCATGAAACAAAAACCGCGCGGCCGTCAGAGTAATTTCTTGTCCGGTGGGGTTGCCACAAACGTCATCTATCAAGGACTTTTGGAAGGTATTATTACCTTAGCTGTGTACGGAATTGCTATTTGGTTCCCAGTTCACGCTTCTGAAGCACAGGCACATGCGGATGCCTTAACCATGGCATTTGCAACCTTAGGATTAATTCAACTTTTCCATGCGTTTAACTCAAAATCGATTCATGGATCAATTTTCAGTGCGACAACCTTAAAAAATAAATTCTTTAACTGGTCAATTGTGTTATCGTTTATACTATTAGCAGCTACAATTGTTGTGCCAGGATTAAATGATATTTTCCACGTAAGTCATTTAGATGTTCACCAGTGGGCAATCGTTGGTGGTGCGTCCGTATCAATTATAGTGATTGTTGAAATTGTCAAATGGTTTCAACGTCGTTTTGCTAAATAAGATTGGAGAGAAATAGCGTGCGAAAAGTAAATCCACAAGGATATGTGAACCTGATTGGAAAAGTTATGGATTCAACAGAAGAAATGGGCGGTCAAGTTGATCCTTATTTCCAAAATTTAAAGAAAACCCAGGCTTTAAAAGGAATTGATTCATTGGGCGAACGAGACCTACATGAAATTGTGAGCAATTTTAAGGAAGCTGTCGATCTGTATCAAAAAAATGCACAAACCTTAAAAAATGCCAAACCACCTGTTCAAGTTTTAGGGCGTCACAAGCAATTCGTTTCTGCTTATCAAACGTATGCAGATGATTGCGCAAAAATGTTAGAAAGCATTGATGAAGAAAATCGCAGTTTGGATTCGGCTGCGTTTGCTCAATCCGAACAAGATCAGGATAAAGATACAGATGCTGTTTCAAAGAGTTTTGAGCGGATCATGAATTTAATGGTTGGTTAGGGTACAATTTAAAAAAAATCGATTAAGAGATTTAAAAACGGCTTGCCGTTTTTGAATCTCTTTTTGGTTGTGGTTTTGCTGGTTCTCTTCAAAAACAATTGGGCTGGAACGCTGCGGACACAGCTTTAAGCCACAAAGCGTCTTAAAGGCTGGTCTTTTTGTAAGTGCTAAAGCACCAACAAAAATTTCGCGGCTGAGCCCATTGTTTTTGAAGAGAATCAGCCTAAAATCAGTGGAGACTTTTTATGTTTTGATTGACTTGTTTTCGTTCCCTTGCGTACTTCATGATATACTTGAACCTGTATGTATTTAACGTTGATGGAGAATTTAAAGTTTTAGTTTGGAGTGGAAATTTTTTGGAAGATAGAATTGTAAAGATCATTGAAAAACAACTAACAGATATCCGTCCCAAGCAAATTCATGCTGCCTTGGGATTACTTGATGAAGGGGACACGGTTCCTTTTATTGCGCGTTACCGTAAGGAGCGGACCGGCAGCTTAGATGAGGTTCAGATTCGTGAAATTCAAAGCAGTTATAACCGCGCAGAAACTTTGGAAAAACGACGCGATGATGTTTTAAAGCTAATCGCTGAACAAGATAAATTAACCACTACTTTGGAAAAACAGATTAAGGCCGCTGACAAGATTCAGACGGTTGAAGATCTTTACTTACCTTACAAACAAAAACGACGAACCAAGGCGACAATCGCCAAAGAGCAAGGACTAGAACCCTTTGCTTTTTGGCTATTAACCTTCCCACAAACTGACTTAAAACAAAAAGCCAGTGAATTTATTAACGCCGATCAAGAAGTAGAAACGGAAGACGATGTATTTGCTGGGGCCCATGAAATCTTAGCTGAGGCTTTTGGTGATAGCGCCGGATTTCGGGATTGGATTCGAAACTATACACGTAAAAATGGTCGTTTTAGTTCACAAGTAAAATCTAAAGGAAAAGAAAAAGACGAGCAAGGTGTTTATCAACTTTATTATGATTTTGATGAATCGCTTGAAAACATGGTGTCTCATCGAGTTTTGGCGATTAACCGTGGTGAAAAAGAGGGCGTTTTGAAGGCTCAAATCAAAGTGGACGAAGCTGCGATTATGCGATATCTTCATTTTCGTATTATTGGTAGTCATGAAGGGCCTGCAACAACTTATTTGCAGGCAGCTTACGAAGACGCCTACAAGCGGTTTATGGGACCCGCAATCGAGCGTGAGTTGCGAAATGAGCTAAGTGAAGAGGCCAATACCCAGGCAATCAATGTCTTTGGCGAAAATTTGTATCACTTGTTGATGCAAGCACCGATTAAAGGAAAAGTTGTGCTGGGATTTGATCCCGCTTATCGAACAGGTTGTAAATTAGCAATTATGGATCCCAATGGTAAATTCTTGGCTAAAAAGGTGATTTATCCACATAAACCAGCTTCCGCAACCAAACGGCAGGCGGCTGCAGGCGAGTTTAAAAAATTCTTGGAAGACTACCAAGTTGAGATGATCGCCATTGGTAATGGAACCGCTAGTCGGGAGTCAGAGGAATTTGTGGCAGATATCTTAAAAGAAATGCCCCGTAAAATTTATTATGTGATTGTTAATGAGGCTGGTGCTTCGGTTTATTCTGCTAGTAAAGCGGCTCGCGATGCTTTTCCGGAGTTACATGTTGAAGAACGAAGTGCCATTAGTATTGGCCGTCGGTTACAAGATCCACTTGCTGAACTAATCAAAATTGATCCAAAAGCGGTCGGGGTTGGTCAGTATCAACACGATGTGCCTCAAAAAGAATTAACCAATCAATTGGATACGGTCATCGAAACAGCCGTTAACCAAGTGGGAGTTAATTTAAACACAGCCAGTCCACAACTGTTAGAACATATTTCTGGTTTGACCAAAACGACAGCTCAAAATATCGTGACATGGCGGGATGAAAACGGGAGTTATGAAGCCCGAAATCAGTTGAAGAAAGTTCCTCGTTTAGGACCGAAAGCTTATGAACAATCGGTTGGTTTTTTACGGATTGTGCAAGGGAAAAATGGTTTGGACAATACGGATATTCATCCCGAAAGTTATAAAGTCGCTAAAAAGTTACTAGGGATGGTTGGATTGAAATTAGACCAGATCGGTACCGATGAAGCAGTCCAAGCCTTGAATCGTTTAAACGTATCCGAGACTGCCCAAGAATTAGAAGTGGGCCCAGAAACTTTAGAAGATATTATCGCTGGTTTGAAAAAGCCAGGCCGTGATTTGCGAGACGGCATGCCAGCACCATTACTGCGAAGTGACGTCTTAACTTTACAAGATTTGAAAGTTAACATGAAACTCCAAGGAACGGTGCGCAACGTTGTTGATTTTGGAGCGTTTGTGGATATCGGTGTGAAACAAGATGGTCTTGTTCATGTGTCAAAATTGACGAAGAAATTCATTAAGAATCCAGGTGAAGTTGTTTCGGTTGGAGATGTTGTGACTGTTTGGGTGGAGAGTGTTGATTTAGATCGCCACCGAATCCAACTCACAATGCTTGATCCAAACGAATAAGCAGTGCGATGACAGATACTGAATTGCAACAATTGGTGGAAAAAATTTCATTGTCAGATTTTCATCGCCAATTTAAACATCATGCTTTTTTTAATCAGCGATTAAGGACAACCGGGGGACGCTATCAATTACAGACACATGATATTGATATCAATCCCAAAATGTTATCCGAACATGATTTGTCTACACTCGTGGGAATTATAAGACACGAATTGTGTCATTATCATCTTCACCTGACCCATCATGGGTATCAACACCGGAATTCAGATTTTAGACAGTTATTGGCACAGGTGCATGGGTCTCGGTTTGCGCCAGCAGTGCAGGCCAGCTCACGGAGTAGGATGCAACTAGTGTATCGTTGCCAACAGTGTGGGCTGCAATATCATCGGAAACGGCATATTGATTTAAAAAAATATCGATGTGGTAAATGTGGCGGTCAATTGCGGCTAATTCAAACCTTACGCAAGTGATTTCGAGAAAAAAGGTTGTAACTATTACCGATATTTGCTAAGATAGTTTAGGTAATAGTTTTGTTGCACCCATGGCGGAATTGGCAGACGCGCAAGATTAAGGATCTTGTCGGGAGTTCTCCCGGTGGAAGTTCGAATCTTCTTGGGTGCATAAAATAAAGTTCATGAGTTCTCATTTTTGAGAATCCATGGACTTTTTTGTTTAATCAGATGATACACAATGGGCGTTTAGATAATGTATTCAATAACCAAGCCTGCTTTAAAAGCCAAAGCATCAAGGATGGCGAGCTACTAAGGATTAAATTCTGTATTAATTAACCCGGTGTGCTAAAATGATACTGTATTATTAAGTGTATCAAAAATGAACGCACAAAACTGAGGAACAACTAATATGAAGAGAAAAGATCGGATTTACCAATATATTGTCGAAAAAACAACTCCGGATGAAACAAATCAGTTAACCGGTGCAGAAACTTTTACTACAGAACAAGTGGCTGATGAGTTAGATTTGATCCGCTCCAATGTCAGCAAAGAATTGAATCAACTGGTCCGTGAAGAAAAACTAACTAAATTGGCGGGACGACCAGTTCGTTATTGTCGTCGCGGCGCAGCTCAAGAGCCCGAAAAAGAAGTAATTACATCACCACTTTCGGCAGGCAAACGCCGTATTCATAGTGGCTTAGAGCACACTGAAAAACCAAAAAAATCAGCAGGTATCAGTGATGTTTTTGAGCACATGATTGGGAATAGCTCTAGTATGCGTAATCAGATTGAACAGGCCAAGGCTGCAATTTTGTATCCACCACGTGGCTTGAATACCCTCGTGATTGGCCCGACCGGATCTGGTAAAACATACTTTGCTAATGCCATGTTTCAGTTTGCTCAAAATCGGGATTTAATAAAAAAAGACGATCAACTAATTACCTTTAATTGTGCGGATTATTCGCATAATCCAGAGCTGTTAATGTCACATTTGTTTGGGTACGTAAAGGGTGCTTTCACGGGTGCAGACGAAGAGAAAGATGGGCTGATTCAAGAGGCTGATAACGGGATGCTATTTTTGGATGAAGTGCATCGGTTACCTCCCGAAGGCCAAGAAATGATCTTTTATTTCATGGACCACGGCACCTACAGCAAATTGGGTGAGACTTCTAAGATTCACCATGCTAATGTGCGTTTAGTTTGTGCAACAACGGAAGATCCAGAAAGTTCTCTATTAAAAACTTTCGTTCGCCGAATTCCGATTACCATCCAATTACCTGCATTTAATAAACGGAGTGCAAAAGAACGAGTTGAATTGTTAAAGGTGCTGTTAAGCCTTGAAGCCAATCGGACTCACAAGCAAATTACGCTAACAGAAGATGTTGTCCAGTCGCTTTTAGGTAGTGTGACTTACGGAAACGTTGGTCAGTTGAAATCAAACATCCAACTGGTTTGCGCACGTGGTTTTTTAAATAGCATTGAAAACGAAAACGAAATTGTGATTACAGTGGATGACTTGCCACCGAATATTAAGGATGGGTTAGTTCATCTTGCGGCTAATCGTCGTGATTCAGGCGAAATTTCTAAGTTATTAGAGCCTTACATGACCATTCAGCCGGATTCTGATACCCACGTGTTAACGAACCGAAATGATAGTTATGAATTGCCATATAATCTGTATGAAATTATTGGTGATAAGGCGACTTTGCTTCGTCAGCAAGGATTAGACCAAGAGCATATCAATCATTTCATTACGACTGATATTAATCTTCATTTAAAAACTTTTTCGCCAGATGAAGATGATACACGCGGTGAGTCAAAACTTGCAGAAATTGTGAATCAAGATATCATTGATTTCACCAAGGAAACGCAAGTTAAAATCGAAAAAATCTTAGACTATAATTTTCGCGATAATTTCTTGTATGCTATGAGTTTGCATATTAGTTCCTTCATTAAAAGAATTCAGTCTGGGAAACCAATGCGAACAATGAGTCGTGATTTGATTGCCATGGTGGAAGAGTATCCTGACGAGATGAAGGTGGCACAAAAAATTAAGGCCCAGTTGGAAAATCGTTATAATGTGCCGATTCCTGAATCTGAAAGCTATTATTTAGCAATCTTGCTTGTTTCACTAAAAGTGGCACCAACCTCTGGGAAAGTTGGTATTGTGGTGGCCGCACATGGAAGCAGCACGGCGACATCCATGGTTCAGGTTGTGTCTCAATTACTATCTGATAACACCATTCAATCGTTTGATATGCCTCTAGACATGAATCCTAAAACGGCTTATAAGGATATTGTGGAGTGTGTTAATCGTGCTGATGAAGGTAATGGCGTTTTACTACTTGTTGATATGGGATCGTTAAGTACTTTTGGCACCAAGATTACGGAAGAAACGCATATCCCGGTTAAGACCATTGATATGGTCACAACGGCGATGGTCTTGGAGGCAGCTCGAAAGGCTTCCTTTATTGAAACGGATTTAGCAGCTATTTATTCAGAGCTCCGCGAATTCCGTGGCTATTCTCGTGTGAATGCCAGTACGAAAAAAGAAGAATTGCCGAATAGTTCAAAGGAAACAAATTCAACGTCAGTCCGTCCAAAGGCAATTGTGGCAATTTGTTCAACAGGTGAAGGAACGGCCAAGAAAATTCAATCGATGTTGGACCAATTATTAGTGGAAAACTTAATTGAAGATATTAAGGTAATTCCAATATCTTTAGTTAATATGGATGAACATATCCACAGCCTCCAAACGGAGTATCAAATTATTGCGACAACTGGTGTTACGCATCCTGGCATTCAAGTGCCATTCATGCCCCTACAAAATCTTTTGGAAGGTGGCGGCGAACGGTTCCTTGATAAAGTGTTAGAGCGCGATTCCCTTAGTTCTTTTGATAGCCATCAGGATATGAAACTAACCAAAGAAGTTTGTGCACAATACTTGGATGAATTTTATACTTTTATTAATCCACATAAAATTACCGATGTTTTATGGCAGTACATTGATCAACTTCAGGCTGATACAAATAAAAAATTCAGCGAACCGTTCAAAATTAATCTCATCATGCATATCGCAGGAGCCATCGAACGCTCGTTGACGAATGGTGAAATATCGGCCAGCGATGCAGAATTAAAAGAGATGGTCAATTCTAAGTGGTATTCAGCAGTGAAGGCAGTGGATGATATGTATCTTCACCGAATTAGAATTGAATTACCACCAGAAGAAGTTTATTACATTGTGAAACTCCTTGAAAGCTGGCAAGTTAAAGATGAAACGGTCAGTTTAACTAACTAAATACACAAAATTGATTCACAAATAACACACAAAGCTGATACACAACACTGTATCAGCTTTGTGTGTTATTTTAAAACGCTTTAAAGTAGGCGTTTTCATTTAGTGTACTTTGGCACGGTTTTTGCTTATATATAAGTGAGTGCAAAAAAGATGGTCTTGTACTTGTAAGGATCAAATTTCGTTACAGGCGATTGAGAAATTATTTGTTTATTTTTATTTACTGTAACAATCATAATAGGAGGTATAGAAATGGTAGGGATTATCATTGCTAGTCATGGTGAATTCGCTAACGGAATCTTGCAATCCGGATCAATGATCTTTGGAGATCAAGAAGACGTAAAAGCTGTTACATTAAAGCCCAGCGAAGGACCTGACGACATTAAAGGAAAATTGGAAGCAGCTGTTGCTACTTTCAAGAACCAAGATGAGGTGTTGTTCTTAGTTGATCTTTGGGGCGGAACACCATTTAATCAAGTTAATAACTTGTTTGAAGCTCACAAAGACAAATGGGCGATTGTTGCCGGTTTGAACTTACCAATGTTGATTGAGGCATATTCTTCAAGAATGTCTATGGATAGTGCACGTGATATCGCGGCTCATATCCAAGAGACTGCCATTGAAGGTGTTAAGGTTCGACCAGAGGAATTACAGGTCAAAGAAGCATCTGCAAAACCTGCAAATACAGGGGCTGCTGCTGGTAAGCCTGGAAAGCTTGAATATGTTTTGGCGCGAATTGATTCACGTTTACTACATGGACAAGTTGCAACTGGTTGGTCAAAAGCTACTAATCCAACTCGAATTATTGTTGTTTCTGACAGTGTTGCCAAAGATGAGTTACGGACAACCATGATCAAACAGGCTGCTCCTTCAGGTGTGAAGGCACATGTTGTGCCAATCGATCAGATGATCAAGTTATCTAAGGATGACAAGCATTTCGGTGGTCAACGAGCATTATTGCTTTTTGAAACACCACAAGATGCCCTTAGAGCCGTTGAAGGTGGCGTTCCACTGAAGACTATCAACGTAGGTTCTATGTCACATTCAGTTGGTAAAGTTCAACCTAACAAGGTTTTAGCTTTTGATCAAAAAGATATTGATACATTTGCTAAATTGAAGGCTGATGGAATTACATTCGATGTTCGTAAAGTCCCAACCGACTCAAAAGACAATATGGATGAAATTCTTAAAAAAGCAGAGACTCAGTTACAAAAACAAGAATAATTTAAAATAAAGAAAACGGAGGATTAATCGTTATGAATTTAAACGCTATTCAGATGATTTTAGTCGTTCTCATTGCGTTCTTAGCTGGTATGGAAGGTATCTTGGATCAATTCCAATTTCACCAACCAGTTATCTCATGTACGTTGATCGGCTTAGTTACTGGAAATTTGATGCCATGCTTAATTTTAGGTGGTACGTTACAAATGATCGCTTTAGGCTGGGCTAACGTTGGAGCTGCTGTTGCACCCGATGCTGCTTTAGCTGGTGTTGCTTCTGCAATTATTTTAGTTTTAGGTGGCCAAGGTAGAGCAGGAGTTGCTTCTGCGATTGCCATTGCTGTACCTTTAGCTGTTGCTGGATTGTTACTTACAATTCTTGTTCGGACAATTTCAACTATGATTGTTCATATTATGGATAGAGCTGCTGAAGAAGGTAGTTTTGCTAAGTTAGACATGTGGCAATGGATTGATATCTGTTTACAAGGTATCCGTATTGCTATCCCTGCAGCATTAATCTTAGCTGTTGGTGCTACTCCTGTTCGTGCATTATTGAACGCAATGCCTTCATGGTTAACCGGTGGTCTTTCCATTGGTGGTGGTATGGTTGTTGCCGTTGGATATGCAATGGTTATCAACATGATGGCAACTGCTGAAGTATGGCCATTCTTTGCCATTGGTTTTGTAATGGCAACAATTCCATCATTAACTTTGATTGGTTTAGGTGCAATTGGTGTTTCATTCGCCTTAATTTACTTGAACTTATCAAGTAACAGTGGCAGTGGATCAAGTAATGATACGGGAGCCAATAATTCTGGTGACCCACTCGGCGATGTCATAGACAACTATTAATGAAGGGAGCGAACAAAAAATGGCAGATACAAAATTGAAATTAACAAAAAGAGATCGTGTTTCCGTTTGGTGGCGTTCAACTTTCCTTCAAGGTTCTTGGAACTATGAACGTATGCAAAATGGTGGTTGGGCTTATTCTTTAGTCCCAGCTCTTAAAAGATTATATAAAACAAAAGAAGATCGTGCAGAAGCTCTGAAACGGCATTTAGTGTTCTTTAACACTCATCCTTACTTAGCTTCTCCAATTCTCGGGGTTACAATGGCACTTGAAGAAGATCGTGCTAATGGTGCACCAATTGATGATGTAGCTATTCAAGGTGTTAAAGTTGGTATGATGGGTCCTTTGGCTGGTGTTGGTGATCCAGTGTTCTGGTTTACTGTTCGTCCAATTTTAGGTGCTTTGGGTGCTTCATTAGCCATGAGTGGTAATATCATGGGACCAATCATCTTCTTTATTGCTTGGAATATTATTCGAATGGCATTTACTTGGTATACACAAGAATTTGGTTATAAAGCCGGTTCTGCAATTTCAAAAGATATGTCTGGCGGTTTACTACAAAAAGTTACTAAAGGTGCTTCAATTCTAGGTATGTTTATCTTAGGAGCCTTAATTAACCGTTGGGTTGTTGTTAAGTTCACCCCAGTTGTTTCAAAAGTTGAACAAGCTAAGGGTGCCTTCATTGATTGGGCTCATCTTCCAAAGGGTGCTGCTGGGATCAAAGAAGCTTTGACACAACAGGCTGCTGGTTTATCTTTGGATAAATATAAAGTGACAACTTTACAAGATAACTTGGATCAATTGATTCCAGGTTTAGCAGGATTACTTCTTACATTATTCTGTATGTGGTTACTTAAGAAGGGTGTTTCACCAATCGTTATTATCTTTGGTTTATTCTTCGTTGGTATCATCTTACATGTCTTACACGTTATGTAATAAGTATAGAATTAGTCTGGGATTTAGTTCCCGGGCTTTTTTTATTAATTAGGTAGATTAATAAGATGGTGACTAACTTTGCCCAAATGATAAAGTCGCCGTATAATGGCAGTAATAACAAGAGAATGGAGTTGAGCAAATGGTTGAATCTATCAATACAAAAGTTGATCTAGTGATGAAGGGAACTTCATATATCGGACTAGGCAGTTATGGACAAATTATGATTGGTGATAAAGGGTTTGAATTTTATAGTGCCCGAAATGTTAAGGATTATGTTCAGATTCCTTGGACTGAAGTTAGCTATGTGGTGGCTTCGGTTATTTTTAAAGGTAAATGGATTCCTCGTTTTGCTATCAAGACAAAATCAAACGGGACCTATTCTTTTGCCGCTCGGGATGCCAAAAAAACTTTACGAGCAATTCGAGTCTATGTTGAGCCTAAAAACATGGTACGTTCTTTAACGTTCTTTCAAGTTATCACACGGGGTTCAAGTAATATCTTTAAGAAGATTAAGAACAAAGTTGGGGGACACAGGCAGACTAAGTCAAAATAGCTAAAGGAAAGTAATAGTCAATGAATGAAACAAAGAACACAAAAATTGATTTAAAAGTTTCTGCGGATTTATTTGTGGGGGCTAATCAACGTGGAAAAATTGTGATTGGTGATAAAGGATTTGAATTTATTAACAACCAAAAAAATCGAAACTTTGTTTTTATACCCTGGAATGAAATTAGCCATGTTGTGGCATCGCGGGGCATTCGAAAGGGTAAGATTGTGCGTTTCTCTGTTCAAACTAATCGAAATATTGGGTATGTATTCACAACCAAGGATCCTAAAAAGGTTTTAAAGGCTATGCGAAGCTACCTAGATGCCAAACAATTAGTCTATGAAAAAGATATGTTCGATCGGCTTCGTCATAGTTTTACAGATCTTCTAAAAAAGTAATAACTTAGCTTCAAAGGAGGAGTAACAGTAATGATTGCATACGTTGTAGCGAGCCACGGAGATTTTGCTAAGAGTATTGTGAAGTCATCTTGGGAAATATTTGGTAAGCAAGAAAAGGTTGTGCCAGTAACCTTGGAACCTGATGAAGATCCCAAGAAATTATTGAATGACTATCAAGTTGCTTTGAGTAGTTTTGATCCAAGCGATCAGGTTATATTTTTAGTTGATTTGTTTGGCGGTACGCCATTTAATGTGGCCGGTCAAATTGTGGCAAAACACGCGAATCAAATGGGCCTGATTACTGGTTTAAATTTAGCAATGTTAAGTGAGGCTTACGTGGTGCGTGAGCAATCATTGAGTGATGCAATTTCTCGTCTAGAAGAAAGTGCCAAATCTGGTGTTCGCCATTTGCAATTGCCAGAAGATGAGGGAGACGAGTAGTTTTGACAATGAAGATTTGTTTGGCAAGGGTTGATAGTCGTTTACTTCATGGTCAAATTGCAACCGGATGGGCTAAAAGTGTTAAACCGAATCGAATATTAGTGGTGTCAGACAGTGTGGCCAATGATGAATTGCGAAAGATGCTGATTGTTCAAGCCGCACCGCTTGGGGTCAATACCAACGTTTTAACAATTGATAAAATGCTTCGAATTTATGCAGATGATCGTTTCGATGCCTTCAAGGTCCTTTTGTTAACCGAAACCGTGCAAGATATGTTGAGACTTGTGCATGGTGGGATGGATTTCAAAGAGCTAGGAATTGATATTGGCAGTCTGGCTTTTTCTGAAGGAATGACGATGCTCAACGATTCAATTGCGGTTGGACCAGAAGAAATTAGCACGATTCGTTCTTTACATGATGCGGGGTTACAGGTGTTTGCACAAAAGATTCCAAATGATGGTAAAAAAGACATGATCACGATGTTAGCAAAAAATAAGTTATAAAACTTAATATAGAACTAAAGAATAGAATGATTTAGTTGGCGAACGCTGACCAAATTAAGTCCATACTTTAGTTCTATTTTTTATACTAGAAAAAGGAATATTTCAACAAAAAGAGTTAAAGTTTTGATTAGAAATAAGGTTAAATTACCCAATCACAGAAAAAATTGTTAAAATAAAGAAAACAGTTGTAAGCGAGGAACGGAAAATGACGGTAAACATCAAAATTGCGGCTACGGGTCACTATGTACCGGAGCGCATTGTCGATAATTTTGAGTTAAGTAAAATCATGGATACAAATGATGACTGGATCCAATCACATACCGGGATCAAGACACGTCATTTTGCGATGAATGATGAAAACACCTCAGATTTATGTGCGGAAGTTGGCAAACAACTTTTAACTAAGAGTGGTGTCCAAGCTGATGAAATTGACCTAATCTTAGTCTCTACTATCACCCCAGACAGCTTAACGCCCGCGACGGCCTGCATTGTGCAAGATAAACTAGGTGCTAAAAATGCCTTTGCCATGGATATTTCCGCTGCGTGTGCGGGGTTTGTATTTGGTTTGAGTACTGCAGAGAAGTTTTTACGGTCTGGACGGTATCATAAAGCTTTAGTCATTAGTGGCGAAACTAATTCTAAGATGATGGATTTTAAGGATCGAACCTCCGCTGTGTTTTTTGGAGACGGGGCTGGTGGCGCCTTACTAGAAACAACAGATGATGCGCGTGAAGAATTTTTTATTGATGAGAAATTGCAATCAATGGGGAGCGCGAATCAAACGATTCATAGTGGTAGAATTCAGCCGATTCAAACAATCTCGGCAGACAATTATCCAAAAACAGATGCATTTTATCAGGATGGCCGATCAGTTTTTGCTTTTGCTACAGAAACGGTTCCTACACAAATGAAGCAAATTTTAGAAAATAACCAATTAAATGCGCAAACTATTGATACGGTTATTTGTCATCAAGCTAATCTGCGGATTATTGAAAAAATTAGTGAGACACTGATGATTCCGATTGAAAAGTTTCCGGTAAATGTCACGCATTATGGGAATACCTCATCAGCTGGAATTCCGATGGCGCTAGACGAACTGGCAAGGGTTAAAGGCCAGCCTAAAAAAGTGTTGTTAACTGGTTTTGGTGCTGGTTTAGACTATGCTAGTATGCTAATTAACTTCTAGGAGGTTACTTAATTTGAATTTAGAAGATATCAATAAATTATTAGATAAACTAGATCAAATGAACTTCAGTGAAGTAGAGATCGAAATCGACCAAACTAAAATTCATGTAAAAAAAGTAATGAATGAAACTTCTTCAGAGCCAACGCCTAACCATACAAGCCAAGAAGCGAAATCTGCTAATTTGGTAATCAGCAGCCCGATGGTAGGCGTTGTTCATTTGGAAAAACAATTAAAAGTTGGGCAGAAAGTTGCAGCAGGCGACGTGGTTGCTCAGATTGAAAGCATGAAATTGTTTAATGATGTAACTAGTCCTCAATCAGGCGTGATTAGTGAACTCCATGTAAAAAATGGAGATCCAGTTGAGTATCATCAATCCTTAATCACGTTAAAAGGTACTCAAAATGTTTAGGAAAGTTTTAATTGCTAACCGGGGCGAAATTGCCGTACGGATTATTAGCGCTTGTCAGAAACTAGGAATTGCGACGGTTGCCGTGTATTCAGAGGCTGATCGAGAAGCGTTATTTGTGCAACAAGCGGATGAAGCTGTCTGTATTGGTCCAGCAAATGCGATGGATTCTTACCTTAATCGAGAGGCAATTTTAATGGCTGGCGTTAATACCAATGCTGATGCAGTGCATCCTGGCTATGGATTTTTGTCTGAAGATGACTTGTTTGCCAAAATGTGTGCGGAATGTGGGATAACCTGGATTGGTCCACAACCTGCTTTGATTCATGATTTTTCTGATAAAACCAATTCGCGCACACTTGCTGAGAAATGTGGATTACCGATTATTCCGGGCTCAGGAATGATCACAAGTGAGCCCCAACTGTATGCCAAGGCCAATGCGCTAGGGTATCCAGTTTTATTGAAGGCCAGTCATGGCGGCGGCGGCAAAGGCATCCGGCTTGTTCACTCTGCAAAAGAACTTTTTGATAAGTATCAGCTTGTCAAAGAGGAGGCAGGGGCGTCTTTTTTGGACGGGGCTATTTATTTGGAGCGCGCGTTTGAAGATGCTCGGCACATTGAAGTGCAAGTGCTGGGGATGCCCGATCAATTACTGATTTTAGGTGATCGTGACTGTAGCTTGCAGAAAAATCGGCAAAAAATTATTGAAGAGAGTAATGCGCAAATTTTAACGAAAGCGGAACGAACCATCTTGTATAAGCTGGTGCACCAATTGTTGGATAAATCCCATTACCAAAGCTTGGGAACCGTTGAGTTTTTATTTGTGCACCACCAATTTTATTTTTTAGAAATGAATACACGTTTGCAAGTGGAACATGGCGTTACAGAGGAAACGAGTGGGATTGACATTGTGCAGGCCCAAATTCAGGTGGCGGCAGGTAAAAAGCTATCCATTCAGCAAGTCGAGTTTACAGGACATGCAATTGAATGCCGCTTAAATTCTGAAAATGAGGCGTCTCATCATCAGTTTGAGACAGGCCAGCTTACGCAATTTAAGCTGCCATCAGGAGTGCGTGTGGATACAGGCCTCCAAAAAGGTGATGTGATTACGCCATTTTATGATCGGCTGTTGGCAAAGATAATCGTATCTGGTAAAACGCGTGAGGCAGCAATTGAAAAAATGAAGACTGCTTTAAAACAAGTTGAAGTTACAGGAGTTGGCACTAATTTAAAGCAATTAAAGCAATTAATTAACAGTAGTCAATTTGCCGAGAATCACTATCACATTCATTCTGTAGGGAAACTAATGGAGGAACAATCACATGAGTCATATGCCTGAAAAGAATAGTTGGCAAGCTTGCCGGCATTGTGGAGAACATGTGCACGAACTTCAGTGGTATCCAAATTATCGATGCCCCTTTTGTGGTTACTTGCAGCGATTGACTAGTGTCCAGCGGTTAAAAATTACAATTGATCCTGATAGCTGGCAAGCGTTTGAAAACGTTGAAGTTAGTACTAATTTTTTAGATTTCCCCGGTTACTCGGAGAAATTAAAAAAAGCCCGAGCTACCAGTGGCACAGAAGAAGCAATTAAAGCGGGCACTGCTAAGATTGGTGGTTTTTCAACGGTTCTGGCTGTGATGGATAGCCATTTCATGCTGGGAACCTTAAACACTACGGTGGGAGCTGTAATTAAACAGGCAATGGCTGAGGCGGTTACGCGGCATTTACCACTGATTTTTTTCATTACTTCAGGTGGGGCCCGGATGCAAGAAGGAATTTTTTCATTGTTGCAGATGAACACGATCTTGAATCAGTGGACAAAATTGGCAGATAGTAAAAATCTGGTTGTGAATATCTTGACGGATCCGACCATGGGTGGCGCCTCGGCTAGTTTTGGATTTGAAGCAGATTATGTTTTGGCTGAAGATCACGCTCAAATTGGGTTTGCTGGAAAAGGCGTGATTGCCCAAACAACCCACGAGCAACTTTCTGATACGTTTCAAACGGCTGAAGATTTACTGGTTCATGGGTTAGTTGATCAAGTTGTCCAGCGAGAAAATATGCGCAATCAACTAATTAATTTGTTGCGACTTCATTCTGGAGGTAACCATGAGTGAGAAAACTTTAGAAGAAAGAATTAAGTTAGTGCGTTCGCCTAAACGATTAACCTCCCAACAACTTATCAGTCAGTTAGTGACACACTTTTTTGAGGTTCATGGTGATCGGCAACTAGGAGATGATCCAGCGGTGACGGCCGGCGTCGGATTATTTCATCATCATCCAGTTACGATTATTGGGATCAATCGGGGAACTAATATTCAACAACGACGCGAATTCAATGGTGGGGCAGTCCGTGTAACTGGCTATCGCAAAGCCTTACGAGTAATTGAAGCTGCCGAAAAGTTTGATCGGCCAGTTATTAGTTTCATTAATATGCCTGGGGCAGACGCCAGTGTCTTTTCTGAACAGCATGGGCAAAGTGAAGCGATTGCTGATTTGATCTTAAAAATGGGGCAGTTAAAGGTCGTTAATGTGGCACTATTTTTAGGTGAGGGACATAGCGGTGGTGCTTTAGCATTTAGCAATGCGAATGCTATTTTGATGTTAGAAAATGCGCTATTTTCAGTGGCTTCCCCAGAGGCGGTTCAGGCTATTTTAAAAAACCACGATGACACCCGTGAGGCTAGCGAATTTTTACCAATGATGGCTCAACAACTTAAAAAAATTGGACTGGTGGATGATATAATCGATGAAACGCCAACCAACGCACTGGTTCAACGAATTGATGATGAATTGGTAGCCACCTTACAATCTTTTGAAGGTTTAAATGCGGACCAACTAAAAAAACAGCGGCAAACTAAATTTGAACATGTGCTAAAACTGAATTAAATGTAAAGAAAAAGGATTTGGAATTTTTCCAAATCCTTTTTCTATTAATAAGGCGCCGTTTGCGTAGTGACATCTGAACTAGATGCATACGTCGATGAGTCGTAATTATAAGTGGTAGCGGCACTGCTACTTGTTGTTTGATCAGTAGATGAGCTAGTTGTGCTGGAGCTTTCTTCGCTTTCTTTAAGCGTGGTTGTCGCAGCTAAGCCCAGTTCTTTACGGATTTTATTTGACACGCGGCGGCGTTCTGACATTGAGGCTACTTGATAGGATAACCCGTCAATCATTTCGCTTTCGCCTTTCAAAGTAGTTGATTTTATATGATGGGAAGCATTCTTATAACTAAAACGAAGTGCCAACATATCATTGAACGTTAGGTTGGTCTTCATATTTTTCTTTACAGAATTTAAAATAGTTTGGAACCTAGTTACTGAAGAAATGGAAAGAGCTTTTTTAACAATTGCTAAAATTACTTGGCGTTGGCGTTTTTGTCTACCATAGTCGCCATCGGGATCATCGTAGCGCATGCGTGAGTATGAGAGAGCCTCTTTACCAGTCAAATGGGTTTTGACGCCTTTTTTAACATTAGCTGAGCCATACTTAAAAGTTAATGGTGGAGTGACATCGACGCCACCAACAGATTTTACGAGATCTTCTAAACCGCCCATGTTCATCACGACATAAAAATCAACAGGAACATCGAGGAGGTTTTGGACAGTTTTTATGGACTGTGTGGCGCCTCCAATTGCGTAGGCGGAGTTTATTTTTTCTGTTGTCCCTTTGATAGTCACCTCTGTATCGCGCGGAATACTAGTCATGTAAGTGGTTTTCTTTTGAGCATTTAGGGATGCAACGATCATCGTGTCACTCAAACCAGTTGTTTTTCGGCCTAATGCACCAGTGTCCGTACCTAAAATTAAAATATTTAAAGGTTTTTTATTCTTAATAACTTTGGCCACATTCCGGGCGGTAGGCGTTTTTGCCTTTTGATAAGATTGGTTAATTGTTTTTTGGGCACTCAGGTACATGGTGTAAGCTTTGATACCACCACCGATTAATAAAAGTAATACAACGATGGCTGCCCCCCACCAAATTTTTTTGGATGATTTTTTTGTGCTTTTCATGTGTTTTTCTTTTTTCTCGCTCACTAACGTAGTCCTCTTTTCAGTTAATTTCGATTGTAATAATGTGTGCGTTTTCATAATGATTACACCATATTTACCAGGCTTTTTGTGAAAATGGTCTATGAAAATATGCTATACTGTAATCATTGTTTCGGTATTTTAACATCATACACCACTTGAAGAAGGGATAATATCACAATTTTTTTACATAGTATCCAAGGTGTTGTGATCATCATTGTCATGATCGCCATTGGCTACATTCTATCCTGGCGAAAATGGTTTGATGAAGGGTCATCACGACTCATCGCCAAACTAGTGACGCAAATTGCATTGCCAGCCTATATGGTTAGTACGATTACTCATGATTTTACTGCAAAAACACTATTAAGTACACTTCCAGATTTACGGTTTCCAGTTTTGTCTATGTTGATTCTATTTGCATTATCTATGGTGTTAGTACGGGTACTGCGAATTAAGGAGCAGCATAAGGGATTGTTTGAATCGATGTTTTTAAATTCAAACACAGTTTTTATTGGTCTACCCGTTAATATGGCTTTGTTTGGGACTAGTAGTCTTCCATATGTGTTGGTTTATTACATGGCCAACACCACAATCTTTTGGACACTGGGTGTCTGGCTTATTCAGCGAGACGGTACCCAAGCTCATCAATTTAATTTAAAAACGACGCTCGGAAAAATTTTTTCACCGCCATTACTTGGTTTTATCGTGGGCGTTTTTTTAGTGCTTTTTCACATTCAATTGCCGCAGTTTATTTTATCGGATTGTCAATATATTGGTGGGTTAACGATCCCGCTTTCCATGTTCTTCATTGGAATTGCGATTCAACGAGCAGGAATTAAAAATATGACGTTGAATCGTGAAAGCTTGGGGGTCTTGTCCGGTCGGTTTATTTTTGCGCCGTTACTGATGACAATTCTTGTGTTGCCGATGCCAGTTCCAGTTCTAATGAAGCAAGTGTTTATTTTGCAGTCAGCGATGCCAGTGATGACAAATGCGCCTGTGGTAGCCAAGTTATATCAAGCAGATGAGCGCTATGCCGCTATTATGGTGACAGAAACGACCCTGTTAAGTTTAATAATTATTCCATTATTAATGATG
Source organism: Pediococcus sp. M21F004 (assembly GCF_051122535.1). Taxonomy (NCBI): domain Bacteria; kingdom Bacillati; phylum Bacillota; class Bacilli; order Lactobacillales; family Lactobacillaceae; genus Pediococcus; species Pediococcus sp. M21F004. Next base: position 1,820,138 of record NZ_CP177314.1, read on the forward strand.
TTTGTTAAATCAGGATTAATTAAATAAAAAAAGAGGCCTCGAAAGCTGCGGGATAGTCCGATTTGGCATCGACACGGATGTTAGTGGCAGCAAGTAGTGCTTTTGCTTGAAATTGAAAGATAAGTTTGTCAAAATTAAGGAGATAATAAGGAAATTGAGAAAAACAGTTGGGTATATTAGTTTTTCAACTTTAATGTTTAGTTTAATGGAAATTGCACTTAAATTAGCGGGTGGGGCATTTGATCCAATTCAATTGAATCTCATTCGTTTCGCAGTGGGTGGATTAGTTTTACTACCAATTGCCTTGAGCGCCTTGAAAAAGCAGCATCGGCAACTAAACTGGCAGGATTTAAGACTGTTTGGTTTAACCGGATTTGTCTGTGTCATCATCAGTATGACGCTTTATCAGTTGGCCATTGTGTATTCTCCAGCAGCAACCGTTGCGGTGTTGTTCAGCTGTAATCCAGTTTTTGCCTTGATTTTCTCATATTTAATTCTCCATGAGCGTTTGGGCCGGGCTAATTTAATTTCTGTTATTGTGTCAGTAATTGGATTGTTAGTCATTGTTAACCCAACGCATATTAAAAACATAGTCGGCTTAACTTTAGCTGTTACATCGGCGTTAACATTTGGTCTTTATAGTATTATTTCCCGTTATGGATCACAAAAACGAGATTTAAACGGGATTGTGATGACTTGTTTCACCTTTTTAACAGGTACTGTTGAATTGTTTGTAATTATCATGTTAACGCATGTCCCTATGATTGGACGTGCAATGGGACAAGTTAGTTTCCTTAAACAATTTGTCAGTATCCCAGTTGTTCACAACATCAGTTGGCAATATTTACCACTGCTATTCTTCATCGGTGTCTGTGTAACGGGTGGTGGTTTTGCTTTCTACTTCTTGGCAATGGAAACTTCCGATGTTTCAACGGCTTCGTTGGTCTTCTTCATCAAGCCAGCCTTGGCACCAGTTTTAGCTGCTTTAATTTTAAGTGAAACAATTTCGTTACCAACGATTGTGGGAATTGTGATTATTTTGTTAGGATCGGTCGTCACATTTATGGGAAACCGTTCCAAATCAGTTCGTTCAGAAATGGGTCAACCTGTGTATCCTGAAAAAGATCAATCGGAAATTCAGAGTCAATTAGGAAATAAAGTCAAAAGTCACTTGGAAGATAAAGTGAAAGGTTTAAATTCAAATTTTGAAGACGAGGATTAAAAATGACTTACTTAGTCTTATTGCGGCATGGTCAAAGTGAAGCAAATCGTGATAATGTTTACACTGGTTGGAGCGATGTCCCGCTAACTCAGCAGGGAAGAGCTGAAGCTAAAAGGGCAGGCCAACTGATTGAACAAACACAGATTCAGTTTACAGATGTGCATACTTCACTTTTAAAGCGCGCAATTACAACGGCAGACATTGTCATGGATCAGATTCATCAGAACTGGTTACCGATTCACAAGGCCTGGCGCTTAAATGAACGTCACTATGGCGCTTTACGTGGCCAAAATAAGGATAAAACGCGAGAAATTTACGGTGTTCGTCAAGTTGCTTTGTGGCGCCGGAGCTTTAAGGCTGTTCCGCCGTTGCTAGAAGCGACTGAATCAGATCGGCGATACGTTGAGCTTGGAGACATCGAACCACGCGGTGAGAGCCTTGAGATGGCTTATAAGCGATTATTACCGTATTGGATAGATGAAATTGCACCACGTTTGCTAAATGGACAGAATCAATTGGTTGTAGCACACGGGAGTACTTTGCGTGCGTTGATCAAATACTTGGAAGAAATTAGTGACGAAGGTATTGATGGGGTTGAAGTGGCAAACGGGGAACCAATTGTTTACCAGTTTGATGACCAGTTGAAAATTATTAGTAAGAAGTTCTTAGATTAAAAATAAAGAGTTGCTTCAAGTTTGATCTGTTTTTTCAAACTTGGGTGGCTCTTTTTTTGTATTTGAGTTATTTAGTTAATTAAGGACAACTACACAACACAAGTCCAAAAAAATAGGAACGCCTACAGCAGGATTTCTCCTGCTTACAGCGCTCCTATTTATTTGAACTTTAACGTGTTGTTTAGTTCACTAATTTTAGGACAACTGCACAAATCAGTCCCACAAAAAATAAGCAAAGCTCCCAGCCAGGAATTCTCCTGACTTTCGCCTTACTTATTTTTGTGGGACTAACGATTTGTTTCGTTCACTAATCTTAGGACAACTGCACAACACAAGTCCAAAAAAATAGGAACGCCTACAGCAGGATTTCTCCTGCTGACAGCGCCCCTATTTATTTGAACTTTAACGTGTTGTTCCGTTCACTAATCTTTATATGCCAAAGCACCCATTGGATCCCATGGTAATAATTGAGTTGGTTCCTCAGCTTGTGCCTTACGTTGGGCTTCTGTTAAGAATTGTTTGTTCACAACAACTTGGTAGCAATACTCGCTCATCCAATCGTCTGTCATGACCATGTAACCCTTTGAGCCAACTTTTTCGCCCCAGCTGTTTTCGACTTTCCATTTCTTAGGTTCGCCGTCAACCAAATCAACACCTGTAATAACCATTGCATGTGTCATTAAGCTTTCGCTGTAATCCAAGCGTTCTGCCTTAGACATTGATAAATCAATATCGAAGAGGGCTTCTTCATCGTAAACGCCAAGATCCAATAATCCACGGGTTCTTGGTTCTGAATGCTGACCTACATCACAACCAAACCAAACGCTTTGACCAGCTTTAAGTTGGTTAATAGCAGCTTGCTTGAAGTCGTGCATTGTTAAGTTTAAATGTTTAACCTGACGGCCACCAACGACATTTCCCAACATTTCAATTGAGTAAGTATGGTTGAATGGTTTGTCATCTGTAGGAGCATTGATGATTGAAACGTACTCCTTAAGGTCCCAACCAACAAATTTTTCATAGAATGATTTGGGTGTTAAACCAGCTTCACGATGGTAGTTTTTGTCATCATCACGATATTCCCAGTCAAATGTTGCAGGAGGTTCGCCGAAACTGTATGAAGCCATCCGGTAAACTTCGCCTAACATTTTCTCTTTACGTGATTGAACCTGTTCATCTGATGTTTTGTCATCATTTACAAGTTCACGAAGTTCAACAGCATCTTTACGAAGCTTTTCGTTTAAGAGGGTGTTGAATTCGTTTGATTTGTTACTGTTGTAAGTTTCTGGATAAACTGATTCAGGAACGATACCATACTTGTCAATGAGGGCACATAACATGTCCCATTGGCCACCATCACCTTGAGGTTCGTTAGTTAACCATGAAACTTTACGGTCTGAAGTTGGTTTGTCGGCTGTAGCAATCACATTTTCGTAGAACCAGTTTGATTTCTCAAACTTGTCCCAGAAGAAAGTGTAGTTTTGTGAGAGTTCGAAATCTTTTAACTTAAATTCATCTGATAAATGATGACGCATTGTGTTTAATGCAGCAAACATCCAACAACGGCCACTTTGCTTTTGGTTAGCAACAGCACCTGTCTTTAAGTCAATTGAGAAAACGGGACTAAAATCAGCTCCGCCACGAAGGCCTTCACTAGTAGCTAAAATACCGTTCTTTGTAACCGCGCGTTCAAGGACTTTTGATTTGTTTTGTTCGTTATAATTCTTTGCGTAACGAGCAATTTGTTCTTTAGAAATACTATTATTACTCAATGTGTTCACTCCTAACCTATGATATATAAACATTGTAGTCGAAAAAGAATAATTAGTAAATGCTTAAATCTTGATTAAAAAACGATTTAGGGACGGGCTTGAATAACCTCGGGACCATTTTGCCGTCCGACGATGATTGTATTGACCATATCCAAAAAGAGACCTTGCTCAATGATTCCGACTTGTTTGATCAAGTAATCGGCTAGTTGATGAGGGTGTTTAATCTCACCTAAGTGTAAATCAATGACATAATTTTTTGAATCGGTTAAGACGTGATCGCCGTTTTCATTTAAACGAAATTCAGGATGAAGATTCTTTGCTTCTAGCTTTTTAAAAACTTGTTTGCTTCCATAAGGAATGACTTCCAAGGGGAGTGGAAATTTGCCAAGCGTGGTCACCATCTTTGATTCATCCACAATCCACATGACTTTAGTTGAATTGGTGGCGACAATTTTTTCGAAGAGGTGAGCAGCACCCCCGCCTTTGATACCCTGATAATCAGCGCTAATTTCATCAGCACCATCAATCGTTAAATCAATGTGATCCACTTCGTCGACTGATTTAACCGTAATGCCCAATGATTTAGCCTGAGCAGCTGTCCGGTTTGAGGTAGGGACACCAATGATGTGAAGATTTTCATTTTTGACACGGTCGCCCAGGGCATCCACCATAAATTTTACGGTTGAGCCTGTTCCAAGCCCCACCACCATGTTGTTTTTAATGAATTTAACAGCTTCTTGACCAACTAATTTTTTTAACTCATTTTGTTCCATTATTATGCTCCATTTCTTGTAAGCTATCCGCAGTTTGATTATTGGGAATTTGTGGATCAATTAAAGCTTGATATTCTGGATGATGTTTTAGATAGGACTGCGCGTAAGGACATAATGGGTAAATCGTCTTGTGTTGAGTTTGCGCATAAGTTAACATTTCGACCATTAATTGTTGTGCTAAGCCATGCCCACGTAAAGTTGGATCGACAAAGACTTGCTCGATCACCAATGTTTGTCCCTCACGAATGGGAAAATAAGTGACATCTCCACCAAGTTTATTTTGATGTTTAAAACTGATTTGCTTGCCATCGTTTATAAATTCCATACGGTCACTCCTCCTAATAAAATCAACGGTTTCTCACTAATTGTCCCTTGCTCTTTTTATAAAGTCAATTATAAACTTAATTTTCGAATGAATTAGTTTACAAAACGCGTCTACAAACGGATAATATACAAAGATTGAACCTTTTAATGCGAACTTATTTATTAGACGAAATAAGAGAGGAATTTTTAAAATGAAGCGTGGATTTGAAATTGTCTCAAAATATACAGAACAGGCTTTAAATTTGCCATACCGTTCCACTACTAATGCAGCAGGATATGATTTTGAAGCATCGAAGGATTTTATTTTGCCTTCAATCTGGAAACTGGATTTCTTGAAGGTTCTCTGGTCTCTTCATCACAACAAGCCAGTTACGGAAGATGATTTGGCGAAGGGAAGCAAAGAACTTAAACCTTTTTTAGTACCTACGGGAATTAAAGCCTACATGCAAAACGATGAATATCTGTTACTTGCAAATCGCTCAAGTAGTCCGTTGAAGCGCAGTATTATTTTACCTAATGGGGTTGGAATAATCGATGCTGATTACTACAACAATGAAGGCAACGAGGGTGAAATTTATTTTCAGTTAATTAATATGGGTTTACGAGATGTCACGATTAAAAAAGGGGAACGAATTGGACAGGGGATTTTTATGCCCTATCTTCAGGCTGATGGCAAAGACGAACGAGCTCAAGTCCGTAAAGGCGGTTTTGGTTCATCTGGCAAGTAAAAGCTTAAGGATTAGTAAAGTTATTTTAAGATTAATTGTTTCTTTGTGATTATGCTAAAATTGAAGGGGGCCAATACCACAATGGCAAAAGCAAAAACTCAGTTTGTTTGTCAAAACTGCGGGTACGTTTCACCTCGTTTCTTGGGTCGTTGTCCAAGCTGCGGACAATGGAATACTTTGGTTGAAGAACGAATGGGAGCCGAGAAAGAAAATCATAAGGCTCGGGTTAGTTTTGAAGGTAAACGGGCTAAACCACAAATCCTTAGCGAAGTTGATATGACTGAAGCACCACGAGTAAAGACTGGATTAAAAGAATTTAATCGTGTTTTAGGTGGTGGGATTGTTTCTGGGTCTTTAGTCCTAATTGGTGGTGATCCAGGAATTGGAAAATCCACTTTGATGCTTCAAATTTCAGGTCAATTAAGTGAGACCAAGCGCCGCGTTTTATATGTTTCTGGGGAAGAAAGTGCCGCACAAATAAAAATGCGCGCCGAGCGTCTGCATGTAGCTAGCGAAAATTTCTATCTATTTCCAGAAACAGATATGACAAACATTCAGGATGCTATCAAGAAAATCAAGCCTAGTTTTGTGATTATTGATTCGATTCAGACCATGCAGGAACCTGATATTCAGTCGGCAGTCGGAAGTGTGGCACAGGTTCGCGAAGTCACGGCTGAATTAATGCAGATTGCCAAAACCAATAACATCACGATTTTTATTGTTGGACACGTGACTAAAGGCGGTGCGATTGCAGGGCCAAAAATCCTCGAACATATGGTGGATACTGTGCTGTACTTTGAAGGTGATCTGCATCATACTTATCGGATTTTACGGGCAGTAAAAAACCGGTTTGGTTCGACAAATGAACTGGGAATTTTTGAAATGCGTGAATCTGGTTTGAACGAAGTGGCCAACCCTTCAGAGATTTTCCTTGAAGAGCGTTTGAAAGATGCAACTGGTTCGGCAATTGTAGTATCAATGGAAGGTACACGGCCCATTTTGGTTGAGGTTCAAGCGCTTATGACGCCCACAACCTATGGAAATGCTAAGCGGACGGCAAGTGGATTAGACCACAATCGAGTTTCATTGATTATGGCTGTTTTGGAAAAGCGGGCAAACTTCTTGCTGCAAAACCAAGATGCTTATCTGAAGGCAGCTGGCGGGGTGAAATTGGATGAACCAGCGATTGATTTGGCGATTGCAATTAGTATTGCTTCCAGTTATCGAAATATCGGAACGGACCCTATGGATGCTTTTGTGGGCGAAATTGGGCTGACCGGTGAGGTGCGACGGGTAAGCCGGATTGAGCAACGGGTGGCAGAGGCTCAAAAGCTTGGTTTCAAAAGGATTTACGTACCAAAGAATAACCTGCAAGGATGGACACCACCAAAGGGGATTCAGGTCGTTGGTGTGGCAACGTTGAGTGATGCGTTGAAGCGGGTGTTCCACTAGTAAGTTTTTCGAACGCAAGGAAGTTAAGATTTTGCGAATGCAAAATAGTCATTAATATCGAAAAGGAGCCAGTCCGACTAACCGGTTTAGCGGTGAAGTGAGGATGGACATCCGTATTGAGAACAAGATTTTGCGAATGCAAAATAGTCATTAATTTCGAAAAGGAGGGATGTTGATATGAAAAAAAATATTATTAAAGCTGTGTTTGCACTAGCAGGTGGAGCGTTGGGCATAATGCTCTTGCCGCCACTATGGGAATTAGCCTCGCTAGGCAATCATTGGTGGCTAAATAATTCAGTGATAAATTTCTTGATAGGTGCAATTATTTTCTTCATTATTTCACTATTTTTAGCTGGCTATGTTGAAAAATTAGTTAAGAGGTTAGAAAAACAAATTGCTAATATTCCACCAGTTCGACTGCTTTACGGTAGTTTATCAACGGTAGTGGGATTAATTTTGGCAATTTTGATTTCGACTTTGTTTTATCGTCAACCAATTTTCTTCTTAAATACAGTGATTCCAATTATTTTGATGCTAACGTTGGGATACTTAGGTTTTCGAATTGGAACGACCCAGGCTGATGAATGGCGGAAATTGTTTACGCGACGGAAAGAACCTGAAGGAGCAAAGAATGTCTTAGAACGGAAATATGAGGATAATTTCCATCACTATAAAATTCTTGATACCAATATTTTGATTGATGGACGAATTTATGATCTGATCAAAACAGGTTTCATTGAGGGCACGCTACTAGTTCCAAATTTTGTGTTATATGAATTACAATACATTGCTGATTCTTCTGATAGCATTAAGCGGGTTCGTGGACGACGCGGATTAGATATTTTAAACAAACTTCAAAACGAACATATAATTCCCGTTGAAATGTATGAAGGGGATTACCCAGAAATCGATGAGGTTGATAGCAAGCTGATTCGTTTAGCTAAGGATAAAGACGCGGTGATTGTGACCAATGATTACAATTTAAATAAGGTCAGTCAATTCCAGAATGTGCAAGTTTTAAATATCAACGCGCTTGCTAATGCGTTAAAGCCTCGGGTAATACCAGGAGAAAACATGCATGTAATGGTTGTGAAAAACGGAACTGAACGTCAACAAGGGGTCGCATATTTGGATGACGGGACCATGGTCGTGGTTGAAGAAGGAAAATACTTTATCAATCAGGAACTCGATGTTGTTGTTACAAGTGCGCTTCAAACAGATGCTGGACGGATGATCTTTGCCAAGCCATTGCATTCAACTCGTGGTATTTCAGATCGGAAACCAGATCAAAAAAAATCAGGCAAGTAATAAAAGTAAGACCCAAAAAGAAAGCTTTTTGGTCACTAGAGGGATTGTGCCTTTATTTATTCAGGCGGCAATTGTACAATTGATTAAGCAATAAAATGTGAAAAACTTAGAAAGAGGCGTTAATTTTGGCAAAAAGTAAGATTCGTGTTCGTTATGCACCAAGTCCTACTGGTCATTTGCATATTGGTAATGCGCGAACAGCACTATTTAACTATTTATTTGCTCGTCATTACAAAGGCAAGTTTATTATTCGAATTGAGGATACTGATACCAGTCGTAATATCAAAGATGGTGAACGTAGTCAGCTTGAAAACCTCAAGTGGCTCGGTTTGGACTGGGATGAAGGTCCAGATAAACCTGGCGATTATGGTCCTTATCGTCAATCTGAACGAAAGGCAATTTACTTACCTTTGATTCAGGAACTGATTGATAAAGATTTAGCTTATGAATCTTATGAAACTGAAGAAGAACTTCAGGCACAACGCGAAGCTCAAAAAGCTCGTGGCGAAATGCCTCATTATGAATATGAATATGCTGGAATGTCTGAAGACGAAAAACAAGCCAAGATTGCTGAATCTAAGGCAGCCGGTTTAGAACCAGTTATTCGTTTCCGGGTTCCTGAGCATAAAACTTACGCATGGGATGATATCGTTAAGGGTGAAATCTCATTTGACTCAAGTACAATTGGTGGCGATTTTGTCATTCAAAAACGTGATGGGATGCCTACCTATAACTTTGCAGTGGTTGTCGATGATCACAAGATGGAAATTTCCCACGTATTCCGTGGCGATGACCATGTTGCTAATACACCAAAACAGTTGATGATCTACGAAGCATTTGGTTGGGAACCACCTAAGTTTGGGCATATGAGCTTAATTATTAACAGTGAAACTGGTAAGAAATTAAGTAAACGTGACGAAAGTGTCCTTCAGTTTATCGAACAGTATCGTTCACTAGGCTACTTACCAGATGCCATGATGAACTTTATCGTGCTCCTTGGTTGGTCTCCTGTTGGGGAGAGCGAAATTTTTACCCAGCGTGAATTAATCAAAATGTACGATGAAAAACGCTTGAGTAAGTCACCAGCTGCATTTGACGGTAAGAAATTGGAATGGATTAACAACCAATACGTCAAGGCTGCTGATGAGGACCGGGTAATGGATTCTGCATTGAAGCAATTAATTAAAGCAGGAAACATTGAAAAAGGTGCCTCACCAGAACGTATTGAATGGGCTCGAAAGTTAATTAATCTGTACAAACGTCAAATGAGTTACACCGCCCAAATTAACGAGATGGCTGATTTATTCTTTAACGGACCAGATGAAATTGATGAAGAATCTAAGCAAGAAATGGCTGCAGATACTGCTTTACCAGTATTAAAAGCAATTTATGCTCAATTTGAAAAAATGGAAATCTTTGATACGGTTGAAATTTTGGCATCGATCAAAACTGTCCAAAAAGAAACTGGTGTCAAAGGACGTGCTTTATGGATGCCAATTCGAATTGCGATTACGCATGAAATGCACGGACCAGAATTGCCAGAAACAATCGAGTTGTTAGGTCAAAAGACTGCAATGTCACACCTAAAAGCTATGATTGACGAAATGGCCTAAGTTATTTAAGCAAAAAGCTAAAGTGACACGCAGTTTTTTATAAATTGTGTGTCACTTTTTTTATTTGGTGAGGTTATTTTTTGGTTTTCTGGGTTGAAAACAGGATATGTGATAAAATCAAAGCAGATAAAAAAAGGAAAAGAGGCCGTTTGAATGATTAATCTTTATAATACAATGACACGACAAAAAGAGCCGTTTCAGCCGATTACGCCTGGGGTAGTGAATATGTACGTCTGTGGCCCCACTGTATATAATTACATTCATATCGGTAATGCACGGAGTATCATTGCATTTGATACAATCCGTCGTTATTTTGAGTATCGCGGATTTAAAGTGAAATTTGTTTCTAATTTCACCGATGTTGATGATAAAATGATTAATACTGCTAAAAAAGATGGAATTACTGTTCCTGAATTAGCTGAAAAGTTTATCCAAGCATTTATGCAAGACAGCAAAGCCATCAATGTGGAGCCGGCAACAATGAATCCGCGGGCGACACAAAACGTGCCCGAAATTGTGGGCTTTATTCAGGTTTTGATCGATAAGGGTTATGCCTATGTTTCTGATGGAGATGTGTATTACCGAACCCGCAAATTTGCTAACTATGGTGAATTATCCGGTCAAAATATTGATGAACTTGAGCAGGGTGCTAGTGAGCATATTAATGATGAAGAAACAGCACGTAAGGAAGATCCAATTGATTTTGCATTGTGGAAAGGTGCCAAAGGTGATGAAATATCGTGGGATGCACCTTGGGGCAAGGGTCGACCTGGCTGGCATATTGAATGTTCAGTCATGGCAACTAAGTATTTAGGTGAGACCATTGATATTCATGCAGGTGGTGAGGATCTGGAGTTTCCCCATCATGAAAATGAAATTGCGCAAAGCGAAGCCAAAACAGGCAAAAAGTTTGCTAACTACTGGATGCATAATGGGTTTGTAACGGTTGGTGACGAAAATGAAAAGATGAGTAAATCTCTTGGAAACTTTGTGACGGTTCATGATATTGTTGATAAAATGGATCCGCAGATTTTACGTTTGTTTATGGCGACAACCCAATACCGCCGACCAATTCAATATACACGTGAGAATTTAGAAGAAGCTGGTAATAATTTAGCTAAGCTGAAAAATGCCTTTGCTAATCTTAATTATCGTTTTAAAAATGCTGAATCTGGTTCTGATGGTGATACTGACAGACGAGTTGAGGAACTTATTAAGCAGTTTACAGACGCTATGGATGACGATTTCAATGCGCAAAATGGAATTGCGGTTGTCTATGAGTTGGCAAAGGTTTTAAATGTCTACAGTGAAAAAGAAACCGTTAAGCTGGATACTTTAGAGTTGTTAAAAAACACTTTTATCCAATTGGTCAGCATTTTTGGGATCCAATTAGAAGAAGGACAATTAGAAGACGAAACCATCAAACAGCTTATTGTAGAGCGAGATACAGCTCGTGATAATAAAGATTTTAAGCGTAGTGATGAGATTCGCGATCAATTAAAAGAACAGGGTATTAACTTGGAGGATACTCCCCAAGGAACTCGGTGGAAGAGAGCATAAAGAATGACAGAAAATGATACGTATAAACAACTAAACGGCATTGCGCTTGCCTATTTAGGCGATGCTGTTTATGAAGTTTACATTAGGCGACATCTTATTAATAAAGGGATCACCAAACCCACCAAGCTGCATCATACAGCGACTAATTTTGTTTCTGCAAAAGCTCAGGCAGCCTTGATCGATGCAATGAAGGAACAAGAAATTTTAAGCGAAACCGAAACTGAGTATTTCAAACGGGGACGTAATTCTAAGAGCCACACGTCTGCGAAGAACACTTCAGTTTTAACCTACAGAATTTCTACCGGGTTTGAAGCCTTAATGGGTTATCTTTCATTAAGTGGTCAGCAAGAACGTTTGGATTGGCTCGCAAATTGGTGTATCACGCAAGTTGAGGAAGGAAAAATAACACATGCCACAAAATAACCGTAACGAGAATCAACCTAGCAATGAATCTAGTGAGGCCCAAGGTGATTTTATTATTGGCCGTCACCCTGCAGTCGCAGCATTAAGATCGCAACAAACAATTAACAAAGTTTTTATTCAGGAAAATTTAAAATCAGATGCGATTCATGACATTGTCAAGTTAGCTGAAAAGCGGAAACTGATCGTCTCAATCGTCCCTAAACGCAAGCTAGATCATTTAGCTGATGGCGAAAATCATCAAGGGGTGGTCTTAGCAATTGCTGCTTTTGAATATGCTACGATTGATGAGGTCTTTCAAAAGGCTAAGGATCAAGATGAAGCACCTTTTTTCTTGATTTTAGATAATATTGAGGATCCCCATAATTTAGGCTCGATTTTGAGAACGGCTGATGCGGCGGGTGTGCATGGCGTAATTATTCCTAAACATCGCGCGGTTGGATTAACCAGTACAGTTGCTAAAACCTCTGCAGGAGCCATTGAGCATGTACCAGTTGTGCGCGTGGTTAATCTTGTAAATACTGTCAAAGAGTTAAAAAAACAGGGGATGTGGATTTTTGGGACCGATATGGATGGTACCGATTATCGAAAATGGGATGCAAAAGGTTCCGTTGGCTTGATTATTGGAAATGAAGGAAAAGGAATTTCACCACTGTTGAAAAAACAAGTTGATGAAACTCTGGCGATTCCAATGATTGGACAGGTGCAAAGTCTAAATGCCAGTGTGGCTGCCAGCCTGTTAATTTATCAAGGCTTTTCTACACGGCATCCACTGTAAATAAATTATTTAATAATAACGATTGTCAGGCATGTAAAGTGGCTGCCAATCGTTATTTTTATTATAAAATAAGTTTAAACACACGTTCGCTTGTCGATACACGGCATAGTTTGATATATTATTTTCTTGAGGAGGCTGGTTAGGAGTAATTAATGGTAAATTTTAATCAGCAAGTTGATGCAACCCAAGAAGCTGAGCTAATTAATGACAGCAAAATGGGGGACTCAGCTAGTTTTGAAATCTTGTTTAAAAAGTATTGTCCCATCGTGATTCATATCAAAGATAAATATTTTTTACGCACCTATGATATTGATGACTGGATGCAAGAAGGCCGTTTTGTGTTCTTTAATACACTAGCAAACTATGATGTAAACCGGCATATTACATTGGGAAAGTATTTTCAGTCTAACTTTCAAAATCGTGTCTACAGTTTAATTCGCCGTGAGATGGCATTTAAACGCCGATCAGATTTATTCTGTAATTCACTAGAAGCGATGAAAGATGAGAGCGGTGAATACGAACGGCTGTTTATGACAAAACATGGCGGTCCAGACGAAATGGTGGTACTAAAAGAAGACTGTGAACGTTATCGTTCCGATCTTTCCGGATTCGAAGTACAAGTTTTTAACCATTACTACAGAGGCAAAAGCCCAGTTGAAATTGCAAAACTGTTGAATTGTGACAGTTCGCGGGTGTTAAATGCAGTCAGTCGTTGTCGGAATAAACTTTCAAAACGGGTTTCAAAATAAATTAAAATGGGGTGTGAACCCTATTTTTTTATTTCTTTAAAAATACTTGACAGATGTTTGCTTGAAATTGACATGACGGGTTGCAAATGATAAAGTTAAGTCTGATTAATTAGGGAGATAAACTATGTCACAAAAACAAATTGCTTTAGCTTGTTCAGTTTGTGGATCGCGAAACTATACAGTGGCTGCTAATCCTAACCGAACAACAAGATTAGAAGTTAAAAAATATTGTAAACACTGCAACAAACACACAGTACATCGAGAAACACGCTAGGAGGAAAATTTCAATGAAATTTATTAAAAGTGTTATCCAAGAGATGCATGAAGTCACATGGCCAAATGGTCGCCAACTTCGTAAAGATTCCTCTTCGGTCATTGGATTATCAGTATTCTTCATTGCTTTCTTTGCTTTGGTAGATTGGGTAGTTCAATTACTCTTAGGATTACTTCAGTAAGGTATGGCGTTAGTTGTGTTTTTTTGATACAATGTACTTGTTGGAACTTCGTGTAGACGGAGTTTTTTTATTTTGTTTTAAAAATAGAAATTAGATGCGATTAGATTTTAAAAGGAGAAATAACATTGGAAACAACAGAGAAAAACTGGTACGTTCTGCATACTTATTCAGGTTATGAAAACAAAGTAAAGGCTAACTTGGAATCCCGTTCACTTTCTATGGGAATGGAAGACAACATTTTTCGTGTGGTCGTTCCCGAAGAAGAAGAGCATGAAAATAAGAATGGTAAAGACAAAGTTACCATGAAAAAAGAATTTCCTGGATATGTTTTAGTGGAAATGGTCATGTCTGATCAGGCTTGGTATATTGTTCGAAACACACCAGGTGTCACTGGTTTTGTTGGTTCTCATGGTTCTGGTAGCAAGCCATCACCATTACTACCTGATGAAGCAGAACAGATTCTTCGTCATTTAGGGATGTCCGTTCGTCACGCCACAATTGATGTTGAAGTAGGCGAGACCGTGAAAATTGTTGATGGTGCGTTCTCTGGTTTAACAGGTAAGATTACTGAAGTTGATAACAAGAATATGACGCTAAAAGTTAATATCAATATGTTTGGTCGTGAAACTAGTACCGAACTTGATATGGAGCAAATTGATAAGTTAGATTAGTTGAATCTGGCAATCCAGGTTTAAGTTATCATAAATTCAAGATTGTTCTTTTGATGTTTGCATGGTATACTTTGAAAGTATGCTTTGCATATAGAAACGCGTGGGAGAGGAAATTTAAATCCTCATCATAACCACACACGGACTTATAAGGAGGTATGTCTCGTGGCAAAAAAAGTCGCAAATTTAGTTAAATTACAGATTCCTGCCGGAAAAGCAACTCCAGCTCCACCAGTTGGTCCTGCATTAGGTCAAGCAGGTATCAATATTATGGGATTCACAAAGGAATTCAATGCACGTACAGCTGATCAGGCTGGTATGTTAATTCCTGTTGTAATCACGGTATATGAGGATCGTTCATTCGATTTCATTACAAAGACTCCACCTGCTTCTGTTCTCTTGAAGAAAGCTGCCGGTGTTGAACATGGTTCCGGTGAACCTAACACAAACAAGGTTGCTACTGTAACCAAGGATCAGGTTAAGGAAATCGCCGAAACAAAAATGCAAGATCTAAACGCTGCAAACGTTGAGTCTGCAATGCGCATGGTCGAAGGTACTGCACGCAGCATGGGCTTTGAAGTTAAAGACTAAGTTGTTGTAGTCGGATACTCCATTAACATGGATGTATCAAGTGGGAGGAAAATCCGATAAAACCACATTTGCAAGGAGGAAAACACAGATGGCAAAAAGAGGTAAAAAGTATCAAGATGCTTTAAAGCAGGTTGATATTACAAAAGCATATGCACCAAAGCAAGCTTTGGAGTTAATCAAAAAGATTGATTTCGCTAAGTTTGATGCAACCGTTGAAACGGTATTCAAATTAAATGTAGATACAAAACAGGCTGACCAACAATTGCGTGGTGCCGTTGTTTTGCCAAACGGAACTGGTAAAGAACAAACAGTTATCGTTTTTGCTAAGGGTGAAAAAGCTAAAGATGCTGAAGCTGCTGGTGCTGATGTTGTCGGTGACGATGATTTAGTACAACGGATTCAGGGTGGCTGGCTTGATTTCGATGTTGCTGTTGCAACTCCAGATATGATGGCACAAGTTGGACGTTTAGGTCGTGTACTTGGACCTAAAGGTTTAATGCCTAACCCTAAGACAGGGACTGTCACAATGGATGTTAAAAAGGCCGTTGAAGAGTCTAAAGCTGGTAAAGTAACTTACAGAACTGACCGTGACGGTAACGTTCATGTGCCAATTGGTAAGGTATCATTCGATGCTGATAAGTTATTAGGTAACTTAGATGTTATTGAGGATACAATTGTACGTTCACGTCCAGCTTCCGTTAAGGGAACTTATGTTAAGAACGTCTCTGTTACTTCAACATTTGGCCCTGGGGTTCATGTTGATCTTTCTCAATTCTAATTTGAATTGAATGTTGACATGGAACTTGTTTCTATGGTAACTTGGATTAGTAAATTATAATAAAATTTGCCTAAGACTCAGGTGACGATTTCGTCTCAAACTGCCTGCCGAGGAACGTAGAAATGTAAATTTCCGCATCCGAAGTCTGGTTGCGGATTTTTTATGGTTTAAAAACTTGCTGGAGGTGAAAATTAATGAGTAAAGAAGCAATCGCTAAAAAAGCTGTTGTTGTTGATCAAGCTACTGAGTATTTCAATAATGCTGCTTCTGCAATCGTTGTTGATTCTCGTGGATTAACAGTTGCTGAAGATACAGAATTACGTAAGGAATTACGTGAGGCTGGCGTTACGTTGCATGTAATTAAGAACAAGATCTTAACACGTGCCGCTGAAAAAGCTGGTTTTTCTGATTTAAACGATATCTTTGTTGGACCAAGTGCTGTTGCGTTTTCTGATGAGGATCCAGTTGCACCTGCTAAGATTTTGAAGAAGTTTGCTGATGAACATGACGCTCTTGAACTTAAGGGTGGTATGATCGAAGGTAAGGTAGCTTCAATTGAAGAAATTGGAGTTTACGCTTCAATGCCTAGTCGTGATGACTTGCTCAGCATGCTTGCTAATGTATTACAAGCACCTGTACGCAATGTGGCATACGCTGTTAAAGCTGTTTCAGACAAGAAGTCTGAAGAAGACGCTGCTTAATTTTAATTAAAATTAGACATACAAAAAATGGAGGAAACAAAAATGGCATTAGACAAAGACCAATTTATTGAAGACTTAAAAGGTGCTTCAATTACTGACTTAAACGATTTAGTTAAAGCTATCGAAGACGAATTCGGTGTTTCAGCTGCTGCTCCAGTTGCTGCTGCAGGCGCTGCTGGTGGCGACGGTGCTGCTGCTAAATCAACATTCACTGTTGAATTAACAGAAGCAGGTTCAGCTAAGGTTAAAGCAATCAAGGCTGTTCGTGAAATCACTGGACTTGGCTTGAAAGATGCTAAGGACCTTGTTGACAAGGCACCTTCAGCTATCAAAGAAGACGTTTCAGAAGATGAAGCAAACGATGTTAAAGCTAAGCTTGAAGAAGCTGGCGCTGTTGTTACAGTTAAATAATAATACTTGCTATATCGGGTCTCTGTCAAACTGTATTGGTAGAGATTTTTGAAGGCATGTTCACTTCGGTGAATGTGCTTTTTGTTTACTCATGAATTAAACTGATACGAATGAAGAAGTTATGAATATTTCGAAAACCAAAACAGCTACGCTTTAATACCTTGATTTTGCGATTAAGTCCTTCAATAGGACCGTTAGAATACGGATAACGACAACTGTTGAGCACTGCTGAGCCGTTCTTAACGAAGGTTGAAATGGTGACGTCCATTTGATTACCAGCTACTTGGTAGTTGGTAATCAAATTTTTAAATCCCGTGGCATTCTTTTGGTGGATAGCAGTTAGAATGCCTTGATAAGTTTGATACACAGTTTTGAATTCTGGAAATTCATCTAAGGCAAGGTCGATGGCGTTCTGTTGGGTCATATACTCGTTAATGCCTCGTAAATAGATAAGCTTAGTGTCATTGATTTTCTCTTCTGCCAAATGAAATAAACGCCATTGAGATTTAAGGATGCGGTAAATGCGTGAATGCTTATCTTGAAAAGTACGGATAATGCGTGTACGTACATTGTCTAGTGCACGACCAGCAAGCTGAATAATGTGGAAACGGTCAATAATCGTGACAGCGTTCGGGAATAAACGATGAATAAAGCTGGCATATTCGGCGTTCATATCAATAGTAATTGTTTGAACTTTCGCACGTTCTTGAACTGAATAACGAGCTTCAAAGTAATCAATGATATCCTTACTGAGACGATCTTCGAGGGTCACAATGCGGCGATGACTAACGGCATCGCAACAGTTAAAGGACATTAGATGATTACAGGAACGAAATTCATCGAAACAAAGATTTGGTGGAAGTTGCTTAACACGGTAAGCCAAGTGAATATTTGCATTTAAAATACGTTGCACACTACTTGGTGAAATGCCACAAATTTTAGCGATTTCTTTACTGGTCAGCATGTCACGAGCTAGCACAATGACCTGATGTTTAACATTGTGGGTAAAAGTTTCATTACGTCTAACGAGGTTAGTTTTAGCTCCACAGGTTTTTAAACAATGTTGGCATTGATATCTTTGTCGTCTTAGCTGCATTTCATAACGTCCGCCTGATAAGGTTCCCAACCTTAGATGACTAACGTGGGTACCGTTTTTAATTAGACTTTTATGGCCACAATGGGGACATTTCACAAGCTGATAAGAAAGGTTGGCGTGAACGACATGAATTCGTTGTCCATTCGGGCAACGTTTCTTGGTAACACCAGTTACGGTTATATTTGGGTCTGTCATTTCAAACAAGCTTAAGATAGAATTAGTTAGGGACATCTGTTTTTCCTCTTTTCGATTTTGTTTGGCGATTAAATCGTAGCACAAAGAGGACAGATGTCCTTTTAATTTTCAAAATAAAAACTGGTATCAGTTATTCACCAATACCAGAAAGTGTAGACCCGCTATATCGAAGAAGCTCACATTTTGCGGGCTTCTTTTTTGTTGGAATTGTAAGCTCCATGGTTGGTACTGTTCAGAAAAAAGTAATTAAGGCTCCGGTCCTTGTATAAAATTAATTCATAATCTGTTATGTCAATCGGTAAGGAAAAATGTCTCAATAATCATTGAACATCCTTGTCAAATTTAAATCTCATATGCCATATGATTTGCTCCTTTTTCGGAATACCCAATTGTACGCAAATAGTCGCGATAATTGGCTCTCCTCCATGGGTGGTTCATAGAAGCCTTGGGCTTCTTGTTCTTTGGGGCCATATTAGATGGTTTTTCAATAATAACCTCGAAAGCTGGCGAAACTAAGTCATGATCTGCAAGCGGATGTAAATCAAATATTTGATCTGCATCTGTAGTAGCGTAAAGCTTACCAGTTAAAGTTTTAACGATTAAGACCTTAGTTCGTGGTTTTAAACAAACTAGCTTATCTGATTCAAATAATTGATATTCCTGATTATTTAATTTGACAGTGTGACCAGATGAAATTGAGCGCTCTCGAGTTGTGATTAAAATCTGATCAATTTCTGAAGATGTAAGTTGTTTGTCAAAGCCACTCGTGTTAATTTTAATAGGTAAAGCAAACTTTTGATTGAATTCTTTTACAAATGGGTTGAGGAAGTCGTTAGCTTGCTCAATTGTCGTTGTATTTGCTAGTTTAAGTTCATTTAAAAGTCGGCTTTGTAGTGTTTCAAAAAGGCGTTCAATTCTGCCTTTGGTTTGCGGTATGCTAGTCACTGAGAGTTTGGTTCCCAGTGACTTACACGCATAACCGAATTGAGTGAGTGGGTTTTCCTTCGTTGGAGAATCTGCTTTTTTGTTTGAGTTAAAAACCGTTCTTCAGTCTGTTAAAATCTCATACGGGATTCCAAAAGAAGTCAATATTTGAGCCATAACTTGATAATAAGCGTTTAACGTTTCTTCGGTATCAAAGTAGGCGCCAACAATCGCACCACTATAATCATCAATCGCGGCATGTAGATAAGTCTTTGTATTGCCGAACCAGAGCTCAACCGAGGCATCCATCTGAATAAGTTCACCGGCAAATTTTTTCCTAGCGCGTGACGGATGAGCCTTTATTGCTTCCACTGGTTCAACAACTTGTAAGGTCTTTTCGTCACGTTTAGACAAAGCCTGCCGTTGTTCCTTGAGCTTTAATTCTTTGCGTA
This sequence comes from Pediococcus sp. M21F004, assembly GCF_051122535.1. Taxonomy (NCBI): domain Bacteria; kingdom Bacillati; phylum Bacillota; class Bacilli; order Lactobacillales; family Lactobacillaceae; genus Pediococcus; species Pediococcus sp. M21F004. The sequence continues at coordinate 1,839,782 of NZ_CP177314.1, forward strand.
TTTGTCTTTTGGTATTGTGATGAGCTTTGGGTGACAGAACCCGATGGGTTCTAAGTATTCGTCGTAAAGTTGATTCAGAAACTTGAATACCTTCTCTACTTAATAAAAACTCATAGAAATGGGAAATATTGAAGCCTTGGTAATCAGTTTCATACAGCTTAATAATTCGATTGATTTGTTTGGTTGAGATCTTATTCTGTGGCTTTTTGCCAGTATTGCCATGCACAAAGCTAGATTTACCCTTAGTTCGATATTTGATTATTAATCGATCAATTTGTCGTAATGATAGATTTAATTCAATACTAGCTCGACAACGATTCTTTCGTTCATTAACTACTTGCTGAATTACTTGATATTTGTGGTCTTCTTTCACTGTTAAAACAACCTTTCTCATGTTGTCCACCTCCATTAACTATTTTGCCGGAGGTGAAACATATTTGCGAGACATTTTTGCTGACCAATTAGTTAAGACATTATCACTGGCGAACAACATGTATAAAATTAATTCATAATCTGTTATGTCAATCGGTAAGGAAAAATGTCTCAATAATCATTGAACATCCTTGTCAAATTTAAATCTCATATGCCATATGATTTGCTCCTTTTTCGGAATACCCAATTGTACGCAAATAGTCGCGATAATTGGCTCTCCTCCATGGGTGGTTCATAGAAGCCTTGGGCTTCTTGTTCTTTGGGGCCATATTAGATGGTTTTTCAATAATAACCTCGAAAGCTGGCGAAACTAAGTCATGATCTGCAAGCGGATGTAAATCAAATATTTGATCTGCATCTGTAGTAGCGTAAAGCTTACCAGTTAAAGTTTTAACGATTAAGACCTTAGTTCGTGGTTTTAAACAAACTAGCTTATCTGATTCAAATAATTGATATTCCTGATTATTTAATTTGACAGTGTGACCAGATGAAATTGAGCGCTCTCGAGTTGTGATTAAAATCTGATCAATTTCTGAAGATGTAAGTTGTTTGTCAAAGCCACTCGTGTTAATTTTAATAGGTAAAGCAAACTTTTGATTGAATTCTTTTACAAATGGGTTGAGGAAGTCGTTAGCTTGCTCAATTGTCGTTGTATTTGCTAGTTTAAGTTCATTTAAAAGTCGGCTTTGTAGTGTTTCAAAAAGGCGTTCAATTCTGCCTTTGGTTTGCGGTATGCTAGTCACTGAGAGTTTGGTTCCCAGTGACTTACACGCATAACCGAATTGAGTGAGTGGGTTTTCCTTCGTTGGAGAATCTGCTTTTTTGTTTGAGTTAAAAACCGTTCTTCGGTCTGTTAAAATCTCATACGGGATTCCAAAAGAAGTCAATATTTGAGCCATAACTTGATAATAAGCGTTTAACGTTTCTTCGGTATCAAAGTAGGCGCCAACAATCGCACCACTATAATCATCAATCGCGGCATGTAGATAAGTCTTTGTATTGCCGAACCAGAGCTCAACCGAGGCATCCATCTGAATAAGTTCACCGGCAAATTTTTTCCTAGCGCGTGACGGATGAGCCTTTATTGCTTCCACTGGTTCAACAACTTGTAAGGTCTTTTCGTCACGTTTAGACAAAGCCTGCCGTTGTTCCTTGAGCTTTAATTCTTTGCGTATTTGTCTTTTGGTATTGTGATGAGCTTTGGGTGACAGAACCCGATGGGTTCTAAGTATTCGTCGTAAAGTTGATTCAGAAACTTGAATACCTTCTCTACTTAATAAAAACTCATAGAAATGGGAAATATTGAAGCCTTGGTAATCAGTTTCATACAGCTTAATAATTCGATTGATTTGTTTGGTTGAGATCTTATTCTGTGGCTTTTTGCCAGTATTGCCATGCACAAAGCTAGATTTACCCTTAGTTCGATATTTGATTATTAATCGATCAATTTGTCGTAATGATAGATTTAATTCAATACTAGCTCGACAACGATTCTTTCGTTCATTAACTACTTGCTGAATTACTTGATATTTGTGGTCTTCTTTCACTGTTAAAACAACCTTTCTCATGTTGTCCACCTCCATTAACTATTTTGCCGGAGGTGAAACATATTTGCGAGACATTTTTGCTGACCAATTAGTTAAGACATTATCACTGGCGAACAACAATGTATAAAATTAATTCATAATCTGTTATTGACTTTACCAGAAGTGAATGTTAAATTAAGTAAAAGTTAAAAATATTAAGTGTTGATGAGAAGAGTAGAGCTGGACAACTTCTAAAAGAGAGCCTTTGTTGATGAAAAAGGGCGTTGTTTAAAAGCTTGAAGATGATCTCGGAATTGGAAAGTGGTCGTTATCCGGCTGGTTTCCCGGTAGTAACCGATACCTTACGGAACATTCTTTCGCCTGTTTTTTTGGGGGTAAGAGTGTTTTCTAAGTTTAGTATGGAAAATATTAAAAAATGGGTGGCACCGCGAAGTCTTCGCCCCATAATCTTTTATAAGGTTATGGGACGAAGACTTTTTATTTTGAAAAAACGGAGGATTAATTAGATGACTGCGAATGCAATAAATGGATTTTTAAACTGTTATCAGGAATGGCAAAGTTCGAAATTGAGGAATCCCATTAACATCCTTCTTCTAAATTTAATGCCTACCAAACAAGCAACGGAACGTCAGTTTTTAAAGGCCTTTAATGATTTGAAACAGGATGTCAACTTTACATTTGCCTATCCGACGAGCCATTCATTTAAAGGGACTTCACGTGAAGCAATGGCCCATACGTATCTTAAATTTAGCGAAGCTGCAAAAAAAGATTATGATGCTTTAATCATTACTGGTGCTCCAGTTGAGACTCTGGACTTTGAACAAGTTGATTATTGGCAAGAATTTGAACAAATTATTAATTGGTCACACACGCATGTGAAACAAACTTTGTTAGAATGTTGGGCTTCACAAGCAGCTTTAGCAATTGAGTTTAATCTTAAAAAACAAAACTTACGTGAAAAAATTTTTGGTATTTATTCAGCGACTGATATTGATACTACAAGCCCGCTTATGGCTGGACTAACTACTAAGAACCAATTAAAAATGCCCCAATCACGGCATACTAATATTGATCAGCCGCATGGTGTAAAGATTGTTTGCAGTAATGATGAAATTGGACCTATGATTTTACATGCGTCACAAATAAATCAAACCTATTTAACCGGTCATCCTGAATATGATGTAGATACGCTAAAAATTGAATACGAACGTGATTTAAATAAAAAGAAAGCGATTCTAGCTCCCAAGAATTATTTTGATCGTGATCATCATATTCACAATACTTGGCAAAGCAGCAGTCATCAAGTTTATCAAAACTGGCTTAATTTAATGAATTAACGATAAAAAACTGTCTGCCATGCAGTCCGGGGAAACATTAAGTGGAATTAGAATCACTTGTTACAAAATTTGAATTTAAAGAAGGTTTTTGAAATGACAACTATTTCAGTGGGAATGCTTGGTTGCGGAACGGTCGGAAGCGGGGTGCTTACGCTGCTAAACAGGGGAGATAATCAGATTTCAGAATCCTTGGGAGTACATTTTAATATTAAAAAAATTGCGGTTAAGCATCCTGATAAAAAAAGGGGATTAAATATAACAAAAGATTTGTCATTCACTGGAGAAATCGAAAACGTCATAAACGATCCTTCAATTCAAATTGTTATTGAAGTCATGGGAACCCTTGACCAGGCCTATAAAGCAATTCAGCAAGCTATTACTAACGGTAAATCAGTTATCACTGCCAATAAAGAATTAATTGCTTTAAAAGGGCCTCAATTAACAAAATTGGCTCATGATTACCATGTTGATTTATATTACGAAGCCAGTGTTGCCGGTGGGATTCCCATTCTTCGCGTTTTAAATGAAAGTTTGATTACTGATCAAATTACTGGGCTGACTGGCATTGTTAATGGGACCTCTAACTTTGTCTTAAGTGCAATGAAAACTGACCACAGTAGCTACGAGGAGAGTTTAAAGCAGGCGCAAAGCCTTGGATATGCTGAGGCCAATCCTATTAAGGACATTGAGGGGATAGACGCGGCGTATAAATTATCAATTTTAAGTCAATTAGCTTTCGGACATTCAATTAATTTAAAACAGCTGAAACGGAAAGGAATTGAGGGCGTAACTTCTAATGATATTAACGGTGCGGAAGTCCTGGGATTAACGATAAAACCCGCTGTGATTGCGCGTCAAAAAGACCATGAGCTATTCACACTAGTCGGACCGGTTGCTGTCTATAAACAAAATCCACTAGCCAATGTGAATGGTGTCGAAAATAGTGTTTTGGTAACCAGTACAGCGTTAGGGACTACCTCTTATTCTGGGCCAGGTGCTGGATCCGAACCAACCGCTAATAGTGTTATGAGCGATCTATTAGCAGTTACTAAACATATTTTATTAGAACAAATCGGTACAAGTTTTAATAAAACAACTGATGACATTGGAGAAAGTTCGTTAATGAATCTTCCTCTCACATATTTTTTAACACTCAACAGTTTTACAGGTGATGAAGCAAAAATTTCTCCTGAAAACTATGAGTTCTTAAAGCAAGTTGTTAAAGTTAATCACGCATATTTTTGTGTGACTAAGTTGCTTACAAAAGAGCAAAAAAATGAGCTCACAAGTGCTTTAGCTAACGGGGTTACTGAAGTTCACTTTTATCCCATTTTGAAGTAATAAAATGCGCATGTAAACTATGAATGATTAGTTTACATACGCATTTAGATTTAGTCTATAAAGTTCGGGATATAAGATGTTTTAATTCGTCCATTTGTTTGGAAGGATATGGTGAAAATTAGTTAATTTTTCAAAGGCTTCTGGGACGTCTTTAGCAACAATAAATAAGTCTAAGTTTTCTTTTGGTGCAAAGCCTTCTTCAGCGGCATTGTTGAGTAATTGAATTAGCGGGTCAAAGAAGCCGTCAATATTTAATAGGACAAGCGGATTTTGATGGAGATTGAGTTGACTCCAAGCTAGCATGGTAAAAAACTCTTCAAAAGTTCCAAAGCCACCTGGTAAGGCAATAAAAGCGTCGGAAGCATCGAGCATATATTGTTTTCGTTCCGACAAATCACTGGTCGTGATGATCTTTTCGCTTGGAATCCGTGTTAAGCGTTCATTGACAAGCACTTTCGGGATTACCCCTAGAATATCTCCACCTTGATCTAACATTGTGTTACCGAGCACGCCCATGAGACCTAAGCGCCCACCACCATAAACAAGGCGGTGATGGTGGAGAGCGAGGTACTTAGCTAGCTCAATTGTGAGCTTCTTATAGTTTTTATTGAAACCTGTATTAGATCCACAGAAAACACAAATTGATTGAATCGATTTCATAATGATTGCTCCATTCTAAAAAAAACGCCACTAAGTTAGTTACTAACCAGTGACGTCTTTTTAATACTATTTTTGGTCTTTGGGTTCGCCAATATTGTAATCTTTATCAGACATAGTTTCTAGCTTTCCTAAACGATAACCATTACCAACTTGTGAGAAGAAATCGTGATTAGCAGTTCCTGTAGAGATTCCGTTCATCACAATTGGGTTCACGTCAGCTTCTGTGTCAGGGAAGAGGGGATTTTGACCCAAATTCATTAAGGCCTTGTTTGCGTTATAGCGCGTAAACGTTAAGACTTGGTCCGTCCAACCGACTTGATCATATAAAACGTGGACATATTTTTCTTCGTTATCATAAAGTTCGTATAAGAAGTTAAACATCCAGTCTTTGAGTTCTTGCTGTTTGTTTTCTGATAATTCTTTCATAGCCAATTGGAATTTGTAACCAATGTAAGTACCATGAACAGATTCGTCACGAAGAATTAACTTAATGATTTCTGCAACGTTAGTTAATTTGTTGTGACCAAGGTAATAGAGTGGTGTAAAGAAACCAGAGTAGAACAAGAAAGTTTCCAAAAAGACGCTTGAAATCTTTTTCTTTAGTGGATCACCATCATCATGATAGAGAGTATAAATTTTCTTAGTTTTGTTTTGAAGGAATTCTTCGCTATCACTCCATGAGAAGATCTCGTCAATTTCTCCTGGTGTATTTAACGTTTCAAAGATTGATGAATAACTCTTTGAATGAACAGATTCCATGAACTGAATGTTATTAAAAACGGCTGTTTCGTGGGGCGTACGAATATCTTTTCGTAGTGCTGCCATACCGTCTTGTGATTGAAGGGTGTCAAGAAGGGTAAGGCCACCAAAGACGTGTCCCACAACCCATTTATGATCTTCATCAAGGGTGCGCCAATCATCCAAGTCATTGGAAATTGGAATTCGGGTATCGAGCCAAAACTGTTCGGTTAATTTTTCCCAAGTAGCTTTATCAATCTCATCGGAAACTTGATTCCAATTGATTGCCTTGTAATTACCATCTTGAGTCCATTTGATAGGATCTAATTTTGAAGAGTCTGCCATTTTTTTGTTCCTTTCTGAACTAAATTAGATTGAGCAACTTTCACATTGGTTAACTCCGACTTCACCGTCGTTGTCAGTGAAAGTCCGAATATAATAAATTGATTTAATTCCCTTATTATAAGCATAGTTTCGGAGAATGTTCAAATCTCTCGTGGTCATTTTATTTGTCCGGCCATCTTTCCATTCATACATACCCTCTGGAATGGTTGAACGCATGAAGAAAGTCATGCTCATCCCTTGATCTACGTGTTGTTGAGCTGCAGCATAAATGTCAACAACTTTACGCATGTCGATATCATAAGCGGATTGATAATATTTTAAAGTGCTGTTATCAAGATATGGAGCTGGAAAATAAATTTTACCAATTTTCTTTTCTTGACGTTCTTCAACTCGGTTAACAATTGGTTGGAGACTAGCGGTGGCGTCGTTAATGTAAGAAATCGAGCCAGTTGGTGCAACCGCCATCCGATTTTGGTGATAGAGGCCATCTTTCATAACAGCTTCTTTTAGTGCTTGCCAATCGGCTTGAGTTGGGATATCAATTGTTTCAAATAAAGCCTTTGCCTTTTCAGTCTTTGGACCCCAATCTTTGGAAACATATTTATCAAAGTAACTACCGTCTGCATATTTACTTTTTTCAAAATTGTGGAAAGTTTCATGACGTTCGCGTGCAATTTCGTTGGAAGCTTTTAAGGTCCAGTAGTTAAGGAGCATGAAATAAACACTTGTAAAATCAAGAGAGTCTACATTTCCATAGTACATGTGGTTCTTAGCTAAATAACCATGTAAGCCCATGGCGCCAAGGCCAATTGTGTGAGCAAGTGCGTTTCCATTTTGAATGGAAGGGACAACACTGATATTAGAATGATCGGTAACAAAAGTTAAGGCGCGGACCATTGTCTCAACAGAATGACCAAAGTTAGGGGTATTCATCATATTAACAATATTTGTGGAACCAAGGTTACAGCTAATGTCGGTTCCCATTGTTGTGTATTCTTGTTTGTCATTGATTTCAGATGGCGATTGAACCTGCATGATTTCAGAACACAGATTACTCATCACAATTTTCCCGTAAATTGGGTTGTCGCGATTGGCTGTATCAACGTTCACTACGTAAGGATAGCCTGATTCTTGTTGTAATTTAGAAAGCTCGTTTTCCAGATCACGGGCTTTCATCTTTGTTTTAGTGATTGCTGGATTAGCTACCATATTGTCATATTCGGCAGAAATATCTACATAAGAGAAAGGTTTTCCGTAAACTTTTTCAACAGAGTAAGGACTGAATAAGTACATGTCCTCATCATGACGCGCGAGGTCATAGAACTTATCAGGCACCACAACACCCAGGGAAAGGGTTTTGACACGGATTTTTTCATCAGCGTTTTCTTTTTTAGCAGACAAAAAGGAAATAATATCAGGATGGAAAATATTGAGATAAACAACGCCGGCACCTTGACGTTGGCCTAGTTGATTTGCGTAGGAAAAACTATCTTCTAACAGTTTCATAACAGGGACAACGCCACTAGCAGCGCCTTCAATACCTTTAATAGGGGCACCAGCTTCTCGCAAATTACTTAAGTTGATTCCGACACCACCACCGAGTTTGGAAAGTTGCAGTGCAGAGTTAATTGTTCGGCCAATAGCATTCATATCATCAGTTGCTTGAATTAAGAAACAAGAAACAAGTTCGCCCCGTTGTTTTCTACCAGCATTTAAGAAACTTGGCGTAGCAGGTTGATAACGTTGGTGAATAATCTCATCAGCGATTGACATAGCTAGATCTTCGTCACCGTCCGCAAAGTAGGTTGCGTTCATGGCAACTCGATCTACGAAGTGTTCCAAATAATAGCTGTTGTCGTTAGTTTTTAAGGCATACTGAGCGTAGAACTTGTAAGCAGCCATAAAAGATTGAAAATGAAAATTTTGGGAATTCAAAAAATCGTAAAGCTTTTGCAGAAATTCAGGAGAATATTTCTTAATTGGGTCCTCCTCTATGTAGTCATTTTTAATTAGATAGTCGAATCGGTCTTGTAATGAATCAAATTGCTTGGTGTTAGGATTGACGTTTTCTTTTAAGAATGCAGCTAGAGCTTCATGGTCCTTGTTCAAGGGAATTTGATTGTTAACTGGAATATTTATTTCGTTATTTAAATCGTAGTATGTGACATCTTTAAGGTTCTTAAGACTCATAATTTACACGCCTTTCTGGGATCCTGCCTAAAAATGGGATAAATAAAAAAACGCCTAGCTGTGACAAGCAGCATGGTGCGTTTTAATGGCCTAACAAATATGTCGATCTGTTAGATAGCAAGTTGTTTTAAAACATCAGGTCGAAATCCGGCAATTGGTTCGTTACCATTGGATTCAACTACGGGAACGGCTTGAAATCCGCGAGATTTTAAATAATCAATGTAATCAGGATTTGTATTAATGTTCCGTTCTTTAAAGGGAATATTGTGTTCACTTAAGAAACGTTTTGTCATCTTACATTGCATACAGTTGTTTTTTGTATAAATAGTTACTTCACTCATGTTGCCCACCCTCGATTTCTTGTTACTTTTGTGTTTTTTGAATATCCTCAGTATACAACATCTAATGTAAAATTCAATGAAAAAACCACCATATTTAGTGTCAATTATGTTACAAGCACTAAATATGGTGGCCCGACAAGGTTTTGAAGAAAAAGTTTTTTTGTTCAGGTTGCGTGCAACTTATTTAGGGACGACCCAACGCTAAGTTAGTTGTGAATTTCGGTGGATATTCCTTTATAATAGAAATTAACTTTAAAAATAATAGATTTTAAAATGAAAAGGAAATAATTAAATGACTGATTATTATTATACACAAAATCCGGATGCTTTACATGAAAAAACACAATGGCAATTTAAATTGCTTTCTCAAAATTTAACTTTCAATTCAGACAGTGGCGTTTTTTCTAAACGAACCATCGATTTTGGAACCCGAACGTTATTGGATGCGGTTGATTTGAAAGATCTGAGTCATGGAGATGTCTTGGATGTTGGTTGTGGTTATGGGCCAATTGGATTAGCAATCGCGAAGGCGGTGCCAGAAATTCACGTTGATCTTGTTGATGTAAATTTAAGGGCACTTGATTTATGCAAACAAAACGCTGAGCAAAATGGCATTCAAAATGTCACAATCTGGGAATCAGATACTTATGAAGCAGTTTCTAAAAAAGATTATCACACGATATTATCCAATCCACCGGTGCGGGCAGGTAAAACAGTTGTAACCAAAATCTTAACGGATGCTTTTGCACATTTGCAGGTGGGAGGCTCATTAATGATCGTTTTGCAAAAAAAGCAAGGCGCACCTTCAGCAAAAAAAACGATGACCCACGTATTTGGCAATGCAGAGATTGTTTTAAAACAAAAAGGTTACTACATTATTAAGAGCGTGAAAGAGCAGGAAAACAATGCAGAATAAACTGTCGCCAAACCAAGAGCTTTATTTTATGAGCTTGGCGTTGGAAGAAGCACGCAAGGCAAAATTCATGGGTGAGGTGCCAATTGGGGCAATCATTGTCCACAAAAATCAAATTGTTGGCCGTGGTCACAACTTAAGAGAACAGAATCAAGACGCAACTGCGCATGCAGAAGTTGTGGCAATTCAAGATGCTTGCCGAACCTTAAAAAGTTGGCGGTTATGGGATTGTCAATTGTTTGTTACTGTTGAGCCGTGCATGATGTGCAGTGGAGCAATCATTAATTCACAGCTGCCAGAAATTTATTTTGGAACCCGAGATCCAAAAGCTGGCACAGTTCAAAGCTTGTATCAGCTTTTGAATGATCAACGCTTAAACCATCAAGTACGGGTTTATGAAGGACTTTTTCAAAGAGAATCAAGCCAAATTATGCAAGATTTTTTTCGTGAAATTCGGCTTCGAAGAAAAAAGCTTAAAAAAAGTAAACAAATTAGTAGAAATTTTTAGTGATTTCGAGTATTATTAATAGTGCCGAGAGGCCTTAAGGCAAGGATGGACTCACGAATTGTGTCAGATCCGGAAGGAAGCAGCACTAAGTCTGCTCTGTCTTGTGCCTTAAGTTATTAGGAAATTGGTAAGACTCTTAGTCAACATGGCTAAGAGTTTTTTATATAGGTAAACAATTGAGAGGAATTCAAAAATGAGCTATCAGGCTTTATATCGCGTTTGGCGTCCACAACGGTTTGACGAAATTGTGGGACAGCAAGTGATTACGCAAACATTAAAAAATGCTTTAATTACTGATCAAACTAGTCACGCTTATTTGTTTACGGGTCCGCGTGGAACTGGGAAAACTTCGGCTGCCAAGATTTTTGCCAAGGCAATTAACTGCCGTTATTTAAAAGATGGTGAGCCCTGTAATGAATGTGCAACTTGTAAAGCAATTACGCAAGGGCGCTTAAACGATGTCATTGAAATCGATGCTGCTTCCAATAATGGCGTGGAAGAAATTCGAGATATTCGTGATAAAGCCAAGTATGCGCCTACTGAAGCAGACTACAAAATTTACATTATTGATGAAGTCCATATGCTGTCCACGGGGGCTTTCAATGCTTTGTTAAAAACTTTGGAAGAACCGCCAGCTAATGTCGTGTTTATTTTAGCAACAACGGAGCCACAAAAGATTCCGCTAACGATCATCTCCAGAACACAACGGTTTGATTTCCGAAGAATCTCAACTAAAGATAGCTACGACCGAATGGTTTACATTTTGCAACAAAAAAAGATTACATTTGATGAGAAAGCGTTGATGGTTATTGCTAAAGCAGCAGAAGGCGGTATGCGGGATGCACTTAGCATCTTGGATCAGACCCTGTCGTTTGGTGATAATGAAATCACCCTGAAAAATGCCTTGCAAGTGACAGGGAGCGTCAATCATGATCTCTTGAATTCATATGTTCAAAATGTTTCTGATCAGGAGGTTACTTCGGCTCTGAATACCCTTGAAAAAGTGCTGGCGGAAGGCAAGGATGCTAATCGGTTTATTGAAGATCTCATCAATTTCTGTCGAAACCTTTTGCTATATCAACAAGATCCGTCGCTGATAGTTGATCAAGCGTTAGGTGATGTAGATGACCAATTCAAGTCATTTGCGGCCTCACTAACTGCTGAGCGTATCTATCAAATGATTGATCATTTAAACGATACTCAGCAACAAATGCGGTTTACCACTCATCCAGATGTTTATATGGAAGTTTTAACGATTAAATTGGCAGAGCCAGCAAAGCAGAACATCCAAATGCCTGAAAATGAGAATCGGCAACCAAAGACAGCTACTGAAGGTGAATTGGATCATTTACAAGAAGAAATTAAAAAATTAACGGATCAAGTTAAGAAGTTAGAGGGACAAAGTCAGGCGCCAGCAAAAGAGGCTAAACCAAATGGGGCAGCACGCGGGACTACTGGCAAGCGAAAGCAGGCTGTGAAACCTAATTTAACAAAGATTTATCCAGTTTTAGCCAACGCAACGAAACAAAATTTGGTACAATTAAAAGAGATATGGCCAGATCTTATGGCAATGTTGAGTGTCACACAGAGAGCCTTGATGCATGTGGCTCAACCAGTGGCAGCTAGTGAAAAAGGAGCTGTAATCGCCTTTAACTACGCTTTCTTGTATGAACAAGCAGCGGATGATGGAGATTTACGTCAACTTTTGAGCGAAGATATTGACAAACTAGTAGGTCATGATTTAAAAATTGCTTATGTTGATGCTGAGCAATGGCCAGAAATTCGAACAAGTTATATTCAGCAACATAAAGATGATTTACAGAATAATGAAGCTGATTCAAATGAGGAAAATGCTGAAGGGATGCCGACAGATGAGGATTCTCCAGCTTCCCAGTCTGAACAAGACCCAGTAGTTACTCAAGCTGAAGCCTTATTTGGGTCAGAAGCAGTCGAAATTAGAAACGATTAGTTAAGAAAGGCGGAATTAAGATGCGCGGTGGAATGGGAAATATGCAAAACATGATGCGTCAAATGCAAAAGATGCAGAAAAAAGTTACTGAGGAACAAGAAAGCTTAGATACAACGGAATTTACTGGTGTTGCACCAGACGACATGGTTAAGGTCACTTTTACGGGTGATAAGACGATGAAAGACATCGCCATTAAGCCTGAAGCAGTTGATCCAGATGATGTGGATATGTTACAAGACTTGGTTGTTGCCGCTGTAAATGATGCGATGACTAAGATTACTGATGAAACAAACAAAACGATGGGCAAATACACTAAAGGTTTGCCAAAAATGTAAGAGTGAGGGCCTATAATGCAATATCCAGAGCCAATTGCGAAATTAATTGATAGTTATATGAAGCTGCCAGGAATCGGCGAAAAGAGTGCAACTAGATTAGCATTCTTCACGATTAATATGGATCAAGATGATGTGACAGAGTTCGCTAAGGCATTGGTTTCGGCAAAACGTGATCTTCATTTTTGCAGTATTTGTGGAAATATTACCGAAGATGATCCTTGTGAAATCTGTCGAGATAAATCGCGTGATCAAGGGACCTTATTGGTAGTTGAGGATCCTAAAGATGTGATGTCAATGGAAGAAATGAAAGAGTATCATGGCCTTTACCATGTCCTTCAGGGAGTCCTTTCACCTATGGAAGGCAAAGGACCAGAAGATTTGAATATTTCAAGTTTGCTTAAACGGCTTCAAACAAATAAAGCGGTCAAAGAAGTTATTGTAGCAACTAATGCAACTCCAGAGGGTGAAGCGACAGCGATGTACTTGTCACGACTTATCAAGCCAGCTGGAATTAAAGTAACCAGATTAGCGCATGGTTTATCGGTTGGTAGTGATATTGAATATGCGGATCAGATGACTTTGTTCAAAGCTGTAGAAGGCCGTACAGAGATGTAAACAAACTTATACTTATGAAAAAGCGAGATGGCATGGTGACAGGAAAATTTATTTCATTTGAAGGCCCAGATGGCGCAGGAAAAACAACAGCTTTGAATACGATTGTGGCAGACTTAAAACCTCAGTTAAAAACGCAGCTGGTTGTGACTCGTGAACCAGGCGGTAACCGAATCTCTGAAGCCATTCGTAGTGTTATTTTGGATCGCCAGAATACAGAAATGGATGACCGTACAGAGGCATTACTTTATGCGGCCGCTCGGCGACAACACATTGTAGAGACGATTGAGCCGGCATTAAAAGCCAACAAGCTAATTTTATGCGATCGCTACATTGACAGTTCGGTGGCGTATCAAGGAGCTGGTCGCGAGATTGGTGAACAGGAAGTCTATCAAATGAACCTTTTTGCCACGGCTGGTTTACTTCCTGATTTGACGATTTACTTTGACATTCCTTCAGAGATTGGTCTGAAACGCATTATGACGCACCGGACGGATGAAATTAATCGTTTAGATGTTGAAAAATTATCTTTTCATAAACGGGTTCGAGCGTCTTATTTAAAAATTGCCAAAGAAAATCCTGAGCGTATCAAAGTGATAGACGCAACGCAAAGTAAAGAAAAAGTTGTTTCAGAAGTTGAAACAATTATTCGGCAATCTAATTCAGAGTTTTTCAATGAGTCAGGAGAGTGACAAATATGAAATTAATTATTGCAATTGTTCAAGATAAGGATGCCAATCAATTAAGCGATGAATTTATCGATGCAAATATTCGGGCAACAAAATTATCAACAACAGGTGGTTTTCTAAAATCAGGAAATACAACTTACATGATTGCGATTGATGAAAAACGAGTTGATGAAGTATTGGCAATGGTCAAAGAGGCTTCCCATAGTCGTGAGGAATTCATGACACCACCGGTCAATTTGGATGCTAGTATGGAAGGCACAACTGCTTATCCTGTGAAGGTTCAAGTTGGTGGAGCAACGGTGTTTGTCATGCCAATTGAGCAATTTCAACAATTCTAAAAAGTTGGCGGAGGAGTAACGATGGCTGAAGAAGATGGAATCCAAATTGCGGTTAAAGAAAAGCAACCAGAATTAGTTGAACATTTTGCACAGGTCATCGCGTCACGAAAGCTGGCCCATGCTTATTTGTTTGCTGGTGAATCGGGCATTGGAAAAGACGAGTTAGCAACCTGGATTGCGATGCGTCTTTTTTGTTTAAATGTACAAAACAACATGCCCTGTGGAAAGTGTCAGGAATGTCGAAGGATCAGTACAAACCAGCATCCGGATGTGGTGGTTGTGAAACCAGATGGTCAAAGTATAAAGGTTGATCAAGTCCGATTTTTGAAATCTGAGTTTACAAAAAGTGCGGTTGAAGGTAATCAAAAGATATTTATTATTTCTGATGCTGATAAAATGACTGCAGGTGCAGCAAATAGCCTCTTAAAATTTATTGAGGAACCAAGCCCAAATGTGACTGCTTTTCTTTTGACAACCAATAAGAACCTGATGCTACCAACCATCATCTCACGAACAGAAGTAGTAGAATTGAAACCATTGATACCAGCTCAATTTAAGGCCCAATTGCAAAAAGAGGAGATTACGCCAAGTTTAATAGCCATGGCGATGAATCTAACTAACAGTGTGGTTGAAGTTAAAAATTGGTTAGCCGATGATTGGTTATCACAAGTTCAATCAGCGGTTAGTCGCTGGTTTCTATTGGCTTTTCAAAAAGATATGCGGTCCTTCGTCGAGGTTCAGGCGAAAATCATGGGATTAGCAAAAACTAAAGAAAATCAGCAGTTAATTTTAGATATCGTCATGTTATATTGTCGTGAAGCTTTAATTTTAAAAGTAAACCCCAACAATTTACGGTTAAGTTTTCCAAATCAAGATGAACAAATAAAGCAGGGACTTACCAACAAATCAGAAAGCAGTTTAATGGCAGCAACTGAGCAAGCTTTACAGGCTAAGAATTTAATGAATCGTAATGTAAGTTTTCAAAATGTCTTGGAAGCACTAACCATTAGATTATGTCGTATTTATTGAGTCATTCTGAGATTAAGGACTGTGAATGAGGTGAAACTGTGAACAAACGAGAGATATACGAAAGCTTCGATGGTCTTCAAGAAGAATCACAAAAAATGTCAGACCAGATTCAGGAATTACAAAATGGTTTGACGGAGATTCTTGAAGAAAATGCTGAATTGGTTATCGAAAATGAGCATTTGCGTGAGCAATTAAGCAAATATGAGCAATCGTCAAAAAACGAAGATCCCAAAAGTACTAAGCACGGTCTTTCTAAATCTCGAAAAAACTTAGAAAAATTATATGGTCGCGGATATCACGTGTGCAATGAATGGTTTGGCAGACACCGTGAAAATAACGAACCGTGTGCTTTTTGCCTTGATGTTATTTACGGTGATCGGTAAGCCTTGTGGTAATAAGTCAAGTATGTAAAAAGCTTTGTTTTTATTATTAATCAGTTCTTGAGAGTATAGCTTCCCCAGCCCACTAAAACAGTTAATTTAGCGGGTTAAGAAGGGACTCAGTATCGTAAACTCGAAAGCTATACCACTTTGGGTGGTATATAAAATTGATGGTTTCTAAGCAAGACTTCCACCAATCTTACAAGCTTTCGTGCCGTCAAGACAATAGCTCGACGATGACGATACTTGGGTACCTCTTCATATTTTTTGTGGTAATAGCGTTGGTAAGTAACATCATAACGTCTTATCGAGTTGGCAGCTTCAACTAGATAATAACGAAGATATTGATTACCCTTACGAGTTCGTGGTGTAGCTTGACGAACGCTTGTGCCTGATTCATGTGGTAACCAAGCCAGGCCAGCATACTTGGCAATATGACTTTCATCGGGAAAACGTTCAATTTGACCAATTTCTGCCACAATACCAGCCGCATAAACTGGGCCAATACCGGGAACACTAGTTAAACAATTGATATCTGTGATTTGAGTAGATATCTGTGTAATTGTTTTATCCAAAACTTGGATTTGTTTTTTTAACATCCGAATTTCATTCGCATAGACCGCCAAAATTTCATCAACAGAATCTGTTACGACTTTTGATAGGCGATAAGAAGAACGGGTTGCTTTCTTAATAGCTTTAGCAACGGCTTCGGCATCACCAAACTTACCGTGAGCTAACTGTTGAAGATGGGTGACTAATTCATCAAGAGGTAGCGCCGCTGCCTCGTCCAAGGTTAACTCTTCATCAGTAATTAGGGTCATCATAGTTGAACCAAAAACGGATGTTGGCAGCTCCCGTTCTAACGTATTACAACGATAATAAAGATTATTCAAAAAATGATTTTTAGAATCAGTCATTTGTTTAACCAAGTGATAACGTTCCCGTGTTAGACGTTGCAAAGCCACATAGTTTTCTTGGCGAGCAACTGAAGTTCCCAGTGGTTTGATCCGTAACAAATCAGCTAATTGTTTGGCATCAATCGCATCCGTCTTACCATCATCAAATAACTGGCTAAAATGATGTGACGTATAGGGGTTAATGGTGATAACCGATAAGCCTAAGGCTTGTAACTCGCTATCTTCGGCGAAAAAAGTCATCGGATGAAAATTATAGACCGAGGTGGCTTCCATACCAACAGTTATCTTTTCATAATGGTGGGTTTTAGTCTCAGTTAAGATTACCTGTTTAATTTTAACGGCACCATTAAGATCATTAGTAGTTTCATCTTGAAAACGGCAATGTTGATCAGAATCTAAAGCACAAAAGTCTAATTTATTTTTACCAACATCAATACCTAAATATAAATTCATAGGATAGGACCTCCTTTCACTTTGAATTAATTGGATAAGCTTAGGTGCTGCGTGATGTTCCCTAATTCCAACTCTAACGGGCATCCTCGCAATATAAGAAGACTAGATTAAAAGATTCAGCTGCGTGTCACGCGAGTGAACACGAATCAAATTAATCGCTACAGCTTGTGGTTTGCGGTGTTTCGAATTGTCTGGGCGGCGCGCTTATAACGTAGATAATCTACAGGAGATGAAAGCCTATACCAGTTGGACCTAAATCCAATGAACAATTAGAGAATATCACGCAACATCTAAGTAGGGAATAGTAAATAACAAAGTTTCAAATTATATAATACGAGGAGATTGAAAAGTGCAATCACAAAAAAGCTTTGCAAAAAATCAGGCTAGTGGAACGCTGTATTTAGTGCCCACCCCAATTGGCAATCTTGGAGATATGACCTATCGGGCAGTTGAAATATTGAAGGAAGTAGATGTTATTGCTTCTGAAGATACGCGGAATACCCAAAAGTTATTAAATCATTTTGAAATTGAAACGAAACAAATTAGTTTTCATGAATATAACACCCATGAACGTGTCCCTGAATTAGTTGAACGTTTAAAAAAAGGGGAGACCATTGCGCAAGTGAGTGATGCAGGAATGCCATCAATTAGTGATCCTGGGCATGATTTGGTAGTGGCCTGTATTGAACAAGACATTACAGTTGTTCCTTTGCCAGGAGCTAACGCAGCGTTGACCGCCTTGATTGCCTCCGGATTAGTTCCGCAACCATTTTATTTCTTTGGCTTTCTAAATCGAAAACCGGTTGACCAAAAACGTCAATTGGAAAAGCTTGCAAATAAAGAAGAAACGCTTATTTTTTATGAAGCTCCACACCGTTTGAAAAAGACGCTGACCAATATGGCTGGTATCTTGGGTACAGATCGTTCGGCAGTATTGTGTCGAGAGCTAACTAAAAAATTTGAAGAGTTTCTTCGTGGAACTTTGGCAGAACTGTTGGAATGGGCTAGTAATAATGAAATTCGCGGCGAATTTGTTGTGATTGTGGAAGGTAACAGCCATGCAGTTGTAGCAGGTGAAGAATTACCAGAAATTCCTGTTGAAGATCAAATCACTAATTTGATTAGCGCGGGTGAGAAACCAACCGTAGCAATAAAAAAGGTTGCTAAATTACGCGGGCTGAAAAAGCAAGATGTTTATGCAACATACCACCATTTAAACAATGACAATTCGAAAAATAGTTAGTTTAAGAGGATGGTAGTGAGTGGTAAAACTTTTTTGGTTTCGATCACGAAATGAATTATAAAAAAGAAATAATGTAAGTAATGTGAGAGGAGATTGGCATGGCAGGAAAAAAATTTAGCGAAGAACATAGATTGGTTTATTACGATGGTGATCGAACCTCGCGAGCATCAATGCCAATGCTAATCAACTTAATGGTTTTAGCTTCAGAAGACCAAAGTGAACTTTTGGGAGTTGGAACATCAGAAGTCTTAAAATATGGCGTGGGTTGGGTAGTTACGCAGTATTCGATCCAAATAAATGCTTTACCTGAGATTGGGACGACAATTCGTTTGTCAACCGAAGCCACTGCCCACAATAAGTTTTTTTGCGAGCGTCATTTTGGCATTGAAGACGAAGCAGGCCAACCACTTATCACTGCTAACAGTAATTTTGTCCAAATGAACCATGAAACACGTAAGATGGGGAAATTAATTCCGGCATTGATTGACCCATACGGAAGTGATGAGGTTAAACGATTAGCTCGGTTACCACGGGTTCAAAAGATTACGGATGGACAAGAACTGCTAACCAAACAATATTCTGTTCGTTATTTTGATTTAGATACCAACGGCCACGTAAACAACTCACATTATTTTGAGTGGCTTTTGGATGTTTTACCGGCTGATTTTTTGCAAACTCACATGCCAACTCATTTAAATATTCAATATCATAAAGAAATTCAGTATGGACATACGGTAGTGAGTGAAGTGGGAAAAACAACTGGTGAAAATGGTGAAACAAAGACGCTACATAGGATGTCAGTTAATGGCGAAGTCTATTGTGAAGCGGATTGTACTTGGAGCTCAATAGCTAACTAACAAACAAGTGAAACGGTTTTATGGTATAATTACGTTAAAATTTCAGGAAAACGGAGAGGCGTAAAATGGCAATTTTAGTACTTGGTGGTGCAGGGTATATTGGCTCGCACACAGTAAAAAGATTGATTGAACAAAATGAAGATGTAGTGGTGATTGATAATTTAGTTACCGGACACCGACAAGCAGTTTCGAAGCAAGCTCGTTTTTACCAGGGGGATGTTCGAGATCGGGATTTTTTGGACAAAGTCTTTGCTGAAGAAAGTATTGATACAGTTATCCATTTTGCAGCTTTTTCGATTGTTCCAGAATCAATGAAGGATCCGTTGAAGTATTTTGATAACAATACTGGCGGTGTGATCACTTTGCTTGAAGCTATGCACGCCAATCATGTAAGTCGAATTGTCTTTTCTTCAACGGCCGCTACTTATGGTAATCCTGAGAATGATACAATTAAAGAAACTGATTTACAAAATCCCATCAACCCGTACGGTGAGAGCAAACTCATGATGGAAAAGATTATGCACTGGTCTGATATTGCTTATGGTATTAAGTTTGTGGCACTGCGTTACTTTAATGTTGCGGGAGCTGCTGCGGATGGAACCATTGGCGAAGATCATCATCCTGAAACTCACCTCATTCCGATTGTTTTGCAGGTTGCTTCTGGAAAACGTGACGAATTACAGATTTTTGGGGATGATTATAAAACTGCAGATGGCACCAATATTCGTGACTATGTGCACGTTACAGATTTAGCAGATGCGCATATTTTAGCGATGAGGTATCTCCAAGCTGGTAACGAAAGCAATGCATTTAATTTGGGTTCTTCGACGGGATTTTCCGTGAAGCAAATTTTGGAAGCTGCTCGTGTTGCGACCGGCAAAGAAATTCCTGCAAGAATTACTGCTCGGCGTCCTGGAGACCCAGATACTTTAGTTGCTAAAAGCGATAAGGCACGTAAAATCCTAAATTGGCAGCCTCAATATGATGATATCCATGAAATCATCAGGACTGCGTGGAACTGGACACAAAAACATCCAAACGGGTTTGAAGATCAAAAATAAATTTAGAGAACTCGACAATCGGTAAAGATTTGCGAGTTCTTTTTTATGAATTATCCCGCTATAGAAAAATTGTGATAAGATATTTAAAGAATAGAACGAGAAAAGGAAATTGGTTATGAAAATATTGGCGTTAGATACTTCAAATCGGCCTTTAAGTGTGGCGATTTTAGATGATGGCCAGTTACTAGCAATGACGACCACAAATATTCGTAAAAATCATAGTATTCAGTTGCAGCCAATTATTGAAACATTGGTTAAGCAGGTTGGACTTAAGATGCAGGACTTCAAACGAATTGTGGTGGCAGACGGACCGGGTTCATATACTGGATTGCGGATTGCAACAACGACTGCGAAGACACTGGCATATACCTTAAATATTGATTTAGTGGCGGTGTCCAGCTTACGGACATTAGCGGCAAATGTAGGCGATGAAGATCGTTTAATCGTGCCTTTATTTGATGCGCGCCGAGAAAATGTATTTGCAGGCATCTATCAACAAACTGCTGATGGCTTGGTGGCGGTTTTGGAGGACCAACATTTAGCTATTAAAGAATTGGCCGCAAAATTACTGGAAATGCACAAGCCTGTTTGGTTTGTGGGCCAAGATGTATCTGTTTATGCAGCCTTTCTTCAGGATCAGTTGGGGCCATATTTTCATCAAGTTTCAGATGCAATGAATCTTCCTAATGCTTATGTACTTGGAAAATTAGGATTACACGCCGAACCTGTAGCCCATCCATTTAATTTTGTGCCCCGATATTTGCGTTTGACTGAAGCGGAAGTTGAATGGAAAAAACGTCATCCACAAGAGGAAACAAAGCCTTATGTTGAAAGAAATTAAAGCATTAATTAAAGATCGTTTTTTTAATCGAACAAAACAGTTGAGAGAACAAGCATTTGAAATTCATGACCATGTTATCCAAATTGAAACGGACACGTATTTCATTGCCAAGGCGATGATTCCGGATATCCCGGAAATTTTGAATGTGGAGCGATCTGTTTATGAAGGCCAAACGCCTTGGGATCGAGCCGCTTTTGCTACGGAACTTCGCCGTAAATTTGATCGGCTTTATTTAGTTATCCGATATCACGATCGGATGCTTGGTTTTATCGGTGCATCGTTCGATGATCGGACTGCGACTGCACATATTACAAATGTGGCTGTGGTCCCAGACAAACAGAATCGAGGCATTGGTGCTTACTTGCTTAAGACAATGATTGGAAAAGCTGAATACATTGGATACAAAAAGATGACGCTTGAAGTTAGAAGAAGTAATGTACGTGCACAGGCCCTTTATCTAAAGATGGGCTTTGAAAAAACAGGCGTGAAAGCACACTATTATTTTGGTGATCATGAAGATGCGATTGATATGACCTTAACATTGACCCAAAAGGATTAGGAGAATTATGACTAAAAAGAACTTAATTTTAGCATTTGAATCAAGTTGTGATGAAACAAGTGTTGCCGTTATTGAAGATGGTGAGAAAATCCTGTCAAATGTGGTTGCAACTCAAATTAATAGTCATAAAAGATTCGGCGGAGTTGTGCCAGAAGTGGCTAGCCGTCACCACATTGAGCAAATCACAATTTGTATTGATGAGGCGTTAGAAAAAGCACAAGTTAAAACTAGTGATTTGACTGCGGTGGCCGTTACTTATGGTCCTGGACTTGTAGGGGCATTGTTGGTAGGTGTGGCTGCTGCTAAAGCATTTGCCTATGCCAATGAATTACCAATTGTCCCAGTAAATCACATGGCAGGCCATATTTATGCGGCTCGCTTTGTAAAACCGATTGTATTTCCTTCAATGGCGCTATTAGTTTCTGGCGGTCATACAGAGCTTGTTTATATGCCATATGAAAATGAATTTCAAATTATTGGTGAAACACGTGACGATGCGGCTGGGGAAGCTTATGATAAGATCGGGCGCGTTTTGGGAATGACTTATCCGGCTGGGAAACCAATTGATGAATTAGCTCATCAAGGAAAAGATACCTTTCACTTTCCACGGGCAATGGTTCATGAAGATAATTTCGACTTTAGTTTTAGTGGCCTAAAAAGTGCTTTTATTAACACGGTTCATCATGCTGATCAGATTAATGAAACGTTGAATCGCGCCGATCTTGCCGCGAGTTTCCAACAAAGCGTGGTCGATGTGATTGTTAAAAAAACTTTATTGGCTTGTGAAAAATTTCAGATCAAACAACTTATTTTAGCAGGAGGGGTTGCTGCAAACCAAGGACTTAGAGAAACCTTATCTGAGCAACTTAGTGTGAAGGAGCCGGATCTAGATTTTGTAAAAGCACCTCTGAAGTATTGTGGTGATAACGCAGCCATGATTGGGGCAGCTGGCTATGTGGCAATGAAGCATAATGTTTTTGCTGATGCTAGTTTGAATGCTGAACCGAGTTTGGAATTTGATTGGGTACCAGATGCCGTCAAATAAGATGAAGCGGGGACGAATGTATGACAGAAAATAAGTTCACTAAAATGAGGAATGAAATTGATGCAGCAATTGATCGTGGCGATATTTATGGTGCTTCTTTCAGCTTTATAAACGAAAATAAAATTGATAGTTTTTATCATGGATTTCAAGGTAAGGATGTTTTTGCTGAAAGATTGGATCCTTCTATGATCTATGACTTGTCTTCTTTAACGAAGGTTGTGGCAACAACAACACGGGTATTTCAGTTGTTATCTATTCATGAATTGGGATTACAAGATTCAGTTACTGCATATTTACCAGGTTTTTCGCATCCAGAAGTGACGATTGAAAATTTGTTGCTACACAACAGTGGGTTACCAGCGGATGTGGATAACATTCCTAATTTAACTGGTGTTGAGCTTGTAAAAAAAATTTATGAGGATCCATTAATTAGCAAACCGGGTGAAAAAACGGTTTATTCTGATTTAGGATTTATTTTATTAGGTTTAATTATTCGGACATTAAATGGTTCGATTGACCGCAGTGTTCAGGATCACATATGGTATCCACTGGCTATGACAAATACGGGGTATAATTTGAATCGTCCTAAGTCACGATTTGTTCCTACTGAAGTTGATGCGCAACGTGGTCAAATTCAAGGACAGGTCCATGACTATAAGGCGTTACTCTTAAATGGCGAAAGTGGCCATTCAGGCCTGTTTTCGACTCTTAGTGATTTAACTGTCTTTACTGAGATGATGATTAATCGGGGAAAATACCAGAAAAAAGAAATTCTGGATCCTAATTTGTTTGATTTGATGGCCAGTTACGATGAGAATGGGCGGACTTTAGGTTGGCAAAAAGTCAATCATCAAGAGCAATATGTGCAAACTGGCTATACTGGGACAATTTTGGCATTTGACCCCGTTAATAAACAAGGCTTTGTGTGCCTGACAAATCGAATCTATCCAACTCGTGACAATGAACGTTGGAATCAGGATCGGGATCAATTGATTAAAATGTTTTTTTCAAATTAATAAATAACATAAAAAGAGAGTAAGTTCATTAACTGAACTTACTCTCTTTTTGTGAATTTAAATACTAATCTTGGTCTTCAAGTTGCTCACTCTTTGTTGTCCAGTCATTTTCAGTTTGGGTAATTTGGGTTTGAGTTGCGTCCAAACTTTTTTGAAGTTCTTCCAATTTTAAATGATCGTTAAAGTTTTGCGGATCAGCCATTTGGTTTTGAATCCGAGCCTCGGTTTCTGACAATGTATCGAGTTGTTCTTCAAGGTGTTCAACTTCACGTTGCAACTTTCTTTGGACCTTTTGGGTTTCTTTAGAGGCTAAGTAAGTTTGCTTTTTTGAAATCTCAATATCTTCGGTCTCGTCATTAACAGCTGAATTTGGTGTTTGGTCCTGAGCCTCTTTTTTAGCTAAATAGTAATCATAATCACCCAGAAATAGTTGACTTCCAGCCGCAGAGATTTCCAAAATTTCTGTTGCTACTCGATTAATGAAGTAACGATCATGAGAGACGAAAAGGACGGTACCATCAAATTCATTTAAGGCATTTTCAAGAACTTCACGGCTATCAATGTCTAGATGATTGGTTGGCTCATCCAAAATTAAGAAGTTGTCAGCCTGCATGGTTAATTTAGTTAGAAGTAGGCGAGCTCGTTCTCCACCGCTTAAGTTTTTCACAGGTTTTAATACGTCATCTCCGGAAAACAAAAAGCTACCTAACAGAGAGCGAATATCTTTTTCTGGGACGAGTGGATGCTCATCCCAAAGTTCATTTAAAACTGTTTTATGGTCGTCTAAGTTATGTTGTTCCTGATCATAATAGCCGACTTCTACGCCAGTACCTAGTTTAGCGGTGCCACTAAGCAATGGAATTTGACCTAAGATACTTTTCAACAGGGTTGATTTACCAACCCCATTTGGGCCCACGATTCCTAAAACATGATGTTTAGTTAAATTAATGTTGATTGGGGCCGACAAAACATGGTCCGTTTCGTAACCGATTGCAGCATCCTTGACCGTTAAAACGACATTACCACTAGACTGTTTTGCCGCAAAATGGAAATGCATTTCAGCATCATCTGTATTGGGTCGTTCCAGGACGGTCATTTTTTCGAGCTGCTTGCGCCTACTCTGAGCGCGTTTAGTGGTTGAAGCACGGACAATATTTTTATTAACAAAATCTTGAAGTTTATCAATCTGAGTTTGTTGTTTTTCGTAAGTTTTCCATTCACTTTTGAGACGAGCAGCTTTCTTGTCGATATAATCCGAATAATTTCCAGTGTAAGGAAATAGCGTGTGCTGATCTAAGTCAAGAACTCTTGAAACTACATGATCTAGAAAGTAGCGATCATGTGACACAATTAACAATGCGCCTTTGTATGACTTAATGTATTTTTCTAGCCAAGCCAAAGTGTCCATATCCAAATGATTGGTAGGCTCATCTAACACAAGGAGGTCATGTTGTTCCAACAGCAATTTCGCCAAAGCTAATTTAGTTTTTTGGCCCCCAGATAGGGAGTTAACTGAGCGGTCATAAAATTCTTCACCAAAACTAAAACCGTTAAGGACACCACGAATTTCTGCTTGATAACCAAAACCGTTTTTGGTTTTAAAGGTCTGCTGTTTTTGATCGTACAAATTAGATAAAGACTTAAACTTTTCGGAGTTAGCGATGATTTCAGGATCGCCTAATTGGCTTTCGAGCTGATGAATTTCTTGTTCTAAAGCAATAACGTCAGCAAAAACGGTTAATAATTCATTCCAGACGGTATTATCCGTATTTAAGCCTTGATTTTGGGCAAGATAACCAATCGAAAGGTCTTTTTTGGTAATGATCTGACCTTCATCAGGTTGTGTTTGACCAATTAACATTTTGAGAAGCGTTGTTTTACCGGCCCCATTTCGACCGACAAGACCAATGCGATCTTGTTCCTGAATATCAAAAGTGATCTGTGAGAACAACCGCTCTCCATTAAATTCTCGGCTGACATTTTGGGCTTGTAGTAAAATCACAATCTTTTGTCCTTTCGTAAATCAGTTTATAAAATATCTAAGTTTGGGTGGTTCTTGGTTCCCAGTGAGGGAAGTGGTAAACTAACTTTGTTAATTATTCACAAAGTTTATTGGAGGTTCAAAATGGAAACCAAAATTCCGGAAGCTACTGCCAAACGGTTACCTTTATATTATCGCTATTTAAATAATTTATTAAATGCAAATAAACTACGGGTTTCTTCAACTGAGCTAGCTGAAGCGATTCAAGTTGATGCGGCAACCATTCGCCGCGATTTCTCTTATTTTGGTACATTAGGGAAACGTGGGTATGGGTATGATGTCCACAAATTAATTGATTTTTTCAAAAAAATTCTTGATCAAGACACACTCACTAATGTCGCATTGATTGGGGTTGGAAACTTAGGGCATGCCCTGTTGAATTTCAATTTTCATAAAAACAGTAATGTCCGAATCGGTGCTGCCTTTGACATTGATCCGACCATGATTGGTTCCGTGCAAAGTAACGTTCCTGTATATGGAATGGCCCAGTTACGAGAACAGCTGCAGGAACAACAAATTAAAATTGCCATTATTACTATTCCGGCAGCTATTGCCCAAAAAGTTACTGATGAACTCGTGCAATCCGGAATTAAAGGCATCATGAATTTTACAACGGTTCGCGTTTCAGTGCCGGCGGAGGTCCGAATTCAAAATATTGATCTGACCAATGAGCTGCAATCACTAATCTATGCAATTCGGCATGATTAGTTACAAGCCTAATATTGGCAATACAACTAACGAGTTCATTAAAATATGCGCCATCATTGAAGTTTGAATACGGCCGGTATGATGGTAGAGCCACGAAAACCAGAGGCCAATTGCGGCGTATAGAATTAAATGGCCGTCTGAATGTGCTAAGGCGAACAAGCCACTAGAAATAAAGGCGGTAAGCAACTGGGCAATTTTAGGATTAATGAAACTTAGCAGATTGGCAAGATTGCCGAAAAGTACTTTGCGAAAAACAATTTCTTCCATAATTGGGGCTGCCACAATAATAACCAAAGCATAAATGGGATAGCTCTTTACAATTGATAAAAGGGCGCTCGTATTTTGAGAATTAGCATTGCCACCCGTTTGAATGGTCAGGCGTAAAATTACCGATTGGAGAATAATGACCACGATGAATCCTAAAACACCCCACAAAATGGTTTGGCCCACAGAACGGCGCTTTTTTTCAGGCAGATTAGTCGGCATGTTATGAAAGGCAAAATAGCCTAACAAGCAAGCACCGATTAAATAGTCAACAATTTGAATGTTAAAAATTTCCATGTGTGTTAATTTAAAGAAACTATTTAAGACACCGGGCAACAAATAAACGATTAAATACGTAATTAATATATAGATGGATTTCTTTTCTAATTTCATTTGCTCACCTCATATTTGTTCCTATAGTATAGCATTTTTGCAAGATACTTGAATTTATTTGTCAAAAAAGGTCAGTAAAATACTTGCATTCTGTGGGGAGAATGATATAGTAAATATTGTTGTTAGCACTTGAACGTCAAGAGTGCTAAAAACAGTAAAAAGTATAAAATAAATGGAGGGATTCATATTGTTAAAACCATTAGGAGATCGCGTGATATTAGAAGCACAGGAAGAAGAAGAACAAACCGTTGGTGGAATTGTCCTTGCAAGTAATGCTAAGGAAAAATCACAAAGCGGTAAAGTTATTGCTGTGGGTGAAGGACGCGTATTAGATAACGGAGAAAAAGTTGCCCCCGCTGTTAAGACAGGTGACACCGTTATTTTTGACAAGTATGCAGGTACCGAAGTTTCATACGAAGACAAAAAATATTTGGTTTTGCACGAAAAAGATATCGTTGCAATTACTGACTAATTAAAAAAATAAATTCAATGAGGTGAAAATTTTATGGCAAAAGAAATTAAATTTTCCGAAGATGCAAGAACAAAAATGTTAAAAGGTGTCGACAAATTAGCTGACACAGTTAAATCAACAATTGGTCCAAAAGGTCGTAACGTTGTTTTGGAACAATCATATGGTTCGCCTACAATTACAAATGATGGTGTGACAATTGCTAAGTCAATTGATCTTGAAGACCATTTTGAAAATATGGGTGCTAAGTTAGTTTCTGAAGTTGCTTCAAAAACTAACGATATTGCTGGTGACGGAACAACCACTGCAACTGTTTTAACACAAGCAATTGTAAATGAAGGTATGAAGAACGTTACTGCCGGTGCAAATCCAGTTGGTATCCGTCGCGGAATTGAACGCGCAACAAAAGCCGCTGTTGAAGGCTTACACAAGATGTCTCATGAAGTTAAAACAAAAGATGATATTGCCCAAGTTGCTTCTATCTCAGCTGCAAACGAAGAAGTTGGCCAACTAATCGCTGATGCAATGGAAAAAGTTGGTAATGATGGCGTCATTACAATCGAAGAGTCACGTGGTGTGGATACAACACTTGATGTTGTTGAAGGAATGCAATTCGATCGTGGCTATATGTCACAATACATGGTTACTGACAACGACAAAATGGAAGCTGATTTAGACAATCCATACATTTTAATTACTGATAAGAAAATTGGTAATATTCAAGATATTTTGCCATTACTTCAATCAGTTGTAGAACAAAGTCGTTCATTGTTAATTATTGCCGATGATATTACTGGTGAAGCTTTGCCAACCCTTGTTTTGAACAAGATGCGTGGTACATTCAACGTTGTGGCTGTTAAAGCACCTGGTTTTGGCGATCGTCGTAAAGCCCAACTTGAAGATATCGCAACCTTGACAGGCGGAACAGTCATCACAGATGATTTAGGTTTGAACTTAAAAGATGCCACAATTGATCAATTAGGCCAAGCTAACAAGGTTACAGTTACAAAAGACGATACAACAATCGTTGAAGGTGCTGGTAATAAAGACCAAATCTCAGAACGAGTTGCGACACTCAGACAACAGATTTCTGAAACAACTTCAGACTTTGACAAAGAAAAATTGCAAGAACGTTTAGCTAAATTAGCTGGCGGTGTTGCTGTTGTTAGAGTTGGTGCTGCAACAGAAACTGAATTGAAAGAAAAGAAGTATCGAATTGAAGATGCTTTGAATGCAACACGTGCTGCTGTTGAAGAAGGCTTTGTTTCCGGTGGTGGAACAGCATTAGTTAATGTCATTCCTTCTATTGCTGACCTTAAAGCAGAAGGCGATGAACAAACTGGTATCAACATTGTAAAACGTGCTCTTGAAGAACCTGTTCGTCAGATCGCAAAAAATGCGGGTGCTGAAGGTTCAGTAATCGTAGAAAACTTAAAGAAACAAGAACCAGGCGTTGGTTACAATGCAGCAACTAGCAAATGGGAAAACATGGTAGACGCAGGAATTGTCGACCCTACTAAGGTTGTTCGTTCAGCATTACAGAACGCAGCCAGTGTTTCTGCCTTGTTATTAACAACCGAAGCAGTTGTTGCTGACAAGCCAGAAGCAAAAGATGATGCAGCAGCTGCAGCTCAACCACAACCAGGTGGCATGGGCGGCATGATGTAAACAAAAAACGGCTAATTTAGTATAGTCGAGAGCTTTTGAGATTAGGTGTAAGCCTAGTTTTGAAAGCTCTTTTTGTTTTCTGAAAATTTTTGAAAGAAGTGTGTATAAAACGGTGAATTTAAAGGTTGCACTTCATTTGTTTATGTGTTTGAATGGACAGCGAGCAGATTACTGAAATAATGAAAACTTGATGTAGAATAACATGCTCATTTGTAGTAAACTTACTTTTGATTTGCATTGCCCGGGTTATTGACTCGGGTTAATTTATTTTTGTGGAGGAGCATTATAATGTGGCATTATCTAAAAAGACTTTTAATTGGTAAACCGCTTAAAACCTTAGATGAAGGTGGACAAGCATTAACCAAGTTTAAAGCTTTGGCTTTGTTATCTTCGGATGCTTTATCATCAATTGCTTACGGGACAGAGCAAATTCTTTCCGTTTTGCTGGTTCTTTCAGCTGCAGCAACGTGGTATGCATTACCTGTTGCAGGAATTGTTTTAATTCTATTATTTGCGATTACGATTTCTTATCGGCAGATTATTCATGCGTATCCTTCAGGCGGTGGCGCCTATGTGGTTGCTAGTACCAATTGGGGACAATCAGCAGGACTAGTTGCTGGGGGATCGTTACTGGTTGATTACATGTTGACCGTGGCGGTTAGTGTGACTTCTGCAACTGAAGCCATTACTTCGGCCATTCCAAGCATTCATCCCTTTGCCGTTCCCTTGGCAATTTTAATTGTCATTGGGATCATGGCTTTGAACTTACGTGGCTTGCGTGATTCGGCTTCATTTTTAACCTTACCGGTTTATTTATTTATTGTCATGATTACGATCATGATTGGTGTTGGTTTTTTCAACATTGTCACCGGTAGAGTCGTTGCCCATGCCGCAGCCGGCATTGGGACGGCCGTTCCTGGAATGACGATGGTCCTATTTTTAAAGGCTCTATCTTCAGGATCCTCATCATTAACTGGTGTAGAAGCAATTAGTAATGCTGTCCCAAACTTTAAACGACCACGACGGAAGAATGCTGCTGGAACCTTAACCATCATGGCACTGATTTTGGCAGTCTTCTTTGCTGGAATCACAGTTTTGAGTTATTTCAGTGGAATTTTACCTAATGCTCAGCAAACAGTTCTTTCACAAGTCGGAGAAAGTGTGTTTGGACACGGTTTATTGTTCTACCTGTTACAACTATCTACTGCTCTTATTTTGGCGGTAGCCGCAAACACCGGATTTTCAGCTTTCCCAATGTTAGCTTATAATCTAGCTAAAGATAAGTTTATGCCTCACGCATACATGGATCGCGGCGATCGGTTAGGCTATTCAAACGGGATTATTTCATTAGCAGTCGGTGCGATCGTTTTGATCTTAATTTTCCATGGACAAACTAGTTTGTTGATTCCATTGTATGCGGTCGGGGTGTTTGTACCTTTTACACTTTCTCAATCAGGGATGATTATTCACTGGTTCCGTGAACGAACGGGCCACTGGTTATTAAAATCTTCTGCCAATCTTTTAGGAGCGGCACTGTCTTTTGGTTTAGTAATCTGTTTGTTCTTCTTACATTTTGGAAATGTTTGGCCATACCTTATTATCATGCCGGTCTTATTAAGACTGTTTTATAAAATTCATCAACATTATGTAAAAGTTGCTAAACAGTTGCGAATTGCAGCCAAGGGTAAAGTTCAGTTACATGATTACGATGGCTCAACAGTGATTGTTTTGGTTAGTAATGTAACTCGAGTGACTGCAGGCGCAATTAATTATGCACGTTCAATCGGGGACTACGTGATTGCAATGCACGTCTCTTTTGATGCAGATCCTAAAAAAGAACATAAAACGGCCGTTGAATTTAAGGCAGAATATCCTGATGTTCGGTTTGTTGATATTCATTCCTCATACCGTTCGATTGCAAATCCAACCTTACGTTTCTGTGATGTAATTGCGCGTCGAGCATCGGAACGAAATTACACAACGACAGTACTTGTGCCACAATTTGTACCGCGCAAACCTTGGCAAAATATTTTGCATAATCAAACGGGGTTGCGGTTAAGAGCAGCATTGAATTCACGGGAAAACATCATCGTTTCGACATATCATTATCACTTAAATGAATAATCAACGATGGCTTAATTTCTAATTATTTTTAAACTGGCAGTGTTGAGAATTATGACACAGCCAGTTTTTATTTTGACTTAATGTGTAAGTGGTAACATTGATTACACTTGTGTTACGGTTGTGGGGTTTGTATAATAATTATAGTGACTAGTTCATATTGTGAATGTTTTCAATACTTTTATAATTGTTCTAGCTTAAATGTGTTTAAAAAGATCGTTTCTTTCATTTTTGGGGTAGTTGAATATTTTTTGTTATTTTAAACTTCAAATTTGTGGAGAGAACCTGCCCACAAGCAAAATGTTTTTAAACACGTTCTAGAAAAGAGGTCTAACATGCGATTTGAAATTATTGTCAGTTTGTTTGCAACAGCAATTATCTCTGCTGTCTTAACGCCGTTTGTTAGACGACTCGCTTTTAAGGTGGGGGCAGTTGATGAACCCTCCGCGCGACGGGTAAACAAAGTTCCAATGCCAACAATGGGCGGGCTAGCTATTTTTCTGGCCTTTAACTTCGCTACATTTTTCCTTTTGAGAGCGCAAATTCCAACCAGACAACTGTGGGGGATATTTGGGGGAGAATGTATCATTATCCTAACCGGTGTAATTGATGATATTTTTGTCCTTAAGCCTTATCAGAAAATGATTGGTATTTCTTTAGCTGCTATCGAGGTGTTTGTATTTGCTAATGTGCGAATGACGACACTAACGATTCCATTTTTGGGAACAGTTGGGCTAGGCGTGCTAAGTTTTCCGATTACTTATCTGTGGATTGCAGGAATTACAAACGCGATTAACCTACTAGATGGCCTTGATGGTCTAGCTACTGGGGTTTCGATCATTGCCCTATTCACAACTGGGATTACTGGATTATTCTTTTTGCCGACAACTAATGTGTATGTCGTAATTATGATTTTTACGCTCGTTGCGGCCGAAATTGGTTTTTTACCTTATAATTTCTTCCCGGCCCGAATTTATCTGGGTGATACGGGTGCACTGTTTATTGGCTTTATGATTTCAGTTTTTTCATTATCGGGCTTAAAGAACGCAACTTTTATTTCGGTAATTATTCCGGTAATGATTTTGGGAGTACCAATTACCGATACGGTTTTTGCGATGTTACGGCGGATTTTAAACAAAGAACCAATTTCTCATGCAGATAAACGGCATCTGCATCATCGATTGATGCAGATGGGGTTAACCCATCGTCAAACCGTTTTTGTCATCTATGGAATTTCGCTAATTTTTTCTTTTATTGCTTTACTTTATCCAATCTCCACCATATGGGGATCTGTGCTGCTAACAATTGGCATCTTAATTGGTTTGGAGCTGTTCGTCGAAGCTATCGGGCTGGTTGGCAAGGATAGGCGGCCATTGTTAAATTGGATTCAAAAAGTTGTGACTTCCACTACGTCTAAAGAAACTAGCAATCAGTTAGAAGACGAAAGAGAAGAAAAAGAGCGTGTGGAAAAAATTAGGACAGCTCAGAAAAAAACTGATGAGCAAGCTAAAAGTGAGACATCAAAACCTGAAAAAGATAAAAAATAACCAAAAAAATAATCGTATTCAGTTATTCAGCAAAGACGCTGAGTAGCTTAAATACGATTATTTTTGTAGAGGAATTTCACTAAACTGCGTCCCAATAATTTGAAAAGTAATTTTGCCGCTGAAAAGATTTATGAGAGCAGTTTTGAAGGATTCAACTTCAGATTCAGCCACTGGAACCTGAATTGCTACATATTCGCCGAATTGGCTATCTAATACTTCATAGTGATTAGCGGCCAGCCAGTGGATTAAAGAATCATGCTGAGCGTAAGTAACAGTGAGTTTTAGGTTAGTTTGTGAAACGAGTTCAACTAAACCAATTTCTGTAAGTACTTGGGAGGCAGAGTTACTGTAAGCCCGGATTAGCCCGCCCGCCCCGAGCTTTATACCGCCAAAGTAACGAGTTACCACGATCAAAACATTGTGAACATGATTTTTTTGAAGAACTTCTAAGATGGGAACACCGGCTGTTCCCGAAGGTTCACCATCATCACTTGCTCTTTGGATGTGATCATCCTTCCCCAGCAAATATGCAAAACAATGATGATTAGCTTTGTGATGATGGGATTTAATTTCTTGAATAAATTGCAAAGCATCTTCTTCAGTTTGAATACGAAATATATCAGCAATAAAGCGAGATTTTTTAATATCAAGCTCATGGCTACCATTTTTGGCAATGGTGATTAAATTGTTTTCCATAAAAAATATTTCCTTTCTTTTGCGTATTTTAAAATTGGGTGATAGGAAATGGAAAAATCAGAATTCTTTGGGAGACTAGTTTTGATGCCCCGTGACTGGGCAATAACAGATGCAAACTTACAAAAGTTGCCGACAATGCAAATTAGCGAGAATCGGGTACGTTGTTTGCGTTGTCACACGTGGCATTTGAAACAAGCCGTTTCACTACCAAGAAATGAGTTTTATTGTCCAAGCTGTCTTCAATTGGGTCGTGTTTCGACATTAGAAAATTTTGTAACCGCAACGGAACCGAACCATTTTAAACCTTTAGAGACTTATTTAACTTGGCATGGTGAGCTCACAAATAGTCAAAAACGGTGTTCAAAGGAAGTTTTACAGGCCTTTGAGCATAGTCGAGATCATCTTTTATGGGCGGTGACCGGAGCCGGAAAAACAGAAATGCTTTTTCCAGGAATTACCGATGCCCTTCAAAAGGGAAAACGGGTTTGTTTGGCTTCTCCAAGAGTGGATGTGTGTTTGGAGCTTTTTCCACGTTTACAAGATGCCTTTCAAAATGTCGATATTGCGTTATTACACGGGCATCAAACTGATCCGTACCATTACGCCCAACTCACAATTGCCACAACTCATCAGCTATTAAGATTTTACCACGCATTTGATGTTTTGATTATTGATGAAGTTGATGCTTTTCCGTACGCACAAAATGAAAAGTTAATGTATGCGACAAAACAGGCTAAGAAGCCAACCGGAATGTGTCTATACTTAACAGCCACTCCTGGGAAAGCCTTAATGCAAAAAGTTAAACAAAAACAGATCGGCGTGAGTTACTTACCCCAGCGTTTCCACGGATTTCCATTACCGGAAATAAAGCCCAAGTTGGTTTTTAATTGGTGGAAAAAGGTACAAAACAAAAAATTACCCAAAGCTTTAAAGAGATTTCTTGCTGAATGCCAACAGACGGGGCGACAATTTTTAGTTTTTGTGCCACATATTAATCAATTAAAGGTGGTTTTAAACGCAATTGCCCAAAACTTTCCAACCTTGAAACTAACAACTGTTTTTTCTGCAGATGAACAACGTTTAGAAAAAGTGCAATTAATGCGGGATGGCAAAGTGGACGGTCTAATAACGACGACCATCCTAGAACGGGGGGTAACTTTTCCTAAAATTGATGTTTGCGTGTTGGGTGCAGATGATGGAACCTTTTCTTCGGCAGCCTTAGTGCAGATTGCTGGAAGGGTGGGGCGGAACCCACAACGTCCAACGGGGACCGTATTGTTTATTTGTGATGGCATTTCAAAGGCGGTCAATGAAGCAATTCATCAAATCAGATTTGTGAATCACAAAGCAAAGGAGGAATCGCATGCAGTGTCTCATTTGTCATAAAGCCATCCGCGTGACATGGCCATTGAGTTATTTGATGCTGCCAAGCAGAAAGGAAATTCCTCCAATTTGTGAGGATTGTCAGTCTGGTTTTTATAAAATTACTACAGCCGTGGCTTGTCCAAAATGTGGAAGAAGACAGGCTTCTTTGAAAGTGTGTAGTGATTGTGAAAAATGGCAACTTCATAGTACCTATCACTATGCAAACCATGCTTTGTATCAATACAATGAAGCAATGAAAGCCTACATGCATACGTATAAATTTCAAGGGGACTATCAGTTAAGGCATGTGTTTGATACCGAGTTTCCGCACTTTATTGAAAGTTTTCAAGGATTCGATTTAGTTGTTGCTTTGCCAATTGATCCCACCACTTGGACAACCCGTGGATTTAATCAGGTTTTAGGTTTGATGGGCTCGTTAAAGAACAGTGCCATTCTTCAAATGAACAGAGCTCAAGAAGAAAAACGCCAATCGCAAAAAAAGCGTCAAGAACGTCTGAAAACTGGTAATCATTTTCAGGTTGATGTAGAATATCGGCAACAGATTGAAAACAAAAGAGTTCTTTTGATCGACGATGTTTATACAACCGGGAGAACGCTGCGTCATGCAGCCGAGACTTTATATGATCAGGGCTGCGGGTGTGTAGAAAGTGTGACGCTTTGCCGGTAGTATCCAAAATTCTTTTGTTTTTCATTTGTTTAAAAGAGCGTTTTCATTTATAATGAAGTTAAGCAAGATATTAGAAGAGTGGTCCTTTCGATATCGTGTTTGGGCGAGCGTAAATGCTTGCTACTGAAGGGAGAGATAATTTATGCTTGATTTTAATGTACGTGGCGAAAATATTGAAGTGACAGAAGCAATTAGAAACTATGTGGAAAAACGTATTAGCAAACTAGAAAAATATTTTGATAATAGTATGAATGCTAAGGCGCATGTAAACCTCAAGGTTCATCCGGATAAGACAGCAAAGGTTGAGGTTACGATCCCGCTTCCATATTTGGTACTGAGAGCTGAAGAAACATCACCTGATCTGTATGCAAGTGTTGATTTGGTAACCGATAAATTGGAACGACAAATCCGCAAATATAAAACAAAAATCAATCGTAAATCTCGTGAAAAAGGATTTAAGGGTGTTGAAGTACCAGGTGCTGAGCTTGACGTAGATGACAGTGACGAGCCTGATTCAAAAGAAACTAAATTTGATATTGTTCGGACTAAACGAGTTTCACTAAAACCAATGGATAGTGAAGAAGCTGTTTTGCAAATGGATATGTTGAATCATGACTTCTTTATTTATCAAGATGCTGAAACTGATGCGGTTAACATTGTTTATCGTCGTAATGACGGGCGATATGGCTTGATCGAATCAGACGACTAAGCAACGTAAAAGTAAGTAGCTTTTGTGAAAATTAATTAAAACTAAATTTAAAATGAACATGGGATTCAAGTAAGAATTAAACCAGTTTGTGATGACAGATTGTATGTAGAGCTGTCATTGTGAAAGCTGGTTTGATTCTTTTTTTGTGGCGTAGAATTAACTAAAAAACTATCACAACATGGGTTCTTAACTATTTTGTTTAAAAATCGTTTCAATAATGTTAAAATGTTATATAGTCTACAAGTTTTCAAAAATAACAAATATGTAATTTAAAAAATTAAAAGAGTCTAGATTTAAGAGAGGAACAATTGAATGGCTAATTTATTAAAGAAATGGGTTGAAAGTGACAAACGTGATCAAAAACGTTTGGATCGTTTAGCAAATAAAGTTGAAGCATACAAAGATGAATATAGTAAGTTAACCGATGCTGATTTACAGGCCAAAACTCCAGCCCTTAAGGCACGTTTACAGGATGGCGAAACGCTTGATGATATTTTGCCTGAGGCTTTTGCTGTTGCTCGTGAAGGTGCAAAACGGGTTCTTGGATTATTCCCATTCCATGTTCAAATTATGGGTGGAATTGTTCTGCATGAAGGTAACATTGCCGAGATGAAAACTGGTGAAGGTAAAACTTTAACAGCAACAATGCCGGTTTATTTGAATGCGCTTGGCGGCAAAGGGGTTCATGTTGTTACCGTTAATGAATACTTATCTGGTCGTGATGCTACAGAAATGGGTGAGTTATATAATTGGTTAGGTCTAAGTGTTGGCCTAAATACCGCTGAAAAATCACCTGAGGAAAAACGAGCTGCTTATCTGGCTGATATTACTTATTCAACTAATAGTGAAATCGGGTTTGATTATTTACGGGATAACATGGTGGTATATAAAGAGGATATGGTTCAACGTCCCCTTAGCTTTGCTATCATTGATGAAGTAGATTCAATTTTAATTGATGAAGCCCGAACACCATTGATTATTTCCGGACAATCCGAAAATGGGACCCACATGTATAAGCGGGCAGATCGGTTTGCAAAGACGTTAACAGCTGACACAGATTACAAAATTGATTGGGAATCGAAATCAATTTCTTTAAACGATAACGGAATCGAAAAAGCTGAGAAATATTTCAACCTAAAGAATTTGTATGATGTTGATAATGCTTCATTAACTCATCATCTTGATCAGGCCTTACGTGCTAACTACATTATGTTAAAAGATAAGGATTATGTGGTTCAAGATGGGGAAGCACTCATCGTGGATCAGTTTACTGGTCGAGTAATGGAAGGTCGTCGTTTCTCTGACGGATTGCATCAAGCGATTGAAGCCAAGGAAAATGTTGAGATTCAAGAAGAAACAAAGACCATGGCTAACATCACTTATCAAAACTTGTTCCGGATGTATCATAAATTATCTGGGATGACTGGTACGGCTAGAACAGAGCAGGAAGAATTCCGCGAAATTTACAATATGGAAGTTATCACAATTCCAACTAACCGCCCAATGATTCGTGACGATCGTGCAGACTTGTTATATCCAACGTTGGAAAGCAAGTTCGGAGCAGTTATCAAAGAAATCAAACAATTGCATGCCAAAGGGCAGCCTATGTTAATTGGTACGGTAGCTGTTGAAACTTCTGAACATCTTTCCCATCTATTAGATGATGAAAAAATTCCCCATGTTGTTTTGAATGCGAAAAATCATGCTAAAGAAGCTGAAATCATTACCAATGCTGGTCAAAAAGGCGCCGTTACAATTGCGACTAATATGGCTGGTCGAGGAACTGATATTAAGTTAGGACCTGGCGTTAAAGAGCTAGGCGGACTAGCTGTAATCGGAACTGAACGACATGAGTCACGACGGATTGATAATCAGTTGCGAGGACGTTCTGGTCGTCAAGGTGATCCTGGTATGTCACAATTCTATTTATCATTAGAAGATGACTTAATGATTCGTTTTGGTTCAGAGCGAATCAAGAATTTGTTGCAACGTATGAAGGTTTCCGATGATGATGCCGTTATTCAAAGCCGCATGATTACTAAACAAGTGGAATCTGCTCAAAAACGAGTAGAAGGAAATAACTACGACTCACGTAAAAATGTTTTGCAATACGATGACGTGATGCGGGCACAACGTGAAGTGATTTACGGAGAACGACAACAAGTTATTTTGGCCAAAGACTCATTGAAAAACGTAATGGTTCCAATGATTCAGCGGACAGTTAATCAAGTTGTAGATGTTCACATGCAAGGAACTGAAAAAGATAAGTGGGATTTAGAGACGATTCTAGATTTTGCAAAGTCTAATATGGTTAATGAAGATACGATTTCGTTAGATGACCTTACAGGTAAAACAGCAGATGAAGTTAAAGGTTATTTATTAGATCGGGCTAAAGAAATATACACTCAAAAAGAAAAACAACTCTATGATCCTGCACAAATGTTGGAATTCGAAAAAGTTGTTATCTTACGAGTGGTTGATGCTCATTGGACTGAACACATTGATGCGATGGATCAATTACGTCAATCAATCGGTCTTCGTGGATACGGACAACTGAATCCGTTGGTTGAATATCAACAGGATGGTTACCGGATGTTCGAAGAAATGGTGTCAGATATTGAATATGATGCAACCAGATTATTCTTAAAGTCTGAAATTCGTCAAAATATCCAACGTTAATTTAGACGTATACTAAAGAAAGGATTGGAATCAAAACACTATGTTTTGGCCAATCTTTTTTTGCAGAAAGAATGTTTTAAGGAGTTTGATAAAATGGAATTAAGTGAAGCAAAAAAACAAATTAAACAAATGCAAGAAGAAGTCAATGACTTTAGGAGGTCACTTTGACTTCGATAAACTAAGCGAAAACATTTCAATCAATGAATCAAAAATGGGCGAACCTGAATTTTGGAATAATCAGGAGCAGGCTCAAAAACTTATTGATGAAACAAATATTTTAAAGCAAAAATACGATCAGTTTCATAATTTACAGTCTCAAGTGGAAAATTTATCTGTGACAGAAGAACTGCTTGAAATGGAAGCTGATGCAGACATGCAAAAGGAGTTTGAACAAAACTTTGATACAACTCAACAGGCATTAAGACAGTATCGATTGGGGTTGCTGCTTAACGGAAAATACGATGCAAACAATGCCATTTTGGAAATTCATCCAGGGGCCGGTGGCACCGAATCTCAGGATTGGGGAGCCATGTTGTTAAGAATGTACACACGATGGGCTGAAAAACATCAGTTTACAGTTTCGATTGAGGATTATCAGGCTGGAGACGTGGCAGGACTGAACAGTGTGAGTGCCGTGATTAGTGGACACAATGCTTATGGGTATTTGCATGCGGAAAAAGGTGTTCATCGCCTCGTTCGGATTTCGCCGTTTGATTCAGCTGGTCGCCGTCATACATCATTTGCCTCTGTTGATGTCATGCCAGAACTAGATGATTCAGTGGAAATTAATATTAATCCAGATGACTTACGAGTTGATGTTTACCGCTCAAGTGGTGCTGGCGGCCAACATATCAACAAAACATCTTCTGCTGTCCGAATTACACATTTGCCTACGGGGATTGTAGTGGCCAGTCAGGCCCAGCGTTCGCAATTACAAAATCGGCAGACAGCAATGTCCATGTTGCGGGCTAAACTCTATGAACGTGAAGAACAAAAAAAGGCGGAACAACGTGCGGCGATTGAGGGGCAACAGTTAGAAATTGGCTGGGGATCTCAGATTCGTTCTTATGTTTTTCATCCCTATTCCATGGTCAAAGATCACCGTACTAACTTTGAGACTGCCAATGTGCAAGGTGTGATGGATGGCGATTTGGATGGATTTATCGATGCGTACTTACAGTGGAAATTACAACAAGAGAATCCACAGTAGTTGGACTTTGCAAATGAACGGAGGCAAAGTTAATGAGTGAGAAAATTTTAGTGGTTGACGATGAGCCCTCAATTGTGACATTAATTACGTATAATCTTAACGAGGCGGGTTTTGAAACTGATAGTGCTTCTTCGGGGTTACAGGCGTTGGATTGGCTACAGAAAAATCAGGCCAATTTAGTAGTCATGGATTTAATGTTACCAGGAATTGATGGGCTAGAAACGATTAAACGTATTCGTTCAACCCAGCCAGACCTACCTGTTTTGATTTTGACAGCTAAAAATAACGAGCTGGATAAGATTGTCGGCTTTGAAATAGGCGCGGATGATTATCTCACCAAACCTTTTAGTCCACGAGAATTGGTAGCCCGGATCAAAGCCATATTAAGACGAACTCAAAATGGCCATCGTGATGTGCCTACTCCAGAACCGGAAAGGCAGTTAAAAACGGTAGGGTCATTAGTTATTGATGAAGATCGTTTTGAAGTCTTTAAAGCAAATAAGAAAGTGGCTTTAACGCCAAATGAGTTTAAATTATTGGCCTATTTGTGGAAACACGCGAATCATGTTTTGAATCGGGATACAATTTTAAATGCTGTGTGGGGTTATGATTATGCAGGGCAAACGCGCATGGTTGATATTCACGTGAGTCATTTACGTGATAAAATTGAAGATGATCCTAAAAATGCAAAATTAATTTTAACAGTGAGAGGCTTTGGTTATGAGTTCAACACAAAAAAGAATGGTGAATAGAACCCTACGCTTTTTCCTAACGAGTTTAATTGGAAATGTTTTGATGGCGTTTTTAGTTTTAAAAGCGGTTCAAAAGGGACAACACAGTTTTAGTGCTCAAGAAATAAACTACTTTTTGTTGTTTGCAATTACGATTTTTGTAACAGCAATTGAGGTTGTGGTCTATTACAGTAATTTACGGCAGACTCAGTTACGGCAGGATGCTTTAAATGAAAAGCTTCAAGAAGTTTTAAAAGGTAAAAAAGCTAGTCAAATTGTTTTGCCAACCGATGATCCGTTTTATGAATTAACGATGACTGTTAATAAGATTGAATCTCATGATCGTCATCAAATTCACAATTTGACTAATCAAGGCAACGAGTTAAAAGCGATTGTGAATAACCTACCTGTTGGGGTTTTGGTTATTAACCGGCATCGAGAAGTTCAGCTGGCCAATCCAGCGACAGTGGATTTGTTACAGTTACAAATTAAGACGGATCCGCATCCTTATACGATGGACATTAAAGAAGGTAAGCTACAAGCTTTGATTGAGCGAACGTTTGAAACGAAGCGAGATCACCACCGAACAATTCATTTAAAACGGGAACCAAGTGAAAAAGTTGTCGAAGCCTCAGTCGTTTATAACAAACAAGTGCATCATCGTTTTGAAGTCATTGTTTTACTTTATGACATTACAGAAGCATGGACTGTTGAACAAATGCAATTAAACTTTGTCAGCAACGCCAGCCATGAATTAAGGACACCAATCACTGCTATTTCAGGTTTTGCAGAGACACTGATGAATGGTGCTAAAGATGATCCCGACAAACTGGATGAGTTTTTACGAATTATTCAAAAAGAAAGTCGTAAATTAGTTCATTTGAGTGAAGATATCTTATCAATTTCACGAACGCAGTCTGATGATCAGCAGTCCTTAAAGATTGAGGATTGTGATCTCGCGGCTTTGAGCCAAGAAGAGATTAATGTCTTGCATCGAGGTGTACAGTTGCATCAAGTACAGGTTTCAAATCAGATTCCTGAGGGTACAAAAGTGCAAACTGATGCAGAGCAATTAGGACAGATTATTAAAAACTTAGTTGCTAATGGAATTCGCTACAATCGTCCTCAAGGTAAGGTGACAATTTCGTACCAGGAAACTCACAATCGTTGGAAATTGATCGTTCAAGATGATGGGATTGGAATTGCTCCAGAAAATCAACATAAAGTCTTTGAACGCTTTTATCGGGTAAACTCTAACCGACCTGGTGAGTTAGTTAGTGGAACTGGGTTGGGATTACCAATTGTAGCAGAAAGTGTCAAAAACTTAGGTGGAGAAATCAGACTCAATTCTGAACCCGGTAAGGGATCACAGTTCATTTTGACGTTTCCTAAAGTTTGGCAACCAATCACAGAATTTTAGAGAATAAATAAGATGTAAATCAAATAAAAAAGGGTCTCTGTCAAACTGTATTGGTAGAGATTTTTGAAGGCATGTTCACTTCGGTGAATGTGCTTTTTGTTTACTCATGAATTAAACTGATACGAATGAAGAAGTTATGAATATTTCGAAAACCAAAACAGCTACGCTTTAATACCTTGATTTTACGATTAAGTCCTTCAATAGGACCGTTAGAATACGGATAACGACAACTGTTGAGCACTGCTGAGCCGTTCTTAACGAAGGTTGAAATGGTGACGTCCATTTGATTACCAGCTACTTGGTAGTTGGTAATCAAATTTTTAAATTCCGTGGCATCCTTTTGGTGAATAGCGGTTAGAATGCCTTGATAAGTTTGATACACAGTTTTGA
This sequence comes from Pediococcus sp. M21F004, assembly GCF_051122535.1. Classification (NCBI taxonomy): domain Bacteria; kingdom Bacillati; phylum Bacillota; class Bacilli; order Lactobacillales; family Lactobacillaceae; genus Pediococcus; species Pediococcus sp. M21F004. The sequence goes on from NZ_CP177314.1 coordinate 1,882,577, forward strand.
ATTCTGGAAATTCATCTAAGGCAAGGTCGATGGCGTTCTGTTGGGTCATATACTCGTTAATGCCTCGTAAATAGATAAGCTTAGTGTCATTGATTTTCTCTTCTGCCAAATGAAATAAACGCCATTGAGATTTAAGGATGCGGTAAATGCGTGAATGCTTATCTTGAAAAGTACGGATAATACGTGTACGTTCATTGTCTAGTGCACGACCAGCAAGCTGAATAATGTGGAAACGGTCAATAATCGTGACAGCATTCGGGAATAAACGATGAATAAAGCTAGCATATTCGGCGTTCATATCAATAGTAATTGTTTGAACTTTCGCACGTTCTTGAACTGAATAACGAGCTTCAAAGTAATCAATGATATCCTTACTGAGACGATCTTTGAGGGTCACAATGCGGCGATGACTAACGGCATCGCAACAGTTAAAGGACATTAGATGATTACAGGAACGAAATTCATCGAAACAAAGATTTGGCGGAAGTTGCTTAACACGGTAAGCCAAGTGAATATTTGCATTTAAAATACGTTGCACACTACTTGGTGAAATGCCACAAATTTTAGCGATTTCTTTACTGGTCAGCATGTCACGAGCTAGCACAATGACCTGATGTTTAACATTGTGGGTAAAAGTTTCATTACGTCTAACGAGGTTAGTTTTAGCTCCACAGGTTTTTAAACAATGTTGGCATTGATATCTTTGTCGTCTTAGCTGCATTTCATAACGTCCGCCTGATAAGGTTCCCAACCTTAGATGACTAACGTGGGTACCGTTTTTAATTAGACTTTTATGGCCACAATGGGGACATTTCACAAGCTGATAAGAAAGGTTGGCGTGAACGACATGAATTCGTTGTCCATTCGGGCAACGTTTCTTGGTAACACCAGTTACGGTTATATTTGGGTCTGTCATTTCAAACAAGCTTAAGATAGAATTAGTTAGGGACATCTGTTTTTCCTCTTTTCGATTTTGTTTGGCGATTAAATCGTAGCACAAAGAGGACAGATGTCCTTTTAATTTTCAAAATAAAAACTGGTATCAGTTATTCACCAATACCAGAAAGTGTAGACCCATAAAAAACAACCGTTAGCATTCGTACTCATTTTGAGTAGGGATGCTTTTTTTAATCTTTACACAATCTTTACACAACCAATACGATAGCTAAACATGCAATTGTTAAACTCATGTTAAAGCGTTAGTTATGACATTGAGGTTGAAATTGAGGAGTTGAGAAAATGAAACGAGTTACGGGATTAGTTCTCACTTTATTAGTTAGTTTGATTGGATTAGCAGGCTGTGGATCCAAAAAGGACCAGACAATTACTATTGTGGGTTCAACGGCTTTGCAACCGTTGGTAGAACGGGCAGCTAATAATTACCAGATTAGACAACCTAAAGTGACAATTACTGTCCAAGGTGGCGGATCGGGAACCGGATTGAGCCAAGTTCAGGCTGGTGCGGTAACGATTGGCAATTCAGATGTTTTTGCAGAAGATCAAGATGGCATTAAGGCGTCTGCATTGGTTGACCATAAAGTGGCCGTGGTAGGAATTACACCAATTGTTAATAAAAAAGTTACTGTGCAAAACTTAAGTACTCGCCAACTTGCGCAAATTTTTAGTGGCAAGCTTACAAATTGGAAACAAGTAGGCGGAAAAAACCAAAAAATAACGGTGATTAATCGGGCCCAAGGAAGCGGCATTCGGAGTTCCTTTGAAACGAGTGTTTTAGATGGAAAAGAAGCCGTTCGCTCTCAAGAACAGGATTCCAACGGGACGGTTCAAAAGATTGTGGCCGCAACTCCCGGGGCCATTAGTTATACATCATTTTCTTATGTGAACGATCAAGTTAGGGCGTTGAATTTGAATGGCATTAAACCGGAAGCAAAGAATGTGATCGATAATCGTTGGCAGATTTGGTCCTACGAGCACATGTACACAAAGGGAAAGCCAAATCAGCAAACACAACAATTTTTAGATTACATTCAATCTAAAAAAATGCAAAAACAATTGATTACAGATTTAGGGTATATTTCAACAAATGACATGCAAGTTACCCGGAATCGAAATGGTAAGGTTCATGATTTGCAGAAAGGAGTGTAATAAATTTGGAAGACATTAAACGGCAATTAACGCATTCCTCAAAGGCAACGAGACAGGATCGCTATGGCAAATTAATTGCATTTCTGTGTACGTTTTTAATTGGTTTGTTGGTGGCCTCAATTTTATACTTAGTTGCCTCCAGGGGTTTAGCAACTTTCTTTAAGAATCATGTATCTGTTTGGGACTTTTTAACGAAACAAAACTGGAATCCAGGCCAGGTTGACAAAAACGGTGCTACCTTAGTGGGAGCTCTTCCAATGATTGTGGGTTCTTTTTCTGTGACAGTTTTATCCGCAGTTTTAGCGACGCCATTTGCAATTGCCATGGCCCTTTTCATGACAGAAATCGCCCCTCGCCGGGGAACCAAATTTCTTCAGCCTGTGATTGAACTACTCGTTGGAATTCCATCGGTTGTCTACGGATTTGTGGGCCTGACAATTGTGGTACCAGTCGTTCGAGCACTAGTCGGAGGGACTGGCTTTGGAATCCTTTCTGGAACGTTAGTTTTGTTCGTGATGGTATTGCCTACAATTACATCTATGTATGTTGACAGTTTACGAGCAGTTCCGCGCTTTTATAGAGAGGCCTCGTTAGCGCTTGGGGCGACCCGTTGGCAAACTACTTATAAGGTTGTTCTAAGGGCCTCGATCCCGGGGCTGCTCACAGCAATTATCTTTGGAATGGCACGGGCTTTTGGTGAAGCGTTGGCCGTTCAAATGGTGATTGGAAATGCTTCACTGTTACCACACAATCTTATCTCGCCAGCCTCCACATTAACGAGTGTGTTGACGACGGGAATGGGAAATACAGTGATGGGGACCTTGCCAAACAACGCACTTTGGTCACTAGCTTTGATCCTGTTGCTGATGTCATTGTGCTTCAATTTGATTATTCGTTATATCGGTAAAAAAGGGAGGATGGCCAAATGAACGCTAAAAAGATAGATAAGTTGGCTACGACGATTATTGGTCTTTTAGTCGCAGTAGTTGTCTTAATCTTAGTTTCCTTAATTGGTTATATTTTAGTTACCGGGCTTCCTCACGTTTCGTGGCATTTTTTAACTTCTCCGTCACAATCATTTTTAAAGGGTGGGGGAATTGGTGACCAACTGTTTAATTCGCTATATCTGCTCGTTTTAACCTTGCTAATTTCGTTTCCAATTGCGCTTGGTGCCGGCATTTATCTGTTTGAATATGCTCCTAAAAATTGGATAACAAGTACAATTCGAGTGGCCATTGAAGTTTTAAGTTCATTGCCCTCTGTAGTCGTAGGACTTTTCGGATTTTTATTGTTCGTTGTTGAGTTTAAATTAGGATTCTCGATTTTGTCTGGTGCGATTGCGTTAACTTTCTTCAATCTACCGTTGTTAACAAGAAGTGTGGAAAACTCTTTGGCAGCAGTTCCTAAGCTACAAAGGGAGGCTGGTCTAGCCTTGGGATTTTCAAGGTGGCAAACGGTCCTTGGAGTCATTTTTCCAGAAGCGTTACCTGGCATTTTAACGGCCATAATTTTGAGTGCAGGTCGAATTTTTGGAGAAGCTGCTGCCTTGATTTACACAGCTGGGCAGAGCGCACCAATTTTAAACTTTGCCAACTGGAATCCGTTAAGTCCAAGCAGCCCGTTAAATCCCATGCGACCAGCAGAAACTTTAGCGGTGCATATTTGGAAAATTAATTCTGAAGGAATCATGCCAGATGCTAGTGCAGTTTCTGCAGGAGCGTCCGCAGTCTTGATTTTAGCAGTTTTAATTTTTAACTTTTCTGCTCGCTGGTTAGGCAACAGAATTTATCGAAAAGTAACGGCATCTAAATAAAACGAGGTGATTCAGATGAAGACTTACTCATTAACAGATAATTATGTGCATAAATTTGATTCCGAAAAGATTGACATTGGGTTATCCACAGAAAATCTTCAGGTATTCTATGGTGAAAACCATGCCATATTTGATGGGACCTTACAGTTTCGCAAGAATTCAATTACGGCAATGATCGGCGCATCTGGATCAGGAAAATCGACTTTTTTACGTTGCCTGAATCGGATGAATGATGATATTGCCACAGTGGAAGGAAAGATTTTCTATCAAGATCTTGATATTAATGCTCCGGAGATTAACGTTTATGAAATGAGAAAACATGTAGGAATGGTATTTCAAAGGCCTAATCCCTTTGCTAAATCAATTTTTAAAAATATTGCTTATCCACTACAAAAATCCGGTATTAAAGATAAAAAAATTATTGCCGAGCGAGTCGAAAAAAGTTTGCGGCAAGCGGCACTTTGGGATGAAGTGAAAGATGATTTGAACCGGAGTGCCCTAGCCCTTTCGGGTGGTCAACAGCAACGACTTTGTATTGCACGGGCCTTGGCGATGGATCCGGATGTCTTGCTCTTAGATGAACCAGCTAGCGCGCTGGATCCCATTTCAACTGGAAAGTTGGAGCAGGCATTACAAGAATTACAACAGCACTATACGATAATTATGGTCACGCACAGTATGCAACAAGCATCGCGAATTAGTGATTATACAGCGTTTTTCCATATGGGCCACATCTTGGAGTTTGATCGAACAGAACACATTTTTACGAGACCACGAATTCAAGCAACTGAGGACTATATTTCGGGAAACTTCGGATAGGAGGGAGAGAGAACATGGAAAATGTCATTACTACGCATAACGTTCGTTTATACTATGGACGGAAAGAAGCATTACATGGGATTGATTTAGACTTTCCAAAACGTAAAATTACCGCTTTGATTGGCCCGTCTGGTAGTGGGAAATCGACTTTTTTACGTTGTTTGAATCGGATGAATGATTTAACGCCCGGGGTTACGATTACAGGGAGCTTCAAATTAGATGGAAAAGACATCTATAGTCCTAAAACAGATGTGGTGGATTTAAGAAAAAAAGTCGGAATGGTTTTTCAACAGCCCAATCCGTTTCCATTCTCAGTATTTGAAAATGTTGCTTTTGGATTAAGGCTGGCGGGAGTGCGAGACCGCAAGCTTATTCAAGAAAGAGTCGAAACGAGTTTGAAACAGGCCGCTGTTTGGGATGAAGTAAAGGATAAATTAAATGAAAATGCCCTATCTTTTTCAGGTGGGCAGCAACAACGGATTTGTATTGCCAGAGTTTTGGCTGTCCAACCAGAAATTATCTTGATGGATGAACCGACAAGCGCTTTAGACCCAGTTTCGGCGGCTAAAATTGAGGATCTCTTGCTGGATATTCAAGACAAGTTTACAATCGCAATTGTGACCCATAATATGCAGCAAGCCTCTAGAATATCTGATCGTACGGCATTTTTCTTGGATGGAAGACTTGTTGAAACTGGATTAACAAAAGAGTTGTTTATTGCACCCCAAAAAGAAGAGACTAGTGACTATTTGAACGGTAAATTTGGTTAACACAAGGAGGTTATTCATATGCGCGGAATTTTTGAAGATGAGTTAAAAAAATTACACGGAAAGTTCACGGAAATGGGAATTAATGTCAGTGAGGCCATTTATCGCGCTTCAAAGTCCTTTATTGATCATGATAAGGCGCTTGCTCAGCAGGTGATTGATCATGATGAACAAATTAATGAAGAAGAAGTTAATTTAGAAGATCAGGCATTAATGTTAATCGCTTTACAGCAGCCGGTGGCAACTGATTTTCGAAGAATTATTATTGTGTTGAAAGCAAGCTCTGATTTAGAGCGAATTGGTGATCATGCGGTGGGCATTGCCAGAGAATCCATTGAGTTAAAAGGGGAACATCGAGTTGCAGAGATTGAAGATGATATTGCGGAAATGACTAATAACGTGCGGGCCATGTTGGAAGAAGTTTTGGATGCGTACGTTAAAGAAGATGCAATGGAAGCTAAGCGAATTGCCGATGCAAATCAAAAAATTGACGATGCGTATGTAGAGGTTCGCGAAAAAACAATTGCAACTATGAAACAAGATGCCAAGGTCATCACGGGAAGCACGAGTTATTTGATGGTTGCCAGTTATCTAGAACGAATTGGTGATCACATCGGTAACGTTGCAGAATGGGTGGTTTATAATAAGACTGGTCATATTGCAGAATTGACCCCTGACCAACATCCTGAGGCTAAATAATTAAAAAATATCTTTAAAAAAATGTTAATAAAAACATAGAAAAATTGCTTGATAGGTGAATTTAAGAATCTATCAAGTTTTTGCGTTTCTGTAGAATTTATACGCAAAACTGTGTATACTTTTGAGTTAAGTTTAAATATATTTCAGTTGGATTGTCACAAGATACAGGCTTTATCAATACAAGTATTAAAGAAAGCCATGAGGAGCGAAGATTGGTAAGTTTTATTTAGGGGTTAAGTTTGCCAAGAAGGCTTCACAAGCAGTAGAATATAAGTAATTAACAACTTACGAGGTGGATAATTCATGAAATCAAATTCAAAAAGAAAATTTGCAAAATCTAATCGACGCATGATCTCTGGTGTTCTTGGTGGAATCGCTAACTATTTTTCCATTGACGCATCGATTGTCCGATTAGTGTTCGTCTTAATCACGCTTGTCACCCATTTTATTCCTGGGGTCCTTATTTACGCGCTGTTGGCATGGTTGATGCCAGAAAGCCAGGAGCAACGGCCAAGTGGATTTAGTGAGAACTTTTTTTCTGGTTTTGGACAGACCCAACAAGGCTCGCAACCACAATCACGTAAAAGAAAAGTGATTAAAAATGTCCAAGAAGAAGACGATCCGAAAACTAAACACCGAGATTAATTAAGGAGTGAATTCAAGAATGAAATTTTGGCAAAGAGTACTCGTTGATGCCATCCTGTTTATCGCATTGGCAGGGTTTTATCGGAACAGTGGTAGTTTTGTGGTCTCAAATGTTTGGGTAGCGCTTGGGGCTAGCTTGGTTTTGGCATTTCTAAATGCTTCGATAAAGCCTTTTTTACAGCTGATATCTTTACCGATTACGATTCTAACGCTTGGCTTGTTTAGCATTGTCATTAATGCACTTATTCTGCAGTTGACTTCGGTGCTAGTGGGCTCTGCAAGCTTTTATTTTTCATCGTTTGGAATGACCATGTGGATTGCATTGCTGATGTCTATCTTAAATGCAATTATTTCAAACTACTTTTTCAATCGAAACTAGATTTTAAGGGTAAAAATGACAGGGGGTAATAATTTGGCAGACAGCGTAACGGTAGCGGAACTTGTGGAAGCGATCCGGCTTGATGTGTATTCAGGTAAAGATTTTTTAGATAAGAAAAATATTACTGTCAGTGATATTTCACGTCCCGGTTTGGAATTAACCGGGTATTTTAATTTTTATCCACATGAACGAGTTCAATTATTTGGGCGAACAGAAATTTCTTATGCAAAAGGGAGTATGACGAGTGAAGAACGCCAAGATATTTATCAACGGATGGCGCATGAAGATACGCCGGCATTCGTCATCTCTCGGGGATTACCAATCCCGCAAGAGTTAACCAATGCAGCCAAAGCAAATAATATTCCGGTTTTAGGATCCGCTTTGCCCACATCCCGGTTGTTGAGTAATATGACGAATTTTCTTGAAGGAAAATTAGCTGAACGTCAGTCTGTCCATGGTGAACTGGTTGATATTTATGGGCTTGGTGTCTTAATTACCGGGGATTCTGGTGTAGGTAAAAGTGAAACAGCACTTGAGTTGGTTAAAAGAGGACATCGCTTGATTGCAGATGATCGAGTTGATGTTTATCAACAAGATGAACAAACACTTGTTGGTGAAGCACCCAAAATTTTACGTCATTTGTTAGAGATTCGTGGGGTCGGTATTATCGATGTTATGAATCTGTTTGGTGCCGGTGCAGTGCGGACGGAAACCGATATTAATTTGATTGTCCATCTCGAAAATTGGGATGATGACAAGCAATTTGATCGCCTGGGCAACGGGCAAGAAACACGTAAGTTTTTTGATGTTGAAATCCCACGGATCGCGATTCCAGTTCGTACGGGTCGCAATTTAGCGGTTATTATTGAATCGGCAGCGATGAACTTCCGGGCCCGCAATATGGGATATGATGCTACAAAAGTCTTCGATGACAATTTAAATGAACTTATTAAAGACAATTCAAAAAAGAATTAAGCAGGAGATGGCAGCGTGAATTTATTGTTAGGGGCATTAAACCCAATTGCTTTAAAATTGGGACCGATTGAAGTTCACTGGTATGGTGTCATTATTGCCAGTGCTGTTGTACTTGCAACATTCTTAGCTGTGCGGGAAGGCACAAAACGGCGCATCAATTCGGATGATATTTACGATATGATTTTATGGGCATTACCTTTTGCGTTGATCTTTGCGCGGGCTTACTATGTGGTGTTTGAATGGTCATATTATTCACAACATTTAGATCAAATCATTGCCATTTGGGATGGCGGAATCGCCATCTATGGATCTTTAATTGGAGCCGGATTGGTCGTTTTCTTCTTCTGTCGTGCAAAGTGGATTCCAGTCTGGTTGATGTTAGATGTCGCAGGCCCAGTTGTTTTAATGGCTCAAGGGATTGGACGCTGGGGAAATTTCATGAATCAAGAGGCGTTTGGAAGAATCACATCGCTTCAGTTTTTACAAAATTTACATATTCCCCATTTTATCGTGCAACAAATGTTTATCGACGGTGCCTATCGCCAACCAACATTCTTGTATGAATCACTTTGGGATATACTCGGATTTATTCTGTTGATAAGTTTGCGTCATCGTAAGGGACTTTTTAAGCAAGGTGAAGTCTTCTTAAGTTATGTTATCTGGTATTCGTTTGGGCGCTTCTTCATTGAAGGCATGCGAACGGACAGTTTGATGATTGGAAACGTCATTAGAGTATCACAAGTTTTATCAATTGTTTTATTTGTGGGTGGTTTGTCACTTTGGGCAATTCGACGAAAGAAGTCGCCTGATAACCCCTGGTACTTGGATGGAAACGAATTAAATCCGCAGAAAAGTTGAGTAATACGATAGAGTGTTAGATAATGGTAAAGTAACTAAGAATGATTAACTATAAGGAGTTATATTGATGTCTGAGAAAATTGCGGTATTAGGTGCTGGTTCATGGGGTAGTATTTTGGCCAATCTGTTAACAGAGAACGGAAATGACGTTCGCGTTTGGTCAAACGCATCTGAACAAGTTAAAGAATTAAACGAGAAGCACACTAATGAACATTATGTTCCGGGATTTAAGTATTCGGATAAGTTAGTTGCTTATGATGATCTTGAAGCAGCACTTGATGGTGTTGCAGTCGTGTTGTTTGTAGTGCCAACTAAGGTTATGCGCTTGGTTGCTAATGAGATGGTTGAGGTTTTGGAAAAAACTGGCAACAAGCCAATTATTGTGCATGCAAGTAAAGGCCTGGAACAGGGAACACACAAACGACTTTCTCAAGTTTTGGAAGAAGAAATTCCAGAACGTAATCGAGAAGCAACCGTCGTTCTGTCAGGTCCAAGTCATGCTGAAGAAGTAGCTAAAAAAGATATTACTTTGGTTACGGCAGCTAGCTCTAATGAAAAAGCTGCAAAGAAAATTCAAAAATTGTTTATGAATAAATATTTCAGAGTTTATACAAATGATGATGTGGTTGGTGTCGAAACTGGTGCTGCCCTTAAAAATATCATTGCCATCGGTGCCGGTGCCTTACATGGTTTGGGCTATGGAGATGATGCAAAAGCAGCTCTGATGACCCGAGGATTAGCTGAGATTAGTCGGCTCGGTGTCGCGTTGGGCGCGAAGCCTCTAACTTTCATCGGGTTGTCTGGGGTCGGTGATTTAATTGTAACTGCCACAAGTGTCCATTCACGGAACTGGCGCGCTGGTAACGAGCTTGGACAAGGGATGCCCTTGAAAGAAGTTATTGATACGATGGGAATGGTTATTGAAGGAATTCCTTCAACTCAGGCTGCTTATGAATTAGCGGCTCAAAATCATATTGATATGCCAATTACAAATGCTATTTACGATGTTTTGTATAACGATAAGGATGTCAAAACGGCCATTGATGAGTTGATGGATCGTGAAGGAAAACCAGAAATTGAATAAAAAATTTTTAGTTAAAAGGGGAGTTACTTATGTCAGATAGAGTTAGAAAAGCGATTATTCCAGCAGCAGGATTGGGAACAAGATTTTTACCAGCAACTAAAGCTTCGCCAAAAGAAATGTTGCCAATTGTTGATAAACCAACGATTCAATTCATAGTTGAAGAAGCAAAAAAATCTGGAATTGAAGATATTTTAATTGTAACCGGTAAAGGTAAACGCGCAATTGAGGATCATTTTGATTCTGTTCCTGAGTTGGAAAACAACTTGAAAACTAAGCATAAAGACAACCTTTTAAAATTAGTTGAAGAAACCACTGATATTAATTTGTACTTTATCCGCCAGTCACATCCTCGTGGCTTAGGTGACGCTGTCTTGATGGCTAAGGATTTTGTGGGCGATGAACCTTTCGTGGTCATGCTTGGCGATGATTTAATGGAAGACAAAGTTCCACTAACTAAGCAGCTGATGAACTCTTATGAAGAAACCCATGCTTCTACTTTGGCAGTTATGCAGGTTCCTCATAAAGAAGTTTCGAAGTATGGAGTAATTAAACCTCAAGCTAAAATTAAACCTGATTTGTTTAACGTTGAAAACTTTGTTGAAAAACCAAGCCCTGAAGATGCTCCAAGTGATTATGCAATTATTGGCCGCTATCTGTTGACTCCAGAAATTTTTGGCGTTTTGGAACATCAAAAGCCTGGTAAGGGTAATGAGGTTCAACTAACCGATGCAATTAACGAACTTAACAAAACTCAACGGGTATTTGCCCATGTCTTTACGGGAAAACGATTTGACGTTGGAAATAAATTTGGTTTCTTAAAGACAAACATTCAATATGGTTTAAATCATCCAGAGGTTCGTGATGAATTGCGAACATACATCAAGCAATTGGGTGCTGAACTGACTGAGGAAGATAAAACGGACAAAACCGCAAAAAAATCTAAATAATTTATGAATCGTGTGAATGATTTTAAACTGGCAATTATCAGAATATTTTTCTGATGTTGCCAGTTTGCTTATATGACATAAAAATAAATTAACTAACTTTTTGTAAGCTAATTATTAGACATTTAGAAAATAAAATAGTATATTATGTTAAAACATGGAAGAGAAGGTGCAAGCATTTGGCAAAAGAGTATGATGTCATTATTATTGGAGCTGGACCAGCGGGAATGACAACCGCGCTTTATGCTTCACGGGCAAACTTATCTGTCTTAATGTTAGATCGTGGAATTTACGGCGGTCAAATGAATAATACGGCAGAAATTGAAAATTATACTGGATTCAAATCAGTTTTAGGCCCAGATCTAGCGAAGGACATGTATGATAGCTCAGTTCAATTTGGTGCAGAATACGCTTATGGCAGTGTTCAAAGCATTGAAGATCAAGGCGATTTAAAGATAGTCAAAACAGATACTGACGAATTTACAACGAAATCAATTGTGATTGGAACGGGCTCTGAATATAAAAAATTAGGGGTTTCTGGTGAAGATACCTACAGTGGCCGTGGTGTTTCGTACTGTGCGGTCTGTGATGGCGCGTTCTTTAAGGGATTACATCTTGTTGTTGTTGGCGGTGGAGATTCTGCAATTGAGGAAGGAATCTATCTGACTCAATTAGCTTCTAAGGTAACTGTTATTCATCGTCGTGGTGAATTAAGAGCACAAAAAATTACTCAAGAACGGGCTTTTGCTAATCCAAAAATGGAATTTGTTTGGGATAGTAATGTGACTGAAATTGTTGGTGATGATCAAAAAGTGACTGGTGTGAAGGTCAATAATAATAAAACCGGCGAAGATAGCTTTATTGAAGCTTCTGGTGTGTTTATTTATGTTGGTAATCATGCAATGACTGACAATTTACACAACTTACCAATTCTTGATGAAAATGGTTGGATTCCAACTGATGATCATATGCGTACCAAAGTTCCTGGAATTTTTGCAGTTGGCGATGTGCGTCAAAAAGATCTCCGCCAAATTGCTACTGCAGTTGGTGAAGGTGGAATTGCCGGTCAGCAAGTATTCTCTTATATCCAGGATTTGAAGGCTAAGGCAACGGTAAAATAAGAGATTGTTTTATAAAATTTTAATTTTTTTGATGAGCTTTGAGAAGAGATATTCTCAAAGCTTTTTTTGTAACTAGATAAGTTGGCAGGGCCGAAACAAAAGTAAAAATTAAGAATCAGTCTATACCAAAGAAAACGGTTCAAAGTTAGGGTGCAAATGTAGTATACTTAGATTGATTAACAAATATGCCAAATAGTTGGGGGTAAACAACTTGAGTTGGAAAGAAACCTATCAATCATGGATAAAACGTGATGATTTAGAACCAAGTTTGAAAGAAGAATTAACTGAGCTAGAAGGACAGGAATCAAAGTTAGAAGAAGCTTTTTATGCACCTATGGAATTTGGAACGGCTGGTATGCGGGGGGTCATGGGACCTGGAATTAACCGCATGAATATATACACAGTCCGCCAGGCTACAGAAGGACTTGCAAACTTCATGGATGAGTTGGATGATAAAACCAAGCAACGGGGAGTGGCAATTAGTTTTGATTCACGCTATCACTCAAAGGAATTCGCTCACGAGGCCGCCCATGTTTTAGGAGCCCATCATATTCCAAGTTTTGTGTTTGATGACATGCGTCCCACACCTGAACTTTCTTACACAGTCCGTCATTTGAAAACTTATGCCGGAATTATGATTACCGCTAGTCATAACCCGAAACAATATAATGGATACAAAATTTACGGACCTGATGGTGGTCAAATGCCACCGACAGAATCTGATAAAATAACAGATTATATTCGTAAAGTGACGGATATCTTTGATGTGCCAGTAGCTAAAGAACAAGTTCTTCGTCAAAATGGATTGATGACTTTAATTGGTGAAAATGTTGATGAAGCATATCTTGATGAAGTTAAACAAATTACGATTAACCTGGAATTAATTCGTGAGTATGGGGCGGATATGAAGTTAATTTATACACCACTGCATGGAACGGGGAAAGTATTGGGGAATCGGGCCCTTCAAAATGCCGGATTTAGTGATTTTACAATGGTGCCAGAACAAGCTACGGCTGATCCTGAATTTATTACAACACCATTTCCAAATCCAGAATTTGCGCAAACATTTGACCTAGCAATTAAATTAGGCAAGAAGCAAAAAGCTGACTTGTTGGTGGCTACCGATCCAGATGCTGATCGTTTAGGGGCAGCCGTTCGTCAACCTGATGGTGAATACCAATTGTTGACAGGTAACCAGATGGCGGCCTTGATGCTGAATTATATTTTAACGGCTCGCGAAGAAAATGGCACTTTACCAGCGAATGCTGTGGCGGTGAAATCCATTGTATCTAGTGAATTAGCAACTAAAATTGCTGAAGCTCATGAGACTAAAATGGTAAATGTCCTAACCGGGTTCAAGTTTATTGCTGATCAAATTCAAAGTTATGAAACAACGAAGGCACATACCTTCATGTTTGGTTTTGAAGAAAGTTACGGATACTTAATTAAGCCGTTTGTTCGTGACAAAGATGCCATTCAAGGAATTGTCATGTTGGCTGAGATTGCGGCGTACTATCGCAAGCAAGGAAAAACCTTGTACGACGGTATTCAAGATCTCTTTAAGACTTACGGTTACTACGCCGAAAAGACAATTTCAAAGGATTTTCCTGGTGTAGATGGCAAAACGCAAATGGCTAACCTAATGACGAAATTCCGAGAAGAACAGCCAGCCGCATTTGCTGACCAACCGGTTGTGGCATTAGAAGATTTTGAAAAACAATTAACCACTTATTCAGATGGTACGAGCGAAAAAATTGCCTTACCAACCTCAAATGTTTTAAAGTATCAACTTAAGGACGGGACGTGGATTGCGATTCGTCCATCTGGAACCGAACCTAAAATTAAGTTCTATATTGGAACTTCAGCAGATAATAATGAAGCAGCTCAACAAAAGGTTGCTGACTTTGAAAAAGCAATCGATCGTTTTATTGTAGCTTAAAGAAAATCAAATTTTTGCAGCTAAAAAGGAGAGATCGCATATGGGAATTCATCAGTATATTCAGAGTTTGAGTAATTTAGAGACATTAGTTCGGGCACCCGGTATTTTTAAATATCAGAAGCATTCTGTTGCTGAGCATTCCTTTAAGGTCGCCCAGATTGCGCAATTCTTAGGTGATGTTGAAGAAAATAGTGGTCAAACAATAAACTGGCAATCACTTTATGAAAAGGCCTTGAATCACGATTACAACGAACGTTTTATTGGCGATATTAAAACGCCGGTTAAGTATGCGACACCTAAATTGCGTGCCATGTTAGCTGATGTGGAAGATTCACTTTCAGAAAGTTTTGTAAATACTGAAATTCCAAGTGAGTTTCGCGCTGCTTACCGTCGCCGTTTGTCAGAAGGAAAAGATTCAACTCTGGAAGGTAAAATTCTGTCGGTAGCGGATAAAATTGATTTGTTGTATGAGTCATTTGGTGAAATTCAAAAGGGAAACCCTGAATTAACATATGAAGAGATCTACAAAGAAAGCTTAACCACAATTGTGAAGTTTCAATCGATGGCTTCTGTGCAGTATTTCTTAAATGAAGTTCTCCCAGATCTGCTGCGGGAGAAGTTTACAGATCAAGCTAAATTAGAGGAAATTACGAGACATATTATTAGTTAAACAGTATTATAGCGAAAGTATGTTCGGTATGTTAAAATTAAAGACACTGTTGTAAAGGAAGGCAATAGCTTTCCTTTTTTTGTGTGAACGAAATGGAGGGCTTTCGCAAATGATTGATCGAACTGATAATAATAAATTTGAATTGGTATCGGATTACAAGCCAACCGGGGATCAGCCTAAAGCTATCAAACAACTGGTTTCTGGTGTTAATGCTGACGAAAAAGCACAGATCCTGTTGGGAGCAACTGGAACTGGAAAAACATTTACGATTTCAAATGTGATTCAACAAATTAATAAACCAACACTGATTTTGTCACATAACAAAACTTTGGCGGGACAACTCTATGGCGAGTTCAAACAATTTTTCCCGAATAATGCTGTTGAGTATTTTGTGAGTTATTACGATTATTATCAGCCCGAAGCCTATGTACCTTCAAGTGATACGTATATTGAAAAGGATTCAGCTATTAATGACGAAATTGATAAGCTTCGACATTCTGCCACGAGTTCTTTACTAGAACGAAATGACGTGATTGTTGTTGCTTCAGTTTCAAGCATTTTTGGTTTAGGAGATCCAACCGAATATAAGAACCACACGGTGTCACTGCGAGTAGGCCAACAGATCGAGCGCAACCAGCTATTACGAAAACTTGTGGATATTCAGTTCGAACGAAATGATATTGATTTTCAGCGAGGCCGTTTTCGAGTTCATGGAGATGTTGTAGAAATTTTTCCGGCTTCACATGATGAAAAAGCATTGAGAGTTGAGTTTTTCGGGGATGAGATTGACCGAATTCGTGAAGTAGATGCCTTGACTGGTGAAGTCGTAGGCGATCGTGAGCATGTGGCGATTTTTCCAGCGACTCATTTTATGACAAATGATGATCAAATGGAAGGTGCCATTGCCGGGATTGAAGCTGAGTTAAAAGATCGTTTGAAAGTTTTAGAGGGTGAAGGAAAGCTGTTGGAAGCCCAACGTTTGAAACAACGAACGACCTATGATGTCGAAATGTTGCGTGAAATGGGTTATACGAACGGGATTGAAAACTATTCCCGGTTTATGGATGGGCGCAAACCAGGTGAACCACCATATACTTTACTAGATTTCTTCCCCAAAGATTTTCTGATGGTTGTCGATGAGTCTCATGTGACGATGCCGCAAGTTCGGGGAATGTACAATGGTGACCGCTCGCGAAAACAGCAATTAATTGATTATGGTTTTCGTTTGCCAAGTGCGTTGGACAATCGTCCGTTAACTTTACAGGAATTTGAAAAGCACGTAAAAAACATTATTTATATGTCAGCAACGCCAGGTCCTTATGAAGAAGAACAAACTAATCATGTGGTTGAACAAATTATTCGGCCGACTGGTTTATTGGATCCTGAAATTGAAGTTCGACCAATTATGGGACAAATGGATGATTTGGTCGGGGAAATTAATAAACGTGCTGAACGTAACGAACGGGTATTTGTCACTACTTTGACGAAAAAGATGGCTGAAGATTTAACGGATTATCTGAAAGAATTAGGCATCAAAGTTGCTTATCTGCATAGTGATATTAAGACGCTTGAGCGAACCCGAATTATTCGTGATTTGCGGACGGGTAAGTATGATGCTTTGATTGGAATTAATTTACTTCGTGAAGGAATCGATGTGCCAGAGGTGTCCTTAGTTGCAATTTTGGATGCTGACAAGGAAGGCTTCTTGCGTAATACACGATCACTGATTCAGGTTTCTGGGCGAGCAGCGCGGAATGAAAATGGTCGGGTAATCATGTATGCGGATAAAGTGACCGATTCAATGCAAGCAACAATGGATGAGACTAATCGCCGTCGAAAAATTCAGGAAGCTTATAACGAAGAGCATCATATTACACCACATACCATTAAAAAATCGATTCGTGATTTAATTGCGCCAACTAAAGAAAACGAAGATACTGGTAAAAAAGACGACTTCTTGGAAAGTGATTTTGATGATATGTCACGGGAAGATCAAAAGAAGATGATCGCGAGTTTAACGGATCAAATGCGATCAGCTGCTAAGAAGTTGGACTTTGAAACGGCTGCGACATTACGTGATACAATAATGGAATTAAAGACCGAAATGGGTTAGGGGGAACGGATTTGGCAAACGATAAAATTGTCATTCATGGTGCACGAGCACATAATTTAAAAGATATTGATGTAACCATTCCAAAAAATAAAATGGTTGTAATCACAGGCTTATCAGGTTCAGGAAAAAGTTCGTTAGCCTTTGATACCTTGTACGCTGAAGGCCAACGACGGTATGTTGAGAGTTTATCAGCATATGCGCGTCAGTTTTTGGGACAGATGGATAAGCCAGATGTTGATTCAATTGATGGATTAAGTCCGGCAATTTCGATTGACCAAAAAACGACCTCTAAAAATCCCCGTTCCACGGTGGGAACTGTGACGGAAATTAATGATTACTTACGTCTTTTGTGGGCCCGGGTTGGTCATCCTATTTGTCCCAATGATGGGACACTGATTACGAGTCAATCTGTGGAACAGATGGTTGATAAGGTATTGTCGCTCCCAGAACGCACCAAGCTCCAAATTATGTCACCAATTGTGCGTGCTAAAAAGGGACAGCACAAGAAAATCTTTGAAAAAATTAAACGCGAAGGCTTTGTGCGCGTTCGGGTCGATGGCGAAATTCATGATATTGAAGAAGAGCTTGATCTCAACAAAAGCAAAATGCATACCATTGAAATTGTGATTGATCGAATTGTGGTTAAGGACGGAATTCGCTCCCGTTTATTTGACTCATTTGAAGCTGCTTTGCGTTTGAGTGGTGGGTATGCCACTGCTGATTTGATCAATGGTGAACCAATCTTGTTTTCTGAGCACTATTCTTGCCCAGTTTGTGGGTTCACAGTGGGCGAATTAGAACCGCGGTTATTCTCCTTCAATGCACCATTTGGAGCCTGTCCTGATTGTGATGGATTAGGTGTAAAGCTTGAAGTTGATATGGATCTGGTTGTGCCAGACACAAGTAAAACTTTACGAGAAGGTGCCTTGGCGCCTTGGAATCCAATTAGTTCACAATATTATCCAAGCTTATTAGAACAAGCTTGTGATGCTTTTGGAATTGATATGGATACGCCGTTCGAAAAACTTAGCAAAGCGGATAAAGATTTTGTCCTTTATGGATCAAAAGGTAAAACATTTCATTTTCATTATGAAAATGATTTTGGTGGTGTTCGCGATGTTGATGCCGAGTTTGAGGGCGTGATTGAAAACGTGGATCGTCGTTATCGAGAGACTAACAGTGATTTCACACGTGACGTAATGCGTGGTTACATGCGTGAATTGACCTGTCAAACGTGTCACGGTTATCGTTTAAACCGCAAAGCGCGAAGTGTTAAAGTTATGGATCAGCATATTGGTGAAGTTTCCAGTTTGCCAATTAATGATGCGATGGACTTTTTTAATCATGTCGTTTTATCTGAACAAGAAAGTGCCATTGCCAAACCAATTTTAAAAGAAATTCGTGATCGGCTAACTTTTCTTAAAAATGTTGGTTTAGAATACTTAACTTTAAGTCGCGCGTCCCGGACTTTATCGGGTGGAGAAGCTCAACGAATTCGATTGGCTACTCAAATCGGATCTAATTTATCTGGTGTTTTGTATATTTTGGATGAGCCTTCAATTGGACTACATCAACGAGATAACGACCGGTTAATTGGATCATTAAAGAAGATGCGTGATCTTGGGAACACATTAATTATTGTCGAACATGATGAAGATACCATGCGAGCGGCGGATTACTTAATTGATGTTGGTCCCGGTGCTGGTGATAATGGTGGCAAAATTATGGCTGCTGGAACACCTGAAGAAGTTGAAAAGAACCCGGCTTCGCTAACTGGCCAATACTTAGCTGGTAAAAAATTTGTGCCAGTTCCTTTAAAAAGGCGTAAAGGTAATGGTAAGAAGATTACAATTAAAGGTGCGTCTGAAAACAATTTAAAGAATATTAATGTGGATTTTCCCCTTGGCAAATTTGTAGCTGTAACCGGTGTTTCCGGATCGGGAAAGTCGACACTTGTTAATATGGTTTTAAAACGCGCTTTAGCACAAAAATTAAATCGTAATTCTGAAAAGCCAGGCAAGTATCGATCAATTTCTGGTGTAAAAAACATTGAAAAAATTATTAACATTGACCAAAGCCCAATTGGGCGGACTCCAAGAAGTAATCCGGCAACGTATACAAGTGTCTTTGATGATATTCGTGGGTTATTTGCGCAAACCAATGAAGCCAAATTACGTGGGTATCAAAAAGGTCGTTTTAGTTTCAATATCAAAGGTGGCCGCTGTGAAGCATGTAAAGGCGATGGAATTCTTAAAATTGAAATGAACTTTTTACCAGATGTTTATGTTCCTTGTGAGGTTTGCAAGGGAAAGCGGTATAATTCAGAAACCCTTGAAGTGAAATACAAAGGAAAGAGCATTGCGGATGTTTTAGAAATGACCGTTGAAGAAGCTTTGAACTTCTTCGAACCAATTCCTAAAATTCGGCGTAAACTGCAAACCATTGTGGATGTCGGCCTTGGTTATGTCCAAATGGGTCAGTCTGCAACGACATTATCTGGTGGGGAAGCGCAACGGATGAAGCTTGCTTCTGAACTGCATAAACAATCTGCAGGGAAGAGTTTCTACATTTTGGACGAACCAACTACTGGTTTGCATACTGACGATATCAAACGTTTATTGGAAGTTTTGCAGCGATTAGTAGATAAAGGCAATACCGTTTTGGTTATCGAACATAATCTGGATGTCATTAAAACGGCTGACTATTTAATTGACCTTGGACCAGAAGGCGGGGCCGGCGGTGGTTCAATTGTCGCAACAGGTACACCTGAACAAGTTGCTGAAGTAAAGGAAAGTTATACTGGGCAGTATTTAAAGCCGATTTTAAAACGTGATAAGAAACGGACTACAGAAGTTTCTTTGACTGACGCAAAAGCCTAATAAAAAAATCGAAATCACCTCGACTATTAAAGAAGGTGTTTCGATTTTTTTGTAATTTAAATGGCATGGAGGATTTTTTCATAGAGCAAGGCGTAAATTTAATTACCTGTCATAACTTAAGACAGCTTTAAATTTGGCGCGAAGCTTAAAATGAAACACCCGGTGTGTTATAATGAGCTATCATGAACGGGGGATATTTAAATGACAGATGAAAAAATGCAATTAGTCATTGTAACCGGAATGAGTGGAGCTGGGAAAACAGTTGCCATGCAAAGCTTTGAAGACCTTGGCTTTTTCTGTGTGGATAACATGCCACCCGCACTCTTACCTAAGTTTTGGGAATTGGTTAAAGAGTCTGGGAAGATTAACAAGGTTGCCTTGGTTGTGGATTTAAGGTCACGTGCTTTTTATGACCAAATTTTACACATGCTTACGGATGAGGATTCAGAGCCAGCTACAATTGATTCTCAAATTCTTTTTCTAGACACATCCGATAAGGAATTAATTTCTCGCTATAAAGAAACACGTCGTTCGCATCCGCTAGCAATGGATGGCCGTGTGATTGATGGTGTGCGTAAGGAACGAGAACTTTTGGCCCCAATCCGTTCAAATGCGCAATATGTGATTGACACCACTTCAATGACACCGCGTGAATTACGAGAACAGATTTTTGAGAATTTTGGTACAGAAGGTGCAACAGGGAAATTCCATATCGAAGTGGTTTCTTTTGGTTTTAAATATGGGCTCCCAATTGATGCAGATATCGTGATGGACGTTCGATTCTTACCTAACCCTTATTATGTGCCAGAGCTAAAGAGTAAGTCTGGCTTAGACGATGCTGTGTACAAGTATGTGATGGAACAACCTGTTACTGAAAAATTCTATAATCATTTTATTTCATTATTAAAATATGTAATGCCTGGTTATCAAAAAGAAGGCAAGTCGACAGTCACAATTGCAATTGGCTGTACAGGCGGTCAACACCGGTCTGTGGCGATTGCAAAGCGTGTTGCTGAAGATTTGGAGTCCGACTATACTGTTCATATTCAACATCGTGATATGAACAAGCGAAAGGAAACTGTGAATCGATCATGACAAAGAAACATGCGGCAAAAAATCGCCCTAAATTTGTGGTGATTGGTGGTGGGACTGGTTTACCGGTCATCTTAAAAAGCTTAAAAAAACAAAATGCAGACATCACAGCCATTGTTACAGTCGCTGATGATGGGGGGTCCTCAGGCGTCATTCGAAACTACGTCAACGTTGTGCCCCCTGGCGACATTCGTAATGTGATTGTGGCGCTTTCTGATTTGCCAAAACTAGAACTCGATATTTTTCAATATCGATTTAAAAGTAATGATAGTTTCTTATCTGGACATGCAATTGGGAACCTAATTATTGCGGCTTTATCGGAAATGAAATCGGGAATTTTTACTGCGGTCCAGGAACTTTCCGAAATGATGAAGGTTGATGGTCATATTTACCCAGCCTCAGATGAACCGCTTGTGCTTCATGCCGAATTTAGTGATGGCAGTCAATTGGCAGGAGAGTCTGAAATTACTGCCGCCCATAAAACAATTAAACGAATTTGGGTAGAGCCAACCTCTTGGAAGGCGAATGAAAAGCCACATGCTGTTCAAGAGGCCATTGACGCTATTTTAGATGCGGATGAAATCGTGCTTGGACCCGGAAGCTTATTCACGAGCATTCTCCCTAATCTGATGATTTCAAACATTGGGGATGCGGTTTTAAAAACCACAGCAGAGGTTGTGTACATTTGTAACATTATGACTCAAAAAGGCGAAACGGATAACTTCACGGACTCCGATCATGTTCGGGTGTTGAATGAGCACTTGGGACAAAATTTCGTCGATACTGTGCTCGTAAATACAGCTAAGGTACCTGATGACTACATGGATTATGATCGTTACGACGAGTATTCTACTCAAGTTGGATCCGATTTTAAAGGCTTAAGAGCTCAAAACTGTCGGGTGGTTTCCAATAACTTTCTTAGTTTGCGCGACCACGGAGCTTTTCATGATGGTGATCGGGTGGCCGAAGAATTGTTTAATATGGCAGGAAATCCTAAAGCCTGTGACTAAACAGTGTGTTTTGAAGAATTGTTAGCAAGAAAAATTATAATTTAGAAGGAAGGGATTTTCGTGTCGTATGCAAGTGAAGTAAAAAAAGAGCTAACTGGGATTGAAGTCCATCCTGAAAATGCAAAAGCTGAATTGATGGCTCTTATTCGCATGAATGGTTCAATTAATTTGGTTCATCATCAGTTAGTGTTAAGTGTGCAAACCGAAAATCCCGCAATTGCGCGACGAATTTACACACTATTAAAGGATTTTTACTCTGTTGAAGGGGAATTAATTGTTCGTCGCAAAATGAAGCTCAAGAAAAATAATCTTTATATTGTCCGTTTGATGACAAATGCCCAAGCTATTCTGGAAGATTTATCTATTTTAACGAATGGTTTTCAGATTAATGAGAAAGTGCCTGATGATTTACTGACAACTGAGGGTGAAATCCGTTCTTATTTAAGAGGTGCATTTTTGGCTGGAGGATCAGTTAATAATCCTGAAACAAGTCGATATCACTTGGAAATTTATTCTTTATATGAAACACACAACGCAATGTTGACTGAATGGATGAATCGATATCATTTAAATGCGCGTTCGACTGAGCGACGTAGCGGATATATTGTCTATTTGAAGGAAGCGGAACGAATTGCGGACTTCCTATCTTTAATTGGAGCAACCAATTCGATGCTGAAATTTGAGGACGTTCGGATTCTTCGTGATATGCGCAATTCTGTTAATCGGCTTGTAAATTGCGAAAATGCTAATTTGACGAAAGTTGCTAACGCTTCGAGTAAACAAATCAATAACATTAAATATATTGATGAAATGGTAGGAATTAATAAATTACCACCAAAACTTCAAGAGGTTGCGCGAGTTAGATTGGATAATCAAGAAGTCAGTTTAAAGGAATTGGGCGAGTTGATTCCAAGTGGTGCAATTTCAAAATCGGGGATTAACCATCGACTACGAAAATTAAATGAATATGCAGATAAATTACGTGCGTAGAGTCTGTAAACAAAAAAAGACACCGAGTTATAAAAACTCAGTGTCTTTTTTTGAATATCTGAAATGTTACTTCTTTAAATCTTCGTTATTGGCCATAATTCCGTCAATCAAGCCGTAATCAACAGCTTCTTGAGCTGTAAAGTAATGATCACGCTCGGTATCACGATTAATAACTTTCAATGGTTGACCAGAATTGTCAGCCAAGATTTGGTTCAATTGTTTACGTGTCTTTAGAATTTCTTCTGCGACAATTTCAATTTCAGTTTGTTGTCCTTGAGCACCACCAGATGGCTGATGAATCAACACTTCTGAATGAGGTAAAGCAAAACGCTTGCCCTTTGTACCAGACGATGCCAATACACTAGCCATAGATGCAGCCATCCCCATTACGATTGTTTGAACATCAGATTTGATGAAGTTCATTGTATCGTAAATTGCAAGGCCGGCAGTTACAACACCACCGGGAGAGTTGATATATAGGTAAATATCTTTCTCAGAGTCTTGGGCATCAAGAAACAAAAGCTGGGCAATAATTGAGTTAGCAACGTCATCATCGATAGCACCGGAAAGCATAATGATTCGATCCTTCAACAAACGGGAATAGATATCATAAGCACGTTCGCCACGTGATGATTGTTCAATAACTGTTGGAACTAAGTTCATAACTTAGTAGCCTCCCTTTAAATTTAATTTTTTATTTTATTAGTTCATCACTAATATAGTAATAGCTTAACGCCAAGGTCAAAAAAGGTCAAACAATTTTACTCGCTTTGAATCTTTTTTTGATTAATCCCCTTAATACTAGCTTCCATCAAGCATCACAGTGGCATGATACAAGGCCTGAGAACATGTTTCTAATCTTTTTCACTTTTGTGTGGTGGATGGTAAAGGTAGTGATTTGTTCTAAAAAAGAGCTGAAGATAATCAGCTCTAAATAAGGTTTATCTTTATTTTGTAAAATGTGGGCAACTATTGTTTTTAAATGATTTTGTTTGACATCTAATAACTAGTGTTTAATAATTAGAAGACTATGAACACCCTTTCAACAGTGACGAAACAACATTTTTGAAAAGGCTAAAATAATTTTGGGTACAAAAAAATGCGCCATGCGGGAGTCGAACCCGCGTCTCAAGAACCGGAATCTCACGTGCGATCCACTACACTAACGGCGCAAACTACCTTTTAATTTTACTGTATTCACTTTAAAAAAACAAGCTATTTAAAAAGAGGTGATCTACTTGGCTATTCAACAGGGCCTACATCAACATCAAAAACAAGCTCAACGGTTAGCAATGACCCAGACGTTGCAGCAATCGATTCAAGTTCTACAATATAATGTTGAAGAATTACAAAATTTTTTGAACCAAAAGGCGTTGGAAAATCCATTAATTAATGTGTCAACTAGTCGAGAAGATCTACCAATTAGTTCGCAGTCCAGATCATCTTCACAATCAGTTGATGAAAATTATATGAATCAAATTCCAAATGACAGTCATCAATCCTTGTTTGAATATTTACTTGATCAGATTCATCTCACACTGCGAGATACTCCCTTACGGAATTTAGTTTTATTTTTACTTGAGTATATTGATCAAGATGGCTACTTGGACATTTCACTTGAAGACGCGATGGAAAAAACCGGGAGTAACAAGGTTGATATGGTGGATGCTGTAACGTTAATTCAGCAACTGGATCCGCCGGGCGTTGGGGCGAGAAATTTGCAAGAGAGTCTTTTACTTCAGGCTGAGAGCGATGATTGGGCACCAAAAAATGCGATCACGCTTTTAAAGGAAAATTTTGAGGAGTTAGCAAATAAAAAATGGGCCTTAATTGCTAAGCAGCAAGAAATGACTTTGGCAGAGATTCAAGAAATTTTTGATTATATCCGGACCTTAACCCCGAAGCCAGGCGCTCGTTTTAATGACGAGGGTCCTCAATATATTTTTCCAGATTTGATTGTGGAAAATGAGGAGGGAGAACTTAGTATTCGAATGTCGCGATCGGCTAAACCTGCCGTGCATTTCCAACAACGTTATTTTCAAAAGATGTTACAACGAAAAGATAGTGAAGTAACGGACTATGTCAAAGGGAAAAAGAAAGAGTACGATTGGATTTCTCGAAGCTTACAACAAAGAGAAAACACAATTTTACGGGTTGGAAGAGTTTTAGTTGAACATCAACAGGCTTTCTTCCTTGAAAAGACCAAAGAATTGAGGCCGCTGCTGTTACAAGATGTGGCCTTGAAATTGGGTTTACATGAATCCACAATTAGTCGGGCAGTCAATGGCAAGTATTTACAAACGCGCTTTGGTACTTTTGAACTTAAATCATTTTTTAGTAGCGCTGTGGCTAAGACAGATGCATCACCAGAAGGCTTATCGGTTGATACAGTGAAGCAGTTATTGCAGAAGTTTATTCATGAAGAGGATAAGCGTAAACCATTATCTGATGCAAAAATTGTTAAACAATTGGCAGAACGTAAGATTGAGGTTTCTAGACGGACAGTTGCAAAATATCGAGAAAGTTTGAATATTCCGTCATCATCGGCACGAAAGCGGTATGAAGCAGATTAGAGGGTTGGTTAAGAAAACGTTTAAGATTGCATAGGGGTTTGAGTTGCAATGAAGAGCGGCTCCTGATATAATTCAATATGTAAGTGAGTGGTATACAACCGAAAAATAACTTGATTAGGTGTATGCCAATTATTTTGAATTTGTCGGGTCGTTCAATGACACATATGGACGACTTACGTCCCAATTGGGAGCAGAGAGATCATGCAAAATGAGCTAAAATGGCTAGAAGCAATCGCACCAGACATGATAGACGTTTTTTTAAAACGTTTCTCAGTCTTACGATCAATTGCCCTGATGGCTCCAATTGGTCGTCGTGGATTGGCCATTCATCTTAATATGAGTGAACGAGTCTTACGAACACATACTGATATGTTGAGGCAGTTGGGGATGATTCAAGCTTCCCCAGCAGGGATGACATTGACTAAGGAAGGCCGTTCTGCTTTAAACGGTTTAAGTAATATGGTCGATGGCATGTTAGGTTTACAACAATCGGAACGGGAACTAGCACAGATTCTTAATATTGATCGTTGTTTTATTATTTCTGGAGATAGTGATCATCAAGATCGCGTTCTTGATGGAATGGGAACAATTCTTAACGATACACTTGCAAAAATGTTACCAGAGGGTAATAATGTAATAGTGGTGATGGGCGGAAATACAATGGCACAAGTTGCTAAAGAATTTTCTCCAGAATTATCCACTAAACGACAACTTACCTTCGTTCCTGGTCGTGGTGGTATGGGTCAATCAATTGCTATGCAAGCAAACACAGTTTGTTCAATCATGGCGGAACGTACACATGGTGAAAGCCAATCAATGTATGTCCCAGAAAAATTGAGTGAAAAGAGTTACCAGCCATTACTGGAAGAACCGAGTGTTCAATTGGTCTTACAACTAATTGAGCAAAGTAATGTTGTGATTCACGGAATCGGTCGCGCCGATGAAATGGCTGAACGCCGAGAAGTTGATCCGAAGATTTTGCATCTTTTACAAAAAAAGGAAGCAGTTGGAGAAGCTTTTGGTTGTTTTTATAATCAGCAGGGCGAGATCGTTTATCGGGTGCCTCGAATTGGTTTACAGTTCGAACGTATCAATTCAATCGATCATGTTTTGGCGGTTGCAGGTGGGCATACAAAAGCTCAGGCAATCCGTTCTTACATGAAATTAGCACCTCACCAGACGTATTTGGTTACTGATGAAGGTGCCGCAAACTTGATTTTAAAAAAGTAATGTTTTTAAACATCACTTTTTAAAATAAAAATTATTTTTTTTGATTCCTAAAGGAGGAAATCTTAGTATGACTGTAAAGATTGGTATTAATGGTTTTGGACGTATCGGTCGTTTAGCTTTCCGTCGCATCTATGAATTAGGCGCAAAGTCAAATGATATTGAAGTTGTGGCTATCAATGATTTGACAAGTCCAGCAATGTTGGCACATTTATTGAAGTATGACTCAACACATGGCACTTTCCCTGGTGAGGTTAGCGCGACAGATGACTCCATCATTGTTGATGGCAAGAAATACCGTGTTTACGCAGAACCTAAAGCACAGGATATTCCATGGGTTAAAGCTGATGGCGTTGACTTTGTTCTTGAATGTACAGGTTTCTATACATCAAAAGCAAAGGCACAAGCTCATTTGGATGCCGGCGCAAAACGTGTTCTGATTTCTGCTCCTGCTGGTAATGATCTTAAGACTGTTGTTTACAACGTTAATGATGACGTTTTAACTGCAGATGACAAGATTGTTTCTGCTGGCTCATGTACAACAAACTGTTTAGCACCTATGGCTTACTTCTTGAACCAAGAATTTGGTATCAAAGTAGGTACAATGACAACAATCCATGCTTACACAAGTACACAAATGTTACTTGATGGACCAGTTCGTGGTGGTAACTTACGTGCAGCTCGTGCTGCTGGTGTTAACACTATTCCTCATTCAACTGGTGCTGCTAAAGCTATTGGTCTTGTAATCCCAGAATTAGTTGGTAAATTACAAGGACATGCACAACGTGTTGGTGTTGTTGATGGTTCATTAACTGAATTAGTTGCAATCTTAGGCAAGAACGTTACAGCTGACGAAGTTAATGCTGCAATCAAGAAACATACAGAAAACAACGAATCATTTGGTTACAACGAAGACGAAATCGTATCTAGTGACGTTATCGGCACAACATACGGTTCAATCTTTGACCCAACACAAACTGAAGTTACAAGCGCTGGAGACAATCAATTAGTTAAAACTGTTGCTTGGTACGACAACGAATACGGCTTCACTTGCCAAATGGTACGTACTTTATTGAAGTTTGCTACTCTCTAGGATTAAATTAATTTAATCTTTTAAGTTTGCAGGTTTCAAAACCGTCTAACGGTTTAAGGCGGAGGGAGGCAAACTTCCTCCGTCTTTTTTTATTGATAATACATTAATTTCTTAAATTAGGAGGAATAACTTTGGCTAAATTAACAGTTTCTGATTTAGATGTTAAAGACAAAAAAGTTTTAATGCGTGTGGACTTTAATGTTCCCGTAAAAAATGGTGTAATCGGTGATGATAACCGTATCGTTGCTGCATTACCAACTATCAAATACATCATCGAACATGATGGTAAAGCAATCTTGTTCTCACATCTTGGCCGTATTAAGACTGAAGACGACAAGAAAGCATTAACAATGCGTCCAGTTGCTCAACGTTTGTCAGATTTATTAGGCAAACCTGTCACATTTGTACCTGCAACACGTGGCAAACAATTAGAAGATGCAATTGCTGACATGAAAGATGGCGATGTTCTCTTATTCGAAAACACTCGTTTTGAAGATCTTGATGGCAAGAAGGAAAGCGGTAACGACCAAGAACTTGGTCAATACTGGGCTTCACTTGGCGACGAGTTTGTAAACGATGCTTTTGGTACAGCACATCGTTCACACGCTTCTAACGTTGGAGTTGCTACAGCTATGAAAGCAGCTAACAAACCAGTTGCTGCTGGATTCTTAATGGAAAAGGAAATCAAATTCCTTGGAAATGCTGTTGATAATCCAAAGCATCCATTCGTTGCTATCTTGGGTGGTGCTAAGGTTTCTGACAAGATTGGTGTCATTGATCATTTGCTCGATAAAGCTGACAAAGTTATTATCGGTGGTGGTATGACATATACATTCTATGCTGCTAAAGGCATGAAGATTGGTACTTCACTTGTTGAAAAAGACAAGGTTGCTTTAGCTAAAGAAATCTTAGATAAGGCTGGAGACAAGATTGTGCTTCCTTCAGACAGTGTTGTTGCTGAAAAATTCGATAATGATGTACCTCATAAGGTGGTTGAAGGAGATATTCCTGATGGCTATATGGCACTTGATATCGGACCTAAGTCAATCAAAGAATTCAAAGATGTTCTTAAAGATGCTAAGACGGTTGTTTGGAATGGACCAATGGGTGTATTCGAAATGAGCAACTATGCTGAAGGAACTCTTGAAGTTGGTAAGTTCTTGGGTACATTAACAGATGCTACAACAATTGTTGGTGGTGGTGATTCAACTGCTGCTGTTAAACAACTTGGTGTTGGCGATAAGTTAACACATATTTCTACTGGTGGTGGTGCTTCACTTGAGTACCTCGAAGGCAAGGAATTACCAGGAATTGCTGCAATTTCAAACAAATAAGTTTTATAACAGGATTGAATTGAAATTCAATTCTTTTCTGCTGTTTAAAATATAATTTGTTATAGATGAAAGGAAGTATTATTTTGCGTACACCAATTATTGCTGGAAATTGGAAAATGAACAAGAACCCTAAAGAAACAACTGAATTTGTTAATGCTGTCAAGGATCAACTTCCTGCAACTGACAAAGTTGAATCTGTTATCGGTGCTCCTGCCGTTGATTTACAAGCTTTGTTAGATGCTGCTAAAGGCACAAACCTTAAAGTAGCTGCTGAAAATTGTTACTTTGAAGATGAAGGTGCTTTTACTGGTGAAACTTCACCTAAAGTCCTTTCTGAAATGGGTGTTGACTATGTTATTATTGGTCATTCAGAACGTCGTCAATATTTCGGCGAAACTGATGAAGATATTAACAAAAAAGCTAAAGCAGTTTTTGCTAACAATATGTTACCAATCATTTGCTGTGGTGAAACTTTAGATCAACGTGAAGCTGGTCAAACAAATGAGTGGGTTTCAGGCCAAATTACTAATGCACTTAAAGGTTTATCTGCAGATCAAGTGGCTTCACTTGTGATTGCATACGAACCAATCTGGGCAATTGGTACTGGTAAGACAGCTTCAAGTGATCAAGCACAAGAAGTTGTTCACGTCCTTCGTGAAACTGTTGCTAAGTTATACGACCAAACAACTGCTTCTAAAGTTCGTATTCAATACGGTGGTAGTGTTAAACCTGCTAACGTTAAAGAATTAATGGGCAAAGAAGACATCGATGGCGGTTTAGTCGGTGGTGCAAGTATGGTTCCTGAATCATTCTTGGAATTAGTTAACTTTAATGCTTAATTTTCAAGTCGATTTGTAATACAATTGATTTGTAACAGAATTTACTAAATTTAGTGAGGAGAAATTACAATATGTCACTTATTACTGATATTTATGCACGTCAGGTTTTAGATTCACGTGGTAACCCAACTGTTGAAGTTGAATTATATACAGAAGATGGCGGTTTCGGCCGTGGAATCGTTCCTTCTGGTGCTTCAACTGGTGAACATGAAGCTGTTGAACTTCGTGATGGCGACAAGAGCAAATTCATGGGCCAAGGTGTTACAAAGGCTGTTGAAAATGTTAACAAGTTAATTGCTAAGAAAATTGTTGGTTATGAAGTAACTGACCAATTAGCAATTGATAAAGCTATGATCGAACTTGATGGTACTCCTAACAAAGCTAAGTTGGGCGCAAACGCAATCCTTGGTGTATCTTTGGCTGCTGCTCGTGCTGCTGCTGATGAGCTCCAAATTCCTTTGTACAACTACTTAGGCGGATTCAACGCTCATACATTGCCAACACCAATGTTGAACGTTATCAATGGTGGGAAACATGCTAATAATGATGTTGACTTCCAAGAATTCATGATCATGCCTGTTGGTGCTCCAACAATTACAGAAGCAATTCGTTGGTCATCAGAAACATTCCACAACTTAAAGAATCTTTTGAACGAAAAAGGTTACTCAACAGCTGTTGGTGATGAAGGTGGATTTGCACCTGATTTGAAGAACAATGAGGAACCATTTGAAATCCTTGTTGAAGCTATCACACGTGCTGGCTACAAACCTGGTAAAGACATTGCAATTGCCTTTGACTGTGCTGCTTCTGAATTCTATAACTCAGAAACAAAGAAGTACGAC
Source organism: Pediococcus sp. M21F004 (assembly GCF_051122535.1). NCBI lineage: Bacteria > Bacillati > Bacillota > Bacilli > Lactobacillales > Lactobacillaceae > Pediococcus > Pediococcus sp. M21F004. Next base: position 1,913,388 of record NZ_CP177314.1, read on the forward strand.
TTAAAGGGTGACGGCAAGTCATATACCGCTTCTGAATTTGTTGACTTACTTGATGGTATTGTTGACAAGTACCCAGTTGTTTCTATCGAAGATCCTTTGGATGAAAACGAATGGGAAGACTGGAAGATGGCTACTGACAAACTTGGCAAGAAAGTTCAAATCGTTGGTGATGACTTGTTCGTTACAAACACAGACTACCTTGCTAAAGGTATCAAGATGGGCGTTGGTAATGCTATCTTGATCAAGTTGAACCAAATTGGTACATTAACAGAAACTGTTAATGCTATCGAAATGGCTAAGGAAGCTGGCTATACAGCAATCGTTTCTCATCGTTCTGGTGAAACAGAAGATACAACAATTGCTGACTTAGTTGTTGCTTTGAATGCTGGTCAAATTAAGACTGGTTCAATGAGCCGTACAGAACGTATTGCTAAGTACAACCAATTGATGCGTATCGAAGATCAATTAGGTGAAGTTGGCGATTACAAAGGTATTAAAGCCTTCTATAACTTGAGCGAACAAGCACGCGACGCTATTACAAACAAGTAATTTAACGTTTGCAAATGGGTTCGTTAAGAGCCATCTGGATTATTCCGGATGGCTCTTTTTTGTACTGAATTTTTGCTACAAAAAGAGTAAAATGATGGTAATTGATAGTAGGAAGTAGGAATGCAGAATGTTAAATAGTTTGCCACTTTTTGATTTTGATGCGCATCGTCAAGCCGTATTGATGCCGGGTCATGATGGTCCATTTTCTTTTCACAAGAAAGCTGTGTTTCCATTTTTACGTGATGAAGAGATTTTACAATTTGTTGAACAAAATGGTGGCAAACAGATTGGCAAGTTTGAAACAATTACCAAAACTTACCCTGTTTACGAGTGTCGATACCAGAATGAATGGATTACGGTGGCTCAAGCGCCGTTGGGTGCGCCAGCTGCGGTACAATTTCTGGAATTCTTAATTTGGTTTGGTGTTAAGCAAGTTATTAGTGTGGGGAGCTGTGGCGTATTGACGGATATTGCTGAGGACAGATTTTTAATTCCAACGGTTGCCCTAAGGGATGAAGGGACTTCTTTCCATTATGTTTTGAGATCTGATGTTATTGCCTTGAATCCGGAAGTAGTTGCTAGTATGGAAAAAGGTTTAACTAAAAATAAGCTTGAGTTTCGAGAAGTGGAAACTTGGACAACGGATGGCTTTTTTCGTGAGACTGCCGCTTTAGTAAGAAAGCGTAAGCAACAGGGCTGCACAGTTGTTGAAATGGAATGTGCTGCTTTAGCTGCTTGTGCCCAATTTCGCAATGTTCAATTTGGACAGTTATTTTTTACAGCTGATTCACTGGCTAATTTAAATCAACACCAAGAACGGGATTGGGGTGAGGGTGCTCATGAGCAAGCGATTGAACTTGCTGCCCAGTTGGTTACAGAACTTGTTTAAAAATAAAATGAGGTTATAAAAATGCCAGAAAGTTATATTTTGTCCATTGATGAAGGGACAACAAGCACGAGGGCCATTATTTTTGATCATGCTGGTCAAAAGGTTGCTGATGCACAACGAGAGATCACACAAATTTTTCCTAATCCCGGCTGGGTTGAACACGACGCCAATGAAATTTGGGACGCTGTATTGTCCACGATTGCTGACGCTTTAATTAAGTCACGAATAAGGCCCTCCCAAATTAAAGGAATTGGTATTACAAACCAGCGGGAAACGACGGTGATTTGGGATAAAAAAACTGGCTTACCAATTTATAATGCCATTGTTTGGCAATCCCGCCAAACAGCAGATATTGCGAATCAATTAATTTTGGCAGGCTATCAAAAAGAGATTCATCAAAAAACTGGCTTGATTGTGGATGCCTATTTCTCGGCAACAAAAATTCGTTGGATTCTGGACCAAGTTCCCAATGCCCAAAAGCGGGCAGAAAACGGTGAGTTGCTGTTTGGCACGATTGATACCTGGTTAGTTTGGAAGCTTACCGGCGGGGATGTGCATGTGACGGACTATTCAAATGCAAGTCGGACGATGTTATTTAACATTCACGAACTCAAATGGGATACAGATATTTTAAAACTCCTCAACATTCCCAAGGCCATGTTACCAGAAACAAAGTCAAATTCTGAAATTTATGGATATACGAAGGATTATCATTTTTACGGTAGTGAAGTACCCATTTCAGGGATGGCAGGGGATCAACAAGCGGCACTGTTTGGGCAAATGGCATTTGAGCCAGGGATGATCAAGAATACATACGGAACCGGAGCCTTTGTCGTGATGAATACGGGGACCGAGCCGCAACTATCGGATCATAATTTATTGACCACCGTTGCTTATGGGATTAATGGCCAAGTCTATTACGCGCTAGAAGGAAGTATTTTTGTTGCTGGTTCAGCCATCCAGTGGTTACGAGATGGCATGCAGTTGTTGAAAACTTCCGCAGAATCTGAGGAAGATGCCTTTAATTCAACGGATCATAATGAAATATATGTGGTACCGGCGTTTACTGGTTTGGGGGCACCTTACTGGGATTCAGTTACGCGCGGATCAATTTTCGGAATAACCCGCGGAACAACAAAGAATGATTTTGTCAAAGCAACGTTACAATCGTTAGCGTATCAATCACGGGATGTTGTGGATACGATGAAGCAAGATGCAGGAATCGAGATTCCAACGCTTAAAGTGGACGGAGGAGCCTCTCATAACAATTACTTGATGCAGTTCCAGGCAGATATTCTTGGAATTGAAATTGACCGAGCTGCTGATTTAGAAACAACAGCGCTTGGGGCAGCATTTTTGGCTGGCCTTGGTGTCGGTTTTTGGAAAAATATAGAAGATATTAAAACAATCTATCAATCTGGCCAGAGCTTTTTGCCAAATATGAATGGAGAAGAGCGCGAAAACTTATACTCCGGGTGGCAAGAGGCCGTTCAAGCAGCGCGAATGTTTAAGCATCAACCATATCGAAAGAAATAGATTCACTAATTTAAGAGTTAAGGACCGGATAATTAATTTGTCCGGTTTTTTTATTTTAAGTATTTTCGTGCTAAACTAAATAGTGACGTTTAAAAATTATAAAATTAAGAAGTGAAATAATATGCAGTGGCAAGGACAACCAACAAAAAAGCAAAGGGTTCCTGATCGGACTCGGTTAACTTATATTTTGCAAGGATGCATTACGGGTGCCATTGCCGGGTTCATCGTCAGTATTTTTCGATTAGCGATTGTGAATGGCCTGAAACTGATGATGATCGTTTATAAACAACTTTCAATGCACTGGGAATTAATTCCAGTTTGGCTGATTATTATGCTCCTGGTTGCCGTTGTGGTTGGTTATATGGGTCGCCAATATCCTGAAATAAAGGGATCTGGTATCCCCCAAGTAGAAGGGCAACTCTCTGGCAACTTAGAATATGCTTGGTGGCCAGTCTTATGGCGAAAATTTGTGGGTGGCATACTGGCGATTGGTTCAGGACTGTTTCTAGGTCGCGAGGGGCCATCAATTCAGTTAGGCGCTACAATCGCACAGGGGTATGCCGAACTAACTCACAAGACAGAGTTAAAACGCCGGGTACTCATTGCAAGTGGAGCAGCGGCTGGATTGTCTGCCGCGTTTAATGCACCAATCGCTAGTACATTATTTGTGCTTGAAGAGGTTTATCATAATTTTTCACCACTGATTTGGACGACAGCGCTAGCTAGTGCTATTGCTTCAAACTTTGTTTCTACAATCTTTTTTGGCTTAACACCAGTTTTACATATTGTTTACGCAAGCACACTACCGCTTACAATGTATCCGCATCTAATTCTGCTAGGTATTTTCCTTGGGCTAATGGGGTTCATTTATCAACGTGTCTTACTTAAAATGGGTGATTGGTATGCCTATTTGACCAAATTACCGAGCTGGTTATTTGGGGTTGTGCCATTTGTGTTGATTATCCCGATTGGCATGTTGGTACCTAACTTATTAGGTGGTGGGAATAATATTATCTTAGCCATTGCTGCGCATTCTCCGGCCCTAATTATATTGATTGGGATCTTTCTTTTAAGATTTATTTTTTCCATGATTTCTTATGGATCTGGGCTTCCTGGTGGCATTTTTTTGCCAATTTTGTCGTTAGGTGCCATTCTTGGTGCTATATATGGAAAAGTCATGATTCAGTTAGGAATGATGCCATCCGCATATTTGGTTAACTTTATTATTATTGCAATGGCGGGCTATTTTGCCGGAATTGGAAAAGCCCCGTTTACTGCCATCTTGTTAATTACCGAAATGGTCGGGACGCTGCATCATTTAATGCCACTCGCAATTGTTTCAATTACCGCCTATTTGGTAGTTGATTTGCTAGGTGGTGCCCCAATTTATGAATCATTACTTCACAAAATTGTGAAACCTAAAATGCCACGTGTGGGTGGTAAATTGGATCGGGTAGAATTTCCGGTTTTTGCTGGTTCGTATTTAGCGGGACATCAAGTGCGTGATTTTAAGTGGCCGGGGAACAGTTTACTAATTGCCATTCGTCGAGGTGAACTTGAAATCATTCCCCATGGAGATACGCTACTTCAAGCGGGAGACACCTTAATTGTGACAACTAGTCATCAAAACCGGGGGAATATTGCGCGCCAATTAAGAAAACTGCCTATCCAATCGAATTGATTAAAAAGAATTTGGTCAGGATTTTTATTTAGTAATTCCGTGTTCAATAGGAAAAGTTATCCATAACACTGGAAAAAAAGCTAAACTATGATAAAATATAGAGGATATACTACAAGCTTAGGTAGGAGGTCGCTACTTGTATAATTTATTAATGACAATACTATTAATTGTTTCAGTTTTGATTATCATTTCGGTAATGATGCAGCCAGCAAAGACAGATAACGCGTTGTCGTCTTTCTCAGGTGGGGCAGATGACCTTTTTGCCCACTCAAAACCGCGTGGATTTGAAGCGTTTATGCAAAAAGTCACATTAGGATTAGGAATTATTTTCTTTGCCGTTGCAATTGCGATGGTCTATGTTTCTTCTCACTAATGATTGAGCCTCCTGTGTTTTGCAGGAGGCTTTTATTAAGTTAAAAAACAAATTTAAAATTTGAGGTAAAAAATGGAAACAAATAAAATTCAAGCTGCTGTCAGCAGTTTATTAAGTCAACATCCTAAGGAAAATTTTACAGCTGAAGAAATTTTTCAACAATTAAAACTTGAAGGAGCAAGTGTTTTTAATATTTTAGTTAAAGAACTTGCTGTGATGGAACGGTCAAATCGTGTTCATATCACAGAGCAGGGGAAATTCACCTTGCCCATTCAACCAGATCAACAAATCGTTCACGGTGTGTTCCATGCCAACGACCGTGGCTTTGGTTTCGTAGCCATCGATCCGGAAATTCCAGATGTTTATATTAGTGAAGATCATACAGCTTTTGCATTGAATCAGGATGAAGTTGATGTTCGGATCACACGTCAGGCTAAACCTGGCGATGATAAAGGGCCTGAAGGGGTCGTTACTAAGATTACGGAGCGTCATTTTACGCAGGCTGTTGGGGTTTTTCAAACTTCAGGTGCAGATCCTGAAAATGGCGTTATCGGTGAAATTGCATTAAAAGATAAAAAATTAGCTTCATATCATTTTGATGTTTTAGCTTCAGGAATCAAGCCACAAGAAGGGGCTGTGATCACTGCTGAAGTGACTCAGTATCCTAATTTGAAACATCCTAAACTGATGGCAGGCCTCGCTGTTGAGACCATTGGATTTAAAGATGACCCTGGGGTTGATATTCTTCAGGTTATTTATCAACACGAATTACCATATGAATTTCCTGATGATGTTAAAGAGGAAATCAAAGCGATCCCAGAATTCGTGACAGATGAAGAAAAAGTCGGTCGTAAAGACTTGACTGATGAAACAGTTGTGACAATTGATGGGGACGGGTCTAAAGATTTTGATGATGCTGTTGGTGTTTATAAAATGGCTAATGGACATTATCATTTGAGCGTCAACATTGCTGATGTGAGTCATTATGTTAAAGAGGGGTCACCTCTGGACCACGAAGCTTATCGGCGGAGTACCAGTGTTTACTTGACTGACCGTGTGGTGCCAATGTTACCGCGGAAGCTCTCTAACGGAATTTGTTCTTTGAATCCTGATGTGGAGCGTTTGACCATGACTTGTGAAATGGAAATGGACGAAAATGGTAAAGTAGTCAATCACCGGATTTATCCAAGTGTGATCAAATCTAATGCGCGAATGACTTATTCAAATGTTAATAAGATTCTTGAAGCTCACGACGAAAAAACGCGGGAACGCTATGCTGATTTAGTGCCAATGTTTGAAACAATGGGCGAATTGCATAAAATCTTGCTGAAACGTCGGAAGCGTCGTGGAGCAATTGAATTTGATGATAACGAAGCTGAAATTATTGTAGATGAAACTGGTCATCCAATTGATATTAAAGTTCGCGTTCGGGGAACTTCTGAACGGATGATCGAATCGTTTATGTTGGCAGCTAACGAAACCGTGGCTCAACATTATTCAGAGCTCAAAGTGCCATTCTTGTACCGTGTCCATGAAACGCCTGACAGTGACAGAATGTTGAAATTCTTTGAATTTTTGACAAACTTTGGTTATACAGTTAAGGGTAGTCCAAAGGATATCAAACCCAAAATGTTACAAAGCGTTTTGAAACAGGTTTCGGGAAGTAAAGAAGAACCCATGATTTCGATCATGATGCTTCGTAGTATGAAGCAGGCCAAATATTCTGAGGATTCTTTGGGACATTTCGGCCTTGCTGCAGAATACTATACGCATTTCACGTCACCAATTCGACGTTATCCAGATATGTTTGTGCATCGTTTAATCCGTCATTACGAAGAGGACGGCCTTAGTGAAGAATCACAAGCTCAATTTGTTGAGAAGGTTCCTGAAGTTGCGGCTCATACTTCTAAATTGGAACGGCGAGGTATTGATACAGAACGTGACGTTGATGGGATGAAGAAAGCTGAATTTATGGGCGATCACGTTGGCGAAGAATTTAAGGCTGTTGTGAGCTCGGTAATGAAGTTCGGGTTGTTTGTTGAATTAGATAATACTGTTGAAGGACTTGTTCATATCAGTCAAATGAAAGACGACTATTATGAATACGTTGAAAACCAAATGGCTTTGGTTGGGCGGAATACGCACCGAACATACCAAATTGGTCAAGAAATTGAAGTTAAGTTAATTCGAGTGGACAAGGATCAAAGAGAAGTTGATTTTGATCTCTTACACCCAGAAAAGACGCCGACTAGTGAAATTCAATTACCACCACGTCAATTCCGTAATAGTGGCAATTACAAAGGTGGCAATCGACAAGGTAGTCACAACAAGAATTTCAATAAAAAATCATCAAGTAATTATCGAAATAATTCTGCTAAAAACTCACATGCAACAAACTCACATGGTAAGCCATCATCTTCAAAACCGTATGGTCGGAAAAAGTAGGAGTGAGGTTTAAATGGCAAAGGCAAAAACAAAGCAACGAGATCCAGCCTTAGCTCAAAATAAAAAAGCACGTCATGATTATTTAATTTCAGAAACTTTTGAGGCTGGGATGGTACTGACGGGCACAGAAATTAAATCTGTCCGTGCCAGTCGAATCAACTTAAAAGATGGCTATGTACAAATCCGTAATGGTGAGGCCATCCTGATGAATATTCACATTAGTGAGTATACAGAAGGCAATCAGTTTAATCATGACCCATTGCGAAACCGAAAATTGTTGTTGCATAAAAAACAAATTGCGGAATTAGCTGAGCAAACACAAAATAAGGGAATTACAATTGTGCCCTTAAAAGTTTATTTAAAACATGGGTTTGCTAAGGTTCTGATTGGAGTTGCAAAAGGTAAGCATGAATACGATAAACGTGAAACTTTAAAACAGCGTGACCAAGAACGCGAAATTGCGAAAGCAGTTAAGCGTTATCGGTAAGCTGTGATAATCAAAAAGCGAGGAAAACTACTTTCATACAGTAGTTTTCCTCGCTTTTTTGTATAGGTTATTGTTCTTTTTTACGTTGTCTACGCGCAATTGTGGGCATGACCCAACCCAACGCTAAGAGAAGCCCTGGGGTTGCAATGTTCATAATCAACTCTTGCCAATACGTAAAGGAGGTTGGCGGGACATCTTGGGGTAAAATACCGAAGGTTGCCGCAACAAATGTAATAATGAAGCACCACAAAGCCACAAGGTAAGCAGCACGATCATTTTTAATAAAGACATAATCAGATTTGAATTTTTGGGAGTTTTTTCGAACTTGCATGAAGGCAAAAAATATCCAACAAGTAACATAAGGAGACACAATCCCATTTAGATTAAGTAACCAGTTAAAAATTTCATTCATGTCGGGAAGAAAAACACCCATCAAAAGAATTCCAGCAGATAATGCTGAAGTAAGAATATAGCCATTGATGGGACGGCCATGATGATCGAGCTTTAAGAGCTGTTTTGGCATGAATCGTTTACCAGTGTCTAAGATCAACATTCGCGTCATTGCATCTAGCAACAATGCGAGTAGTGCAAACATATATAACAGCTGGGCAATTGAAAATAGGAACAGCATCGAGTGACCTAAGCCAATGTGGTTGCCCACATAATCAAAGGCGTAATAACTACCATTCATTTTTAAATCGACAGGTAAATGATGATCATTAAAGAAAACCCCTAATGAAAACGAACCAAAAATAGTGAGAAAGCCGGCCATTACTGTCAACATAATAATTGATTTTGGAAAGTCACGCTTGGCGTTGCGCATCCGCGTGACATACGGAGCGACTAATTCGGAGCCACTCGTCGCATAAATTAACAGACCTAATGTCGAGAAAAAGTGTAAGTTAATTTTCGGTGTAAAGGTGGATATGTGTAGTGGTGCTGAAGCGATTGCGTGTCCATTAGTCAGATTAACGACCGTTAAAACAACGAATAGGATGGTCATAATAAACATTGCACCACCACCCAAGACGTTAAGGAGCTGCAAAGAATTTTTGATTCGATTCTGAATCAAAATAAAAATGACAAATACTAAAAAGGTAAGTAAGGCAAACATGGTATTTGACATATGTTCTTCCATTGAATTATTGCCATTGATTAACCAGCCAAAGGCCACAACTACGGAATTTGCGGTGTCCACTACATACGGAATGGAAGCTGCCCAATATGTCCAAGCTGTAAAGTAACCAAGTGTGTCGCCACTGGTTTCACGAACCCAGGAACTTAGGCCACCACCAGACTTACTGAAAGTGGATCCTAATTGACCGACCATTAAACCATAGGGGACAACGTATAAGGCGAATAGAATTACCCAAGTAGTAATCACACCTAATCCTTGATTCTTAAAGTTATAAATAATGTCATCAAAGCCGATAACATTAACAAAGGCCATCAGTCCGAGGACCGGCCAGCTAATATATTTTGTGTTTTTCATATTCCAATTCCCATCTAAAAAATCATTTAATTTTAGCATAGATTTAAACCTAAGCGCTACAAAAACTTGAAGCAAAATTAAATTTTCCACTTCAAGTTTTAAAGATGGTTACTTATTCAATTATTTCGACGCTAGACAGTCATTTTAAGATGATTGTAATTATGCCCAGCAACGATTTGAACACGATCTTTTTTAAAGCCGATTCGCTGATATAATTTTTCGGCTTGAGGATTTTTAAAGTCGACTAGTAAACCGACTTCATTGGTGTGAACCTGTTTAGCAACTGTTGGGAGGTAATTTAAGAGCTGAGTACCAATGCCTTCACCACGATGATGAGCATCGACACAAAGCGTGTTAAGGTACCATTCATTCGCATCGGCTTCCCGATCTGAAAAGATAACAGTTTTTTCAGGAATTCCTAATTCGGTGTAGTAGCGGGAAAACACGTCAAAGAGTTGTTGTTCGTTTTTTCCTATATAGCCAAACATCATACCAAGCACTTCATCTTGATCTTTAGCGACAATCAAATTAGCCAGATCACCTTGATATTCAGGTGATGAAAATGTTTTTTCAAAGAGTTTAGTCAGCTGTTCATCACTTAATTCATGGAGAGCAGGAAGTTCCATTTCTTCTAAAATGACCTTAACTAAAGTGACGATTTGAGGGACATCTTTTATTTGAGCGGTTTGAATTTGCAAATTTACTCCTCCATTTATTCGATTAATTTATTTTTGTGTTTTTTATGTTTTTGGATATTGTTAAAGCTAGTCTCACCACTTGGTAGTTGCCATCCTGGAACAGCAGATCCACGCTTAATGTTTGATTTGCTATTTTTCTTTGACCAATGATCCAGAATTGCTGCTATGCAAATACAAACTGGCTCGGTGGCCTCCGTAGTAATTGTCAGCTCATTGTAAGTAGTGCCGCATACCAGCTTCATGATGGGTTTACGGCCACTATAAACGTGATGCAAACCGGTTCGGAGGTTTCCAGTGATAAACCATTTTAATTTACTAACATACATAAATTCATGGATTAAGCCAAAGGTCTTTGAAATTGAGCCGATTTTTTGACCATTAAAAAAAATATCAAATTTAGGAAAAATTCCTACTGACGTTTGTTTGATTTCTGCCAATAGCTGTCCGTCTGTACTGTAAACAGAGAGGGCATCGTGCCGGATTCCCCATTTACCAACCATCAGATAACATGAATTGTTGAAATCATCATGGACGATCGTGGCACCTTTATTATTTGCATCTTGATGTTTCACATAAAGCTTGCGCATAAGTACTCACTCCTATAGCAGCAAAACCATTATTGACGATTGGTTTTGAGTTGTTCCAAGATGGCTTTTCCAACCCCATCTTCGTTATTCGAAACGGTTAAGTGATTCGCAATTTTTTTAATTTCGGTATGAGCATTTTCCATTGCGTAACTAGTGTCCGCAATTTTTAGCATGGAAGCATCGTTTAAATTATCTCCGATTGCCATGACTTGTGACATGGGAATGTTTAATTCGTCAGCATAATGTTGCAACGCGATACCTTTTTGAGCACGGACGTTATTAATTTCAATATTCGAGCGAGAAGATGATGTAATGGCCACATCAACCTTTTGATTAATCTTATCAGCTACGGGCTGTAGTTCGTCTTGACCATCATTTGAAAAGGCAATGATTTTTAAGATTCGGACATTTTTGTCATCAATCAATTCTTGGTAATCATCGACATATGTGATATCCATTAGTTCAACTCGTGCCGAGGCTAAAGAAACGGCTAATTTAAATGGAGTGTCAGGATTAAGATTTGAAAGTAGATCTGCCAAATTTTGAATATGCATGGCACGGCTATTAGAAATGACCCCGTCGATTGTGACAATTTCATAGTATAAGTGTGCTAAATTTAATTCGCGCATGATCTGGGTAACTGAAGCACGATGGAGAGGCACCATATCCAAAGCTTTTCCGTCCACATCGTAAACGGCAGCGCCATTCAATGTAATCATTGGTGCTTGAATTCCGAATTTTTCAATTAGGGGCTTGGCCTCTGAAAGCTGGCGTCCTGTTGCGATAACAAAATGAACACCTTCACTTTGGGCTTGTTTAATGGCAGCGGCATTTCCTTCAGAAACTTCCATTTTTTCATTGAGTAACGTTCCATCCATATCAGAAGCAATTATTGAAATCATATTTCCACGTCCTTATCAGGTTTTTATATCTTCAGTTTAACATGTTCCTCCGGTTTTTTTTAGTCATAAGATAACGACATTTAATGTTATTAAAACATTTTAGGCTATGCTAGAATATGAGGAGAGGTGCGAAAATGAAAACGTTTATTCATAATGACTGGCAAGAAGTTCTGGGACCAGAATTTGAAAAGGCCTATTACAAAGATTTACACGATTTTTTAAAAACCGAATATAAAACTCAATTAATTCATCCAGACATGTTTCATATCTTTGAAGCGTTTGAGTGGACGCCGTTTAGTGAAGTTAAAGTGGTTATTTTAGGACAGGATCCCTATCATGAACCGAATCAGGCGCACGGGTTAAGTTTTTCTGTCCTACCTGGTGTCAAAATTCCACCATCTTTGCAAAATATTTATAAAGAGCTACAAGATGATTTAGGGATCAAACCAGTTTCTCATGGTTACCTAGAAAAGTGGGCTAAACAAGGAATTCTAATGCTTAATACCGTCTTGACGGTGCGCAACGGACAGGCATTTTCTCATAAGGGAAAAGGATGGGAACAACTAACCGATGCAGCTATCGAAAAGCTTTCTGCACGAGAAACGCCAGTGGTATTCATACTTTGGGGGAAAGCTGCTCAAGCTAAGATTGAATTGATTGATACAGATAAAAATATTGTCATTAAATCGGCGCATCCGAGCCCATTTTCTGCCTATCACGGATTTTTTGGATCTCATCCGTTTTCAAAGACGAATGCAGCCTTAGAGGCGTTAGGTGAAACACCGATTGATTGGCAATTACCAGAACATGTAGATTTGTCCGAAAAGCCTGAGAATCAGTCTCAACAAACGAGGTAAATTATGTTTACAATAAAAACAAAGCAAGCAGAGCAAACCGAAAAAATTGGCGAACGACTCGCCGACAGTCTTAAGCCTAATGATGTGATTTTACTAGATGGCGACCTTGGGGCTGGAAAAACGACTTTTACCAAAGGATTAGCTAAAGGATTGGGAATCAAACGTTACGTAAAGAGCCCAACTTTTACCATTATTCATGAATACCGGGAAGGGCGCATGCCACTTTTCCATATGGACGTGTATCGTCTTGAGGACGGTGGTGGTGATGATCTCGGTTGGGATGAATATTTTTATGGTGATGGGGTTTCGGTAATTGAGTGGTCTCAGTTTATTCAGGATTATTTACCGGAAGATTATTTAAGAATTACCCTTAAACGAAATGACGAAAGCGATAATCAGCGCACATTAGACTTTGAAGCTCAAGGGGAGCGATACACAACTCTTTTAAATGATTTGAAAGAGGATTTAAAATGAGTGATGAAGTTAGGATCGTGGAAGCTGGGGCTGAGGATTCCCTACAGGTCTTGAAGTTACTCAAACAACTAGATAAAGAAACGGAAACTTTTACAGTTGAAGATGATCTGGCCAATTTAACGGTAGACACTGAAGCAAAACAACTGGAACTGATTCAACAAAGCCGCGAAAATCTTATCTTACTTGCCATGTATCAAGATGAGGCAATTGGTTTAGCGACTGTCATGAAAAGCGAAACTAACGAATTTGGTGAAGTAGGAGTGGCTGTGTTATCTGAACTTTGGGGACAAGGATTAGGGACCGCGTTGATGGAAGAAACCCTCACGTGGGGAGAATCATTTAGTTGGCTTTCAGGGTTGGTACTAACGGTCCAGGCGCGCAATCTGAGTGCAGAACATATTTATAAGAAACTCGGATTTGAAGAAATTGACCGTAACAAAAAAGGCTTCCGTGATAAAAACGGCGCCTCATTTGAAACGATTGATATGAAATTAACGTTTAGTTAGCCATTCGAATCAGGGGCTTTAATTGTTCAGTCCCAAAGTTATTTGCTTCGTACAGCAGGATATTTGCACATGCTAAGCTATCATCCAAAGCGTTATGATGATGATCCAGTTCAATACCAAGATGCTGGCAGACTGTATCCAACTTATGATTTTCAAAATCTGGGAAAAGTTTACGGCTTGTCCGAACGGTATCAAGCGTCAGATAGTGGGTCCGTTGCAAGTCATAATGCTCAAGGCAGCTCTTTAAAACACCATTATCAAATGGGGCATTGTGTGCGACAACAAGCTGATTAGATTGAAAAAGAGGATTGATAACTTGCCAGACCTCTGGAAATGTTGGTGCATCGGCAACATCATCTTCATGAATACCATGAATTTGCACGTTGCGCCAGCTAAATTCAGTATCAGGCTTGATGAGAGAGTAAAATTCATCAGCAATCTGATTCTCCCGCACAATGGTGAGTGCAAGCGAACATGCACTGTAACGTTTTGGGGATGCTGTTTCAAAATCCATTGCCACAAAATTCATAATTTAAAAATCCTTTCTAACTTTCTGATTGGTACTATTATAATCTGAAGGAAGTTAGAAAGATAGTAGAGAGTTTTAAAATCAAAATCATGAGAAGGCAAAACAAATGAAAAAAATTGGCGTTATGGGATTAGGTAACATTGCACAAAAAGCTTATTTACCAGTCATGACAAGCTTGCAGGATCAGTATGAATGGCATTTTTGTACACGTAATGATGAAAAACGGCGAAAATTGCAAGCCCAGTATGGGGTTACTCATGGGGAATCAAATATTGAAGAGTTGATCGCGGAGAAGCCACTGGCAGTGTTCGTCCATACGCCAACTGCAACCCATTACCAGATCATCAAGAAGTTGTTAGCAAATAATATTAATGTTTACGTGGATAAACCGGTCTCCGAAAACCTGGAAGAAGTGGAAGAACTTTATCGGTTGGCGGCTCAAAAACAGGTGATTTTAACGTGTGGTTTTAATCGGCGATTTGTTCCTTTAACTCAAAAGTTGAAGGTCCTACCAGATAAGCAAATTATTCGGGGTATCAAACTACGAGAGGATGCTGTTCAAGAGACTAAATTTGCAATTTATGACTTACTTATCCATGTGGTTGATACGGTTCGTTATTTACTAGATGAGCCAATCCAATCTCAGCAAACGCAATTGTTTACCACAGGTGAAAATTTAAAACAGGCTCTCGTAACCTTAAAAACGAAACATTCTTCAGCAACGGCGGAGATTAATTTAGTCGGCGGGGTCAATCAAGAAGAAATAACTGTTGAAACGGCCGGCGGGATTGCAACGGTTGAAAATTGTCAAACTTTCATAAAAAAAACGCCCGCTGGGAAACAAATTATTACGGCGCCAGATTGGCAACCCACATTGGTGACACGTGGATTTGATCCTTTGACTCGCCAATTTTTGGCGGCAGTCGAAGGAAAACAAGCAAATCCAGTTTCCGCAGAATCATCAATAGAAAGTCACAAAATTTGTCGAGATGCCGTTAAGGCCTTTGAAGTGTTAAACTAGAAATTAATTATAAATCTGAAAGGAACCGTAAGATCTTGCAAACGATAAATGAAACATTTCCAGGAATCAAAATCATGAGCCATGAACCGCTGTCAAAGTATACAAATACTAAAACAGGAGGTCCGGCCGATTATCTTGCTTTTCCGAAAACTGTGGTACAGGTTAATGAATTACTAACCTGGGCAAACCAGCAACAGATGCCTTTAACAATTGTGGGAAATGCGAGTAATTTGATTGTGCGCGATGGTGGTATTCGCGGACTAACGATTATCCTAACGCAGATGAAAGAAATTAAAGTATCTGGGAGCCAAGTCGTGGCCCAGGCTGGAGCGGCGTTGATTGCGACAACCGAAGCTGCATATCAAGCTGGTTTAACTGGTATTGAGTTTGCAGCCGGGATTCCTGGCAGCGTTGGTGGCGCAGTATTTATGAATGCAGGAGCTTATGGTGGCGAAATTAGTGAAGTGGTTAGCGAAGCGCAGGTTTTGACTCGTAAAGGGCAGATCAAAACGTTAACAAATCATGAGCTAGATTTCGCATACCGGCATAGCAGTATTCAGGATTATGAAGATATTGTTTTATCCGCAACTTTTAATTTAGCTCCAGGAAATGCGGATCAAATTCGAAATCGGATGGATGAGTTAAATCGCCTCCGGGCCTCAAAACAGCCCTTAGAATATCCCTCTTGTGGGAGTGTGTTTAAACGGCCAACTGGATATTTTACTGGCAAATTAATTCACGAATCTGGGTTACAAGGATTTCAAATTGGCGGAGCACAAGTTTCACAAAAGCATGCTGGCTTTATCATTAATGTAGGTGGTGCGACGGCAACGGACTATTTGGATGTCATCCATCATGTTCAAGGAATTGTTTTTGAAAAGTTTGGGGTGCATTTACAAACCGAGGTTAGAATTATTGGAGAAAAATAAAAGTTTTATTGATTGAGCGTATTTTAGAAAGCATTAGAAGGTTAGCGACTTCTAATGCTTTTTTTGTGATCTATCCCAAGCGATGAGTAGGAGCTATTATTTTAGGGAGTAAGCACCAAAAAGCCGCATTTGAGCTAGATCAAATAAGAATAAAATTATTTATGAATTAAATACAAACCAAAATTATCCTTTGATAAGTTTTTGAAATAGCGTATAGTGGTAAACAGTGTAAAAAATATAATTCTTTGGAAAGAAAGTGGGAAACATAATGCATTATAGCTTATTAATTCGTGCTGTAGCCGAGTTTATCGGGACAGCATTTCTAGTCATTTTGGGTAACGGATCCGTCGCCAACGTTGAACTTAAAGGAACGAAGGGTTCTAAAGGTGGGTGGATCTTAATTGGACTAGGGTACGGGGCTGGTGTATTAATTCCTGCAATGATGTTTGGAAATGTTTCTGGAAATCAAATTAATCCGGCTTTTACCTTAGGCCTAGCAATTAACGGAATGTTTCCATGGAGCAATGTGATTCCTTATCTTATAGCTCAACTTATGGGAGCCATCTTTGGCCAATTAGTTGTTGTTTGGTGTTACAAACCTTATTACAATCAAACGGAAGACCCTATTGCTATTCTTGGAACGTTTTCAACAATTGATGCCGCCCGTTCTTATCGTGACGGCTTTGTGAATGAGTTTGTTGGAACTTTCATTTTAGTTTTTGGTGCCCTCGCCATGACAAAAGATATCGCTTTTAAACAAAATATTGGGTTAGCCAACTTTTCAGTCGGATTTTTAGTGGCAACCCTAGTGATTTCGATGGGTGGAGCCACGGGGCCTGCCTTGAATCCAGTTCGTGATTTGGGGCCACGAATTGTACATGCTTTATATCCAATGAAAAATAAGGGTGGTTCGCATTGGGGTTATTCATGGGTTCCGGTTGTAGCGCCTATTTTAGCTGGTGTTTTAGCGACATTTATTTATAAAACAATTTTTATCTAATCAAAAAGATCTGTATCATAAACAAAAGGGTTGAAGTCGGTAATGACTTCAACCCTTTTGTTTAGTTTGTATTGCGAATAACACGTAAAACAACGTAGATAGTTCCTTGCAATAATGTCATCAAGAAAACGAATGCTAGCATTTGCCAGGACCACATATTAAAGATTGGTTTTAAAACCCATTCGGGACTAATCAAAAGATATATTGTATGGAGTCTTAAAAATCTTCCGATGAAAATTCCAATTGAAGATAAAGCAGTGAAAAATAGCACAATTCCCATTTCAACAAGCTGATTATGAATACTGTAGCGTTTAACGATTGACCGTGTGACTTGCATCATGCTCCACATACCAAGTATGACACTGGGGATAACTGCCAATAACATGTAAATATAATAAATCCACATTGAAATTGATAATCGAATTAGTCCAGTATCCGCATAGGGATGTAGCAAACTTAAGTGAAATAAATCAGTCAATAGGTAAGGAGCATTCGGATAAAAAAGCAACCAGAGTAAGATTCCCAGCCAAAATAAGCCTGTGTTTCTCGGAAAATTAGGACGGATATGAAACGCAATCTCGATTGGGATGTAGGCTAAAAATGTATTGAGAAGTAAGAAATGGTAGGGTGGGTGAACAAACAGAGCAATGTAGATTAGACCCAAGCCATAGCAAATTCGAATAAACCATTTAGTTTTTGTTGTCATCATGTTTTCCTCGCTGATTTTATTGTAGCAGAATATAGGAAACTTTTTCCATAAATCAACTCTAACTAATATGCTTTGGCCGGTAACCATTCTTGTGGCCTAAATTCAGACCGCAAGAAACATGGTCCTTCTCCGCACTAAGGTAATTATTAGCCAAACCCGCTAATAATTTTATATGCTTCGGCCGGTAACCATTCTTGTGGCCTAAATTCAAGCCGCAAGAAACATGGTCTGTGCTATAATTATTTTTGTACTGGTTGGGAGGAAAACCAAATGAATTTTGCTTGGAATCAACTGATTACCCTACATAATTTTATGAACCTAGTCGACATTCTTGTGGTGTGGTTTGTGATCTATGAATTAATCATGTTGGTAAGAGGAACAAAGGCTGTTCAACTCTTTCGAGGAATTGTAGTTATTATCTTAATTAAGGTAGTCAGCGTTCTCCTAGGATTAAGTACAGTTTCATGGATTATGGACCAGGTGATTAATTGGGGAGTCATCGCAATGGTTGTGATTTTTCAACCAGAAATCCGCCGTGGTTTGGAACATCTCGGCCGAGGGTCTATGTTTGTAAAAAATAAGACTAAAAACGAAGCCGAAGCACGCATGATTGCTGCTTTGGACAAGGCCATTCAATACATGTCTAAACGTCGAATCGGGGCTTTGATTACGATCCAAATGGATACCGGGTTGGAAGAATATATTGAAACAGGGATTGCTTTGGATGCTGATATCACAGGAGAACTTCTGATCAATATTTTCATTCCTAACACACCATTGCATGATGGGGCAGTTATTATTAAAGATAATAAAATAGCTGTTGCGGCAGCTTATTTGCCACTTTCACAGAGCACAATGATTCCAAAAGAACTCGGGACACGTCATCGAGCGGCAGTTGGTATTAGTGAAGTGACAGATTCAGTAACGGTTGTCGTTTCTGAAGAAACTGGCGAGGTTTCTATTACAAAAGATAATGAACTGCTACGGAGTATGACGCAAGAAGATTATCTCCGTTACTTTAGAGATCAATTTCTCAGTGATGAAGAGCCAGAAAGTCGCAACATTGTTCAAGACTTTGTAGAAGGATTGGTGACATTCTTCAAAGGAGGTCCTAAAAAATGAAAGCTTTTTGGAAAGAACGATGGGTTTACCGGATCTTGGCCCTGGTCCTAGCAGTTCTCCTCTTTACATACGTAAAGTCGGATCAGACAAGTTTAAACAACACGGCTTCAAATGGAAGCTCTAGTGATGCGACGCTAATGGCCAACAAAACAAAAACTTTGACGGTACCGCTCGAGTTGGATGTAAATAGTTCTAAATATTTAGTTAGTGGTTATCCTTCAAAGGTTAAAGTTAAGATTACAGGGCCTAGTGCTTTGGTAACCACGACGACAAATACACAGAATTTTAAAGCTTATGTGTCATTGCGAAAACTAGGTGTTGGCAAACATAAAGTGCAGATCAAAGAAGAGGGTTTGAATAAAGAACTGGCCTATAGTTTTGATCCGCAGTCTATCAATGTGACGATTGCTAATCGAAAAACAAAAACTTTTGCCATTCAACCAGAAGTCAATAAAGATGTTATTGCCAAAGGCTACGAAGCTAAAGCGGCAATTCTGCGATCACAAACGGTCACAGCAACGGGATCTGTTTCAGAAATTAATCGAATTACACAGGTAATTGCAAAAATTAATTTACCTAATAATACAAAAAAAGAAATTACTACTCAGGTTCTACTTCAGGCGTTAGATAATAATGGGAATACAGTGAATGTTATTTTGGATCCCCAAGCGGTCAGCGTCACTGTACCGGTACAAAAATCGGCAAGCTCATCAGATAGCAGTGACGAATCGTCAGCGGAATCATCTAGTACCTCAGCAGATAACAAACGAAATGGGTCGACCAGCGGGAGTAGTAAGACAAGTTCTTCGTCTTCATCCAGTTCGGCAAGCACTTCAAGTAGCGCTAGTGCTTCAGATTCTTCAAGTTCAAATTAATTTAAGAATAGAAAGAGGAAAAATCATGGCTTTGAAATATTTTGGAACAGATGGTGTGCGGGGAATCGCAAACGAGAGCTTAACCCCAGAAATGGCTTTTCAATTAGGCCGGACTGGTGGCTATGTTTTAACAGAACATGCTGAAAATACCAACGCACAACCAAGAGTTTTAGTTTCTCGAGATACGAGAATTTCAGGACAATTATTAGAGACAGCTTTAATTTCTGGGTTGCTTTCCGTGGGCATTGAAGTTTTGGATATGGGAGTTGTCACAACACCAGGAGTTGCTTATTTAGTTCGTAAACAAGAGGCCGATGCAGGCGTTATGATTACAGCCTCACATAACCCTGTTCAGGATAACGGGATTAAGTTCTTTGGTTCAGATGGTTACAAATTATCAGATGAATTAGAAGGCGAAATTGAGGTTTTAATTGATAAAGAAACTGATGAATTGCCACGCCCTTCAGCTGAAGGACTGGGTACGGAAAATGATTATCCAGAAGGAGCTCTCAAGTATACACAATTTTTAGAACAAACAATTCCAGATGATTTAGAAGGCTTGCACATCTGCGTAGATTCTGCAAATGGGGCAACCAGTGGATTTGTCTCTCAAATCTTTGCTGATTTGGGTGCTGAATTTGACACAATGGCTACTTCACCAAATGGATTAAATATTAATGCCAATGTGGGATCAACGCATCCAGAGGGCTTACAAAAATTTGTTGTAGAAAAAGGCGCTGACATGGGTGTTGCCTTCGATGGTGATGGTGATCGTTGTATTGCAGTCGATGAAAAGGGAAATATTGTTGATGGCGATAAAATCATGTACATCTGTGGAAAATATCTTAGTAAACGGGGACGTTTAAAGAAGGACACGGTTGTCACGACTGTTATGAGTAATCTGGGCTTGTATAAGGCTCTTGAAGCAAATGATCTCCACTCAGTCCAAACACAAGTTGGGGACCGTTACGTGGTTGAAGAGATGCTAAAGAATGGGTATAACGTTGGTGGTGAACAATCAGGGCACGTTGTATTTCTTGATTTTAATACCACTGGTGATGGCATGTTAACTGCCTTACAACTTATGAACATTGTTAAACAAACAGGTAAGAAACTATCCGAGTTAGCTGGCGAAGTGAAAACTTATCCACAAAAGTTGGTTAATGTAAGAGTCCAAGATAAAAAAGCTGCATTAAAAAACGAAAAAATTCTAGCAATTATCAAAACTGTTGAAGATGAAATGGCTGGTGAAGGTCGCGTCTTAGTTCGTCCTAGTGGAACTGAGGACTTGTTGCGAGTTATGGCAGAGGCAGCTACAAAAGAAGAGGTTTCAGCGTACGTGGATCGGATTGTCGATGTTGTACGTGCTGAGGTCGGCGTAACTGAATAATAAAGCTAAGTAACTGTTTGTGTTGAGAGGGTAGTGTTTGCCTAATCATGCAAACAGTTTTTTTAGTCACTTTTACGAATTAGGCCAATTTAATATACGGATAAGACCAAATTGAATATATGTGTTGACACTGCCCACGAACTGCGGTATTCTTATAGCCATTGAGGATATACCAATAGCGGATATCCATATAGACCAATTATAACTTATTTGTAAAGGATGTTGATTATGTGCGGAATTGTTGGTGTTACAGGAAGAAAAGATTCAGTGGAAATCCTGGTTTCTGGTTTAGAAAAGCTTGAATATCGTGGTTATGATTCGGCTGGAATTTATGTGAATGATGCCCAGAAGCAGGCTCATTTAGTTAAGGCCAGAGGAAAAATTGCAGATCTAAAGAAAAAACTGACTCCCGAAATTCAAGGGACAACCGGGATTGGGCATACCAGATGGGCAACAAATGGTGTTCCAAGTATTGAAAATGCTCACCCACAATTTTCCACAGATGAACGTTTTTATTTAGTGCATAATGGAGTTATTGAAAATTATGAAGAATTAAAAGCAGAGTATTTAAATGACGTGACCTTTGTTAGTCAAACAGATACAGAAGTTGTTGTGCAATTAGTAGATCGATTCGTGGTACGGGATGGGCTCACCACCAAAGAAGCGTTTAAAAAAACTTTGAGTTTGTTAAAGGGATCTTCTTATGCATTCTTGTTAATGGATTACGAAGATCCAGAAACACTATATGTAGCTAAGAACAAAAGCCCACTTTTGATCGGAGTTGGTAAGAATTTTAATGTGGTTTGTAGTGATGCTCTGGCGATGCTGAATGTGACAAAAGATTTTTTGGAGTTACATGATGGTGAAATGGTCGTTGTGACACCAAAAAAAGTTGAGATTACAAATCAAAATGGAGACACGATTCAACGGAAATCTTTCCACGTTGATTTAGATCCCAAAGAGGCTGATCGAGGCACTTATCCATACTATATGCTCAAAGAGGTCGACGAGCAGCCGGCAGTTTTACATCGGATTCAAAATGCTTATTTTAATACAGATGATATGCCTGTTTTACCAGCCAATTTATTAGCAGAAATGCAAAAGGCCGATCGACTTTATATTGTCGGAGCCGGAACAAGCTACCACGCGGGGTTAGTCGGGCAACGCTTATTTGAAAAGCTTACCAAAATTCCAACAGAAGTTGTTCTTGCATCTGAGTTTGCCTATGCTGACCCAATGCTGTCAAAGCATCCATTTTTCATTTTCTTAACCCAAAGTGGTGAAACAGCAGATAGTCGCCAGGTATTGGTCCGGGCTAATGAAGAGTGGCATGCACCGAGTTTGACAATTACTAATGTCGAAAATTCTACATTGTACAGGGAAGCAACCTACCAGTTGTTATTAAATGCTGGTCCTGAAATTGCAGTGGCCTCAACCAAAGCTTATACGGCACAAATTGCAGTTGAAGCAGTAGTGGCTAAAGCATTAGGCGTGGCTCTAAAGATTTCAACAGCACAAGATTTTAGACTAAATCATGAATTGAGCTTAGCGGCGAATGCGATTCAAGCCATTGTGGACGAGAAGGAAACCATTAAGGCCATCGCACATCGAGACTTGGAAACCACACGAAATGCTTTTTATATCGGACGTGGGGTTGATTACTTTGTTGCCTTAGAAGCAGCTTTGAAATTAAAAGAAATTTCGTATATTCAAGCTGAAGGCTTTGCTTCTGGTGAATTGAAACATGGCACAATTGCATTAATTGAAGATAAAACGCCAGTGATTGCAATTGTGACACAAGAAAAGACTGCCAGTCATACAAGAAGCAATATTCAAGAAGTTAAATCGCGTGGTGCGCAAGTTTCAATAATTGTTTCCAAAAATTTAGCTAAACCTGGGGATGATATAGTAATTCCGAGTCTTTCAGAATTGTTATTGCCCCTTGTGAGTGTAGTTCCCGCACAATTATTGGCTTATTACGCGAGTTTGGAACGCGGATATAATGTTGACCAACCTAGAAATTTGGCAAAAAGTGTCACTGTTGAATAAAAAATTACAAATAGTGCGAACTAACCTGTTGAGTGGTATTCAACAGGTTTTTTTGTCCATTAGGCTAATTTAATTGTTAAATTTTTGTTACATTCATCTGGCCCAGCTTGAAGAAGCCTGTTATATAGGGATTTATAAAATGTGGTTAATTTACGTATATTTCAAAATGATTAAATGCATTAAGATTTACCGGCGAAAGTTATATACTAATAGTTAAGATCATTACGATACGGGGGAAACAGTATGCATAAACGGTGGTTACCATTTATTTCATTCTTAATATTACTTTCGACAGTTGCTGTTTTGGGTTCAAACTCAAAGACCGTTCACGCAGATTCACCACAAGCTTTTATTTCGCGACTAAAGCCTGATGTTCAAAGCGTTTCATCAAAGTACAATTTGTATGGTTCTTTGATGATGGCACAGGCGGCTTGTGAGAGTGCCTGGGATCAGAGCCAATTGGCTATTAAAGGTAATAATTATTTTGGGATCAAAGGTACATATAACGGTAAATCGATAACGATGCGGACAGCAGAATACACTTCAGCCGGAAAATTATATTATACAAATGCAGCCTTTCGTAAATATCCTAATGTCAAAGCTTCCTTAAATGACAATGGAAAAGTTTTACGAAATGGAACGGCTTGGAACTCTTCTTATTACAAGGGAACTTGGAAAGAGAATGCTAAAACGCCTGAAGCAGCGGCTAATTACCTAACGGGTCGGTATGCAACAGCGCCTTCTTATGCGAAAAGTTTAATTAGCATTATTAAGGGTTATAATTTACACAATTTGATTGATGGTGTGAGCGTCAAATACACTAAGCAAAATATGTCGAAGCAAGTTAAGCTAAGTCCGGGGCATAATTTTTATAATCATATTCCCGGAAGTACTTACAGTTCTAAACTTACCCATTATGGGACGACTTATAAGGGTAAAACGATAACAATTGATAATTCGGGTGTTAAAAAGGGTACCAAAACGCCGTACTATCGTTGTTATTACAAAGGAAAACTTATTGGCTGGATTTATTCGACGGCAGTTGTAAATGTGACAAAATATACTTCCACATATAAAGTTGCTACAGTGAGTAATTCACCAAAGAACGATTTTTACAATCATGTAACTTCCAGTGTTTATTCTACAAAACGCACACATTATGGCACAACTTATCGCGGTAAAAATGTGACGATTGATAATCAAGCTGTTCGTGCTGGCACAAAGACACCATATTATCGTTGCTATTACAACGGAAAGCTAATTGGCTGGGTTTATGGCGGAGCTTTGACAGGTGTTCGTTATCTAAATACTACGTATACAAGTCAAACTCTGACAAGAACAGTCAAGGCTGTGCCTGGGCATGATTTTTACACACATATTCCTAAAAGTAACTATGGGTCTAAACGCAGGTATACTGGTAAGTCATACGCAGGCAAAACTGTCCAAGTAGATATGACAGGCGTTATTGAAGGAACAAAAACGCCATATTACCGCTGTTATTACAATGGTCAATTATTGGGTTGGATTTACGGAAGTGCTTTGAGTGCTTAATTAAGAAATTATGAACAAATAATTAAAATTCACTAGACTAAAATGAGAAAAAGAGGTATATTTAATTTACCATTTACTTACTTCCTCTTCCTGTTTACCCCAAATGAACACAGTGGAGGATATCTCTAGTTGGTGTATACGCCAGATGGTGAGGATCGGAATTAATTTTCCGATTTTTTTTGTGGAATTAAGATTAAATTTAAAAATTTGTTTGACACCGCTTACATATAGAGGTATCATTACTTCTGAAAGGTAGTAGAGCATCTCCTCTACCTTTAATCAATTCTCTTTCTCTCTTATGCCAAAAAGGTGTGTTTAAGCTATAAGCTTAGACACATCCTTTTTTTGTGAACTTTAACGTAAAACGCCTTGCTTACCAAAGGGAATTACCCTTATACTGAATATGAGGAGTGATAGCTGTGAGTAAACAAACTTTTACGTTGATTGAAGAAATTACGCGAAATGATAATTCTAAATATTTGGAAATTGCAGACATGGTTATGAATGGCCGTGCCGAATTGGCTTCAGAACGTAACTTTATTAAGGAAGTTCGAATTTTACAGCTGAATATTCCCCATTCAGCCCATGTGGTGAACTATGAGGATTATATAAACGAGCGTTATGAAATTCCAGATGAAGATATGGATCACTGGGAAGAGTGGAAAAAAGACGAAAAAATAATGATTGATTTTAACGCTGTTTTGAAGGAAAATCATATATCATAATTACATGGCGCAAAAATCTAGAAATAATTAGGCAATTATTAGAATTTAGTTGACAAGTCTGTGGGTTCCATGATATAAATATATACATGGTAATTAAGTAATTGCTCCGTAGTTCAGCGGTAGAATAATTGACTGTTAATCAAGAGGTCGCTGGTTCGATCCCAGCCGGAGCAGTATTGAATGACTAAAAGTTGTTATACAGCGTTAAAACGCTGGTATAGCAGCTTTTTTGTTTTCTATAAAAATTAGGATTTTTTTAAGTTAAATGAGATTGCGGGAAAAACAATCCAGACGTGCTATACTTTTTGGACTGAACAGTGAACACAAATTCAAAGTGGGGGATAATCGTGAGACGTAGAGCTTTTGTATGGATAATAATTATTATTGCCGGATTGTATTTCTCGACAAAAACAAATATTCAAGAGACAGCAAAAAACCTATATGCCGATAGCAAGCAAGAAATTAGCAAGGTTATCTCTGCTATAAATTCACAGCCAATAACCAATGAAATTAAAGTTGATCCGAATAGTAACGCTTCAAATAGTTCTAGCGCCAACACTACCACGCAAAACGCAACGGCGACAGAAAATGTTATTCAAGGTCATAAGTTGTCAAACGTTTATTATTATCATTTTGCAACTAACGTACCTAAAAATGTGCGAAATGCTTTTTTAGAAGCAGTTAAAATTTATAATCAGACGGGATTGGTAAAGCTGGTTGCGGGTACTGGTACACAGAGACAAAATCAAATTAAATTTTCTGTTTATAGTAAAACCATGACCTCTTCTCAACAAGGTGTAATTGAATTAGGGCTTGGTGGCCCAGAAATAATTCAACAAACTGGTTTGAATGCTTATACAGTTAATCATGCTAGTGCTAGTTTGAATACCCATTATTCATCAGCTGTTCACCTTTCAGTTGCAGTCCATGAACTGGGCCATGCATTGGGCTTGGCTCACAGTGGTAGTAAGGACTCAGTTATGTATCCGGTTGATCAAGGGAAAACAACTTTATCGGCAGCAGATATTGAAGGACTTAAAGTAATATACAAATAAATTTGTGTTTATGCTAAAAAAACTATGTCTTCTCAGAGAGGGCATAGTTTTTTTAGCATTGTTTTGATTGAAAAAACTAGACTAGTGCAAATTTCTTAATGGCATTGGCCAATCCACCGTCATCATTGGTACCTGTCACGAAATTAGCATGTGATTTTGCAAGGTCACTACCATTGCCCATTGCCACCGCGGTTCCAGCATAGTCGAACATTGCGATATCATTTCCTTCATCACCGGCGACCATCACGTCGTTTGCATCAAGTTTTAAAATAGATGCCAGGTTTTTTAATGCTTGACCTTTATTCACACCTGGATGCATTAACTCTAAAAAGGGTTTTGCCGCACGTATGACAGAGAGTTCATCACCGAATGTTTTTGTGACCAATGGTTGGATATTGTCTAATAACTTTTCGTCCCCGACAAACAAACCTTTGGCAATCTGGAAATTAGCCGGCAATTCTTCGGGTTTGCGGATCAAAATCCCCGCACTGTTTTCCCAAGCCTGCACGACGGTAATGGCATTTACATCATGATCGGCGGTATAAATTGTACCGTCCTCATCCAAAACATTAAAAGGAATTTGATGTTGTTGGCCGAATTCGGTCATTTTTCGATAATAGTTATTTTCAACAAGGTGCTTTGCGATTACTTTTCCAGCTACAGATTCAATGACAGCACCATTATAAGTAATTACATATTGATCATCACCAGAGATTTCTAATTGTTGAAGAAAATGAGCAACGCCGACAAGGGGACGGCCAGTACAGAGCACGACTTTAATTCCTTGAGCAATAGCTGCCTTAACTGCTGTAATGGTGCTGGGTAAAAGCTCACCCTTGGAATTTAGGAGAGTATCATCGACATCTAAAGCTATTAAACGAATTGGCATATAAGTAACCTCTTTTTGATTTTTAAAGCACCATACTAGTTAGCTAATTTTAGCGCTTACATACATTGTATCATGTTTATAGGCTTTTTTTGCTTAAGTTCAGATCTAAAAATAAACACATGGTATCGCTATCATATTTCGTGAAATTATGTACCTAACGTGATAGTATATACTAAACAGTACATACTATCTGACGGAGAGGAACGATGCTATGCAAGAAGCAAAATTTAAACGAGTTGCTGCGGTACTTAAACAGCGAGTTGAGGATGGCATTTATGGCACTAAACAGAAGTTACCCTCTGAATATGACCTTGCCGATGAGTTTAAAGTGAGTCGTTTAACAGTTAGAAAGGCAATTGAATCATTAATAGAAGCACATATCTTGGTTAAAAGTCGCGGGAAAGGGACGTATGTCATGGACACTCCCAAAGTTGAGAGTGGGCGTTTGGGTTTGCAAGGATTCACCGAGGCTTCTGAAGCCTATGGAAAGAAGAGCCATACTGAGGTCCTGTTATTTCAAAAGGTTCTCCATCCTAGTGATGAGGTCCTACAGGCGTTGCAAATGAAAACAGCGACTAAAGAATCTATTTATGAATTAGTTCGGCGGCGTTATTGGAATGATGATCCAATGACAATAGAGCAAATCTATATTCCAGAAACTTTAGTGGCAGGTAAATCGGCAGATGATTTTACTGGATCTTTATTTGCCATTATTGAACAGCATGAGCCAATCATGTATTCGAATCAAGAAATTGAGGCAATGTTGACTGATAAGAGAATTGGAGAACTCATGAAGATTCCAGTCGATAGTCCATTACTAAAAGTACAATCCATAACTTATACTGCGGATGCTAAACCAATATTTTTTGATAATTCTTATTATCGTGCTGATAAATACCGTTTCAAAACAACATTAGTACGTAACAAACTTTGATGGGAGGAATCTGATCAGATGGAAAATAAATTTCGATCAGTTATTACTAGTCAGGAACCTGATTTTTTGCAAATGCTCCAGAAAATGATGCAAGTTCAGAGTGTCAAGAGTAATCCAAGTGACAATGCACCGTTTGGCAAGGGGCCAAAACAAGCCTTGAAATTAGTGGTTAAAGTGGGTCGCAGTCATGGTTTCAAGACCGGAATTATTAATGATGCAGCCGCCTATGTACAGTGGGGGGATGACGATGACCATTACATTGGTATTTTTGGACATTTGGATGTTGTGCCAGCAGGTACGAACTGGTCAATGCCACCGTTTGATTTGACTAAGCGTGGTGATCGATTTTATGGACGAGGAATCTTAGATAATAAAGGGCCTAGTATGGCATGCTTGTACGGAATGAAACTATTGAAGGATATGGGCGTCACGATGGACCATACGATTCGGTTAGTATTTGGATCTGACGAAGAAAATGGAAGCGCAGACATGATTAAGTATTTAGATGAGGAATCGGCACCCATGTATGGTTTTACACCTGATTGCAAGTATCCCGCCGTGTATGGAGAACGAGGAATTGTGAATTATGCTATTAAAACGCCAATTAGCAAGGATGAGCTTAAACAATTTAAAATACTTAATCCAGAAGCACAATCCTCTGATCATGTCCCGGATTCAGTAGAGGCATTGATTAATCAAAAAGAAATGACGATAAATGGTAAACGTTCACCTTCTAATGCGCCAGAAATGGGAGAAAATGCTTTAACTTTATTAGCTAAGGAGCTTGATGACAATCAATCGTTTAAAGGTCAACTAGGCGACTATTTCCACTGGTTAGCGAGTTTGCATGGTGAACATTATGGAATTGGACTCGGAGTTGAATTTGCGGATGAAGATAGTGGCAGGTTGATTATGACGCCTTACAAACTGGAAATCCAATCAGATAGTTTGGTTTTGTTTATCGCTATTCGCTATCCAGTCTCTGTAACGGAGGATCAAGTTACAAAAGGAATTCAAAAACATGTTTTACCCAAAAGTACCATTGAAATTGTGCGGTCAATGCCAGGAGTTATGCATTCAAAAGACCAGTTTTGGATCAAACAACTTTCAGTTGCGTATGAACAAGCTACTGGTTTAGATGGGACTCCAGTTACGACCACTGGTGCAACATATGCGCGAGAAGTGCCCAATATTATTGCTTTTGGGCCTTCGTTTCCGGGTCAAAAAGGGATTGCCCATAAGCAAGATGAATATATGGACGAACAAGATTTATTGGCAAACATGGAAATTTATATGAACGCAATGGTGGCACTAGGACAGGGAAAGGATGATTAGATGACATATGGAACAATCGCCACTTGGCGGATGGCTCATGAAGGTGTAGTTAAAGCGAATGAGTTGTTAAAAAAACAAGGCACAGCTGGGGATGCAGTGGAAGCCTTAATTAATACGGTCGAAGCTTATCCATATTACAAATCAGTTGGTTATGGAGGATTACCCAATGAACAAGGGGTCGTTGAAATGGATGCTGCATTTATGAACGGTGACAGTTTTGCGATTGGTGCTGTGGCCGGAATCCAAAATGTGAAACATGCTGTTTCGGTAGCCCGTAGCCTGAGTCACGATCATTTCAACAGTTTTAGGGTCGGATCAGGAGCCACACAATATGCAATGCAAAATGATTTTGAAATTGTAAATATGTTAACACCGCGCGCAAGAAAGATTTGGCAAAATCGGTTGAAAGAGATGCGAGAAAAGAATCTTAATCCATATGATGGCCATGATACAGTCGGTGCAATTACCTTAGATTTGCAAGGATCAATGGCCGCCGCAACTTCAACATCAGGATTATTCATGAAAAAAGCTGGACGAATAGGTGATTCACCTTTATCTGGATCAGGATTTTATGTCGATAGCGAAGTTGGCGGTGCTGCTGCAACTGGGTTAGGGGAAGACATTATGAAGGGCTGTCTTTCTTATGAAATTGTGAGACTAATGGCTGATGGCAAAACTCCTCAAGAGGCTTGTGACCAAGCGGTTTATCCATTCATTGAAAAACTAAAGAAACGCTATGGTAAAGCTGGAGAATTTTCATTAGTTGCAATGAACCATAAGGGGGAGTGGGGTGTAGCTACCAACGTCGAATTTACTTTTAGTGTTGGTAACGAGCAAAAGGCATCTCGGATTCTAATGGCTAACCCAGGACCAGATCAAACGACAATTATTGAGCCGATCACACAAGCGTGGTTAGATGCTTATGAAAAAAGAATTAAAGCGCCTGTTGAATAAAAATTCGAGGAGGTTTTGATATGAAAGTCATTATCATATTAGATCAGATTCAATCAGGATTAGGCGGTAAAGAACGTGCAGACACTGTATTTGGAGGAAAGAGAATTGCCATGGGCAGTGCGGATACGTTAGAGAAAAGTTTGAAAAAAGTTGACGGTGAAGTGTTAGGAACATTTTATTGTGGAACTGATTATTATCAGGAAAATAAAGATCTGGTTCAAAGTAAATTTACTAAAATGGCTGAAAAGATGGATGCTGATGTGGTTGTCATTGGACCAACCTATGACTATCCCGAGTTTTCAACGATGGGTTGCGAGTTGGCGCAAGCTTTTCAAGAAAAAACAATCATTCCAGTTTTAGTGGCGACAGCGATTGAGAAAAATGCCGACTTGATTGCACAATACAAACAGAATTTGACCATTGTTAAGGTCCCCAAAAAAGGGGGGACCGGATTGTCCGATGCGTTGAAAAATATTACAAAAGGCTGTCAGTTAGCTTCAAAAAAAGTAGATATGACAGAGTTCAAACAACAGTACTGTTATCAATAGAATGGAGTGAGACTAATGCAAAATAGAGCTGAAAAGATCTTAATGCCAATTGCAACTAAATTAGGCAATAATGTTGTGTTACGTTCGTTACGTGACGGATTTTTAATCATTACCCCTTTAATTATTGTGACCTCATTTTTCCTGTTGATTGGAAACTTTCCAATTCCTGGTTGGAGTAATTTTTGGACGGGAATTTTGGGACCTCATTGGAGTGAATGGTTTAGTTCCGTATCCAATTCAGTATTTAGTTTTACTGGGTTACTCGGTTGTTTTGGGATTGCTTATGCTTATGGCAAAAATCGTGGACTTCAGGCTGTAAATGCAAGTGCAGTGGCAATTATTTCTTTCTTGATTTTGACACCCACAACATTAAAGGTTGGAAAAACAACTTATGGTGCTGTTGAGACCATGTACTTAGGACCAAATGGGATTTTCCTCGGAATTTTCATTGCGCTGATTAGTGTTGAATTATATCGTTTTGCAATTAAACGACACTGGACGATTAAAATGCCAGAAGGAGTACCTCCCGCAGTTTCGCAATCATTTGATGCCTTACTGCCAAGTGCGTTAGTTATTTTTACTTTTTTCGTTATTCGAATTCTGTTTAGTTTAACTGATTTTGATACTGTTTATAATTTTATTTATACAATGCTTCAGGCTCCTTTAAAAAATGTCGGAAATTCAATGCCTTCAGTAATCTTGTATAATTTCTTGGCCAGCTTGCTATGGTGTTTTGGAATCAATGGACCAACCATCACAAATGCGGTTTGGTCACCGATCTTCTTTGTTTTGACGCAAGATAATTTACAGGCTTTTCAAAATCATTTAGCCTTACCTCATATTTTTACGCAACCATTTATTGATATCTTTACCACTTATGGTGGTGGAGGAAGTACTTTATCCTTATTAATTGTCATGTTAGTCATTTGTAAATCGAATCGAGTTCGTCAGTTAGGGAAGTTAGCCATTATTCCGGGTATCTTTGGAATTAATGAACCAATTATTTTTGGACTACCAGTGGTTTTGAATCCCATTATTGCGATTCCTTTTATTATTATTCCAACGTTAAACACGATTATATCAGGTTTAGTAATGACTTGGGGATGGGTGCCACATACAAATGGGGTCCTGCTTCCTTGGACAACGCCACCAATTATTTCTGGCTGGCTCTCTACGGGAAGTTGGACAGGTTCTGTGTTACAGTTGTTTGAAATCATTCTTGGAATCATTATTTACTATCCATTTATTAAGATGTTGGACAATCAATATTTACAAGAAGAAAAGGCAGCATCGGCAGATTTGGATATTGATTTTAGCGAAGTATAAAAAAGTGAAATGCTGTAAATTAAATTAAAAACTATTATCTTTGATAATGGTTTTTTTGAATTTAAATATTTAGAAAAACTTAAACAGTATTTCAAATGACACTCGTTTCAAACTTCGATATAATCAAGTTAAATATGCGGAGGAAATTTCATGACCAACAAAGAAAGAATGCTAAATAGCCAACTGTACGTGGCAAATGATCCGGAGTTAAAGAAAGATTTTAAACACGGGCGGGTGCTGACCCGATTATTTAATAAGACAACTGAAGAGCAAATGACTTATCGAAAAGAATTATTAGGAAAATTATTCGGTGAAGTCGGAGAACATATTTTTATGGAACCGCCATTTCATATTGATTACGGCTTGAACACAACAATTGGTGAGAATTTTTATGCTAATTATGATTGTATTTTTATTGACGTTGGTAAAATTACGATTGGCGATAACGTGATGTTTGGACCGCGAGTAAGTTTATATACTGCCGGGCATCCGATTGACGCGACTGTTCGAGTTGAAGGATATGAGTATGGTTATCCAATTACAATTGGAAATAATGTTTGGATTGGCGGAAACGTGGTGGTTAATCCGGGCGTGACAATTGGAAATAATGTCGTTATTGGTTCGGGATCAATTGTGACCCATAATATTCCAGACAACGTGATTGCGGTGGGTAATCCGTGCCACATCTTACGTGAGATCAATGATGATGACAAACAAAAATGGGAAGCACAAAAGCAAGCATATATCGCTTCAATGGACGCAGAATAGGAAAGAGGTAAAGCAAATAAAAACAAAAGCATATATCAACACAATGAAAGGCTTTCTAATTGGAATTGCTCTTGTAATTCCGGGGCTTTCAGGAAGCATGTTTGCAGTTGTCGTTGGGTTATACGAAAAAATGATTGAAGCAGTTTCTACATTTCGCAGCAAGCCAAGTAAGAATATAAAATTTTTACTTCCCATTATGTTGGGGGCAGTAGTCGGGGTTTTAGCATCCACTAAACTGGTCTTGTGGTTGTGTGAACAGTTTCCAGTAATGAGTTATGGATTCTTTATCGGGTTAGTTATTGGCGTTTTACCGTTTGTATATAAGAAAATTCGGCAACAACATTTAAAAGTGTGGGACCTTGCCCTTATTATTTTGGGGTTTGCCTTTATCATGGTCATTAGTCATCAAGGAACAGAGGGGACTAGTGAATTTGTTGCTCTGACAAACCTAAATGGTTTGTCGGATTGGGCAACAATAATATTTGCCGGATTCTTCGCGGTTTCGATGATGATGATTCCCGGAATTTCTGGTGCGGTTATGTTAATGATGGTGAACCAGTACGGTACAATCTATAATTCAGTCGCCAAACTCTTAGATACAGTGATGTTTTTATTGGTTGGTAAGTTTGATCAGGCAAAATCAGCATTTTCGTCAGTCATGATTTTGCTACCGTTTATCATTGGTGCTGTCATTGGCGTGATTCTCATGGCGAAAGTTTTACATTTTTTATTAAATCGTTATGCCCATCAAGTTTATTGTGCGGTCTTGGGGATTATTGGGGCCGGAATTTGGATTTTAATGGAACTTGCAATTAAAGGAGCCATGGGTAACGTCCAAAGTGGCGGCTCATGGGCTGGTGTGATTGTGTCGCTTGTGATCTTTATTGTGGTAGGGACGTTAGCAACCATATTCCTAGATAAACAAGAAGCAACCGATGCCTGATTTTGAGTTGAAACTGTTAGTCGAGCGGCTAGCGGTTTTTATTTTTTAATTGGTTGTAAGCGGTTGCTAAAGATTTGAATACATGTTACTATATTCATGAATTTAAATATTTGAATATATAGATAGAGGTGAGCCTATGGAAGAGGTACTAATGGAACCAAAACAAAAGGCGGCTTTGGATGAATTTATTAATGATCTGGATATTTTAAATGCGTTGGCTGACAAACATCGGCAACGAATCATTATTTTATTGGGATCTCGTTTGAAACAGGGAATGACGGTTAGTGAGTTAACATCTCAGTTGGACATCTCACAACCGGCAGTTTCCCACCATTTAAAAATTTTGCGGGCAGTTCATATCGTGGACTCAATGCGAAATGGCCTGGAAAACAATTATTTTTTAACTTTGGATGATACGTTAGACCGTTTGGAAAGAATTGTAAAATTAATTAGAGAATCAAATGCGTAACTTAGAGGTATAAACACTCGGGCCAACCGGGTTAGGTGTTCAAGTGTTTAGAAACTTAAATATTAACAACGAATAGGAGACGATATAATGGCAAAAGCATATATGATCGGAACCGGAATTGGTAATTTAGCAGCTGGTATTTATTTAATTCGTGATGGTGGCTGGAGTGGCGACCAAATTACGATGTTTGGGCTTGAAAAACACGGAGCAAATGATGGCGCAAAGGTTGCAGATTATGAAAGTGAGTATGGTAATCCGGCGTTAAAAAATAATAAAGGTTTTCTTGCTAAGGGCGGCCGGATGCTCAACGAGGAAACTTATGAAAATCTGTGGGATGTTTTAAGGACAGTTCCTTCTCTGGATAACCCAGGGCAGTCAGTTACAGATGATATTTTAAATTTTGACCATGCACATCCAACTCATGATGTGGCCCGTTTGATGGACCGAGTTGACGGAATTCGCAATAAGGGCGATCAAAAAGACTACAATCATATGCAGTTTAATAACCAGGATCGCATGTTGTTAACCAAACTCATGATGATGCCAGAATCAAAGGAACCACAGCTGAATGACATTAGTATCGAACAGTGGTTTGCGAAGAGCCCTCACATTTTCACAACTAACTTCTGGTACATGTGGCAAACCACTTTTGCTTTTAAGAAGGAAAGCTCTGCTATGGAGTTACGACGCTATATGAACCGAATGATCTTAGAGTTTAGTCGGATCAATACATTAGAGGGTGTGACGCGAACACCTTATAACCAGTATGAAAGCATTATTCTCCCAATGCGTAAATACCTGGAAGACCACGGGGTTAACTTTGTAGATAATCGTAAAATTACGGAATTTATTTTTAAAGATACGCCGTTGCGTGATGACATTGTAGTGACCGGCTTGAAGTACGAAGAAGTGGATAATGATAATAAGGCCGGTGAAATTGAAATCGGTGAAAACGACTTTGTTTTTGATACCAATGGATCAATTACGGATAGTTCATCAATTGGAGATCTTGATACCCCAATCAAAGAAAATATGGAATACGCCCCTAGCGCTGCTCTTTGGAAGCAAGCTACAGAGCACTTCTATAATTTAGGAAATCCAGATAAATTCTTTGCGGATCGTAAACAGAGTGAATGGTTAAGTTTTACAGTTACAACCGATAATCATTTCTTATTAAATGAAATTTCTCGAATTACTCAACAAGAACCCGGGAATGCATTGAACACCTGGATTGACAGCAGTAATTTGTTATCAATTGTTGCCCATCATCAGCCCCATTTCCATGCACAAAAAGAAAATGAAACTGTTTTCTGGGGATACGTTATGTATCCACGACGTAACGGTGACTATGTAGATAAGCCGTTTATCGAGATGACAGGTAAAGAGATGCTAGAAGAGCTATTAGGCCACTTAGCAGCGGTTGATCCTGCCCGAGACAACATTGCCGATCATACTGAAGAAATCATGGCTAGTGTTGTGAATGTTATTCCAGCGTACATGCCTTATGCAAGCGCGTTGTTCAATCGACGAGCAGTTGGAGATCGACCAGCCGTTGTGCCAAAGAACTCAAAGAACTTAGCGTTTATCAGTCAATTTGCAGAAATGCCTTTTGATATGGTATTTACGGAACAGTACTCATTCAGATGTGCACAAGTGGCCGTCTACCACTTTATGGGACTTCCAGACAGTGAATTAACCCCATTACATCATTATGAAAAGCAGCCAAAAGTGTTGGCAAAAGCAACTAAGACGATGTTTAGATAAATTCTTGCAAACTAAAAGAGTTATGATCTGTGAAGGTCATAACTCTTTTTATTCGATGTTTTTTCCGTTTACGATTAAAGTATCCACATGTTTTTCTTTTTGATCACGGTCTGGTGGCAATGTCATGTAGTCATCATACATGCGTTTTAAAATGCGATCATAAGCCTCGGGAATCTTGACCTGAATATTTTCAAATTGGTGAGTTACTAGTTCTGAAATTTCGGCCTGATTCAAAACTTCCTTATCATAGGCATATTGGGAGGCATAATTTTTGTAATGATGGAAAGGCTCCTTATTATACAAACGCATGATGTTTTCGCGTTTTTCTTTGAGCTTAGC
Source organism: Pediococcus sp. M21F004 (assembly GCF_051122535.1). NCBI lineage: Bacteria > Bacillati > Bacillota > Bacilli > Lactobacillales > Lactobacillaceae > Pediococcus > Pediococcus sp. M21F004. The sequence continues at coordinate 1,950,088 of NZ_CP177314.1, forward strand.
AACTGACATATAATGATCAAGGTCATTTGTTTCTGGATCTTTTCGGAAGGGCGTTTTGATAATGTTGTAGCCAAGTCGGATTAAAATTCGCGCATCAAAATAGCGAAAACGACTATACACAGCCCGCCGAATTTCTGGCTGACGGGGCACTTTATCAAAAGGAAAGATATCTACAAACACACCTTTTCGGGCGTCGTTAACGTTGTTTCGTTCTTTGATATAGGTATCAGTGTCAAGAATTTTCATATAGCTAAACGCAAAATTAGGATCTGTATCGGCGGTCTGCATGAAGTAATGCGTATTTTGGAGAAGGGCAGGTGTTAGCGAGGCAAACCGATCGTAATCGTCGCGGCGCATACCAATATCTACATCGTCATCCCAAGGAATAAAGCCATCATGCCGGATGGCACCCAAAAGAGAGCCACCAATTAAAAAGTATTTGATGTGGTTTGTATCACAAATTTCGGCCACTTTTTTCAATGTGTTTAGTTCGATACGATGTAATTCGCTGATTTGTGACATGCCGTTACCCCCACGTTTTCTAATACCTTAAGTTTACACTGTCGGAGCGATCTATGCCAACCTGACTTATTTATGAGTGAGCATGTGCCATAAATTGATTGTTGCCTCTAGCAACATGCCAATGGCCATCATGTACATTGCGATCATGTTTTGGTGGACAAAAACGAAGTAGGTTAGAACTAAATAGAAAATAAAGAATAGAATTGCGGTTAGTTTTGAATTGCCAGTCATAGTTGAACCTCCATATTATTGTTGATACTTCTATTCTAATTTAAAATGATTCTAATTTCCACAATAAATTGAAAACGATCCCATTAATTTTTAATTTTTCGTAAAATTGTGGGTTTAAATAGATGTTTTTTGGTTGACAATTATGGAGCGAACCCTTATCATTGGTACCTAGATTAGATATTAAATGCGAAGAATCGCGGAGGAATTTACAATGAGAAAAACCAAAAATGCGTTGTTAGAATATTTGCTTAAGAATGTCCAGAATGCTGATCTTGTTAATAAGTTATTGGTCACAATGGTTTCTCGTGGTCAAATTGCCCTGGTTCCAGCAACTAATTCAGCTTCACAACCACGCAAGTAGGGATTTTTTTATGCTTGTGTTATAGTGAATAGTGTTATGGGGTCGTTATGGATTCGACAGGTATAGGTTGAGTCTGGATTGCGCTTCGTAGGTTGCGTCTACGTTAAAACGCTCAGTTTATTATAACTGCAAAAAATAATAACAATTCTTACGCTTTAGCTGCTTAATTACAGCTTAGTGTAGATCTGCCTGGCATCGTCCATGTGTTAGATACAGGTCTTAAATTAAGTGGACTTACGCAACGCACTCCCATCTGAAGTGAGTTGAAGAGACTAATCAGATTAGCTAGTCAAGAGAACCATGCCATACGGTGTTTTGGCTAGTGAAACTTAAATAGTATGACTATGAGCGTAGATATCTAGGTGGCAATATGCTTGGACGCGGGTTCGATCCCCGCCGACTCCATTTTATCAATTTAATACCTGTCAATAGCCTTCAGAATGCCGGTTTTATGCGGTTTATCTTGAAGGCTATTTTCAATATTATGCACTGTTTTGCATCCAAACCTTTTGCACAAAAGATGGTTAAAGTGAACGGGTTCATGGGCTGAGAAGGTATACCAATTCAAAGTACCTTTTGTATTTGGCTGTTTTAGAACTTTATTTTATTATTCCAAACTTATTCGGTTCTAATGTGTCCGTTTTCGGTTTGATGTACATATTTTTTAATTCCCAATGAATCATTTACACATAATTATTCAAACACTCAAAATTCGCAAAATAGATTTTTTAATAAAATGTGTAATTAATCATTAAAAAAAGGTGGTTGATTGCATGATTTAAGGTGTATAATAAATTGTAGAAAGCGTTTTCAAACAACCGGTCAGTAGGGGGAGTGTATATCATGAAAAAAATAATGTTATTGATGTCAACTGTTTTAGTTTTGATATTTGGTTACTCCATGAAAGTGCATGCGGATAGTTCAACCGAAAATGATTTATCTACAATTAATGACAGTTTAGTAAAGAAAACTGCTGGCGATAATAGCCAGACTACTGTTGAAAGGGCAGTATCTGAATTAACAGATCAGCAAAAAGAAGTTTTATTAAATGAAACACAGTCCGTGATAAAAAAAGCAACCACAGAAGGTAATGATACTGGTTATATTTTAGAAGAGGCAAATTTAGGAAATGGATTTACTGTTCAAGTACAGTCTCAAGATGTCTCTGAAAACCAAGCAATAGGAAACAATGAACCGCTTCTTAGATCTTCCACAAGTGGACACTATGATATCACGAAGGCTTATGGGAACCGAGAATATATAATAACTGCCGGAGTTAATTGGAAAGGGCTTGGTTTTTATTCTCAACGACTTAATATGCACTATACTTTAAGTAACAGTGGTATCAAAATGCGATATTCGAACACTGCCGGTTCTTATAGTTATGTTTCGGGATTATCTACGTCATGCAAAACAACAGACTTTTCAGCAACTCATGTAGGAGCTAATGTCAATGCTTATGCCAAGTTTACTTGTAGCGGAATTCTATCAACGCCAGCTGGTGCAATAGATTATGTACATGGTGCTGTGAAAATAACTAGTTGGAGCAAAACTAATAAAAACATGAAATTGCACGAAAGTTGGTACTTGGAAAAATAATAGAAATTAAGGAGGGATGAAAAGGGTGCTGAATGTATTAACCACATTTTTAGTAATCATAATAGTTGCATGTATAGCAATATATATTAGTAAGCGAAAAAAATAATTGTGATGAATGTTTTATATAGTAGGAAGCGCTTTTGATTAGTAGTAAATATGAATAGTGTACTATTTTAAGAATTAAAGCAAAGGTTAGATCTCCAAAGTTAAATAAGAAGTTCTCACATTCAGATATTTGTTGATCGGATTGTTGAAAGTGTAAATAGTAGGCCAGAAAAACTAATTCTTTAAAAAAAATAGGTTTGAGATTTTCGTTTTGCTGAAAATCTCAAACCTATTATTTTGTGGAAATTAAATAAATTGACGTACAAAAAGCAATTTGAACTGAACCCCATAATTTGGAGTGAATTTTAAGCAACCAACTGGTCGGATAGGTTTCGGTATTGTACCGGAGTTTTTTCGGCCAGTTTTCTAGCCTTTCGGGTAGCAAGATAAACGATGCCCATAACGATGTATAAGAGGGCGACTAAAACGCCACTTGTACCAGATGTATGATTATTACCTTCTATGGCGTTACCAACTCCCGCAAACATGGATTGGAACAGAATAAATGCGGCTAAGACGATCATAAGAATGCCAATCACTAATTTTGTTGTTTTCATGTTATTTCTCCTTAAATGTTTTTAGATATAAATTATGAGATTTCTAAAGATTTAAATTTGGTGTATTACAAGTACGAATTTAGTTCAATTACTCCTCATCTTTTGATTCATCATGAAGCAAGTACTTTCCTTCTTGATCGTTGTTTTCGTTTGGAATCGTGTCTGGTGTTTCTTTAGGAGATTTTTCACCTGGTTCCATTGGATTGTCATTTTGCTCATCGTAACTCATATTACTGTCGGGGGCCCCGCGGCGATTTTCATCTTGTTTAAAAACGTCTTTGATCTTATCATCATGCATATAAATCACATCCTTAGTTAGTTTTTTTGGGTACTATTTTACTATATAGGTTGATTGACAGCGCTCGCAACTCTCGTGCTTATTTGATAATCTAAAACCGAAAATAAGGGAAACCTACAACGAGTTTTGCGAATTTGATGTAACGTTTTGGTGGTTTAAACATAAAATTACTGGTTTGTTAAAATTAGTATTCTAAAAAAATGTGGAGGAATGAGCAAAATGGTGTTCATTTTAGTGGCCAAGATTCATTTGGCGCATTAAGCCTTCCATTAGCAGAATTAAACGAAAAAAACGCCTCTCCCTTATTACTTAAGGCAAAAGCGTTTCTGGAACATGATTTATTTTTTGATAAAGCAGATCAAATCTTCTCAGATTGGAAAGTACTTGAGAAACCAAGTTATTAAACACAAGGATGATTGTTAAGAAATATCTTGCCAATATTGCGTAGTTTTGGGAAGCTCCTTCAAAAATTTAAAAATAGGTGGTTGCAACTTGGTTTGTTGGAGCTCAGAAAGAGATTTCCAAGCAGTCAGAGTCCCTTTATTTGTCTGATCGGGAATCGAGTCATCAGCAGCTAATAGGTATAACAAGATAACTTGTTGAAAACTTTCTGTTTCTAAATGGACCTGATGTTCAATTACCCATAGTAACCGTTTGATTTGAACATTAACGTGGAGTTCTTCACTGAACTCCCGTTGGATGGCTGCTTTAGATGATTCACCAAACTTAACCCGACCGCCAATAAAAACAAAATCGGCAGAAGGACTGGTAGTTTCACAGACTAATAGTTGATTTTTTCTTTCAATTATCCCGGCTGCTCGCAAATTAAATTCGTGATTATTATCTGAGAAACAAATGTCGTCGGATTCGCGTTCCAAACTATCACTTCCTAGCTTGACTTATAGCCATATTATACAACTTGTTCCTGCCGTTTCAACTCGCTATGTGGGATAATAAAGCTAGTTTCTGCAGCATCCATAAGGAAAACTTGCCAATTACTTTCCTCGTCCAACAAGCGGGTATCAATTTTTTTGACATAAGCGATCTGATTTTCGTTTACATAAAGGACCTCATCATCGGTGGTCTGAACTCGTAGTAACATAAAATTTCTCCTTTCGAAATGCCTAGATAGCAACTATAAAAAGAGTTTAACATGTGCAATTAGACTTTTTAACTATCTTGCTTATCAAAAACTTTTATGTAGACTTAATCTAAGGCTGATATGCTACTGAAGAAAATAATCCAAACGTTTCTAGGTTTACACGAACGTTTGAATTATACTAGTGATATGGATAACTTAGGGAAGAGGGACCACAATGAAAATTTTAATGATTGAAGATAATAAATCGGTATCCGAAATGATGGGGATGTTTTTTAAGAAAGAACAATGGGATGCACATTTTGCGTATGACGGCAATGAAGCAATTGATATGTTTAAGGCTACTCCCCACGACTGGGATATGATTACATTAGATTTAAACTTACCTGGTAAAGATGGGATGACGGTTAGTTCCGAAATTCGTCAGATTTCTCAAACAGTCCCGATTATTATGTTGACGGCTCGTGATTCAGAAAGTGATCAAGTATTAGGACTAGAAATGGGTGCCGACGATTATGTGACAAAACCGTTTAGTCCAATTACACTAATTGCGCGGATTAAGGCCCTTTATCGTCGTGCTCAGATGAATACAATCGGCGATAATACTCAACAGAATGGTGATCAAGCTGAAGACTTTGATGTGGAAACAAATAATTTTAAATTAAGTTCCTCAACACGAGAGGCTTACTTAGATGATAAATTAATTCCGGATCTAACTCCTAAAGAGTTTGATTTGCTTAAAACATTGGCTCAAAAACCAAAACAAGTTTTTTCACGAGAACAGCTACTGCAACTTGTTTGGGATTATGAATTCTACGGTGACGAGCGTACGGTTGATGCCCATATCAAAAAACTGCGTCAAAAGATTGAAAAAGTTGGCCCACAAGTCATTCAAACAGTTTGGGGAGTTGGCTATAAGTTCGATGATAGCAAAGCGGGGGATTAAGTATGAAACTGAAACTCCTATATCAACAAATGTTGGCATTTTTTGCCGTTATTTTTACAACACTAATTGTTTTCGGAATTGCATTCAGTCAGTTTTCTAGCCGAATGATTTACCAAGATACTTGGAAACAGCTTGAAGGCTATGCAGACAGTGTTTTTCAACAATCTGTAGTGGTTAGCACCAGCGGCGAGTTTGAGGGGATTCAAATTGCGGGATTGGAAAATAGTGAGCGATTGTTAGAAAACCAATCTGTGCATTTTACAATTTACAATAAGCAAAATACAATTGCGTATCCAAAGGCTAATTTTTCACCAACGATAAGTGCTGCACAGTGGAAGAAGTTGAAAAATGGTGAAACCATAACCAGGAAGTCAGACCGACGTCTTAATCAAGCGTCTAGTAAAAATCATCGTCCGACCACCGATATTATTAAACCCTACCGGAATCAAAAGGGAGATTTGATCGCCGTGATCTCAGTAGGGTCGCCTGTTTCTAATGTTGAATTAAATATGCGTAAAATCCGGCATAATTTACTGATCGCTTTTCTGATCTCAGGGCTGGTTTCAATTATCATTGCCTATGGTTTGGCTAAATATTCTGTTTCTAGAATCGATCGGATTCGAAAGGCTGCCCACAAAATTGGAAAAGGTAACTTTGATATTAAGGTTCCTACAAAGGGTAATGATGAAATTGATGGTTTAGCAACTGACTTTAATCACATGGCTATTTCGTTAAAGAAGTCAGACGAAGAAATTAAACGCCAAGAACAAAGACGGCGGGAATTTTTGGCGGATGCCGCTCACGAGATGCGAACGCCATTAACAACGATCAACGGTTTACTAGAAGGGCTGACCTACGATGCGATCCCAGAAGAGAGCCGTGAAGAAAGCTTGCAGTTGATGAGTAATGAAACGAAGCGACTAATTCGATTAGTAAATGATAATTTAGATTATGAAAAAATTCGGACTAATCAAATTGTGTTGGCGTGTCACAGCATTCCAGTGAGTCATATCGTGGAAAATTTAATGGAGCAATTGCAGAAAAAGGCTACTGAGGCCAAAGATAAATTTGTGGTGCAGGTTGGTGATGATGTAATTGTATATGCGGACTACGATCGGTTTGTTCAGATCCTGTTTAATATTATGCAAAATGCGATTCAGTTTACAAACGACGGGACAATTACAATTGAGGCTCACAATGATAAGGATAAGAATTGTGTGATTTCAATTAGCGATACTGGAATTGGCATGTCTGAGTCACAAATGAAGAACATTTGGGAACGGTACTATAAAGCGGATCCTTCTCGAAAGAACACCAAATATGGTGAATCTGGTTTAGGGATGGCCATTGTGCACCAGTTGGTGAAGGCACATGGTGGTGAAATTGTAGTTGATAGTACATTTGGAAAGGGAACAACCTTTACGGTGACTTTACCGCCGCAAAAAACTGAATAATAAAAAAAACCATCATTCAAATTTGAATGATGGCTTTTAATTATATTAATAATTATTTAGCAGATGGAGTACCGAACCAGTCAATACGACTTGTAACGATATCTTCAATTGCTTTTGTACCAGGTGCAAGCATCTTACGAGGGTCATAACCTTTAATATCATTTTGGTCATGTCCTTCTTCAATGTACTTACGGGTTGCTTTAGCAAAAGCAATCTGGCATTCTGTGTTAACGTTAACCTTTGAAACACCCATTGAAATAGCTTTTTGGATTTGTTCCTTAGGAATTCCTGAACCACCATGTAAAACAAGTGGTGTAGAAATTACGTCAGCTAATTCTTGGAGACGTTCGAACTTCAAACCAGTCCAGTTGTCAGGGTATTCACCATGAATGTTACCAATTCCACAAGCAAGGTAATCAACGCCAGTTGCAGCGATTTGTTTAGCTTCATCAACATCAGCTAATTCACCTTCACCAATGACACCATCTTCTTCTCCACCAATTGAACCAACTTCGGCTTCAACAGAGATGCCCTTAGCATGAGCCAACTTAACGATTTCCTTAGTTTTTTCTAAGTTTTCTGCGAATGGTAAATCATGACCATCAAACATAACAGAGTTGTAACCAACTTCGATACATTCTTTAGCAGCTTCGTAGTTACCATGGTCTAAATGCATGATAACTGGAACTGTGATGTTCATTGACTTGATGGTTTGTTGAACTAAGTTTAAACAAAGTTCGTAACCGCCCATGTACTTAGCAGCTCCCATAGAAGTTTGGATCAAAACAGGTGTACCTTTTTCTTGAGCAGCGCCAAGAATAGCACGAGTCCATTCCAAGTTGTTAGTGTTAAAAGCACCAACTGCATAATGACCTTTGCGAGCTTCAGCAAAGATTTCGTTACCGTTAACTAATGACATAAATAAAATCCTCCCAAAATATATTACAACGATGTGTAAAAGGTTGCGTTAAACGAACATTTCTATTTTAACACATTTGATTATGAAAATGCAGACTCATTTTTATATGACTAATCTATGGAAGGAAAGTCTAGATGATAAGCCAAAGAAGTGAAACAAAAAATGGAATTTAATTTTTAAACACGAATAATGTGACTATTTTTGGACTAGTCCAATATTTTTATGAACGAAAAATAAGGACGCTGAATCCCTGAAATATCAAGCATTGCAGTATAATGAAATTGGTATATCAATTAAATTTAATAATTTACCACTTGTAAAAACGGTTACTTTACTGTTAAAATGTTTCTTTGTCTTGGTATGGACATTAATTTTAGAGAGAATAAGGAGAATTTTAAAATGGGTATTATAATTGCACTGATTCCAGCGATTGCTTGGGGTAGTATTGGGCTTGTGTCTGGACGTCTAGGTGGAACAGCCCCACAACAAACATTAGGGATGACCATGGGAGCCATTGTATTTGCTGTATTTACTTGGTTCCTATATCAACCAACACTAACATCTAAAGTATGGATCGCAGGAGTTGTGTCTGGTTTATTCTGGGCCGTTGGTCAAGGAATGCAGTTTACATCAATGAAAAAAATCGGTGTTTCAAAAACAGTCCCATTATCAACTGGCTTACAACTTGCCGGAAACGCTTTGGCTGGGGTTTTAATTTGGCATGAATGGGCAACTGGAAAAACCATTACAATGGGGACCATTGCCGTTATCGCATTGATCGTTGGTGCTACTTTCACATCCTTACGAGATAAGAATGACAAAGAACACAATAAAGATGAAGATATGGGAGCTGGAATTCGTGCGCTAATTATTTCTACAATTGGGTACATCGGCTATACAGTTATTGTGCGTTTTGCCAACGTGAATGCTAAAGCTGTTATTTTGCCGCAAGCGATTGGGATGTTTGCCGGTGCTGTTATTTTTGTTTTTATTTCTAAAGCGGCCGTGACAGCATTTAAGAATCGTCATACTTGGGCTAATATGATTACTGGAATTATCTGGGGAGTCGGAAATATCTTCATGTTCTTGGCAATTCCAAGTGTTGGCCTTGCGATCAGCTACTCACTTGCTCAAGCCGGAATTGTAATTTCGACATTCGGTAGCATTTGGCTATTGGGCGAACATAAAACTCATCGTGAAATGCAATATGTTATTTTTGGATCGATTTTAATTATTGTGGGTTCAACTTTATTAGGAATGATGCAATAATTTTTAAAATTTCACTAGAAGAAACCGATGGCATCTAGCTTTCGGTTTTTTGTTTACTTTCTATTCATTAAATGAACTTTTGGTCACGCTTCAAATTTTAGTAATCGGGTGTATAATAAGTTAGTGAAATAATAAAAATATTAAGTGAGGTAATTAAATAATGGCACATATTTCGTTTGATAGCTCAGCAGTTTCTGAGTTTGTTCATGATAATGAGCTTGCTGAAATGCAACCACTTGTTACTGCTGCAGACAAAGAATTACGTGAAGGAACCGGTGCTGGTAAAGATTTCCGTGGATTCATTGACTTGCCAGTTGACTACGACAAGAAAGAATTTGCACGTATCAAGGAATCAGCTAAGAAGATTCAGAATAACTCTGAAGTTTTCGTAGCAATCGGTATTGGTGGCTCATACTTGGGCGCTCGTGCAGCAATTGATTTTCTTGGCAATACTTTCTACAATTTGCTTCCTAAAGAACAACGTGGTGGTATCCCTCAAGTATTTTTTGCCGGAAATTCAATTAGCTCAACTTACTTGACTGACTTAGTAAACTTGATTGGCGATCGTGACTTTTCTATTAATGTCATTTCAAAATCAGGAACAACTACAGAACCTTCAATTGCATTCCGTGTTTTGAAGGAAAAATTAATTGCTAAATATGGTAAAGATGGTGCTAAAGAACGTATCTTCGCTACAACTGACAAAGCAAAGGGTGCCTTGAAGGTAGAATCTGATGCTGAAGGTTACGAAGAATTCGTTGTGCCTGATGACATTGGTGGCCGCTTCTCAGTTCTTTCTGCTGTTGGTTTGTTACCAATCGCTGTTGCTGGCGGTGACATTGACCAATTAATGAAGGGTGCTGCAGATGGCCGTGATGCATATGCAAATCCTGATGTAACAAAGAACGATGCTTATAAATATGCTGCTTTACGTAACATTTTATATCGTAAAGGTTACACAACTGAATTGTTAGAAAACTTCGAACCAACGTTACAATACTTTGGCGAATGGTGGAAACAATTGATGGGTGAATCAGAAGGAAAAGATCAGAAGGGTATCTATCCTTCATCAGCTAACTTCTCAACTGATTTACATTCACTTGGCCAATACATTCAAGAAGGTCGTCGTAACCTCATGGAAACAGTTGTCAATGTTGACAAACCTAACCATGATTTGAATGTACCAAAGGAAGAGAAAAACTTGGATGGTCTTAAGTACTTGGAAGGCCGGACAATGGATGAAGTTAACAAGAAGGCTCATCAAGGGGTTACCTTGGCTCATAACGATGGTGGTGTGCCAGTTATGAATGTTAACATTCCTCAACAGGATGCTTATACATTGGGTTACATGATTTACTTCTTTGAAGCTGCTGTTGGTATTTCTGGCTACTTGAACGGAATCAACCCATTCAACCAACCAGGTGTTGAAGCTTACAAAAATAATATGTTTGCCTTGCTTGGCCGTCCTGGCTATGAAGCACAAACAAAAGAACTCAACGAACGTCTTGGCAAATAAGACTTGTTAGGGTTTTAGTGAATAAAGAATAAGTCTAGTGAGAAGCGGTAAATGAAAATTTTCTGTTTTAAAACTAGGCTTATTTTTTTGTTTAAAATTATGTACTTGTAATCGGTTCATTTTTTTAGTAACGTGAAAGCACGAGTTATTTAAAAGTCGAAAGGAAAATTCAAATGGCAGATAGTGAAATGTTCGAGAAAAAACGCGCTGATTATTTAAAGTTTAACGGAAATTATGCAGCAGGGACTTTTTTAGACAATAATATTCAGAAATCAAATTATACGAAAATTGCTTTAGTACCAACGATCGATACAATTCAGAATTGGTCAGATTTATATCAAAAATTCAATCTTGGTGAGAACTACTCAAACAAGCAATTTTGGCAAGATGAATCAAAGTATTTAGTAGATGTGACTCAGGCCAAAGAATGGCTGGAACAATTATTTAAGCAGGAATTTAATATCACAGCAGTTGGTGCAGAATTCTTGGAAGGGGTCGGAAATCGTTCTTCAGAAAACTCTGTTCAATTGACGGAAGCTGTTGACGCAGAAAATAATTGTTATTATATTTTGCAAAGCGGTTTTACAGCACTTGAAGCTAAAAGTAACGCGCTCAAAAAATCAGCCAAGTATGCTTACGATAAAGATGTGTTTACTGTTGATCAGGAAAATTATGTGACCTATGATGAACGCAATTTAGATAGTTTAATTGTTACCATGGTTAAAGAATATTTTGATCGAGAGATAGCGGCCGGGGAGCTTAAACAGAATTTACCAGCATTTAGAGTGTGTGGGACATTTAATGATTATGGAAAACCTGCGGAAGATGGCAATCGGCTTTGTACGATCATTAAAACAAGTCACAAAAATGAACTTGAACAACTCTCTGATACTGAACTGCTAAAAATGCTTGAAAATGGCAAACCGTTGTCGCAAGGGGTAACACGCAGTCGTTCGTGGAAAGCCAACGAACAACAGCGCCTTGAATGGTTACAAGCAGGTAAAAAAATGGCTCAATTCGAAAACTAATAAAATTAGGATGGCCTGTTTCAGATTTTTATTTGGAATAGGCTTTTTTATATTGACTCTGGTACGTAAATCGCTTACAATGGGTTTGATATCAGAATGATATTGAGAAGAGGCGATCAGTTCATGGCGAATGATAAAAAGGACAAGCGGTTTTTATTGCGTTTGGACCAGGAGCTTTACGATCGATTGGCCGAGGAAGCCAATCGAGCAAATCAGAGTGTCAATATGTACATTGTGAGTTTGCTATCAGATAATCATGGGACAAAAAGTTTTGAGAATCGGCAAATTATTGGCCAGACCGTTTTAGGAAAGGACTTAAACGTTGACCATGGACTTGCCTTTGTTTCAGGGATTTATTACCGTTATTTAATTAATGATAACGGGGATGTCGATACAACTGCAAAGTATGCGGTTATTGAGGCAAATGGAAACATATTAACGTTACAAAAAATTTAGCCATTTTGGGGGAGATAAGGATGGCAAATCAGCAAAAACATCAAGCGGGATTTTGGGGCCAAATGCAGGCGGCAATGAATGGTGAGTACGCGAATCAGTATCAAAAAGCGCAATTAAAAGCTATTCAGAGTAGGCAGCATGCGATATCCAAACCAGATAAGCGAGATCGACGAGCTAATCATGATAAACCAGAAAGAACAGTTCATGCACGAGTACCAGAAAAACGGAGGGGTTTAAATATGCCATTTGGATTAAGAATTGTGCCACAAAATAATCGTGGTCTAGTAGAAACATTAGGAAAATACAAACGGAGCGTTGATCCTGGATTTCATTTTTATTTTCCATTTTTTCAAAAAATTAAAAATGTGAGTTTAGCGATGGAACCTTTAGCACTACCAAACTATTCAATTATTACAAAGGATAATGCGGACGTTTCAGCTAGTTTAACGTTGAACTTCCATATTACCGATCCAGTGAAGTATCAATATGAAAATACAGATTCCGTTGAATCGATGGCCCAACTTGTTCGTGGGCATTTACGAGATATCATCGGACGGATGGACTTGAATGAGGCCTTAGGGTCGACTGCCAAAATTAACCAGGAATTGACATTGGCAATTGGCGATTTGACGAACACATACGGAATTAATGTGGATCGAATTAATATTGATGAATTAACACCTTCTCGTGCCATTCAAGAAGCAATGGATAAACAATTGACGGCTGATCGTGAACGAGTGGCAACCATCGCTAAAGCAGAAGGGGAAGCCAAATCTATTGAATTGACTACTAAAGCTAAGAATGATGCGCTAATGGCGACTGCCAAAGCAGAAGCGGATGCAACTAAAACACGTGCCAATGCTGAGCGTTACCGGATTGATACCGTTCAAGCTGGATTAGCAGAAGCTACCGAAAAATATTTCCAAAATCAATCTATCAATGCTTTTTCTGATTTAGCAAAGTCTGATACAAATTTGGTGGTTGTGCCTTCAGATAGTGCGGAAGAATTTGGTAAACTGCCAGTGGTCGGAAAATTACTTGGTACGAAAGACGATAAAAATACGACGTTATAAAATTTCATAAGAATAGAGTTACTCTGAGGTGTATAAGGAGTAACTTTTTTTATTTACGGAATATTATTAAAAATAGTTAGAAAGCGGTATTATAGTACCGATGTATGAATAGGTTTGTCAAAATGGTAGGAGATCATTGTGCGCAAACAGGCTGTAGTTAATTTTATCGAAAGAGCCGTAGGGGTTATTTTGTTGATCCTGCTTTACATGAGAATTACCAATTACTATCAGCTTACACGAAGACGGGTAACTACGTATTCGATGGGGTTACATTTTTATATTGGTTCCTTGTGGATTTTATCTGTTTTAGTAGTTGTAATTATGGTTCTGTTTTTCTTTTATGGGGATCGTTCTTATTCTGCTAAACATATTGGGTTAGCAGGAGCCTTATTGATTGTGGGATTGGGCGTCGTTTTTCAATTTATCAATCAACCGGATTATACAAAGAATCATGTAACACCAATTCCGATCTCTGCAACCAAAGCCGTTCAAGAAATTCAGAAAAAAAGATATAGCTCTTATGACACGGAAATATATTTTTATAATTCGGACAGCAAACATTATCCCAAGGTACGTAAGGAAATTCGGCGTTATTCATTGAGTGCACAAGAGGACTTCTATAGCATTGATTTGAAAAATATTCGTACCAAATTAGGCTCAAAAAAATATCTTGCATTCATCAAGAAGACTGGAATTAAAAGTCAAAACGTCATGGTGATCACCTATCGGGAAGATGGACATAACAAGATTAAAACCTTCAATAAATTAGAAAATCGGCATGCTTTACTCCAGTTTGTAAACTATATTAGTGACAATGTCGAAATGACGTATTTTTAAAAAGAAAAATAAGCCTCAAAACACTGATTTAACAATGCTTTGAGGCTTATTTTTTGCTTAATTATAGCCCGCACGGGGATCGAACCCGTAGCTCCGCCTTGAGAGGGCGACGTCTTAAACCAATTTGACCAGCGGGCAATTAGTCAATTAGTACTTTTCTAATTTATCGTATTTGGGACTTAAAGTCAATACCTTAGCTGTTAATTCACTTTTTTCGTGCCAGAAAAGTCAGATAAATTAAGCTGATAAATAAGTACATCCAATAAACGAATATTGCGATAAGAATGTATGGAATGAACGAATAGGGCAATAAACTTTCGCTGACCAAGCAAAGAATCGCGATTACTGCCCAGATGACCAGTTTTTGTTTGGTGTCGGCGAGGGCTGCTTTAAGTTCCTTCTTACTCATAAGTCAACTCAAGCATATAGGCTTTTTGTTTTAGGATATGAGCAGTCGTTACCCAAACTTCGTGATAAGTTTTTGTTGGCCTAGTAGTATAGGTATTAAAATGATCAAGCAAAGTACGGTATTTAGCAACAAAATCATCAGATAGACGGTCGACAAGTAACGTTTCATCTGGAAAATAGATTTCTGGATTTGCTACATGCATTGTGTCGTTTATATTTAATTGCACCACATTTGTATATCCCAGCGTATTGACAGCGGCACGGTCTGGATGATTATAAACTTGTGATAAAACATTATAAATTGAATCAGAATTTGTAGCCATATTTTCACCTCGTAACATTACCTTTATTGTAGCAAAAACCAAGGTAGTTGTCAGATGTTCACAACTTTCAATGAAAATCGGCAAAATAAAAGAAGACTTATTGACAGTTTGGCGGAAAGACGGTAATATTATAGAGGTAATTTAGTGGGCATTCGCCAAATGGTAAGGCCTCGGACTCTGAATCCGTAATTTACTGGTTCGATCCCAGTATGCCCAATAATTTTAAATATTGAAGCTGTTATATGACGTTAAAATGTTGTATAGCAGCTTTTTTTGATTCATTAAATAAAAGTGCAACTTTTTCCAGTGTTTATACCACTAATAGGTGAAAGGGGGTAAGCCACGTGAACAAAGTCAAAATTAGAATTGTCAAACGAGCTATGCATGGAAATCAACAAGCATTTACTGAAATTATGATGGAGCAGGCAGATTAAAGGAGCAGTTCCTAAAAGAACGATTAATTTTCCGATTGTATTTACGAGCTTCAAGAGAAACTTTGGTCGCTGGGCATTTAACCTACATCTTTCCCCTAGCAAAGTTACTTCACGCAAATTGAACGGTAGGTTAACTTTGGCAAACGGTGATGTTAAATTAAGAGTTCTTGGGATTGATGAATACGTCGGTGGAACCGGTTTAATAAAGTTTCGGTTAGCACAAAGATACAGCAAAGATCAATTAGCAATATTTAAAATCTTGGTTAACAAAAGTAAAAAGGATTATCTACTGGATGCGAATGCAGTCTCTATTAGCGGGAACGGAAAAAATCAAATTGTTGGATATAAAATAAAAAAAATGCCTAAACAAATTAAGGATTTAACAATTGAGTCAAGCTTGGATAAGCCTGAGGTTACCTCAAGAACATCTCTTAAAAAGATTCCGATGACTGTTAAGGCAAAACGAAGTAATTCTGTATATAAATTTAAAAAAGCAGTTTTACAAAATGGTAAATTAACCGTCCGCTATGAGTTTACTGGTATGGATGGATCTGTTCATGATTTTTTGAAGAATAATAATGTTGTTTCAGGATTTGCAATTATGGCAAAGACTTACCAGGATAACGGTAATGACAGTGTTTTCGGTAAGGATTATCTTGATAAAAGTAAACACTGATTAATTAGTGCCAAAAATCATGAGTATGAAGCAACATTTAATTTAAATAAAAAATCAGGATTAAAAAAATTAAATCTAAGTCAACTTCAATTACAGGTCGATTTTGAATACTTGCACGCAACAACAGATTTAGGTAAAAAGACAATTCAAATTTACAAGTAAGTTTATTTACGGCACACCTGAACGATCTTAATAAAAGGTCATTCAGGTGGCTTTTTGATTTAGATAACAAAATTTAATCTTAGAAATTTAAACAGGAATGTTCATAAATTTCGTGTTGCAAAAGCATGGATTAAGCGTATAATCATCAATTATGACAGTGTGTCATTTTGAGGAGGAAGAGATGCCAAAAGCAACGTATTTCAATCTGAACAAAGAGAAAAAAGCACGATTGATGCAAGCTGCACAGCATGAATTTTCTCGTGCATCACTTGAAGAAGTATCAGTTAGTGCAATTGTTGAAGATGCGCAAATTCCGCGAGGCAGTTTTTATCAGTATTTTGAAAATAAAGAGGATCTTTATTTTTATTTTCTAGGAAACTTGATGACGGATATGGAGCAACATTTTTTCGATATGTTGGAAAAAACGCATGGCGACATATTTAAATCAATGAAGTATTTCTTTGATTTTGCGGTAGGAGAAATTACTGAAGGACCAAATGCGGATATTTTTAAGAATGTTGGATCAAACGATTTTCAGCGCGATCATCATTCGAAGCATTTTGGAAAGGATCATCATAAACATCCATTTTTCCAAAGTATGCAGGCAGTTGAGGACAAGATTAGCAAAATGGTTGATCGGTCTAAACTTCGCATTAATAACGATGCAGAGTTAAAGGCATTGCAACGATTAATCTTCACTGTTTTTGTTCACGCGATTGGTCATTATTTTCGTTCTCAAAAAGAAGAGTCACCCGAAACAATTGCCGATGCCAAAGCCGAATTTGCAACGACATTGGATTGGATTGCAAATGGCGCACTAAAATCAAAAAAGGAGCTTGGTTAAATGCTTAAATTATCACGAAAATACTTGGCCTGGTGGGCAGTAGTCATTGGGACCGTATTTTTAATTGTTCAGGTCATATGTGATTTGTGGTTACCGAATATCACTTCAGATATTATTAATAACGGAGTTGCCAAAAGTGATATCTCATATATTTGGAACTCAGGTTATAAAATGTTAGCAATCTCATTTTTAGGGGTATTAGCAGCGGCAGTAAACGTCTATTTTGCAGCAACGCAATCCCAGAAAATGGGTAGTAAAATTCGTGACGCTCTTTTTAAGAAAGTTTCATTTTTATCAAATCATGAATTTGAAAAATTTGGGGACGCATCTTTAATTACACGGACAACCAATGATGTTATTCAAATTCAAAATGTGATGGTTATGATCTTACGAATGATGCTTCAGTCACCAATAATGTTGGTTGGTGCCGGGATTATGGCGTACAACAAACAACCAGCATTAACTGCTGTTTTCTTGGTAGCTATCCCAGTGCTTGTCTTTTTTGTTGGAATTATTATGTATTTTGCAGTACCGCTTTTTCAAGGGATGCAAAAGAAGATTGACCGAATTAACCTGGTCTTCCGGGAAGGGTTAACAGGGGTTCGGGTTATTCGAGCCTTTAATCGGGACAAGTTCGAACAAGATCGTTTTGGGGATGCCAACAAAGATTATACGCATACCGCAATCAAAGTCTTTACGATTGTTTCCTTTATGTTCCCAATCATGACTTTAATTATGAGCGGAACTAATATGGGAATTATCTGGTATGGAGCCAAGTTAATCTCTAATCAAACTATGCAAGTGGGAAATTTGGTTGCATTCATGACTTACGCAGCTCAGATTTTAATGAGTTTTATGATGCTTTCCATGGTCTTTGTTTTGGTTCCTCGTGCTTCAGCATCCGCAAAACGAATTAATGAAGTTTTGGAAATGAAAAATAGTGTCAAGGATCCGGAGCAACCTGTTTCAACTAAAGACGAAACAAAGGCGGCTTCGTTAGAATTTCAGAATGTTGATTTTCGATATAAAGGTGCAGAAGATTTAGCAATTGATGGGGCAAACTTTAAAGCTACAGCTGGGCAAACAGTTGCTATTATCGGAGGTACTGGTTCTGGTAAATCAACCCTTGTGAGTTTAATTCCTCGTTTCTTTGATCCCGAAAAAGGGGAAATCTTAATTAACGGAACTGACGTTAAAACATTGAGTCAAAAAGATGTGCATGCTCAGGTTTCATTAGCACAGCAAAAATCCGTCCTTTTCCGAGGAACAATTAGAGAAAACATGCAATTTGGTAATCCTGATGCAACGGATGACGAAATTTGGCATGCAATGGAAATTGCTCAAGCAACTGAATTTATTCATAAAGATGAGGATGGTTTGGATGCTTGGGTAGAACAAGATGGAGATAACTTCTCTGGTGGTCAAAAACAACGGTTGACGATTGCTAGGACATTAGTTAAACAAGCTCCAGTATACGTCTTTGACGATTCATTCTCAGCGCTTGATTTCAAAACCGATGCTGAATTACGGCATTCTTTGCGTGAGGATAGTCAAATCCAAAAGAGTGTGGTTGTAATTGTTGCTCAACGAATCGCGACAGTGGCTGATGCTGATCTAATCTTGGTTATCGACAAGGGTAAGATTGTAGGCCAAGGGACGCATCAAGAACTAAAAGCCAATAATGATACTTATCGAGAGATTATTGACTCACAAATCAAGAAGGGAGATCAGGTAAATGGCTAAAAATAATGAACGAGCGCCACAACGTACTGGTGGTCACGGTGGCCATGGTCCAGGAATGGGTATGGCAGTTGAAAAGCCACAACATTTTTGGAAAACGACTGGTCGCTTACTTCGCTATCTCTCTCCTTGGATGGTAATGGTTGTGCTAGTTTTGATTATGGCTGGTGTTTCTGTTGTGCTTCAGATTAATGCCCCTAAGGTTTTAGGAAAAGCGACAACTGAGATATTTGCAGGTGTTATGAAGGGCCAGGCCCAAATGAAGGCCGGCATTGCGCTTCATACACTGCCAATCAACTTCACAAAAATTATCCATATTTTGGCCACAGTTGGTATTTTATATGGTTTATCAGCCCTGTTTAGTTTTGCACAACAGGCCATTATGACCCAAGTGTCACAACGAGCAGTTTATCAAATGCGGAAAGATTTCAAAGCTAAGTTACAACGTGTACCTGTTTCATATTATGATACCCATTCTAATGGGGATGTCATGAGTCGAATGTCTAATGATATGGATAACATCTCTGGAACTTTGCAGCAAAGTTTGACGCAGTTAGTTACGAGTGTTTTCCAATTTGTTGGTGTGCTCTACATGATGTTGACGATTAGTTGGAAACTAACGCTGATTGCCGTTTTGACGGTACCCCTAAGTTTAATTGTGGTCGCAGTTGTGGCACCGAAGTCACAAAAATTCTTTAGTGGTCAGCAAAAGCATCTTGGCTTGTTAAATGATCAAATTGAAGAAACTTATGCCGGACATACTGTGGTAAAGAGTTTTAATCATGAAGACAAGGCAATCCAAGATTTCAAAAAAGAAAATGATCAGTATTTAAACTATGCTTGGAAGGCACAATTTGTTTCTGGTTTAATTATGCCGTTAATGAACTTTATTAAAAACTTAGGGTATGTTTTCGTTGCGGTTGTTGGTGGTGTTGAGGTTGCTAATGGTCAGATCACATTAGGTAATGTACAGGCATTCTTACAGTACACACAACAGTTTTCACAACCAATAACCCAGATTGCCAACTTAACAAATACGATTCAGTTGACAATTGCTTCTGCGGAACGAATTTTTGCCGTGATTGATGAACCTGAAATGGAAGAAACCCACGTCGACATTGCCGATGTTAAGAATCCAAAGGCAGAAGTTGTCTTTGATCATGTTGATTTTCAATATGTTGAAGATACACCTTTAATTCAGGACTTTAATCTGGATGTCAATTCTGGAGAAATGGTGGCCATTGTTGGACCAACTGGAGCCGGAAAAACAACGATCATTAATTTACTTGAACGTTTTTATGATATTAAAGACGGTTCCATTAAATTAGACAGTGTGGATACTCGAAATTTGAGTCGTGCTCAGTTACGTTCTGAATTTGCAATGGTTCTTCAGGATACCTGGTTGTTCACAGGTACCATTCGTGAAAACATCAAGTATGGTCGCGAAGATGCAACTGATGACGATATGGTTGAGTCTGCGAAGGCAGCACATGCCGATTCCTTTATTCGTCAGTTACCAGATGGTTATGATACTGTGCTTAACGAATCTGCAACAAATATTTCCCAAGGACAGCGGCAATTATTAACAATTGCACGAGCATTCTTGGCAGACCCTAAAGTTCTTATCTTAGATGAAGCGACTAGTTCGGTTGATACCCGTACAGAAGTCTTGATTCAAAAAGCGATGAATAAATTGCTTAAGAACCGGACAAGTTTCGTGGTTGCCCATCGACTATCAACAATTCGGAATGCCCAAAATATCGTGGTTGTGAACCATGGTCAAATTGTGGAAACCGGAAATCATGATAGCTTAATGGAACAAAATGGTTTTTATGCGGATCTATATAACAGTCAGTTTTCTGGTAATGAAGTTATTTAAACCTTAATTTTAAAAATAAAAAATCCATTATTCAAAAGTTGTTTCATCCTTAAATATGAGACAATAATTGGGTAGTGGATTTTTTGTGCTTTTAAGTCAAGGAGAAAACAAATGGTAACTTATAAAAATACGGAAAAACAAATCGCAAAAATGGTTAAAGAGAGGATTGTTCCCGGAGTCTCTTATGCCATTATTGATCATGAGCAAATTATTCAACATGTTTTAGGACAGGCCGAATTGGTGCCGAAACAGCAAAAGTTACGGGTCGGGATGGTTTATGATATTGCTTCTTTAACGAAAGTTGTTGGAACAGAAATTGTAATTGCCCAATTAGTGGACGAAGGGTTGCTTTCATATGATGAGCCAGTTTGCACATATTTACCCAATTTCTTTGATTCTCGGGTTACCTTACGTCATTTGTTAACTCACACTTCCGGAATCACAGGCTATATTCCTCATCGCAACGAACTAAGCGAAGCAGCTCTTTTGAAGGCCTTATTCACATTAAAAATTGGATCTGGTTTTAATCGAGAAGTCGTTTATTCAGATCTAAATTATATTTTTCTAGGGCTAATTGTAGAAAAAATTTGTCATCGACCAATTCAAAATGCCATCACAGAGCGCATACTAAAACCGCTTGGGTTAAGCCAAACGACTTTTCAACCCGATCCTTTGGATTGTGTCCCAACGGAATGGACCGCACAGATGGGGCTGATTCGAGGAGTTGTGCATGATCCGAAAGCCAGAATTCTAGGAGCACATTGCGGCTCTGCGGGGCTTTTTTCGACGTTAACAGATCTAACTAAATTTGTTGGCTGGTTACTGGAACCAAAAAGAAATCCTGATGTCTTAAACTCGCAGACAATTGATCAATTGTTTGAAAATCAGACTGCAAACTCTCAGTTAGTTCGTTCTTTTGGTTGGGGACTGATCGCAAAAGAAGATGAATCACAAAAGCATTGGGTCTTAAAACACAGTGGGTTTACTGGCACAATGCTATTGGTAGATAGGGCAAGAAAGCGGGGATTAGTGTTTCTTTCTAATCGCGTGCATCCGACTTCAGATAACCAAATATATTTTAAATATCGCCAACTTGTAATTGAAGCTTTTTTGAAAGAAGGCCAAAAATAATCAAACGCTTACTGAAAGCGGTTTTGTTTTATGGTAAACTGTTAATGTAATAGCGAAAATAGCTTAAGAATAGTCGTTAAAGACAAAGGAGAGATCGTTTTGAGTGAACCATTATTTTTGAAACCTGTATTTCATGAAAAAATTTGGGGTGGCAAGAAATTAGCTACTGAGTTTGGATATAAAATCCCAAGTGACACAACCGGTGAGTGCTGGGCAATTTCGGCTCATCCTCATGGTCCAGCTATGGTCACTAATGGACCTTACAAAGGTTTAACATTGGATCAAGTTTGGGATCAGCATCGCGAGGCATTTGGAAATGCAAAGGGGGATGTTTTCCCATTGCTAACCAAAATTTTAGATGCCAATGATGATTTATCTGTGCAGGTTCATCCGGATGATGCATACGCTGCAGAGCATGAACATGAACTAGGAAAAACGGAATGCTGGTATATTATTTCGGCCGAGCCAGGGGCAGAACTTTATTATGGCCACAACGCTAAAACGCACGAAGAGTTAGCTGATTGGATTAACAACGGTAAGTGGGATAAATTGTTCCGCCGAGTTCCTGTTAAACCAGGTGAATTCTATTATGTCCCTAGTGGCACAATTCATGCGTTGGGTAAAGGAATTATGGTCTTAGAGACTCAACAGAGTAGTGATACAACATACCGTTTATACGATTTTGACCGGGTAGATAAAACAACTGGTGAGAAACGTGAACTTCATTTGCAACAATCAATCGATGTGACCACAGTGCCTCATGTTGATCCGCAATTAAATATTGAAAAGACAACGGTTGGTGATGCAGAAGTGACAACTTATGTTAAGCCACCAGTTTCACCACATTTCTCTGTTTATCAATGGTTGTTAAAGAATGGTACCGCAACTTTTAAACGTCAAGCTGCGCCTTATACCTTAGTTTCTGTATTGAAAGGTGAGGGTGAAATTACAGTTGACGGCCAAAGTTATGAAATTAAAAAAGGTGTGCATTTTGTTTTACCTTATCAAGTCAAAGAGTGGACGTTGACTGGTGATTTACAGATTATTGCCAGTGAGCCAGGAGAAGAATAAGGTCTACAATTAAAATAACGGTTAGCTATGAATTTAGAATTCGTAACTAACCGTTATTTTTATATATTTAGAATGTTGCCGGTATTTTCAAAGCTTTTTGCTGGCTAAAGTCGCTATCTGGATATTTGCGTTCTAAAGCTGTAATTAATAAATGCTTTGCTAAGCTTCCATTGCGGGTCAAAATTGGTCCATGAAAGTAAGAACCATAAACGTTTTTATAAATTACGCCTTCAGTTTTATCTTTACCATTATTACCATGGCCATTTTCAACCACTCCGAGAGGTTCTTCACCTTTACCTAAAAAGGTCATACCATTATGATTTTCAAAGCCGTGATATTCTTCTTGAGTTTGTTTATTTTTAATTAAAATGTTACCAATAAAACGATTATTATCTTGGCTAAGTGTGTAGTGGTCTAAGGCACCAATTCCCGGGATCTTTTCACCATTTGCACCAATATAATAGTGGCCTAAAAGTTGATAACCGCCACAAATGGCCAACAAAGGGCCACCATCATCAATATATTTAGTAAGTTCTTCTTTTTTGGAAGGAATATCTTTAGAAACAATTAATTGTTCATAATCTTGGCCGCCACCAAAGAAAACTAAATCAAAATTAGCAGCCTTAAAATCGTCATCTAGACTAATCACTTTGATGTTAAGATCTGTATCCATTTGTTTGGCGTAGTACTTAAGCGCCAGTAAGTTACCATTATCACCATAGGTATTCAAGAGGTTGCCATACAAATGGGCAACGTTTAAGGAATAATTCAATTAAATTCCCTCCTTAATGTAGCCGTCATCGGCCAGTTGTTTGCGTAATTGTAACATGGCTGTATAAGTTGCAAAAACGTAAACTCGTTTTGTAGGTAATTCTTTAAACTTATCAACCGCTGCGTGCAAATCAGGCTCAATCCATAATTTTTCATCGGGAACACCAGCCACTTTCAAACGGAAGGTGATATCTTTGTAGCGTTCGCCACCGGTCATGAATTGCTGAATGTTCATCTTGGGTAATTTTTCAAACTCGCCGTCCCAAATCCAACTTGTATCGATTCCGTCGGCATAGTTGGCATTTAATAGGCCAACTAACGAAAATGGCTGAGGTTCGGTCCCGACCATGTCAATAACTTGGTTTAAACCAACTGGATTTTTGACTAAAACAATGGTAATTTCTTTATCGCCAACTTGAATTTGTTCCTGCCGACCAAAAACACGTTCGTCAGGATCGTTTAAAGCTTTTGCGATGTCCTCATCAGAAACTCCCATGAATTTTCCGACTGAATAGGCTGCCAGAGCGTTGTAAACATTATAAAGGCCACCAATATGCAGATTGAACTGAGTGCCATCAATTTGAAAAGCTGAAGTCGCAGGCGTTAATTTGTCGACACTTGTTAGTTGATAATTAAGTTCAGGACGTTCAAATCCACAGTGAGGGCAATAATATTTACCAAGGTTACTGTAAATAATAAATTTATAGTGGAGGATATTTTGACAGACTGGACATAAAATTCCATCCGTATTAACATCGGCAAGCTTTTCGCCGTCCGTTTGATTATTAAATCCATAATATTGAATAGGATTGGGTAGCTCTTTTGAATGAAAAATAGAAGCATCACCATTAGCAATAATGGTTGCCTCCGGAGCCAGAGCCACACCATCTAAGATTTTTTGATAAGTGGTGTAAATTTCGCCATAGCGATCCATCTGATCCCGAAAAATATTTGTAAATACAAATGCAAGGGGCTTAATATACTTAGTCACTTTAATGACATTGGCTTCGTCAACTTCCAAAACAGCAATTTGACGGCCATTTTTTGATTTTTTCGCGGTTAAAAAGGTTGTCACGATTCCTTGTTCCATATTGGAACCACTTGGATTCGTTAAAACCTGATCGAATTTTTGGTTAAGGACTTTTACAGTCAGGGCCGTTGTTAAAGTTTTTCCGTTTGTACCGGTAATAACAATCACATCGTAATTTTTACCCAAAACTTTCAAAATATCAGGATCGATTTTTGTGGTTAGTTTTCCGGGGAGCGAACTTCCACCGTTACGAAATTTATGCAAGAACCAGTAAGCGGATTTTCCAGTGGCCATTGCAAATGAACTTTTGAGTGACATATGACTCCTCCATAAAATTGATAAAAGGGCGTGATACCCTCAATACTAAAAGTTAATTTTAAGCCCAATGGCGAAAAAAAGAAAGTTATCTAGAAAAAGAAAACTAAGAATTAAATCAGAGATGAATTTTTGGCTCTGATTGGAGATGAAATTTTCTTGGTTATCAGCTATACTGAATAGGAAGTCAATACAAAGGGAGAGACTGCTTTGGCACAGTTATTTTTTCACTACGGCGCAATGAATAGTGGTAAGTCGATCGAAATTTTGAAAGTTGCTCATAACTACGAAGAGCAGCATAAGTCAGTTGTTTTAATGACTAGTGGCATTGATACGCGAGAAAAAGTGGGTGAGATTGCAAGCCGGATTGGGTTGCATCGAACTGCGGAGCCTATCTTTGATGAGACCAATGTTTATCAACGAGTTTTAGAGTTAAATCCTGATGCAGCTTGTGTCTTAATTGATGAAGCGCAATTTTTAAAAAAACACCACATTGAGGAACTGGCCAAGGTTGTGGATGATCTAAATATTCCAGTCATGACATTTGGATTAAAAAATGATTTTCGAAATGAACTTTTTGAAGGCTCTAAATATTTATTAATCTATGCGGACAAAATTGAAGAAATGAAGACGATTTGCTGGTTTTGTAAACATAAGGCAATTATGAATTTACGTTTTGCAGATGGTAAACCAGTGTATGAAGGTGAACAGGTTTTGATTGGCGGCAATGAGGCATATTATCCAGTTTGTCGTCGTCATTACTTTAATCCACCTTTGGATGAAACGAGGGAAAGTAAGTAATGAATGATTTTATTGATAAGTTGCAGTCAGTTGAGGACCGATATGATGAGTTAAATGAACTTTTAGCTGATCCTGATGTGATTTCTGACTCACAAAAATTTACAGAATTATCTAAAGAAGAAGCAAGTATCCGCGAAACGGTGGCTAAGTTTCGGGAATACAAAAAAGTAATTAAACAGATTTCTGAAAATGAAGAGATGCAACGTGAAAAATTAGATCCTGAAATGGATGAACTTGTGAAATCTGAACTGAGTACCCAACGCGCTCAGAAAACCGATTTGGAAGACCAAATCAAAGTTTTGATGTTACCAACGGATCCAAATGATGATAAGAATATCATTATGGAAATTCACGGTGCTGCTGGTGGGGATGAAGCTAGTCTATTTGCGGCGGACCTTTTTAATATGTATTCTCGTTATGCAGAAAATCAAAATTGGAAAGTTCAAGTTGTGGATGAAAATGCCACCGAAGTTGGTGGCTTTAAGGAAATTGTTTTGATGATTTCTGGTGAGAGTGTTTATTCGAAACTTAAATACGAAAATGGCGCGCACCGAGTACAACGAATTCCTTCAACTGAATCAGCTGGACGAGTTCATACGTCAACGGCTACTGTTGGGGTGATGCCTGAAGCAGAGGATGTCAATATCGAGATTGATCCGAAAGATATTCGGACGGATGTTTATCGTTCTTCTGGTGCTGGTGGTCAGCATATCAATAAGACGTCTTCTGCTGTGCGAATGACTCATTTACCAACTGGAATTGTCGTTGCAATGCAAGATGAGCGTTCGCAGCAACAAAACCGAGTTAAGGCGATGACGATTTTAAAGGCTCGTGTTTATGACTATTACCAAACTCGTGAACAGGATGCTTACGATGCTGAGCGAAAGAGCGCGGTCGGGACTGGTGATCGTTCTGAACGAATCCGAACTTATAATTATCCCCAAAACCGAGTAACGGATCATCGCATTGGGTTAAGCTTAAACAAATTAGACCGAATTATGAACGGCGAATTAGATGAAATCATTGATGCCTTGATCTTGGATGATCAAGCAAAGAAAATGGAGAATCTTCGCAATGAATAATCCTACTTACCTAGAGGCCCTTAACTGGGCTTTTTTGTATTTAAAACCCCACAAACAAAATGGGATTGATAATGAGGGTGCTAGGTTATTATTGGCTAATATGATGCACTGGGATAATACTCAATTAATTTTGCATCATCGCGATCAATTAACGGAGAGCGTCTGGCAAGATTATCAAGAAAATATTCGCCAATATGCTGATGGCATTCCTGTGCAATATATTACTAAGCAGGCTACTTTTTATGGCAGCAAGTTGTTTGTCGATTCACGCGTCCTAATCCCACGTTTTGAAACCGAAGAATTGGTGGAGTGGGTTTTGAATGAGAATGATGAGGCGGCCCGCACAGTTCTAGATCTTGGAACAGGCTCGGGGGCCATTGCGATTGCGCTAAAAAAGCAACGACCAAATTGGCAAGTGATGGGATCAGATATTTCTGAAGAGGCCCTGCAAGTGGCTAAACAAAATGTGGATTCACAGAAAGCTGCAATTTCGCTGGTCAAAAGCGATTTGTTTCAAAACTTAAAAACGCATAAATTTGATATTATTGTATCCAACCCGCCATACATTGCAGAGTCTGAAAGAGCTGTTATGGATCCAAACGTGGTCGATCACGAACCAGGACAAGCCCTGTTTGCAAAACAGCAAGGGTTGGCCATTTATGATCAACTGAGCCAGCAAGTTGGAGTGCACCTAAATGGTGGAGGTAAACTGTACTGTGAATTCGGCTACCATCAAAAAAAGGCGCTTGAAGAATTATTTAAAACGGCTAAAACAAGCTATCAAGTAAAATTCAAAAAAGATATCACGAATCATGATCGGATGATGCGTGTGACGATCGCTAGTGAAGGGAAGTCACAAGATGAAAACTGAAATATATCATGCAGATACTATAAATGAGGCTGCAAAGCAAATTCAAGCCGGCCAGTTAATTGCGTTTCCAACTGAAACGGTTTACGGATTAGGTGCTGATGCCACCAACGAAGTGGCAGTTAAACAAGTTTATGTTGCAAAAGGGCGCCCAAGCGACAATCCGTTAATTGTTCATGTTGCAGATGTTGAGACGGTGGAGAAATATGCTCAGCCACTTTCTGAAAAGACACGTTTATTGATGAAGACATTTTGGCCTGGACCGTTAACCATTATCTTACAATTGAAACCAGATGCCTTGTCTAAAAGCGTCACTGGTGGATTAGCAACAGCGGCGTTTCGAAATCCGCGTAACCAAGCAACTCTTGATTTGATTCGGAAAGCGGGAGTACCAATTGTGGGACCTTCGGCGAATACATCCGGAAAACCTAGTCCAACAGAAGCAAAACATGTTTACCATGATTTACAAGGCAAAATTGCAGGAATTTTAGATGATGGCCCTACGCAAATTGGGGTGGAATCGACGGTCTTAGACATGTCTGGTGATGTACCAACGGTTTTACGGCCAGGTGGTGTAAGTGAGGAAAAGCTAGAAGCAGTCATTGGGACAGTCAGATCTGATCACCACAAAGTTGGCAAAGATGAAGTCCCTAAGGCGCCGGGAATGAAATATAAGCACTATGCACCAAATGCGCAAGTTTTGATTGTTTCTGATAAACTATGGCCAGAGGCGTTGCAATGGGCTGCTACACAAGCAACTCAAGTTGGCATTATGACCACTCAGCAAGTCAAAGCTGAAAATCAAATTCCTGAGAATGGAGAGTGGTTTTCTTTAGGAGACAATGTCCAATCAGCGAGTCACAACTTATTTGCAGGATTACGTCACTTTGATACAGAGAGTTCGGTTTCATACATTTTGGCTCAAGAATTCGATGAATTAGGGCTAGGCGAGGCTTATATGAATCGTCTAAAAAAATCAGCAGGACAGCAATACTTTCAAACACCTAAATAATAGGAGGCGTTTTAAATGAACTATCAAAAAGAAGATCCTGAATTATGGAATGCAATCGCTGGTGAACAAAATCGGCAGCAACACAACATTGAGTTGATCGCTTCGGAAAATATCGTTTCTCAGGCAGTTAGGGCGGCTCAAGGTTCCGTTTTAACAAATAAATATGCGGAAGGCTATCCAGGTAAGCGGTACTACGGTGGCTGTCAGTATATTGATCAAGTTGAACAATTAGCGATTGATCGGGCCAAAGAGTTATTCGGAGCTGAATATGCCAACGTACAACCACATTCTGGTTCGCAAGCCAACGAAGCTGCCTATGCGGCATTTATCAAACCCGGAGACAAGATTTTAGGAATGGATCTCAATGCGGGTGGACACCTTACGCATGGCGCTAAAGTAAGTTTTAGTGGAAAATTCTATCAATCAGCAAGCTATGGGATTGGTTTAGAAACGGAACGCTTAGATTATGAAGCAATTCGTAAGATAGCTCACAAAGAAAAGCCTCAGATTATTGTGGCCGGGGCATCTGCATACAGCCGGATTATTGACTGGCAGGCTTTTAGAGAGATTGCTGATGAAGTAGGTGCTTATTTAATGGTTGATATGGCCCACATCGCTGGATTAGTAGCGACAGGCTTGCATCCATCACCAGTTGGGATTGCCGATGTGGTTACGACCACAACGCATAAAACATTGCGAGGCCCTCGTGGAGGAATGATTCTTTCCCAAGAAAAATATGCAAAGAAAATTAATTCGGCTGTTTTTCCCACAACGCAAGGTGGTCCATTAGAACACGTAATTGCTGCTAAGGCAGTAGCGTTTGGGGAAGCTTTGAAACCAGAGTTTAAAACGTATATGCAACACGTTAAAAATAATGCGGCGAAAATGGCTACTACATTTAACGATTCACAGCTTGTTCGAGTCGTTTCCGGTGGTACAGATAATCATTTAATGACACTTGACTTAACGAAGACCGATATGAATGGTCAAGAAGTTCAAGATCTTCTGGATTCTATTTTTATCACAACTAATAAGGAAGCAATTCCAAATGAAAAGTTGAGTCCATTTAAAACTAGTGGTTTACGGATCGGGACACCCGCAATTACGACACGTGGATTTAATGAAGATGATTGTCAAACTGTCGCAGAAATTATTCTAGCGGCTCTGAAGAATCATAATTCTCCCGAAAAATTAGCTGAACTTAAAGCTCAAGTGTTTGGATTGACAGCAAAACATCCAATTGAGGTAAATTAATCAAATTACCCCTAGTTTTTTTGTGCTAAGTTAGCTACAATTGATAAAGATATTGAAGGGAGAGTGTAATTTATGGGTAAGTTCCAAGTTCTTGACCATCCATTGATTCAGCACAAGTTAACAATTATTAGAGATAAGAATTGTGGTACAAAAGTATTTAGAGAAGTTGTTAATGAAATCTCTGAGCTCATGGCTTATGAAGTTTCACGAGATATGCCATTAGAGGATGTTAAAGTCGAGACGCCAATTGGTTGGACAACCAAAAAGACACTTTCGGGTAAAAAAGTAGCTATTGTGCCAATTCTTCGAGCAGGACTAGGAATGGTTGACGGAATGTTGGAATTAATTCCAGCAGCTAAAGTTGGTCATATAGGTATGTACCGGGATGAAGAGACACTTAAGCCAGTTGAGTATTTTGTTAAATTACCAAGTGATATTAGTGAGCGACAAATTTTTGTTGTGGATCCAATGTTAGCCACTGGTGGTTCAGCAATTATGGCGATGGATGCTTTGAAAAAACGTGGTGCAAAAGATTTACGTTTAGTTTGTTTAGTTGCAGCTCCACAAGGGGTTAAGGCTTTACAAGAAGCACATCCAGATGTTGATATTTATACAGCAGCATTAGATGATGAACTAAATGAAGATGGATACATTGTTCCTGGCTTGGGCGATGCAGGTGATCGGTTGTTTGGAACTAAGTAGTTTAGTGCGCAACGACCGAGTTTTGAACAGATAAAAAGCAAAAAATAGGCATGCTATTTTCAAAAGAAAATTGATGTCGATTTTTTGCTTTTTTGGGTTTAAAATTCCATTTATTTGAAACAAATGAGAATTGGTATGATAATGCATTAAAATGGAAAGCGCTTTAACGAGATCCTTGATTTACCAAGGGATGAGGGAAGGTTTTTTAAAATAAAATAATTACCCGTTTTTTTGTGTTTTTCTTGAATTGGTGGTATTATTTCATTTGTATTTCGAATAGACATTACTGTCTGTTTATATATAATTGTTGATGTTTTAGGGCAGTTTACCTGGGAATTCTCAATAATTCATTAAGGCTATGAAAAGAGGTGATCTTCTGTGAGTGGAGACTCTGTTTCTACTTTCCAATTTTTGGGGTTAACTTTTAATACAACCAATATTATTTCTGGGTTGCTGGCGGCGATAGTCGTTTTTGTCGTAGTTTATGTACTTTCTAGAAAGCTGCAATTGAAGCCTACTGGAAAACAAAATGTTTTAGAGTGGATGATAGATTTCACAAATAATATTGTGCGTGGATCGGTTACAAATGGTGATGCGCCAAAATTTGGGTTGTATGCATTTACTTTGTTTCTGTTTATTTTCGTCTCTAACCAACTGGGAATGTTCTTACAGATTGGTTGGAACGGTGTAACCTATGTACGGAGTCCAACTTCAGATCCAGTTATAACTTTAACGCTGTCATTGATGACGTTGATGTTTGCACACTATTCTGGAGTTCAAAAGTTTGGATTTAAAGGGTACTTTAAGCATGTTTACTTAACTCCCTTTGTGTTCTGGTTACCGATTAGTGTTTTTACTGAATTAATTGACTTTCTTACGTTAGGTTTACGTATTTATGGAGTTATCTTTTCAGGAGAAATGTTATTGAAAATTATCGGAGGCATGGCGTTCTCTGGTGGACCTTTAATGGCTATTGCAGCCGTACCAATTTCATTAATTTGGCAAGGCTTCTCAGTATTCTTAGGCAGTATTCAAGCATATGTGTTCGTCACATTAACGTCGGTTTATATTTCTCAACAGGTACAGATTGAGGAATAACTAATATTTTAGGAGGATTTAAAATTATGGGAGCTATTGCAGCAGGAATCATTATGTTCGGAGCCGCTATTGGTGGTGGTATCGGTGATGCCATTGTTATTTCAAAAACACTTGAAGGAATGGCACGCCAACCAGAATTATCTGGTCAATTAAGAACGACTATGTTTATCGGTGTTGGTCTTGTTGAAGCTATGCCTATTATTGCTTTCGTTGTGGCATTGTTAGTAATGAACAAGTAGCCCAATGGAACGTAAGAACATAATTAATAGGGTAGAAGGAGGTGTCAATAGATGCTCTCACATTTAGTGTTGGGTTCTTCAAACTCGTTGTATCTTGGTGATATGTTATTTTATGCAATTGTATTCATCATTCTTATGTGGCTTATTAAGATCGTCGCATGGGGACCAGTTACTAAAATGATGAAAGAACGTGCAGATCGAATTGCTAATGATATTGATTCTGCAGAAAAATCACGTCAAGATGCAGCAAAACTAGCTGAACAACGAGAAGCAGCGTTGAAAAATTCTCATGCTGAAGCCTCTACGATTGTAAGTGACGCAAAGGATAATGGGAATAAACAACGTGAGCAGATCGTTTCAGGCGCTCAACAAGAGGTACAGACACTTAAGCAAAATGCTCAAAAGAGTATTGAACAAGAGCGAAAAGATGCACTTAAGGGTGCTCAAGATGATGTGGCTAGTCTATCTATTGAAATTGCTTCTAAGATCATTCAAAAAGAATTAAACGCGCAGGATCAAAAGCAGTTGATTGATTCTTATATTGAAGGGTTGGGGAAGCAAAATGAGTCTAGATAAGATGACAATTGCCAAACGATATTCAAAAGCCCTGTTTGATTTAGCTGTTGAAAAAGATCAGCTTGAGGCAATTCATGAAGAATTGCAACAGATTGATCAAGTTTTTACTGACATTCCAGATCTAAATCAGATCTTAGATGATGTTCGTTTAAATGGTGAACAGAAATCAGCCATCGTTAACAATTTAAAGAAGGATGCCTCTGTTTACGTCAAAAACTTGGTTCAAATGCTTTACGATTACGGACGCATCAGCAATATTGCTGATATTATTGAACAGTTTAACGGGCTTTACGCTGAATATAATCGGATTGTTTATGCAGATTTGTCTACTGCTGTTGAAATTGATGCAGATCAAAAGAAACGTTTAGCAGATAAGTTTGCCGAAAAAATAGGTGCCAAGCAAGTAATCATTAACAGTGAACTTGATCCAAGCATTATTGGCGGGGCTGTACTAAAATCAAACGGTTTAGTATATGATGGCAGTATCAGTTCGAAAATGGCGAAGATTAAAAAAATGCTACTTAAATAAGATTTTGTAAAGAGGTGAAACTTTTATGAGCATTAAATCTGAGGAAATCAGTGCTCTAATTAAACAACAATTAGAAGGCTATCAAGACGAGCTTAATGTCGAAGAAACAGGTACTGTTACATATGTTGGTGATGGTATTGCCCGTGCTCACGGCCTGGATAATGCATTGGCTGGTGAACTTCTAGAGTTTTCTAATGGTGTCTACGGAATGGTTCAGAACCTTGAATCAAATGACGTCGGAATTGTTATTCTTGGCGGTTACGATGATATTCGTGAAGGCGATACTGTTAAGAGAACTGGACGGATCATGGAAGTTCCAGTTGGTGACGCCTTAGTTGGTCGAGTTGTGAATACACTTGGACAACCGATTGATGGTAAAGGCGAAATTAAAACGGACCACACACGGCCAGTTGAACGAAAAGCACCTGGCGTCATGGAACGTCAATCAGTTAGCGAACCTTTACAAACTGGGATCAAGGCCATTGATGCCTTAGTTCCAATTGGTCGTGGTCAGCGTGAGTTGATCATTGGGGACCGTAAAACTGGTAAAACATCTTTAGCAATCGATACAATTTTGAATCAAAAAGATCAAAATATAATTTGTATCTATGTGGCGATCGGCCAAAAGGAATCAACTGTGCGTACGCAGGTTGATACCCTCGAAAAGTATGGTGCTATGGACTACACAATCGTTTTAAGTGCTGGCCCATCTGAACCAGCTCCAATGTTGTACTTGGCACCATATGCTGGTGCAGCAATGGGTGAGGAGTTCATGTTTAACGGCAAGCATGTTTTGATTGTGTATGATGATCTTTCAAAACAAGCAGATGCTTATCGTGAACTTTCCTTGATTTTGAGACGTCCGCCTGGTCGTGAAGCTTATCCTGGTGATATCTTCTATACTCATTCACGTTTACTAGAACGTGCAGCTAAATTAAATGACGAACTTGGGGCTGGTTCAATGACAGCTTTACCATTCGTTGAAACAAAGGCTGGAGATATTGCCGCTTATATTCCAACAAACGTAATTTCTATTACTGATGGACAGATTTTCTTGGATAGTGATCTATTCTATTCAGGAACACGTCCAGCGATTGATGCCGGATCTTCTGTATCCCGAGTTGGTGGGGATGCTCAGATCAAGGCTATGAAGCGTGTAGCTGGTACATTACGTTTGGATCTTGCTTCTTATCGTGAATTGGAATCATTTGCACAATTTGGTTCTGATTTGGATGATGCCACAAAAGCTAAATTAGCCCGTGGTAGTCGGACCGTAGAAGTTTTGAAACAACCATTACACAAACCACTTGCTGTTGAACATCAAGTTTTAGTTTTGTATGCGTTGACTCATGGATTCTTGGATAAGGTTGCTATTGATGATGTTTTGCGTTTCCAGGATGAATTATTTGATTACATCGATGGTTCACATGATGATTTGCTAGATGTTATTCGTAAAACTGGCGACTTACCAGATACTGACAAATTTGATGCTGCAATTCAAGAATTTGCAGATCAATTTCAACCTACAAAAGTAGAAGACGAAAGTGCTTCTAAATAAAACATATGCTTTAATTGACAGAAAGTGGTGAGTATAAATGGCAGCTTCAGAACAAGACGTTCTCAGACGAATTGATTCCACTAAGAAGACCAGTCAAATTACCACTGCGATGCAAATGGTTTCGACTGCAAAGTTGAATCAGATTCAAAAGCATACTTTCGGGTATCAGGTTTATGCAGAAAAGGTTGAGAGCATTGTTGCTCATCTTGCTAAGTCACACTTGATTAGTGCTAATGCAGCTGCTGGAGAGAAAAGTTCTGATTCTTCAGACAGTATATCGGCCACTGATTTGTTACAACAAAGACCAGTAAAAAAAGTTGGTTTTTTAGTAATTACATCAGATCGTGGTTTAGTTGGTAGTTATAATAGTTCAGTCCTTAAACAGACTGAAGATTTTATTAAAGCTACTGGTCATTCTGCTGAAGATAGTGTGATTTTAGCTGTGGGTGGTACTGGTGCTGATTTTTATAAAGGACGCGATATGAACGTTGTTTATGAATTCAGAGGTGTGAGCGATGTGCCGACTTTTAACGAAGTTCGTGAAATTGTTCAAACCGCTACTTCAATGTATTCAAACCAGGTTTTTGATGAGCTTTAT
This sequence comes from Pediococcus sp. M21F004, assembly GCF_051122535.1. Lineage (NCBI taxonomy): Bacteria > Bacillati > Bacillota > Bacilli > Lactobacillales > Lactobacillaceae > Pediococcus > Pediococcus sp. M21F004. The sequence goes on from NZ_CP177314.1 coordinate 1,985,459, forward strand.
GTTTGTTATAATCATTTTGTAAATCGCATAACAAATAGATTTCATTCAATTAAAATGTTGCCAATTAGTGATGCTTTGGTAAAAAGTCAGGACGAAAAAGAAGAGCAGGGTAAAAAAGAATTAATGCCAGAATACGAAACAGAACCTTCAGAGGCTGTTTTGTTGCAGGATATTTTACCTCAATATGCTGAAAGCTTAGTTTATGGTGCTATTCTTGATGCCAAAACTGCTGAACATGCTTCAAGTTCAACAGCGATGCAGACCGCTTCTGATAATGCTAAAGATTTAATATCTTCACTACAATTGCAATATAATCGTGCACGACAAAGTGCGATCACCACCGAAATTACTGAAATTACTGGTGGCCAAGCTGCACAAGAATAAATTTAGATGGGAGGAATTAACTAATAATGAGTACTGGTAAAGTTGTCCAAGTTATCGGACCTGTTATTGACGTTGAATTTCCTCTGGATGGTAATTTACCTGATATTAATAATGCTTTGAACATCAAAAAACTTGATGGTAGTATCCTAGTTGCCGAAGTTGCGCTTGAACTTGGTGATGGCGTTGTTCGGACAATTGCTATGGATGGTACTGATGGTTTACAGCGTGGGATGGAAGTTGAAGACACAGGTTCTTCAATTACAGTTCCCGTTGGTGATAAAACATTAGGTCGGGTTTTCAACGTCCTTGGAGAAACAATTGATAATGGTGAAAAATTTGGACCAGAAATAAAACGTAATCCTATTCATCGGGATCCACCTAGTTATGATGATTTGAACCCCAGCATGGAAATTTTGGAAACAGGAATCAAAGTTATTGATTTGCTTGCTCCTTATATCCGTGGTGGTAAAGTCGGATTGTTTGGTGGTGCCGGTGTTGGAAAAACTGTTCTAATTCAGGAACTAATTCATAATATTGCACAAGAACACAATGGTATTTCTGTATTTACGGGTGTCGGTGAACGAACTCGTGAAGGAAATGATTTGTACTTCGAAATGAAGGCATCGGGTGTTCTTGAAAAAACTGCCATGGTGTATGGTCAGATGAACGAGCCGCCTGGTGCTCGTATGCGGGTTGCTTTAACTGGTTTAACCATTGCGGAATACTTCCGCGATGTTGAGGGTCAAGATGTGTTGTTATTCATTGATAACATTTTCCGATTCACCCAAGCTGGTTCTGAAGTATCCGCGTTACTTGGCCGAATTCCATCAGCCGTTGGTTATCAACCAACTTTAGCTACTGAAATGGGTCAACTTCAGGAACGAATCACTTCAACGAAGAAGGGGTCAATTACCTCTATCCAAGCTGTATATGTTCCTGCCGATGATTATACTGATCCTGCTCCTGCAACAACATTCGCCCATTTGGATGCAACAACCAACTTGGAACGAAGCTTAACTCAACAAGGAATTTATCCTGCCGTTGATCCTTTAGCTTCAACTTCAAGTGCCTTGGATCCATCAGTTGTAGGCGAGGAACATTATAAAGTCGCTACTGATGTTCAGCATGTTTTACAACGCTATCGTGAGTTGCAAGATATCATTTCTATTTTAGGAATGGACGAATTGTCTGATGAAGAGAAGACAATTGTTGCTCGTGCACGTAGAATTCAATTCTTCTTATCACAGAACTTCTCTGTTGCTGAACAGTTTACTGGTCAACCTGGATCTTATGTTTCAGTTGAAGACACAGTAAAAGGTTTCAAAGAAATTCTTGAAGGAAAATATGATGATCTTCCAGAGGATGCCTTCCGTCAGGTTGGTAAAATCGAGGAAGTTGTTGAGAAGGCTAAGAAATTAACTAGTGCCGCTAGTAAATAAGGGGGAATTCTAATTGGCTGATAAAGCAGAATTAACCGTTAGTATCGTGACTCCTGATGGTCAAGTATATGATGGAACTTCCACCATGTTGGTTGTCAAAACTAAAGATGGTCAGCTAGGAATCATGCCTAACCATGTTCCCATTATTGCGTCGCTAGCAATTGATGAAGTCCGGATTCAACATGAGGATTCTACTAAAGAAGATGCAGTAGCTGTTAATGGTGGTTTTGTTGAGTTCTCGAACAATACTGCTACGATTGTGGCTGATACTGCTGAAAATGAGTCTGATATTGATGTTGCTCGAGCAGAAAGTGCGCGTCAAAGAGCTCAAGAAACCATTCGAAAAGCTCAAGATGCCCATGATAATTCACAGTTGCGGCGTGCGCAGATTTCCTTGCGACGGGCTGTTAACCGAATTAATGTTTCGAAACATTAACATTAGAAATTTAGAAGTCATACAACGATATGTTGTATGGCTTTTTTTATTGTTTATTAATTTATTAAAGTGAGAGTCTGACGCGAATTTTAAGCCTAGATATGATACTATTGTAATAAATCATAAGTTAAAGAGGCAATTATGAATTTATTTGGAATTCAATCATTACTAACGTTGATCTGCTATTTTTTCTTTACCTTTATTTCTTTTTGGGCAATTCAGGGAATTCACTTGGAAAGAATTTTACATGTTTCTAATCCAAGTCAGTATAAGGTTCTGATTGTCTTGTTTTCGATTGGACTAGGGTATTTAAGCAGTTCGTTTTTCTTAGAGTTAATTAATAACATCAGAAATTTAGGATACTTATTAAAATAGTGGAGGTTTCAGTCGTGGATAAAATTATTGTTAAGGGCGGCAATCGTCTTAAAGGTGTCGTTAAAATTGAGGGAGCTAAAAATGCTGTCCTCCCAATTTTGGCAGCCAGTATTTTGGCTAGTGAGGGACAACTAGAGCTAAGCAATGTGCCGATTCTTTCAGACGTTTATACAATGAACAATGTTTTACGTTTTCTAAATATTGATGTGGAATTTTTAGAGGACCAACATGAAATCAAAATGGATGCCACTAAAAAAATCTCTACAGAAGCTCCATTTGAATACGTTTCTAAGATGCGGGCGTCTGTAGTTGTTATGGGACCACTACTGGCAAGAACAGGTCATGCAAAAGTAGCGATGCCTGGAGGCTGTGCAATTGGTACGAGACCAATTGACCTTCATTTAAAGGGTCTCACTGCTTTAGGAGCGCATATCACTCAAAACGATGGATACATAGAAGCGAGTGCGTATAAATTAGTTGGTACTAACATCTATTTGGATTTTCCAAGTGTCGGCGCCACTCAAAATATAATGATGGCCGCAACCTTGGCAGAAGGCACAACAACAATTGAAAATGCTGCTTGTGAGCCTGAGATTGTTGATTTAGCGATGGTTCTAAACAAGATGGGGGCACATGTTACGGGTGCCGGAACAGAAACGATTCGAATTGTTGGTGTCGAACACCTTCATGGAACGACTCATGCTGTTGTTCAAGACCGAATTGAAGCCGGTACTTTCATGGTGGCCACTGCTGCAACACAAGGGGACGTGCTAATTCAGGATGCAATTTCTGAGCACAATAAACCATTGATTTCTAAAATGCGTGAGATGGGCGTGAAGGTGATTGATGGCGACGATGGAATTCGAGTTATCGGACCTAAAAAACTTAATCCTGTTTCAATAAAAACATTGCCACATCCTGGTTTTCCAACGGACATGCAACCACAAGTTTCTGTTCTTCAGTTGCTGGCACAGGGGACGAGTACACTGACAGAAACGGTTTTTGAAAATCGATTTATGCACTTAGAAGAACTTCGTCGAATGAATGCTCAATATAAGATTGAAGGATCGTCTGTGATTATGCATGGACCAACGAACTTTAGTGGTGCGGAAGTTGCAGCGACTGATTTACGGGCCGGTGCTGCTCTTGTGATTGCCGGTCTTGTGGCTAAGGGTTATACACAGGTTACAAATTTGAAGTACTTAGATCGTGGATATTATAATTTCCATGGTAAGTTGAGTGCATTAGGAGCCGAAGTTAAACGCGTTTCGGACACTAGTACAACTTTGACAGTTAAAAATTAAATTTGCGGTCGATTAAAAATGCGAAATTTGCATGGTTAATTGACCGTTAATTTTAGACAAAATAACGCTAATTGTGTTTTTGAGTGTGGCGGTAATATGCTATAATAGGCTTTTGGATTGGTCAAGGGGGACAGCAGAATGAAACATGTCTTTTTAATGGTAGTTCGATTATATCAAAAATTAATATCACCTTTGTTTCCACCGAGCTGTCGGTATTATCCAACTTGTTCTAATTACATGATTGTAGCTCTTCAAAAACAGGGAGCTATAAAAGGTAGCTTGATGGGGACAGCCAGAATTTTGCGTTGCAATCCTTTTGTAAAGGGTGGCTATGATCCGGTGCCGGATTATTTCACCTTAAAACGAAATCCGCATCCAGATGAGAAAATATTAAATTAATTATTGTGGAGGAAAACATGTCAAAAAAACAACAAAGTGTAAAAGTACAATTAGAAGAAAAAGAAGTTCAGGGACAAACTATCCAACAGGTTTTTATTGCTAAAAATTTGGTTGGGGAGATTACACCACAGCAAAATGAATTTGCCACCCATCTGATTGGTGGCGGAGATTTCGTGGCTAAGTCACTTGATGATGCAGTTGAATGGGTGTTACAGGAATATAATTTACATCAATAAATGGAAATTGGCCTAAGGAAGGATCTTTGTTTTGGAAAACGATTCACGAATTCGAAGACGGGAAGGCGATTCCCGAATTGATTACGGTATTATTTTTTCTGTTTTAATGCTAGCTTTAATTGGGTTAGCTTCTATCTACGTGGCGGCCACGCATGATACTAGTGGGGTAAGTGTCAGAAGCCAGGTAGTGTCCCAGTTGATTTGGTACGTTTTGGGGGTAACCCTGGTTGTTGTTATTATGCAGTTTGATTCAAAACAACTGTGGCGATTGGCACCTTATGCCTACTGGTTTGGAATTTTTCTCCTTGTGGCAGTGCTGTTTTTGTATAGTAGATCTTATGCGGCAAGTACCGGTGCCAAAAGTTGGTTTGCCATTGGATCATTTACATTTCAGCCTTCTGAGGTTATGAAGCCCGCATACATTTTAATGATGTCAAAGGTCATTACTGATTTTAATGCTGAACACAAAAAACATACGATGCGTTCAGATTGGCGTTTAATTGGTCAAATGATTTTATGGACTTTACCAGTGCCAATTTTGCTAATTTTGCAACATGATTTTGGAACGATGCTCGTGTTTATTGCAATTTTTGCCGGATTAGTAATTGTATCTGGCGTAACTTGGAGAATTCTTGTGCCAACGTTTGTGACGGCGACAATTGTGGCTAGCGGGACCTTAATGTTGGTGGTGAGTGACTGGGGCCGGAGTCTTCTGTCTCATGTCGGGTTTGAAAGTTATCAGTTTGACCGAATTGATACTTGGTTACATCCAGCAACAGATACAACTAATTCAGGATATCAATTATGGCAGAGCATTAAGGCCATTGGTTCTGGGCAATTTTTCGGTAAAGGATTTAATGTGTCTAATGTTTATGTTCCCGTTCGAGAATCAGATATGATTTTTTCCGTTATTGGTGAAAATTTTGGCTTCATTGGTAGTGTGGTTTTAATTCTGCTGTATATGCTTTTAATTTATCAAATGATTCGGGTAACCTTTGATACAAAAAATGCATTCTATGCCTATATTGCGTCTGGTACAATCATGATGATTCTTTTCCATGTTTTTGAAAACATTGGGATGAACATCGGTTTATTGCCACTAACTGGGATTCCACTTCCGTTTGTTAGCCAAGGGGGATCAGCATTGATCGGGAATATGATTGGAATTGGACTAATCATGTCCATGCGGTTCCACCATGATTCCTACAGCAGATTACAACGGACCGATTTTTAGTTTAAAAATTAAAATTAACAGTTGACAGATTAAAAATGAGTGAGTATACTTCATTTAACAGCAAAACATTAGAACAAGATGAGTAGATTGAATCCTTACTTTAAGAGAGTTCCTAAGGGTGAAACGGAACAGTAAGTTCAATTGAAGATGGTCTTGGTAAAACAGGTATTTACGAGCATTTTGTGAGTAAGTGCTGGGTGCGCCCCTTATAGCGTCAGAGTTGTTTGACTCGTTAAGGCTAGCTTTGTGAGAAGTTAGTAAATTTGGGTGGTAACACGGAAGAGAAGTCTTTCGTCCTGGTTGATTTATTTCAGCAGGGCGGAAGACTTTTTTGTTTTGTTAAAAGAAAGAGGAGGTTGATTTTTTGATAGAGTTTAAAGATGTTTCTAAAACCTTCACCACAGATAAAGGTACTGTTCCAGCAATTAAAGATGTGAATATGAAAATTGAAGATGGTGAAATTTTTGGGATCGTGGGTTATTCTGGTGCTGGTAAAACCACGTTAATCCGCATGCTCAATGGTTTGGAAACTCCGACAACTGGGGTAGTTACCGTAAATGGGACAGAAATTTCGAATCTTAAGCGAGGCGATTTACGTAAGAAACGTCATAAGATTGGTATGATTTTTCAGCATTTTAATTTACTTTGGTCACGCACAGTCCAGAAGAATATTGAGTTTCCATTGGAAATTGCAAAAATTTCAAAAGCTGAACGTCACAAAAAAGCTGAGGAACTCATTAAGCTAGTTGGTTTGGAGGGTAAGGAAGATGCATATCCTTCTGAGTTGTCAGGTGGCCAGAAGCAACGGGTTGGCGTCGCTCGCGCTTTAGCCAATGATCCAGAGATTTTGTTATCTGATGAAGCAACTAGTGCTTTGGATCCACAAACAACAGATGAAGTTTTGGACCTTTTACGAGATATTAATAAACGATTAGGAATCACCATCGTCTTAATCACTCACGAAATGCACGTAATTCGTAAAATTTGTGACCATGTAGCTGTTTTAGACGGTGGCGGTATTATTGAATCAGGTCAGGTTTTGGAAGTGTTTAAGCATCCACAACAAGCTATTACAAAACGATTTGTTTATTCTGAAGCAGCACCTTCACCAGAAGATACCAATGTGGTTGTGGAACAATCACTTAAAGAATATCCAAACGGTAAGATAATCCAATTAACCTTCCATGGTAATCAGGCCAATTTGCCGATTGTTTCCGAAATTATTCATAAGTTTCCTAAGTTACGAATCAGTATTATTGAAGGAAATATCCATCAAACCCAAGAAGGGGCGATTGGATCACTCTTCCTACAATTGATTGGAGATCAGCCTGATATCGAAGGGGCATTGGATTATCTGAAAACCATGCGTGTTGAAACCGAGGTGATTGAAAATGGACGGTAATACAGGATATTTCGACTTTAAAAACGTGGATTGGAACCAGATGGGTAGTGCTACTTGGGAAACCATTTGGATGACCGTGGTCTCCATCGTGGCGGTTGCCATTTTAGGTTACTTTATTGGATTGTTACTCTTTGAAACGAGTGGGAGTCAAAGTTTCATTGTCCGTGCAATCAATTGGTTGGTGGCTCTTTTTGTCAATGTCTTCCGATCAATTCCTTTCATCATTTTGATTGTTTTGTTGCTGCCTTTCACAAAACAAGTGGTGGGAACAATTATTGGACCGGTTGCCGCGTTACCTTCATTAATTATTTCTGCGGCGCCATTCTATGGCCGAATGGTAGAGCTTGCATTTCACGAAATCGATCGTGGAGTTTTAGAAGCCTCCGATGCGATGGGTGCAAGCCAGTGGCAAATCATTACAAAAGTTTTGTTACCAGAAAGCTTGCCGGCCCTAATTTCGGGAATTACAGTAACAGCTATTTCACTGATTGGTTATACCGCAATGGCCGGAGCAATTGGTGCTGGAGGCCTTGGAAACTTGGCTTATCAAGAAGGTTTCGAAAGTAGTAACAATACGGTCACACTGGTTTCCACAGTTATTATTGTTTTAATTGTTTTTGCATTCCAGTTTGTCGGCGATTTTGCAACAAAGAAAGTTGACAAACGGGTGCTTTAAACAAATTTGTATGGCAGGTAGATTTTACGAATGTAAAATAACCATTAATTTATAGGAGGAGTTTGATTATGAAAAAAGGAAAGATTTTTAGTTTGCTAGCAGTCGTCGCAACTGCGTTCTTATTGGTTTCTTGTGGTAAGAAATCAAGTACAGGTTCAAAAACAACCACAATTACTGTTGGGGCTTCTGCGGTGCCACATGCTCAGATTTTGAAGCATGTTCAACCTGAGTTGAAAAAAGAGGGCGTTAATTTAAAGATCAAAGTATTCCAAGATTACGTACTCCCTAACAAAGCGTTAGCAGGTGGCGATATTGATGCCAATTATTTCCAACACATTCCTTTCTTAAAACAATGGAATGCCAAGAATAAAGGTAACTTGATTAATGCTGGTGCTGTTCATTTGGAACCAATTTCAGTTTTTTCAAAGAAATATAAGAGTTTGAAAGATTTACCAAAGAACGCAACTGTCCTTGTAAGTAGTAACACACCTGACTACGGTCGAGTTTTGACAATCTTTAAGGATGCAGGCTTAATTACAATTAAGAAGGGCGTTGATATTACAAGTGCAACATTTAGTGATATTGCCTCTAACCCAAAGAATCTGCAGTTCAAGCATAGCTACGAACCAAAGTTGATGCCTCAATTGTACAAAAATGATCAAGGCGATGCCGTTGTGATTAACGCAAACTACGCTGTTCAAAGTGGCTTGAACCCAATCACAAAATCAATTGCGATTGAAAAATCATCATCACCATACAAGAATATTATTGCTATTCGTCCAAACGAAAAAAACAATAAGGCTATCAAGAAATTAGTTAAAGCTTTACAATCAAAGAGTACACAAGATTGGATTAAGAAACATTACAAGGGTGCTGTTTTACCAGCCAAATAAAACAGTATACAAGTGTTTAAAGGGACCAGCGAAGTTAATTATTTCGCGGTCCTTTTTTCATGTTGACCAAAAGCTGTAAAATGGTACGATAAACTTAATAAAGAGAAAAGGGTGTTAGTATGCGTAAATTTGGAATTATTGGCTTAGGAAACGTTGGACGAACGGTAGCATATACTTTGGTGACCAAAGGGATTGCTGATTCATTGGTTTTGATTGATAAAGATCAAAAAAAGGCTCGTGCGGAACAATTGGACTTACAAGATGCACAAGCAAGATTATCTACAACCACGCAAGTTTCAATTCAAAACTATGATGATTTGAAAGATGTTGAAATTTTGTATATTTCAGCGGGAGACATTTCAATTTCAACAAATGGTGGCGATCGTTTTGATGAGTTTAAATTTACAGCAGCAGTTGTGAAAGAAATTGCACCAAAGATTGTGGCTTCTGGGTTTAAGGGGATCATTATCGATATAATGAATCCATGTGATGCCGTGACAAGTTATTTACAAAAACTCACTGGTTTCTCCAAGCAACGTGTTTTTGGAACAGGAACCTTCCTCGATACCGCTCGGATGCAGCGGGTGGTTGGCGAAAAGTTAAATATTAATCCACGCAGCGTGGAAGGGTATGTGCTTGGCGAACATGGGAATACGCAGTTCGTTGCCTGGTCAAGTGTACGGGTTCAAGGAAAAGCTATTAAAGATTTACCTGAAGCCAAAGATTTTGATTTTGATGCCTTGGCTGATGCTGCTAAACAAGGTGCCTGGGAAGTTGCCTCTGGAAAAGGATTTACTTCCGATGCAATTGCCACTTGCGCTGTAAGCCTTGGACAGGCTGTGTTATCAGATGCGCGGATCGTTTGCCCTGTTTCTGGTTATAGTAGCTTATACGATACGTATGTGGGCATTCCTGCCATTGTGGGCAAGAATGGAATTGAATCAACAGTCACATTGCCTTTAAATACAGATGAACAGGCCAAGTTTGCTAATTCTGCTCAAATGATTCATAATAGTGTCGCAAAATTGAACTAAATTCTTGATAATTACTTTCTACTAGCCTTTAAACTGAAACCAAATCCCGATGGGACACGGTTCACGTTTAAAGGCTATTTTGATGCTTGACATAAAAGAGGCCTTCATATATAGTTAGTTACGTAAGTAATTAACCGATGGGGGAAACTAAATGAATCAGAAAACGGTAATTGATGTTCAGCATATCACTAAGGTGTATGGGGAAAAGAACGAAAAACAGTATAGGGCCTTAAAGGACGTTAATTTTAAAGTGCGACAAGGAGAATTTGTGGGGATTATGGGAGCCTCAGGTTCTGGGAAAACAACGTTACTTAATATTTTGGCAACGATGGATAAACCAACAGAAGGTCAAGTCTTGGTGAGTGGTCAAGATGTTACAAAATTAGATAGGAACCAGATTTCTGATTTTCGCGTCAAACAAATTGGTTTTATTTTTCAGGATTTCAATCTTCTAGAAAGTTTATCGAATGCGGAAAATATTGGGTTACCACTAACATTGCAAGGCGTGAAGAAGCGAAAGGCTAACGAACTGGTTCATCAAGTTGCCAGTCAATTAGGAATTAATGATCTTTTAGATAAATACCCGGTTGAAATTTCAGGTGGACAAAAACAGCGGGTAGCCGCAGCTCGTGGACTCATTTCACGGCCTCAAATTTTATTTGCTGATGAACCTACGGGAGCATTAGATTCAAAAAATGCCCGTGAATTATTGGAGACTCTAAAACAAGTAAATGATGAAGAACAAGTTTCGGTCTTAATGGTGACACATGATCCATTTTCAGCAAGTTATTGTGAACGAATTTTATTTATCAAAGATGGCAAAATCGGTGAAGAGATCGAAGTAGGAGATCAGAAACGAAGCGAATTTTATCAAACAATTTTGAATAAATTAGGTACCTTTGATGATCAAGAGGAGGGTACCGATGTTATTTAAGTTAGCATTTGTAAATGTACGTGATCGTTGGCGAGATTATCTCGTTTTATTTTCTGGTTTAATTATTTCAGCAGCTATCTTTTACATGTTTGAAGCAATCGCGACGAACAAAGCTTTAATCCAAGCAAATATTTCATTTAAACTAGCTGCGATTGTTTTTCAATTTGGTTCTGTCCTTTTAGGTATAATTACTCTGGTATATATTGTGTATGCTAACTCATTTCTAATGACAATGCGTGAGCATGATTACGGTTTATTCATGATGTTAGGTGGTAAAAAATCTCGCTTAGGGTTTTTGATTTTTACTGAGACTTTACTGATTGGACTGGTTTCAACAGGGATCGGAGTTTTGGTGGGAATTGGTTTGACACAAGGATTATCCAAACTGCTTATGTCACAACTTGGCGTTCAGATTACAAAATTTTCGGCAGTAAACATTACAGCCTGCCTAAGTACTATCCTATTTTTTGCCATCTTATTTTTAATGGCATCGTTGATTAATCAATATAAATTACTTCATCGGCCGGTTTTAAAACTATTAAGAGGAGATTCTAAAGCAGACAAGCCAATTAAAGTCACAGTGTGGCGTTATGCTGAGGGAGTAGTTGGAATTGGATTTTTAGCTGTTGGTTATTGGGCAATGGCAAAGCTCGAAGTATTACAAATCATGACCATTCCGATTGCACTGGTGACAATTGTTCTGGGAACTTATTTTTTGTTTAATGCGTTTTTTCAATTGTTAATTCAAGGGCTCAAGAAGATAAATATGGCATTCAAAGGGCTCAATGGCTTTACCCTTGGACAACTTAATTTCAGAATTCGAGATTACACTAAAATGCTATCTGTCGTGAGTATCTTGTTTGCACTAGCTTTGGGAGCAATCACGGTTGGTATGGGATATCATCGGATTATTCCAATGATGGCCAAAAGTAACACGGCCTATGATTTGGCTGTGTATAAACAAACGCCTCAAGCGACCAAACTGGTCAACCGGCTTGACCTGCAAAAAAAGCAGGCGTATCGGCAAAAAATTAAGGGATCGACAATTTATTTTGTAGCCGACGATTTTCAAAGACAGCCATTTGAAGTGGCAACATTGCATAAAGAAAAAGTTTCTAACCGAACATTAAGCCTAAATCAGTTGAAGCATAGTGAGCGTGGGCAACAGCAGTTGTTAACTTTGCAAATGAACTATTTTTCATTGCGGCAAGTGAAATTTGTTTCACCACAGGTGTTTCAAGCTGTTCAAGCTAAGTCTTCAAAGTTAGTACTAGTCCAAACGACTAGCCTTGCAAAAAATGCTGAAAATTTGAATCGAATCGCTGAAAATCAAGTTCAAGCAATAAAAGATCCGCAAATAACGGTTCAATCCTTAGGTGGTGCATATCCAATTTACCAAGCAGCAAACGTGTTGTTTGGGGGACTTGAATTTGTTGGATTCTTCCTTGGAATGGCATTTCTGACTATGTTAGCAAGTTGCTTGATGTTTAAGATTTTGTCTGGGGCTCAGCTAGATAAACGACGGTACCACATGTTAAATCGGTTAGGAACTAGACAAAGTCTCATTCGGAAATCTATTCGTCGAGAAATCGGAGCTTTATTTCTATTACCAGGGATTTTAGGAGTTGTGCATGTTTTATTTGGACTTCAAATGTTTGTCCCATTGATGGGGGATCCGTACATCAATTTAGCAACACCATTTACGATTTTTATCGGTTTATATTTGATATACTATTTGGTAACAGTTTTTATCTATGAAAAATTAGTGGTTCCAACTGTCAGAATGCAGTTTTGAGGTGGTGAATAATATGCAATTTGATTTTAGTGGGCAAGAACCCATCTATCTACAGGTAGCCAATCAAATTGAAGAAGGGATCTTTACGGGGGCCTTTAAAGAAGAAACCCAGGTGCCTTCAACAACCGAGATGTCACGAGAGTTTCACATTAATCCCGCGACGGTTTTAAAAGGAATAAATATTTTAGTGAATGAGAAACTAGTTGAAAAACGCCGAGGCCTTGGCATGTTTGTTTGTAAGGGTGCCTATGATTTAATTTTGGAAAAACGAAAAGGGGCTTTTTTTGAAGATTACGTCAGAAAAATTGTGTCGGAGGCAAAAAATTTAAAATTAACTGAAGTTGATCTTGTTCAACTGATTAAAAGGGGGTTTCAGGCAAATGAAGATTAAAGTTGATGGGATTTCAAAGCAATTTGGTAACAAACAAATTTTAAAGAGTATCAATTTAGAAATAGAGCCAAATCGAATTTATGGTTTGTTAGGAAGAAACGGTGCAGGGAAAAGTACGCTACTAAATATTTTGACTGATCGAATTTTTCCAAATGGGGGATCAGTGACTGTCGATGGGGAGACCATCCATGAAAGCGATGAATTACTCGGAAAAATGTATTTGATGAGTGAAGTTAACTTATATCAAAAGCGCTCACGCCTGCAAGATCTTTTTAAAGCTACGCGATTAATGTACGGCGGCTTTGACGATGTTTATGCAAAACATCTATGTGACGCTTTTGGGTTAAATCCTAAATTAAGGTTTGGCCAATTATCAACTGGTTATCGGACGATTTTTAAGTTGATTATTGCGCTTAGTTTACCTGTAGATTTCGTGTTTTTAGACGAACCTATTTTAGGCCTCGATGCTAACCACCGAGAGTTATTTTATAAAGAATTATTAGATAGTTATAGCCAGCATCCACGAACCTTCGTGATCTCGACTCACATGATTGAAGAAATTGCCAACATGATTGAGCATGTCTTTGTCCTTGAAAAGGGTGAAATTCTGGTAGATGATGACGTGGATCATATGTTGTCGCAGGCATATGTAATTACGGGTCCTGGAGAAACGGTGGATAGCTATACAGAAGGTTTGAATATCATTGGGTCTGAATCTTTAGGAAATCTCAAAGGTAATTATGTTTTTGGCAGTTTAAATGATGATCGTGAAATTCCTGATACGATTCAGATTTCTCGCATGGATTTACAAAAGTTGTTTATTCATTTAACAAGTGAGGGGAGCACAGTCGAATGAAAACTAAATCAATTTTTAAAAACAAATTTAAGTATTATTTGAAGGGAGTAGGTTATACCTATCTTCTGACCCTCGCGGTTATGTTTGTTTTGCCAGTTGTCTTTGCCTTATTATTTACAGGAAGTCTTAGGGGAGTTTCGATACATAATTTGTTGAAAAATAATTTATTACCCTTTATTTCCATTTTATTTTTACTTATTTCTTCTTACCGTGTGTATAAGCCTTTTAAATTTTATATTCAAAACGGTATTTCACGACGCACAGTCTGGAAGGCTACGATTGGCGTGGTTGGATTGTGTAGCCTTCTAATGAGTTTGATCAATTACGGTTATTATTATGCCATTGTCGTGCCCGTTACAGGAATCGTTAATAACACATTTTATAGCCAACTCTTTGGACAATTCTTAGGGTTCCACAATTTTTGGAATGGCCCAGCTCAAATTGTCTATGAATGGCTGTTATTATGGTCCTTTGCGGTTATTGCCATGTTCTTTGGCAGTTTGTCAGCTCTTTTTAAAAAGAGAACCCGTCTAATCATTTGGCTCACAATTTTTATTGGTGTTGTTGTGATCATCCGTTTCTTAATGCAATTTCATACCGGAATGAACTTAGATTGGATGGAAAGTGTTGTTAAATTTGTGGCTGGCTACACAAAAACAGATGGAGAAGGAATGTGGAATCCCTTTCACCCGATTGGCACAATGGCAGTCGGAATAATTATTGGTACTGGCATTAATTACTGGATTCAACAGAAAATAGTTTTAAAAAATCAGTAGAAAATAAAAAAGTGTGGCTCGAATTGCTTTATGAATATCAGGCAATTCAAGCTACACTTTTTTTAATTTCATATTAGGCTTCAACCAAATGTTTGTAAAAGGCACTGTAAACACCTTGAGAGTAAGGAACGTACCAGATAAAGCCAATTCCAAAACTGACCCAGCATAAGAGATACCAACCAATTAGGCTTAGTTTTAGAGTGAAAAGCTCAAATTTATGACCCATCATCAATTTTCGGCTCATTGTAATACAATCGATGTATTCAATGCGATCACCATTTCCAGAAGCTAACTGGTCCTTATAAATTAAATAGGATTGAGAGTAGGCAAAGTATTTAACGATTCCTGGAATGATAAATAATAAGGTCCACAGGAACTGAAAAATAAATTGTAAAATAAAAATGGCTAATGTTGGAATGAAATAACGCTTGGTAAATACTTGAAAGGCTCCTTTAATAGGGGAAAACTGTAGTTCAGGTTTCCTTAGCCAATCAAGAAACGTGTAGTTAATTCCAACGCCAATAAAGGTCAGCAATGCACCACGTAGAAAATTCCAAACTTCACTGTGGGTACCAGAGGAAGTCATTTCATCGTAGAATTTGGAACCAGCAGAATTATTGCCCCATGAACTCGGATTGAAAATATCAGGATGTTTACTTACTAAGTAGAGAAAAGTTAAAATAAAAATGGAAACGATAAATCCGGCAAGGGCTTGAAGAATTATAGGGACAAGGGCAGTCAAAGAGGCCTGACCCCAATGTCCTTTAAAAGTTTGTTTCACTTCGCGTTTTAATTGACGGCGAATTTGATGGTTTGACATGTTGTTTGCTCCTTCTCTTTTTATCTATTCTAACATTAATGGTTAGTTTGACAATAATTGTAAGATAGCTTTGTTAGGGATTCCATCTTAAGGCGTGGTAAAATGAGTTATTACTTACGAGGAGAATGGTGCTATGAAAGAAGTTGAATCAGTTCGTACGCAGCTTCAAGGGCTACGCGCAAAATTGCAAAGTGGTGAGATCTATCAGTCATTGATTTCTGAAGTGGATAATGTCATTAAATCCATTAAACCTACGGAACCGACTGAGGTCATTTTACCGGACGATCAAGATGGTATTCAAGATCTCATTGAATCACTAAGAGAGCAATTAAGTTCACACAAATTAGAAGAAATTAGTGATTCTGATTTAACCCAACTGTTTCAACATATTGGGTCACCAAATTTGTTTATTAGAGATAAGGGCATTTATTTTTTATTCAGTGATATTATCCAGCAACAAATTACATCTAAAAAACAACTTAAAATGATTTTTAAATACTTAATCAGGGATGAAAGTTTGTTTCCACACATTACAGAACCGCAAAATGATGCTGTTTTTCAGCGCTCATTTAGTGTGATGTTTTTGTCGACTTTACTTTATATCGATCGTGCGGGTTCTGATTTTATTGATGATGAGAGTAAAAATTCACTGGTTGATCAGTTGCTTACCTACATTGCAATGGAAACAGACACACGTGGTTATGTAGGTGAAAACGGCTGGGCACACGCCTACACGCACATTGGCAATGTTTTAGATGAATTAGCTGTCGATAAAAGCTTAGTCCGGGCAGATAAACTTTTAATGCTGACAGTCTTAATTGGCCGGTATAAACAACTGGGTACTCCTTTAATTTTTGGTGAGCCAGAACGCTTGGCGGGATATATTGCTGATTTAACAAAGCAAAATAAATTGTATAGTGATTTTCTTTTATTGATTTTAAAAAATTGGCGTCATGAACTAGTTTCGATTCAAACTAAAGAAGATGAACAAATGTGGACACGTTTATATAATCGCCAGCATTTGTTGCAATCATTGGTTTTGAATCCCGAAATGCCAAAAGAAATAACTACTTATTTAAACGAAGAAAATGATTTTCGATTCTAAAGGAGCAAAGAAACAATGAATGAACAGAGACAAGCAATTGGTTTTTACAAAGGATTACCGATTGAAGATTCAAATAGCTTAATTGATTTAAAAGTACCTCAACAGAAAGCAACTGGCCGTGATATATTGGTAAAAGTTGAAGCGGTCTCTGTTAATCCCGTTGATACAAAAACCCGCCAACATCATCCAGAAACAAAGGAACCCACAATCATTGGTTTTGATGCATATGGAACAATTGAAGAAGTTGGTGATCAAGTCACTGGATTTTCAGTTGGAGATTCCGTTTATTATGCCGGAACCAATCAACGTCCAGGAAGTAATCAAGCTTATCAGTTAGTGGATTCCCGTTTGGTTGCACATGCACCACAGAAAATTAGTGGAGAAGAAGCAGCGGCAATGCCGTTAACTAGTCTAACGGCATGGGAAGCCTTGTTTGAACGAATGCCGCTTATTGCCAAAAAGGATGCCAATCGTGGGCAAACGGTTTTGATTATTAATGGCGCTGGTGGAGTCGGATCGATTGCAATTCAGCTAGCAAAATGGGCTGGATTGACTGTTGTCACAACAGCATCTCGACCTGAAACAGTGGAATGGGTCAAGAAGATGGGCGCAGATATTGTGCTGGATTATCATCAATCACTTGAAGAGCAATTAAAAGCGCAAAACGTGCATACGATCAAATTTGGATTAATTTTGCAATCACCTGACGTGTATTTGCCCCAGCTTGCTAACTTAATTGCACCTGAGGGCTATATTACAGCGATTGTAGAAAATGAGAAGCCTTTACCAATGGGCGGATTATTGAAGGCAAAGAGCATTACATTTGTTTGGGAGTTTATGTTTACCAAAAGTATTTACCAAACTGATGATATGGATTCACAAGGTAAAATTTTACATCAAGTTGCGAAACTCCTGGATCAAAAAGAAGTGCGGTCAACACTCACCCTGACCTTAAAAGGAATCAATGCACAAACCTTAAGAAGAGCGCATGAGTTAGTAGAAAGTAACAAGATGATCGGAAAAATTGTGGTGACAGGCGGTTTTAATACGAAATAAATTGGGTATCAAAGTTTTTTTCTGTAGAAATCCATGGTACAATTTAGATTCAAGACAAAATCTATATGATAGGATGAGATTTTATGAGGACGGAAAAAAAGATTCACGTTGGCTTGCTATTTGGTGGTAATTCATCTGAACATGATGTTTCGAAACGATCTGCACATAACATTTATGATGCAATGGATAAAGATCGTTACGAGATCAGTTTGTTCATGTTTACCAAGGATGGCTATTTATTAAGTGATGCTTCATCAAGAAGAATTTTTGATGGCGAATCAGAAGAAAAGGTTGTCAAAGAGGCTATTCAAACGGTCGATGAAGGCAATCCGTTGTCACCTATTTTAAACTTAGGTGAACAACGCGATATTGACGTATATTTTCCAATTATTCATGGTAATTTGGGGGAAGACGGAACTATTCAAGGTCTTTTACGTTTGTTGAAGAAGCCTTACGTAGGAAGTGGTATTTTAGGGTCAGCAATCTCGTTTGATAAGGATACAACGAAACAGATTTTGACACATAATGGTATCCGGAACACAAAGTATGTGGTCATTACACCTGAAAACCGGACAGAATATTCCTATGAGGTGTGTCGTGACTTATTGGGCGAGCTTATGTTTCTAAAGCCTGCTAACCAAGGATCTTCAGTCGGAATTCACAAGGCTACTAATGCACAGGAATTTGAAGATGGCTTAGATGATGCTTTCCGATATGATTTTAAGGTTTTGGTCGAGCAATCTATTGAGCAACCAGAAGAAGTTGAGGTTTCAATTTTAGGAAATCGTGCGCCTAAGGCTTCTAAAGTGGGTCGAATTGTGGTTCCTAAGTCAGATACGTTCTATGATTATAACAATAAATTTGTGGATGCTAGTGGGGTTCATTTTGAATTACCAGCTAGCATTTCGCCAGAGCTTGCTCAAGAAGTTCAACAAATGGCGCTTGATGCCTTTCGAGTTCTTGGGTGTTGTGGATTGGCTCGAATTGATTTCCTAGTTGATCATGATCAAGTACCTTACTTGAGCGAAATTAATACGTTGCCAGGATTTACCAACATTAGTTTATATCCTCAGTTATGGGAAGTTTCAGGGATTAGTTATGAGAAACTAATTGATCAACTGATTGATTTAGCGTTCGAAGAATTTCAACGGCGTTCAAAGATTCATTATGATTTCACGCCACTTGATGCAGAATAATAAAAACCGCCTTTTTGGCGGCTTTTTATTTGGTAAAATTTTATTTGGACGTTTAGTTCACGTAACGGCGGTGGTAAAATTGAAATCGTAGGGGAGGGGCAAAAATGAAAAAGTTCTTTTTTCAAGATTATCGACGCATCAAACAATTAGTTACATACATAATTAACTCAGATGAAAATTTATATTACACAACTTTGACCGTGTTGGTCGGGGTAGTTGCTGGCATCTTACTTGAACATGCACTTTTTTTGTCAGAGAATTTTCTGTTGATTCCTTTAAAAATTCTTTTAGCGATTGCGATTATTTGGGGATTCTTCTCGGGACTATTGGCAGTTTTACTAATGATTATTGGTTTTCAATTAAATCGACCGGTTAGTTTTGAACATTTACGTCATTTATTAAAGCGGTTGTTTGAAAAAAATTGGTTTATGATGGTGGCCTATTTTTTGTTTTATGCAGTGATCACCATACCTTTGGGCGGATTTGGTTTTTCAACAGTGATTCTTGCGCATCTTCCAACAACGATGACTCTTCAAAACTTTATTTTTGCCAATCGATGGATAATGGGATCAATATTTGGGTTGCTTTATATAGGATTGTGTTGGGTAGCGTTACGTTTAATTTTGGCCTTGCCAGCCATGGTGAGTCGCAGATGTTCCTTAACACAAGGAATTCGCCTTAGTTGGCAGTTAACCAAACGAAAAGCAGTTAAAATGTTAGGCAAAATTCTGTTAATTGCCATTCGTGTTTCGATACCAATTGCTATTTTTGGTGGCATTGGATTGTGGGGATTATCTCAATTAAATCAACGGATACAATCGATTCCAATCGGGATAATGTTAATGGTTTTGGCAATTTCGTTTGCAGAACTTTTATTTGTCTGGTGGTTTTTGGTATTTTCAACCGGATTTTTGTCTGAGTTGAATAAGTGGGTGACAGATGCAAATTTGCCGCTTTCGAAAGTGCCTGTTTTTCAAAAAAAAGCCCATGTTTATCGAAAATGGGAGCTGAAACAAATCCAACAAATTGGATTATCGTTATTAGGGCTTTTATTACTAATCACGCCAACCTATGCTTACTTTTCAATTCATATAAATGATAGTCATCCTTTAAAGGTGCTTACGATTTCTCATCGGGGAGTAAGCGATCGAAATGGTGTGCAAAATACTGTGATGGCTTTGAGAAAAACCCATCGGTTGCATCCGGATTATGTTGAAATGGATATACGTGAAACAAAAGACAATCAGTTTGTGGCGATGCATGATTCGAATTTAAAACATTTAGCTGGCAGAAATGTGGCCGTAAGTGACCTTACTTTAAAAGAATTAACGCACACCACATTGCGCGAAAATGGGTATCAAACTAAGGTTAGTAGCTTTTCCGAGTATCTTAAAGTAGCTCATCGGATTCATCAACCACTAATTGTGGAAATTAAGCCAAGTCATGGAGATTCCGCGGATTTAGTGGAAAGATTTAACAAGGTTTATGGGAAAAGTTTGCAACAACACGGTGACAAGGTTCATTCGCTTGATGCCGATTTTATGATGCAGCTTAAAGATAAAAGTCCAAAATTAAAGACAGGAATTATTACACCATTCAACATTGCAAGGATTCCTAAGAATTCAGCTAATTTTTACTCATTGGAGTTTCACACGCTAAATCGACAGTTTGTTCAGCAGGCTTGGGCCAAACACAAACAAGTATTTGTTTGGCCAGCGGATGGGACGTCTTCAATAAAACGAATGCTGGCCCTTCGAGTAGATGGAATCATTACTAATCACCTAAGCCGGTTACAATATATTCTTAAAACTAAAAATTGGCAGCAACTCATGCAGTATGAAGTTCTAAATAATTTAATCGAGTTGTGGTAAAAAGGCGAATCTTATTTATACCAAGAAAGGGGACCAAATATGATTCGCTGTTTATGGAGTACCAAGAATGCCCAGTTAATGCAATATCACGATCTTGAGTGGGGCATTCCCGTTTTGGAGTCAAAGAAGTTATTTGAATGTTTTGCTTTAGAAATCTTTCAAGCTGGTTTAAATTGGTCGACTGTTCTAAAACGGCGAGAAGGTTTGCGGAATACTTTATCGAGTTTTGATCCATTTTGTCTTTGTGAGTATTCGGATACCGAAATTCAGCAGGTAATAGCGGATCCTGCGGTAATTCGTAATCCACGGAAGATTCATGCCGTTTTTCATAATGCGAATGTGGTAGCGCAATTGCCTACGACTTTTTCGGATTACATGTGGCATTTTGTGGATTTCGAGCCAATCCGTTGTCCAAGTACTTTTATGAATAGTGAAGAGGCTCAGATGTTGTTAGCCAAACGAGTTGTTCGCCAAATGAAACAGGACGGATTTGTTTTCGTAGGGCCTAAGAATATATATGCTTTTTTTGCAAGCAGCGGGGTTGATAAATGATCACGAAGTTTCTTGTTTTCGTTATCATGATCTGGCAATTTTATAAGTAAATAAAGAGTGATCAACCATTTTAGTGGCTGATCACTCTTTATTTACTTATAAAATTTTACTTGGTGAGCTTAACGGGTTGGTTTTCTAAATCGGATCGCACAACCAAGACGTCACAAATTGCAGTTCGGGTGACATACTCGGTTACTGAGCCAATTAGGAGACGTTCCACGGCATTCAGACCGGTTGCACCAATCATAATAAGATCGGTGTGCAACTGTTTAGGCATGTCGTTTGCGATCACAACTTTTGGTGCGCCGTATTCAATCGAATAGTCAACGTTTTGCAAACCCTTATCTTTTGCTTCTGAAATATATTTATCAAGGGTTGTCTTTGCTGTTTCTGTGACTTGTTCTACCATGGCTGTATCAAAGCTCGAAATGTTTTGAAAAGCACGGGTATCGACAACGTGCACCAAATGTAATTCGGCACCGTCGTTTCGTCTGGCCACAGCCACGGCTTTTTCAAAAGCCAATTCAGCTTCTTGTGATCCATCTACTGGAACCAAAATATGTTTATATTGTTGTGTCATATAAATCACCTCTCCAACTTTATAACTTCATTTTACGTTAAATTCACTAAAATAAAAAGAAAAAAGAGCGTTTTCTTTTTTGCTAAGGCATAAAATGGGTTAAACCCAGCAAAATACCAGTGGATGTAAAACAGCCAAGGAGTAAGATAATGCAGATTAAGATAATTACATGCGTCCAGGCTACGACAAAAGCAACAATTGCCATTAAGCAAAGAGCAATGCCGCCAATGCGTAAAAGCTCTTGAAGGGCAGGCTGGTTTGTTGGATCGAAGAGTAAAAACGGTCGTTGCTGATGCCGATAAAGGTAAACACCAATTGTGCCTAATAGGATTGCAAAAAGGACCATAAGGATTGAAATTATCATGAGCATTCCTCCTCTCAATAGAATGATTTTTATGGATTTATTTAAACTAAACAAAAAGGGATTAGCACGTAATGTCCTAATCCCGAAACCCTTTGTGGTGCCGTTAATCGTTTCTCAGTGAAAGCCCGCAAGTATATTAGCGGTGGGACCGATTGATCTGACTTTAAGTTTCCTAATTAAAGGCCTACATGCCATCAAATACCCTCAGTTCCTATACAAATTATTTGAACGGCAGTACATAAATGAAACAACGCGTACACCAAAGAAATTTCACTCTTATTCTAGCATGAGTGATTAAAGAATTCAATTTTTAAGTAATCAAATTAATCCCGTTGGGCATGAAGCAAACGCTCATACTGAGCGCCTAAAGCCTGTTCAAATTTACCATTTTGCTTAGGTTCATAGTAATTTGCAGATTTTATATTGTCTGGTAAATACTGTTGTTTGACCCAATCATTTGGGTAGGCATGCGCATATTTATAATTATTTCCATGTCCAAGCTTAGCAGCACCTTTGTAGTGCGCGTCTTTTAAATCAGCCGGAATGTCACCATAATTGCCAGTTTTTACCTCTTCCAAAGCGGCATCCATCGCGGAAATTCCGGAATTAGATTTTGGCGACAAACAAAGTTCGATAACGGCGTCAGCCAAAGGAATTCTGGCCTCTGGAAAGCCTAACTTTTCCGCAGCCTGCACAGCAGTAACGGTGCGCGCACAAGCAGAGGGATTGTCTAGTCCAATGTCTTCATAAGCGATAACCATTAGTCGGCGCGTGATACTTGGAAGATCACCAGCCTCGACCAGACGGGCCATGTAATGGAGAGCTGCATTAACATCACTACCTCGAATAGATTTTTGGAAGGCAGAAATGACATCATAATGAGCATCGCCGTTTTTATCTTGAGTAAGAGCCTTTTTTTGCAAACATTCTTCAATGATGGCAAGGGAGATTTTGATACTCCCATTTTTGTCGGCCGTTGTTGACTTAACAGCGAGTTCTAAACCATTTAGAGCGCTTCTCAAGTCACCATTAGTTGAATGAATCAAAAAATTCATTGCAGGTTTTGTAACCGTAACTTTTAATTTTCCAAGGCTATTTTCTGAATCAGTTAACGCACGATCAATGGCTTGTTTAATGTCATCAGCTGCTAAAGGATGGACTTCAAAGATTTGAGTTCGACTTCTAATGGCTGGATTAATTGAAATGTAAGGATTCTCAGTGGTTGCTCCAATTAAAATGATGCGACCACTTTCTAGATGAGGTAACAGGAAATCTTGCTTAGTTTTATCGAGACGGTGTATTTCATCAAGCAGTAAAATTACTGTACCGCTCATTTTTGCTTCTTCAGCCACAATTTGCAGGTCCTTTTTTGAATCTGTAGCCGCATTAAGTTTACGAAAAGCATACTGTGTAGAGCCAGCAATTGCGCTGGCAATACTAGTTTTCCCAGTGCCTGGTGGTCCATATAAGATCATCGAAGAAAGTAATTTTGCTTTGACCATTCGTGAGATTATTTTGCCCGAGCCAACTAATTGTTGTTGGCCCACGACATCTTCAATTTTTTTAGGACGCATTCGGTACGCTAAAGGTTGTTGCATGATAAACTCCTATTTAAGAAAACTATTTTTCAATTTATCTAACAAAGATTCTGATTTTTCTGGTTTGTCGTCTGCTGCTTTTGATGGTTGGAAACTAGCAACGTCTACATCCTGAATATTTATTGATTCTTTTGCGGCTAGAACCAAAGCTAATCCTTCGTCGGTAGTTGTGTATATATCATCAGTTTTTATCGTAAACTTTAAAGAAATCTGACTGGCCACCTTCATATAAGGGCCTATCAATTCCTGCGAGACATTACCGTTAATTAATAATTGGTAATCAGGATGTTTTTTAAGCTCCTGGATAAATGTATCTTGGTATTGGGTTGATTTAATTTGCCCAACTGACATGGTTATGGCGACACGCTCTCTAAAAGTTCCCAGATATTTGCGTTGCTCATCCGGATTGAGCTTGGGGGTGCCATGAGTAGCATCTTGTAGACGTGTATTAACGTCATTGGAATTATTAGTCATTGCGCTCACAATCCTTTCTAGATAGTATAATAAGTATAGCATTTTGGGGAGATTCAATCTTGTATTAAGTTTAAAGGAACACAAGGAAAGTGGGAGACTAGAAATGTTTAGTGATCAGTTATTTTCTGTTTTTGATGAGTCAGATGTAGAAAAACGCCTTGCATTAATTCGTGAACAGGTTGATCCGTATTTTGAAGAAATTGGGCAGCAAGTTATGCCTATTTTAAATCAAGATGGACATGAATATCGTGCCTTTATAGCCAAACACGCGCGGCGTCATATTAATCCGCCAATGAATACTTGGGTAGCGTTTGCCGAACGAAAGCGGGGTTATAAAATGATTCCGCATTATGAAGTGGGAGTTTGGGATGACCGGTTATTTGTGTGGCTGGCCTTTGAAACCAACATTAAAGAGCGTAAAGAGATAATTGGAAAGTTAAAACAAACGCAAAGTAGTTTTCTTCAATTAGGGCAAGTGTTTGTGTTATCAAATAATCACATGACCAAAAACCAGATGCAGTTAACCAGTACGAATTACAAGAATCTACTGTCTAGCTATGAGAATAAAAAACAATCTGAATTTTTGATTGGTCGGTGGATTTCAAAAGAAGAGTTACGTTTAATGAATAAGCAAGAAATTACAGATTTTATCAACAAAACTATTCAGTCTCTGACAGAAATCTGGGACAAATAAAAAAGCGTTCGGAAAAATTCCGAATGCTTTTTTTAAACAAACCATAATTGAAAAATTAAAGTTTGTTGTAGTATTCAACGATTAATGATTCGTCGATATCAGCTTCTAATTCGTCACGTTCTGGGAGACGAGTTAATGAACCTTCCAACTTATCAGCATCAAATTGAACGAATTGAGGACGACCAACAACAGCTTCAACAGCTTCGCCAATAATCTTCAAATCTTTTGATTTTTCACGAACACTAACAACTTGTCCAACTTCAACTTCATAAGAAGGGATGTCAACACGTTTGCCATCAACCGTGATATGACCATGGTTAACTAACTGACGTGCTTGACGACGAGTTGTAGCCAAACCTAAACGATAAACAACGTTATCAAGACGACGTTCGAGCATAATCATGAAGTTAACACCATGTTTACCTTCATTGATCTTACCAGCACGTTTGAATAAGTTTGAGAATTGACGTTCAGTTAAACCGTACATCATACGCAACTTTTGTTTTTCGTGAAGTTGTTGACCATACTCTGAAATGTTACGACGATTGTTTTGGCCGTGATCACCAGGTGCATATGGGCGACGAGCTAATTCTTTACCAGTACCACTTAAAGAAATACCTAAGCGGCGAGAAATTTTCCAACTTGGACCTGTATAACGAGACATAAAGTATATCCTCCAATATTTTTGTTGGAGTAAAATAATCCGATTGCGAGTTTAGTATTCGTGCAGACTGTTTTGCAATTCTCACCTTTGCAGCCGCAGGTTACTAATTGAACCAAATAAATGGCACCAGTCTGTTGACGAGCTTACCACTCGCCGCTGCATTATTTTACACAATGAACAGTTTACAACAAGTTAAGCAGGCATGTCAACGTGAGACAAGAAGACAGCAGCAAAACTTTCTAATTCTTCTTGATTATCAGCCGAAAAACGGTCCAAAGATTGGGAGTCAATATCTAAAACGCCAATTTTCTTACCATCTTTGATCAATGGAATGACAATTTCAGAGTTGCTAGCGCTGTCGCAGGCAATGTGACCAGCGAATTCATGGACGTTAGCTACGCGTTGAACTTCTTCAGTTGAGATGGCTGTCCCACATACACCACTACCATTGGCAATGTGCATGCAGGCTACGTTTCCTTGGAAGGGTCCGAGGACTAACTCATCAGCTGATTTATCATATTGATAAAATCCGGCCCAATTAATATCTGAGTAACTAGATTTTAAGAGGGCGGTCGCGTTGGACATGTTAGCGATTAAATTAGTTTCACCATATAAAAGAGCGTCTAACTGTTGATTCATTAACGAAAGTGTTTTTTGTGTCATGAGAAATTCCTCCATATTGAACTAGAAATATAAAAATCACATAGTGAAACAGCGAAATCCTATGCTATAATTTAACTTGGGTCTTATTTTATATTGAAAAAAACAAGAAAGCAACAAAATTCATTTTTAAATGAAAAATGACGTAAAAGGATGGGGTTCTCATGTTGGGTGTATTAATTGGTATAATCGTGGTCGCAATTCTTATATATGTAGGAATTGTTCTCTATCAGCGATATTTATTAAAACAAATCACGGATCTTTTAAATAAGAAAAATGATTTAATGGATTTACCCGTTGCAAGTGATCTTGATGAAGTTGGCAACTTAAATTTGGCGGGTTCTTCCTTAGAAGAATACCAAAATCTGCAAGATGATTATCGTAACGTCAAGAATAACAAGTTTCCTGAAATTGATGAGTTAGCTGAAACTGGACAACAAAATGTGAATGACATGAAGATCTTTGATGCGCGCTCTGATGTTGCGGGAGTTAAAGATGCTATTCAAGTTATTCAATCTGAATCAGATCGAATTCAGGCTGCTTTGGATCAAATCAAGCAGGAGAGTGAAGACCAACAAAATGAAGTGAAAGTCTTACGTCACAAGTATCAAGAATTAAGAAAGACACTTTTAGCCAAAAATATGACCTATGGACCAAGCATTGATATGTTAAATGATAACTTGCAACGTTTGGAAAGTGCTTTTGAAAATTTTGCGCAAACTGTTGAAAGTGGCGATCATAAAAAAGCTGAAGGACAGTTACAACAATTACAAAGTAATACAAAGAATTTAGAGAGTGAATTAACCGCAATTCCAGATCTATACATTCAATTAAATGAGAACTTTCCTGGTCAGTTGGACGAAATCAAAAATGCGTATACCCAGCTAATTAACCATAATTATGCGTTCTCTGATGAAAAAATCCCTGATGATATAGATGACATTTCTCAAAAGATTGCTGAAAACCTGGACACACTTGGCAATTTACGTTTGGATGCCGTAAAAGGCAATAACGAAACTATTTCCAATCGAATTGATAATCTTTATGATGTTATGCAGACTGAAATCGATGCACGTACCGATGTTGACAGTGGCTTTCAAAAAATTGCTGAATATATTGAACATGCTGAAAAGCAAAGTCATACCTTACTAATTGAAATCGATCGTCTAAGCCAAAGCTACGTTTTAAATGGTAGCGAAGATGATCAAGCACATGATCTCGAAACGCAGTTACAAGATATTCGTAACGAACATGATCAGGATGCGGAAGCAATTACGAATCAGCCTGTTATTTATTCAGAAATTCTTCAAAGAATGCATGAAGAAAATGATCAGTTAGATGATATTGAATCCAAACAAACAGCGATTAATGACAGTATTCAAAAATTAATCGAAGAAGAAAAAGATGCTAGAAGAACATTACGTCAGTTTGACCTAGAGATCCATGAAATAAAGCGACATATTGAAAACCTTAATTTGCCTGGAATTTCACCAAGCTACATGGATTACTTTTTTGTTGTTAGTGATGAAATTGAAAAGCTTTCGTCAAGTATGAATCAAGTTAAGATTGATATGAAACAAATTGATCAGCAACTAGGTATGATTGATAAGGATATGCAGTCATTAGCAAAGAAGACGACAGAACTTACAGACAATGCGGCCTTGAGCGAACAGATTATTCAGTACACGAATCGTTATCGTCACAGTAATGAAGCCGTTGATAATGCCAGTACGCGGGCCCAAAAGTTATTTGATGAGGATCATGATTATGCCCAGAGCTTGAGTGTGATTAGTCGGGCATTAGAAGCTGTTGAACCTGGCATGGTAGAAAAATTAACTGAGAGTTATCAAAATCAAAAGAGTACCCAGTTTTAGGAATAAATAAAAATAAAAACGGTAATGAGAATCAGATTTAATTCTCATTACCGTTTTTTTTGTTTTAAGTTGGTTATATACGAATTTTTTGTGTTTAAGCCAGTTATTGAGTATCATAGATAAGGTCGTTGTAATGATCTTGTTCAACACTGAATGGATTGTTATAATTAGAAATGGTTTTGACGGGCATCAAGCTCAATAATAGTGGGAGAAATAGAATGATTTATTTTGATAATAGTGCAACAACTAAAGTTGCTCCTGAAGTTTTACAGACTTACCAAACTGTGAGTGAAAAAATATGGGGGAACCCTTCAAGTTTACACAATATGGGTGAACTTGCATTTAATTTGCTAGAACAGTCACGAAAACAAATTGCTGATCTCTTAAATGTTAAACCGCACGAGATATTTTTTACAAGTGGCGGCACAGAAGGAGACAACTGGGTAGTGAAGGGAACTGCTATTGAAAAACGTGCTTTTGGTAAGCACCTGATTACGACGGCAGTTGAACATCCTGCAATTACTAACAGTATGGAACAGCTTAAACAGTTAGGCTACGAGATTACTTATTTACCCGTGGACAAAGAGGGCCGTATTTCTATTCAAGATTTAAAGGATGCCATTAGACCGGATACAATCCTGGTTTCAATCATGGCTGTGAATAACGAAATAGGAACTTTGCAACCAATTCAAGAAGCGGCGGAAGTCTTAAAAAAATATCCAAAGATTCATTTTCATATTGATGCTGTGCAAGGTATCGGAAAAGGGCTTCAATCTCAGATTTTTAATGATCGGGTTGATTTTATTACCTTTTCAGGACATAAATTTCATGCGCCACGGGGAATTGGTTTTATTTACGCACGTGAAGGCCGTCGCATAGCGCCATTAATGACCGGTGGTGGTCAGGAAAAGAATCAACGGAGTGGCACAGAAAACTTGCCTGCTATTGCTGGAATGGCAAAAGCATTGCGCCTCCTTCTCCAAGATGAGAAGAAAAATGTTCAACAGCAACAAACGGTTAAAGAAGCAATTTATGATCATGTGAGCAAATTTGAAAACGTCACAATGTTTAGTCATCGAAATGACGGTTTTGCACCTCATATTCTTTGTTTTGCAATTAAAGGAGTTCGGGGCGAAACAGTTGTGCATGCGTTCGAAAAAAACAATATTTTCATTTCAACAACGAGTGCTTGTTCTTCCAAAAAACAGGTTGAATCTAGCACACTCGCTGCAATGAAAACACCTGAAGATATTGCCACAAGTGCAATTCGAGTAAGTTTGGATGCTGATAATACGGTGGTAGAGGCTCAGGAATTTAATCGAGTATTTGATAAATTGTATGCAGAGTTTTCGAAGCTGAATAAGGGTTAATAGGAATGAAAAGGGCCAGTCCGACAAGCCATGGTAATGGCGTAGATCGGATGGACATCCGTGTTGAAAATAGGATTTTGCGAGAGCAAAATAGCCGTTGAAATTGAAAAGGAGCCAGTCCGACAAGCCATGATAATGGCGTAGATCGGATGGACATCCGTGTTGAAGATAGGATTTTGCGAGAGCAAAATAACCATTGATGAAATTGAAAAGGAGCTACTCACAATATGCAGTATTCAGAAATCATGGTTCGTTACGGCGAACTGTCCACAAAGGGGAAAAATCAAAAAGATTTTGTTAGCCGCTTGGGTGGAAATATCCGCAAGAGCCTTCATAACTTTCCGAATCTTGAAATTTATCCTAAGCGTGATCGTACGCACGTTACCTTAAATGGTGAAGATTCAGCAGCCGTTATTGAACGTTTAAAACAAGTTTTTGGAATTCAAAATTTTTCTCCAGCCCTCAAAGTAGAGCGAAACCTTGAGGCCATTCATAATGGCGTGTTGGAAATGATGAATGAACAGTTAAAACCTGGGATGACGTTTAAAATTAATACACGCCGTTCAGATCATAATTTCGAAATGGACACAAATACGCTTAATGATGATTTAGGAGGATTTGTGTTAGACCATTTTCCCAAAGCAATAGTTAAAATGCATCAACCAGACTTGATTTTACGAGTCGAAGTGAGAAATAACGGTGTGTTTCTTTCTAGTGAGACGATTCAAGGTGCTGGTGGATTGCCAGTTGGAACCGCAGGCAAAGGAATGATGATGCTGTCTGGCGGGATTGATTCTCCAGTTGCTAGCTATCTGGGGATGAAACGTGGTGTGGATATGGAAATGGTTCATTTCTTTAGTCCGCCATACACAAGTGAACAAGCACTGGCCAAGGCCAAGGAGTTAACCTCCAAATTAGCTGCTTATTCAGGAAGCTTACAATTCATTCAGGTACCATTTACAAAAATTCAAGAAGAAATTAAAGAAAAAGTGCCAGAGGGTTACTTGATGACCGTTCAACGCCGGATGATGTTGAGAATTGCTGTGGCAATTGCGAAGAAGCGTGGGGGAAAGGCAATTTTTAATGGGGAATCATTAGGCCAAGTTGCTTCCCAGACAATGGAGAGTATGGAAGCCATAAATGATGTGACCAATATGCCAATTTTGCGCCCAGTGGTCTCTTTAGACAAAACTGAAATTATTAAACAAGCAAAAGAGATTGGTACTTATGATTTATCGATTTTGCCATTTGAAGATTGTTGTACAATTTTTGCACCACCAGCACCAAAAACAAGACCAGATACTGAGCGGACTCGTTATTATGAAAAGCGAATTGATGTTGATGCCTTAATGCAAGAGGCTCTTGATGGAATTCAAGTAAGTGAAATTAAGCCAGATCAAAACTTCTTAAACAAGAATGAAGATGTTTTTGCAGAATTGCTTTAAAATTAGCTTTTTTTGATTGATTGTTTTTCTCGAATGGGTTATGTTTAACTTAATCTTTTGATAGTCAATTTACGAAATTTGAGGAGTGATGAGTGTGGATGTTTTAAATGGCGGAGAAAAGGTTGCCCTTGTTGGTAATCCTCCTGAAGTTGGTGAACCATTACCTAAGTTCAAATTATTTAACGGTGAAAATCAAAAAATTAAGACTAAAGATTTCATCGGTAAACCAACATTAATTAGTACAGTTCCGGATTTAAATACCCGCGTTTGCAAAATTGAAACAAAAAAATTCAATCAGCAAGCAGATCATTATCCATCCGTTCGTTTTGTGACGGTTTCAAATAATTCAATTGCTGAACAAAAAGCATGGTGTGCAGCTGAAGGCGTTCAAAATTTGGAAGTTTTATCGGATGAAGAGTTGTCTTTAGGCTATGAGATGAATCTTTATATTCCAAATGATGGCTTCTTAGCACGATCAATTTTCATAATTGATGCTGAAGGTAAAATTGTGTATCGTCAAATTGTGCCAGAAATTCATGACGAACCAAATTATATTGAAGCTTTAGAAGTTGTGAAAAAATATGCGACCGATGTTGACTAATTCGTAATTATTGGCTAAAATGCTTATACAGGCAAAGAACAATAGGGGAATCTTGAGTTAAAACAGAGAGAAAATGTAAGCTGAGAGTTTTCAACGAGAGACCTTGTAGATTGTGAGCTGCTATTCTGAAATAGTTAGTAAGAGTAGCCGGAAATTTTTTAATTCCGTTAAGAAAAAACTGAGTGGGGTTAAATACCCAAATTAGGTGGTACCGCGAAACATATTCGTCCTTTTGTTAAGGATGGGTATGTTTTTTTGTGTAGAAAGGACGATACAATGACAGAAAAAAAAGAAATGTCAACTAAGTATGATCCCAAGGCTGTTGAGCAGGGAAAGTACCAACAATGGTTAGACCAAGGACTGTTTAAGCCAAGCGGCGATAAAAAAGCTAAACCATATTCAATTGTTATTCCACCGCCAAATGTGACAGGAAAATTGCATCTGGGCCATGCTTGGGATACAACTTTACAAGACATGTTAATTCGGCAAAAACGGATGCAAGGATATGATACTTTATGGATGCCCGGAATGGATCACGCCGGAATTGCCACACAGGCTAAAGTTGAAGCTAAATTGCGAGAACAAGGGATTACTCGGTACGATTTAGGTCGTGAAAAGTTCATTAAACAAGTATGGGAATGGAAAGATGAATATGCTGATGTTATTCATAAGCAGTGGGCAAAAATGGGTCTGTCCCTAGACTATGCGCGTGAACGCTTTACCCTTGATGAAGGGCTCTCTAAAGCAGTTCGCAAAGTTTTTGTTACTTTGTATAATAAAGGCCTGATTTATCGTGGTGAGTATATTATCAACTGGGATCCACAAGCTAGAACAGCCCTTTCTGATATTGAGGTTATTCATAAGGATGACAAGGGTGCTTTTTATCATGTAAAATATCCATTTGTTAATCCTGATGATACATTCAATGGCAAACATTACATCGAAATTGCGACTACTCGGCCCGAAACCATGATGGGTGATACGGCTGTTGCGGTTCATCCGAGTGACGAACGTTATAAAGATCTTGTTGGTAAAGAGCTCGTTTTGCCTTTGCAAGGGCGTCATATTCCCATTATTGCTGACCAATATGTAGATCCAGAATTTGGGACTGGAATGGTAAAAATTACGCCTGCTCATGACCCTAACGATTTTAATGTCGGTAATCGTCATGACTTGGCACGAATTAATACAATGAATGAAGACGCTACAATGAATAGTAACGCCGGTAAGTACGAAGGGATGGATCGTTTTACTGCACGTAAAGCAATGGTGAAAGATTTAGATGATCAAGGTTATTTAATATCGATTGATCCAATTGTGCATAGTGTTGGCCATTCAGAACGGACTGGTGTGCAAGTTGAAGCTCGTTTATCTACGCAATGGTTCGTTAAAATGAAAGATTTATCCAAATTAGCTTTGGATAACCAAAAATCCGATCAAAAAATTAACTTTGTTCCAGAACGGTTTGAACATACCTTTACGCAGTGGATGGAAAATGCGCATGACTGGGTTATTTCTCGTCAGTTGTGGTGGGGTCATCAGATTCCAGCGTGGTATAACAAGGAGACTGGTGAAACTTACGTTGGTGAAACAGCTCCTAAAGATATCGAAAATTGGGAACAGGATTCCGATGTCTTGGATACTTGGTTCTCTAGTGCTCTTTGGCCATTTTCAACGATGGGTTGGCCAGATGAGGATGCACCGGATTATAAACGCTATTTCCCAACAAGTACACTAGTAACTGGTTATGATATTATTTTCTTCTGGGTTTCTAGAATGATTTTCCAAAGTCTTGAGTTTACCGGAAAAGCACCATTTAAGGACGTCTTATTGCATGGCCTGATTCGTGATGAACAAGGTCGTAAAATGAGTAAATCGGTGGGCAATGGAATTGATCCAATGGATGTGATTGATAAATACGGGGCAGACGCCTTACGTTGGTTCCTGTCACAGGGATCAACAGCTGGACAGGATATTCGGTTTAGTTACGATAAGATGGATGCTGCCTGGAACTTTATTAATAAAATTTGGAATGCCAGCCGTTACGTTATTATGAATCTGGGTGAAATGACTGAACCTGTCCTTCCTGATGAAAAAGAATGGAACCTAACTGACAGGTGGATTTTGAGTCGTTTGAATACTACAGTTCAACAAGTTACGCATTTCTTTGATACGTATGAATTCGGTGAAGCCGGTCGTGCCCTTTATACCTTTATTTGGGATGATTTCTGTGATTGGTATATCGAAATGAGTAAAGAGGTTTTGACGGGTGATGATGAAACGGCCAAAGCAAACACACGAAATATTTTGGCTTATATTTTAGATCAAACGTTACGACTTTTGCACCCAATTATGCCATTCGTAACCGAAGAACTTTGGCAAGCAATGCCACACAAAGGTAAATCAATTGTGACAGCTGCTTATCCAACTGTGCATGAGGAAATGAGTAATGCTAAAGCTGAAGACGATATGGGGCATTTGATTGATCTAATCAAAGCGGTCCGCAATATTCGCGCTGATGCAAATGCACCAATGTCTAGTTCTGTAGATCTGCTTGTAAAGACCGATAACGCTAATTTGAAGGCTTTATTTGAAAATAATCAGGACTATATTGAACGGTTCTGTCATCCAGCTAAGTTTGAAGTGGGTGCTAATTTAGACATTCCTAAGTTAGCAATGTCAGCTGTGATTACGGATGCTGAGGTTTATATTCCTTTAGCAGAATTAGTTGATCTAAAAGAAGAGGCCGCTCGTCTTCAAAAAGAAGTCGAAAAGTATATGAACGAAGTTAACCGCTCTGTCAAAAAACTAAGCAACGAACGCTTTGTTGCTAATGCTCCTGATGACGTTGTTGAAAGCGAACGTCAAAAACAAGCCGATTATCAATCTAAATTGGCAGCAACTCAGGAAAGACTGGAAACAGTCCAAAACGCAGAGTAGGGTTGTACTAAGAAATTTTTAAAAAAAGAGACGCGATCAAAACTTAACCGTTTGTTCGGTCTCTTTTTTATTTTTCAGGAGGTATTAAAATGGCAGAAATAAGTACTTATGAAGAAGCAGTGTCATTTATTCATGGAAGAACAAAATTTAAAAAAATTCCGACCTTAAAACGAATGCGTACCTTTATGAAAGTGCTTGGAAATCCGCAAGACAAAATCACAGCTATTCATATTGCTGGTACAAATGGTAAGGGTTCAACGCTGACTTTTTTGCGAGGAATACTTCAAGAAACCGGCTATAAAGTCGGCACGTTTACATCACCGTTTTTAGTACGTTTCAATGAACGCATTAGTGTGGATGGTCAGCCAATTGCCGATTCAGAAATCTTAAGACTAGTCCAGAAATTATATCCTGTAATTATGCAACTAGATGAGCAGTTACCCGAAGGTGGGCCTACTGAGTTTGAAATTATAACTGCCATGATGTTTACTTATTTTTCAGAAGGACATGCCGATATCGTGCTGGTGGAGGTTGGCATTGGTGGCTTATTTGATTCAACAAATGTGGTGATGCCAGCAGTCTCTGTGATTACGAATATTGGTTTTGATCACATGAAATTATTAGGTAATACGTTAACAGAAATTGCGACACAAAAAGCAGGAATTATCAAAAAAGGAATTCCAGCAGTGATTGGCAAAATGGATGAAGAAGCTTTAAACGCAATTGAGAAAGTCGCTTCAAGAGAGCACAGTCCTTTGTTATGTTTTGATCGTGATTACCAAGTTAGCAAACGACAATATCAGGATTTATGGTCTCAACGATTTAACTTCGCGACTGATACATTTCAATTTAAGGAATTACGAATCCGAATGCTAGGGGATTATCAGATTAACAACGCAGCGACGGCCGTCCAAGCGTACTTAATATTTATGGGACAAAAAAGCATTCCGGTTCTTGAAAAAAATGTTAAAAATGGTTTGGACAAGGCATTTTGGGCTGGCAGATTTGAACACGTAAATGACCGGCCTCTGGTTGTTCTGGACGGCGCTCATAATGAACCAGCTATGCAAGGACTGACAAATCTTTTGGCCACCCATTTTAAACAAATGGATATCTATGTTGTTATTGCCATCCTAGAGGATAAGCAATTTCATAAAATGATTCAAATTCTCGGAGAATTAAACAATGTCCACATCATTGCCACAACTTTTGAAGGGCCAGGAAAGCGGCACGCTGCAAGTTTGGTAGAGTTGAAAACTAGTGTTAAAACGGTGAACCCGATTCAAACAGAGGAGAATTGGCAACTGGCTATTGCGCACGCAACTCGTGAAATGTCGAGTGATGATCTTCTTTTAATTACTGGGTCGCTGTACTTCATTTCAGATGTTCGTAAATTATTCGTGGAATAATTCAATCTATGCGTACTTTCTTTTAGGGGAGAGTGAATAGGATGGAAAAGTTTAGACAGATTACAGAGTCTCGTAAAGAGTATGATGAAATGAATCAATTTACGAACGAGGAATTGCTACAAATTTTTTTGCAAAATCAGATTGGTGTAAATAAAATTGCTGATGAGATTGGCCAATTTTGGGATGCAGTGCCGGATTTGTCGTTATTTTCGTTATTATATAATTCAGAAAAAAAGACGATTTTTTCTGATTATCCAGAAGTTAATCGGCAGTTTTTGGCGGCAGTTGAACTGGGCCGAAGAATTGAATTAGCTCCGCAAAAGATAGTTGGTGAGATTTTTGGTAGTCGCCAAATTGGTGAAAAGCTTATCAGTATTCAGCGCAGATATCGGCAAGAGCAGCTTATATTGCTATGTTTAAATACCAAGAATAAGATTATTTTTGAAAAGGTAATTTTTAAAGGAAGCTTAAACTCTGCAACGGTTCACCCACGGGAAATCTTTTTTGAGGCTTTAAGAGTGGGAACCAATAAAATTATGGTTACGCACAACCATCCAAGTGGAGAAATTAGCCCCTCTAAACAGGATATTAAATTTACTAAACGTCTAAAGGAATGTGGCATCTTAATGGGCATTGAAGTGTTGGACCATATAATTACTGGTAGTGATAATTATTATAGTTTTGCGGAACAACATTTAATTTAAGCCTTGAAAAATCAGCGTAATTTAATTTCTTAAGGTGTGTTAAATGGTGCAGAACAATATTCTAAGGTGTTTTTTTCTGTGGTATAATACAGATTGTGTTTAAGCGTCATTATGTATCCAAATAATCTTCGGAGGGTCTATCCATGCAAAAGTTTTTTTCGAATCGAAAGTTAGTAATCGCTGTAATCTGTGTGATTATCGCGGTTGGTTTAGTGACCCTATCTGTAACGACTCGAAAAAAGTCTACGACACCAATTATCCAAAAAGTGGGTAATGATGCAGTTGCAGTGGTTGATCGAGTAGTTGCTTATCCAATGAATGCGATTAGTAACACTTCAAAAGCATTAAACTCGATGATTAATACTTATCAAGAAAATGAACGATTAAAAGGAAAAGTGGATCAGCTAGAAGCAGTGCGTTCACGAGATCAAGCTTTAAAACAAGAAAATAAACAGTTAAAGCAACAAGTAAGTTTGAAGAAAACAATGACTGACTATAAATTAGTTGCGGCTACTGTTATTTCACGTGCGCCTTCTTCTTGGCAGAACATTGTAGTGATCAATAAAGGAACTTTATCTGGCATTAAGAAAAACCAATCCGTAGTGGCAGGTGAAGGTCTGGTTGGACGAGTAATCGAAGCTAGCTATTCGACCAGTAAGGTTGAACTAATTAGTGATAGTAGTGACTCAGCAAACCGCTTCGCAATTCAAGTGCAAGATGAAACTGGAAATTCGGTTAATGGGATCGTTACAAGTTTTGATAAAGAAACAAATGAAATTGTGATGGGACAGGTCACGTCAAAAGCTAAGATTTCAAAAGGCACTTTAGTGACAACCTCAGGGTTAGGTGGCGTTACACCCAAGGGATTATATGTTGGTAAAGTTGTTGATACGAAGAAAAATAGCAGCGGTTTAGCTACTGAGGTGTACATCAAACCCGCTGCTGATATGAGTAGTATTAATGTGGTCTCAGTTGCGGAACTGAAGTAATCAATTGGGATGGAGGATACTGCAATGTTACAAAGTGCAAAATTAAAATATATTTTCCCAATTGGATTTTTTCTTTCATTATTTTTGGATGGTTCAATTAATTTAATTTTTTCAGGATCGCTTTTTGCTTATCCCTACTCAATGGTGAGCAATTTGACCATTTTATGGTTGGTGTTGGGCATCTTTTTTGAAGGAGAGACTAACCTCCCGATTGCCACATGGGCAGCTGGTGTAGGGCTTGTGTTTGATTGGTATTATACTGGTGTGTTTGGCGTGAACATGTTCATTCTGCCAGTGATGGTACTTCTTATTCAGTGGGTCAAAGTTTTCTATAAGCCCACGTTTCTTTCGATTCTGTTAACTTTCTTTTTAGCCTTGACCTTGTATGAAAGTGCTTTTTATATCGTTTTTGAAATGGTTCACTATACAACTATTACATCATCGGTTTTTGTGGCGTATAATCTTGCCCCCACATTGGCATTAAATTTATGCTTTTTTGTAATCTTGTATTTGCCAATCAAAAGTCTTTTCCGGCATACGCGGGGAGCTAATTTTAGAAGTATAGATTAAGATTTTAGAAAATTAATTTTGAAAAGCCCTTGACGAGAATAAAAAAAAGACTTATATTCAATACAATATTTAAAAACAATGAACGGAAGAGTAGAACAAAGAATCATTTCAGAGAGCTTTAAGTGGTGAGATTAAAGCATGTACTTTGTTCGAAACACATCTGCGAGTTTGTCTTCTGAGTTAATTAGGAAGGCACGGGTGATCGTTATCTCCTAAAGTTGAACTTATAACTTGTTGAGCTGGTAATTGTGAAATTATCAGAAACATGAGGTGGAACCACGTTGATGCGTCCTCTTGGGTATTTTATACCTGAGGGGATTTTTTTGTAGGTTCAACTTACTGAGGTAATTGTTGTGAAGCAATTACAAACAGGGGTGGAACCGCGCTAACTCGTCCTCTTGAATTATTATTTATAGTTCAAGAGGCTTTTTTTATACATAAAATTGGAGGGGATAAGCATGTTTTCGTTAAATTATATATCACAAATATTACCATCCTTATTATCAGGGACTACCATGACATTGAAGATCTTTTGTTGGACTTTAATCGGAGCATTACCAATCGGAATGATTTTTGGATTAGGGCTAGTTTCCAAAATTCGACCGATAAGATATATTTTGAACTTTTACGTTTGGTTGATGCGAGGGACCCCTTTATTATTGCAGTTAATTTTTGTTTTTTATGGATTACCAATCGTGGGGATTGTTTTTCAAAGATATGATGCAGCGCTATTTGCTTTTATTCTTAACTATTCAGCCTATTTTGCAGAAATCTTTCGTGGTGGTCTTCAGTCGGTTGATCGAGGGCAATACGAGGCAGCAAAGGTATTACGATTATCTTATTGGCAAACGATTCGGAAAATTGTTATTCCTCAAGTAGCCAAGATTGTCTTACCATCTATCGGAAACGAAGTTATTAATTTGGTTAAGGATTCTTCATTAGTCTACGTCATTGGTATTGGGGATCTATTGCGAGCCGGAAATGTCGCTTCATCTCGAGATGTAACCTTAGTTCCACTCCTGTTGGTTGGAATTATTTATCTACTGTTAACAGCCGTTTGTACTTATATCTTACGACGAGTCGAAAAACACTATGCTTATTGGCGCTAGGAGGTTTAAATATGTTGAAAATTAATGATTTAACCAAAACATTTAATGGACGAGTTATTATTGATAAGCTATCTTTTGAAGTTCCAGATAGTGAAATCCTAACCATCGTAGGGCCTTCTGGAGCTGGTAAAACAACTTTGCTCCGTTGTATAAGTGGACTAGAAAAGATCGATAGTGGGAGTTTTTATATCAATGACCAAAAGTTTGATCCTTATGAAAATAGCGGGAATGAGAGTGTGATCGGCGTCGTTTTTCAGGATTTTCAATTATTCCCTAATCTAACGGTTATGGATAATGTAACATTGGCGCCGCAAATGGTTTTGAAAAAAAACGTGGCAACTGCAAAAAAAGAAGCTGAAGCTAGTCTTGCGAGGTTGCAACTAGATGGTAAGGAAAATCTTTATCCTTATCAATTGTCTGGTGGTCAAAAGCAGCGGGTAGCAATTGCGAGAGCTTTAGCGATGCACCCTCAAATCCTTTGCTATGACGAGCCTACCTCCGCGTTGGATCCTGAATTACGTGGTGAAGTTAGTGAAATTATTAAAGGCTTAAAACGGGATGGCATGACCCAGATTGTGGTTACCCATGATATGGATTTTGCTAATGAAGTTGCTGATAAGCAGTTACACGTATCACCTATCAAATAAGGAAACGGAAGGTTAATAACATGAAAAAAAAGTTAAGATTAGTTTTTCTCATGATGGCAGTTTGCCTGGTTTTACTTCCTAGTTTGAGCGGCTGTGAAAATGCAACAAAACGCGCAAATACTACTGATTATTGGCAAACAATTAAAAAACGTGGGAAAGTTGTTGTCGGGCTGGATGACAGCTTTGTACCAATGGGCTTCCGTGAAAAGAATGGTAAGTTAACGGGCTATGATATTGATCTAGCTAAAGCAGTATTTAAGCTATACGGAATCAAAGTGGATTTTCAAAGTATTGATTGGTCTATGAACACGACTGAGTTACGCAATCGAACAATTGATTTGATTTGGAATGGGTTCACAGTCACCCCAGCACGCGCCAAAGTTGTTAGCTTTAGTCACACGTATTTAGCTAATCAACAAGTCCTAGTCAGCAAACGCAATCAAAATATTACGAGTTTTCAAAAAATGACTGGGAAGATCTTAGGGGTTCAAAGTGGTTCTTCAGGTGCAGAGGACGTAGAAAAAGAACCCCAGTTGCTTAAAAATAAGATTAAAAACAAAACGCCCATTTTATATGACTCGTTTAACGATGCGTTTATTGATTTAGGAGCGAACCGAATTCAAGGATTACTGATTGATGATGTTTATGCGGGTTATTATATCAAGAAAGAGAGTAATCCAAATAGTTATCGAGAAATTCAAGGTGATTTTCCAAAGGAACAATTTGCGGTGGGTATTCGCAAAGGGGATGTTACCTTACGGAAGAAAATTAATCATGGATTGTATGTGCTGTATAAAAATGGAACTTTGAAAAAAATTAACGAAAAATGGTTTGGTAATACTGCTCCAGTTGAAAAACAGCCAAAAAGTTAAATAGAGTTCAAAAAATATTGATTTGGATTAGTAATAAAAAAGCTAATCTAGATCAATATTTTTGTTTTATTTAAAATGTTTTTTAGGGATTCATAGTCATTGAAAATCGCGTATAATAAAAGATAGTAAATAATTTTTAAATGAGGTAATTTAGTGCGAATACAAATCAAACAAGGAATTGCGTTAACGGTTATTCCGGTATCTCAATTCAAGAATACCCAAATATCGGTTCATTTTTTAGAAAATGCAACAAAACAGCAAACTAGTTATCGTTCATTATTAGCCAATATTTTAGAGACTAGTTCCAAGAAATATGTGACACAGATCTTAGTATCCCAAGCATTATCAAAGCTTTATGGGGCTGGGTTTGGAACAACCGTGATGCGAAAACAAAATATTCATGATCTTACTTTTTCATTATCGCTGCCAAATGATCATTTTTTGAATTCATCGGAAGACCTGCTATCAGAAGGAATTCAATTTTTGCAGGAGATGATTTTTAATCCATTGGCAAAAGCTGGTAACTTTCATGATCAAACTTTTCAAAGACAGCAAGCTAATTTAATCGCGTATATTAAAGCGCTTCGAGATGATAAACAGTCATACGCTGCACTTCAGTTACAAAAATTAGTTTTTAATGAGGATGAAGTTCAACGGGTGCCTGCTTTTGGCGATGTTGAAAGCCTAGCAAAAATAGAAAATCATGAATTATATGACTATTATCAATCAGTCTTAGCACAAGATCGGGTTGAAATATATGTAGTCGGAAATGTGAATGCCGAGCAAGTTGCCGATCAAATTCGTCAATGGCCATTAGCAGAGCGAACATCTAATTTGGTTGGGTTAACAACGATTAAACAACCTATGAGAACTTTTCAAACGCGGAGTGAAAATCAAAACGTTGTTCAAGCAAAATTAGATTTAGCGTATCAATTTCCAACCGATTTTCGAAATAAAAATTATTACGCTGGAATCGTTTTTAATGCGTTGTTTGGTGGCTCCCCGTTATCAAAACTATTTATGAATGTCCGTGAAAAAGCTAGTTTGGCATATTATGCAAATAGTAGTGTGGATGTATTTAATGGCTTAATGGTGGTGCAAGCAGGAATTAATGCCAAAGACAAAGAACAGGTTCTGACGATTATTGCTGAACAATTAACCGACATGCAAAATGGTGAGTTTAGCGATGAACAACTTGGACAAATTAAAAAAGGTTTAGTTTCAAATTACGTTTCTTCGTTGGATTTAGAACGTGTTTATGCGAGTCGAGAACTTACCAACGATCTGGTCGGTAGTCAAGTTTCTGCTGAGGACTGGGAAGAACAAATCCAAAAAGTGTCACGGGAAGCGATTATGAAAGTTGCTAAGCAAGTTAGTTTACAGGCCGTTTATTTCTTGAGTTCGGGGGTAAAAATACATGCGTAAACAAACATATAAGCAATTTGGCGAAAATCTTTACACAGAAACTCTAAGCAATGGGTTAACAGTTAACCTCTTACCTAAAAAAGGATTTCATAAAACTTATGCTGTTTTTACCACCAATTTTGGCTCAATTGATCGAACCTTCATTCCCCAGGGTAAAACTGAGTATGTCACGCAGCCTGATGGGATTGCCCATTTTTTGGAACACAAAATGTTTGATAAAAAAGGATACGATGCTTTTGACCTGTTTGGAAAATATGGTGCGGATTCAAATGCATTCACAAGTTTTACAAGAACTAGTTATTTATTTTCTGCAACACAAAACATCAAGGAAAATTTAGAAATTTTGCTTAACTTTGTGCAAGAACCATACTTTACAGACAAGTCTGTTGAAAAAGAAAGGGGAATTATTGGACAAGAAATTCAAATGTATGATGATGATCCGGATTGGAAATTATACATGGGGATATTAAATAACCTTTATCCTAAGCATCCGGTTCATATTGATATTGCTGGAACTGTAGATTCAATTGCTAAAATCACGACTGAAGATCTGTATCTGGCGTACAAAACGTTTTATCATCCAGCAAACATGGATTTATTTATCGTCGGCAATATTGATCCTCAAGAGACACTTAACTGGGTTATTCAAAATCAAAACACGAAAACTTTCCCACAGTTTAAAACGCCTAATGCCAAGCTTCCGTTGGAGGATCCAAATGGTAAGGACATTATTAAGCATGCAGAAGTCCAAATGGCTGTTAATCGCCCAAAAAGTATTGTGGGTCTTAAAGGTTTGGATCCAGTCCCTGCAGGACGAGCTGGATTAGCATATAAATTGAAGGTAAATTTATTACTTTACTTATTATTTGGCGAATCTTCTCAACAATATTTAAAGTTATATGATTCAGGCGTCATTGATGATACTTTTTCATATGAATTTGATCTTGCCCGGTCATTTCACTATGTTAGCTTTAGTGGTGATACCGACCATCCAGATCAATTTAATGACCAGATTGAAAACATTTTGACGAACGCACAACAAATATTGCCAACATTAACGGATCAGTTTGAACTTGCAAAAAAGGAAATGATGGGACGTTTAGTGGCACGTATGGACTCAGTTGAAGCAATCGCAAATGGATATGAAGGACAATTGTTTGATCAGGCGACTGTGTTTGATCAAGAAACCATTTACGAGCAGATCACATTGACAGATCTAGAACAAGTCGCCAAAGATCTGTTTAATGCAAAAGGATTGAGTACCTTCCAAATTATGCCAATGGGAGTGAAACCATGAAACATGCTTTAATTGTAGGAGCTTCTGGCGATATTGGTATTGAGACTGCAAAACAGTTGGCTGCTCAAGGGTGGTCGTTATATTTACACTATAATCAGCAAAACGAAAAAATTACCGAATTGATTACAAAGTTACACGCCAAGTATCCAAAACAAGATTTTTTAAGTTTTTCTTTTGATATGAGTACGGCTACAAATCTGGACAAATTTTTGGAAAACATCTTTGAGTTGGATACAATTATTTTTGCGCAAGGGACCACGACTTACAAACTATTAGTCCAAACAACCAAGGAAGAAATTCAACATTTATGGAGTATGCAAGTTGCTGTACCAATCGAAATCATCAAAGCGTTACAAGAAAAACTGGCTAAATCGACCCATGGGAGAATCATATTTGTTGGTTCTGTTTATGGAGCTGTAGGGAGTGCGATGGAAGTTAGTTATAGTATGGTTAAAGGCGCACAAACTGCTTTTGCCAACGCTTATGCGAAAGAGGTGGCTTCTCTTGGTATTACAGTAAATGTGGTAGCACCTGGAGCGGTGGACACGCATATGAATCAATTTTTAGCGAAGAATGAACGCCAAGCAATTACGGATGATATACCAACTGGAAAATTCGCCACACCAGCTGATATTGCATTTTGGATTGTTCAATTAACAAATCAAGATGCTGGTTACATGACGGGTCAAACCATTTATGTAGATGGTGGCTGGTTAAAGTAAGAACAAAATTTTAGTGGATTTGGATATGCTATACTAGTAGCGGACTAATTTAATAGTGGGTGAAAAGTGATGAGTGAGAAACAAAATAAAGAGATCGGAAAAAGGCTTCAGGACGCAAGAATGGATCAAGGCTTAACAATTGATTATATTCAAGAGAAAACCAAGATTCAAAAGCGTTACTTGATGGCCATTGAGGCCGGTCAAATGAATGATCTGCCAGGAGATTATTACGTGCAATCGTTTGTTAGCCAATATGCAAATGTGGTTGGGCTTGATTCCCACCAATTGCTGGCTGGCGAGCTACAAGAAACTACTGGTGATGGCCAGCGAAGAAACCCAACGCCTATTGGACCTTTGCCTTCTAGGACAACCCAACACAAACAAGTTGTAAAAGAAAGCGAGTTTTCCAGACGGTACGGAAAGTACGCAGCCTATGTGCCGACTGTAGTAGTTATTGTCATTGTGGTTTTAGTTTTAGGAACTATCTGGGGGATGAGCCATTCAGGAAATACAGCTCAACCACATCTCACAAGTAGCAAGGTGAGT
This sequence comes from Pediococcus sp. M21F004, assembly GCF_051122535.1. NCBI lineage: Bacteria > Bacillati > Bacillota > Bacilli > Lactobacillales > Lactobacillaceae > Pediococcus > Pediococcus sp. M21F004. The sequence continues at coordinate 2,030,177 of NZ_CP177314.1, forward strand.
GTTACAAATGATGCAAGCAGTTCAAAAAAGAAAGAATCAAGTTCTAGTGAATCTTCCAATTCGTCATCTAAAGAAAAAGCTCAAAAAATCACTCAGGTTGGGACTTCAACAACAGAATATGATTTAAAAAATGCCCCTTCTGATGGATCAAGTTTGAGCATTACGGCGGGAACAAGTAATGCGTGGGTCTCGGTTTCAAGTGATGGCACACAGAGTTGGGCTGCTACTTTACCAACAGGGACTTCACACACTGTGAAGATTGCTAAGGGTATTTCTAAGGTTTCGATTAGCCTAGGAAACGCGCCACAAACCACCGTTAAAGTGAATGGCAAGAGTTTCAACTTTAATCCTCAAAATGATACTACCCAAACAAAAACAATCACCTTAAATATTAAGGATTAAGCAGGAGGACAACTTTTGAATTTACCAAATAAATTAACAGTATTTCGGATTATTTTAATTCCAATTTTTATTATTATTATGGTTATGCCATTTACCTGGGGGACAGTCACCTGGGTTGGGACATCGATTGCCATTACAAAGGTCGTTGGGGCAATTATATTTGCTGTGGCGTCTTTGACTGATTTGGCTGATGGAAAAATTGCCCGTAAGAGGCATTTAGTAACTAATTTCGGAAAATTTGCGGATCCATTGGCAGATAAAATGTTAGTTATGTCGGCTTTTATTATTTTAGTTTCGTTTGCTAAAGTACCAGCATGGGTAGCTGCTATTATTGTCTGCCGCGAGTTGGCAGTTACAGGTCTAAGGTTATTGATTGTCGAAAATGATGGCCAAGTGATGGCTGCTGCCATGCCTGGAAAAATAAAAACAACTTCGCAAATGATTGCCATTATTTTATTAATTTTAAATAATGTGTTGTTTGCCGCATTAAGCATTCCCATGGCTGCAATTATGCTTTACATTTGTTTATTTTTTACAATTTATTCAGGAATCGATTATTTCGTACAAAATCGGAATGTTTTTTCAGACGGATTTAACTAATAAATATAAATTGAGTTTTGGCAAAATTGTCAGGCTCTTTTTTTATTAAAAGAATTTTTGAGTACGAAAAGCGTATTTACTTATATAGGGGGATGAATTAAGGAAGCGGCAGTTTTTACTAAAGATGATGAAAAATTATGTTTTCAACGGCTTAATTTTCTTCGAGAAGGCAAATCATTGTGGGCGTATTAAGTGAATTAAGAAAGTTTTTAAATAATGCGAACTTTTGTTCGTTTTTACTTGCAATTTGAGTAGAAAATCAGTATTATTATGAATGTTAGGTATTCCCGTTAAGGAGGAAACAAATTGGCTGATGATCAAAGAAAAGTAGCGTTAGACGCTGCGTTAAAAAAAATTGAAAAGAATTTTGGTAAGGGCTCTATTATGCGAATGGGGGATTCTGCTCAAACTCAAATCTCTACCATTTCTACCGGTTCTTTAGCATTAGATGATGCACTGGGTGTTGGTGGCTATCCTCGTGGAAGAATCGTTGAAGTCTATGGACCAGAAAGTTCTGGTAAGACAACGGTTGCTCTGCATGCGGTTGCGCAGGTTCAAAAAGAGGGCGGAACAGCTGCCTATATTGATGCAGAAAATGCATTAGATCCAGTGTACGCAGAACACTTGGGTGTTAATATTGATGACTTGCTGTTGTCTCAGCCAGATACAGGTGAAGAAGGTCTAGAAATTACAGACGCCTTGGTATCAAGTGGGGCTGTTGATTTAGTTGTTGTGGACTCGGTTGCTGCCTTAGTTCCACGTGCAGAAATTGAAGGTGAAATGGGTGATGCCCATGTTGGCCTTCAAGCACGGCTTATGTCACAGGCACTTCGGAAACTTTCTGGTTCAATTAATAAAACTAAAACAATTGCCATTTTTATTAATCAGATTCGTGAAAAAGTCGGTGTTATGTTTGGTAATCCCGAAATCACACCTGGTGGTCGTGCTCTGAAGTTTTATGCAACCATCCGTTTAGAGGTTCGACGTGCAGAACAAATTAAAGACGGTACTGATATTATCGGAAACCGAGTTCGGATTAAAGTCGTTAAGAACAAGGTTGCACCTCCATTTAAGCGTGCCGAAGTTGACATCATGTACGGTCACGGAATTTCTCAAACTGGTGAGATTATTGATATGGCTGCTGAAAAGGACATTATCCAAAAGAGTGGTTCTTGGTATTCATATGCTGAGGAACGCATTGGACAAGGTCGAGAAAACGCTAAGCAGTATTTAGAAGACAATCCGGAAAAGCGAGAAGAAATTTATAAAAAAGTTCGTGTCGCGTTTGGAATGGATGAAACACCCGAAGAAAAAGATGCAGCACAAGAAAAATCAAAAGAAGAGAAAGATCCTTCTACACTAGATCTTAAAACATCTAAAAAGAAATAAAATATTTTGAAAGAATAATTTACTGTTTAAACGGGTCTCTGTCAAATCGTATTGGTGGAGATTTTGAACGGCACATTCACTTCGGTGAATGTGCTTTTTGTTTACTCATGAATTAAACTAATCCGGATAAAGAAGTTGTCAATATTTCGAAAACCAAAACAGTTACGCTTTAATGCCTTGATTTTACGATTAAGTCCTTCAATTGGACCGTTGGAAAATGGATAACGACAACTGTTTAGAAGGGCTGAACCATTTTTGATAAACGTGTTGATCGTTATGTCCATTTGATTACTAGTGGGTTGGTAGTTAGTAAGTAAGGATTGGAACGCATTAGCATCCTTTTGGTGTATGGCACTTAAGATACCTTGATAGGTTTGATACACAGATCTAAATCTGGGAAAAGCGTCTAGAGCTAAATCAATGGCGTTTTGTTGCGTCATGTACTCGTTAATTCCGCGTAAATAAACAGCCTTAGAATCATTAACTTTTATTTCATCAAGATGAAATAAACGCCATTGAGATTTTAAAATATGATAAATTCGTGAATGCTTATCTTGGATAGTACGAATGGTCTGCGTGCGTTCATTATCTAAGGCACGCCCAGCCAGTTGAATAATATGGAAACGATCGATAATCGTGGCCGCATTGGGAAATAAGCGATGAATGAAGCTGCCATATTCAGCATTCATGTCAATCGTCACTGATTGAACTTGGGCACGTTCTTGAACCGAAAAACGAGCTTCAAAGTAGTCAATGATATCTTTACTTAGCCGATCTTTTAAAGTAACAATTCGGCGATGACTAACGGCATCGCAACAATTAAAGGACATCCAGTGATTACAGGAACGAAATTCATCAAAGCAAAGATTCTCTGGGAGATGTTTAACACGATAGGCTAAGTGAATATTGGCATTTAGGATTCGTTGAACACTGCTTGGCGAAATTCCACAAAGTTTAGCAATTTCTTTACTCGTCAACATATCGCGTGCCAAAACGATCACTTGATGTTTGATATTATGTGTGAAAGTTTCGTTACGATTAACCAACTTAGTTTTAGCACCACAGGTTTTTGAACAATCTTTACATTGGTATCTTTGACGTTTTAAATGCATTTCGTAACGACCACCGGATAAGGTTCCTAAACGCAGGTGACTCATGTGAGTTCCGTTTTTAATTAAGCTTTTATGGCCACAATGTGGGCACTTTAAAAGTTGATAAGACAAAGTTGCATGGACGACATGAATACGTTGGTTTGTGGAACACCGTTCTTTAGAAATACCAGTGACAATTAAGTTTGGGTCTGTTATTTCGAATAAGCATAAGATAGAATTAGTTAGGGACATCTGAATTTCCTCTTTTCGATTTTTTTTTGGCGATTAAATCGTAGCACAAAGAGGACAGATGTCCTTTTTTATTTTTCTGATTTTCAAAACAGACAAAAAACCGGTATTAGTTATTCACCAATACCAGAAAGTGTAGACCCGTTTAAATGCAGTGAATTATTTTTTTAGAAAATTTTTAACATATTTTTATAAAAATTGTGTGATTGAACAAATATAAATAGTGAGATAGCTTGATTAAACTGCCTTCGGAATGCTAAACTAAGTATTGTGTGAATAATCAAAATAGCATCATAAAATTCGGTTAGAAAATTAACCAACTATTGATGATTCGGAGGTGGAAACATGATTGTTTTCAATATAATCCTCGCAATCATCGCTATTGTTGTTGGCTATATCATCGGTTATTATGTACACAAACTCATTCAAGAGAAAAATGTGCATGATGCGCAGGATACAGCTAGTGGTATTTTAGACAATGCTAAGAAACAGGCGGCAACTGAAAAAAAGGAAGCCCTTTTAGAAGCTAAAGACGAAAGTCACCGCTATCGAACTCGGGTAGAAAACGAACTTAAGCAACGACGTGCAGAAGCACAGAAGCAAGAGGAACGTTTGTTACAGCGAGAAGAGGTTTTGGATCATAAAGATAACACTTTTGAAAAACGTGAAGATAGTTTGGAACGTAAGGAAGAAAAACTAAGTTCTGAGCAAAAGCGGATTGACGAACAACAACAAGAAGCATCCTCATTAGTTACAAAACGTACAGAAGAGTTAGAACGGGTTGCGGCAATGTCACAAGAAGACGCGCAATCTTTGATTCTGAACGAGGTTCGTGATGGCTTGGCAGACGAACGTGCTAAAATGATTCGCGAAAGTGAAGAAAAGGCACAAACAGATGCTAAAAAAGTGGCAACCGATCTGATTGCCCAAGCTATTGAAAGAAGTGCAGCCGATGTGGCTACGGAATCAACTGTTACTGTTGTGAATCTCCCCAGTGATGACATGAAAGGTCGAATTATTGGTCGCGAAGGTCGAAACATTAGAACTTTAGAGACTTTGACTGGTATTGATTTAATCATTGACGATACACCAGAAGCAGTTGTGCTAAGTGGATTTGACCCAATTCGTCGTGAGATTGCCAAAATGGCACTTGAACGGTTAATTCAGGATGGTCGGATTCATCCAGCTCGAATTGAGGAAATGGTTGAAAAAGCTCGCAAAGACATGGATGATAAGATCCGTGAAGTTGGGGAACAAACCATTTTTGATCTTGGTATTCACTCGATGAATCCTGAGTTGATCAAGTTAGTTGGTCGCTTAAGGTTCCGCACTAGTTACGGACAAAATGTTTTGGACCATTCAATTGAAGTTGCTAAATTAACAGGTATTTTAGCAGCTGAATTAGGTGAGGATGTTACTTTAGCTAAACGCGCAGGATTATTACACGATATTGGAAAAGCGGTTGACCATGAGGTTGAAGGATCCCATGTGACAATCGGCGTAGAATTTGCAAAGAAGTATAAGGAAAGTCCAGTGGTAATTAACGCCATTGCTTCCCATGATGGAGATGTCGGTGCCGAATATGTGACTTCAGTATTGGTTGCAGCAGCAGATTCAATTTCAGCTGCTCGGCCAGGAGCCCGCAGTGATTCTCTAGAAAATTATATTCATAGACTCGAGAAGCTAGAAAATTTGGCTGATGGGTTTAAAGGCGTTAAGAAGAGTTATGCGATTCAAGCCGGTCGAGAGATACGGGTAATCGTAAAACCTTCAAAGATTTCTGACTTACAGGCAACCACATTGACTCATGATATTAGAACTGCAATTGAAAAACAGTTAGAGTATTCTGGAAAAGTTAAAGTTACCGTAATTCGTGAAGTTCGCGCTGTAAATTATGCTAAATAAATAGAATATTAAGAAGGTTTGGCAAGTATCTGTTGCCAGACTTTTTTATTTTTAAAATAGTTGAAATCATTTTTAATGACACTACCTTGGAAAAGCCAGCACAGTTAGTAGGCACTCTAAAGGTTAAATGTTAAAATAGGACAGATAGTTTTAAATGTTCGAATTAGATAAAAAGTAGAAAGCAGGAGAGAATTTGCCACAAAAAACGAGTGATACGCCAATGATGCAGCAATATATGGCGATTAAAAAAGATTATCCAGATGCTTTTTTATTTTATCGAATTGGTGATTTTTATGAACTTTTCTACGATGATGCGATCAAGGGTGCTCAAATTCTTGAACTAACACTAACTTCTCGTAGTCATAACGCGACAGATCCCATTCCGATGTGTGGAATGCCTCATCATGCTGTTCAAAATTACGTTGATATTTTAATTGAAAAGGGATATAAAGTAGCTATTTGTGAACAAATGGAAGACCCTCGTTTGGCTAAAGGCATGGTCAAACGTGAAGTTATTCAATTGATAACACCTGGAACAGTTACGGATTCTAACGTCAATGAAGCCAAATCCAATAATTATTTAACTGCTTTGACCACGACCGAGGACAACAAGTTTGGTTTTGCCTATGCAGATTTATCGACTGGTGAACTGAAAACTAGTAATTTGGAGTCTTTTGAAGCTGTAATTAACGAGGTTGTTAATCTACAGTCGAAGGAAATCGTGGTAGATGCATCTGTTACAGATGATATGCAAGAACAGTTTAAAAAATTGAATATTATGGTTTCACACCAAAATAAAATTGAAGTGAAGGCCGAATTAAGTTATTTAACGCAAGCCCTAACTGAAAATTTGGAAAAGACCGTTGTTGAAACATTACTGACGTACATCACGGTAACGCAAAAACGAAGCCTCGCACATTTGCAAAAAGCGGTGGCCTATGAGCCTTCTTACTATTTACGGATGGACCATTATTCTAAATATAATTTGGAATTGACAAGATCTATCCGCTCAGGCAAGAAACAGGGTACACTTTTGTGGTTATTAGACGAAACTCGAACCGCAATGGGTGGTCGATTACTGAAACAATGGTTAGATCGGCCACTAATTCGGCAAGTGGAAATTGAAGATCGGCAAACAAAAGTGGCCGAGTTACTGGATCATTATTTTGAACGCAGTAGTTTACAAGAGGAATTAGTAAAAGTTTATGATTTGGAGCGTTTAGCTGGTCGTGTGGCATTTGGCAATGTTAACGGTAGGGATCTTATCCAGTTAAAGACATCACTACGTCAAATTCCTAAAATTAAGTATGTTTTGGGAGAACTGGACAACAAAGTTTTTGGCGCTATGCTGGCTAAACTTGATCCAGTTGATGATATTGCGGATCTTATTGACCGGGCAATTGTGGATGAGCCACCCATTTCAGTCACTGAAGGTAATGTAATTAAAGATGGTTATGATACTCAACTTGATAAGTATCGAGATGCAATGACGAATGGAAAAAAGTGGATGGCTGAACTGCAGGCCTCCGAACGCCAAGCGACCGGTATCAAGAATTTAAAAGTTGGTTACAATAAAGTTTTTGGATATTACATCGAAATCACAAAATCGAATTTGAGTACGGTTCCAGAAGGGCGTTACGAACGCAAGCAAACTTTAACAAATGCTGAGCGCTTTATCACGCCAGCCTTAAAAGAGAAAGAAAGCTTGATTCTAGAGGCCGAAGAAAAATCTACTACACTTGAATATGAGCTGTTCAGTAAAATCCGTGAGCAAATCAAACAAGTTATTGAACGACTGCAAAAACTGGCTAAACAGGTTGCTACGCTTGATGTTTTACAGAGCTTTGCAGTTGTTAGTGAGAACTATCATTTTGTAAAACCTACTCTGAAAAAAAATCATAGCATTGATATTGTCGGTGGCCGTCATCCGGTTGTCGAAAAAGTTATGGGACGCCAAAGTTATGTGCCAAATGATGTCAAAATGTCAAAGGATGTTGATATTTTGCTGATTACGGGGCCTAATATGTCTGGTAAAAGTACGTACATGCGTCAATTAGCTTTAACGGTTGTTCTGGCACAAATGGGGTGTTCTGTTCCTGCTGAGTCGGCTACTTTGCCAATTTTTGATCAAATTTTCACTCGAATTGGCGCGGCTGATGATTTAATTGCTGGACAAAGTACCTTTATGGTGGAGATGCAAGAAGCTAATCGGGCCATTCAGAATGCGACCCCCCAGAGCTTGATTTTGTTTGATGAAATTGGTCGAGGAACGGCTACCTATGATGGCATGGCTCTTGCGCAAGCAATTATTGAATTTGTGCATAATCATGTTCACGCCAAAACGTTGTTCTCTACTCATTACCATGAGCTTACGGCTTTAGATAAAACATTAACTAAATTAAAAAACGTCCATGTTGGGGCAGTTGAAAAAGATGGTGATCTGGTCTTTTTGCACAAAATGGAGGATGGTCCTGCTGATAAGTCTTATGGGATTCACGTGGCTAAACTGGCGGGGATGCCAACTGAATTGTTGGGCAGAGCCGACAAAATTTTAAAACGACTTGAAATTCAGAATAAAGATACAGATCAGGTGATTACGGACGAAGTGGCGCATCCATCTAAAACGGTGCCTACTGAACAAGACAGTGAGTTAACTCAGTCCGTTGAGAAGAGCGAAGTTGATGAACAACTAGCTTTGTTTAAAACGGAACCGGTAGATCCTGAAAATGCAGAAGTCGTTTCCCAAATTCGGAACCTTAATCTGATGTCTATGACCCCCATGGATGTCATGAATCAACTGTATAAGTGGCAGAAAAAACTAACAAATAAATAGAAGGTTGAGATAATATGGCAAAAATTCATGAACTTTCTGATGTTCTTGCCGATCAAATTGCGGCTGGAGAAGTCGTTGAACGACCAGCTTCAGTGGTAAAAGAATTAGTCGAAAATGCAATCGACGCCCATAGTACGCAAATTGATATTTTGGTTGAAGAAGCAGGATTGAAATCTATCGAAATTGTGGATAACGGGGATGGCATTGCAACTGAAGATGTGCCACTGGCTTTTGAGCGGCATGCAACAAGCAAGATTACCACTCGTGAAGATCTGTTTAAAGTACGTTCTCTTGGTTTTCGTGGTGAGGCCTTACCAAGTATTGCCTCGGTGGCAGATGTGGTTCTAGAGACCTCTACTGGCGATGAGACGGGAACCCAGATCCATATTAAAGGTGGACAAGTAGTAGACCACTCATTGGCAGCTGTTAGGAAGGGAACAGATATCAGCGTCAAAGACCTCTTCTTTAACACACCGGCCCGTTTGAAATATATGAAATCTCCACAAACTGAATTGGCAAATATCAGTGATATTGTGAATCGGTTGGCTTTAAGCTACCCTGAGATTGCCTTTACATTAAGTCATGAAGGACGAGAACTGATCCGAACTTCGGGACGAGGCGATTTACTGCAAGTAATTGCGGGAATTTATGGTGTGCAAAATGCTCGAAAGATGGTGCAATTTAAAGGTGAAAATGTTGATTTTGAAATCTCGGGATATACGAGTTTGCCTGAATTTACGAGGGCTTCACGACAATATATTTCTGTGTTAATCAATGGGCGATATGTCAAGAATTTTCAAGTAACTAAGGCGATTATTGAAGGATACGGCTCAAAATTAATGGTTGGACGCTATCCTGTCGCAGTTTTAAATATAAAAATGGATCCTTTGCTAGTTGATGTTAATGTACACCCGGCTAAACAAGAGGTCCGAATTAGTCAGGAACCACAATTACAAGAGCTCATTACAAAGGTGATTTATAAAGAACTTGCTAAAGAAAATTTAATTCCATCTGCAGTTAAAAATCTTAGTACTAATCGTAAGGTCAATACGGACCAGCTACAATTTAATTTAAATGAGGCTTCAGCGAAGTATTCGGAATTTACAAAGCCCGCAAGCGGAGTAGCAAATGTAACAGAGCAACAGACGGCTTCATTAGCTGAGTTGTTTCAAGCATTACCAAGCAATGGAACCCAACCAATTGTTATAAAGCATGAAACTGATTTAAAGAGTGCAGCACTAACTAGTTTTCAACAGAAGTATACTGAAGAAGCACAGGTAGCTCCTTTTGATGAAGATAGACAGGTGGAGACAGCTGAGGTTTCAGAAGGCCAGATTGAACAAGAGGCCGAAACAAAGCGTTTTCCAATTTTACAGTATGTTGGCCAAATGCATGGGACTTTTCTATTCGCAGAATCTGAAGAGGGGTTATATATTTTAGATCAGCATGCTGCACAAGAACGGATTAATTATGAGTACTATCGGGAAGAAATTGGAAAAGTTTCAACGGATTCGCAAAGCCTACTCGTGCCAATCGTGCTTGATTACGCCACAAGTGATGTGTTGAAAATTCAGGAAAAAGAAGATGTTTTGGCCAGTTGCGGCATTCAACTGGAATCTTTTGGTCCCAATAGTTTTGTGGTTCGTCAGCATCCCACTTGGTTTAAAGCGGGACAAGAAGAGGATACTGTTCGTGAGATGATCGACTATGTTTTGAATGATTCACGCATGACGGTAGCCAAATTCCGTGAAAAAACTGCCATTATGATGAGTTGTAAACGGGCAATAAAAGCTAATCATCATTTGGATGATCAGCAAGCCCGTCAGCTGATTCAAGATTTAGCTAAAACGGAAAATCCCTTTAATTGTCCTCATGGACGGCCTGTGTTAGTGCATTTCTCTAACTCAGACATGAAAAAAATGTTTAAACGTATTCAAGATCCTCACCGTCCGTTGGAAGAACAAGAATAAAAAAGAGATATGGTACAATGGATAAAAGCAAACGTATGTTTATTTTAAGATGATGGAGAGAATTTGAATGTATGAATATTTAATTGGTTATGTGACCCAAATCACACCGGAGTTTTTGGTGCTGGAAGTGCAAGGTGTAGGATACAAACTCTTTGTGGGAAATCCATATCGGTATGAAATTGATAAAAATAAACTAGTGAAAATCTTTGTGCACGAGGCTGTTTCGGAAACAGAAATTAGTCTTTATGGGTTGTATGATGCTGAAGATAAAGAACTATTTGAAAAATTAATTTTGGTTAAGGGGATTGGACCTAAGAGTGCCTTAGCAATTCTTGCAAACGAAGATCATTCTGGTCTAGTTAATGCAATTAATCAAGATGATGTAGCTTACTTAAAGAAGTTTCCAAAAATTGGGCCCAAGGCCGCTCAACAGATTATTTTGGACTTAAAAGGAAAAATGACCTTACTTTCTAGTAGTTCCACAGAACCCGTAGTCCAACCAATAGCTAATCGTAATTTAGCAGATGCTTTGGATGCGTTGTCTGCTTTAGGATATTCCTCAAAAGTTATTGCAAAAATCAAACCAGAGCTAGAAGATCAAGAATCAATGACTACAGATCATTATTTGAGTTTTGGACTTAAGCTATTAATGAAAAAATAGGGAAGAAGGTGAAATGAATGGACGATTCTGATGAAGATCGACTTGTTTCAAATGAAGCAACAGATAACGAGGAAGCCTCAATTGAAAAATCTTTGCGTCCGGCGACATTAGATCAATATATTGGTCAGGACCGGGTCAAACATGAGTTATCAGTTTATATCCAGGCGACTAAACAACGTGAGGAATCGCTCGATCACGTGTTACTTTATGGACCACCTGGCTTAGGTAAAACAACCTTGGCGATGGTGATTGCCAATGAAATGGCTGTACACATTCGCACAACAAGTGGACCGGCAATAGAAAAGCCCGGTGATTTGGTGGCTTTACTAAACGAGTTACAACCAGGTGATATCTTATTTATCGATGAAATTCATCGATTGCCCAAAATTGTTGAAGAAATGCTTTACTCGGCGATGGAAGATTTCTTTGTTGATATCGTGGTCGGCCAAGGCCCTACTGCGCATCCTATTCATTTTCCGCTTCCACCTTTCACATTAATTGGCGCAACAACGCGAGCCGGTTTGTTATCCGCACCATTAAGAGACCGTTTCGGAATTGTGTCACACATGAGTTATTACACGATTGAGGATCTTACAGAAATTGTGAAACGATCCGCTGACATATTTAACACGAAAATTACTGATCAAGGGGCCCACGAACTGGCAAGAAGGTCGCGAGGAACGCCTAGAATTGCCAATCGATTACTTAAACGAGTGCGTGATTTTATGGAAGTTTCTGATAAACAAGCAATTGATGATGAGATTGTGGCGAAGTCACTACGTTTCTTGCGTGTTGATGAAGAAGGTTTAGATGAAATCGATAATAAAATTTTAAAAACAATGGTTGAATACTATCACGGGGGACCAGTTGGTTTGGGAACCATTGCCGCGAATATTGGGGAAGAGTCTGATACAATTGCCGAAATGTACGAACCTTATTTGATGCAAATTGGTTATTTGAACCGGACCCCTCGTGGGCGAGTAGTTACTGAGAAGGGCTATGAACATCTTGGTTTGTCAGCACCACAACAAAATTAGGCACAAGAGGCTAATTTTTGAAACTATATATTTAACAAAAATAAACAAGTAAGCATTAAGAATGGAGAATTTGCGTGGAACCTGCAATCAAATATCATTTAATTAAAAAAGAAAAACATACGGGGGCTCGTTTAGGCGAGATTGAAACTCCCCACGGTACGTTTCCAACGCCAATTTTTATGCCAGTCGGAACCCAAGCAACCGTTAAGTCAATGTCTCCTGAAGAGCTTGAAGATATTGGGGCTGATATTATTCTTTCTAACACGTATCATCTGTGGGTTCGTCCCGGAGAAGATATCGTTAAAGAAGCTGGTGGACTGCATAAGTTTATGAATTGGAAGAGAGGAATCCTGACTGATTCAGGTGGATTTCAAGTTTTTTCACTTGCTAATTTGAGAGATATTTCTGAAGAAGGTGTTCATTTTCGGAATGAGATTAGCGGTGCTAAAATGTTTTTGAGCCCAGAAAAGGCAATTCAGATTGAAAACGATCTGGGACCGGATATCATGATGAGTTTTGACGAGTGTCCACCGTTCTTCGAAAGTTATGAATATGTAAAACATTCGGTAGAACGAACTAGTCGCTGGGCAGAACGGGGCTTAAAAGCCCATCAAAATCCTGATTGGCAGGCCTTGTTTGGAATTGTTCAAGGAGCCGGTTTTAAAGCCTTACGTGAGCAAAGTGCCAAAGATCTTGTCAGTATGGATTTTCCGGGATATTCCATTGGTGGTTTATCAGTTGGGGAATCCAAAGATGAAATGAATCGAGTTTTAAATTTTACAACCCCCATGCTGCCTGAAAATAAACCTCGTTATCTAATGGGTGTTGGTTCTCCTGACGCCTTAATTGACGGAGTAATGCGTGGCATTGACATGTTTGATTGCGTCCTTCCTACAAGGATTGCCCGCAATGGCACCTGTATGACCTCGCATGGGCGACTAGTTGTCAAAAATGCAATATATGCTCGTGATTTCACACCGCTAGATGATAACTGTCAGTGTTATACTTGCAAAAATTATACGCGTGCTTACGTCCGTCATTTGATAAAAACAAATGAATCATTTGGAATTCGGTTGACAAGTATTCATAATACTTACTTTTTGGTGCACCTTATGAAACAGGTTCGCCAAGCGATTATGGATGATAACTTGCTTGAATTCAGAGAAAACTTTTTTGAAGAATATGGGTACAATAAAGAAGATGCAAAGAATTTTTAAATATACTGGAAGTAAACGCTAATATTTGATACAGTTAAGATAAAGAAAATGAGGTGTTTATATTGTTATTAGCAGCAAATGCAGGTTTAGGTGGAGGCGCAGGTACAATTGTCTTCATTATTTTGATTTTTGGATTAATGTATTTCATGATGATTCGTCCACAAAAGAAACAACAACAAAAACATCAAGATATGATGAGCAAACTTCAAGTTGGTGACAAAATTGTCACAATCGGTCGTTTACATGGCGTTGTTGATTCAATTGATGAAGATGCAAAAACAGTTACTTTAGACTGTGATGGCATTTACTTGGTTTTTGACCGTAGCGCTATTATGCGTGTAGATCATGTTGAAGCTGTGCAACCAGCAGCCAAGGAAGCTACTTCTACTTCAGAAGCTGAAGCAACACCAGATGTTAAAGAAGCTCCAGACGCTGATGATGCTCAGAAGTCAACTGATGAAGCAGCAAATAAAGAATAATTAGTTAATTTAAAAGGGATTGAGACATATTTGTTTCAAATCTTTTTTTTTAGGTGTAAAAAGTTGTGTATTTAAAACGAAAGTTTCATAATTAAAGCGGAATCATATTGTGAAAGAGAGGCAAATGAAATGACACAGCAAGCGTTGTTTATAATTTTTGGAGGAACGGGTGATTTAGCCTATCGTAAATTATATCCTTCATTATTTCGTTTGTATGAAAAAGGCTATTTAAAAGATAATTTTGCTGTGATCGGGACGGCACGTCGTCCTTGGACCAATGATCATTATCATGAAGTTGTTATGAATGCCATCGCAGATGATGGGCATGAGTCTGAACGGACAAACAGTGAGATTGCCCGAAAATTTGCCAGCCACTTTTATTATCAATCTCATAATGTCAATGATACAGAACATTATGTGGCCCTACGAAAATTGGCTGACAAATTAGATGAGAAGTACGATCTCAATGGAAATCGAATTTATTACTTAGCAATGGCTCCTAGATTTTTTGGAACAATTGCAGGTCATTTAAAGTCTGAAAAGTTAATTACGGATCATGGCTATAATCGCTTGATCATTGAAAAACCATTTGGTCGTGATTTTAAAACGGCTAAAGAACTTAATGACGACATCTCATCTGCATTTTCTGAAGATCAAATTTATCGAATTGATCATTATTTGGGTAAAGAGGCTGTTCAAAGTATTGCAGCACTGAGATTTGGAAATTCAATTATTGAATCGCTTTGGAATAAGGAACATATTGATAATATTCAGATAACATTGGCAGAATCGTTAGGTGTTGAGGAACGGGCTGGATATTATGAAACGGCTGGTGCACTGCGAGATATGGTACAAAATCATATTCTGCAAATCATTTCATTACTTACTATGCAAAAGCCTAGTGAATACACAGCTAAAGAGTTACGAGATCGAAAGGTGGAAGCTTTGGAAAATATCAAGGTTTATTCACCAGAAGAGGCTTCAAAAAACTTTGTTCGTGGTCAGTATGATGAAGATGCCGATCATGAACAATCAGATTACCGACATGAAGAAGGAACCGATGAACAATCACAGATTGAAACATTTGTGGCTGGGAAGTTGGAAACTACTAATGGCGATTTATCTGGGGTTCCAATTTACATCAGAACTGGGAAACGTCTTGCACGAAAATTAACACAAATTAATATTGTTTTCAAAGACACTACTGACAATATTTTTAAGGCTGTGGGGGATCAAGATACAAATCTTGTCCAAAACGTTCTTACGCTTTATGTTGAACCGGACCAAGGCTATCAACTTGATCTCAATGTCAAAAATGGTAATCAAGGTTATGGGATAATGCCAATTCATTTGGAATATCATAAGACAGCTGCTGAGAAAGCAAAGGTACCGGAAGCATATGAAAAACTCATTCACGATGCTTTAGATGGTAATCGCACTAATTTTGCTCATTGGCATGAAGTTGCCCAAGCTTGGCGAATTGTTGATGTCGTTCGTCAAAATTGGGATAGTCAAAAAGCTGATTTTCCTAATTACATTAGTGGCACAATGGGACCAAAGGCTTCGCAAGAATTATTGGCACGAGATCATCGAACCTGGATTTTTGGTGCAACCAAACATTAAAAAATTGGAACGATTAATCAACAAGCAGTTGATTGATCGTTTTTTGTTTTGTTTAGCTTGTTTTCAAACGTACGTTCGATTAAACTAAATAAGAAACCAAATTTATTGTTTAAGGAAAAAGCAAAGTGTTAAGACTTAAAATTAGGTGATGAAATGGCTCAAAACGACGCAATTCTTCCCATTAATATTAATACTTCTCGCAAAGTCATTCATGTTGATATGGATGCTTTTTATGCTTCAATAGAAGAACGGGAACAACCAGAACTTCGAAAAAAGCCACTTATCATAGCTCGAGATCCTCGTAAAACTGGGGGTAAAGGGGTAGTTGCAACGGCAAATTATTTAGCGCGGCAATCAGGTGTTCATTCCGCAATGAGTGCTCAAAAAGCGTTGGAATTATGTCCAAAAGCAGTTTTTCAAACTCCCAATTTCACATTATATCGGGCCGTCTCTGATCAAATCCATGAAATCTTTCATGAATATACTGACAAGATTGAACCGATTGCCTTCGATGAAGCTTATCTAGACGTAACGGATAATAAGAAGGATATTGAGAGTGCAGTGGAAGTTGCTCATCAGATTCAAAGCGAAATTTTTGCCAAGACTAAACTGACTTGCTCAACGGGAATTTCGTACAACAAGTTTCTTGCTAAGCTGGCTTCTGAATATCAGAAACCGGTCGGCGTTGCAGTCGTCTTACCAGAAGATGTCCGAGAGTTTCTAGATAAGTTACCAATTGAAAAGTTCCGTGGGGTTGGTAAAAAAACGGTCCCCAAAATGCATGAATTGAAAATCTTCAACGGTAAAGACCTGTATCAAAAAAGTGAATTATATTTGATTCATAATTTTGGAAGATTCGGGGATGCGTTATATCACCACGTGCGAGGTTCTGATGACCGCCCAATTGAATATTTACGGGAACGAAAATCGATCGGTAAGGAAAGTACCTATAATCCGAATTTAACAACGGATAATGAGGTAGAAAATGAACTTAGTAATTTGGCAAGAAACGTCGCCATTGCAATGAAAAAAAGGCAAAAGCACGGTAAAACCTTAGTTCTCAAGTTGCGCTATGCGGATTTTGAGACCATCACTAAGCGACAGACTTTGACGGAATTTATTGAGAATAGTGAGGAAGCGTATCTATTTTACGCACGTCAGCTTTTTGAGGAGTTTGGTGACAGTCAGCGAGGAATCAGATTGTTGGGTATAACAATGACAAATTTGGCTAGTATAAATTTTGAAAACATTACTTTACCGTTATTTAAATCAGATTGATTTTCGGCTTTGTGTTTAACCGCAAAAGCTAGTATACTGGGAAGAAGTGAAAACTTGGCAAATCTCAAAAAACTAGTCAAGGATAGAAAGAAGAAATTATGACTCTGCAACAGGAAATATTTGAACAAATAAAAAAACATCAACGCATTATTATTCATCGCCATCAACGGCCAGATCCAGATGCAATTGGTTCTCAAATTGGTTTGGCAGAAATTATTCATGCTTCTTTTCCAATGAAGACTGTTTTAGCAGTTGGAAAACAAGTAGGTGGCTTATCATGGATTGGTGAGATGGATACGGCCGACGATGATGATTATGATGATGCTTTAGTAATCGTCACAGATACTGCTAATCCACCACGGGTTGATGATAATCGGTATACCAATGGGCAGGAATTAATTAAAATTGACCATCATCCCAATGATGATCCATATGGTGATTTGGCTTGGGTGGTTCCAAGTGCTTCAAGCAGTTCAGAAATGATTTTTGATCTTTACCATCAATTTAAACATGAGCTGACTTTAAATGCGAAGGCTGCTCAGGCACTTTACACCGGAATTATTGGTGATACGGGTAGATTCTTATATTCAGATACTACACCGCATACGCTACGAGTGGCTGCTTCTTTGATGGCAACAGGCTTTGATGTCACTGCTGTCAATCAAAAATTAGATAGTATGCCATTATCTGTTGCGCATCTTTCTGCCTACGTTTACCAAAATTTACAGATCACAGAAGATGGCGCTGCCTCAGTTTGTTTAACAGGGGAAGTATTAGACCAATTTGATTTAAAAGATGCTGGTACAGCAGGTGTTGTGCCCCTACCCGGAAAAATTGACTCTGTTGTTTGTTGGGCAATTTTTGTAATCCAAAGAGATGGTAGTTATCGAGTTCGCCTGCGTTCTAAAGGGCCAACAATTAATGAATTAGCTAAGAAACATGATGGTGGGGGACATGCCCTTGCTAGCGGTGCAAAAGCTAAGGATCTTGATGAAGTTCAAACGATTCAAACTGAATTAGCAGCAATCGCAACAGCTTATAAGAAGAGCGAGAAGGAGTAATTAATGAAAAACGGTTTTTTAGAATTTAATTTACAACCATTTTTGATGAGCGCCTTAGATGAGATTAATTTCACTCAGCCAACACCAGTTCAAGAAAAACTAATTCCAGTTATTCTGGCTGGCAGAAGTGTGATTGGTCAGTCACAAACAGGTAGTGGAAAAACACATACCTTTTTGTTACCACTGATCAATCAAATCAATCCGTCCAAAAAACAAGTTCAGGTTGTCATTACAACCCCTAGTCGAGAACTTGCTTATCAGATTAATGCAGCTGCCCGTCAATTAGTGGGCTCTGATGAAATTAACATTGAAATTGGTAATTACGTTGGGGGAACTGATAAAAAACGGCAGATGGACAAGTTAAAGCATCGACAGCCACAAATTGTTATTGGAACACCAGGAAGAATTTGGGACTTAATTCATAGTCAAGCTTTAGATGTGCATCTGGCTTCACAATTTGTCGTTGATGAAGCTGATATGACCTTGGATATGGGATTTTTGAATGAGGTAGACAAGATTGCCGCAAGTTTACCAAAAGATTTGCAAATGATGGTCTTTTCGGCCACTATTCCTAAGTCATTGAACATCTTTTTAAAGAAGTATATGTCAAATCCAGTGATTGAAGAGATTCCTGTTCAGAGTATCATTAGTCCCACAATTGATAACTGGTTAATTTCTACAAAAAGTAAAGGTAAGAATAATGTCATTCATCAGTTGTTAACAATTGGTGAACCTTATTTAGTGTTGATTTTCTGTAACACAAAAGAGCGTGCTGATGAGTTAACAGATTACTTGAAACAACAAGGGTTGAAAGTTGCCAAAGTTCATGGTGGCGTTAAACCGCGTGAACGTAAACGAATTATGAAAGAAATTCATAATCTTGATTTTCAATTTGTCGTTGCCACTGATTTAGCATCACGTGGGATTGATATTGAAGGTGTTTCAATGGTCATCAATGACGGGATTCCTGATGATCTCGACTTCTTTATTCATCGAGTTGGGCGAACTGGGCGTAACGGGATGTCAGGAACAGCCATTACGCTCTACGAACCAGGTGAAGAAGAAAAAGTTTCTGAAATTGAAAAATTAGGGGTTAAATTTCAGCCTAAAGCAATCAAGAATGGCGAAGTCGTTGATTCATATGATCGTAACCGCCGGACAACGCGCGTTAGAGATCACCATAAGTTGGATCCAACGATGGTGGGAATGGTTAAGAAGAAGAAACGTAAGGTTAAACCTGGCTATAAACGTCAAATTAGAAAAGCGATCGAAATCAAAGATCAAAGTGATCGTCGTAAAGCACAACACACAGAGTTCTTGAGAACGAAACGGCAAAGAATTAAGCAACATAGAGCAAAAAGAGATCATGGCGAGGATTGACAAGTCGATATTTTTTGCAATATAATAATTTTTGATTGAGGACATATTAAAACGAATAAACTTTCAGAAACGTTTTGGATGCTGTGAAAAACGAGTTTAGAGTTTTGATGCTACCCCGGAAGTGTTTCGCGACTCTGCGTTAAAGAGGTCAAGAGGTTAACGAGTAAGATCGTTGCAAGTAAAGTGGTACCGCGCAGAAGCGTCTTTACTAGCAACGGTCTTTTTGTGCAATTAGAAGGGAAGAAAATCATGGAGAGAAAATCAAGTAGTGAAGTTAGAAAAATGTTTTTGGACTTTTTTAAGTCTAAAGGTCATATTGTAGAACCAAGTGCACCATTAGTACCACACGATGATCCAACGTTATTGTGGATTAATTCTGGGGTAGCCACAATGAAAAAGTATTTTGATGGCAGTGTGGTGCCAGATGTGCCACGGCTAACTAGTTCACAAAAAAGTATTCGAACAAATGATATTGAAAACGTTGGTCATACTGCGCGTCATCATACGTTATTTGAGATGTTAGGAAATTTTTCGGTAGGAGATTATTTTAAGGAAGAAGCAATTACATGGGCTTGGGAATTATTGACTAGTCCAGACTGGTTTGCAATGGATCCAGAGAAACTCTTTATTACGGTTTATCCAAAAGATACGGATGCTAAACATGATTGGGAATCAGTTGGTGTGCCAGCAGACCATATTATTCCCGTGGAAGATAACTTTTGGGATATTGGCGAGGGCCCAAGTGGTCCAGATTCAGAAATTTTCTATGATCGTGGCGAATCGTTTAATAATTTAGCTGATGACGATCCGGAAAATTATCCTGGTGGCGAAAATGAACGTTACTTAGAGATTTGGAATATTGTTTTCTCACAATTTAATCATCAACCGGATGGTTCATATGAGCCATTACCTAACAAGAACATTGATACGGGGATGGGGCTTGAACGAGTAGTTTCCATTTTCCAAAATGCGCCTACAAACTTTGAAACTGATTTATTCTTGCCATTGATCCATGAGACTGAAAAATTTAGTGGTAAAAAATATAATGAGGATAAAGAACAAGATGTTGCCTTTAAGGTAATTGCAGATCATGCACGGGCAATTACATTTGCAATTGGGGATGGCGCTCTTCCTTCGAATGAAGGTCGGGGCTACGTGATTCGCCGTTTGATTCGGCGAGCTGTGATGTATGGTCAAAAGCTTGGTATTGAAGAAAGCTTTTTATTTAAATTGGTCCCAGTTGTTGGGAAGATTATGCAATCTTATTATCCAGAAGTGCTTGAACAAAGTGATTATATCGCTGAAGTCGTTTCATCAGAAGAGAGTCGTTTTAATGAAACTTTAAACGATGGTGTTCAATTGCTTGATCAAATCATCAAAAAGAATAAAGAAAATAACGTTAAAGAAATTAATGGATCAGATGCCTTCAAACTTTTCGATACTTATGGCTTTCCTTTAGATTTGACTACTGAGTATGCTCATGATGAAGGGCTAGAAGTAGATCAAAAAGGCTTCGAAGCTGAAATGCAGCAACAAAAACAACGTGCTCGTGCAGCACGTGGTAATCAAGTTTCCATGGGTGTGCAATCAGGATTACTCACAGGAATTCAAACCCCAAGTCGTTACGTTGGGTATACTGAATTAACTGTAGATCATGCGGTTCTCAAAGATATCATTCAAGATGACCAACTTGTGTCAGATGCAAAAAAAGGTGAAGCCCAATTAATTTTTGATGTCACACCATTTTATGCAGAAATGGGGGGCCAGGTTGCTGACAAAGGGACGATTACTGATGTTGATGGTAATGTGGTCGCGGAAGTAAAAGATGTGCAGCATGCACCAAATGGTCAGAATTTGCATACCGTTAAAGTACTACGACCTTTGCAAACGGAACAAGCATACGTATTAAGTGTAGACCGTCATTTCCACAGTAAGGTTGAAAAAAATCATACAGGAACTCATTTGTTGGACCAGGCTTTACGAGACGTTTTCGGTGAACATACTAAACAGGCGGGCTCTTTAGTTGAACCGGATTATCTGCGTTTTGACTTCACTCATTTTGGTCAAGTCACGCAGGCTGATTTGCAAAAAGTAGAAAGCATTGTTAACGAAAAGATATTTGCTGAAATTCCAGTTAAAACAGTGGAGACTGACATTGAATCTGCTAAAAAGCTTGGAGCAATCGCCTTATTCAGTGAAAAATATGGCAAAAAAGTCCGCGTGGTGAGTGTCGGTGATTATTCAGTTGAATTTTGTGGTGGCGATCACGTTAAAAATACAAACGAGTTAGGTTTGTTTAAAATTGTTTCGGAGTCAGGAGTCGGAGCTGGTGTACGTCGAATTGAGGCCGTTACTTCAGCTGAAGCCTACGAATATTTATTGAGCCATGATGAACTTTTAACCCAAACAGCTCAAAAAGTGAAAGCTGTTCAGGTCAAAGATACACCGCAAAAAGTAGCTCAATTGCAAGAAACTGTTAAAGCACTTACACAAAAAGTAACGAATCTAGAAAACAAGATGGCTAAAGAAGAAGCGGCCGGAATTTTTGATGATGTGAAACACGCCGGGCAATATTCCGTAGTGGCAAGTGTCGTGAATGTTACCGGGATGGCTCAATTAAGAGATCTAGCTGACGACTGGAAACAACGCAAAGCTTCAGATGTTTTAATTCTGGGTGCTGCTGTCGGTGAAAAAGCTAATTTATTAGTTGCTGTTTCAGATGCACAGGTTAAGGCTGGTCTAAAAGCTGGCGACCTAATCAAAGCAATTTCTAAGGAAATAAATGGTGGCGGCGGTGGTCGACCTAACCTAGCACAAGCTGGGGGTAGTAACCCATCAGGACTGAAACAAGCATTGGCCAACGGAATTTCATGGTTAGCAGAAAAGTAATAAAATGTTTCGGCTTGACTAATAGCGTGTTACGAGTTGATTACAATGGACTGCATTGTTTGTACTTTTGTGGGGTATCAGGTAAAATTATCTTGATAAACAATACAGGAGGTGCTTTCGATGAGTAAATTAGATAAGACAATGTTTTTTGATTTCAGTAACGATGCACCTAATGACTTACATGAAACTTTGAAAACAGTTTATGATGCTTTGGAAGAAAAGGGATATAATCCGATTGATCAAATTGTTGGCTATTTACTCTCGGGAGACCCAGCTTATATTCCGAGATTAAACGATGCGCGAAATTTAATTCGTAAACATCAACGTGATGAAATTATCGAAGAATTGGTTCGTAATTATCTTTCTAAAGATCGTGATGACTTAAATAAGTCTGGTCAGTCAGCTGGTCCTGTCAAATGAGATTAATGGGATTAGATGTTGGCTCAAAAACGGTCGGAATCGCGGTCAGTGATGCCTTGGGATGGACTGCACAGGGCGTGGAGATCGTACCAATCAATGAAGCACAAAAAGAATTTGGTTTAGACCGCATGAAAGAATTAGTTGCTCAATACGAAGTGGCTGGAATTGTGGTTGGACTGCCTAAAAATATGAATAATACGTCTGGCCCTCGGGTTGATGCTGCAAAAGCATATGGCCAACTGATGATTGATACATTTGATTTACCAGTTGATTATGAAGATGAGCGATTAACAACCGTTGAGGCGCAACGAATGTTAATCGAGCAGGCTGATACTTCTCGAAAAAAGCGAAAAAAAGTTATTGATAAATTAGCAGCTAGCTTGATTCTTGAAAACTATTTAAATCGCCAAGGTAAACTACTAAATAAATTGAAGTGAGGATTTCTAATGAGCGAAGAAGCAGATAAAGAACAACAAATTACACTCGTTGACGAACACGGAAATGAAGAACTTTACAACGTTTTATTTACATTCGATTCTGAAGATTATGGTAAGTCATATATGTTTTTGTATCCATCTGACGCAGAGGACGATGCAGAAGTAGATATTCAGGCATACTCATACATTCCTGATGCGGATGGTAATGCAGACGAGGGTCAGTTAAACGAAATTGAATCAGACGATGAATGGAAGATGGCTGAAGAAGTTTTGAACACCTTTTTAGGTGACAATGACGAAGATTAATCTACAGTTACAGAATAAGTAAACGATCGAATCTGAGAAGACTCAATATTCAGATCTGATCGTTTTTTGTTTGATAAACTTGTTGTTTGGGTTAAGATAAAATTAGGTAATAAACACGTCAAGTACGATTAGATGAACAAAGGACTATAAGTGATGAATAAAAAAATTTTTGAAACACTAGAATATCAAAAAGTTAAAGACAAACTGAAACCATATTTGACTTCTGATAATGGAAAACAAGAACTAGCTAATCTAGAACCAATGGTAAACCAAGATCAAATTCAACGAGCACTTACCGAGACATTAGATGGAGCGGATGCCTACCGATTAAAGGGTGGAATTCCAATTGCAAGGCTTGCTAATATTTCTCCACAGATGAAACGCCTTGAAATAGGCGCAACTTTAAGTGGGCTTGAATTATCACAAGTGACAAAGATGTTACGAACTACGCAAGATGTGCTTAATTTTTTTAAGAAACTCCAAGAAGAAAAAATTGAATTTCGGACCTTATATACGACTGTCGATAAATTACAGGCGCTACCAGAAATATCGAAACGGTTAATGAAATCTATTGAGGGCGATGGCCATATCACCAACGAAGCTTCCGATAAGTTATTTGGAATTCGTAATCGAATTTCATCTACC
This sequence comes from Pediococcus sp. M21F004, assembly GCF_051122535.1. NCBI lineage: Bacteria > Bacillati > Bacillota > Bacilli > Lactobacillales > Lactobacillaceae > Pediococcus > Pediococcus sp. M21F004. The sequence goes on from NZ_CP177314.1 coordinate 2,054,049, forward strand.
GAATCAGAAATTAGAGCGAAGATGGACGGCTATACCCGTGGAAAAGATGCCAAGTATTTAAGTGACTCGATTATTACAATGCGAGATGGTCGGTATGTTATTCCGGTCATGGCCCAGTACCGAAGCCATTTTGGTGGGGTAGTGCACGATCAAAGTGCTTCTGGTCAAACGATGTACATTGAGCCCCAAGCGGTGATGGAACTTAATAATCGTTTACGGCAAAATCAAGTTGAAGAAAAAACTGAGGAAGAACGAATCTTAACTGAATTATCAGAATCGCTAATTCCTTATCGAGAAGACTTGTTAAATAATGCAAAAATTTTAGGACATTTGGATTTTATCAATGCCAAGGCTCGTTATGCGGCTGAAATTAAGGCTACGGAACCAACTATTTCAGAGCAAAATCAAGTGCATTTTCGACAAGCTCGACATCCTCTAGTTGATCCAAAAAAGATTGTGCCAAATGACATTGATCTTGGAGAAGATTATAAAGCTTTAATTATCACCGGACCAAATACCGGTGGAAAAACAATTACTTTAAAAACTTTTGGATTATTGCAACTAATGGCGCAATCAGGTTTATTTATTCCAGTTTCGGAAAATAGTCAGATGGGAATCTTTACTGAAATATTTGCCGACATTGGTGACGAACAATCAATTGAACAAAATTTGAGTACTTTTTCTTCACACATGGATAATATTGTGAAAATTTTAGATCAAATTGATGAACGTAGCTTGGTTTTGTTTGATGAACTTGGCGGGGGTACCGATCCAAAAGAAGGGGCTGCTCTCGCGATTGCTATTTTAGATCGGGTTGGTAGTTCTGGTAGTTACGTGATGGCGACAACGCATTATCCAGAGTTAAAGGCGTACGGTTATAATCGTCCAGAGACAATGAACGCCAGTATGGAATTTGATACAGAATCTTTAGAACCAACATATAAGTTGTTAGTTGGTATTCCTGGGAGTAGTAATGCGTTTGATATTGCGACTCGTTTGGGGATCGAACCTGGTGTGATTATGCAGGCAAGATCTTTAATTGATCAGGACAGTCAGGATTTGAGTGCGATGATAGCTGATCTATCTGCGCGCCAAAAAGAAGCCGCCGATCGAGCTGCAAAATTAAAGGTGGAAGTAGCGGAAGCAGAATCACTGCACAAAGATCTAGCTAATGAGTATCAGAAATTACGTAATTCCAAAGATCAGTATCTAGAAAAGGCAAAATTAGAAGCTAACAAGTTAGTTGAAGATACCGAAGAAAAAACGGATGTTATTATCAAACGACTAAGAAAAATGGAAATGCAAGGTGGAGCAGCGATTAAGGAAAATCAACTCATTGATTCTAAAAGTGAGTTAAATGCGCTCCACCAAGCACCAAATTTGAAAAAGAATCGGGTTTTGCAACGGGCTAAAGCAAAACAGGCCCTAAAACCTAATGATGATGTCATGGTGACTAGTTACGGACAACGTGGGTCGCTCTTACGGCAAACAGATAAAAAGCATTGGGAAGTCCAAATGGGCATTATTAAGATGAAAGTGCCAACGGATGAGATTGAAAAACTCGCGCCTGAAAAAGAACAACCGCAAAAGAATCATACAACTATTCGGCGTTCCAGTTCATCTGTTAAACCAACGCTGGATTTGCGTGGTAAACGTTATGAAGAAGCGATGACGGAAGTTGATCGTTATGTTGATTCAGCGTTATTGGCAGGTTATCCAATGGTCACGATTGTGCATGGTAAAGGAACTGGGGCTTTGCGAAAGGGAATTACGGAATATTTGCAAAGAAATCGTCAAGTTAAACATTTTGAATATGCTGCTCCAAATGCCGGTGGTAATGGGGCAACAGTGGTTCAATTTAAATAACTAATTTTTTGTAAGCAAAATTTTTGGTAATTAGATAATTCTTTGATAAACTAGTAACAGATATTGAGAAAGAGGGCTATCAAGATGGTAGAAACAATTACAGATGATGATTTCAAAGAAAAAACTGGTCAGGGTGTAACATTGACTGACTTTTGGGCAACATGGTGTGGACCTTGTCGGATGCAATCTCCAGTTGTTGAACAGCTTGAGAGTGAAATGAACGATAAAGTTAAGTTTACAAAGATGGATGTAGATGCCAATCCTGAAACTGCTCAAAGCTTTGGGATTATGAGTATTCCTACATTGATGGTTAAAAAAGATGGCGCTGTTGTGGATACATTGGTGGGCTATCACTCAAAAGAACAGATCGAAAAAGTTTTAGAGCAGTACGCTTAATTAGAGTTAAATAATAGAAACCACGGTATAAATCTGGCTTGTTTTAAAGTGAACCCCCAAGGTTGGACAGAAAAATCCAATTTTGGGGGTTTCATTTATGAGTAAATTTAATTGGCTCTTTGTCAAATCCTGTTGATAGATGAATTTGGGACACTGTTAGAAGTTATGCAACTTCTAACAGTGTCTTTTTGTTTGGTTTGGTTCTCATTTGTTGTAATTTAACTCTTGAAACTAAGTGGTGATAATTTCGGAAACCGAAGGCAGTTCTTTGAATTTGCTTAATCATTCTATTGATCCCTTCAATTGGACCATTAGAATACTTTGATTCACTGGCATTGAGGACTATTTCAAGATTCTTTTTAAATGTGGTTAAAACATCTTTCATTTGCGAGCTAAGCTTATCGTTGTTATATAAATATTGAACAAGACCATCTTTGTCGTGATTTTTAAGACATATCATAATGCCTTGCATGGCGTTATAAGTATTTAACAGTCTTTCATCAACATCTAGACCTAACTGAACTCTTTCGAGTTGAGTTACTTGTTTCCTAAGGTGTCGATCGAAAAATGTTTTTTTAATCTCAAGCTCATCGAAGTGTTTTAAATAAAGTTTCCAGGAGAATTTAAGCATCCGATATTCCTTGGATTGTTTCTTGTATTCTTTCATAATTTGAACGCGACTTTGGTTAAAAGATCTAGTCATCATCGCAACAATATGAAAACGATCGACAATTATTTTGGCATTTGGAAATACCAATCTGGCGATATCTTGATAGTAACTATTAAGGCCCAGAGAAACTGTCTTTACTTGCTTTCTAGCGGTGCTGTCAAACTTATTAAAGTAATCAATAATAGTTTGTTTAAAGCGATCCGGTAGGATCTGTTGAATTTCATGATCACCATCACCGTTAATACAAAGAAAGTGGAAATCGCCGCCAACACCACGAAATTCATCCATAGATAAGTGCTCAGGTAAAGAATGATAATTTCTCCGAAATAGATCATCATAGTTGTCTAAATAGCGACAAACGGTACTGGGAGAAACACTATTGTCTAAAGCAATACTAGTCTGAGTACGATCATCCTGAAGATGCATGAATATTTTTTGTCTGGTAGCTTTGGAAATATTACAATACTTATTGACGAGGTCTGTTGTTGCCATTACCGAGTTTCCACAATTTTTACAGATTAATCGTTCTTTATGAAGTTCAAGATAGACGGGCTCACTAGCGTTGGCCGACGGATATGAAACGCGTGACACATAGTGTCCGTTATGACTAAAGTTTTCAAAACCACATTGAGGACACCTTGTATAAGTGGCTTTTACATTGGCAACATAGACTTTAGCAGGTTTTGATTTTATGAATTGATGCTTATAACTGAAAAAAATAACATTTGGGTCTTTAATACTGAGTGAAAATTTTATATTATTATCTATAGGGTTCATGGTTTCTCACATCCTTTGATGATGCTGTAGTGGGTGGATTTTTTTGTGTGTGGGGACCTGTGGGCCTCTTTTTTTTTCAAAAAAATCCTGTTAATAGATTACCACATTGGTAGTTCATCAACAGGAAAAAGTATAGAGCCATTTAATTTCGATTTTAAAGTTAAGATTGTCACCGAGTATTTAAGTGGTCAGGCAGCTTATTCACTAGCGAGAAAGTATGGGATTGGCAGCAAGGCTACCGTTTCAATTTGGATTCAGCGATTTGAAAGATTTGGTATTAAAGGACTTCAGCCAAAAGCCATGGACTTAGAATACACTAGTCAGTTTAAAGTTGATGTATTAAACTGGAGGAAACAAAATCAGGCCTCACTTTCAGTAACCGCCTTACACTTTAATTTATCCTCGCCAAGTACAATTTGGCAATGGGAAAAGCGATTTGAGACATTAGGAATTGAAGGGCTTGAGCGAAAGCGAGGCAACTCGAAAAATATGGCAAAACACAAGAATGAGAACGCTAAACCAGTTGTCCAAAAGGACAACTCAACAACAAAAGATACTTTAAAGCAACTCCAAAAAGAGAATCAAATGTTGAAGATTGAGAATGAATACTTAAAAAAATTAGAAGCCTTAGCTCGGAAAAAATCAGCACAAAGGAAATCTCGAAAATAGCGACTGTGTTGAGGCAAATATTCCAAGTATCAATTAAATTGATTCTCAAAGTAATTAAAATACCGCGTAGCACGTATTACTACACTCGAAATCATGAAGGTCGAAAATTCAATGACGATCAAGTTATTCAAGCAATTGATGAAATTCGACAACAAGATTTAAAATACACAAAGAAGTACGGGTACCGTCGAATTACAAGTGCTCTGCATGATTTAGGATTTCAGATAAATCACAAGCGGGTTTTACGTATTATGCAAGAACATGCCTGGATATGTCATGCCTTTAATCGCCAAACTCGTAAATATAACTCGTATAAAGGATTAGTTGGTAGGATTGCCCCTAATCGGTTAAAGCGTCGCTTTAAGACCGACAGACCCTATCAAAAACTTGTAGCAGACGTCAGTGAATTTCGATATGGATCTATGGGAACAAATGAACGCGTTTATTTGGAACCGGTACTAGATTTATTCTCTGGAGAAATTTTAGCATTTAATATAAGTGAACATCCAACAGTTGAATTCGCCATTAAACCGCTCAAAGAAGCTTTAGAAGGACTTCCGGCACTAAATTATCGGACAACAGTTCATACTGACCAAGGCTTTCAGTATCAACATCGCCAATGGCGAACGCTCTTGAAAGAACATCATGCATTCCAAAGTATGTCTCGTAAAGCGACTTGCCTTGATAATGCAGTAATGGAGTCATTCTTTCATATTATGAAAGCAGAAATGATGGATGAACATTTTGAAGATAAAACTAGCCTAATTCAAGCAATGAAAGATTGGATAGACTTCTATAACAACCGTCGTATCAAAACAAAATTAAACGGCAAGCCCCCGGTAAAATACCGAGAACTCGCTGTTCAAAAAGCAGCTTAATAATTTGTCCAATTTTAAGGGTTCACTTCATTTTAGCCATATTTATACCGTGGTTTTTTATTGTTTCTTAAAGTATATAAAGAATTAGTTAACAGTTATGTTAATGGATTGTTACGAGAAGATTAAGTGATTATACTGAAACATATTTACACGTCAATTAATTCATGAGATACTGTGAAAGGTGCAGACGTGCATTCGAGGGGGGCGAAACATGAAAAATCAGTTAAAAACATTATGGCAGCGGGAATGGGTGAAGTTTCTGGGGCGTATGTTTTTTTATTTTGTTGTTTTTTTAATTTTGGTATATTTATATGGTTACAGCGGAATTAGCGGTGGCACATTTATCTACAATGAGTTTTAAGTGATTTGAAAAGTATTAGGGGGGAAACAATGCAAATTACGAACGTGATTAATGCAATTGATAAAAATAGTGAGCTTACACCAAATCGTATTGCTTATGATTATTTGGGTGAGACGCATACCTATCATGAATTGAAATGTTATTCAGACGCATTGGCTAGTAAAATTTGCCAAATGAAGTTAACCGTTGGAGCTCCAATTATGGTGTTTGGTGAACAAAGTTTTGAAATGGTGGCGACATTTTTAGGAATTGTAAAAAGTGGACATGCTTACATTCCAATTGATCAACATTCACCAAACGATCGAATAGAAATGATTCAAGAAATTGCCGACCCTGCTGCTTGCATTGCGGTGGAACCACTGCCAGTTTCAATCAAAGAAATTCCGGTAATTGGGCCTGATAAGTTGGCGCAAATTTTCAAAACAACTGGGAATTATGATCCAAGTCTGGCAGTTTCAGATGATCAAAATTATTATATTATCTTTACATCTGGTACAACTGGAAAACCAAAAGGGGTTCAAATTAGCCATCAGAATTTAACAAGTTTCGTCAATTGGATGTTAACAGATTTTGATTTACCAAAAGCCCCAGTAAGTTTAGCTCAAGCACCATATTCCTTTGATCTATCAGTGATGAGCCTTTACCCAACGTTGGTGAGTGGCGGAACTTTACGAGTTTTACCTAAAAAAATTACAGATAACTTTAAACAACTTTTTGAATATTTACCACATATGAAACTGAATGTATGGGTGTCAACGCCGTCATTTGTTGATATTTGTTTGTTACAGCCAGAGTTTGATGCGACACATTACCCAATCTTGAGCCGATTTCTGTTTTGTGGTGAAGAGTTAACGCACCGCACAGCTACTCAATTGAAAGAACGATTCCCGCAAGCTAAAATCTATAATACTTATGGTCCAACTGAGGCTACGGTTGCGGTAACGTCAATTGAAATTACACAAGAAGTCTTAAAGGATTACCAGCGGTTACCAATTGGTAAGATTAAATCAGATATGGAAATTGAAGTGGTTGATCAAGTTGGGCAGCGTGTTACACCTGGTGAAACAGGCGAACTAGTTATTTCTGGTCCTAGTGTTTCTAAAGGGTACTTGAATAATCCAACTAAAACAGCTCAAGCCTTCAAGCAGACTGATAATCACCGTGTTTATCATTCAGGTGATTTAGGTACAAAGGATAAAAATAATATTTTGCACTACTTAGGTCGGCTGGATTTTCAAATAAAATTACATGGATATCGAATAGAATTAGAAGAAGTCAATCATTTTTTGAATGCACAAAGATTTATTAAACAAGCAGTGGCAGTTCCAAAATACGACGCCAATCATAAAGTGGCCCAATTAATTGCGTATGTGATTGCAGAAGACAACGATTTTGAATCGAAAATGGCCTTAACAATGGCTATAAAAAAAGACTTGCAGGCTACCATGATGGCATATATGGTCCCAAATCGACTTGTTTTCAAAACGAGCCTGCCGCTGACTGCTAATGGCAAAATAGATTTGAAATCAATTATGAGTGAGGTTAATTCGTAATGTTAACATTTACACCGTATGAAAACCCCACCTACTTCGCTATATTAGCGCTTGGACTCTTACCAATTGTAATTGGCCTGCTTTGCGGCAGAAGATTTCACTGGTATGAAACTTTAATTTCGTTCTTCTTTTTAGTTCTCATTTTTGGTGGCTCCAAGTTGTCACAAGGAATTGCTTTAATTGCGTATCTAGTCTATGAAGTGCTGTTGGTTTGGGGATATATCGAGTATCGAAAAAAGAAAAATCAGACCGGTATCTTCGTGGGAGTTGTGATTCTGGCAATTTTGCCATTGGTAGTTGTTAAAATTACCCCGGCTATTCAAAATGGTACGCAATCCATTATTGGGTTCTTAGGGATTAGTTATTTAACGTTCAAAGTTGTTCAGACCATCATGGAATCTCGTGACGGGGTTTTAAAAAAATTTGATCCGTGGTTCTTTCTACAGTTTCTAGTTTTCTTTCCAACCATTTCTTCGGGACCAATTGATCGCTATCGACGGTTCAAACGTGATTACGACAATGTTCCTAAACAAGATAAATACTTGAAACTTTTACAAAAAGGGCTGCACAATATTTTTATGGGATTTATTTATAAATATATGTTGGCCTACATTTTTGGGACGCTGTTACTACCTAAATTGCAGCATCAAGCTTTAATGGCTCATGGCCTTTCTTGGTCGCTTGTCGGTGTGATGTATGTTTACAGTATGTATCTATTCTTTGATTTCGCGGGTTACAGTTTGTTTGCGATTGGTACAAGTTATTTTATGGGTGTTGAAACACCGATTAACTTTAATGCACCGTTTAAATCCCATAATATCAAAGAGTTCTGGAATCGTTGGCACATGACTTTATCATTTTGGTTCCGTGATTTCATTTATATGCGGTTAGTTTTCTTTTTAATGAAACATAAAGTTTTTAAGAGCCCAAAAACAACGGCTAACGTCACCTATATTATCAATATGACAATTATGGGTTTCTGGCATGGGGTGACTTGGTATTATATTACTTATGGTATTTTACACGGGGTCGCACTCGTTGTGAATGATTGGTGGCTAAGATACAAGAAAAAACACCAAGCCCAATTACCACACAATAAGTTTACAGAAGTTTTTGCAACATTTATAACTTTCAACTTTGTTTGTTTTACATTTTTACTATTTTCAGGCTTTTTAAACACAATGTTTTTCGTGAAGTAAGTTAATTTTTGAAGGGAGTAAATATAATGGACACAAAAGAAACAGTTTTAAATATTTTAGAGGATCTAACGGGTAATGACGTAAGTACAGATATGGATAGCAACCTTTTTGATGCTGGATTGTTGGACTCAATGGGGACTGTTCAACTCCTTTTGCAACTCCAAAGTGAGCTTGGAATTGCTGTACCAGTATCTGAATTTGAGCGCAGTGAATGGGATACGCCTAATAAAATTATTGCTCAAGTTAAGGAACTACAAGACTAGTGGCTAAGAAACTTTTTCTAATCTTTGGACCAGTGGTTTTAGCCGGGGTACTGTTACTGGCAATTCTGTTTTCCCCATTTAAGTTGAGTCATATCAATTCCAAAACGGAACGCCAGGCGGCAGTATCGTTATCGCCAAATGTTCTCAAGGGTCAAGTGATCAAGGAATCAGCCCTTTCACACAAGAAATTTGTCCCATTTTTTGGCTCTTCAGAGTTTTCAAGATTTAGCTTTTCTCATCCATCAGTACTGGCGACAAAATATAAGCGGCCTTATACCCCGTTTCTGATGGGTGCACCGGGGACCCAATCTTTGACTCATTATTTTCAAATGCAGCTTGTGGATCCCCAATTGAAGAATCGGAAGGCCGTTTTTGTGATCTCTCCTCAGTGGTTTGTACACAAGGGAGCACGTAAGGATGCATTTTCATTCTATTACTCACCACTGCAGTCAATCGTGTGGCTTTTAAATCAGCGCGAAGATCAAAAGATGGACCGTTATGCGGCGAAACGTTTACTTGAGATGCCTTCTGGAAAGGCCAATCATGTAATTGCGAGTGCTTTGAAAAGAGTTGCTGCTGGTAAAAGCATTACGACAGGGCAAAGGACCTACCTAACCTATGAAAAAAGGCTTTTGCAGCATGAAGATCAACTTTTTTCATCGCTTAAACTAAAAAATAATCAAAAACGAATTGATCATTTTGCTAAGCAATTGCCAGCCAACTATCAAATAAAAACGTTAGATAAGTTGGCAGTGGAGCAAGGAAAATTGCATACAACTAATAATAAATTTGGGATTGATAATCATTTTTATCAACGGCGGTTAGAGAAAAAGAAAAATAAATTCAAAAATTTCGAGCGCAATTGGAACTATACGCAATCCCCAGAATTTAGTGATTTTGAACTGGTTTTAAACCAATTTGCAAGTTTGCATACTAATGTTGAATTTGTTATTCCACCAGTTAATCAAAAGTGGAGTGAGTATACGGGATTATCACCAAAGATGCTGAAAGAATTTGATCAAAAAATTCGGTATCAATTAACATCGCAAGGTTTTACCAACATTTGCGACTTGAGTGATAAAGGTAACGTACCGTACTTTATGCAAGACACGATCCATTTAGGTTGGCGTGGTTGGTTGGCGGTTGATCAGGCAGTTGATCCATTTTTGACTACCAAACAAAAAACACCCCATTATCAGATTAATTCGAGGTTCTATTCAAAGGATTGGCAGAATTTGAAGACTGTTCCTAAAATGGCTGCTAATTAAAAATTTTCTACACTTAATAAAACAACAGGTTAGCTGTTGTTTTATTTTTTATCCAGAGGTCATGCTTGATTTTATTTTTTTTAAAAGAGATAATGGAGTTTCAGATCACGTGAAAAGGATGAATAAAATGGATAACCGTGCAATTGGATTTATGGATTCAGGAGTAGGTGGTTTGACGGTCGTGCGAGAGGCTTTACGGCAATTACCGCTTGAATCTGTTTACTTTATTGGGGACCAAGCTAGATTGCCTTATGGGCCTCGTTCTAGTGATGAGGTTCGTCATTTCTCTGAACAAATGGCCTCTTTTTTAATGCAGCGGGATATTAAAATGTTAGTCATTGCTTGCAATACTGCAACAGCGGCTGCGTTAGAAGATCTCCAAGAAAAGCTGCCGATTCCAGTAATTGGGGTGATTTCTCCAGGAAGCAGAGCCGCATTAAAAGCCACTCGTAATCGTCGAATTGGCGTTATTGGAACGGAAGGCACAATTAAGAGTCAGGCCTATGAAAGGGCAATTCTGTCTAAAGACAATTCTGTTGAGGTCTTTAGTTTAGCGTGTCCCAAGTTTGTGCCCCTCGTTGAGAGCAATGAGTATGATTCACCAATTGCTAAAAAGGTCGTTGCCGAGACGTTACAGTTTTTCGAGAATAAAGATGTGGATACATTGATTTTGGGATGTACACACTATCCGCTTTTAAGACCAATTATACAAGATGTGATGGGTGAACAAGTTAAGCTAATCGATTCGGGTGCTGAAACTGTGGGAACCGTTTCTGCGTTGTTGGATTATTTTGAGATTGCCAAAGATGCAGCAGGTGATCAAACTAAGAATGCATACTTTACAACAGCTTCCCCCTTAAGCTTTAATCAGATTGCTAGCCAATGGTTAGAGATTGATATTCAATCAAAAAAAGCGCAAATTGATGAACTAGAATTGAGGATAGAAAAATGACTGCAAATAATCATATCGTCATCGCTACCAATAATTTAGGCAAACTTGCGGAATTTAAGAAGTTATTTGCCCCCAAACATATTGAGGTTTCCTCGTTAAAAGATTATCCACAAATTGGAGAAATTAAAGAGACAGGTCTCACGTTTGAAGAAAATGCCACTTTAAAAGCTAGGGCAGTTGCCAAACAAACTAAGTTGCCAGTTTTAGCAGATGATTCGGGTCTCGAAATAGATGAACTAAATGGGCGTCCGGGAATCTTCTCTGCTCGGTATGCAGGTGATCATGATGATGCCGCCAATAATGCAAAAATATTGAGTGAGCTTGCAGGAGTGCCATTGGAGAAAAGAACGGCCACTTTCCATACAACATTGGTGTTGATGAAACCTAATGAAGATAAGCTGGTAGTCGATGGTGAATTACGAGGCCTAATCCTGTTAGTACCTAGGGGAAACAATGGATTTGGTTATGATCCTTTGTTTTGGGTACCAGAAAAAGAAAAATCTTTAGCAGAGATGTCAGCGGCTGAGAAGAATCAAATTAGTCATCGCGGAAGAGCCAGTGAAAAGCTTCTTAAGCTTTTCGATCAGTGGTGGTAATAACGAATAAATTATCTAAAAATGTCCTTGAGATGCAAATTTTAGTTTTGCATTTCAAGGACATTTTTTATTTGTTGGTTTTGAGCAATTGATTGTTGATAACATGAATCTTATTAGCAGAAAGCTCTGTTAGGTATTTTTGTAAATAAATTGTTTGAATTGTATCTACTGTTCCGTTAGCCACGTACATTTTAACCCGCAATCCGATATTTCCTTGATGATCCTGAACGGGGCCTGTTAATACAGGATCAGTTGTGACATCATTAAGGGTTGCGGTTAAGGTAGGATTTATTTTTTCAATAATTTTTTTTCCGTTTTCTAATTCAGACAAATCTGTGAAAGCAAGAAAAATAGTCACAACTTGATCGTTACGTGAATGATTAGCAATTGCTGTAATTGATCGATTAGGAATGAAATTTGTGGTACCATCATCAGAAAGAATCTGAGTAGAACGTAAACCAATTTCGGTTACTTTTCCATTAATGTTTTGGATAGTAACTTGATCACCAACATCCAATTGACCATCCAACAAAATGAATAAGCCATTTACAATATCGCTGACTAAGCCCTGCGCACCAAGGCCAACTGCGATACTAATAATACCGGCCCCAGCAACGAGCGTGCCAATCGGAACACCAATAATGGAAAGCAAGGCATAAAGATAGAAGAATAAAACAACATAGTGAAAAATATTAATGACTAGAGCTAATAACGTCATTGCTCGGCTAGGCATAGCGTCATTTAAGTGGTGGTATTTATGTAATCCACGAGTTAATAAACGTTTACCAATTGAATTTAGCAACCAAAAAAATATAGAGATCAGAATAATTTCAAATAGATGATTAATTAAACCTGTCGCGATCTTTTCCCAGTCAAAGGAAGTAAAATACTTTTGAAAGGCTTTGATTAGTGAAAGAGGGGAGCTTGTGGCACCGATAAAAAAGTTAATATTGACCATCTCCTTATATATTGATTTTAACAGACTAAAAAAAATTTGTAATCAGTTTCATAAAAAAAGGATTTTACTTCTTTTTTAATTGCAGTGGGTAATTTGTAATGATATGCTTAAGATATTCAAGTTAACGAGGAGGTTGAATTATGACAGGTGGCGGAATTGCAGCGATTATCGCAGCAGTAGCTTTATTAGTATTAGTATTATTTATTGGAGTTGTTTTGATCCGTGCTTCAAAGATTCTAGTGGAAATTAACCGAAGTTTAGCGGTAGTTACAAAAGATGTGGATTTACTTTCTAAAGAAGCCGAAGACATTATGGCTAATGCAAATGATTTATTGGCTGATGTGAATGGTAAGGTAGCAACGATTGATCCAGTATTTCAAGCAATGGCTGATCTAGGTCAGAGCACTTCTGATTTAAATGAGGCAACTCGTAATTTGACAACAAAATTGACAAATCCAGGTAAGAAATCTGGCAAAGTTTCGACAGCTTTCAAAGTTGGCAAGAGTGCTGTAAATATGTATAGAGAACATAAAAACAAATAAAAAGTTGGAGGTTTTAGAAATGGGAAAAGCTAAATTTTTATTAGGAGCTTTATTAGGTGGCTCTGCTGCAGTTTATGCAACCTTGAAATTAACTGGTACAACAAAAGAGGATTTGATTGAAGGCGCGCAGGAAAAAGTTAACCAATTCAGAGCAGATAATAATCTTGAGGGCGACGATTGGGAAAGCGAATTAAAAGACCGTATTTTTGATTCTGCCGCGGATCTTAAGGAAAAGGTTCTTGAGGGTAAAAGCGATCTTTTTGAATCCGCGTCTGATAGCTTTCAGGCATCAACCGATGAACTTCGAGATGAATTAGATCAAGAGGACGATATCTTTGTTGATGGCGATGGTGCGTACGAAGCACCAACGGAAGTCTTTATGCCGCACGCTGATTCAAAGTAAATGGCAACTCTAAACAAACAAAAAGGCTCTTTCGCATAAAAACGAAAGGGTCTTTTAATTTATCGAAAATATGAAATTAACCAACATATGTGAGTTCTTTTGAAGTATGTGTGAAAGGTTCACAACCATTTTTGGTAATGTGTACGCAGTCTTCAATCCGAACACCGGCAACTCCGGGAATGTAAATCCCAGGTTCAATTGAGAAACACATGCCTTCTTCAAGAGCCATTTTATTTCCTTCCATGATAGACGGAAATTCATGTTCGCCCATGCCCATCCCGTGGCCAAGACGATGAATAAAGTATTCACCGTAACCAGCTTTTGTGATGATATCACGAGCAATTTTATCTAAATCCTCTGCAATCATACCTGGTTTAGCTTGTGCTTGTGCGGTTAATTGTGCTTCTAAACATACTTTATAAATATCCATGGATTTTTCGTTTGGTTTCCCAACGGCAACTGTTCGAGACGCATCACTAATATATCCTTGGTGAATGGTTCCTAAATCGAATAAGACTAATTCATTGTTTTGGATCTTATTCATTGCAGTCGCGCCATGAGGCTCAGCAGCGTGGGCACCAGCCTGAATTAAAGTGTCAAAACTCATTTGCATGACACCTTTTTTCTTAAGGACATATTCTAATTCTGCTGAAATTTCTGCTTCGGGACGGCCAGTTTGAACCGCTTCAAAGCCAATTTTAAATGCTAGGTCCGCTTCACGACCGGCCGCGTCTAATTTTTCAATTTCGTCTGCTGTTTTAATTAAACGGAGTTTTTCAATCGAAGGGGTTAAATCTAGATCAAAATTGGCCGTTGGGAATTGAGCTTTCATCGCATTGAAATGAGCAATTGTAAGATTGTTTTTTTCAATGGCCCAATGAGTAGGGGCGGCTGCGCGTTTTTTAATTTGGGTAGCGATCATTTCAAACGGCTGCTCATGATCTAGGTAACCATAAACTGGAAATTTCCAACCAGTGTCGCGAATGGCTTCCACTTCAAGCGCTGGCGCGAACAGGAATGGATCAGCATTTGGAAAAACAAACAAGCCAAGAATGCGTTCCACTGGATCACTTGCGAATCCGGTTAGGTACTCAATTGACTTAGGATCGCTAATATAAGCAATATCTATCTTATGATCATTGACCCACGTACGAACTTTATCTAGCTGTGTCATGTAATCGTCTTCTTTCTTTTTGTGTTATTAATATTATATCATACAGGTTTCCCTTGAAATAAAACTAAAAAAGAGGTATATTTTTCATGAAAGCGTTTCCTACACTTGCAGAGACTTACTTTTTTTGGTAACGTTGACAAGGCAATGAAAACATGTGAAAACGTATAATAACGCACAAAGGAGACTTTATTCAAATGGAAAAACAAACTGTAACGATTTATGATGTGGCACGAGAGGCTGGAGTTTCAATGGCCACGGTTTCACGAGTGGTGAATGGTAATCAAAATGTAAAACCAGCTACTAGACAACGAGTTAACGATGTTATTGATAAACTTGATTACCGTCCTAACGCTGTAGCACGAGGATTAGCAAGCAAGAAGTCGACAACCATTGGGGTCATTATCCCAGATGTAACTAACGGGTATTTTGCTTCGTTAGCACGAGGAATTGATGATGTTGCTTCAATGTATAAGTACAACATTATTATGGAAAATTCTGACGAAAACGATCAAAAAGAAATGATGGTTTTAAATACACTACTTGCAAAACAAGTTGATGGTATTATTTTTATGGGTAATCGGGTTAATGATAAATTACGTGAAGAGTTTTCACATTCAAGAACTCCGATTGTTTTTGCCGGTTCTGTGGATGACCAAGAAAGTGTACCATCTGTAAGTATTGATTATGTTAAATCAACTGAAGAAGCGGTTTCTAAACTAATTGCTGAGGGAAACAAAAAGGTTGCATTTATTAGTGGTTCATTGAGTGAACCAATTAATGGTCAGTATCGATTAGCAGGTTATAAAGAAGCTCTCAAAAAAGCTGGATACAAATTCGATGAAAAGCTAATTTTTGAAACTGATTACAGTTATGAAGCTGGAATAAAGTTAGCAAGCCAGCTTAAGGGGACAGATATCAGTGCGGCATTTGTTGGTGATGATCGATTGGCCGCAGGAGTTTTAAATGGTTTAACCGATCAGGGTGTTAAGGTACCTGATGAATTTGCTTTAATCACAAGCAACGATACACAAGTTGCCCAACTTGTTCGTCCACAATTAACATCAATTACTCAGCCACTTTATGATATTGGGGCAGTTTCAATGCGTTTATTGACTAAGTTGATGAACAAAGAAGAGATCGAAGAACCAACGATTACATTACCTTATGGTTTGGACAGTCGTCAGACAACCAAAAAATAAGTTAGCTAGTGAATAGAATCATGCAAAGCAGTCTTGAGTGTCATCAAGGCTGCTTTTTTATGAAAAAGATTAATGTGAGATGAAAAAAAGATTAAAAAACGGTTGACTTTTTTAATTTAGAGATGAATAATAACTTTAATAAATAAAAAATGTATAGATGAGTAAACAAGCAATTATTTACAGAGAGTCGTTATCTGGTGGAAAACGATAATAAAAACTGGTTGAAGATGGTCTAATTGCAATTTCTTTGGTCGAGCATTCAGGTGTAAGACTAAAAGCGGGAACTCCCGTTATAGGGTTAGGGTATCTGAGTAAATAAAATTTGAATCACGTACCTGAAGAGGAATAATCTGTGAAGGTTATTTGAATTAAGGTGGTACCGCGGAAAAGCATGTTTCCGTCCTTGTCTAGAAATAGGCGGGGATGAGAACGTGCTTTTTTTATTTGGAGGTAATAATAATGACGGGATTTAATACAGAATTAGTACACGGTCAAAATATTCATGATAATCAAACTGGTGCAATAAATATTCCTATCTATAATTCATCTACATATGCATATCCTAGTGCGACAAGTAAAGTGAGATGGGATTATGAACGGTCAGGCAATCCGACTCGTGAATATTTAGAAAAACAAATAACTTTGTTGGAAAATGGTAAAAATGGATTTGCATTCGCTTCTGGAATGGCGGCTATTCATGCTGTTTTTGCAATTTTTAAACCGGGCGATCATATTTTGGTTGGTAATCAAATCTACGGGGGCACATTTCGAATTTTAAACCAGTATTTTAAAGAACGTGGAATTGAGTTTGCAGTGGTTGATACGACTAACTTAGCCACGATCGAGCCTGCTATTAAAGAAAATACGAAAGCAATTTATTTTGAGCCGGTTACGAATCCGTTATTACGTGTTTCTAGCGTGACAGAAGTTGCAAAAATTGCTAAACAACATCATTTGCTAACAATCGTAGATAATACTTTTTTAACTCCCTATTTGCAAAAGCCGCTTAACTTAGGTGCAGATATTGTGTTGCATTCGGCAACAAAGTACCTTAGCGGTCATTCTGATGTGGTCGCCGGGTTGGTGGTTACAAACAGTGAAGAATTAGGAAAAAAGATTTATTTTGTTCAAAATGCTTTGGGTGGCGTATTATCACCAGAAAGTGCCAGTTTGGTAAGACGTGGGATTCAAACCCTTTCAGTCCGGATGGATCGGCAACAGCAAAACGCCTTTGAAATTATTCATTTTTTAGAGAAACAATCTGAAATCTCGAAAATTTATTATCCTGGCATAAAGGGAACAAAAGATTATTTGATTGCATCTACAGAGTGCCACGGATTTGGCGGAGTCCTTTCTTTTGAATTGGCGCCACAAATCAATGCAGCGGCTTTTGTTAATCAATTGCAGTTAATTTGTTTAGCGGTTAGTTTGGGAGCAGTTGAAAGTTTGGCAGAATTACCTTATGAGATGAGCCACGCTGAGTTACCACCAGCCGAAAGATTAAAGGCAGGTATTAGCACTCAATTAATTCGGTTAGCAGTGGGTATTGAAGATAGCACAGATTTAATTGCAGATTTGAAGCAGGCCATTGCTTTTGCGGTAGCTCACCCAGTCGAAAAACAGAAAATATAAAAGGACGGTTTAATGATAATGACGAAAAATAAATTTGATACTCTAAGAATTCATGCAGGGTATGACCCAAAAGATCATCAATTTGCTTCCTCTGTGCCAATTTATCAAACTGCAGCGTTTGGACTTGAAAATACTAAAGTTGCTGATCAAATTGTGGCAGGCAAGTTACCTAATCGATATGATTATTCCAGAGATGGTAATCCTACTGTTCGCGTGTTTGAAAAACGAATGGCTGAATTAGATGGAGGAGTGGATGCGGTAGCGGTTGGATCTGGAATGGCTGCCATTTCATATACAATTCTTAACGTGGCTGAAAACGGTGGCCGAATTATCGCGCCAAGTAATATATACGGATCCAGTCTCGATGAGTTTCGAACTTTCTTCCCTAAATTTGGCATCGATTTTGATTTTGTAGATGATATTAATGATTTTGACGCTGTGCGCCATTTGATCGGCTCAGAAACTAAAGCTATCTATGTTGAGAGTGTCGCAAATCCAAGTACAGAAATTGCTGACCTGGATAAACTGGCAGAAATTGCGCACGCTGCTGGAATTCCTTTGATTGTAGACAATACTTTTCCGACGCCATATTTATTGAGACCGTTTGAGCATGGTGCAGATATTGATGTTTATTCTTCAACAAAGGGAATCAATGGGCATGGAAATGTAGTTTCTGGTGTGGTTGTGGATCATGGGAGTTTTGATTGGGACAGCCCAAAATTTCCACAGTTTTCTGAAATTGAGTTTACTTTAGGTAATGAGGAAACCGGCGACCAAGAGAGTTTTGTCAGCAAGTTTGGTGATCAGGCATTTATTAATCGAGTTCGCATTAAATATTTACGTTTGCTGGGAGCTGTTTTAGAGCCTGTGGATGCCTATCTAATTTTATTAGGACTCGAAACAATTTCTGAACGTTTGGATCGTGAAGTTGCCAGTGCAACAAAAATTGCGAAATTCTTAGTAGCTAATCCGCATGTTGAAAAGGTTTTTTATTCAGGAATTGAGTCAGACAATCCTTTGGTAGAAAAATACTTTCCTAAGGGAGTGGGGGGGATCTTATCTTTTGAATTGAAAGGTGATACAAACAATGTCGCTAAATTAATTGACCATGTGCAAGTCTTTAGTTATTTACCAAATATCGGCGATTCACGTTCATTAATTGTTAATCCGACGAGGACGACTCATCGTGAAATTCCTGCAGCAATTCGTGAACAGCAGGGTCTGAATGATCAAGTTTTACGATTGTCAATTGGATTGGAAGACGTTGATGATTTGGTTGGTGATTTGAAGCAAGCAATAGAACACGCGTTTATTTGATGAAAAACTGTACAAAAAAGGCTAATAAAATTTTATATTCAAGCAAGTATGATAAGTGTTGGGATTCCTTTAGAGGAATCTTTTTTTACAGAAAGCTGAAACAGTGGTAGGGCTGGGTGAAAAAGCTGTAGGCAAACGGTGATTTTTTTTTAAAAGTAGGAACATGATTTTTACGTGAGTCCAGTTGTATTTAAGAAAACAGTAGATTATAATCAATTTGTTTATAAACCATAAGGAGATGGCTAATATATTAAAAAAAGTCGTATTATTCAGTATTATTTTTGCGTCATTTGGGGTAAGTGGTCAGGCCATTTATGCTGATACGGCTGTAAGCTCTTCTGAAAATTCTCGGATTAGCACAAACGGTTATAGCGCTCAAAGTAGGAATCCCAGTCAAGTAAGCACAGAAGAATCGAGTTCGAGCGATTCGATGGTAAGCAAGAACCCAACGAGTTCTGCCAGTTCTGTAGCTAGTGTTTCCAAGCCAGCTTCTATCAAATCGCACCCAAAAATCCCAACATTTAAAGAGAGAAAGGCTGTACCAGAAAGTAATTCTCAAGCTAGTACTACTTCAGCTAAAGTGTCAGTTTCAAGTCGGCCGGTAACAAAAGCAAAAAAATATGTTACTTTAAAAAAAGTAACTAAGGTAAAGGCTAAGGCGTATGTAAATAAATCTCAAGCAGGTGCCACATATAACCTGGCCGGTAGTGGGACACATGGGCAATTTAGCAAGGCAACTCATCAACTAAAGAACTATATGAAAACCACATGGGTAGTTAATCAGTACCGCTATGTAGTTAAAGCTGATCAGAAAACAGCTTTATATTTTTTTGTTAGATCTGAAACTGGTTCGCAGAGTGGCTGGGTTTGGCATGGGTATTTAAATGAAAAAGCGGTTCAAACCATAGGTTCTACCTCGAACATGAAGAAAGCTATCTATTATCGTAAATCGACATCCGGGAAAACTTATCATATTTCCGGACCAAGTTATGATGCTAAATTTAAAGCAACGCATGCTTTGAAAAATTATCCTAATACTACTTGGTACGTAACCAAGAAAAAGAATGTGGTAAATACCAAAAAGCATCGAGTTACTTATTATTATATTCAGGATAGCAAGAAACATGCTGGGTGGATTTGGAGCGGCTACCTGACTAAGAAAGTTATGTTGAATGTTAAACGCATTTCACAGAATCTGCAATTACCCACGGGTTGTGAAATAACAGCAGTTACGATGATGGTTAATTATGCCGGGGCCAAGGTCAGTAAGATGAAGTTAGCAAAAGAGATGCCTCGAACCAAAACAAAAGATGGAAATAAAGGATTTATTGGTAGTCCTTATTCCAAAAGTGGTTGGTGGGTTTATCCTCCTGCTTTGATGAAGACGGTTAAGAAATACACAAAGTCAGTGATAAATATGACAGGGTCTAGTTTTAATTCAATAAAAAAGCAAATTAATAAAAAACATCCTGTTGTGGTTTGGATTAGTGGCTATGGAGGCATAAACACTAAGATTAATCATGCCATTACAATTATTGGGTACAGTTCTTCACTTGTTTATTTTAATGATCCGTGGACGGGCAAACAGTTGAGTATGACGGTTAGTAAGTTACATAGTTATCGTAAACGGGATGCTTACCGCGCAATTAGTTATTAAGTTTTTATATAAGTTAATTTTTGGGGGATAGAAAATGGATATTAGAAAAATTGCACTGGGGAGTGCAGTGGTGTTGAGTTTGTTAACAATTAGTAGTGTCAATGAAAAATCAGTACAAGCAAAAGTAATTACAAGCAAATTTAGTACAGGTTTAATTAAGAAAACGACTAATGAATACGGAGATTTAGATAGTACAACAAAAGTTGCCATTTTAAAAAAAAATAAAGTTGTAAAAATTAAATCTTTAACGAAAAATACAAAAGGATTATATCGATTCCAATTATCAACCGGTAAATATATAACGGCAGATACTGCCAGTGTTCAAAAATTAATTTCGACCTATAAAAAGTATTACTATGTGAAACCATCAATGTCGATTATCAAGGTTTTGCATAAAGTTGGATATTATCGTTCGCCAATAGCTACCAAAGCTAACAAATATTTATCCAAAGGAAATTATGCACATATTCTTAGTGTTGCTTATACTAAAGCGGGAAGACCAATGCTTAAAACTAGCAATGGAGAATATATTACTTCTAATCGAGAATGGGTGGCGAATTCTAAGGGCTATCAAAATCCAAAAAAATATTTTCAGGTCCAAAATTCAAAAATTAAACCCGCCGGTACAATTGGTTATACTTTAAAACGAGGGTATGAAGGGGTAAAAACCTGGAAAGTAAAACGTCAATTAGGAATTGGCGGTCGTAGTTGGTATGAATATGCCACTTATAATAGTACGACAGTTTCTGCAGTTAAAAGGTTTCAACGGGGACATCGCTTAAGTGCAACTGGGGATGTTAATTTGGCAACCTGGGAAAAATTAGGTTTTAGTAAATCCTCATGGAAATCTATTGATTCGTATGCAGCGCCACTTTATGCCCGTACATGGCAGGGGCGAAGTGCCCATGTAAATGCTGAAATCAAGCAAGCGTATCGCTATTTAGGACGAGCTTACATCGTTGGAGCTTCATCCACACCGACATATGGGACGGATTGTTCGGGGTTGGTTATGCAGTCGCTATATGCAGGTGGTTTGAATATGAATTCTGTTGTTTCATCGATTCACCATGCTTACCCAGGTAATGAATGGAATAGCCGCAATCTTTGGTCAACATCGAAATTGAGACGAGTTTCGTATGCTGGTCGTAAACGAGGAGATTTGATTTTCTACTATGAACCAGGCACCCGTTCTATTTACCACGTTGCAATTTATCTTGGTGGTAATCGAATTATTGAATCCTGGCCGAACCATATTCAAGTTTCCGGGATTCGTTCTAATTCGCATACATCAATTGCCGGGGTTAAACGAGCCTTTAATTAATATAGTTTAAAATAACGGATCGATACCAGCATGATATTTAGTGCGAGATATCGATTTTTTATAATTATTAGTTTGAACAAATAGATATTAAAAGATCGAACTAAAAAAAGACTAATAAATGTGGTAACGTATGCATTCTTAACCAAAATAGGTTAAAAGATGGCGCAATGGCCTAACAAGGTGATTAAAAGAGCTTGCCAAAAACACTGTTGTTTACTATACTAGATAAGGTTTTACTAACAATAAAAATTCAATATATAGAAAAGAGGAGTTTGGAAATGTCAGGACATTCTAAGTGGCACAATATTCAGGGTCGTAAAAACGCTCAGGATTCAAAACGTGGAAAAATCTTTCAAAGAATTTCGCGTGAAATTTATATGGCAGTCAAAGCTGGGGGTCCTGACCCTTCCGGAAATCCTCAATTACGTTTGATGATGGATAAAGCACGGGCTGCAAACATGCCAAAAGAAAATATTAAACGTGCTGTGGACAAAGGTTCTGGTGTCGGCGGTGCTGCGTACGAAGAAATTACGTATGAAGGATATGGGCCTGGTGGTACAGCAATTATCGTGGAAACCTTAACTGATAATAAGAACCGAACAGCAGCTGCAATTCGTTCAGCATTTACTCATCATGGTGGTGCTTTGGGCGCAAGTGGTTCAGTTTCTTACATGTTTGATCGGAAGGGATACATTGTTATTTCTCGCGAGGACAATGATACCGATGAAGATACGATGATGATGGATGCTTTAGACGCTGGTGCCGATGACATTCAAACGTCTGATGATGCATTTGAGATTTACACTGACTCTAAGGCATTGGCACAAGTTAGGGATGCGTTGGAAAAAGCAGGATATAAGTTGGCAACTGCCGAACTAACCATGATCCCTGAAAACGAGACCCCAGTTCCCGAGGAGAAAATTACTCAATATCAAGGTTTGATCGATGAGCTGGAAGACGATGATGATGTTTCTGAAGTTTACGAAGCAGCGGAGCTTCCTGAAGAAGAGTAGTTAACTAAATAGGTTTGTTAAATCAAGTTCATAATGAACTTGATTTTTTTTTGCAAAAAAATAAAAAAATAACTAGTTTTTACGTATCTTAATTGTGTGGGGGAGATAGTTATGAAACTAGAGGACTACGTTCAGAAATTTATGACAACTTGTATTGAAAAACGAGCAACTGATTTGTACATGTTACCTAGGTTGGATGAATACCAGATTATGTATAAACATTTAAATCAATGTCACATTATTCAAGAGGTTTCACAGCAAACAGGAGAACAATTAATTGCATTTTTTAAGTTTCAAGCAGATATGGCTTTGAGCGAAAAAAGGAGACCCCAAACAGGGGCATATTATTGGCATCAAAAAGATTCTGTGGTTCATCTGCGACTCTCGTCAGTTGGCGATTTTTTAAATCGCGAGTCGATGGTCATCCGATTCATCTATCCTGTTGAAGGTGCCCATATTCAGCACCTAGAGCCCTTTCAGTGGGAAAAACTGGTTGAATTATCCAATAAGAAAGGATTGCTTTTGTTTTCGGGTCCAATGGGTTCTGGAAAAACAACTTCAATTTACCAATTGGCGCGTTACTTGGCCCAAGAAAAAGTAGTTATGACTATTGAAGATCCGGTTGAAATTCTGGAAGAAAAATTTTTACAGCTTCAAGTTAATAATCGTGCGGAAATGACATATGAGCAGCTTTTGAAAGTTGGTTTGAGGCATCGACCAGATATTTTTATCATTGGTGAAATTCGAGATGAGCATACTGCAAATGTAGCGGTAAAGGCAGCGTTAAGCGGTCATTTAGTTTTAAGTACAGTTCATGCACAAAATGCATTTGGGGTTATTAGACGATTGCAGCAACTAAACGTGGATGCCGATATGTTACAGCAGGCTTTGAGCGGAATTGCATATCAACGACTGATCCCTGTTCGGAAAGGAGAAGTTGCGGCCCTTTTCGACATTATGGAGGGTGAAGAACTAAAAGAAGCTTTTTCTGGAGAGCCTAATCAAAAAATGACGTCAACATGGGGAGATTGTCTTGAAAAAGAATATCAAGAGCATAATATTTCAGAGGAAACACTATTGGAATATCAAGAAGGGTAAATTTTCGATTAAAACTCAAGCTAAGTTTTTTATGTTGCTAGCTGATTTGTTGAGAGTTGGTTTTAGTTTAGGTGAAGCACTAAATTTTATAAAAGTTATAATTCCACGCAAAGCAAAACAAATTGACCAAATAATAGCCACTTTAGAACATGGAGATCCTTTTTCAATGGCGATTAAGCCGTTCTTGAACGAGAATATCTACTACCAAGTTTTAATTTCGGAGAAACATGGTGATTTGTCGGTGAGCTTACAAGCGCTGGGAACTTATCTAACTGCGAAACAAAAACAACAAACTAAGTTGCTTCAGTTGCTTGAATATCCGTTTTTATTACTTACGTTTTTGGGAGCATTACTAGTAGGGATGAAAATCTATATTTTCCCGGAGCTTAGTTTATGGAATTCTGCGACGCAAGTGCACAAAATCAAGTTTTCCAATGTCCTTATTTTTATAGCTTTGGTTACTTTAATTGGGTGTCTTTATATTTATATAAAAAGATTTTTAAAGAAACCAATTGTGAAACGAGTTGAGGTTATTTGTCGTATTCCGATCGTTGGTAATGTGTATCGAACTTATTGTCATTACTATTTGTCTTTGAACTTGGCCATGTTGCTAAAAAGTGGTCTAGGAATTAAAAGTATCTGTGCGATGTTAGCAAATTTTTCTTCGACATCATTACTTTATCAAATTGGGACGGCCCTTGAAAAACAGTTATCAGAAGGAAGAAAAACTTCATCCTTTGTTAAACGTTATCCGTTTATCCCTGAGGAACTCAATGTTTTAATGAATAAAGGAAATACGGCGGAGGGTCTAGGACAAGAATTAGTGATGTTTTCTAAAATTAAGTATCAAAAGCTGACAAAACAGATTGAAAGGTTAATTGGATTGATTCAACCACTTATGTTTTTGCTGATTGGCCTGGTAATTGTTTTAATGTATTTAAGTATGTTACTGCCAATGTATCACTCAATGGAGGGTGTTTATAAATGAAAAAAGAACAACGTTTTAAAAAAGGCTTTACTTTGATTGAAATGACTGTGGTCCTATTTATTATTTCGCTTTTAATTTTAATTGTGCTGCCAAACATTGCCCAACAACGAAATAATGCAAAAAAGATTCATGGAAATGCCATGGTTGAAGTGGTTCAAACCCAGGTTGATCTATATGAAAATGAACATCAAAAATTACCGGCTTCGCTTGAAGAATTAGAAGAAAAGGGTTATTTAACCGATAAACAAGTAGATCAGGCAAAAGAAAACAATATTACGATTAAAGACAATAAAGCAGTTAATTAGTTCTAACTATGAGCAAAGTAAAGAGAGGCTTCACTCTAATTGAATCGTTAGTTGTTTTAACAGTAGTTTCTTTACTACTATCGGCCGGAACCGTGAGTTTTAAAAGGGTACTTGCTAAACAACAAGAAAAAGAATTTTGGGTGACATTTGATAGAGAATGGAAAAAGTATGAACAGTTCGCCAATTTAGAAGGTGTGGTTACTTATATTTCTTTTGATAAAAGTAGAAACAAAGTTAGTTTCAGGCCTTTGAAAACATTTGATAAAAAAAGTTGTGAGGTTAAATTACCAGTAACTCTTTCATTATTCAGTAATCGTGAGGTAAAAATTGGCAGTGATGGCTATGTTAAACCGCAAACTATTGCTTTCAGTTCTGACCTTGATAAATGTACGTATCGAATGACTGTTCAATTGGGATGGGGCGTTTACCATGTTAAAAAGGAATAAAAATGGTTTTATTTTTAGTGAGGCACTTGTTGCGTTGGGATTGATCAGTATTTCTTTGGTACTTTTACACAATTGTGTTCAAAGGGAAAAACAAATAGAAAAGCAACTGGAAAAACAAGTTGAGATAAGTCGCCAAATGTTAGAAGGGAGTCGACTGTTTAAAAAGAATGAGTCTAAAAAGATTCAAGTTGGTCATAGTGTAATTGAACAAAAACCAAATTTATTTATTCTCAGAAATTCTGAAAATATTGTCGTAAGGAAAATAAATTTTGAATAAAAAAGCAGGATTTACGCTAATTGAAGTACTGGCTTCATTGGTCGTGTTGGGAATGATTTATCAGCTTATATCGTTTGGTAGTAGGTTGATGAATGTCTCAATTTCACAACAAAGTAATTCAGCAAATTGGCAATTATTGGTAAGTGAATTGGAATCGGCAAAGCACGGTTTTAAATACAAAAGTAGTAAAAACAACTATGTTTATTTAGATAGTGTTACCGAAAATAAAGTTTATAAATTAGAAAAATACCAAGATGAATTACGATTTTCGCCAGGGTACGTTCCGTTAATCGTTCATGTGGAAATAGTTAATTTTGATTATCAAGAACCTTTTTTGAAACTTCAAATAAAATTTAAAAACGGAGAAATAAAAAAAGAGAATGTATATATTCCAAAAAAATAAGTCTGGTTATGTTTTGTTGAGTGCGATTATTTTATTAACCATCTATAGCGGCATGGTTTTTCAAATCGAGAAAAATCGACAGGCAAATATTGCAACTCAATCAAAAATAATAGCTGCGAATGAAGGGCGCACGTTGTGTAATATTTTGATTTTAAAAAGAAAAACTGATAAAACGAAACAAAGCATCGTATCGAACATGGGGATTGCAAAGGTAGATGGTAAGCAAATTGTGGTTATATTAAAAAATCAGGATCGTTTTTGTTTTTCGTTAGGAGTGCAACCGCTATAAATGCCAAAGTAGTTGTTTTCGTGTTAAACTATTTGAGTAGTTTAAGTTAATGACGAGGTGAAAGATTACGAATAATGGTGAAATTGAACAACTATTTAATATAATTGACGAAAGCACAGAAACTCTGATGCGAGAACTCGATACGTCTTATTTGGATGCCTTAATTGAAACGGGAGATAATTTGATTTCTGGTGAGGTTCGGACTGAGAATGGGAAACCTAGTACAATAGAAAAAAATAATTTAGAGCATTTTTATAGCGAGGCCAACATTAAACAGCTTGATCCAGAAGTTATCCGGCAAGCTATTCAATTAGCAATTTTGAAAGCATCACAACAAGATCATATTCAAGCAAATCATCAGATGACACCAGATACAATAGGGATGCTATTTGCTTATTTATTGCAAGAATTATTGCAGACTAGTGATGTACTGACGGTGTTTGATCCTGCAGTTGGAACGGCAAATTTACTTACGACAATCATAAATGATATTTATCGTAATCATGCAGATACTAAAATAACTGGGATCGGTGTTGATAATGATGATTCAATGTTAGCCATGGCAGATATTAATTCTAGACTGCAGGGACTTGATATTGATTTATATCATCAAGATGCCTTAGACCAATTGGTATTTAATGCTGCAGATGTGGCAGTTTCTGATTTACCGGTTGGATACTATCCAATTGATCATCGTGTGAAAAATTATGAAACCCACAGTACTGAAGGACACTCTTATGTACATCATTTGTTAATTGAACAAGCAATGAATCATGTTGTCCCAGGAGGCTTTGGAATCTTCCTGGTACCAAGTAACCTGTTTCAAACAGAGCAAGCGGCTAATCTATTGAAATTCTTTAAGAATAAAGTTTATTTACAAGGCTTTTTGAACTTACCAAAGGACCTATTTACTAATGCGAGTTTGCAGAAATCAATTCTTATAATGCAAAATTATGGGGAACAGGCCAAACAGGTCCCACAGGTTTTGTTAGGAGATTTTCCATCGTTTAAAAAACAAAAAGAAATGAAAAAGTTTTTAGCTGAAATTAAACAATGGCATCGTCAAAATTTTTGATCTAGGTTTTACTTAATTCGATAATTCCGGTATGATTAATTAAAAGTATATGGCAATTATATGCATATAATGGGATTTATGGAGGCACTATGAGTGAAAATGAAGATCAAAATTTATCAAGGGGTTTAAAAAGCCGACATGTTCAGCTAATTGCAATTGGTGGGACAATTGGGACAGGACTTTTCTTGGGGGCTGGGCAATCCATTCACTTAGCTGGGCCATCAATTTTGTTGGCTTATGCGATTACCGGAATAGTTTGTTTCTGGTTAATGAGAGCATTGGGAGAGCTGCTTCTTTCCGATTTGTATTCAACTTCTTTTGTGGATTTTGTTACAAAATATTTAGGCAAACAAGTGGGATTCGTGACAGGTTGGACTTATTGGGTCTGTTGGGTCACGATTGCAATGGCTGAGATCACTGCTGCTGGATTATACATGCATTTTTGGTTTCCAAACTTACCACAGTGGATTCCAGGATTTGTGATTTTGTTAGTTTTATTAGTCATGAATCTAATTACTGTAGAACTTTTTGGTGAGACGGAGTTTTGGTTTTCCATCATTAAAATTGCTGCAATTTTAATGCTCATAATAACTGGAATCGTACTAGTCTTTATACATTACAAAACTTCTGTCGGACATGCTTCACTTTCAAATTTAGTGGCCTTTGGTGGCTTCTTTCCTAAAGGGATTAAAGGGTTTATTTTGTCATTTCAAATGGTAGTTTTTGCTTTTGTTGGTGTTGAAATGGTTGGCATGACAGCGGCAGAAACACAAGATCCTCGCAAGGTAATTCCTGAGGCAATAAATGATATTCCAATGCGAATTGGATTGTTTTATGTGGGAGCCTTATTTTTCTTGATGGCCATATTTCCATGGAAATATATCTCACCAACCTCTAGTCCCTTTGTCCAAGTTTTTCAAAACATTGGCATTAAAGGGACAGCGGCAATTATAAATTTTGTAGTATTAACTGCAGCAGCATCTGCTTGTAATAGTGCGTTATTTACGACAGGAAGAATGTTATTTTCGTTAAGTTACGGGAGTAAGTCAAAAGTAGGTAAGAAATTAGGTCGGTTATCGCATACTCAAGTACCGGCTAATGCTATATTGGTTTCGGCGCTAGTAATCGCTTTAGCAGTTATTTTAAATATTTTTGTTCCTGGAAAAGTCTTTACATTTATATCTAGTGTTGCTACAACTTGTTTTCTATTTATTTGGGGCGCAATTGTGCTAGCACACCTGAAGTACCGTAAGCAATTAAAAAATACAACGCATACTGATGTGAAGTTTAAGATGCCTTGGTATCCATATAGTGATTATATTGTATTGATTTTTTTAACCTTTGTTGGTTTTGTGTTGATATTAAAGGTTGATACACTGATCGCATTGATTGGTTCGTTACTTTGGTTTGCGGTTCTGAACTGTATTTACATTATGAGGAAAAAGAAGAAACATACAATTAAAAGGGATCAATAAAACGGGAGAAAGTAAATTTTTCTCGTTTTTTATTGTAAATTAAGCATAATAAAGAAAAATTAACCAGTTTTTAGCCGAGTGTTATATACTGGAATGGAACACATTGAAAATGAGGGATTGTTTTGAATTTTTTTACAGCTGATACACATTTTTTTCATAAGGATTTGTTGGGTGATAATGATTTTGCCCCGCGCCCATTTCCAGATGTTGAAACTATGAATCAAAGAATTATTAAAAATTGGAATGCCAAAGTGAAGTCGACAGATACGGTGTATCATTTGGGTGATATTGCGCTTTATTTTACCCATCCAGCAGGACTTTCAAACGAAGCAGTTTTTAGTGTATTGAAGTCTTTAAATGGTCATCTTGTTTTAATTAAGGGAAATCATGATAGTCGTGCTTTTTTCAAATATTTGGCTAGTCATAACTTTATGGTAGATGGGAAGCCCAAATTTGAGTTTCATGATGTGGGAGTGTTAATTAAGTTTAATCATCGGCAATATTATATGACACACTATCCAATGATGATGGGGATTGTCAAACAAATCATTAATTTACATGGCCATATTCATCATTATAGTGTAAATATCAAGGAAGACATAAATGTGGGTATTGATACTCCGGAAAAAGATTATTTGAATTACAAAATTCCCTTTGGAACACCATTCTCGGAAACGGATATTGAGCAAATGGTTCAAGGAAAGTTTGAGGATTTTGGCAAACGTGGTTAGAAACAAAATATAAGCTAATATAAAGAAAAAGGAGGCAGACGCATGACTAATGCTCAGAGTAAGGACGATAGTGACGAAAAAACAAATAGACGGCCTGTAATTAATACCGTTGATCTTTTAGACGATGCCAATATTTTGATAAATGGTCACCAGTATCAACTCGTTAGTGATGAGCGAAGCGCTTTTGATCGTGAACAGTTGGCTGAACGCTTTAGCCCGGTTTTAAGCAAGTATGACTATATTGTTGGTGATATTGGTTATGAACAGCTTCGGCTTCGTGGCTTTTATAGCAACGACGATCGGAATGCCAAGGACACTGAAAAGCAAAGTGCTATTCAAGACTATTTATTGGAATTTTGCAATTTTGGTTGTGCTTATTTTATTTTAAGAAATTTAAGTGTAAATAAACCAGCCAAGCAGCGTAGTTTGAGGACAAAGGAAACAACCAAAAAGCCAACCAATAAGAATGCTAGTAAAAATAAGCGTCCAAATAAGCGGGTACGTAAGTTCAAACAGAAACCTTTTGTTGAAGAAAAAATAACTGAACAAAAAGCTAAGCCAGTTAATCATAGACAAAATAAAATTACAGAAGTTCATAA
Source organism: Pediococcus sp. M21F004 (assembly GCF_051122535.1). Lineage (NCBI taxonomy): Bacteria > Bacillati > Bacillota > Bacilli > Lactobacillales > Lactobacillaceae > Pediococcus > Pediococcus sp. M21F004. The sequence continues at coordinate 2,084,399 of NZ_CP177314.1, forward strand.
AAGAGGCAAACGTTCATTCACAATAAGAGAGACTAAACGAGGAAGAAAAAATGATTTCAGATTATAAAGGATATTTAATTGATTTAGATGGAACAATTTATCGTGGTCGTGACCAAATTCCGGCAGCAGCTAGATTTGTCAAACGATTACAAGATACACATACTGATTTTTTGTTTGTGACGAACAATACAACCAAGTTACCAGAAGATGTAGCCAAAAACCTGCGGGATAATCATAATATTAATGTCACGGCCGATGAAGTCTATACAGCTGGACTGGCAACCGCTGATTATTTAGACGGGATAGCTGGCGACAAGCGTAAAGTTTATGTCATTGGTGAACTAGGGTTAAAGCAAGCACTTTTGAACAAAAAATTTACATTTGATGAGGTTCATCCAGACTGGGTGGTTGTTGGATTGGACTATGATGTTACTTATCATAAATTTGAATTAGCAACTTTGGCTATAAAACGAGGTGCGACATTCATTGGAACAAATGCAGATACAAATTTGCCTAATGAGCGAGGATTAGTTCCAGGAGCGGGTTCTTTAATTGGAATGGTAGAACGAGCTACCCAACAAAGAGCCACGTATGTTGGTAAACCAGAGACGATCATCATGCAAAAGGCAGTTAGACAAATTGGTTTAGCCAAGGAAGATGTGGTTATGGTTGGGGATAATTACATGACTGATATTTCGGCTGGAATTAATTTTGGTATTGACACGTTACTTGTGTATACCGGCGTTTCAACCCGTGAATTTGTAAAGAAGCAAGAAGTTCAACCGACTCATGAAATTCAGTCGTTTGATGAATGGAAGTAATAGTATGAAATGGCGTAGGCTTGGGCAGTGGTGTGCTTTTCATTTATTTGGAATCACTTTGTCAATTTTTTTAGTTATTAACTGTACATTTCTTTATAGTTGGACTTTGAAGTGGTATCACGTGTTGGCAACAGTCAATATGTCGAAAATACAGTTAATGCATAATTACCATCAGTTAATCTATTACTTAAGTTTTCCATGGATAAAACATTTAAAAATGACTGATTTTCCAAGCTCTAGTGCAGGACTGCAACACTTTGCAGACGTAAAAAATTTGTTTATGCTTAATGAAGTTGTTTTAGTAATTTCAGGAGTAATCTTTTTCTTTTTTATCCGTGAATTAATTAAAACAAAATCTCTTTGGCAAGTTATTCGACCACTACAGATTGCCGCTGTGGTTCCTATATTAGTGGCAGTTATGATGAGTATATCGTTTAATCAGTTTTTTATAGTTTTTCATGAATTGTTATTTAGAAATGATGACTGGATGTTTGACCCCCAAAAAGATCCGATTATAAATGCACTACCTGAGGAATTCTTTTTACAGTGTTTTGTACTAGTATTTATTTTTATTGAATGTTTTTATCTAATTTTTATTTGGATTGGAAGAAAGCAGATAAAAAAATAGGCTCTTTGTCAAATCCTGTTGATAGATGAATTTGGGACACTGTTAGAAGTTATGCAACTTCTAACAGTGTCTTTTTGTTTGGTTTGGTTCTCATTTGTTGTAATTTAACTCTTGAAACTAAGTGGTGATAATTTCGGAAACCGAAGGCAGTTCTTTGAATTTGCTTAATCATTCTATTGATCCCTTCAATTGGACCATTAGAATACTTTGATTCACTGGCATTGAGGACTATTTCAAGATTCTTTTTAAATGTGGTTAAAACATCTTTCATTTGCGAGCTAAGCTTATCGTTGTTATATAAATATTGAACAAGACCATCTTTGTCGTGATTTTTAAGACATATCATAATGCCTTGCATGGCGTTATAAGTATTTAACAGTCTTTCATCAACATCTAGACCTAACTGAACTCTTTCGAGTTGAGTTACTTGTTTCCTAAGGTGTCGATCGAAAAATGTTTTTTTAATCTCAAGCTCATCGAAGTGTTTTAAATAAAGTTTCCAGGAGAATTTAAGCATCCGATATTCCTTGGATTGTTTCTTGTATTCTTTCATAATTTGAACGCGACTTTGGTTAAAAGATCTAGTCATCATCGCAACAATATGAAAACGATCGACAATTATTTTGGCATTTGGAAATACCAATCTGGCGATATCTTGATAGTAACTATTAAGGTCCAGAGAAACTGTCTTTACTTGCTTTCTAGCGGTGCTGTCAAACTTATTAAAGTAATCAATAATAGTTTGTTTAAAGCGATCCGGTAGGATCTGTTGAATTTCATGATCACCATCACCGTTAATACAAAGAAAGTGGAAATCGCCGCCAACACCACGAAATTCATCCATAGATAAGTGCTCAGGTAAAGAATGATAATTTCTCCGAAATAGATCATCATAGTTGTCTAAATAGCGACAAACGGTACTGGGAGAAACACTATTGTCTAAAGCAATACTAGTCTGAGTACGATCATCCTGAAGATGCATGAATATTTTTTGTCTGGTAGCTTTGGAAATATTACAATACTTATTGACGAGGTCTGTTGTTGCCATTACCGAGTTTCCACAATTTTTACAGATTAATCGTTCTTTATGAAGTTCAAGATAGACGGGCTCACTAGCGTTGGCCGACGGATATGAAACGCGTGACACATAGTGTCCGTTATGACTAAAGTTTTCAAAACCACATTGAGGACACCTTGTATAAGTGGCTTTTACATTGGCAACATAGACTTTAGCAGGTTTTGATTTTATGAATTGATGCTTATAACTGAAAAAAATAACATTTGGGTCTTTAATACTGAGTGAAAATTTTATATTATTATCTATAGGGTTCATGGTTTCTCACATCCTTTGATGATGCTGTAGTGGGTGGATTTTTTTGTGTGTGGGGACCTGTGGGCCTCTTTTTTTTTCAAAAAAATCCTGTTAATAGATTACCACATTGGTAGTTCATCAACAGGAAAAAGTATAGAGCCAAAAAATAAGCCTTATATTCGGTTGTGAATATAAAGGCTTATTTTTTTATGCACTTTTACGTGCTTTTAAAAATGAAATGAGGATAGGAATTAACGAAATGAGGATAATTCCAATTACGATAGCTGAGAAATGCTGTTTGACAATCGGAAAATTTCCGAAGAAGTAACCGGCGCCACAACACAAGGCAACCCAGGTCGAAGCACCAAGCATATTAAAAACAATAAATTTACGATACTTGAACTGACTGCCTCCCGCCACGAATGGGGCGAAGGTCCGGATGATTGGCATATAACGAGCAAATGTTATTGAAATGCTACCATAATGATTGAGAAAATTACGTGATTCTTCGAGTTTTTGTTCATTGATAAACTTACCGAACAAATGATGTTCAGTCAGTGTATTACCAACCCAGCGGCCAATGAAAAAATTAGTAGAATCGCCAAGTACGGCTGCCAAGAAAAGTAAAAAAACAAAAATCCAAATATTTAGACCATACATGGGATTAGCTGAAAGAGCAGCAGCAGCAAACAATAGTGAATCGCCGGGTAGAAAAGGTAAAATCACTGCCCCAGTTTCAATGAAAATAATCGCAAACAAGATGAGATAGGTCCAATCACCAAATGCACTTACAATAGAAACTAAATGCGTATCAATATGTAAAATAAAATCAATAAGAAATGACACAATATTCCTCCGTGTTCAGTAAGCCAACTGTTATTTTGAAACAGGAGTATTGTATCATACTTCGACATTGGCTAAAATAAGGAATAAGAAATTATAAGCCTTGTGGTAATAAGTCAAGTATGTAAAAAGCTTTGTTTTTATTATTAATCAGTTCTTGAGAGTATAGCTTCCCCAGCCCACTAAAACAGTTAATTTAGCGGGTTAAGAAGGGACTCAGTATCGTAAACTCGAAAGCTATACCACTTTGGGTGGTATATAAAATTGATGGTTTCTAAGCAAGACTTCCACCAATCTTACAAGCTTTCGTGCCGTCAAGACAATAGCTCGACGATGACGATACTTGGGTACCTCTTCATATTTTTTGTGGTAATAGCGTTGGTAAGTAACATCATAACGTCTTATCGAGTTGGCAGCTTCAACTAGATAATAACGAAGATATTGATTACCCTTACGAGTTCGTGGTGTAGCTTGACGAACGCTTGTGCCTGATTCATGTGGTAACCAAGCCAGGCCAGCATACTTGGCAATATGACTTTCATCGGGAAAACGTTCAATTTGACCAATTTCTGCCACAATACCAGCCGCATAAACTGGGCCAATACCGGGAACACTAGTTAAACAATTGATATCTGTGATTTGAGTAGATATCTGTGTAATTGTTTTATCCAAAACTTGGATTTGTTTTTTTAACATCCGAATTTCATTCGCATAGACCGCCAAAATTTCATCAACAGAATCTGTTACGACTTTTGATAGGCGATAAGAAGAACGGGTTGCTTTCTTAATAGCTTTAGCAACGGCTTCGGCATCACCAAACTTACCGTGAGCTAACTGTTGAAGATGGGTGACTAATTCATCAAGAGGTAGCGCCGCTGCCTCGTCCAAGGTTAACTCTTCATCAGTAATTAGGGTCATCATAGTTGAACCAAAAACGGATGTTGGCAGCTCCCGTTCTAACGTATTACAACGATAATAAAGATTATTCAAAAAATGATTTTTAGAATCAGTCATTTGTTTAACCAAGTGATAACGTTCCCGTGTTAGACGTTGCAAAGCCACATAGTTTTCTTGGCGAGCAACTGAAGTTCCCAGTGGTTTGATCCGTAACAAATCAGCTAATTGTTTGGCATCAATCGCATCCGTCTTACCATCATCAAATAACTGGCTAAAATGATGTGACGTATAGGGGTTAATGGTGATAACCGATAAGCCTAAGGCTTGTAACTCGCTATCTTCGGCGAAAAAAGTCATCGGATGAAAATTATAGACCGAGGTGGCTTCCATACCAACAGTTATCTTTTCATAATGGTGGGTTTTAGTCTCAGTTAAGATTACCTGTTTAATTTTAACGGCACCATTAAGATCATTAGTAGTTTCATCTTGAAAACGGCAATGTTGATCAGAATCTAAAGCACAAAAGTCTAATTTATTTTTACCAACATCAATACCTAAATATAAATTCATAGGATAGGACCTCCTTTCACTTTGAATTAATTGGATAAGCTTAGGTGCTGCGTGATGTTCCCTAATTCCAACTCTAACGGGCATCCTCGCAATATAAGAAGACTAGATTAAAAGATTCAGCTGCGTGTCACGCGAGTGAACACGAATCAAATTAATCGCTACAGCTTGTGGTTTGCGGTGTTTCGAATTGTCTGGGCGGCGCGCTTATAACGTAGATAATCTACAGGAGATGAAAGCCTATACCAGTTGGACCTAAATCCAATGAACAATTAGAGAATATCACGCAACATCTAAGTAGGGAATAGTAAATAACAAAGTTTCAAATTATATAATACGAGTAAATAACAAAGTTTCAAATTATATAATACGAGGAGATGTTTAAAATGTTAAAGAATGGGGATGTTATTCAAGGCACAATTACTGGTATTAAGACATATGGAATTTTCTTAGAAAATCAAGAATTGAATTTTAAAGGACTGGTTCATATATCTGAATGTAGTGAAGAATTTGTCAAAGACTTAAACGATTTGTATAGGATAGGTCAGAATCTATCTTGTCTGGTTGTTGATATTGATCCAACTAATGCCCACGTTAGTTTATCGATTCGAGCACTGAAACAGAAAGTAAATGTTCATAGACATCCAATTCCAGAGTCTGTTCATGTTTATCATAAATTTTATTGGACCAATAATGAGAATAACATCGGATTTCAAAGTGTTGCTGATGAGTTAAAGAGTTGGAAGATTCAGGCTACACATGAATAAAAATTCTATACGTAGTTAGGAATTAAGCAAGCCGAAAGGAAAACTTCAAATAAATCCTTGACCGAGTAAAGTATTCTTGGTACTATATTAAATGTTGCTTCAAACGAAAGCAGATAATTGTTAAAGGTATTTGAAAATGATTGTTGACTTTTAGAATTTGAAATGATAAAGTTAAATAGTTGCGTTGAGGCGTTTAACGCTTCCAACAGTGACTT